>NZ_JAKZHW010000001.1:0-1200000 GCF_022568775.1 Sphingomonas telluris | reverse complement strand
GATCGTGGACACCGGCCCGAACGGCTCCACGTCGTGGACGGCTTGGGTCGCCCATGGATCGTCGGCGCGTAGCAGCACGGGTGAAAGGAAAGCGCCGCCTGCGAGTGCTGGCTCGGCCGCCGGATCTCCCGCGACGATGCGGGCGCCGGCCGCTTCGAGTTCGGCGATCTTCTGGCGCACATCTTCGCGCTGCGCGGTGCTGACGAGTGCGCCCATCCGCGTGTCCTCGGCCCGCGGATCCCCGACCTTTGTGCTTGCAAGCCGGTCTGCCAAGGCCTCCTGCACCGCATCGAGATATTGCGCCGGGGCCATCGCGCGACGGATCGCGGTGCACTTCTGCCCAGCCTTCACCGTCATCTCGATCGCGACCTCGCGGACGAACAGGTCGAATTCCGGCGTGCCCGGCGCTGCGTCGGGCCCAAGCACCGAGGCGTTTAGGCTGTCCTGCTCGGCTATGAAGCGCACGGACTCGCGCATCACCACGGGATGCGTGCGCAGCTTGAGTGCCGTCGACGCCGATCCCGTGAAGCTGACGACGTCCTGTCCCGTCAGATGATCGAACAGGTCGCCGACTCCTCCGACGATCAGCTGGACGGCGCCCGTTGGCAGCACGCCGCTCTCGATCATCACCCGGAACGCCGCTTCGGTCAGATAAGCGGTCGCCGACGCGGGCTTCACGATCGCCGGCACGCCCGCAAGCAGGGTAGGGGCGAGCTTTTCCAGCATGCCCCAGACGGGAAAGTTGAAGGCATTGATGTGAACCGCCGCGCCCTGCAGCGATGTGTAGATGTGCTGGCCGACGAACGTGCCGTTCTTCGACAGCGGCTCGAGCGCCCCATCCATCAGCACATGCGCGTCCGGAAGCTCGCGCCGGCCCTTCGACGAGAAGGAAAAGAGCGTGCCCGCGCCGCCCTCGATATCGATCCATCCGTCCTTGCGCGTGGCGCCGGTCAAATAGTTGAGCTCGTACAGCTCTTCCTTGCGCGCCATGATCGCCTGACCGAGCGCCTTCAGCATCCGCGCGCGTTCGTGGAAGGTCAACTTGCGCAGTGCCGGGCCGCCGACTTCACGGGCGTGCTTGAGCATGCCGCCGAAATCCAGGCCGCCCGAGCTGGTCGTTGCAACCGGCGACCCGTCGATGGCGCTGGCGATTTCCGCGAGCTGGCCTCCGCCGGGCGTCCAGCTGTCGAGCGCGTAGTTGAGTAGCTGAACGGTCTTCATCGCCTCACCTCTGTCGCGCCGTCATTGGGAGCAGCAATGCGGCGACGCAATCCACTTCCGACGAATCCGCGCTTCAACTCGCGGCTGGCGGTCCCTAGTTACGCAGGTCATGAGCCCGCAGCGTCGCCTCGCGATTCTTCGCATCGCTTTCTGGGCCGCGGCCTTGTTCGCATTCGTCATGGCGATCCTGCCGCACCCGCCGGAGGTGCCCGGAGCGCCGTCCGACAAGGTCCAGCACATTGCAGCGTTCCTGACGCTGGCTGCCTTGGCCTCCTTCGCTTACCCGACGACGAGCCCGGTCTATCTCGGCACCGGGCTGTCGCTCTTCGGAGCGTTCATCGAGCTGGTGCAATATGTGCCCTCGCTGCACCGCGATAGCGATCCACTCGACTGGATCGCGGATACGGCTGCTACGGCGCTGATGCTCATCTTCCTACACTGGCTGCGAGGCAAGTTCAGCGAGGCGGTCAGCCGGAAAAGCTGATCGCGCTTGTGCAACCCGAAAAGTTGCGGCAATCCTACCTCCCGCGAAGGCCAGATGCGGGTTAAAAATGCATAAACTGATCAAGGGTTTAGCGGTGGTTAGCGCCGCTCTTTTAGCGGGCTGCGAAACGGCGCCGCCGCCACCTGTTGCGCCGGTGATTGCGCAGCCGGAACCGCAGCCGGTTCCGTATCGCTGGACCAACGGATTTTCCGAGAAAGCGCACAAGGCGATGGTCGATACGTTCGGTCGCGCCTGGCTCACGCCCGGCAACTACGTTTGGGCCGAGAGCGTGCCGAAGGAAGGCGATCCCAAGATCGTCGTGGATCTGGTGACTCAGACTGCCTACGCCTATCGCGGCGATGTGTTGGTCGGCGCTGCGTCGATCTCGAGCGCCAAGACGGGGATGGTCACGCCGCTGGGCTTCTGGAAGATTCAGGAGAAGCGGCCGATGTACCGCTCCAAGAAGTACGGCAACGCGCCGATGCCCTTCATGCAGCGAATCGACGAGTACGGCATCGCGTTCCACGGCGGGAATAACCCGGGCTATCCGGCGAGCCACGGCTGCATTCGCATGCCGATGAAGTTCGCCGAAAAGCTGTACGGGCTGACGAAGCTCGGCACGGAAGTCGTGATCGAGGGCTAGGCCCTCAAAACACGCCGATCAGAAGACAGGCCAGTAGGACCATGTGGTGAAGCCGCATGGCCGGTGAGTAGCGCGCGCCCGACTGACTGGCATTCGGGAGCGCATCCGGATCGGACCGATCAGCGTCCGACGAAATTCGGCTGCCGTTTCTCCAGGAAAGCAGCGACCCCTTCGCGATAGTCGGCGGTGTAGCCAAGGCGACGCATGCGATCGCGCTGGTGATTGAGTTCTTCGTCGAGCGTGTGCCCCCAGCTCGCGCGCATCATTTCCTTGATCGCTGCCAGCCCAAGCGGCGGGAGCGATGCCAGCTTTCGCGCCAAGGCGTCCACCTCATCGTCGAGAGCTTCGTCGTCGACGCACTTCCAGATCATGCCCCATTCCTCAGCCGTCTCTGCCGGAAGCGGGTCTCCGGTCAGCGCCAGCCCGAGGGCGCGGGCATGGCCGAGGAGGCGGGGAAGGATCCAGGTGCCGCCGCTGTCCGGAATTAGGCCGATGGCCGAGAAGCTCTGGATGAACTTCGCCGACCGGGCCGCCACGACGATGTCGCAGGCGAGCGCGACATTGGCGCCTGCGCCGGCGGCGACGCCGTTGACGCGCGCGATTACCGGCTGCGGCATGCTGGTCAGCCGCCGGATCAGCGGATTCCAGCACGTCTCGACGGTCATGCCGAGGTCGATCGGATGTTCCTCGGTCGTCACCGCACGATCGTTGAGGTCCTGCCCGGCGCAGAAGCCGCGACCTGCACCCGTCAGGACGATCACACGCGCGTCGCCGACATGCTCGCGTAGTGCGTCGCGAACTTCCTGGTGCATCGCGGCGGTGAAGCTGTTGAGGCGGTCCGGACGGTTCAGCGTGATGCGCGCAACGCCGTCCTCCTGTTCGAAGATGATGTGCTCGTACTCGCCCATGGCGCTCTCCCCGATTTCCCGGCAGGGAAGAAGCAAGGTGACGGCCCGGTCAAGGGGAGGAAAGGTGGACGCGGACGATCTCGCCGATCGCGTGGCGCATGAGATGCTCGCGTCGGAAGGCACAGGGCCGGCGTGGGGCATTGAGATCGAGGAGGCCCGGCTCGGCTACGCCCGAATCCGAATGACGCTGCGCGAGGACATGTTGAACGGGCATCGCATCGCGCATGGCGGGATCGTGTTCAGCCTGGCCGACACGGCGTTCGCTTATGCCTGCAATGGCGGAAACGTGCGGACCGTGGCCGCTCAGGCATCCATCGTCTTCCTGGATGCGGCAAAGGAAGGCGAGACCCTGATCGCCGAAGCCGAGGAGACCACACGCGTTGGCCGGAGTGGCGTGACGAGAGTGTTCGTCAGAACGGCGGACGGTCGCCCGATCGCCGAATTCACCGGCTATTCCCGCACCATAGGCGGTGCTGTTGTCGATGTTTGAACGTTAAGGCTGACAGAGGTACATCGCACGCCATGTATACGACCGAGCTTCAGAAGACGGCGAAGATCGAGAACCTCGAGGACCCCAAGCTCCTCGAAGCTTTCGAGGCGCGCGTCGCGGCGGACGAGTTCATCGAGCCCAAGGACTGGATGCCCGAGGCCTATCGCCGCACGCTGACGCGGCAGATCTCGCAGCATGCGCACAGCGAAATCGTCGGCATGCTTCCGGAGGGCAATTGGATCACTCGCGCTCCGTCTCTGCGGCGCAAGGCGATCCTGCTCGCCAAGGTGCAGGACGAGGCCGGACACGGGCTCTACCTCTATTGCGCTGCCGAGACGCTCGGCACGAGCCGCGACCAGATGATCGAGGCGCTGCACAGCGGCAAGGCTAAGTACTCGACCATCTTCAACTATCCGACGCTCACTTGGGCGGACATCGGCGCGATCGGCTGGCTGGTCGACGGCGCCGCGATCATGAACCAGGTGCCGCTGCAGCGGACGAGCTACGGTCCCTACGCCCGCGCTATGGTGCGAGTGTGCAAGGAAGAGAGCTTCCACCAGCGCCAGGGCTACGAAATCATGATTGCCATGGCGAACGGCACGGCCGAGCAGAAGCGGATGGCGCAGGACGCGCTCAACCGCTGGTGGTGGCCGTCGCTGATGATGTTCGGCCCGCCCGACGCGGACAGCCCCAACACGGCGCAGTCGATGCGCTGGCGGATCAAGCGCGAGACCAATGACGAGCTCCGCCAGAAGTTCGTCGACATCACCGTTCCGCAGGCCGACTTCCTCGGGCTGACCGTCCCCGACGCCGACCTCAAGTGGAACGAGGAAAAAGGCGGCTACGACTTCGGCGAGGTCGACTGGGAGGAATTTTACTCGGTCGTTCGCGGCGAGGGGCCGGTCGCCAAGGAGCGCATGGAAGCTCGGCGCAAGGCCTGGGAAGACGGCGCCTGGGTCCGCGACGCGGCTGCCGCGCATGAAGCCAAGCGCCGCGAAAGGAAGGCGGCGTGAGCCATGACTGGCCGCTCTGGGAAGTCTTCGTCCGTACCAAGGGCGGTCTTTCGCATCGCCACTTTGGCAGCGTTCATGCTCCTGACGCGGAGCTCGCGCTCCGCCACGCGCGCGACACGTACACGCGGCGCCAGGAAGGCGTGAGCATCTGGGTCGTCCCCTCGGCGGAGATCGTTGCCTCCGACCCTGAGCAGGCGGGCGCGCTGTTCGAGCCGGCGGCCGACAAGATCTATCGGCACCCGACCTTCTACGACATCCCGGACGAGGTGAAGCACATCTGATGGCTTCGCTGCCGCCGATCGACCTGCCGACCGGAGCGACCGGGAAGGGCAGTTTCGACGCGCCGTCCGCCGGGGAGCCGGATGCCGCGCGCTTCGACTATTTGCTCCGCCTCGGCGACGACTCGCTGATCCTGGGTCAGCGCCTCAGCGAATGGTGCGGCCATGCGCCGGTGCTGGAGGTCGACCTCAGCCTTGCAAACCTGTCGCTCGACCTGATCGGACAAGCCACGCATTTGCTGGAGGAGGCGGGCGACGGTGACAAGCTGGCGTTCCACCGCGACGTTCTCGACTTTCGGAACTGCCTGCTCGTCGAGCAGCCGAACGGCGACTTCGGACGCACGATGGCGCGGCATCTGCTGTTCTCGACGTGGCAGCACATGCTGTTCCAGCGCCTGACACTGTCGAGCGACCGCTTCCTCGCCGAGTTCGCAGCGAAAGCGGTGAAGGAAGTCGCCTACCATCGCGAGCTGTCGGCCGAGTGGGTCGTCCGCCTGGGTGACGGCACCGAGGAAAGCGCCCAACGAATGGCGGAAGGGCTCGACTGGAACTGGCGCTTCGTCCCGGAGCTGTTCGAGGTGGATGACGAGCTTCAGAAGTTGATCGATCGCGGCATCGCCCCGGACCCGCGTGAATTCGAAGACGAATATCGCTCAGCGATCGCGGGCGTCCTCGCCGCGGCGAAGCTCGAAGTCCCTGCCGACCAGCGCCCGATCCTCGGCGGCCGCCGCGGCCACCACAGTGAGCATCTCGGGCACCTGCTAGCGGTGATGCAGTTCCTGCCGCGCACCTACCCCGACGCGACCTGGTAATGAGCGCGCATTTCTACCCGCTGAAGGTGGCGGAGATCGTTCCGGAGACCGCCGAAGCCAACTCGATCCGCTTCGACCTGCCGGTCGATCTGCGGGAGGTCTTCGCGTTCAAGGCCGGACAGCACCTCACGCTCAAGGCAACGATCGACGGCGAGGAAGTGCGCCGCAACTACTCGCTCTGTACCGCGCCCGAGGAACAGGACTGGATGGTGACCGTGAAGCGGATCGCCGGCGGCCTGTTCTCCAACTGGGTCGGAGACGCCCTGAAGGCCGGTGACACGATCGAAGTAATGCCACCGCACGGCAGCTTCACGACTGAGTTCGCGCCATCGGCCAGGCGTCACATCGTAGGCATCGCGGGCGGTTCCGGCATCACGCCCGTCCTGTCGCTGCTCAAGACCACACTGAAGGAAGAGCCGGAGAGTCAGTTCACCCTGCTTTACGGCAATCGCGACAGCAGCTCGATCATCTTCCTCGATGCGCTTGCCGACCTGAAGGACCGCTACGTCGGCCGACTCTCGCTCCACCATTTTCTCGCCGAGGAAGAGGGCGACATCGACCTGTTTAACGGTATGCTCGACCGCGCGCGCTGCGACGTGGCGATCACGGCCCTGGTCGGCGATCCCTCCAGCGTCGACGCCTGGTTCATCTGCGGCCCGGGTCCGATGATGGATGCGGCGGAGGGCGCCCTGCTCGACCGGAACGTCGACAAGGAGCGCATCCACATCGAGCGCTTCACCGCCGACCGTCCTTCCGCCGCGCTCGCAGCCGAGATGGCGCAGCTTCAGACCAAGGCGGCGGGAGCGACCATGTCGGTCACGCTCGATGGCCGCACGCGCCGCGTCGCTTTCACCGAGAGCAACATACTCGACAGCGCCCGTGCGTCCGGTCTGCCGGCGCCCTTCGCCTGCAAGGCGGGCGTCTGCGCCACCTGCAGAGCCAAAGTGACCAGCGGCAAGGTCGAAATGGCTGCGCGCTACGGCCTTACGGACGAAGAAGTCGCCGCCGGTTACGTCCTCACCTGCCAGTCCGTGCCGGTCGGAGAGGGCGTCGCAGTGGATTACGACGCGTAGCCGCGCTAAGCGCGGTTTCATGCTGACCGAAACCGATACTCGCGCTCGTGGACTGGCCGATCTTCCGGCTGTCGAGACCGATTCCCTCCTTCAGCTGATCGCGCTCTGCAACGCCGATCCGCGGCCAGAAAAGATCGACGCCGGAGTTGGCGTTTTCCGGGACAGCGAAGGCCGGACGCCGATCCTCAAGGTCATCAAGGAAGCCGAGCAGATCCTCGTCGATACCCAAGAGTCGAAATCGTACCTCGGGATGGCGGGCGACAAGCGCTACACGGAGCTTCTGCGTCCCATCGCGCTCGGCCGGCACGCTGAAGACCCCCGCATCGCCGGCTTGCAGACCCCGGGCGGCTGCGGTGCGCTCCGTCTCGGCTTCGAGCTGATTGCGACCGCGAACCCGCAGGCGCGCGTAATCGTCGGCACGCCCACCTGGCCGAACCACCCGCCGATCATTCGCGCGGTCGGTCTGCAGATCGTCGAATATCCCTATTACGACCGCGAGGCCGGAAGCATCCGTTTCGACGCAATGGTCTCAGCGCTGAAGGAAGGGCGCCCGGGCGACGTCGTTCTCCTCCACGGCTGCTGTCATAACCCGACCGGCGCCGATCTCAGCGACGACCAGTGGGACGAGGTCACGCGCATCGTCGTCGAGCGCGGCCTGCTTCCCTTCGTCGACATCGCCTACCAGGGCTTCGCGCGCGGCCTTGAGCAGGATGCCCGCGGCCTGCACGGCCTGCTCGACGTTTGCGACGAGCTCATTGCCGCTCACAGCTGCGACAAGAACTTCAGCGTCTATCGCGATCGCGTCGGGACGCTGTTCCTCAAGACGGGTTCGGCCGAAGCGACCGCGCGAGCGATGGCGCACGTGTCGCAGCGCGCGCGCGAAATGTGGTCGATGCCGCCCGATCACGGCGCCGCGGCCGTTCGCATCGTCCTCGACACCCCGGAACTGAAGCAGCGCTGGCCGGGCGAGCTTTCCGCGATGCGCGACCGGATCAATGCCGTGCGCCAGCGCATCGCGTCGGCCGACCCGCGTCTCGCCTACATCGGCGGCCAGTTCGGCATGTTCTCCATGCTGCCGGTCAGCAAGGAGCAGGTGCTGGCGCTGCGTGAGAAGCATGCGATCTACATGGCGGACAGCGGCCGCTTCAACGTCGTCGGCCTCAGCGACGCGCAGGTCGATCGATTTGTCGCCGCCGTGGTCGAGACGTTGAACGCGTAACTCGTCATGGCAGATCGCGACCCCGGCAAAGTATCGTCCAAGGTGAATTGGCGCGACGTCGCGCGCTGGGTTCTGACCAGCCGCGAACTCGACAGGATCGAAGAGCAGGAGCTCGTTCCTGCCAAGAAGGTCCTCTACCAATTCTCCGCGCGAGGCCATGATCTCGCGCAGGTTCTGCTGGGACTTCAGCTTCGTCGCGGCGATGCGGTCGGCGGTTATTATCGGTCGCGCCCGCTGCTGCTGACGCTCGGCGTTCCGCTGACCGACGCGCTTGGGTCGCCGATGGGTCTCGCTGGAGGATATTCCGACGGCCGCGACATCGGCGCCGTCTTCAACCATCCGGGACCGGATGGGCCGATTGCCTTGCCGATGGCCGGCGGGGTGGGGACCCAATACACGCCGTCGGTCGGGTGGGCGCAGGCGATCGAGTACAAGCGCAAGGTGCTGGGCGAAGGGCCGGAAGACGCCATCGCGGTGGTGCTCGGCGGCGATGCCAGCTGCGCAACGGGCGGATTTTGGTCCGCACTAACCATTGCTACGACTCAACAATTGCCGCTTCTCATTTATATCGAGGACAATGGCTACGGCATCTCGGTTCCGTCCGAATATCAGACGCCAGGCGGCAACATCGCGGCGAACCTCGGTAGCTTCAAAGGTCTCACGATCCTGGGCGGCGACGGCACAGATCCGGGGCAGGCCGCGCAGCTCACCGAAGAGGCGGTCGACTTCGTACGCCGCAAGCGCGCGCCCGCGCTGCTGCGGCTCACCGTGCCCCGTCTTGAAGGACACAGCTTTCAGGACACGCAGGCCTACAAGTCCAAGGAGTTCATCGAGGCCGAATGGGTGCGCGATCCCTTGCCCAAGCTGAAGTCGCATTGCGCCAAGTTCCAGATCGGCGATGACGATTGGGAGCGGCTGGAGCGGGAGGTCGCCTGGGAAGTGGGCGCGGCCCTCGCGGAAGCGCAGCAGCGGCCGACCTCGGAGCCCGAGCAGGTCACGCGCCATGTCTTCTTCGAGGACGAGGTTCAGGAAGTCGGCGGGCTGATCAACGCCGGTTGGGCTCCTCCGGCGTCCACGGACGTTGCGGCGACCGACGGGCAGCGGATCAACATGGTCACCGCGATCCGCCGCACGCTCGAGCAGGAGATCGAGTCCAACGAGCGCGTCCTGATGTTCGGTGAGGACATCGGGCCGAAGGGCGGCGTCCACGCCGTCACCTTGGGCCTGCAGGAGAAGTTTGGTCGCGACCGCGTCTTCGACACCTCGCTCAACGAGGAAGGCATCATCGGCCGCGCCGTCGGCATGGCTCTCGCGGGCCTCATGCCCGTGGCCGAGATCCAGTTCCGCAAATATGCCGAGCCCGCGAGCGAGCAGCTCCACGACTGCGGCACGATGCGCTGGCGCACGCGCAACCGCTTTGCAGCGCCCATCGTAGTACGCATGCCGGGCGGGTTCCTGAAGACGGGCGATCCGTGGCACAGCCAGACCAACGAGGTGGAATTCGTCCACAATCCCGGCTGGCTCGTCGCTGTGCCCTCGAACGCCGCGGATGCGGTCGGCCTCCTGCGCGCTTCGCTTCGCGGCAACGATCCGGTGATCTTCTTCGAGCATCGCGCAATGCTCGACGATTCATGGGCGCGCCGCCCGTGGCCCGGGGACGACTACGTCCTGCCGTTCGGCCGGGCGAAGAAGACGCGCGAAGGCGACAAGATCACCATCGTCACCTGGGGCGCGATGGTCCCCCGTTGCGAAGCGGCCGCCGAGGGCGTCAGCGCCGACGTCATCGACTTGCGCACGCTCATGCCGTGGGATCGGGAGATGGTGCTGGAAAGCGTCCGCCGGACTCGTCGTTGCCTCATCGTGCACGAAGACCTGCGCAGTGGCGGATTCGGTGCGGAAATCGCGGCCGTAGTCGCCGACGAGGCCTTCCTGGACCTCGATGCTCCCGTCGCGCGCGTGACCATGCCGGACATCCCAAGCCCGCATCACCCGCGGCTGCTGGAATGGGCCGTCCCGTCGGTCGAGCGGATCCGCGCCGAGATCGACCGCCTGGTGGGGTTCTGAGTTGATCGACGTCCGCGTTCCCGACGAGCAGGAGGGCACGAAGGCGATCGTTCGCGCCTGGCTCAAGCAGATTGGCGATGCGGTCGCCGAGAACGATCCACTCGTCGAGATCGAGACCGACAAGGTCACGCAGGAAGTGTCGGCGCCGGCGGCCGGTGTGCTATCCGAAATCGTGCTCGACACGGACGCGGAGGCGGTTCCGGGTGCGCTCCTGGGTCGCATCTCCACGGACGACGTAGCGGCGACCGAGGTCGCGCCGAAGGCTGAAGCCGCTCCTTCGGTCGCAGAGCGAGCAGTCGCAAGGCCGGCGCCGCTATCGGGCGATCAGGAAACGCGTCTTTCACCCTCCGTCCGCCGCGCCTGTCTTCAGCACGGCATCGATCCTTCACGCATTGCTGGGACCGGCCGAAACGGGCGCATCACGCGCGAGGACGTCGATCGCCTCGTCGCCTCCGCGACAGTTGTCAGCGTGGGCGAGCCCGCAACCGCTCAGCCGCGGCAATTTTCCGCGCAGGACATTCCGCACGATAGAATGCGGACGACGATCGCCGAGAACATGGTGCGCGCCGTCAGCGAAGCTCCGCACGTCACCGCCGTGTTCGAGGCGGACTTCTCGGCCATAGCGGCGCACAAGGCAGCGCTTGCGGCCAAGGGCAAAAAGCTCAGCTACACCGCCTACATCGTGAAGGCGGTTGGCGAAGCGATGGCCGTCGCGCCCGCGATCAACGGGCGGTGGGAAAAGGACCGGATCGCGATCTCCCCGACCATCGATGTCGGCGTCGCCACGGCGCTCGGCGAAAAGGGTCTCGTCGTACCCGTCGTGAAGGATGTCGCGAGCCTCTCGCTCGAGCAGGTCGGGGCGAAGCTGGAAGATCTCACTCGCCGCGCACGCGACGGCAAGCTGGAGCGCACCGACGTTTCGGGCGGCAGCTTCACCATTTCCAATCATGGCGTATCGGGCTCGCTGCTCGCTGCGCCGATCATCCTGCACCAGGGGCAGGCGGCGATCCTTGGGGTGGGCAAGCTCGAAAAGCGCGTCATCGTTCGCGAGGTCGATGGGCAAGATGCGATCCTGATCCGCCCAATGGCTTACGTGACGCTCACCATCGACCATCGCGTCGTTGACGGGCATCAGACCAATGCATGGCTGACGCGCTTCGTGGAAATCATCGAGACGTGGCCCTCGGCGTGAGTCATGGCTGAGCCCGCGCCGATGAGCGACGAGCGGCGTTTCGTCCGCCGCGTGCTCATCGTCCTTGGGCTCACCACGCTCGTCATCCTCGCCTGGCAGCTCCGAACGCTGCTGCTCATGCTGTTCGGCGCGATCGTCGTTGCGACGGTCTTCCGCGCTTTCGCCGACCGCATCGAGAAGCTCGTGCGCTGCCGGCAGGGCATTGCCATCGTCGTGTCGATCGCTATTGGGTTGGCGATCATCATCGGCCTCGTCGCTTTGTTCGGCTCGCACGTCGTGCAGCAGGTCGCCCTGCTCAGGGAGACACTGCCCGCCGCCTGGAAGACGGTCGAAGCCCGCCTAGGTGACGTCGGCCTTGGTGAGCAGGTCAAGCATCTGGCGCAGAGCATCAAGGCGCCGGGGGGGAGCAGCTTCTCCGCCTTTGCCGCGACGGTTCTGTCCATCGGGAGCGGCATCGCCGACGTCATCGTGGTCATCGTCGCCGGCATATTCCTGGCGACCCAACCGCGCTTCTATCTCACAGGTGCAGTAAAGCTCATTCCGCCGGGCAAACGCCACCTTGCGCTCGAGGCCATCACGGAGTCCGAGACGGCTCTTCGCCTCTGGCTTCGCGGTCAGCTGATCGCGATGGTTGCCGTCGGACTGCTGACCGGTATCGGGCTCTGGTATCTCGGCATGCCTTCCGCGCTGACGCTCGGCCTGCTTGCCGGCGTCCTCGAATTCATTCCATTCATCGGTCCCATCCTGTCGATGGTACCGGCGGTCCTGTTGGCGCTCGCGGTGAGCCCCGATCTCGCGCTGTGGGTGCTGCTGCTCTACTTCCTGGTGCAGCAATTCGAGGGCTACCTGCTGACGCCGCTCGTCCAGCAATACGCAGTCGATCTCCCCGGGGTTGTCCTGCTCTTCTCGCTCATTGCGTTCGGCGCCTTGTTCGGAACGCTGGGCGTGATCCTCGCGGCGCCTCTGACAGTCGTCAGCTACGTGCTGGTGAAGCGGCTATATGTAATCGAAACGCTTCACACGCCGACGCCGATTCCCGGCGAAGACGTGGCGCATCACACCTCCAGCAAGGCGTAGGGCCGCCCGAACTTCGGCTTCACCACGAATTGCGCGACATTGTAGACGGGCGTCCCGCGGCGTGTCCGGCCCTCGTATGTCCCGTGGTGCGCGTGGCCGTGGACGACCGCCTTCACATTGTCGAACCGGTCGATCGCGTCTGCGAGGCGGGCGGAGCCCAGATACTGGAAGATCTCGATCGGTTCGCCCTCGAGCGTCTCAATGATCGGGGAGTAATGCAGCACGGCGACGCTTCGCTCGGTCCGAAGCGTCCGCAGGCCATTCTCCAACTTTCGCGCTTCGTTCATCGCTTCGTCGACGAACGCCTTGATGATGGGCTCGCCGAATGGTGCCAGCTCACCACGGCCGAAACCGCCGACGAAGCCCTTCACGCCTGCGAACCCGACTCCCTGGACCTCGACGGCCTGCTCATCGAGCACCGTCATGCCGGCCTCGTGCAGGATCGCCGCCACGTTCTCGGGCTGACCGCATTCGTAGTCGTGATTGCCCAGCACGCCGAGGACGGGAATGTCGCAGGTGCGGATGTCCTCGGCCAGGATCTCCGCCTCCGACGTCTTCCCGAAATTGGTGAGATCCCCGCACAAAACCAGCACGTCGGCCGTGCGGGAAATCTCCGCGAACATCTCCCGGTAGGGGGCGACGCTTCCTTCGGTGACGTGGAGATCGCCGATCGCGGCGACCGTGATGGTGTCATTACCTGTTGGCATAATCTTCTTCGAGATTTCCGACCGCTTCCGAGAAGCCCCACTGGTCGACGTCGATCATGTAGTCGCGGGGGCTGAAGATGCGTCCGCGGCAGACCCGCTTCTCGGCGGCCGGCATTTCCAGCTGGGCATTGAGCCGCTCGAGCAGTTCGTCGATCACCCAGCGCGGCACAAGATCGCGCTCGCTGGGGTAGACGAAGCGGAAGTTCAGCACCGCCATCAGCAGGACTTCCCAGTAGAGCTCCATGTCCGAGATGAGCTGCTGCCAGTCGATGTCCTCCGATCGCTTCAGGATCATGTGGTTCACGTCCGCGCCGTCGTAGCGGTAGCGGTCGGCCACGAAGATCTTCGACCAGACGAACTGGGTCGGCGGCACCAAATGGACCTTGGTCCCGAACAGGCGAGCCTCGGGCGCATGCGCGAACCATTCGTCGTTCACATGCGTGGAGGATGTCGGCATGTTCGTGATGACATCAACGAACAGGTCGCCCCGAGTCACACGGTAGAGCCAGCGCTCGTCGACGATCTGAACGTCGAATCCGCGTTCCTTGAAGAAGGACAGGATGCGCAGTGCATCGCCCGCCTTGGCGAATACGTCCACGTCCTTCGTCGGCCGGACGATGCCCGTGTAGCATGACAAGGCGTAAGTGCCGGACAGCAGGAACGGGATTTCGGATTCCGCCATCAACCGGATGACTTCCGCGTAGAATCCCTCCGCGGATTCAGGCGCGGAGAATTCGTCGGGCGGCGTTAGCGGTTGATGCATCATCCGCCACTCAACGGGGCGGAGGCGAGGGGGGTTCCGTCAGGGGATCAGCGCGGCGCCGGCAAAACTGGCGACGACTCCGGCACCCAGCAGGATGCTGACCTTGTCGCACACCGCGAACTGGATGGGATCGTCGTGCAGCAGCCCGCGCCCGCACAGCAGCCACACGCGGCCAAGCCAAAGGCCGATCAGGACCGGGGCGACCCAGAGCAACTGGGGAAAGCGGTAGAGACTGTCGGAGAAGGCGTCGTTGATCAGGTAGAGCACCAAGACGTGGATCGCCGCGATGGCGGAGGACAGGCCGAAACCGGCGATGAGCGGGACATCGGCGGCAACGTAGCCGCGACCATGGCTCGGTGCTTCGCCATGACCCGACGCCGATTTGCGGCCCATCTCCGTCGATCGTTTGGCGAGAGCAAGCGAGAGGAAGAGGAACATCGAAAAGACGAGCAGCCAGGCCGAAATGCGCACCTGGGCTGCCGCCGCTCCAAGCACGAGCCGCAATGTGAAGAGCGATGCGAGAACCGTGACGTCGAGGACCGGAACTCGCTTGAGGTTGAGCGAATAGCCGAGCGTGACGGCGCAATAGACGACCAGCAGTCCGGCAGCCGGCAGGCCGGCGCCCCCGATCGCAAGCAGGAGCCCAGCGCTCAGCAGCACTATAGATGCGATGACCGCCTGCGGAATTCCGATTTCGCCGGCGGCGATTGGCCGGCTGCGCTTGCTCCAGTGCTGCCGGTCGGCCTCGAGATCGAGGAGGTCGTTGATGATGTACGTCGCCGAAGCCGTCAGCCCCATGGCGACGAATGCCGCGATGCAGGCGGACCAGCGGTCGAGATCCAGAAACTGCCCGGCGAGCAGGAGTGGGAGGAAGAGGAGTCCGTTCTTCGCCCACTGATGGACGCGCGTGGCGCGCAGCCAGGTGGAAACGTTCGGCTTGGGCTTGCTGAAGTCGGCTTCCAGCGCTGTATTCTTGCTGAGCTCGGCGAGAATGTGCGGATCGCGGCCTGCGAAGACCCCGGATTGGGCGGCGCGCCACACCTGCACGTCTGCGGCCGAATCTCCGGCATAGGCGAAGCCTTCCGGGAAACGCTGCGTCAGCACCTGCGCCTTCCGCGTTCCCTTGAGGTTCTGCCGCTCGCAGGACGACAGGACTTCGCTGATGAAGGGAAATCGTGTGCAGACCTTCGCCGCGAGCTCGTGGTTCGCGGCGGTCGCTGCGATGACCGTGCGCCCGCCTTCTGCGGCGCCGCGTGCATATCCGACCAGTGCTTCGTTCACCGGCAGGAGCTGAATGGCGAGATCGCTCCGCATCGCGACCTGATGCTTGAGGTAGGCAACGCCGCGGCAAAGCCACCAGGCGAGCAGGAAAATCCCGAACGGCCGGCGCTTCAGGAACTGCAGAGTGGCCTCGTAAAGCAGGTCGGTTCGCAGCAGCGTACCGTCGAGATCGAGGACGAGCGGATAGCTCTTGATCGCATCCGCATCCGGCGCGGCAGTATGCGCGAGCGCCGTCTTCATGCCGCCATTTCCCGGATCCACCCCATGCGCCAGCCGTCGCACGATCTTGGTAAACGAGACGCTAAGATCGTCAGCCGCGCTGCGGCTGCGGCCGGCGGACCTTCAGGATCGAGAAAAACGACCCGCGATGGACCTCGGTCAGCAGTTCGGGTCGAAAGTTGGCGAAATGGCCGAAATGATAGAAGATCACATAGTCGAAATGCTCGGGCCAGCGGAGCTTGAAGCGGCCGTTGCCCTTCAGCATCTCGTTCTGAAGGTCTGCGGTGGGGTGCTCGAGCTTCCGCGCCTGCGCGGGCGTTACCGGGAATGATCCCGGCGAATCGATCGGCCCGAACTTCGGCGTGGACGAGAGGGGCTGCATCCCGATGCCGCTGAATTCCAGCGGGTTGAACACGCGGCGGTCCACGGTCGCATAGCTCGTCAGGTGATTATATCCGAAGGGGAAGACGCGCATGCGCGGACCATCCTCCGCTGCCACCGAAAAGACTGAGACTTCGGGCGGCAAAACTCCGAACGCGCCGCGCAGCTCCTCCACCTGGCGGCTGAATGGCAGCCAGAACAGCACGGCCATGACTGCCCCGTATCCGACTAGAGCAGCCGACGCGCCGAACAGAGTCCCCGAAATCTCTCGCTCCTTGTCGATCGGCCGAAGCGACATGAAGAACAGATAGGCCAGGGGAATAGCCGTCCGGGAATCGATGTCGATCGCGTCCTGGATGCCGTTGGGAACGAGCAGAACGTAGAGTGCCAAAACGGCCAACGGCACTCGCAACGCGGGGTGGATCTCCACGCGACGATTCCGGATCAGCAGATAGATCGGCACAAGAAACAGCAGACCGAACACGCTGGGGTTCGGGTGCGGCGCCATGAACAGCGCTGGAAGCACCCGGATCTTTCCGATGTAGTGAATGGCAAGAGGCTTCCCTTCGCTAGGCACGAGCGGGACCATCAACAGCGGCAGCGCGAACATTGCAGCGGTCTTGAGCGCCGCCGTTGCCAAACCCCGGACCGTTCGCGGCTGGTCGCGCAGCATAAGGCCGAAGAAGAAGACGCCGACGAAAGCCAGCGCGAAGATGTGGCAGAAGAAGAGGACTATTCCGCCGACGTTTCCGATCAGCAGCAATTGGGTGAACTTCTTCTCGCGGCCAAGCGCCAGCGCAATCATCGCGCAGCCGATGGCGGCGCCCGCAAGGAAGTTTATGTAACCCATCGTCGTGACGAGGTTGAACGCCACGGCTGGCAGCAGCAGAAGGAACGCATTCGGGGTACCGAACAGCTTCCGCTGGATCGTCCAGCCAGAAAGATAGATCAGCGCCAATGACGCCGCGGTCACAGCCTTGAGCACCGCGGAAGGGCCCAGCACTCCGCATAGGGGCGCATTCGCCAGGTCGACCGCAAGGTTGGGAATGATCCCCAGCCGATAGACGTACATGTCGGCGACCGCGGGATCCTGAATGTTGCAGGCGAGCGAAAGACGGGCTGCATGGTTCGCGAAATCGACGATCGGGGGATTGGCGATCAGCACGAACGGCAGGAGGCTGATCAGGCACAACAGGACGTAGAACGGGACCAGAATCGTCGCTCGCGAGGCCGCTTGCCCTTCACTGGCACGCCAGAAAGCAGCCAAGCCTCCGCTAATGACTTCTACGCTGGATGACATTCGCCTCGCCCCTGTGCACGAGTGAAGCGGTAACCAGTCTTGGTAAAGATCGCCTTAAATCTTGTCGGACTGTTAGGAGAACCGGTCGCCCGTGATGGGCAGGGCGTCGGCCTTCAGCACGGTCCGATGATGACGGACGGAGCAGCGCAACGAATTCGGCCACTCATGGCACCAGGTGTCGACCGAATAATCGAGCACCGCCAGGGCAATGAAGAAGGCGAAGGGTGCCATGAACAGCTTGTTGGCGTCTAGGCTCGCCAAGCCGCGCTTCAGATCATCCAGGCACCACGCAAAAGTCCGCCGCATCGGTCCACCCACTCATGCTTCGAGGGCTCAAGGTACCAGTGTGCAACGGCGGCTGTAAACTTACGGTTGCTGGATCAGCTATATGGGGGTGGCGCACCCGACAGGATTCGAACCTGTGGCCTTTGCCTTCGGAGGGCAACGCTCTATCCAGCTGAGCTACGGGTGCTTGGCCGCCGACTTAGCGACGGCAACCGTCAGCGGCAAGCGGGGTCGAGGAAACGGGCGAGCGACCGGTGCAGCTGGCCTCGCGCCGAGCCGACGACCATTCCGACGTGACCGGCGGGGATGTTCTCGCGGCTTCCGCAGCCTGCGCTTTCCGCAGGCGTGATGCGGTCTTCGGACGCGGTGAGGTTGAGAAGGGGAACGCTCAAGCCGTCGCTGATCGTCTTCCCCGCCACAATCCACCCGCCGCGGCCGGGCAGGTCCTTGCCGAAGAAATCCTCGATCAATTCTCGGGCTCCGGAAAGCGGCAGGGGTTCGCCGTCATTGGCCCAGTCTTCCAGGATGACGAAGCGCCGCGCATCATCGCTGTCCGGATCGAGCAGTGAGAAGCGTGCGAACTTTGAGACGGTTCGCTTCGGATCGAGGGACCAGAACGCCGCCTGCAGGACCTCCATCGGAAGAAGGTTCAACGCCAGGGCGGCCTGACGTGCGGCCTGCCAAAGATCGCCGACGGAATTGCGGGACTGCTTCGAATAGCCCGCGAAGCTCCAGGGCGAGGCAATGGTGCAAACACGCTGAACCTCGACGAGATTGGCTGCGGCGATCGCCATGGTCCCGCCAAGGCAATAGCCGACGGGTGCGACATCCTCACCGAGGCTTCGAAGCAGCGGAACCAGCAGTTCGCTCACGTGCCCGCCCACGTCGAGATCGGCACGCGCGCGAGCCGGGCCCCAGTCGAGGAGGAGGGCACGCCGTCCCATCCGCGAAACCGCGGAGGCGAGCGATACCTCCTCGTCCAGGTCAAGCACGCGCGGCGGATTGATGAGGGAAGGGACGAGGACCGCGGGAGGCCCGTCGCCGCCATGATCTCGCAGCACGGCTGAACCTATACGGGCGGCAATCGGCATCGCGGGGCCTGACACCGGGCGGCGGGCGCGCTCATACGCTGCCAGTCCGTTCAGCGCCGCCCGGGCGGTTTCCGGATCCTGCTCCCCGACGCGACGTACCATTTCGAGAAAAAGCGGAAGCGGCCTTGGTGCGCGTTCATGTTGCGGTGCACACTCGTCCGGTAGTAGGTGGTCTTGGGATTTCGCGGAGCGCTTCATGGCCAGGTCTTCGGACAAGGTGACAATCAAGAAATATGCTAACCGTCGTCTCTACGACACGGAAAGCTCCGCATACATCACGCTCGACCGTCTCGCGGAAATGGTTCGCGAGGGACGCGAGTTCGAAGTGGTCGATGCGAAGACGGGCGACGACATTACCCGTCAGGTTCTCACACAGATCATCGTCGAAGAGGAAGCGCGCGGTTCAACCATGCTTCCGGTCAACTTCCTGAAGCAGCTGATCGGCCTCTACGGCAACTCGATGCAGGGCATGGTCCCGCAATATCTCGAAGCCGCGATGGACGCCTTCCAGCGCAACCAGAGTGCCATGCGGGATGCGTTCGGCGGCAAGGTCTTCGCCGATATCGCCAAGCGGAACATGGAGATGTTCGAAGGCGCGAGCCGCGCATTTTCCGCCGGAACGCCAAAGCCGAAGGCCGCAGCTGCGAAGCCGACTCCGTCCGCGGACGAGGACGAGCTGGATCAGCTGAAGGCGGAGCTTGCGGCGCTTCGCGATAAAGTCGACCGCCTCACGAAGTGATTGGAATGAAATTGAAGAGGTTCGCGCTCGCCGCGTTCGCGTGCGCCGCTGCAATCGCTCCTGCACAAGCCCAGACGGATTTCAGCTATTCCGCCGTATCGTCGGGATCGTGGAGCTATCGCGCAGTTACCGGTGGCTCCGAGGCGGTGTTCGCCGACGGCTCCGGCGCGACGCGCATGTCGATCGCTTGCGGCAAGACAACGCGGCTCGTCACATTGTCGCGAATCAGTGCGGCGCCCGCTGCGAATATTTCAATCTGGACGAGCTCCAGTTCGCGTACTTTGACGTCGCGTTTCGAGCAGCCGTCGAGCCGCGTGATCGCGCAGGTTGGAGCGACCGATTCGCTGTTGGATGCAATCGTTTTCAGCCGCGGACGCTTCGCAATCTCCATGCCGGGAGTGCCTGCGCTCGTGCTGCCCACGTCGCCGGAAGTCGATCATGTTGTCGAGGATTGCCGCACTGCCTGACAGGCACGCGAAGTTCCGAGAATTACAGATTTGCAGCGCAATACAAGTCTTGTGATTTGGTCGTGCTCGAATCATTCTTCCTTCAGCTTCAACGCAGCGAAAGGAGGTGATCCGATGTCTCATGGTTCAGCAGAGAGGTCGGAAAGGGGTGTTCGTCGGCCGTAGGAGCTGAACGGACGGCCATCACTTCCGGCCGCTGACCATGTTCGAGGGGATCGCTGCTTTGGCAGCGGTCCCCTTTAACGTATGTACGCAACCCGAAAATTGGGATCGAGCGAGTCTGTTCGTTGCCGAAACGGAACCGTTACGGCTTTGAAGTGTCTTTGCGGACAAGCACCGAAGGGAGGTTTGCGATGGCGAAATCCACCACCAAAACTGGGGGTTCGAAAGGCGAGATCAATTTCGACAAGATTGCGAAGGCGGCAATGAGCCGCGAGATGCTCGCAGCGGGACTGGCCGCTGCAGCAGCCGCGATCAGCGCCAGCCCGGCAGCGCGGCGCAAGATTCGCGATGCGGGACTCGATGCAGCGGATTCCGCTCAGGCGGCCGCAAGCACCGTCGTGTCGAACGCGTCCAAGCTTGGATCGCTGATTGCCGAGGCGGTCGCCGATGCGGCGCAGCGCGTCTTGTCCGGCAAGTGGACCGACGACAGCGGCACTGCGCAGGCAGCATCTTCCGCAGGCAGCACGAAGCGCTCGACGGGCGCGCGGCGCACGACTGCGAAGCGCTCGACCTCTGGCGCGAAGAAGGCGAGCACGAGCCGCGCCAAGTCGGCGGGTACGACCAGCTCGCGTGCATCGACCGGCACGCGCAAGGCGGCAACCGGCAGCACCACACGCAAGGCAGCAAGCGGAACGACGACTCGCAAGGCGAGCACGCGTTCGCGCTCGACCTCGGCGCGGGGCGGATCGCGTCGGGGCACGTCGACGCGCGGTCGTGGAAAATCCGGCGGCAGCACTCCGCCGGCGGGTGGCGGCGGCGAAAGCTAAGCCGCGCGGTCTTCGAACTGAAGACGGGCCAAGCGTGAGTAGAGGCCGCCGTGACGCGTAAGCGTCGCGTGCGTGCCTTCCTCGACGATCCGGCCCTTGTCCATCACTACGATGCGGTCCGCCGCGCGCACGGTCGCGAGGCGGTGCGCGATGACGATCGTTGTGCGGTCGGCCATGAGGCGATCCAGCGCGTCCTGAACCAGGCGCTCGCTCTCCGCGTCCAGCGCTGACGTCGCCTCGTCGAGGAGCAGCAGCGGAGCGTTGCGCAGGAGCGCGCGGGCGATAGCGATGCGCTGCCGCTGTCCGCCAGAAAGCCGAGCGCCGCTTTCACCAAGATATGTGTCCAGGCCTTCCGGAAGCGCACGCAGGAACTCCTCCGCATGCGCATCCTTCGCGGCCTGCCAGATCTCGTCCTCCGTCGCGTTCCAGTTGCCGTAGCGCAGATTATCCCGCGCCGACGCGGCGAAGATGATCGTCTCCTGCGGAACCAGTGCGATGCGCTGACGGATGTCGGCAGGATCGGCGTCCCTGAGGTCGACACCGTCGAGCAGGACCCGGCCCTGCTGCGGATCGTAGAACCGCTCGGCCATCTGGAAGATGGTCGTCTTGCCCGCACCCGACGGGCCTACAAGCGCGAGCCGCTCCCGAGACTTGACGGTCAGGCTGAAGCCCTCGAGCGCGGAGACGTCCTGACGCGTCGGGTAATGGAAGGTCACGTCCTCGAAGGTGAGCTCGCCGCGCGCTGGGACTGGCAGCTGCACCGGTTGTGCGGGCGGCTTGATGTCCGGCTCGGCCTCGAGCAACTCGGTCAGCCGCTCCGACGCTCCAGCTGCCCGCAGGAAATCGCCGTAGACCTCCGACAGCGCTCCGAACGCACCCGCGAGCAGCCCGCCGTAAAGCACGAACGCCGCAATCGTGCCGCCTGTCATATTGCCGGCTGACACGTCGATGGCGCCCTGCCAGATGATCATCGTGATCGCGCCGAAGAGCAGGAAGATCGCCATCGCGGTCATCAGCGCACGAATGAGGATCCGGCGCTTGGCGGTGGAAAAGACCTTCTCGACCGCCTCGCTGAAGCGCCCGGTCTCGCGCCCTTCCTGGCCGAACGCCTGGACGATCTTCATCGCGCCAAGCACTTCGCTCGTGACTGCGCCGACGTCGGCAATGCGGTCCTGACTTTTGGTGGAGATCGCCCGCACGCGGCGCCCGAGAAGCGTGATGGGACCTATGATGAAGGGAATGCCGAGAAGCATCATGCCCGCCAGCTTCGGTGACAGAACGAACAGGATGATGATGCAGACGATTGCCAGGACGATGTTGCGCAACGCCACAGAGACGGTCGTCCCCACGACCTGCTCGATGATCGTCGTGTCGACGGTAATGCGAGAGGTGATCTCGGCCGGGCGGTTCTCCTCGAAGAAGCCGGGCGACAGGCGGAGCAGGTTGCGGTGGACCGCCAGGCGAATGTCCGCAACGGTCCGCTCGCCGAGCCAGCTGACGAAATAGAAGCGGAAGGCCGTGGCCACGGCCATGACGCCGACGAGCAGCAACAGATATTCGAACCACCTGGCGATGTCGCGCGTGGTGCCGGCGCCGGTCGCGAAACCTTTGTCGATGATCAGCTTGAACGCGTAAGGAACGCCCGAAGTCGCGGCAGCCGCCACCAGCAGCGCGAGCGCGGCCCCGGCAATGTGGCCGCGGTATTTGGTGGTGAAGCCCCATACCATGCGCAGGTTCTTCACGGATCGGCCCGGGGGGCGAGTAGGGGCTATGGCCATGCCTCCGACTAGCAGCGTGGCAGCCTCGTCTCAATTCCGCACTGCGGAAGTTGCACTGCAGCAACCAGCGCTTGCGGAGGGAGCAAATGGGGTCCACATCGGTTGGTGTCCGGTGGTGGAAGGGTCCCATTTGAATGCTCTATGACGCCTATGAAGTTCAGCGCTCGTTCCTTGCGGGCGCGAGCAAATTGGCGGGCATGGGTGCGGGTTGGCTGCATAATCCAGCAAATCCATTCGCTTATGCTACGGGGAGCCCGCTGGTGGCGGCCGCTCTCGACGTTTTCGCCCATGCTGCAGCGCCGCGAGGCAAGCCGGATTTCGGGCTCCATCAGACGGTCGTTCGAGGCAAAAAGGTTGCGGTTCACGAGGAAATCGTTCGCCGGGAGCCGTTCGGTCAGCTGAAGCGCTTCGTGCGCAAGGGTGGTGGCGAGAGCGATCCGCCCCTCCTGATCGTGGCGCCGATGTCGGGGCACTATGCGACGCTCCTGCGCGGCACGGTCGAGCGGATGCTGCCGAAGCACGATGTTTACATCACCGATTGGCGCGACGCGAAGATGGTGCCGCTCAGTGACGGCACCTTCGATCTCGACGACTACATCGACTATCTGATCGAGTTCCTGGAAACGATCGGCGAAGAGACCGGCAAGCGCGCTCACATGCTTGCGGTCTGCCAGCCGGCTGTCCCAGCATACGCCGCGACGGCGCTCATGAACGCCTCCAACAACAAGTGGCGTCCCAAGAGCCTGACCATGATGGGCGGACCCATCGACACGCGCAAAGCGCCGACGGCGGTGAACACGTTGGCGACGGAGCGGCCGCTGGGCTGGTTCTCGCGCAACGCGATCGCGACGGTGCCGCTCTACTATCCGGGCGGAGGACGGAAGGTTTATCCAGGGTTCCTGCAGCTTGCAGGTTTCATGGCGATGAATCTCGGCGATCACCTCATCAGCCACTGGGAGATGTTCAAGCATCTCGTGGAGGGCGATGAGGAGAGCGCGACGTCGACGCAGAAGTTCTACGACGAGTATCGCTCCGTCTGCGACATGGCCTCGGAATTCTACCTCCAGACGGTGGAGGAGGTGTTCCAGAAGCATTCGCTGCCCAAGGGCAAGCTGATGCACCGGGGTAAGAAGGTCGATCCGGGCGCGATCAAGGACACCGCGCTTCTCGCCATCGAAGGCGAGCGCGACGACATTTCCGGCATTGGCCAGACCAAGGCGGCGCTCGACATCGCGACCGCGCTTCAGGGCAAGAAGAAGCAATACTTCCTCGCTCCGGACGTCGGTCACTACGGCATCTTCAATGGCCGCAAGTGGCGCGAGAAGATCGCCCCGGTCGTCGAGGACTGGATCGCCGCGAACAACTGAGGCGGGCTAGAGCCTGTCCATCCTCAGCCAGGCGGGGTTGCCCGCCCAGGCCTTTTTGAGTGCTTCGTTCGCCGCTGCAGCCTGAAGCTGGCGTCCTGACGCCTTCTCGGTCGCGGCCAGGCCGTAAAGCGCCCAGCCGTTGTTCGGATATTGTGCCAGCGCAGTCGTGAACGCTTCGCGCGCCTCGTCGTACTTGCCGGCCTTGTACAGCGCGGCGCCAAGCGATTGACCGACCGGGAAGTACCACCAGGGCGGTTCCATGTAGGAGATCTTGCCCTCGGTGGTCATCGCCTCGCGGTAGAGGTCGATCGCCTCCGCATTCTTGCCGTTGGCATAGGCCCAGCGCGCCTTGGCGACGGTTTCCGCCAGCTGGAGGAGGTCCGGCACCGGTACGCCTTGGTCGACCATCAGCTTGAAGTCGCCGGACTGCTTCATCTTGCCGAATGCAGCGACCTCGCGGTCGAAGCCGGCGCGGTTGTGCAGGTTCGCATAGGCGATTGCCCGCGCGTAATGGCGCATCGCCATGGGGTAGGGGAGCCGTTTGTCCGGAGCCACCATCGCCAGGATCTGCGCCGGCGTCGCGAACTGCGCCGCCGCGAAATAGGGCGCGGCGTTCACGGCCTGAATCCACCCAATCTGGGAGCTGACCGTCGGATCGAGCAGCTTCGACAGCTTTGTCGCCTCGCGGATCGCCAGCGGCATGTCGCCCGCCATCTGCGCCGAGGTCACGATGAAGTGCACGTTGTGCGGATAATATCCGTAGCGGACGAACGCCTTGTCACCGCTCTGCTTGATCCACGCCTCGTCGGCCTTCGCCGCGTCGACGTTCACGCGGATCGAATCCTTCCAGCGGCCAACCCGGTAATAAATGTGCGCCGGCATATGCACGAGGTGACCGGCGGTCGGCGAAAGCGGCGTCGCGAGTTTGTCGGCTGCCGCTTCCGCAACCTTCGGGTCGGGCCCGTTCTCCATCAGGTGGATCCACAGGTGTGAGGCCTGCGGGTGGTCCGGATTGCGGGCATAGACCGTGCGCACGAGGTCGACGGCCTCTCCCAATCTCGGCTGCGGCTTCTTGTCCGCGGTCCAGTAATCCCACGGCCGCGTATCCATTGCCGATTCCGCCGCAAGCAGCAGGATGTCGTCGTTGTTCGGATAGGCCTTCGCGACCCCGAGCATGGCATCGGCGAACGCGGCGTCGAGCGCGGCACGATCGGCGCTCGCGTCCGGCGAATAGCGCTTCAGCATAGCCGCGGTCAGCGCCTGCTCTTCCGGACTGCCCTTGCGGGCAAGCCAGTTGGCGTAGCGGGCTAGGCCGACGGTGCGGGCATTCGCCGCCGGGTCCATCGGCACGTTGATGTTCGGGCCGTGCGCAAGCGCCTCACCCCAGAAGCAAAGCGCGCAATTCGGATCGAGCCGTTGCGCCTCGCGGAAGGATGCGATCGCCGCGGCGTGATTGAAGCCGTAGGCGAAGCTCAGCCCCTGATCGAAATAGCGCTGCGCCAGCGGGTTCGACGTCGTGATCGGGAAATGGACCTTGCCGAGCCCGTCGTAGAGCGGCGAGGTCGTCGCTTCCGGCGTGCCGGCCGCCTGGAGGATCGCAGCGCTGACCATCAGGGCCGCGCGCATCGACTTGGCACCATCGCCGCCACCGCCGCCGCACAGGCCGGACTGCATGGCGCTCGGGCTCAGCATCGCGAGCAGCTCGGCGGAATAGGTTGGCTGGGACGGCGGGCTGACGCTCATCAGAGCACCCGCAGCAAGAAGCAGGCCCACCGGGCGCGCAATCCGTTCCATCGTGACCCCCGCGTTCAGAAGTGTCGGACGGTCGACGCATATACCAGATCGAATCAGCAGTGTCCGCTGCCGAAGCTCTTCGAACAAACCTTTGAGATGGCTTGAAAAATTGCTGCCGTTTCCCATCTCCGTTTCAGTTTACAACTAGCGAAAGGAGGTGGTCTGATGTCTCATTGTCATATGCCGAATGCGGTTTTGGTGAGCGCAGCCTCCGCGGAGGTTTCCGCTTAACGTCAGGCCGCTTCAGGCAGGACAATGGAAGGGCCGTCCGGGCGACTGGGCGGCCCTTCGTTCGTCTAGGCTTTGCGCATCTTCACAGCGCCGAGCATCGTCAGCGCGACGATTCCCGCGGCCGCCGCCGCAGCTGCCGATACGAACATCGCGCCGTGGAATCCGCTAAACAGGGCCTCGCCTTCCTGTCCAAGGACCGACCCAAGCAGCGCCGTTGCGATCAATCCGCCAAGCCGGGCGACCGCGCTGTTGAAGCCGGACGCCATGGCGACATGCTGCTCCTCGACAGCGCCGAGAACGGATGAGGTCAGCGGCGCGACCGCAATGGTCATGCCTACCGCCATCACGAGGACGGTCGGAAATGCGCTGGTCCAATAAGCCGAGTTCGGCGTCATCAGGCGCGACAGGACCATTCCCAGCGCGACGATCATCGGCCCGACGGTTAGCGGTATCCGCGGTCCCATGCGCATTGCGATACCGCCCATCCTCGGCGACAGGCTAGTCATGAGGACGGGCAAGGGCAGCATGGCCAGGCCCGCCTGCACGGGGGAATAGCCGCCGCTCGTGATCAGCACGTACGGGATGAGGAGCATCGCTGCCCCGAAGGCTCCGTAAAGCAGGAAAGTCATCAGGTTGAGCCCGGAAAAGCAGCGGTCCTCGAACAGGGTCAGCGGCATCATCGCGCGCTGTTTTCTCCGCAACTCGACCAGAAGGAATGCCGCCAGCAGTACCGCGCCGGCGACCAGCGTCGCGATCGCCGCGACCGAGAACCGCGTCGACGCAGACCAGAGCGTCAGCGCATAGGTGACGCCGCCCAGGCCAGCGGTCACGAGCAATGCACCCGCATAGTCCGTTCGCCCCGCGCCTGCCTCGCTGCTCTCCGTCACGAAGCGAAGGGCCAACAGGATCGCGCCCAGGGCGAGGGGCAGGTTGATGTAGAAGATGGCGGGCCATCCTACGGAGCCGACCAGCCATCCACCGATGAGCGGGGCGATCGCGGCCGCGGCAGCCCCGCAGGCGGCCCATATGCCGACAGCTCGTCCGCGCTTCTCGCCTTCGAAGGCGGAATTCAGCAAAGCGAGGCTGTTCGGCAGCAAGAGCGCCGCGCCGATGCCCTGCCCTGCTCGAGCCGCCAGCAAAACCGGGAGGGAGGGGGCGAGGGCGCAGAGCAGGGACGTAACCGCGAAGATGCTCGTGCCGATAATCAGCAACAGCCGGCGTCCGTAATGGTCGCCCAGCGCTCCGCCGAGCAGCAGCAGCGCCGACAGCGGCAGGAGGTAGGCGTTCACCACCCACTGGACCTCGGCTGCGCCCGCGCCGAAGCTTGCGCGTATGGCGGGCAATGCGACGCTGAGCACCGAGCCCTCGACGAACGAGAGGCTCGACGCGAGGACGCAAGTTACGAGCGTCCAGTTGGGATGATCAGCCTGGGTACGCGGCTTTTCGCGTGCCCGTGCACTCACGCGGTTACGTCCGTCTCCTCAATCGCGACCTCAACCATTCGCCTCCACGTGTCCGCATCTCCCGCCGCGGCCATCTGGGCGTCGGGCTCGCGCATCGTGTGGAGCACGGCCACTGCCTGATTCAGGTGTTCGCGCCAGACCATGTCGACCTTCTCGCCGGCCGATGGATCGCTTCCTTCCGCATTGCTGCTGTGCGCGGCGCCGGCAAGGACTCGTGCGATGCGCTCGGCCAGCGGCTGTTCCGAAACGGGCATTTCAAACCTCCTGTTGGATGCTCAACCCGCTTGCCGTCGTTTGGGTTCAAGCAGCCGCTTCAACGCGCGCCGGGCTGCGATGACGAGCCAGATCGACACGGCGACGAGCAAGGCCGCGATGATCGCCGCCGCGACTGGGTAGGCGATGGCCAGCGCGAACAATCCACCTGTCGCTACGTCCTCAGCGGTGGAGACCACCACGTTCGAAAATGGCTCGGGGCTCGCGTTGACGAGGATCCGCGCTCCGGCTTTGCCTGCATGGGCGACGAATGCCGCTCCCCCGCCGAGAAGGAAGCTGGCGACCTGCCACGTCGGATCGGCGGAATCGACGATCGCTGCGCTCAGCAGCGCGCCTCCCAAGGGGCGGATGACCGAGTGAATAGCGTCCCACGCGCTGTCGACCCACGCGACCTTGTCGGCGAAGAACTCCGCGAACGCGCCGACGCCCGCAATGCCGACGATCCAGTTGTTGGCGAGGATATCGAGCGCGCGGAGCTGGTCGGGCAAGGCGATCCAGCCGAACTTCATCGCAATGCCGGTGGCGAAGACGACCAGATAAAGTCTCCAGCCGGCCAACAGGCTGACGCTAGCCGCCAGTGCGACGAGATCGACTGCGCTCATGTGCCTCCACGATCCGGGTCGGGCGGCAGGTTGCCATCCGGGCCAAGGCGGCGTCAATCAGCGGGCGAGCCTGAACCAGGCTCAGCTCCGCCATCTGATGAAGGCTGTGCGTCCGGCCGATGTCCGCTGCGACCAGATAGCCGATGTAGTAGCCCATCCGTGCGGGGAAGTTGCCGAGGTGCGAGTCCGCCAGGAAAAGGTCGGCGAAGTGTTCGTTGGTCGTGGACTCCAGCCTTCGGGCAACGGCGCAAATCGCAGCGGCACGATTGGCCTCCACGGCTGGCCGGATCGGCTCAGGCGCCGACAGGCTGAGCGCGTCATCGTCCGCGTTGGGATCGAGCCTGCTGGCGACGTAGGTCGCCAGGCCTTCTTCCCAGAGTGCGCACCAGATCGCGACGCACTTGGTCACCTTCGGCTCATGATAGAGGTGGAAGAGCTCGTGATGGAAGAAGGCCGTCATGTCCTTGCCGGAATGTATCTCGGCAATGACGTCGGCTCCGAACAACAGAGTCTGCTTGCCGTTGAGCTCGCGTGTCCCGCCATCAAGCTCCCCCAGGCTGTCGACGAGGAAGACGGGCTGGTCGGAAGCGACTGGACCAAACTTTGCTTCGAAGCTGCGCCGGGCGTCGTTGAACAGCTGAGGAACCTGCGGCTCACCGCGAGCACCGCCTCGCGTCGCTCGGGATAGGTGCGAAGGTTGGCGAGGACGCGCAGGTCGTAATGACCAGGCCGGCGATCGCGAGCGTAGAAGCCGTCCGCCATGGGTCCGACCTGCGCTTCGAACGCCGCGAGGCGCTGTGCATCAGGCATCTCCGCCGTGCTCATTGCGAACTGATCGAACTGCCCCGTCACGTCGACGAGCCGCAGCGCACCGCCGGCCAGTGCCGGGCCCGACGCAACCAATAATGAAACGGCTAACGCGGCACTGAACATTCTCACCGAGCAAACAACCGTACTATAGAGATAATACGGATCTCAACTCAGGGCATGTTCCTAAGTGCCAGCCACTAGCCAATCTGTGCTTCGATCGTGCCCGGAAGAGCTAAAGGACCTCGAACAGCCCCGCCGCGCCCATGCCGCCGCCGACGCACATGGTGACGACGACATATTTGGCTCCGCGGCGCCTGCCCTCGAGCAGCGCGTGGCCGGTCAGGCGCGCGCCGGACATGCCGTACGGGTGGCCGATCGAAATCGCGCCGCCGTTCACGTTGAGCTTTTCGTCGGGGATGCCGAGCTTGTCCTGGCAGTAAAGCACCTGGACCGCGAACGCCTCGTTGAGCTCCCACAGGTCGATGTCATCGGTCTTGAGGCCGAAGCGATTGAGCAGCCTGGGCACTGCGAAAACCGGGCCGATGCCCATTTCGTCCGGTTCGGTGCCGGCGACGGCCATGCCGATGTAGCGGCCCAGCGGCTCAAGCCCTCGCTTTTCGGCGAGGCTGGAATCCATCACGACGACGACGGACGCGCCGTCCGAGAGCTGGCTGGCGTTGCCAGCGGTAATGATTTTTTCCGGTCCACGCACCGGCTCGAGCTTGGCAAGGCCTTCGAGCGTCGTCTCGGGACGATTGCCCTCGTCCTTGTCCAAAGTGACTTCGTGGGTAGAGACCTCGCCCGTCTCCTTGTTCTTGACCTGCATGCGCGCCGTCACAGGGATGATCTCATCCGCGAAGCGGCCCTCGGCCTGCGCCGCGGCGGTGCGCTGTTGCGAGCGGAGGGCATATTCGTCGCAGCGCTCGCGGCTGATCGAATAGCGCGCGCCTACCACCTCCGCGGTGTCGATCATCGGCATGTAGACGGCGTTGTGCATGGAAAGCAGCTCCATGTCCGGCCCGAGCCGCATCTCAGGCGTCTGGACCAGACTGATGCTTTCCACGCCCCCGGCCACGACGACGTCCATGCGATCGACGATGACCTGCTTCGCTGCCGTCGCGATCGCCATGAGGCCTGATGCGCACTGGCGGTCGAGCGACATGCCGGCAACCGTCACTGGAAGGCCGGCGCGAAGCGCGGCGGTACGGCCGATCGTCGTCTGGACGCCCTGCTGAAGCGCTGCACCCATGATCACGTCGTCCACCTCGCCGGGATCGAGCTTCGCGCGCTCGATGGCGGCGCGCATCGGATGAGCTGCCAAAGTGGGCGAGGGCGTGGCGTTGAACGCTCCGCGATAGGCTCTGCCGATCGGGGTTCGCGCGGTCGAAACGATCACGGCATCGCGGACGGACATTCTTCTCTCCTCAAACGAAAATCAGGCCGAGCCACTCGGCCGTCAGAGCGGGCTTTTCCTCGCCTTCGATCTCGACGGTCACGGTGTGGCGAAACAGCAATTGTCCGGGCGCTTTCTCCTCGACGGAGTCAAGCCGGAAGCGGCCACGGATGCGCTTGCCGCTACGGACTGGCGAGATGAAACGGACGCGGTCCAGGCCGTAATTGAGGGCCAACTTCGCGCTGTCCGGAATAAGCATCGCCTCGGCCGCCATTCGCGACAGCATTGAAAGCGACAGGAAGCCGTGGGCGATGGTCCCGCCGAACGGGGTTTGCGCGGCGCCTGCAGGGTCGACGTGGATGAACTGCCGGTCCTCGGTCGCGTCGGCGAACTGGTCGATGCGCGGCTGGTCGATCAGCAACCAGTCGGACACGCCGATCTCCTGGGCGACACGACCGCGGATTTCTTCGATGGCAGCCACTGGCATGGGCACGGCTGTAGAGGGGCGACGGGTCTTCGAGCAAGCGGGCCCCCTGTGGGCGGCCGGAAGAAGGGACTACGCTTGCGGCTTCGCTTCGCTCTGATCCGTTCGCATATAGGGCATCACGAAAGTGCCGTCGGGCGCCGCGGTGAAGCTGGTCTGCGTTGGGTAGGCGAAGGCGATGCCTTCTCGTTCGAAGGCGCGCTTCACGCCGACGACGATTTCGGACTTATGCCTGGCGATCGTATCGAGGTCGCGCGTGCGGTCGTCGTAGACGAGCTCGCAGTCGACCGAGCTCGCCCCGAAGCCGGTGGCGCAGCAGCGCACCAGCTTGCAGTTCTTCACGCTCTCGACCGCTTCGGTCACGATCTCGGGCAGGCGCGCGATCGTATCGGGGGAGGTTTGATAGACCAGCCCGAACGTCAGCCAAGAGCGCCGCATCCGCGCGTCGGTGACGTTGTGCAACTCCTGCTCCAGCAGCTTGGTGTTGGCCATGATGACTTGCTCGCCACCGTTTCCGCGCAGCCGTGTGGTCTTCAGGCCGATCCGCTCGACCGTGCCGGTGGTCGTTCCGTAGCGGACGACGTCGCCCTTGCGGAATGGCTTGTCGAACAGGATCGACAGGGCGGCAAAGAGGTCCGCGAAAATCCCTTGCGCGGCCAGGCCGATGGCGATGCCGCCGATGCCCAGGCCGGCGACCAGCGCGGTGACGTTGACGCCCAGGTTGTCGAGGATGACGACGATCGCGAGAGCAAAGAGCGTGATGCTGACGAGCACGCGGATGATCGCGGTGGCATTCCCCAGCGCGGACTCCGTCGTCCCGTCACCGACGCGGCGGGCGATGAGCGCCAGGATCAGCTCGCGCAGCCAGATCGCGCCCTGAAGGGCGAAGGCGATGATGAAGCCGATGTCGACGAGGTGCTGGAAACGGGCCGGCGGCTGCGCATAGGTCGCAACGATGTCGAGCGCGGCCATGACCATGAAGAAGATGGTCGTCTTGGCCAGCACGCGACCGAGAACCGAGCGCCATCCGAGATGCTGGCCCGCCGTTTCGCCGGCGACCATCCGGTGCCCAATCCACCGGGCGACAAGCATCAGCGCGACGATCGCGGCGGCGACGAGCGCTCCAACCAGCACGCCTTCGCGGTTCGCGATGAGCCAGGAGAGCACGCTCTGCGTGGGGCGGATGGGGTTCAAGCCGTTCATCGGCAAGGCTTGTGACGGTGCCGGGACGGCGGATCAAGCGCTGGCGGGCGCGCTCTCTGCCGCTTGCCGGACCTTGGCCGGTCCGGCGGTCTCCGCTGCACGAATTGCGGCCGCGGCAGTTTTCTCGACGGCTTCGGCCTTTTTGGCCCGGCGCTTCTTGCCGCCAAGAAAGTCGAGCAGGCCGACCTCCTCGGACGAAAGCCATTTGCGTCCGCGCGGTCTTTCCATACCGTTGAGCGGATCGCGAGGACGCTCGCGCGCGACCTCGATCAACTTTGGATGCACGTAGGACTTGCGGCTGATCGCAGGCGTGTTGCCCAAGGCTTCCGCGACCGGCTCCAAGACGGTCTTGAGGCTAATCTTCGCTTTCTCCCCCTCCGCCGCGCTCAGCATTTGGTCGAAGGCGATGACGCTTGCGCCCCAGGTCCGGAAGTTCTTCGCGGTGAAGTCGCCGCCGGTCGCTTCCCGGATATACTCGTTCACATCGGCCGACGTGACCGCGCATGGCTCGCCGCCTTCGTTCATGTATTGGAAGAGGTGCTGCCCGGGCAGGTCCTGGCACTTGGCGACGATGCGCTTCAGGTTGCGGTCGCTGATCGGGACTTCATGGACGATCCCGTGCTTTCCCGTGAAACGCATCAGCAGCTTGTTGCCCTTGCGCCGAACGTGCCGCGTTCTCAGAGTTGTCGCGCCGAAGCTCTTGTTCTCGCGGGCATATTGCTCGTTCCCGATCCGCAGATATTCCGTGTCGAGAAGGCGAACGACGGCCGCCAGAACGGCGTCGCGGCTGACCGCGGGCTTCTTCAGGTCCGCGGCGACTTTCCGGCGCAGCTTCGGAAGCGTCGCGCCGAACTCCAGCGTCCCGACATATTTCTTCTTGTCGCGCCTGGCCCGGAAGTCCTGGTGATAGCGGTATTGCTTGCGGCCGCGTGCATCCACGCCTGTCGCCTGCAGATGGCCATTCTCGTCCTTGCAGAACCATGCGTCCGTATAGGCGGGGGGAAGGGCGAGCGAGTTCAGGCGGTCGATCGTATCGCGCTCGGTGACGCGCTTCCCGTCCTCGTCGAAATACTGCCAGTAATTGCCCTGCCGTCGGCGCGCGTAGCCGGGCTCGCTGTCGCTGCTATGGCGCAGCCTGACGCTGCCGGGCTTCTCGTCGCTCATCGGCAGCACTAAGCGCACGGCGGAGCGGGCAGGTTCCTCTCAGCCCAGGAGCGACGTCGCAATGACCGATATTTCCAGTGCCAAAATCCTGATCGTAGCCAGCGACGGCTTCGAGGAGTCGGAGCTGTTCGGCCCGCGCGAGATCCTGCTCGGACGCGGCGCGAAGGTGACGCTCGCCTCGCCTGATATGAAGCCGATCCAGGCAACCGTTCACGACGATCCCGGCAAGACGATCCGGCCGGATCTCACGATCGATCAGGCTCGGGCCGAGGATTTCGACGCGCTGATCCTGCCCGGTGGGGTCCGGAACCCCGATCACCTTCGCATGAACGCGGCGGCCATCGACCTCATCCGCTCGTTCGCTGATGCTGGAAAGCCCATCGCGGCGATCTGCCATGGGCCGTGGCTGCTCGTCGAAGCGGACCTCGTGCGCGGCCGCACCGCCACAAGCTGGCCGTCGATCCGGACGGACCTCAAGAACGCCGGTGCGAACGTTGTCGATCGGCCGGCAGTTACTGACGGCAATATCGTCACCAGCCGGAATCCGGACGATGTTCCCGCCTTCACAGAAGCTTTGATCCAGCTCGTCGAGCAGGCACCCGCTGAAAGCGACGCGCGGCAGACAAGCGAGGCGCCTGCCTAACCGGCTGGAAAGGAATTTCGCCTATTGCCGTTTTCATGAGTGGGGACGGCGAAGACATATTCTCTTCGCTGGCGTTCGAGTTCGCGCCGGCGGCCATATTCGGGAGCGCGGTCGCCTTCGCAGCGTCGAGGGCGCTCGCACTGCCGCCTTTCGGTATGGAGTCCATGGCAGTCGGCGCGGCCCTGTTCGGCGTTGCGCTGCTGGTGCTGCGCCGCCTCGGCGCATCGTCGCGTCGCTATGCCTTGCCCGAGTTCGAGATCGCGGAATTCGAACCCGAAGAAGCGGATAATATCGACGAGCTGGTGCTGGCACTGTCTGGGCCGCAGGATCGAGCGGCAGCTGAGGAGGAGGAACTCCTCCTAGATGAAGTCGCGCCTACCTCGATCTCGGAAGAATTGGTCCTGGATGACGTCCTTAAGGCGCTCGACCCGGAATCCCGCGTCGTGCAGCTCTTCGACCCCGCCAAATCACCGACTGCCGGAGAACTGCACGCCCGTATCGAACGCCATCTGAAATCGGGACCGCGGGTCGTTCCCGATGCCACGCATGAGCTGCGCGAAGCCTTGTCGGCGCTCCGGCAGTCCTTGCGCTAGCTCACTCCTCGATCGTCAAAGCCTCGATTTCGAAGCTGACGGCGCCCTCGGCCTCATGGGTCGGCGCTCCGTGCACAATCACGTCCGCGACGATCTGCCTTGGAATGGCGAATTCGGTGTCCGTCAGGTCGCCGGTCAGGCGGTCGTAAATCTCTTGCGCACCGGGTCCCGGAATCCGGAAGCGCAACTTATGCCGTTCGCCCACAAATGTTAGCGACTGCCAATCCGTTGAACGATACTCAGTAAGCAGAATCCTATCACTACCAACGAGCGCTCGGGCGAGGAGGGCGCGCAGCAAGGCGGCGCCGGCTTTGGACATGGGCAAGCGGTTCACTGAACGGTCTCCATGAAGGTGCGGACTCGCTTTACGGTCGTCGGCCGGGGCTCTCGGCCCCTCCGTAGATCGAAGACGAAGCGGGGGTCGCCAACCGCGTCGCGGCCGAAGCGGGTTGGCGCGGTTTGACTCCGATTCAGGAACTTCTCGACTTCACGCAGTAAATTCACTTGGTAATCCTCATTGGCCCGGAATGCGACTCGGCTGCCCATTCAATCCCAACGCAATTCCTACTTGTCTAGGCACTTACCTATAATTATGAGGAAACCATGTTGAACGACCCACGTGCGGTGCTGGAACGTTTATGTGCCGAGCGCGGGGAGGACTTTGCCGGCCTTTCGCGAATGCTCGGGCGCAATCCGGCCTACATCCAGCAATTCGTGAGGCGCGGTGTGCCCAGACGGCTTGGCGAGGCGGAGCGTCGGAAGCTCGCCCGTTATTTTTCGATTTCCGAATCTCTCCTGGGCGGTCCGGCGGACGAAGAGCCCGTTGCCGGACTGGTGCCGGTGAAGCGCAGCCCGGTCCGCGCTTCCGCCGGTCCCGGAGCAATTCCCTACGATGAAGCAGGAAAGCCCTATTTCGCCTTCGACGAGAGCTGGCTCAAGGGGCTGACCGCTTCACCGCCCGGACGGCTTTCGATCATTCGCGTCGAAGGGGATTCGATGGCGCCGACGCTCAACGCGGGCGACGATATCCTTGTGGACCTCGGTGATTGCGAAGGGCCTCTGCGCGACGGCATCTACGTGCTTCGCGCCGACGATGCGCTGGTCGTGAAGCGCCTGGCGCTGCATCCGGCGGGCCGCCGGGTCACGGTGCAGTCGGACAATCCCGCCTATCCGGACTGGCCCGATTGCGACATCGACGATCTCAATTGCATCGGCCGCGTCATCTGGGCGGGCCGGCGGATCGGCTAGCGCCGAACGCGGTCGACCAGCCACACGGCGAGAGCGATCGCGGCGCCCGCGGCCGTACCGATCAGGAGGCCTTTCATCGGATTGCCCGCAGCGACGCCCCAAAGGGCTCCGCCCAGGATTGCGATCATGAAGAAGCAGCCGCCCGCTCGCGCATTTTGTCTTGGCATGCGGGCCCCATGGCAGAGGCGCGTGTCCGGTTCCAGCGCCTGCCGAACATGGTGAATGCATCGTTGACCGCATTCATCGGCCTTCGGGAAAGGGCCCATAGGTTAATCGGCAGCCATGAACGCAGTGTACATCGCGGGCCGCCTCGCACTTTCCGAGGCGGCTGAACTTATGGACCGGTTCGGCGATGACGCCGGACTGGAGGCTGCCGCGCGCGCCGAGCAGAGCCGCGACAAGGGCAATCTGATCCGCTTCTGCCATTGGCGGCAGATCGAGCGCGTCATCGCGACTCTTTCCAGCGACGAAGTGCGCGGAACGGTTCACTAACGGGTTGGTCCGGACTGGCGCGGTTCAGGAGCGCCGGTTACTCTTCCCGCATGAGAGCAATGGGTTGGGCGCGAATGGCCGCGCGGCTGTCGTGCACGGCCGCCATCGCTCTTGCTTGCCATTCTCCCGCCGCGGCCCAGCAGCCCGGCTCCGCTGACCTCGATCCGACGGCTCCGCTCGACCCGATGCCCGACCTGGGCGTCGAGTGGCCCGACATGAATGCCGCGCCCGTGGAGCCTTTGGACGAGGCTGCTCCGGATACAGGGCCCGACCAGGCGACGATTGCACAGCCAGAAGGACAGTTGCAGCTGGGCGCCGACGAAGTGCGCCGCTACTCCGTCGTGCTCGAAAGCATCACTGGCGTCGACGATGAACCCGAGCTGGTGAAGTCCTTCGACGCTCAGTCGGCGCTGCGTCAGGGGAAGGGGCAGGCCGCCAACGCCGCGCAAATCGACCGGCGGTCGCGCGCGGACGCCGACTTGCTTGCCGAGCTCCTCCGATCGCGCGGCTATTACGACGCTGTGGTCGAGCCGCGTGTCGAACAGGCGCAGGGCGAACTCTCGATCTTTCTCACCGCCGAGCCGGGTAGGCAGTACACGTTCGATTCCGTTGAGCTTCCGGGGCTCGAGGCTGCCGGCGCGGATGCCGCTTCGCTGCGTAAGACCTTCGCGGTGCAGCCGGGTGACGCGGTGATCGCGCAGGACGTTATCGATGCGGGGACGGCGCTGCGGGTTGCGTTGGGAGAAGATGGCTTCGCGCTCGCTGAGATCGGTGACCAGCAGGTCGAGGTGAACCACCAGACGCATACGGCTAGCCTGGTGCTGCCGGTGACGACCGGCCCGGTGGCGCATTTCGGGAAGTTCACGGTGAGTGGCAAGCCGCCCTTCTCGGCCCGGCACGTGGCGACGATCGCGCGATTCCGCCCTGGCGACCAGTTCAAGCAGTCCAAGGTCAACGACCTCCGACGAGCGCTAATCGCGACGGGACTCGTCGCGTCGGCGGACGTGCAGATGATCCCGTCTGCCGACAAGCGCACGGTCGACGTTGCGGTCCGCCTCGAGCCCGCACCGGTCCACACTATCGCCGGCGAGCTCGGTTATGGGACTGGAGAGGGCATCCGGGCGGAGGCAAGCTGGCAGAATCGCAACTTCATCAACCCCGAAGGCGCGCTGACGGTGCGGGGGGTCGCGGGTACCAAGGAACAGCTCGTCGCCGTAGAGCTGAGGCGGAGCAACTTCCGCCGCCGCGACCAGGTGCTCGACGTGCAGGCCTTGGTCAGCAACAGCGAGTTCGACGCGTATCGCGCGAAGACCGCACGGATCGGCGGCTACATTGAACGTCAGAGCAACATCATCTGGCACAAGAAATGGACCTACAGCCTGGGCGTCGACATCATCGGCACCGACGAGCGCGGCATCTTCGACGATCCGACGACGAAGGAGACGCGCAAGTTCTTCATCGCCGCACTTCCTGCAACCCTTCGCTACGACGACAGCAACGATTTGCTCGATCCCACTACCGGTTTCCGCCTCGGCGGCAGTCTGAGCCCGGAAATCTCGTTCCACGGCGGCAGCTTCACTTATGGGCGGACTCAGATCGACGCCAGCGCCTATCATCCCATTGCCGGCCGGACCGTCATTGCCGGGCGCATACGGCTCGGCACGATACTTGGCGCGAAGTCGTCGGAGATCGCACCGTCGCGGAGATTCTACTCGGGAGGCGGTGGATCCGTTCGCGGATACGGCTACCAGCAACTGGGCCCGCGCGATGCCGACGGCGACCCCATCGGCGGCCGCGGGCTTGCAGAGTTCGCCATCGAGGCACGTGTTCGGATCGATGCCTTCGGCGGCAATTTCGGTATCGTGCCCTTCCTCGATGGAGGCACGCTGACAACCGACCTGATGCCGGACCTCAGCAAGTGGCGGCTCGGTGCCGGCATCGGCGTTCGATATTATTCGAGTTTCGGGCCTATCCGCGTCGATGTCGGTACTCCGCTGAACCCGCAGTCAGGCGATGCCCGGATCGCGGTCGTCGTTTCGCTCGGGCAGGCTTTCTAGCGTGTCCGAGATCGCAGTCGCCGAGTCTGAACGTCCGCAGCGGGTGCGCCTGCGCCGGAACTGGGGGCGCCGGCTCGCGATAGAATTGCTCAGCCTGTTCCTCGGCCTCCTAGTGCTCGCGGGGATAGGGCTGATCCTTCTCGACACCGCGCCGGGTCACCGTTTTATCGTCGACCGCATCTCCAAGATCGAGACCGCGTCCGGCCTGCGTTTTCGCATCGGGCGGATCGACGGATCGATCTTCGGCGCGACACGGTTGAAGAATGTCGCCGTCCTCGACAAGCAGGGCGTGTTCGCGACCTCTCCGGAAATCGACGTGGACTGGGCACCCAGCGCCTGGTTCAGGAACTCCCTGCGGCTCGATAAGGTGTCGTCACGCCAGGTGACGCTGGTGCGTGCCCCCAGGCTGATCAAGACCGGGCGCAAGGGGCCAGTCCTTCCCAAGTTCGACATCTATATCGGCGAGCTTTCCATCCAGCGGCTCGAGCTTGCGCCGCAAGTCACCGGCGTTGCGCGAAGCGGCAGCGTCCATGGCAAGGCGGATATCAGGGCGGGACGAGCGATCATCGACTTGCGAGTCGTGATGGATCGCGGCGGCGACCGCCTGTTCCTCAACCTGGATGCGGAGCCCGACGGCAACCGCTTTGACATCGAGGCCCGCGTGAACTCTCCCGCGAACGGCCTTGTCCCGGCGCTGGTCGGAACGAAGCGGTCCATCGATTTCATCGTGACGGGCGACGGCACCTGGACGGCGTGGCGCGGCCGTGCGGCGCTCAACCTGTCCGGGCGTCCAACCGGCCGTCTGCAGCTGATGGCGCACGATGGCCGCTATGGCCTCAGCGGTGCCGTGGCGCCGGCGCCTTTTCTCAAGGGCCGTTTGAACCGGCTGACGGCGCCTGTGGTGAAGGTCACCGGGGACGCAACGTTCAAGGACCGCGTCCTGGACGGCAAGTTGACGCTTGGGTCGGCAGCGCTTCGAGCAGCCGCGACCGGCGCCATCGATTTCGCTGACGGCGCTTATCGCGATCTGCGCTTGGGCGTGGATCTGTTGCGTCCGCAGGACCTGTTCACGAACATGACCGGCCGCGACGTCCGGCTCCTGTGGACGCTCGACGGGCCGTACGCGACGGCGCGTTATTCCTATCGACTGACATCTCCCGCAGTGAAGTTCGACAATACGGGCTTCGTCGACGTTCGTGCGGAAGGGAGCGGCCGGCTTTCGCCTTGGCCGATGCGCGTTCCGCTGCGCCTCTCCGCAAGGGCGATCACCGGCGTGGGCGATGTTGCGGGCGCGATCCTCGCCAACGCGAAGCTCACCGGCATGCTGACCATCACGCCGAAGTTTATCCGCGGTGAAGGACTTCAGCTCACCAGCGCGAAGCTCAACGCCAAGATGGCAATCCTGATCGACCTCGTAACGGGCCGCTTCCAGGTGATCCTGTCCGGCGGTCTGACGCGCTACTTCATCGAAGGGCTGGGCATCGTCGACGTTCAATCCGAGTTGACGGTCGAGCCCGGACCCGGCGGAAAGGGATCGCGGATCGTAGGCACCGGCAAGGCCTGGGTTCGGCGGCTCGACAACAGCTTCTTCGCGAGCCTGACGGGCGGGCTTCCGCGTATTGAAACGCGTCTGGAGCGAACGCCCGACGGCATTCTTCATTTCACCAACCTGCAGCTCTACTCGCCGAAGCTCAGGCTGACGGGCGAGGGGTACCGCAACCGCGACGGCACGTTCCACATCACGGCGCGGGGGCGGCAGGCGACTTACGGACCGCTGCGGCTGGTCCTCGACGGACATATCGAGCGGCCGCATGTCGAACTATTCCTGGAGCGGCCGAACGATACGCTCGGCATCCGCGATATGCGCCTGTTGCTCCTGCCCACCGCCGCAGGGTTCGATTATCGCGCGAACGGCCAGTCGCGGCTCGGCCCGTTCACGAGCAGTGGACGCATCCTGCTGCCGAAGGGTGCGCCCACGATCATCTCGATCGCAGCGCTCGATGTCGACGGTACGCATGCAACGGGCAACCTGCGGGCGGACCCGGGCGGCTTCACCGGCAATCTCGCGATCGCCGGCGGAGGTCTGGATGGGCAGTTGCTCTTCTCGCCCGTCAGCGGCGCGCAGAAGATCGAGGCGCACCTCAACGCTAACCGAGTGACCTTCCCGAATGCCATCGCAGTGCGCGCGGGCCGGCTCGATGGCAGCGTCATCCTGGCGGACGGCCGCACGACGCTCGAAGGCGTCATCGACGCACGAGGGTTCGAGATGAGCGGCATCTCGCTCGCCCGGCTGACGGCCAACGCCAAGCTCGTGAATGGCAGCGGGCAAGTGAGGGCAGCGATGGCAGGCCGTCGCGGCGCTGCGTTCGAGTTTTCGACTTTGGCGAATGTCGAACCCGATCGGATCGAGATCACCGGGCACGGTTCGGTGGAGCGGCGGCCTTTGGTGCTCAACCAGGCGGCGGTCCTGACCCGCTCGGGCGACGGTTGGGCTCTCGCGCCGACGAGCATCTCCTTCGCCAGCGGCAGGGCGGTCCTCTCAGGCCGGAGCGGATCCCTGCCGGAAGTCCACGCCCAGTTGCAGTCGATGCCTCTCGAAGTGCTTGATCTCGGTTGGCCGGACCTCGATCTCAGCGGAATTGCGAGCGGACGGCTCGACTATGCGTGGAAAGGCAATCGCAACGGCCGCGTCGACCTGCGCATCAAGGGGCTCAGCCGAGCCGGTCTGGTGCTCGCGTCTCAACCGATTGACGTTGCGCTCGCCGCCGTCGTGTCGAACAACCAGGCGGCGATGAGGGCCGTCGCCGTTTCGGGCGGGAAGACGCTGGGCAGGGCGCAGGCTCGTTTCGCGCCGATCGGTAATGGTCCACTCCTCGCCGAGCTGATGAACGCGCCGTTGTTCGCGCAGCTTCGCTACGCTGGTGCCGCCGATACCTTGTGGCGGCTGACGGGCACGGAAATCTTCGACCTGACGGGCGGTGTAGCGATCGGCGCGGACATTGGGGGCCGTCTCGTCGATCCGCAGATCCGCGGATCGGTCCGGAGCAACAATGCCAGGCTCGAAAGCGCAATCACGGGAACCGTGATTTCCGACCTCAGCGTCGATGGTCGATTCAACGGTCCGAAGCTCGTTTTCAACAAGCTTCAGGGCACGGCCGGCAGCGGAGGTTCGATCAGCGGTAGCGGCACCGTCGATTTCTCCGGCGGCATCGCGGCGCTCGATCTGTCATTTACCGCGCAGAAGGCGCAGCTCCTGAATCGCGACGATTTGGCGGCTCGTGTCACCGGACCGCTGAAGATCAAATCCGACGCAAAGACCGGGACGATCTCGGGCGACCTTCACCTCGACAGCGGACGTTTCACACTCGGGCATGCGACCGCTGCATCGACTGTCCCACAGCTCCAGGTCCGGCATGTCGGACTAGAGGATGACGAGGTCATCGAGGCCGCGGACCTTCACCCGTGGCGCCTCGACTTGAAGGTCGCAGGCGGCCAGCTCAAGGTTCGCGGGCTCGGGATCGACAGCGTCTGGACGACCAACATCAACGTTGGCGGCACGGCGGACTCGCCGAGCTTCACGGGGCGAGCCGACCTCGTCCGCGGAGACTATGATTTCGCGGGCCGCAATTTCCGGCTCGACCGCGGGGTTATCCGGTTCAGGGGAGAAAGCCCGCCGGATCCGCTGCTCGATATCCGCGCGCTCGCGCAGGTGCAGGGGCTCGACGCAAGCGTCGTCGTGACGGGGACGGGCCTCCACCCGGAAATCACCTTTGCCAGCACTCCGCAGCTTCCCCAGGACGAATTGCTTTCGCGCATCCTGTTTGGGACTTCGATCACGAACCTGTCGGCGCCCGAGGCGTTGCAGCTTGCCAGCGCGGTCGCTGCTCTCAATTCCGGATCCGGTAGCCTGGACCCGATCAACAGCATCCGCAGGGCAGTCGGCCTCGATCGCCTTCGCATCCTTCCCGCCGACATCGCGACCGGCCAGAAGACGGCTCTCGCGGCCGGCAAATATGTGACCCGCAAATTGTTCGTCGAGGTGATCACGGACGGGCAGGGCTATTCCGCCACGCGCGCCGAATATCAGGTCACGCGCTGGCTCTCCCTTCTGTCATCCGTGTCGACGATCGGCCGGACCAGCGCCAACGTCCGCGTCAGCAAGGATTATTGAGCCGCGCCAGCCGCCGTGCCAGAACGGGCGGAGCAGGGGAGGGCTTCATGAAGAACTGGAACGTGCGCAAGGCGGTCGTCGCTCGCGAGGACATGCCTGAAGAGCACCGGCTGAAGCAGTCGCTTTCCTGGCCCCACCTGATCGCGCTCGGCGTCGGCGCCATTGTCGGCACGGGCATCCTGACCCTGATCGGCGTCGGCGCCGGCAAGGCGGGTCCTGCGGTCATCCTGTCCTTCGCGATCGCCGGCGTCATCTGCGCCTGCGCGGCGCTCGCCTATGCCGAAGTCGCTACGATGTTTCCGGCCTCGGGAAGCGCATACACCTATGCCTACGTAGTCTTCGGCGAGCTTCTCGCCTGGATGATCGGTGTCGCCCTGATCCTGGAATATACTTTGGTCGTCAGCGCCGTCGCGGTGGGTTGGTCGGGCTATGCCGCGGGCTTCCTGACGTCGATCGGGCTAGGCTTACCGGCGGAGCTGGTGAACGGCCCGGCACTCGGCGGAATCATCAACCTTCCCGCCATCTTCATCATCTTCGTCGTCGCCGGATTGTTGATCGCCGGAACGCGCGAGAGCGCAACGCTCAACGCGATCCTTGTCATGATCAAGCTGGCCGCACTGGCGCTGTTCATCGCCGTCGCGCTACCGGTATTTGACGCGTCGCACTTCCAGCCCTTCATGCCCTATGGCTTCCCGCGCAGCGGTCCGTCGGGCAGCGAGGTTGGCGTCATGGCGGCAGCCGCCATCATCTTCTTCGCATTCTACGGGTTCGATGCGATCGCCACCGCCGCGGAGGAAGCGAAGAACCCCAGCCGTGACCTCGCGATCGGCATCGTCGGATCGATGGTGCTGTGCGTCATCATTTACATGGTGGTCGCTGCGGCTGCCATCGGCGCGGTCGCGACGACCGGCTTCGCAAACAGCGCGGAGCCGCTGGCGCTGATCCTGCGCGAGATCGGGCAGCCATGGGCGGCCCGCGTACTCGGAGCCTCCGCCGTGATCGCGTTGCCGACCGTGATCCTAGCCTTCTTTTATGGCCAGAGCCGCATCTTCTTCACGGTAGCGCGCGATGGCTTGCTGCCGAGCTCGCTAGCCCGAGTGTCGAGCCGGGGGACGCCGGTCCGCATCACCATTTTTACGGCCGTGGTCACGTCGGTCTTCGCGGGCCTCATTCCGCTCACGGCCATCGCCGCACTCGCGAATGCGGGAACGCTGGCGGCCTTCGTGGCCGTCTGCGCGGCCATGCTGGTCATGCGCCGGCGCGAGCCGAACCGTGAGCGGCGATTCCGCGCGCCGGCAGCGTGGTTCGTCGGCATCTTCGGGATCCTCGGCTGCTTGTACCTGTTCATCAGCCTGCCAACCCGGACGCAGCTATTCTTCCTCTATGCGCAGGTGATCGGGGTCGTGCTCTACTTCATCTACGGGCACGGCGCGGCGGCTCGGGCGCGGGAATCGGGGGCGGCCTGATCCATGGCTACGGCCGTCATGTCCGACCGGGAAAGCACGAGCAAACGCGTCCGGGACATTTTGGGCGGGTCGGCCGGGAACCTCGTCGAATGGTATGACTGGTACGCCTACTCGGTCCTGACGATCTACTTCGCGCCCGTCTTCTTCCCGAAGGAAGATCCCACGGCGCAGCTGCTCAGCGCCGCGGCAATTTTCGCGGTCGGCTTCCTGATGCGGCCGATCGGCGCCTGGATGATGGGCATCTATTCGGACCGCCATGGCCGGAAGTCCGGCCTGACGCTGTCGGTCGCGCTCATGGCCGGCGGATCGCTGATGATCGCGCTGGCGCCGACCTATGCGACTGCCGGATGGATCGCGCCGATGGTCCTCGTGCTCGCGCGCATGTTGCAGGGCTTGTCGGTCGGCGGCGAATATGGAGCGAGCGCGACCTACCTCTCCGAAAAGGCGATGCGGAACCGCCGGGCCTTCTGGGCAAGCTTCCAGTACATCACCCTGATCGGCGGCCAGCTCCTGGCGCTTGCCGTTGTGGTGCTGCTGCAGTCCACCATGCCCGACTCTGAGGTTCAGCGGTGGGGATGGCGGCTGGCGTTCGGGATTGGTGCCCTGCTCGCGTTCGGCGTCTATTTCCTGCGCGCGAGGCTGACGGAGACGGAATCCTTCGTCAGGCTCGGCACCGATCGTGCGCGCTCATCGATGATCGAGCTGTGGCGCAATCATCCGCGCGAGTTCCTGATCGTCGCTGGGATCAGCGGCGGAGGCTCGGCGGCCTTCTACGCCTACACGACCTACATGCAGAAGTTCCTCGTCAACACTAGCGGCTTCTCGCGCCCGACCGCGACGATGATCATGACGATCGCTCTGGTCGTCTTCATGCTGATCCAGCCGTGGTGGGGAATGGCTGCGGACCGCTGGGGCCGTAAGCCGATGCTCTACATCTTCGGCTTCGGCGGCGCGCTGGTCTCAGTTCCGATCTACAGCGCGATCGCGGTAGTGGAAACGCCGCTCACGGCGCTCGCCCTGGTTCTCGTCCCGCTCGTGATCCTTGGCGCCTACACGTCGATCAGCGGTCTCATCAAAGCGGAGTTGTTCCCCGCGCACATCCGCACTCTCGGGGTGGCTTTGCCCTATGCGGTCGGCAACACGATCTTCGGCGGCACTGCCGAATATGTCGCCCTCTGGTTCAAGCAAGCCGGGATGGAGAGCGGCTTCTACTGGTATTTGTCGGCCGTGATCGGAATGGCCGCAATCGGTTTCCTGATGCTTCCCGAAACGAAGACCGAAAGCCGGATCCTGGAAGACTAGCGCTTCAGGAAGCCTTCCAGCTCCGAATGGAGTTCCGCGATGGAGCTGCGGCTCCACTGCGTGTGCCAAGGCGAATCGTCTTCCGCGACGTCGAGGAATCCGGGCACCGTCCAGCTGTGCGGCGTGATTTCGGGCCGCGCGTTCGCGAGGCACTTGATATCGAAGAGTTTCGTGAAGCGAAGCCCGACCTGGTCGCCGCACGACCACATGACGGACGCGAAGAACTGGCCGGCCGCGTGCAGATCCAGAAGCACTTCCGCGCCGACCGGATAGTCGACGGCGACTTCGACGAGCGCACCGCCTTCGGACACGTTGCGCAAGCGGACCGGATTGCTGTCGTGGGCGTAGTGCACTTCGCCCATCCAGATCAGCGGGTGGCGCTTCTCATCGCGACTTCCGAGATCCTCTTCGGGCTCCGCTTCCGCAGCGTCCTCGAGAGCTTCGAGGTAGATTTCCTGATCGTCGAAGCTGCGCTTGATCACCGACAGCAGGATTTCCGCGCGTTCTCGCGGATCCGCCTCGATTTGCGTCTCATGCGCGAATTCGAGGCCGATCAGATCGCCTTTCAGCCAACGCACGGCGGCATCGAGACTGAACGTGTCGCCAAGCTGGAGCTGGATGATGTCCCACAACTTCGGGCCGAAGTCGGCGCGGATCATGGCGCCGCCCGACGACAGGTTCACCAGCTCGACATCATGCTGTTGGCCGTCGTAGCGGACCGTCGCCGTCTCTCCAGTGAGCCGGTGACGGTCCTTTTCGCGATGATTCCCGCGCCGCGTCTCCGAGCGCGAAACCAGGACGCTTTCAAGGGCATCGCCGTCGCCCTGGAGGCGGCGGTTCTTGTCCTCAATTACGAGCGGCGGTTTCTCCCCGCGAAGAATGGACGCTCGGAAGCTGTTACGCGGGATTTCGACCGACATGCTCCGTCTGGTAACTGATTGAAGTTACCAAAGAGTGTGTGACTATCCCGAGTAGTACATGTCGAACTCGACGGGGCTCGGCGTGGTCTCCCAACGCATCACTTCGTCCCACTTGAGCTCGATGTAGGCGTCGATCTGATCGTCGCTGAAAACGTCGCCCTTCGTGAGGAAGGCGCGGTCGTTCTGCAGGTTCACCAGAGCTTCGCGGAGCGAGCCGCACACCGTCGGGACGTTCACCAGCTCCTGCGGCGGCAGGTCGTACAGGTTCTTGTCCATCGGATCGCCCGGGTGGATGCGGTTCTGGATGCCGTCGAGACCGGCCATCAGCAGCGCTGCGTAGGCCAGGTACGGGTTTGCCAGAGCATCCGGGAAGCGGAACTCGACGCGCTTGGCCTTTTCGCCCGCGCCGTACGGAATACGGCAGGAGGCCGAGCGGTTGCGCGAGGAGTAGGCGAGAAGCACGGGAGCCTCGAAGCCCGGAACCAGGCGCTTGTAGCTGTTGGTCGTCGGGTTGGTGAACGCGTTCAGCGCGCGGGCGTGTTTGATGACGCCGCCGATGAAGTACAGGGCGGTCTCGCTGAGACCCGCATAGCCATTGCCGGCGAAGAGGGGCTTGCCGCCCTTCCATAGCGACATGTGGGTGTGCATGCCCGAGCCGTTATCCTGGGCGATCGGCTTCGGCATGAACGTGGCCGTCTTGCCGTACGCCTGCGCCACCATGTGCACGACATACTTGTAGATTTGCATGCGGTCCGCCGTCGTGACGAGCTCGCCGTAGGTCAGGCCAAGCTCGTGCTGGGCGGCCGCGACCTCATGGTGGTGCTTGTCGCACGGCAGGCCCATCTCGATCATCGTCGAGAGCATCTCGGCGCGGATATCCTGCGCGCTGTCGACCGGCGCGACCGGGAAGTAGCCGCCCTTGGCGCGCGGACGGTGGGCTAGGTTGCCGCCCTCATATTCTCGGCCGGTATTGGTCGGCAGCTCGATGTCATCGATGCGATAGGACGACGCGTTGTAGCTGTCCTCGAAACGCACGTCGTCGAACATGAAGAACTCGGCTTCCGGTCCAACGTAGACGGTGTCGGCGATGCCGGTCTGCTTGAGATAAGCTTCTGCGCGCGTTGCGGTCGAGCGCGGGTCGCGGGCGTATAGTTCGCCGGTCGAAGGCTCGACGACATTGCAGAACAGGACAAGCATCGGCGTCGCGCTGAACGGATCGACGTAAGCGGCGTCGAGGTCCGGCTTCAGGATCATGTCGGACTCGTTGATGGCCTTCCAGCCGGCGATCGAGCTGCCGTCGAACATGAAGCCGTCCGTCAGCTGGTCTTCGTCGATCAGTCCCGACGCCATGGTCAGGTGCTGCCACTTGCCCTTGGGGTCGGTGAAACGGAGATCGACCCAGTCGAGCTCCTCGTCCTTGATGCGCGAAAGGATTTTGCCTGCGTCCGAAGCCATCATGCCCTCATCTGAAAATGATTCGCCGCGATTGCGGTTCGCGCACACCGATTCCCGAATGGTTCCCAAGAGTCAGGAGGGGCGTGAACTTTTCACGAACCTGATCGAGACTGCTGGAAGTCGGGCGGCCAGCGCTGGACCTTCCGGTCACCGCACCAAAGCTCCATCGCGAGATGGCCGCGGTGCGCCTCCGCCGCTTGAGAGGCTTGGCCGTCCTCATTCGCGAACACTTCGACGAAGGTCGTCACATGGCCGCTGAGCTCATCCATGAAATAGAGCCGGTAGTACGGCATAGGCTCGTTCCAAGAAGCCGGGACCTCCGGTGCAAAGAATACACCGATTCGCTGCCGGAACGAGTTAGGTCATATCAGGAGCGGCGTTCCCCGATGAGCTACGGGAAACAATACGGGGATGGCCATCGGGAAAGGGACTGAAAGGGAAAGGGTCCTTGTCAAAGCCCAAAAATTCGCGGTTAAAGCGGATTTCATCCGAATTGGCGGCAACCCATTAACCCCAACTTGTTTACTAACTTGGATTGGGTGGGGACATGTTTGCGGGTCCCATTTCATGCTGAGATTTGGAAGGCGAGTGGACGCCCCGGAGGGCTGTCGCAAGGCACAGCGAGAGCCGGCCCTGTTGGCCGCTGCGTTGCTGACACTGGAGCGCTCGCACGCCGTAGAGATCATCGAAGTTTCGGCCGCGGGAGCCCGGATCCGTGGCTGCGGCCCCGTCTCACTCGAGCAGGATCTCTGGCTCAAAGTCGGCACGATCGACGTCCTCGCGACGGTGGCCTGGATTGCCGACGATCTTTGCGGAGTGACGTTCGAGCGGACGTTGGACGAGGAGGAGCAGGCGCATCTCCGTCATGAAGCCAGACACTCGCTGGTAACCCGGCTGACGCCGGAGGAACGGCTCGCGGCGCTCGACTGGAAGGCCTGTACCGCCCGTTAACTGCAAGCTTACCGGAATCCACCTTACACGGAGCACGGCTCGGCATATCTCCGCTGGCCTCCTGTGGCGCGACGCGCCGACACATGCTCTGTTCGAACCTTAGTAACCGGGCCGGGGGGTCCTAGATGGATTATCGACTGTATTTTGTGCGCCAGGGGCGCTTCCACGACGTCGTGGACATCCACGCGGCTGACGATGAAATGGCGCTTCGCCTGGCTGAACGGGAGGCGGGCAGCCTCGCCGCCGAGCTATGGTGCGGTGGCCGGCGTGTCGCGAATCTTCTCGGGCGCGAGGCCGCGTAGCCGGAAGCTGGTCTTTCGCGGCAGTCGCCATTCGACGGTGGGCGCTTTCGCTTCGGACTGAGCAGCCAGATTTCTGCCGCCGGCGATGCCTTTCAGCGCCAAGCGCAACGCACCCGGGCTAACTGAGCCCAAGGTCGTCCACCCCAATGCGAAGAGGGTGCGCAGGTTCGGCTGAAGCTTGCCGCGGCGCAACAGGCGCCCAAGCAATCTCGGTCGATGGCCGGACCAGAGGACCACCGATCCCCGGGCCTGGAATATTCTCGGATCGAGCCTGCGAGATTCGGTGCTTTCCGCCAGCAGATCCTCATAGTCTCGACCTTCGTCGAGCCGTGCGAGGCAGCGATACTCAAGGTCAACTGCACGTTCGACACGGTCGGGATCGCACTTGATCCGGGTGCTGCTGCCCGACTGGCGGTGCTCGTACAGCGGCTCCGACATCGTAAGAACCTTCGATAATGAAGCCATCCTCAGGAAAAGATCGAGGTCTTCCCAGTAGACGCATTGATCGCGATAGCCGCCGATCCCGTCGAACAGTTCGCGACGGAACATGATCGACCCGTGAGGGAAGGGCGCGAACCAGCCGCTATGCCGTAGACGCCATGGATCGGGACCTCGAACCGTCCGTCCTTGATCATCGATGACGTGGCAGAGCGTACCGACGAGCCCGGCGTCGGGTCTGTCGGTCAGGACCCTAAGCTGGCGCTCCAGCCGTTCGCGATGGGAGATGTCGTCCGCATCCATTCGCGCGATAAGCGGGCCCTTGGCTTCGCGAACGACGTAGTTCGAGCTTGCGGCCGGACCGATGTTCCGCTTGCCGACGTGAAGCCGGATACGGGAGTCTTTCCCCGCCCAATGACGCAGCCGCTCCGTCGAGCCATCGGTGGACCCATCGTCGAGGATGACGAATTCAAAGTCGCCGTGCGACTGGTTGAGAATGCTCGAAACGGCTCCGTCGAGATGTGGCATCGCGTTGTAAACCGGCATGACCACGCTGATCGCATCGGTCCGCGATTGAAGAAGCATCTGTCGGGTCTCGGCACAACAATCGGAGCGAGCTGCTCCACGTCAGGAGTGAAACACAAAAGTCTTTGATTAAGCAACGCTTGTGCCACAGTGACTCCGAATGGCTGATCAGGACCCAGGCACCGATTTGGATGCCGCGGTGGCGGTCGTGATTCCCTGTTACCGCCAAGCGCATCTGATCCGCGGCGCAATCGAGAGCGCTCTTCTTCAGAGCGTCCCTCCGGCCGAGATCATCCTCGTGGACGACGGGTCGGACGATGATCTGCAGTCCGTTGCCTGCAGCTATCCGCAAGTGACGTTTCTTCAGCAGGGGAATCGGGGTCTGGCCGCAGCCCGCAACGCTGGTCTTCGCGCTGCCGCCAGCGACAAGGTCATCTTCCTCGACGCGGACGACCTACTTCTCCCGGATGCCGTTGCGTCGGGTCTCGCTTGCTTCAGCGCGTTTCCCGATGCGGGCTTCGTTTTATGGCGGCTTCAGAGAGGCAAAGGACGACGAGCTGTCCGAGCGGCCGAGTTCGCCGCTAACCCGCAGCGATCTTATCCGATGCAACTGGATCGCCATGATCGCCAGCGTCATGTTCGATCGCGACAAGCTCGTCGGCATCGGCGGCTTCAATGAGAACCTCGGCATGTGCGAGGATTGGGATGCTTACCTGCGCCTCAGCCGGCGCTATTCCTTTGGATGCCACTCCAATATCGTCGCAACCTACGTCAGGCATTCCGGCAACATGTCCAACGCCGTTCCGAAGCTAAGGAAATGGATCCGGACGGTTCGCAAGCTCGAGAAGGCGCGTGGACTTACGATCGACGAGATGGCGGCTTGGCATGAAGGCGAAGCCGTCTGGCGGTCATTCTACCCGCGGCCGGCTCGCGACCCGGTCTTCGTGCGCGTTCGACGTCGACTTGCTCTGATGGGCTGGGCCGCGTGAGCCGCGATCTAGTCTCGGTAATTGTGCCTGCCTGGAACGCGGAAGCCACTCTGGGTGCGACGTTGGAATCGGTGGCCGCGCAGACTCACACGGAACTCGAAATCATCATCGTCGATGATGGGTCGGAGGATGGCACTGCGCAGATCGCGGAGCGCTTCACCAACAGGGATCCGCGAGCGCGGCTCATCCGACAAAGGAATGGCGGCGTCGCTTCAGCACGCAACATCGCGATTGCTCACGCTCGTGGCACATGGATTGCCCCCATCGATGCCGACGACCTCTGGCACCCGACGAAGATCGCGAAGCAGCTGGACGCGGTTCAGAGCGCGCCGGTCACTTCCGGCTTCGTTTACTGCTGGCACCGTTCTCTCGACGCGGACGGCAATATCGTCGGCTCAAGCGCCCGTTGGCCGATCTCGGGATCGGTGATGATGCGGCTCTCCTATTTGAACTTCGTTGGCAACGGGAGCTCGCCTCTTTTTCTGCGTGACGCGGTGGTTGCCGCCGGGGGATACAGCGAGGCACTTCGGGCGAACCGGGCGCAGGGGTGCGAGGACCTGTTGCTGCAGCTTCGAATCGCGCGGCAATATCCGGTCCTCATCGTTCCGGAGCATCTCGTCGGTTATCGAGTGCGCACCGGCAGCATGTCGCGAGACGTCGGCCAAATGGTCCGCTCGCTCGATTTCACGCACCAGCTTGTTGCTCAGGATGGCGAACATGCTCCGCCAGCGGTGCAGCGCCGTGCTCAAGCCATTTTGTACATGTGGCTCGGACAGTCGGCTGCGGCGGCAGGTCACTGGGGCACCGCGATTCAGGCACTTGTACGTGGCGCGCTGATTGACCCGGCTCGCGGAGCCGTTTTCGGCGGTTATGCGCTCAGCCGTGTCGTTGCCTTTGCTCTGAGAGGTGGCCGCCGCAGCGACGCGGGACCGCCATTTCTTGTGGTCGAGCCCGCCGAGGACTTAAGCTCCCGCCTGTCCATTCCGCTGCTTGTAGATCGCTTCGATCATCACAGGCTGCAGCAACTCAAGCGCTCGGAACTGCCGCTCTGATGCCCCAGTTTCATGCGCGAGCCCGCGCTGCCACGATCACCGGATAGGAAGGGTCGGTCAGTTGCACCTTGTGCTTGCTGACCTCCTCTAGCGCTGCGCCATGCAGGAAGGCCGTGGCTGCATAAAGATTGCCGTACGAGTAGATTTTGACCTCCGTATCGTCGAAGTGCGGCTGCAAGAGCAAGCCAAGCCCAGTCGCGCTGAACGACCAGCACCACTGCGACCCATCTGCCTCTGGCGGCAAGGGTGAGATGCCAGGGGCCGTGACAAGCAGGGTCCCGCCAGGCCGCAGCGAAGCGCGCAACTCTCCGAGCGCCGCCGCTAACTGAGGAATGAACTGAAGCGTCTGCGTCAGGATGATGCAGTCGAATGTGGACGCGGGCAAAGCGCCCCTTTGCATGAGGTCGCCGAAGATCGTCGCATTGGCGTTCGCCGAGTCGATGTCGAGAACGTCTCGCCTAGTGACGCGCTCGCCCCCGAAGCGTCGGGAGTAAGTGTCGTCCTTGATTTCCAGCACATGGCCTCGAACCAGCCCCGCGTTCGCGGACAGGAACGCTTCAATATAAAATCGATCGACGGGCGTGCCGCGGCCAAACCCGTAGTGCTTGCACAAAGGCTGCGAACTCGCCGCACGCCCGACAGACATTGAGAGCCTGCCGTGGAGGTGTCGAAGCTTCGAGCGCGCAAGGCGATAGAGCGCCATCTTCATTCGTGCCCAAGGACTCGAGCGAGGTCGGCCAGTTCCCAATTGCCGACTTGCATCCTGGGCAATCGCAACGCCGAGCTGCCTCGCGTGACGGTGCCGTTTTCAATCGTGCACGCGCAGACGAAGCCCGCTTCGCCGACCAGTCTTTCGCTCTCCAGATCGCGATCGCCATAGGGATAAGCGAAGGTCTTCGGCGCTCGCCCGAGTAATTCGGTGCAACGCTCAACGCTTTGCACGATCTCGCGCCTTTTCTCCTCACTGGACAGGCTCGGAAGGGACGGATGCGTGAGCGCGTGCGAACCCCATTCCAGCAAGTCGGAACTTCGAACGCGTGCCTCCGATGGAGTGATCGGTCGTAAATTCTCACGGACGATCGGCTGCACGCCTGATTGGTCGCGAAGCGACTTCATCGCAGCATCGAGCTCGGTAGGGGTCTTCAGGCGGAGGCACGACCAAAGGCGGTGAAAAGCTGTTTGCCGCTGAGTTTTCGGCTGCGATCCGAAACGCCAGTCGCGATCCTGTTGCGACTTGGGGCAGAGAGCAACGGTCTCACCGTCCAGCTCTAACGAAACGCAATCGCTCGTCAGAACTATGCGTTCCAGTTCATCCCACCAGAACTCTTGCTGCCGTTCGAGAAGGTCGGCCGGCACGAAGATCGTGGCCGGCAGTCCGAGACGTTCGAGGACTGGAGCAGCCACCTCGACTGCGGCCGCATAACCGTCATCGAAGGTCACTGCCGTGGCGGTCGCAGGTAGTTCTCCGTTGCGTTGCAGATGGGCAAAATCGCTCAGCGGCATCACCGTGCGCTCGGCCGCCAACCAGTTCATCTGTTCTTCGAACAGCCGAGGGGACACGGCCAGACCCCACGGGTCAAACGCTTCTTCGGATATCCGGTGGTACATTAGGATCGCAGGACCTCGCAGATTACGGGAGAGTCCGCTCACGACACGACTAGCTAGCGTGCGCCAAGTCACCAGCCCGACTTTCTGACTGCGCAGCTAACCACCATTCGCTCGGCATAAAGAGATCGCCAGTTATCGCCAACCGGAGTCACCGCAGCGATGAACGGTGGGCGCAGGCGCCTGAACCCGTTCCGCATCCCGGCACGGCTCCATAGGTTGATTCCGCCGCTCAGGGGTGGGGGTACCATGCTTAAATCGTTTTTCGCGAACGCCGCACTCGGTATGGCTTTTGGCGTGGGCGCCTCCGCACAAGCGGCGAGCTATCCATCAATCACGCAATTGGCCGCTTCTCGTATCCTTGCCGCGCATAATGCCGAGCGGGCGCGAATGGGTGTCGCGCCCTTGCAGTGGGATCCGATGCTTGCAGCTTCGGCGGCCGCGTACGGCCCGACGCTCGCTCGCCTGGGCCGGCTCCAGCATTCGCCGCGCTCGATCCGCCCCGGCCAGCGCGAGAATCTTTGGATGGGCCAACGGGGACGGTTCAGTCCCGAGCAGATGGTCGGCGCCTGGTCGGCGGAGAAAGCCTATTATCGCCCAGGACTGTTCCCGTATGTCAGCCGGACCGGCAATTGGTACGACGTCGCGCACTACACGCAGATGGTGTGGCGCGGCACCACCCACGTCGGTTGCGCAATCTATCCGTCCCCCCAGTGGGACTATCTGATCTGCCGTTATTCGCCTCCCGGCAATCAGGACGGTCGCCCCGTCACCTGACCGCTCTGCGGCGCACAATTTTTCATTCGCCTAACGGCCTTGGCACCGGCTAAGTCGCTTGCATGACGGTTCTCGTCACGGGGGTGGCTGGCTTCATTGGCTCTACGACCGCTCGCGCGCTTCTGGCGCGGGGCGAGCAGGTCGTCGGCATCGACAATCTCAACGATTATTACGATCCGGCGCTGAAGCGCGCCAGGCTCGATCGGCTGAGGAATGACTTCGGCGATCGCTTCCGCTTCGATCAACTCGACTTCTCGAACGCCGGGGCGCTGGAAGAACTGGGACGATCCTCCGACTTCGACCGGATCGTGCATCTCGGCGCGCAGGCCGGCGTCCGCTACAGCCTCACCAATCCGGAAGCCTACGCACAGTCGAACCTCGTCGGGCATCTCAACATGCTCGAGCTCGCACGACATCGCGGCTCTAGCCACTTCGTCTACGCATCCTCATCGTCGGTTTACGGCGGCAACAAGAACCTGCCGTTCCGGGTCGAGGACCGTGTCGATCATCCCCTCTCGCTCTACGGTGCGACGAAGAAGGCGGATGAGCTGATGAGTGAGGCTTACGCGAGCCTCTACAAGCTGCCGTCGACCGGCCTGCGCTTCTTCACCGTTTATGGACCGTGGGGACGGCCGGACATGGCCATGTGGATCTTCACCAAGGCGCTTTACGCCCGCGAACCCTTGCCTTTGTTCAACGGCGGCGAGATGCGCCGCGACTTCACCTACATCGACGATATCGTCGCCGGCATTGTAGCTTGCCTGGACTCGCCGCCCGCGAACGACGGCGAGCCGAAAGCGGGCGGCAGCCATGCGCCGCACGCGCTATACAATATCGGAAACAACCGCAGCGAAGACCTGATGCGCGTCGTCGAGCTGCTGGAACAGGCGACCGGCGTGAAGGCGCTGATCGATCCGCAGCCGATGCAGCCGGGCGACGTACGCGACACGTTCGCCGACATTAGCGCCATCGAGCGCGACCACGGCTTCTCACCAGCCACGACCATCGACGAGGGCGTTCCGCGCTTTGTCCAATGGTATCGCGAATTTCACGGGGTCTGATGCTTCCACCCATCCTTCAGCGCCTGCGCCTGCCGGTCATCGCAGCACCGCTTTTCATCGTCTCGAATCCGAAGCTGGTCATTGCCCAGTGCAAGGCCGGAGTGGTCGGAAGCTTTCCGTCGCTTAACGCACGGCCGGCATCCCAGCTCGACGAGTGGATCCACGAGATCACCGAGGCGCTCGCCGAGCATGATCGGGATCATCCGGATGCGCCCTCTGCGCCCTTTGCGGTCAACCAAATCGTCCATCGCACGAACGACCGCTTCGAAGTAGACATGCAGGTCTGCGCGAAGTGGAAGGTGCCGATCGTCATCACGTCGCTCGGTGCGCGCGAAGACCTCAATCATGCGGTTCACGACTGGGGAGGGATCACGCTCCACGACATCATCGACGACCGCTACGCGCGGAAAGCCATCGAAAAGGGAGCGGACGGGATCATCGCCGTGGCGGCCGGGGCAGGGGGACACGCAGGCCGCTGGTCGCCCTTCGCGCTCGCCCAGGAAATCCGAAAATGGTTCGATGGTCCGCTCATTCTCTCGGGCGCCATCGCCACGGGCCGCGCCGTGCTCGCAGCGGAGGCCATGGGAGCGGATTTCGCCTATATCGGCTCGCCCTTCATCGCGACGCCCGAAGCGCGCGCGACCGATGAGTACAAGGCGGCGATCTGCGCGGGCGGAGCGGCGGACATCGTCTATTCCAGCCTCTTCACTGGTATTCCGGGCAACTATCTGCGCAGTTCCATCTCGGCCGCCGGGCTCGACCCCGACAATCTCGAAAGCGGAACTCCGGCGGATATGAAGTTCGCTTCGGCTTCGGGCGCCAAAGCCTGGCGGGATATCTGGGGTTCCGGTCAGGGCATCGGCGTGATCGACAAAGTTCGCCCCGCGGGCGAGCTGGTTGCCCGCCTGGCCGAGGAATATCGAGCAGCGAAAGCTGCGCTCTGCGCTAGCTGATCGCTTCGAGCTTCCTGCGCCAGTCCGGAGGAATGTCGGTCGGCCGGCGGCTGGCGCGGTCGACGACGACGTGGACAAACTCCCCCTCGGCAGCCGCTGACCCTACGCCCGCCGCGAACACACCGATACGATAGCGGATGCTCGATCGGCCCAGTTGTCCGACCGCAAGACCCACCTCAACATCTTCCGGGAAAGTCAACGCCGCCGCGTAACTGCAGCGGGTCTCGACGACCAAGGCGATGGGATCGCCGTTCGCAATGTCGAGCATGCCTTGCTCGACCATCCACGCGTTTACGGCGCTGTCGAACCACTCGTAATAGACGGTGTTGTTGACGTGTCCGTATACGTCATTGTCCGCCCAACGCGTCGTGATCTTGCGCCAGACCTTGAACTGCGAGCGCGTCGCCGCCGGCGCTCGGCTCACCAGGCGGCCTCGTAGAGCCGCTGGGCATCCGCCTCCGTGATCTCGCACGGATTGTTCACCAGCAGCCGGGTCTGCTTCATCGCTTCTCTCGCTAGCATCGGCGCTTCCGCGACATCGATGCCGTAGTCGCGCAGGCGGGGGGCGATGCCGCTCTCGCGCACGAGTTCGTCGAGGCGGTCGATCAGGAGCGCGACACGGGCTTGGCTCCCTTCCGCCTCGCAATCCGGGACCACGATTGGTGCGAGCTCGGCGTAATGCTCGCGGGCGGCCTCGGAATTGTGCTGCAGCACGTGGCGCAGCATCAGCGCGTTGGTCACGCCGTGAGGCAAGTGGTGAAGCCCACCGAGCGGATAGGCGAGGGCGTGCACGCCAGCGACGGGCGCGTTCGAGAATGCCAGCCCGGCGAGATGCGCCCCAAGGAGCATGGCCTCGCGCGCCGCGATATTCCGCGGTTCCTCGCAGGCCGTCATGAGATTGCCGGTGAGCAGCCGCAGGGCCTTGCGCGCGAGTGCATCGGATAGCGGGTTCTTCAGTCGCGCAGACGTGTAGGCCTCGACCGCGTGGACGATGGCATCGATACCCGTAGCGGCCGTCACGCCGCGCGGAAGTCCGACGGTTAGTTGCGGATCCAGAACGGCCCAGTCCGCAGTCAGCGGCCGCGCATTGACGGCCAGCTTCACGCCGCCGTCACAGGTGATCACCGAGATTGGCGTCGCTTCGGAACCCGTGCCGGCAGTCGTCGGAACGAGGACGAGCGGTAGCCGCCGGCCTCTCGCGATATCCACGCCCCATATTTCGTCCAGCACATCGCCGGACCCGAGCAGATATGCGGCGAGCTTGGCCACATCCATCGGGCTTCCGCCGCCGAACCCGACGACCGAAACCGCGCCCGCTGCGCGGCCCGCTTCGACGGCGGCTTCCAGCGTCGCCCGCGAGGGATCGGCTTCGACCTTGTCGAAGACCGTCGGATGCCGACCCGATACTTCGAGCGCTTCGAGTGCGGGCTCGGCCAGTCCGAGCGCGATCAGCTGTTCGTCGGTTACGAACAGGCACGGGCCTTCCGGCAGGAAATCGGCGATGTCTGTAGACTTGTTGGGACCGGCGCTGAGCCGCGGCCCGGGATGGAAAGTGAAGCTGCGCATCGCGCAACTTCCTTAGCGTTGCTTAGCCGAAATTCCCACCGAGGCCGCGCTCCAGGCGGCCCATGAGCGCGCGGGCAGGGCTGGCCGGCAACTCCTCCATGACCACGCCTTCGTCGATGCGCTTGATGCGGGCATAAAGGTCGCTGCTCGCCTCGATCAGCCGGCGCGCTTCCTCCGGCATCTTGGCCACAACCTCGGGATCGCTCTCCTGCGCATGACCAAGGCGCCTCTCCGGACGGCGGCCGTCCTGGCCCTGAATCTCGCCGGTCTCTACGGCGCGCTGAGTGAGCAGCCAGGCAACGATGTGCATGATGCGCGTCGTCACCTTCAGCGACTCGCAGGCGAAGCTCACCCGGTCGAAGGGCTCCAACGTCAGCCGGTCGTCGCGCCCGGCATCGTCGAAATAGGACCGGGCCTCGTCCGCCAGCAACATCGACTCCGTATAAAGGGAGTCGATCAGGCGCGACGTGATCCGGATCTCGGGCTGTGGGATGCTCGACTCGTCCATCAATCTATCAGTGCCATTCTTGCCGTCGGCTGGAAACGCTTGAGAAAGGCGCCTGCCGCCCATTTCGCCCACAAGGTCCCGTTCCGGGACGCTCGCTCATGCGATGATGTCCGGCGTGTGCTGGTTAATGAACAGCTGGATTTGATCCTTCAGGAGCAGCTTCCGGCGCTTCAGGCGCGCGATTTCCAGCTGGTCAGTGATGCCTTCGGACGAAAGCGCTGCGATCTCGTCATCAAGCCGTCGGTGCTCGGCCCTCATGGTCTCCAATTCGACCCGGATTGTCTCGTCCATCACGTTCCAAACTAGCCGAGTCGGAGGGCGCCGTCACCGCCCAACTGGAGCGACGAGGCGCGGGCTGAGTCGGTTCAATGGACGTTTTGGATGCGAGACAAAGCGTCCGAAAAGTGTTTTACTCCTGACGCTGTTCAGTCGCTTTCAAGGAAAGGAATGGCACCGATGGACAAGGCACATGTCGAGGAGCTTGAAACGCAGCATGCGGCTCTCGCGGCACAGATTGACGAAGAAGAGCACCGCCCGCTTCCCGACATGATCAAGCTGCACGATCTGAAGAAAGAAAAGCTCAGATTGAAAGACGAGTTAGCCGGCCACTTCCACTAGAAGGGTCGGTTTTTTAATGCGCTGGGCGGCCGAAGCCGCCCGGCGTCTTGTTGCTCAGGACGGTCCCCAAACCGTCCCAAGCCCCCTCAATCGTCGCGAGAAACCTTTTCGACACGCTCGTGGCGCTCTTGCGCTTCAAGCGTCATCGTGGCGATCGGCCGCGCTTCCAGGCGACCGAGGGAAATCGGATCGCCCGTCACCTCGCAATAGCCATATTCGCCTTCGTAGAGCCGGCGGATGGCACAATCGATCTTGGCGATCAGCTTGCGCTGCCGGTCGCGGGTACGAAGCTCGATCCCCCAATCGGTCTCGCTCGACGCGCGGTCGGCGATGTCCGGCTCGCGGAGCGAGTCGACCTGGAGCTGCGCCATCGTCTGGCGCGACTCCGCGATGATGTCTTCTTTCCAGTCCTTCAGCTTGTGAAGGAAATACGCCCTGTGTGCGTCGCACATGAAATCGTCATCGTCCGAAGGCCGATAGCCTTCAGGAAGAATGATCCGATCAAATGGTATCGGTTGCCCGCCGTACAGGTCGACAAGTGCAGTCGCCATTACAACCCTCCCGCTCAGACCAGCGCGCGCCCCATGCTCGCTGGCACCCCCGTATGCACCACCTTGAGCTGCACGGACCCCCCGAGCAGCCGGAGGTGGATTACATAGACTTTACCAAGACTTACGTCTGGTTCAGCCGGTTTAACCCCACCTCGCCTATAATTACGGCTGAAGAGCTTAACAAGCGCTGTCGAACGCACTGTTCTGAATCGGGAAATCTGTTGCCGAATTAGCGCATTAGCCTCTGCCGGTTGCGGGTCCCGCCGCCCTCCCGCATAGGCCGGCAATGCGAATTCTTCTCACGAACGACGACGGGATCAACGCGCGCGGCCTCGATTTGCTCGAAACGGTAGCGCAGCGATTCTCCGACGACATCTGGGTCGTCGCGCCCACTGAAGAGCAGTCGGGAGCGGGGCATTCCCTGACCCTGACGCAGCCAGTGCGGGTCAGGCGGCATGACAATCGGCGATTCTCGGTGACCGGGACACCGACCGACGCGGTCATGATGGCGCTCGCCTACATCATGAAGGACTCGCCGCCCGACCTGATTCTCTCCGGCATCAACCGGGGCGCCAACTTGGCCGAGGACGTGACATATTCGGGCACCGTCTCGGCGGCGATGGAGGGCGCGCTAGCCGGCGTCCGCTCGATCGCGCTGAGCCAGAGCTATTCGCGCGAGGGCATGGGCGACACGGTTCCGTTCGCCGCAGCGGAGGCTTGGGCCGAGAAGGCGCTCGCGCCGCTCATTGAGATGGACATGGCGCCGGGCACGCTCGTGAACGTCAACTTCCCCGCGCTTCCGCCTGAGGAAGTGAAGGGCGTTCGGGTCTGCCGGCAGGGTATCCGCGACTACGGACGCCTCCGGATCGTCGAGCGCACGGACCCGCGCGGCTACACCTATTTCTGGTTCGGTCTCGCGCCGGTCGTAGAAACGCCCGGCCATGTTACGGACTTGGAGGTGATCGCCGACGGCTATGTCTCGGTTACGCCGCTCCACCTCGACCTGACTCACGACCGCTCGCTCGACCAATTGCGAGCGCGCTTCGCCTAGCCACGGTAGCTGATCGCCATCACCTCGTAGCTCTTCTCGCCCGACGGAAGGCGAACGATTCGTTCGTCGCCGACACGCGCACCGATAAGGGCGCGGGAGAGCGGGGCGCTCCAGCCGATTCGGCCGGCGGACGCATCCGCCTCGTCATCGCCCACGATGGTGAGCGTACGGCGATTGTCCTCCTCGTCGGCAAGTTCGACCGTCGCGCCGAAGCGGACCTGACCCCGTGATCCCTGCGCCCCCGGTTCGACGACCTTCGCGGCCTTCATGGCCTTGGCGAGATGGCCGAGCCGGCGGTCGATCTCGCGCAGTTTCTTTCGCCCATAAATATAGTCGCCGTTCTCCGATCGATCGCCGTTGGCGGCGGCCCAGGAGATTGTCTCGACGAGCTTCGGGCGCTCGACAGCGAACAGCTCGTCATATTCCGAGCGGAGCTTGGCAAAGCCCGCGGCAGTGATGAACCGCGGTTGAGGCTGGGTCATGCGCGCTTCTTAGCCCGGAGCGCTCTTTCCGAGGAAGCGGGACACGTGAACCGTCCGCGGCGGGCTGTGCGGATTCATCCGGTCGTAAACAACGCTGTTCTCGATGACCCGCTGCACATAGGCCTTGGTCTCGCTGAACGGGATCTGCTCGATCCACTGCACGACGTCCTTGCGCCCACGCGGATCGCCGTAGCGGTTGACCCATTTCCCCACATTGCCGGACCCGGCGTTGTAGCTGGCAACTGCGAGCGGAACGCTGCCGTCCCAGATGTTCATCATGCGCCGGAAATAGGACGTGCCGATCGAGACGTTGTACGAAGGATCGGTCGTCAGGCGGTAGCCGTCATAGCCGATCCCCATCTTGCCGGCCTGCTCCCGCGCGGTGCCAGGCATCAGCTGCATCATGCCGCGCGCCCCTGCGTGGCTCACCGCGGCACGGTCGAAAGAGCTTTCCTGGCGGGTGATGCCGTGCGCCAGCGACCACATCTGCGCGTCGCCGATCTGCGTCTGCAGCCGCGGGTAGGCGGTCTCGACGTAGAAGGCATTGCCCTTCACCCGAGCCATGCGTGCGACCCAGACGCCGATGTCGTCGCGTCCGATCTGCTGGCCGAACTGCGTGGCGAGGACGCGCTCGGGGTCCGTGTTGAGGGATTCCGCGAGTGCGCGGACAAACAGGGTCTGCTCATCGCGACGGCCCTGCTGACCCGTGATCCGCGTGGCCTGGACAAGGCGGCGGTTGGCGAACTCCGTCCTTTGCGCCGGGCTTACTGCAAACGTCGGCAGTGGTCCGGGCGCCGGAACCGTCCGCCCGAGCTGTTCGAGCGCGAGCTGGCCGTAGAAGAGCTCGGGGTAGGCGGCCGCGCGCTGGAAATAAGTCGTCGCCTCGGTTCCGCGCCGTGCCGAAAGCGCAGCCCGGCCGGCCCAGTACAGGCCCTTCGACAGCACCTGCAGCGACTTGCCGCCGCGTGAGTAGCGGTCGAACATGGCCATCGCATTGCCCGGCTGATTGAGCCCGCTCCAAGCAGCTGTTCCGCCAAGCCACATCAGCGTCGTATACTTGTCGCGAATGTCATAGGGCTGGTCGCCCATGTCGACGGTGGAGTTGATCACGTCGTCGGTCTGCCGTGCGATGTTGTAGGCGAGACTCCACGAGCCGCTCTGCGCCGCGCCATCTGCGAGCCCGATCTGCATATCCAGGAACCGCTCGGGATCGGCTGGCCGGTACGTGAAATTGTGGTCGCGGGCGAAGAGTTGACGCGCCGCAACGTCCCAGTTCGCATCGCGCAGGTAGCGCGCACGATCCATCATCAGGCCAGCGTCGGTGGTGACCTGCCCAATGACCGCTTGGTAGCGACTTTCGGCATCCGGCCAGCGGGCCTGCAGCGCAACGCGTGCCGTGAACGCCCCACGCCGGGCCGGCGAGGTCATCATCAGGAAGCGCTGGGCGTCGGTCGGGTCCTTCGCGAACAACAAAGCGTCGGTCCGCCGGTCATGGTCCTGCACCGTGAAGTTGCGGCCGTAGCGGGCGAGAATGGTCTGCTCGTCGTAGGCGCTGAGATCGGCCGAGGCCCACGCCAACCTAGCGGCTGCCAGGGCTTCGGCCGTGCGCCCGGTCGAGCTCAAGGCATCGGCGAGGCGCGCGTAGCCGTTGCCGGTCTCGGGCTGCTTCGTCGAGAAGAACGCCAGCACCACGCCGGCATTTTCGCCGGGGCGCATCGCCTTCTCGGCCCAGCCGCGCAGCTTGTTCTCGTCGGGCCAACCGGGGTTCGCGTTCAGAAAGCGCGCATAGTCGCCGAAGGTGTAGCCGCTGCTCTGACGCAGGCGGCGCCAGTCGTTCAGGGCCAGCCCAACGCTGTAGCCATAGGAAGGCGCCGGGGTTGCGGCCGTCTGCACCGGCGGCGCGTACGGCGATTGCGTGGATGCAGCCGTCGATGTGACGAGCAAGAGCGTTAGTGCGACACCTCTCATGCTGGACATTGTCAGGCCGCCCTCCTTATCAGTCCCTGAACGCTCGCGAGTATCCACTTCGACGAGTCTCTCGTGAAGGCAAAAAGTTCATGTTTTACGGGTCGATACCGGCACTGGTGACACCTTTTTCCGGCAACTGTGTCGATGAAGACTCACTTCGCGAGTTCGTCGACTGGCAGATCGCCGAAGGTTCGAACGGCCTGGTTCCGTGCGGGACCACCGGTGAAGTCGCGACGCTGACGAACGAAGAACAGCACGGCATCTTCCGGCTGGTCGTCGATCAGGTGAAAGGCCGGGTGCCGGTGATTGCCGGCTGCGGCAGCAACTCGACCGCAACGAGTCTGGAGCATCTGAAAGCTGCGAAGGATGCCGGTGCCGATGCGGCTCTGGTCGTCGTGCCGTACTACAACCGCCCCAGCCAGGCCGGTCTCGCCGCGCATTTCCTCGCACTCGCAGACGCATCGGCCCTTCCGATCATCGTCTACAACGTACCTGCGCGGACGGTCGCCGACATATCGGTCGAAACCCTTGCCGAGATTGCGAAACACCCGAAGATCGCAGGCATCAAGGACGCGACCGGGAACCTCGCGAGGGTGACTGCGCAGCGCCTGACCTGCGGAGATGACTTCATCCAGCTCTCCGGCAACGACGATATGGCCCTGGGCTTCAACGCCATGGGTGGCACGGGATGCATCTCGGTCAGCGCCAATGTCGCGCCGCGCCTTTGCGCCGAGTTCCAGACCGCCACGCGGGAAGGCCGCTGGGATGATGCGCTGAAGCTGCAGGATCGGCTCTATCCGCTGCACGCGGCCTTGTTCTCGGATGCCTCGCCGGGGCCGACCAAATACGCGCTCACCCGGGTCAGGCCCGGCTATCCGGATGCATTGCGTCTGCCATTGACCGGGGCCTCGGATGCGTCGAAGCGCGCAGTCGACAAGGCCTTGGAGCATGCCGGGCTGATTTGAGCCCCTATATAGGTTGACGTGTCCAAGCCCCTCCCAGCACCGTTCGACAAAAAGAAGGTCGTCGCCGAGAACCGGCGCGCGCGCTTCGACTATTTCGTCGACGATCGCGTCGAAGCCGGGATCGCGCTCGTCGGGACGGAAGTGAAGTCGCTCCGCCACGGCGAAGGGTCGATCGCGGAGAGCTATGCGACGGTCGAGGGCGAAGAGGTGTGGCTGATCAACAGCCACATCCCCGAATACAGCCACGGCAATCGCCTGAACCATGAGCCGCGCCGGCCGCGGAAGCTGTTGCTCAAAGGCCGCGAGATTTCGAAATTGCAGGGTGCTGTAGCTCGACAGGGGCTAACGCTTGTTCCGCTATCCATATATTTTAACTCGAGCGGAAGGGCCAAGGTCGAACTTGCCCTGGCCAGGGGCAAGAAGGTGCACGACAAGCGCGACACAATCAAAGAGCGCGACTGGAAGCGTGAGCAGGGCCGGCTGTTGAGGGCCCGTGGCTGATCTCGCGACCACCGTCCGTGCTTTCATGGCCAAGCACGCTCCTTCGCGCGAGGAGGTGCAGAACAGCCCGCTGTTGAAACCGTTCGGTCAGCGAATTCGTAATTCAGAACTGTGGCGCTTTACGCGTCGTTCGGTGCCGCGTGGCGTGGCGATCGGCCTGTTCGTCGGCATCTTCCTGATGGTTCCGGGGCTCCAGATCGTTGGAGCAGCGCTGGTCTGCATGGCCCTGCGCGGCAATGTCGCGATCGCCGCGGCGATGACCTTCCTCTCCAACCCCGCGACGACACCTTTCTTTCTCGTCGCCGCAGTGAACGTCGGCAACCGCCTCGGCTTTCACGCCGACCTGACGACCCTGAAGGTGTTGTCCAGTACGCATGCCAGCATCGGACGCTGGTTCGACTGGCTCGTCTCCGACGCGGCCCCGGCGATGGTCATGGGACTAGTCGTGATCGCGGCGCTCTTTGCGTTCGCAGGATATTGGGTGTCGCTCGTCGGATGGCGCTGGTGGGTCGGGCGTAAGTGGTTGCATCGGCGGGCTTTGGCGCGGGAGGGCGCGCCGGCCGAATAGTATCTTGGGGAGTCGTCTACATGGTTCGTTGGATTGCCGTTCTCGCGGCGGGCACTGCGCTCGCCGGATGTGCGACGCATAGCGCCGATATCGCACCGCCGTCGGCTGAAGCCGCGCCGGCTGTTCCTGCGGCGGAATCCCCGCCGGCTCCGAAGCCCACCTACGGCACCTTCGGATTTGACGCGGCCGGCATGGATACTTCGGTGGCCCCAGGCGATAATTTCTACGCCTTCGCCAACGGCACCTGGACGAAGAACACGCCGATCCCGGCGGACAAGTCCAACTATGGCGCCTTCACCGTCCTCGACGATCTTTCGCGCCAGCGCACGAAGGACCTGATCGAGGAGCAGTCCAAGGATCCCAACAGCCGCATCGGCGCCGCCTATGCCAGTTTCCTCGACGAAGCGGCCATCGAAGCGAAGGGCCTCGCACCGTTCGAGCCGTGGCTGAACGAAATCCGGGGCATGAAGTCCAAGGCGCAGCTGGACGAGCTATACGCCAAGGCCGACCATCTCGGCATCGGCGGTCCGTTCGCGAGCTACATCGGCCAGGACGCAAATGCGCCTGACGTCTACACGCTCGTCATGCTGCAGAGCGGCCTCGGCATGCCGGACCGCGATTATTATCTGTCGAAGGATGCCAAGCAGCTCGAGACCAAGGCCAAGTATCTCCAGCACCTGACGAACGTCCTGACGCTCGCCGGCGAGACCAACGCCGCGGCTCGCGCCCAGGCGATCCTCGATTACGAAACGAAGATCGCGCAGGTTCATTGGACTAAGGCCGACAGCCGCGATCGCACCAAGACCTACAACAAGATGACGCTTCGCGATCTCGCCAAGCGCGCTCCGGGCTTCGACTTCGCCGCCTACATGAGGGGTATCAACGTCAACCTCGACAGCGTGGTCGTTGCTCAGCCGAGCGCCGTCGCCGGCGAAGCGGCGTTGCTGGCCAAGGCGCCCCTTGGCGTTCTCAAGGATCAGCTGTTGGTCCGCTCAATCGACAGCTATTCGGCCTATCTGCCGAAGAAGTTCGATCAGGAGAGCTTCAGCTTCTACGGCCAAACCCTCAACGGCACTCCGGAGCAGGAAGTCCGCTGGAAGCGCGCGGTCGATTTCACGACCGGCGTCCTCGGCGACGATGTCAGCAAGCTCTACGTTGCGAAATACTTCCCGCCGGAGACCAAGGCCAAGGCCGACGAGATGGTGAAGAACATCATCGCCGCCATGGACCGCCGCATCGACAAGCTCGAGTGGATGACGCCCGAGACGAAGGTCAAGGCGCACGCCAAGCTCGCCGCGTTCACGCCGAAGATCGGCTACCCAACCCAGTGGCGCGACATGAGCGGCGTCCAAATCGATCGCAGCGACCTCATCGGCAACGCGATGCGCTCGGCCCAGTTCGAGCACAATTACGAGACGGGCAAGCTCGGCGGCCCGATCCGGCGGTGGGAGTGGGGCATGACCCCGATGACCATCAACGCTTATGCCAACCCGACGATGGTCGAGATCGTCTTCCCGGCGGCCATCTTGCAGCCGCCGTTCTTCGATCCCAACGCCGACGATGCCGTCAACTATGGCGGTATCGGTGCTGTGATCGGCCACGAGCTCAGCCACCATTTCGACGATCAGGGCGCGAAGTATGACTCGAAGGGCCAGCTGATCGACTGGTGGACTCCGGGTGACACGAAGGCGTTCACGGCCCGCCTCGACAAGCTCGTCGAGCAGTACAACCAGTACGAGCCGCTTCCGGGCCTGCACGTGAACGGCCGCCTGACGCTGGGCGAGAATACGGCGGATCTCGCCGGCCTCACCGTCGCGCACGATGCGTACATCGCCTCGCTCAATGGGAAGGCTCCGCCGGTCCTCGACGGAATGTCGGCCGACCAGCGCTTCTACCTCGGCTGGGCCCAGGTGTGGCGACGCAACTATCGCGAGCCGAACCTCCGTCAGCGCCTGCTGACCGACCCGCACTCGCCGTCGGAGCAGCGCGGCAATATCGTCCGCAATATGGACCCCTGGAATCAGGCGTTCGACGTGAAGCCCGGCCAGAAGCTTTACCTCGCGCCCGAGGACCGCGTACGTATCTGGTAAGGAGACGCTAGGGGAACATGCTGCACCAGGAGTTGCCGGCGATTGCGGACCGTCCGCTGGACGGGGATCGCTTGCTGCTCCCGGCGCTTGCTGCAGCCGCTACGCTGAGCGCGGCGGCTGTCTGGTTCCTCTTCGGTCCGATTCCCGCGATGGTGCTGATCGCGCTCGCGCTGGTTGGTGCGGTCGCAGGCGGACTTGCGGTCCGGAAGCCGAGTGTCGCCTCCGACGCGAGCACGCTCGTCGCAGGTCCCGACTATGCGCTTGTCGGTGCCGCCCTCGCACTGTGCGATGGACCGGCCGCGATCACCTCGACCGAGGGCGCGCTCCTCGCCGCCAATGAGGCATATCGCGACCGCTTCGATGCGGTGCCGCCGCTCAACCTTCCTGCCGACGATGAATCCGGGCAATCGCTGCTGGCAGCGGTTTCCATGGCCTGGCGGGACGGGGCGGGCTGCGCCGCCAATGTCGCTACGCTCGCCGGATCAGCGGCCATCGAGGTCCAGCGCGCCGGCATTCGCAACGACATGCTCATCTGGCGCTTCCCGAGCGCGCCTGCAGCGGACCCCCTGGCGCTGACCATCCAGGGCATTTCGGGTCCGACCGGTGAGCGGCTGACGCGGGCCGGGCTCCTCGCCGCCGTGGTGGATGGGGAAGGGCGTTTGCTCGCGGCGAACAAGCTGTTTGCGGACCGCGCGGTCCCTACGGGTCACGCTGACGAAAATCTGCGTTTCAACGAGTTGGTAGAGGTGGGCGAAGACGGTCTCTTTCGTCTTGTCGCGGAGGGTGAGTCTGGAACGGCGATGCGCGCTGTGCACGTTCCGGTCCACCCCGGACAGCCGAATGGCGTAGGCACGTTCATGCTATTCGACAGTTCGGAGGCATCGAGCAGTTCGTCGAACCTTCAAGCCCTGCTGGACATGCTTCCGATCGGACTCGCGCTCGTCGACCGCGACGGCCGGTTCCTGACGATGAACCAGGCGTTCCGCGGCGCCGCCGGCATCAAGGGCAATTCCAAACTCGTCTATCCCGGCGACCTCGTCGTGAAGGAAGACAAGGCCGCCGTCGCGGACGCCGTCCGCCGAAATGCGCGCGGACCGGCTACGTCGGGCGATATCGCAGTGCGTCTGGCTCGCGATCCCAGGGAGCCCGTCGCGCTCACCATCGGTGGCCTTCGCGGGCTTGGCGATGCGGCGGTGCTCCTGCTGCTCAAGGACAATAGCGAGGAAGCGAAGCTCAAGCGGCAGATCGCGCAAGCGACCAAGATGCAGGCGGTCGGCCAGCTCGCGGGCGGCGTTGCGCACGACTTCAACAACATCCTGACCGCAATCATCGGTCATTGCGACCTCATGCTGATGCGGCACACTCCGGGCGACAGCGACTACGACGATATCCAACAGATCAAGTCGAACTCGAACCGCGCGGCGGGACTGACGCGACAGCTGCTCGCTTTCTCTCGCCAGCAGACGTTGCGCCCGCAGGTCCTTCAGCTTCCGGACGTCGTGTCGGAAGTCTCCCACCTCCTGAAGCGCCTGCTCGGCGAGACCACGGTTCTGGTCGTGAAGCACGGCCGCGGTCTTGGCCCGATCCGCGCCGACCCGGGCCAGCTCGAGCAGGTGATCATCAACCTCGCGGTCAATGCGCGGGACGCCATGGCGAACCAGGGCGGCGGAACGCTGACCATCCAGACCTACGCCGTGCGTGCGGATCAGGTCGCGGAGCTCGGCTCCGAGATCCTGCCGGTCGCGGATTATACGGCGCTGTCGGTCAGCGACACCGGCTGCGGCATCCCCGCGAGCGTCCTCGGCAAGGTATTCGAGCCCTTCTTCACGACCAAGGAAGTGGGCAAGGGAACGGGCCTCGGCCTCTCCACCGTTTACGGTATCGTCAAGCAGTCCGGGGGTTTCATCTTCGCGGACTCCAAGGTCGACGAGGGAACCCGCTTCGTCATCTACTTGCCGGTCCACGGCGCGGAGGAAGCACCCAAGCCGACCCGCCGAGGCAAGGAAGGCCACAACGAACTTTGGGGCACGGGTACCGTGCTGCTCGTCGAGGACGAACCGATGGTTCGGACCGTGGCCGAGCGGGCGCTCACTCGCCACGGTTATTCGGTGGTCACGGCCAACAATGGTCAGGAAGCGCTGGAGATCCTGGACCGCGGCGAGGAATTCGCTTTGCTGATCAGCGACGTCGTCATGCCGGAGATGGATGGACCGACGATGGTTCGCGAAGCGCGCAAGACGCGGCCCGATCTGCCTGTCCTTTTCATGTCCGGCTACGCGGAAGAACAACTTCGCAAATCCATCGACATCGACAAGGTTGCTTTCCTCCCCAAGCCGTTCTCGGTGCAGGAGCTTGCCGAGGCGGCGCGCAAGGCTCTTACTCCGTCTTAACAATTAGGGGCTTTGCTCCGGACGAACCTCAGCTTATCGCAGGGAAATATGGGGCAGCGTAGCATCCTGGTTGTAGAGGACGAGCCACTCATCGCGATGATGCTCGAGGACTTTCTGGAGTCGCTCGGTCATTCTGTGCGTGCGACGTGCGAGTCCGTGGGCGATGCCCTCGTAGAAGCCGACAAGGGCGGGTTCGATGTCGCGATCCTCGACGTGAACCTGAAGGGAGAAAGCGTCTGGCCCGTTGCCGAGCGCTTGCGCGACAAGCAGATCCCGTTTGTGCTCGCGACCGGCGGGCACGTCGATCCGCCGCCCGCGGAATTCGCCAACGTTCCGGTGATCGAAAAGCCCTATACCGTCGATCGGGTCACCCCGGCTCTCGAAGCGGCCTTCGCCCAGTAAGCATCCAACCGTGATCAAGCTCGTTACGGTCGGGCTTGTCCTGTTCCTTATCTTCGCGTTGGTCGTGTCGCTTTTCCAGAACCGCATCCTCTTTCCGACCCACATGGTCGGCCGTCCGGGTCCGCTGCCGCACGGCACGCAGCGCCTCAGCCTGAACACGCCCGACGGCTATCGGCTGCAGGGCGTTCACATCCCGCCTTCGCGGGATGGCGGCGAGCGGCTCCTGATTGTGGCCTTCGCGGGCAATGCCTGGAACTCGGCGGACGCCGCCGATTACCTCAGCGAGGTCTATCCCGAAGCGCACATCGTCGCGTTCCACTATCGGGGATATGCGCCGTCGACCGGCTCGCCTTCGACCGAAGCGCTGATGGCGGACGCCCCGCTGATCTATGACGCCGCGACTGCCCGCGTGAAGCCGCAGCGGACGATCGCCGTCGGCTTCAGTATCGGAAGCGGCGTTGCGGCGAGCCTGGCGGAAAAGCGTCATCTCGATGGACTCATTCTGGTGACGCCCTTCGACTCTCTAAAAGCGGTCGCGCAGGGCCATTGTCCCTGGCTCCCGATCGGAATGGTCTTCCATGAGCAAATCGATGCCGCGGGCAGCCTGCGCCGCGTCGACGCGCCGGTCGCCATCATCGCGGCGGGCAGGGACACTTTGATCCCGGGCCGGCGGACGGATGCGCTCCGTCGCCGGGTGCCGAACCTTGTCTTCGACAGGACAATCGAAGGAGTCGGGCACAACGACATCTATCACACGACCGCCCTTCACGAGGCGATGAGCGACGCGCTTGCCGCTCTTTCAAAATAGATTTCGAGTGAGATGGGTGCGCGGTGACCTGGCCCATTCGCGACTTCCCACCTGTCGGCGATCAAGTCCAGGTCCAAAAGTCTCGGCAAAGGGCCGGCTCTCCGTGACTTTACTGACTTTACTAAGACTAGTTCCCCTCTTGTTCTCACGGAACAAAGCATGTACAAAAAGAATATGGGGGCGGCGCTCGGACGCCCGTTGACGAGGGGATGAATAGCATGGCAGCGCAGCTCAAAGTCATCGGTAGCGGATTGGAAGTACCCGGAATGGATAGGCAAAAGGCCCTTGAGGCTGCGCTCGCGCAGATCGATCGCGCGTTCGGCAAGGGCTCGGCAATGAAGCTCGGCAGCCGTGAGAAGATGGAGATCGAGACGATCTCGACCGGCAGCCTCGGCCTCGATATCGCGCTCGGCGTCGGCGGACTGCCACGCGGCCGCATCGTCGAAATCTACGGTCCGGAAAGCTCGGGCAAGACGACGCTTGCGCTGCACGCGATTGCGGAAGCGCAGCGCGTCGGCGGCACGGCAGCGTTCGTGGACGCGGAGCATGCGCTCGACCCGGTCTATGCGAAGAAGCTTGGTGTCGACATCGACGAGCTGATCGTGTCGCAGCCCGACACGGGCGAGCAGGCGCTGGAGATCGTCGACACGCTCGTCCGTTCCAACGCGATTGACGTGCTGGTGATCGACTCCGTGGCCGCGCTGGTTCCGCGGGCCGAGATCGAGGGCGAGATGGGCGACAGCCACGTCGGCCTTCAGGCGCGCCTAATGAGCCAGGCGCTGCGCAAGCTGACGGGTTCGATCAGCCGCTCGCGCTGCCTGGTGATCTTCATCAACCAGGTCCGCATGAAGATCGGCGTCATGTACGGAAATCCCGAGACGACGACCGGCGGCAACGCGCTGAAGTTCTACGCTTCGGTCCGTCTCGACATCCGCCGCACCGGCCAGATCAAGGATCGCGACGATATCATCGGCAACACGACCCGCGTGAAGGTCGTGAAGAACAAGGTCGCTCCGCCGTTCAAGCAGGTCGAGTTCGACATCATGTACGGCGAAGGCGTGTCCAAGGTCGGCGAGGTTCTCGACCTCGGCGTCAAGGCCGGCTTGGTCGAGAAGTCGGGCGCCTGGTTCAGCTACGACTCGGTCCGGATCGGGCAGGGCCGCGAAAACGCGAAGGTCTTCCTCAAGGAGAATCCGGACATGCTCGATCGCATCGAGCGCTCCATCCGCGGCAAGACCGAGGAGGTCGGCGAGGCGCTAATGGTTGGTCCGTCGCCAGACGACGACGTCGCTGCCGAATAATTTCTAGCTCTTCAGAATTGGACCGCCGCGTGAGGACAGCTCGCGCGGCGGTCTTCTTTGGCTTAAGCGAGATCCTCGGTGAGCCCGGACGAGTCCGGTTTCTCGTCCGCGTTCAGTCGTTCGAATAGCCGCGTCGGCTCCGTGAGCACGATCACCAGGAAGCCGCCCGTTGCGCAGAGAGCTGTGCCGACCACGAAGGGCGTGGCCGTCCCGTCGAACTGTTGTCCGATAACGAAGCCCAGAAGTGCCGCGCCGATCGTACCAACGACGCCCTGCACGGACGACGCTGTGCCGGCGATGGGCGCCATATTTTCCATCGCCAATGTGCCGAGATTCGATGAGGTGAAGGCGAAGCAGCACATGGTCAGCGCCTGCATGCCGATGAACACCGGAAGCGACTCAAAGCCTGCCAAAGCGATGATAGCGTGCACGGCGGTCACCAGCGCGAAGGCCGCGGCTGCGCTGTGACCGACCCGCCTCAAACCGAAGCGCCCGACCACGCGCGAGTTCATGTACGATGCCAGCGCCATCGGCGCGGCAATCGCAGCGAACACGAGGCCGATGAAGCGGCCTTCGTGGAAGGCGTCAAAGACGATTTGCTGGATCGAGCTGATGTAGGCGACCAGGCCCGCAAAACTGATCGTGACAGCAAGCGTGTATCCGAGGGACTGCCGGTCCCGGACGGTCTCGGCCACGGCGGAACTGATCTCGCGCCAGTCGAGCTTCCGCCGGAACTCCGGATGCAGCGTCTCGGGCAGGCGCAGCCACGACCAGGCGAGCATGAGGAACGCATAGCCGCCAAGGACCAGGAAGATCGCGCGCCACGGGGCGAACAGAAGGATCAACTGCCCGATGTTCGGAGCGAGCACCGGGACGAGCATGAAGACCATGAAGACGAGGCTCATGACTCGAGCCATGGCTTCGGCCTCGAAAAGGTCGCGAACCATCGCCACGACGAGCACGCGTGTAACGGCGGCCGAGGCGCCCATCGCCACTCGCCCCGCTATGAGCAGCGGAAAGCTGCCGGCAAAGGCGCAGAGAAAGGCGAAGATACCGTAGAGGATGACGCCGCAGGCCAGGATCGGCTTCCGTCCGAACCGGTCCGCCAGCGGTCCCCACAACAGCTGCGTGGAGGCGAACCCCAGAAAGTAGGCGATCACGACCAACTGCCGCTCGTTCTCCTCCGCGACGTTCAGCGAGCGGCCGATGTCCGGAAGGGCCGGGATCATCGCGTCGATCGCGAAGGCGTTGAGCGCCATGAGCCCGGCGAGCATGGCCGTCATCTCGCGCGTGCCGGGGCGCTTCACCCCGTCCTGGAAAGCCGATTCGAACATTTGGTGATCTTTCGCGGGCGTGCTGGCCGAAGCTGCGGCGGCATGCAACACTTGTCCCGATCGACAGGGGGAAGAGATGGCCGGAATGACGCTCACACGCCGGTGGATGATGAAGGGAGCGGGAGCACTCGCTGCATCGGCCGCGCTCCCCCCGAGCATCCTTCACGCCGCGCAGTCCGATTTCAAGCCGGTCAAGCTTCCGCCGCCGATCAGCCGCGAGGAGCGCATGGCGCGGCTCGCACGGGCGAGGGAGCTTATGCAGCGCAATGGGATCGGCGCTGTGCTCGTCGAGTCCGGCCCCAGCCTTGATTACTTCACGGGCATCCAGTGGTGGCGCAGCGAACGGCTGACCGGCGTGGTCATCCCGGCGCAGGGCGACCCGATTATCGTTACGCCTTTCTTCGAGAAGCCTTCCATCGAGGAAATGCTCCTCGTGCCCGCGGAGATCCGCACCTGGCAGGAGGATGAGGAGCCGCTCAAGCTCGTTGCCGACTTCCTCAAGGAATGCGGCGTTGCCAACCAGCCCGTCGGCTTCGAGGAAACCAATCGCTTCTGGATCGAGGATCGCCTGAAGCGGCAGCTGCCGTCGGCATCCATCGTGAGCGCCAATCCGGTCGTTCGCCAGCTCAGGATGATCAAGACGCCCGCCGAACTCGCCCTGCTGCAGGCCGCCAACGACATCATGCTGGCGTCGATGCGCTACGCGGGCGAGCGAACGAAGGAAGGGATGACGGGCGCCGATATCGACGCACTGATCGCCGCCGCCCAGGAGAAGCTCGGCGGTGTCTATGATCCCGGCCTCGCTCTGATCGGCGAAGCATCGGCTTATCCGCACGGCAGCAAGAAGCCGCACGTGGTCAAGCGCGGCGATATCGTGCTGATGGACTGCACCTGCTCGGTCCACGGCTACCAGGCCGACATCACGCGCACGTTCGTGTTCGGCGCCGATCCAACTCCCGAGCAGCGCAAGGTCTTCGACCAGGTCCATCGCGGCCAGCAGATCGCCATGGCCGCCGCGAAGGTCGGAGCACCGGCAGGAAGCGTCGATGACGCAGTGCGCCGCACCTACGAAAGCTGGGGCTACGGTCCGGGCTACAAGCTACCGGGCACGTCTCACCGGACTGGGCACGGCATCGGGATGGAGGTCCACGAGCCGGTCAACCTCGTGCACGGCGAGACCACGCCCCTGGCCCCCGGAATGTGCTTTTCGAACGAGCCCGGTATCTACATTCCCGGCAAGTTCGGCGTCCGTATCGAGGACTGCTGGCACATGACCGAAGCGGGCCCCAAGTTCTTCACCTCACCTCCGCCAAGCATCGACGATCCGTTCGGACCGCCCTCATGACGGACGCAAACCTCGCGGCGGGCGTTTCGCAGTGGGCGACCAGGAGCGGGTCGGTCTGGGCGAGACGCTGGCGCGACACGGATGCGGGTCTCGCCGGCCTCGCTCCCTACCTCCTCGCCGCGGTGAAGGAGAGCGCACCGGGGGCCGTCAGGGCGTTCGAAATCGGCTGTGGTCCAGGTTCTACTGCATTGGAGGTCGCCGCGGCCTTGCCTGACGCGGAGATCGTCGCCTGCGACGTTTCATCCGAACTGGCCGGCATCGCTCGTCAGCGTGCTGTCGATTTGCCCCACGTCCGTGTCGTCGAAGGCGATGCAGAGGTGGTCGCCCGAAGCGAAGGGCCGTTCGACCTCTTCTTCTCTCGGCACGGAACCATGTTCTTCGACGACCCGGTGCAGGCGTTTGGAAGCTTCCGTTCGGCTGCCACGACCGGAGCCTCCCTGGTCTTCTCATGCTTCCAGAGCTGGGAGTCGAATCCGTGGGCCTCAGCCTTGGCGTGCGCGGTCGCGGATCGCGAACTGCCCGCACCCGGCAGAGAGCCAAGCGGCTTCGCATTCGCCGATCCCGCTTACGTCCGCGACATCTTCGCCGCCTCCGGCTGGGTAGAGAGCGACCTGCACGACGTTCGCTTCAACTATGTGGCGGGTCAGGGCGCAGATGCCGTCGACCACGCTCTCGGCTTCTTCAGCGAACTGGGCCCGTCCGCGCGCCTTCTGGAATCACCTTCTAAGCAAGAGCGCAGCGACGCCCTCGATCGAATGCGCACCCTGATCGAGCAGCATCACGACGGCGGGAGAGTCTCGTTCCCGGCCGCAGCGTGGATCTGGTCCGCGAAAGCCGGCGCCTAGAAGTGATCGTCGATCGGGGCGGTACGAGCCACGTGGGACGGCGCGTGCGGCGGCTCGATGTCGGCGGGCGCCTCCGGATCGAGATCGCCCTCCCACTTGGCGACGACTGCTGACGCGACCGCATTGCCGACCACGTTCGTCGCCGAACGGCCCATGTCGAGGAAATGGTCGACCGCAAGGATCAGCAGCAGGCCAGCTTCCGGGATCTTGAACATCGACATGGTCGCCGCGATCACGACGAGGCTGGCGCGCGGAACGCCCGCCATGCCCTTGGAAGTGATCATCAGCACCAGAAGCATGGTGATTTCCTGGCCGATGGTCAGGTCGATGCCATAGGCCTGCGCGATGAAGATCGTCGCGAAGGTCATGTACATCATCGATCCGTCGAGATTGAACGAATAGCCCAAGGGCAGGACGAAACTCGCAATGCGCGGGGGAACGCCGAACCGGTCGAGCGCTTCCAAAGTGCGCGGGTAAGCGGCCTCGCTCGACGCGGTGGAGAAGGCGAGGACGATCGGGTCGCGAATGTAGCGAACGAGATGCTTGACCCGCGGGCCGACGATGACGAAGGCGGCGGCGATTAACAGTGCCCACAGGATCGCCAGGCCGAGATAGAAGCTGCCGACGAACTTGCCGAAGGTAATCAGGATCTCCGGGCCTTTTTCGGCAATCGAGCTGGTCACTGCCGTGAAGACCGCGAAGGGCGCGAACCGCATCACGTAATCGGTGACCTGCAGCATCACTTTCACCAGCGCTTCGACGCCGCGAACGATCGGCTTTCCGGCATCGCCGACGGCTGTGAGGGCCACGCCGAAGAAGATCGAGAAGATGACGATGGGCAGGATCTCGTTCGTGCTCATCGCCTCGAAGATCGAAGCCGGCACGAGGTGGGTGACGAAATCCTTGAGGTTGAAGGCGGCAGTCTCGACCCCGCTTGCGGCAGTGGCCGGCGGCAGCGGCAGGTTCAGCCCGACGCCAGGCTGGAGCAGGTTCACGAGTATTAGGCCAAGCGTTAGCGAGACGAGGCTCGCCAAGATGAACCATGTGACCGAACGCAGCCCGACGCGGCCGAGCGCGGCGATGTCGCCCATGTGGGCGATGCCCGCGACCAGGGTTGAGAAAACGAGCGGAGCGATGATCATCTTGATCAATCGCAGGAACAGCGCTGTGACGATGCTGAGGTAATCGGCGATCTGCTTCAGCTGCTCGGCGCTTTGCAGGCTGCCGTCGTCGATGGCGGCGTTGATCGCCCAGCCGGCAATCACGCCGAGCAGGAGCGCCAGCAGGATGAACCGAGTCAATTTCTTCGCCACACACTCTCCCCTTGGACGGCGTCGTGGACCCAAGCTGCTGGGCCGCAGTTCGTCAAGCGCTCGGCTTCACAGCCGCTTCTGCGCTGGCTAGGTGCGGCGACATGAATGACGCGTTGTCACAAAGCGGTTCGACCGAAGGGATTCTCGATTTCGGCCGCCACGTCCTGCACGACGAGGCGCGCGCGCTCGATGCCCTTGCCGACAGTCTTGGCGAGCAGTTCGAGCGCGCTGTGGACCTGATCCGCAACTGCGGCGGCAAGCTTATCGTCAGCGGGCTCGGCAAGTCTGGTCATGTCGGGCGCAAGATCGCGGCGACCTTCGCGTCGACCGGCACGACCGCCACGTTCCTGCACCTGGCGGAAGCAATCCACGGCGATCTCGGCATGGCAGCTAAAGGGGACGTCGCGATCCTCATTTCGCAGAGCGGCGAGACGTCGGAGCTGGAGCCGGTCATCGACCATTTCGATGCGATCGGCATCCCGATGATTGCGATCACCGGCAATGCCCAGTCGATGCTGGCCACCGCAGCCACGGCTCCGCTCGTACTTCCCGAGTGGAAGGAAGTCGGTCCGGAATCGGTCGCTCCGACTACGTCGACGACGATGACCCTGGCGCTCGGCGATGCGCTCGCCATGACGGTGATGCACCTCAAGGGCTTCACTCGGACAGACTTCGGCCGGCTCCATCCGGGCGGGTCGCTCGGTGCACGGCTCAAGCCGGTGAAGCGCCTCATGCACGCCGGACGGGATACTCCGCTCACGGGCGCCGACAGCTCGATGCACGATGTCATCGTCGTGATGAGCGAGAAAAGGCTTGGACTAGTCGGCGTGACGGATGCGGACGGCTTTCTCGTTGGCGTGATCACCGACGGAGACCTCCGCCGGCACATGGAAGAGGGTCTCGAGCACATCGCTCGCGAGTTCATGACTCCCGATCCGAAAACCGTCCCGCAGGACGCGCTGGTCGACGACGCGCTGCACCTCTTCGAGCAGTATCGGATTACAGCCCTGTTCGTGGTCGACGAGAGCGAAGGGCGTAAGCGGCCGGTCGGCGTTCTTCACATCCACGATTGTCCGGCGGCACGATGAACACGGTCATCCTGATCCCGGCGCGCTATGCATCGTCGCGCTACCCCGGCAAGCCGCTCGTCGAACTGAAGGGAGCGGGCGGAGCCGCCAAGCCTCTCATTCAGAGGAGCGTCGAGGCGGCTCTCAAGGTGTCCGGCGTGTCCGGTGTCTACGTGACGACCGACGACGAGCGGATTGCAGATGCGTGCACCAAGTTCGGCGTCGGTGTGATCATGACATCGCCGGAGTGCCGCAACGGCACGGAGCGCTGCGCTGAGGCGCTCGCATCGCTTCACGATCCGGACCTGGTGATCAATTTCCAGGGAGATGCGCTGCTGACGCCCCCGGGTTTCGTGGAGGCGCTGATCGCGCGTATGCGCGACGACAGCGATGCGCTGGTCGCGACGCCCGCAATGCGCCTTCGCAGCGACGAAGTGCGCGTGCTGCAGGCCGAGGAAGCGGCCGGCCGGGTCGGAGGCACGAGCGTGGTGACGGACGCGCAGGGTTATGCACTCTATTTCTCGAAGCGGCTGATCCCCTATCTGCCCAAGCATGCGCTGGATGAGCGCATGTCGCCAGTGCGGCTCCACGTCGGCGTCTATGCGTATCGCCCGGAGGCGCTGGAGCGCTACGTCGCCACCCCGGCCAGCGAGTTGGAGACGCTCGAGGGCCTGGAGCAGCTTCGGTTTCTCGTAGCTGGAGTGCCGATGGCCGTCGTAGACGTCGAAACGCCGCCGTTCGCGATGCGCGAACTCAACAATCCCGAGGATGTCGAGCCGATCGAGCAGGCTCTGATCGATTCAGGTCTCGAATGAGCTTCTTCGACGCGCTTCCCGAGCGCTACCGGCTGATCCTCTGCGATATCTGGGGCGTCGTCCATGACGGTGTCGAGCTCTACCCTGGTTCGGCGGATCGGCTGCTCCAATGGCGCGAGCAGAGCCGCACAGTCGTGCTCATCACCAATGCTCCGCGAACGGCCGACGCCGTGAAGGAACAGCTCGGACGGATTGGCCTCCCGGGAGCGGCGTGGGACGGCATTGCGACGAGCGGTGAAGCTGGGATCGCGGTGCTGAAGACGGTGGGCAGTCCAGCCGGCTTCATCGGGACGCGGTCGGACCGCGAGATATTCGAGGGCAGGGGATTGATCCTGGTCGAAGACGGCTTCACAGAGATCGCCTGCACCGGCCTCGACGACGAGCGCAGGCATGTCGAGGACTATCGGACGCAGCTCGAAGAACTCGCAGACCGCGGCGTCCTCCTGCACTGCCTCAACCCCGACCGGGTCGTCGTGCGCGGCGGCATGACCGAGCCGTGCGCTGGCGCGCTGGCCGACATCTATCTCGGCCTGGGCGGCCGCGTGGAATGGTACGGCAAGCCTTTCCCGGCGATTTACCGTCACGCGCTTTCACTGGGCGGAAATCCGCCCGCAAGCGAGGTCTTGGCCATCGGCGACGGCCTCCAGACCGACGTCCTTGGCGGTGCAAGAATGGGGTTCGACACGGTCTTCGTGACCGGCGGAATTCACGCGGGCGAGCCGTTTCCGCCTGATTTCGGCTCACAAAACGGGCTTGGCGACTGGCACCCGGTGGCGGTCGTCGACTCCCTTCGCTAAAGGCGCGCGCATGCAATTGTTCGGACGTGACATCGGGCTCGACCAGCCCTTCTTCCTTATCGCCGGCCCGTGCGTGGTCGAAAGCGAGGAGCTTCAGCTCAGCGTCGCGGAGCGCCTGAAGACCATCGCCGACAAGCTCGGCATCCTGTTCGTCTTCAAGTCGAGCTTCGACAAGGCAAACCGCTCCTCCGACAAAAGCTTCCGCGGTCCCGGCATGGATGAGGGGCTCCGGATCCTCGCCAACGTCCGCGAGAAGATCGGTGTGCCGGTGCTGACCGATGTCCACGACATTCCGCAGATCGAGCCGGTGTCGCAGGCCGTCGACATGCTGCAGACCCCGGCGTTCCTGGCGCGGCAGACGGATTTCATCCACGCGGTGGCCGCGTCGGGCAAGCCGGTGAACATCAAGAAGGCGCAGTTCATGGCGCCGCACGACATGGTCAATGTCGTGGACAAGGCACGGAGCGCTGCCCAGGCGGCGGGCGTCAACGAAGACACGATCATGGTCTGCGAGCGCGGCGTCTCGTTCGGCTACAACAACCTCGTGTCCGACATGCGCAGCCTGTCGATCATGCGCGAGACCGGCTGCCCCGTTGTGTTCGACGCCACGCACTCGGTCCAGCTTCCGGGCGGGCAGGGCACCAGCTCGGGCGGTCAGCGGGAGTTCGTGCCGGTGCTCGCTCGCGCTGCAGTGGCGGCGGGCATTTCCGGCCTGTTCATGGAAACGCACCCCGATCCCGCGAACGCCAAGTCGGATGGGCCCAACGCATGGCCTCTCGACCGGATGGAGAGCCTGTTGACGACGCTCGTGGACATCGACCGCACCGTGAAGCAGGACGGCTTCGAGGAAATGTCGCTCTAGTCCAGAAGTGCACCGACCGCCTCCGCCGCGGTCCTCACAGGGTCCGCGATCTTGCCGGCGATGGGCTCGTCGATCGTCCCGAGAAGGCCATTTGTCTGAAGCTCTGCCCAGACGCGACGAACGTCGCGCACGGAGCTGGAAAGGCCCTCGGAGCCCAGCGCCTTGCGGCCTTCGGCATCCAGCTCGACGGGGATCAGGCCCACGGGCTTTCCAGTCACGATCGCTTCGGAAATCATGGAGACGCTGTCGCCCGTGACGAAATGCTCGTCCGCGTCGTCTAGCAGCACAGGGTAGCGCAGGCTTTCGTCAGATATGAGTTTGCAGTCCGGGCGATTGGCGAGTGCGCGCTGGATTGCTGCGGTAATCTCCGTGGTCGTGCGTGGGCTACTCGCCACGATCAGTGACCCGCCGGAAGCTGTGGCGCGCTGCGCCAAGCGTTCGACCGCGCCCACGATTTGCGCCTCGGGCAAATGCCAGTAGCGGGTCCTCCCACCCACCGACACGAGCAGGTGCGGCCGAGGGAGCTCTTCGAGCCATGCTCGCTCAGAGTCCGTCAGCTTCGGCGGAGAGCTGTGCCTGTCCATCGACAGCGGCAGCTTGAGCACGCTTGGCGCCGGCGGCACCGGATATTGCGGCGTTGTGATGACAAGGTCGAAGAGTCCCGAACTCGTTCTAGGATTGCCGACGCGTACGAGCTTCGTGCGGCCGCCGCTCATCCGCTTGATCCACCGAGCAACCGCCACGCTGCGGCGTCCGATGCCGATTACGACGTCCGGCCAGGGAGGCCGGAGATGGCCGCGGGACTCGCTTGTCACGAGTGTCGGCCGCTGCGGAAAGAGCCGGAGTAGCAAGCCCCACGAAAGCCGATACTTCAGCGTCCGCGTCTCGAACGGCGTCTTCAGCGCTTCCGCAAGCGCGAGCAGCTGGTTGTTGTCGCCGCGTCTCTGGCCGAGCAGGACCCAAATGCGCGGCATCTGGCTGCTCATCAGGCCTTCGCGCGCACCCGCTTGTATTCTGCGCGGACCTGGAGCGCGAGCACCACGAACATGGTCGCGTAGGCGCTGACGAACGCAGCAGCGGCACCCATCACTCCAAAGCGGGCGCAGAGTGGAGCGATCAAAGCGAAATAGACGATCGTTCCGACCAACCGCGCCTTGAGCGGCGCATCCGGACGGTCGAGCGCGTAAAGCATCGACGGCAGCGGGAAACTGAAGATGCCGATCACCGGCGCGATGATCAGCACCATCAGGATCGGATAGGCACCGAGGAACTGCTTTCCGAACAGCAGGTGCACGAGCGGCTTGCCGCCGACCAGCAGCAGGAGGACCGCGGTCAGCGCGATCATGCCGGCCATCACGGCACTTCTCAGCATAAGCTTCCACGGCTGCTTCGTGCGGACGTCCATGCGGACGATCTCCGGATAAAAAGCTCGGGCAAGGAATTCAGCGGGCTTTTGAGCGCTATCCGCAAGGCTCGATGCGACACGGAACAGCGCTGCTCCGCTCGGCCCGAGGAGTCCGCCGACGACGAGACGCGCGATTGGTCCCCATGCCGCAATGAGGCTGGACGTCAGGTTCACGTGAATCGCGAACCGCCAGGCGCCCGGAAGTGTAGTCGGCCGCAAGGTTGGGCGAATGCCCTGCATCAATCCGCGCCGGCGCAGCTCTCGGACGGCCAGGAACCACAGGAACATGTCGCCGCCGAGATCCGTGACCCACCAGATCGCGACATAGGCTTCGAACGGTGCGTTCGAGAAGAAAGCGATCGAGGCAAGGATGGCGCGGGCGATCGGGTAGCTGCTGCCCTGCCAGCTGATGAGGTCGAACCGGTCCAGCGACCGCAACACTCCGACGGGTGTCGCCGCACCCATCGTCGGAAGCAGGGTGCAGTAAAGCATGCCCAGCCACAGATATTGCTCGGGGATGCCGACCCATTTGCCGATGAACGGCAGGAGCATCACCGCGACGATCATCCCGCCGATGCCGCTGACCACGTCGAGCGCAAAGGCGAAGCCCGTGGACGCCTTGAAGTCCTCGTGTTCGCCAGCGGCCAGCGCCTTGCCGCCGTAGCGGACGATGAGCTGCCACGACTGGAACTTGCTGATGCCGCTCGCGGCCTTCGCGTAGCTGGTGATGAGGATGAGGGTCCCGAACAGGACGACGCCCAATCCGCGTCCAGCGAATGCCAGTGTCGCCACGCCCGCAAGCGCAGCGATCACTTTGGATATCGCGAGATAGCTGCTGTTCTTCAGCAGCGATCGGAAGTGCGCGTCCTTGAACCAATGCTTCATGTGCCGGCTCGTCTAGGCGAGCCGGCAACTGCTGTCGCGTGACTTTTTGGACAGCCGATCAGGCGGGTTCAGGCACCTTCTGCTGGATCACCTTGTCCGCCAGCGGCCCGTTGAGTTCGGCCAGATGGTCCAGCTCGGCCTCGTAGGTCGCGAGGCCTTGGCTCTGCGATCGAAGCTCTGCCTCGAGCCCGTCGAGCTCGGCCTCCGGAATGAGGGCATCAATGCGGTCCCAGCCGGCCCAGCCATCGCGCGGCGCCATGCCGAGCATCTGCCCACGACGTCCGGCAACCGCCGAAGTGATGCGGCTGGTCGCGCTCGACGGACAGACGACGCCAAGCTTGTGCATCGGCTCGAGCAGGTGCGGGTGGGCTGCGGCGAGTGCTTCCTGCATGGCGAGCCGACCCGCCAGGCGAAACGCCAGTTCGGAACTGTCGACGCTATGATAGCTGCCGTCCACGAGGGTCACCGCCACATCGACGACCTGGAAACCGAGCGGGCCCTTATCCATCGCCTCGCGGACGCCTTCCTCCACGGCCGGGATCCACTGCTTTGGAATGGCTCCGCCGTGGATCTTCTCCTCGAAGACGAAGCCCGAACCGCGGGGCAGCGGCGTGATGTCGATGATGACGTCGCCGAACTGGCCATGGCCGCCGGTCTGCTTCTTGTGGCGCCCGCGCTGGTGCGTGACGGCTTTGCGGATCGATTCCCGGTAGCCGATCGCCGGCGGATGCGACGTGACCTCGACGCCGTAACGCCGCTTCAACTTGGCGAGCGTCGTCTTGAGGTGCTCGTCGTTCACGCCCCGAAGGCGGAGCTCGTGGTTCGCCTCGTCATGTTCGAGGATGAGCGCGCTGTCCTCTTCCGTCAGCTTCTGGAGCGCGCCTGACAGCTTCACGTCGTCCTTGCGGTCGGATGGCTGGATCGCGAGTGCGCAGTTCCGAGCGGGAAGTTCAACCTCGACCTCCGGCGGCAGAGTGCCCTTGCCCAGCCATTGGCCGGGTTTAACGCTGTCCACCTTGGCGACGGCGACGATGTCGCCATTGCGCGCCTCAGTGACCTTCTGCGTCTTCTCGCCCTGCACCTTAAAGAGGGCGCCTAGCCGCGACGCTTCGCCGTCCCGCGCCTTCAGGTCCGAACCTTCGGCTATGTTGCCGCCGAGCGCTCGGGCCAGGGCCAGCCGGCCGACGGACCCGCCATTGTTGATCTTGAAGGCGTAGAGCGCCGGGTCGGACACGCCGAGGCGGTCGGCGGTGCTTTTCGGTCCGGGCGCTTCGTGACGGAGAGCCTTGAGGAGGCGGCGCACGCCCCATGCGCTGCTCGCCGAACCGAACAGCACCGGGACCGCGAGGCTCTCGCCCGTCTCGCGCGCCAGGTCCTTGAGGACGCGGTCCTGCTCCGGCGTCTGATCCATGAGGAGCTGCTCGAGCAACTCGTCGTCATGATCCGCGAGCTGCTCCAGCATCTGGGTGCGGGCCTCGGCCTCGCGCTGCTGCAGATCCTCTGGGATGTCGATGCGCTCGGATTCCTTGCCGGGCACGTAGTGATAGGCCCGCTCAAGCGCGAGGTCGACGAACCCGGTGACCTTCTCGCCTTCGCGAATGGGGATCTGGCGCGCGATCAGCGGCTCGACGCTGACCGGCTGAAGCGCCGACAGAAGGTCGCGCACCCGCCCATGCGCCTGGTCGATGCGGTTGACGAAGATGAGGTGAGGGATGCCGAGCTCGTCGAGCATCCGGAGCGCCGGCGCAGCCAAGGGGGCGCGCGCTGGATCGGGGTCGACGACGACGATCGCGAGGTCGGCGACTGCGACTGCACGCGCGCCATCCGCTGCAAAGCCGATCGAGCCGGGGCAATCGATCAGCGCGAATTCGTCATCGAGATATTTGAAATTGTAGAGGTTGAGCTCCGTGGAGCCGCCGCGAGCGCGCGCCTCCGCGCTGCTGTCGCCAATGCTCGTGCCATTCGCAGTCGAGCCCAGCCGATCGGACGCGCCGGCTGCAAACAGCATCGCTTCGGCCAGGCTGGTCTTTCCCGCGCCGGCCGGTCCGACCAGCGCGATTGCTCGAGTGCCGTTGGCAATACCAGGCATGCGACTCTCCCTTCGTCCGTATCCGGGCGCTCCGAGTCGCATGAAGGCGCTCAGGCGCGCTCTTCGAAACGATCAGCGTCGGACTGTTTCGAACGGTTGGCAAGAGCCTTGCTCGATTCGAGACCGCAACGACGAGCCGGACCGATCCATTTCGAAGGTGGCGAAGAATCGGTCGCGCTCGGCTTCAGCCTGGGCGCGGACAACGTCGGCCGGCTTGACTCCGCTTGACCTTGTGGCGCCGCTTGAGGTGCTGCGAATTTCGTTACCTTCGACGCGAGGCGTAACGCCGTTCCGCCTGGCTTTGCCGGCCATCGCAAGCGCCCGTCCCCAGAGGAAGCAAAGCTTCGATCGCGCTTTCGCAGCGCATAGGCGGACTTGCGGCTGAGGCCGACGGACGCGCATGCGAAGGTGACACTGCCGGTCGCAGCCAGGGTAACAAAGAAGGTAACACGTCTGCCGTTGGTCCAACCGTCGCGGCGGACGCGCGGAGAGGATGAGAGGCTAAGTCGATCGCTCATCCGCGAGTGTGAAGCACAAGCGCCGTACTGTAGGACAGGGTTTCCCAATGTCCGGAATGGGCGGGAAGCTGGCGCTCAGCGAAGCTCACTTTGACGCGAATTGGACAAAGCGCGTGCTTGGCGACTTCGCGCCTCTTCCATGAGCTTCACCCACCTGCTGTCGTCTTGACGCGACTTCTCGAACTCTCCCAGCTCATAGTAGAGTTCGGATCGAGTGCGGAGCGCCCATAAGTTATCGGGATCGTCGGTCATTGACGCGCTGAGGCTTTCAACCGCGCCCTTTTTGTCGCCCGCATTCATCTTCAAAAGCGCTTCGCCTCGGAGCATGACTACGTTGGAGGGGTCGATGGCCCGAACTGCTCGGAAGTCTTCCTCCGCGCGTGCCTGATCCTTCTTCCACGCGTAAGCGAGACCGCGATTCGCGAGCGACCAGGGATCTCCGGAGTCCAGTTCATGCGCCCGCGTAAGGTCGGCGACGGCCTGATCGTAGTCGCCCACATTGATCGCGATCAGGCCACGATTGAAGTAAGCATAGGGATCGTTGGGCCGACGTTGTATCAACTCCTCGCACGCGGCCAGCTTGTCCTTCAGCAGGGCGACCTTCTCATACGTGCACGGATTTTCAGCGGCGTTCGTAGGAACTCCAAAGCCCAGCCAAATTAGCATGGCTCCAAACGCTGCGTTCCACGCCATGGAGGCCCAATAGCGCTTCGGATGCGCGATGCGTTCGTACGTATTGTTGAAGCCTCTAGCTAAGGGCTCAATCCGTCCGGTCTTAAAGCCTCGCGCGACGGTAAAGAGAGCCCAAACGCCAAAGGCTGCCATAAGCAGCGGCCAGAACTGAGGGGAACGCGCAAAGTGCTGGGCGGTGGGCGTAAAAATGAAAATTGCAAATGCGACCAGCGCGACAAGAAGGAGCAAGTTGCGAGCCAATTGGCCCGATGTTCGCCAACTGAGGTCTGGAGCTCGTTGAGTGATATCGCGGCGGGAGGGTGAATGCACGACGTGGCGGTAAATATACCGGGCAGGCATGAACGCGATCGCTCCGATCGCTAACAGCAGCCAGACGCGCGCAGGAACTCGATCGAACATTCATGCCGATGCTGTCGGATCGGACTGAAGTCCGCAATGGGTGGAAAGCTGCCACTAGCGTGAGTGGCGGGAATGGGTGGAAAGCGCCATTCGCGCTCGACCCAGACGGCGCCGATCGCAAATCGTAACACCCCTCAATTCCTGGCTGTCCGCCAAGGAACCCTAAGTATCCGGAAGCATTTGGAGTTGTGGGCGAGAAGCACTTCCCGCGCTGTAAACGTTGCTTGACCCCGTGGGTGTCAACAACTGCGTCGCGAGCCGATCGCCGACAGTAGGCGGCTTCCTGGGGGAGCCGTTTGCTCCTGCCAATGTAGGCGTGGCCCAGCGTAGGCCAGCCTTTCTCTCAGACCGTAAACCTGCGCGCCATCGGCAATTCCGCCGCGGGCGCACACTGTATCGGAGATTGGTAATGGCTTGCACGACTATCGAAGAGTTCGAAGCGATCCTGGGCCGCTTCGGATCGCACGACTTGTTCGCCCCGGTCAGCTTCACGGACGACGGCGACGAAGGTGACGAAGGCGACGAGGGCAACGAAGGCGACGAGAACAACGAGGGTAACGAAGGCGACGAGAACGACGAGGGCAACGAGGGCGACGAGAACGACGAGGGCAACGAGAGCGATGAAAACAACGAGGGCGATGAGGCGGACGAGGACGATGAAGGCGACGAGGGCGATGAGGGCGACGAGGGCGTCGATGGCGATGAGGGCGACGAGGGCGATGAAAACGACGAGAACGACGAGGGCGACGAGGGCGATGAGAACGACGAGGGCGACGAGGACGACGAGGGCGACGAGGACGACGAGGGCGATGAGAACGACGAGGGTGACGAGGGCGATGAGGGCGACGAGGGCGTAGATGGCGACGAGGGCGACGAGGGCGATGAATCGGACGAGGGCGATGAAAATGACGAGGGCGACGAGGGCGACGAGGACGATGAGAACGACGAAGGCGATGAGAACGACGAAAACGACGAGGGCGATGAGGGCAACGAGGGCGATGAGAACAACGAGGGCGATGAGGGCAACGAGAGCGACGAGGGCGACGAGAGTGATGAGAATGACGAGGGCGACGAGGGCGACGAGGGCGACGAAGGCATAGATGGCGACGAGGGCGACGAGAACGACGAGGGGGACGAGGGCGACGAGGCCGATGAGGGCAACGAGGGTGATGAAAACGACGAGGGTAACGAGGGCGACGAGAACAATGAGGACGATGAGGGCGATGAGAGCGACGAGGGCGACGAGGGTGACGAGAACAACGATGGTGACGAGGGTGATGAGGGCAATGAGGACGACGAAAGCGATGAGGGCGACGAGGGTGATGAGAGTGATGAGGGCGACGAGGGCGACGAGAACGATGAGGGCGACGAGGGCGATGAAGGTGACGAGGGCAACGAGGGCGCAGATGGCGACGAAGGCGACGAGGACAACGAGGGCGATGAGGGCGACGAGGGCAACGAGGGCGACGAGGGTGACGAGAACGATGAGGGCGATGAGAACGATGAGGGCGACGAGGGCGATGAGGACGATGAGGGAGACGAAGGCGACGAGGGGGATGAGGGCGACGAGGGCGACGAGGCTGATGTGGCCTAAGCAAGCCTGATCAGCAGGACTGTGGTTCGACCGCACCGTGCGGTCGCACCACTCAGCTGAGAAGCCGACCGGCTTTTCAGGAGGACCCCCGGCTCCGGCCGGGGGTTCTTTCTATGTGTTCTGTCAGCGCTGACCCCTCAATCGGCAGCCTGCAGCTGCGTCCAAGAGTCATCCGCGGCCCACGCACTATCGTGAGCTTTGCGGGAACGAGCTGCTGCCGCCAGGCTTTGAATTAGTCATGTCACTGAAGAAGAAGAAGAAGAGCGGAATCCCCGATCCGAAAGGCCATCAGGCCACGTCGCCGTGGGAGATGCCCAAGGCGGCGTGGAAGGATATCGCTAGCCGCACCTGGCAGCGAACATGGGACGACAATGTCGGGCTCGTAGCCGCGGGCGTCGCCTTCTACGGCTTCTTCGCTTTGCTCTCGCTCCTAGTCATGATCGTGCTCGTCTACGGCTTCGTCGCGGACGTGCAGACGCTCGTCGATACGATGCACACGCTGACGCGCATCCTCCCACGGGACGTCGCGACCTTGATCGGCGACCAGCTTGTCCAGGCCATGAAATCGTCAGAGGAGAGGAAGGGCACGGGGCTCCTGATTGCCTTCCTCGTCGCGCTTTACGGCGGAACCAACGGCGCAAGCGCGATCATCACCGCCCTCAACATCGCCTATGAGGAGAAGGAGAAGCGCAGCCTTCTCCGCTTCTACCTGATCGCCATCACGATGACGCTGGCGGCGGTGATGCTCGCGGTCATCGCATTGACGGGCGTCACGGTCGCCGCCTCGCTGGAGAGAGTGTTTCCGCTGGCGCCCGATGTCCTCGTTCTGCTCGGGCAAGCGATAGCGTATGTTGCGCTGATCTTCGTCGCGGCAGGCGTTGCGGCAACCCTCTATCGTTACGGTCCCTCGCGGGAGGACGCGCGCTGGAAGTGGATCACCCCGGGGTCGATGTTCACGTCGATTTCGTGGCTGCTGCTGACCATCCTGTTCGGGGTCTGGGTCAGCACGGTGTCGGATTACAGCGCGACCTACGGGCCGCTCGGGGCGACCGTCGGCCTGCTCACCTGGATGTACCTGTCGGCCTACGTCTTCTGCGTCGGCGCCGAGCTCAACAGCGAGATCGAGCACCAGACTGCGAAAGACAGCACAACCGGCAAGCCCGAGCCGCTGGGCGAGCGGGGTGCCTGGGCCGCAGACAATGTCGCGACCGATGACAGCGTTCAGGATCGTCCGGAAGAAGCGCGCGAAGGGGAGAAACTTACGGAAGCCTCTCCCACAGTCGCGGATGCTGACGAGCGGCGCTAGGCCGCTGGAAGCAGTCGCTTTTCGCCGGCAAGGCGGATCAGCGCGGCCTGCAGCTTCTCGAAGGCGCGAACCTCGATCTGACGGATGCGCTCGCGGCTGACGTCATAGACCTGGCTCAGCTCCTCGAGCGTCTTCGGATCGTCGGTGAGGCGCCGTTCGGTGAGAATATGCTTCTCACGGTCGTTCAACGTTTCGAGCGCGTCCATCAGCAGATCGTGGCGAACGCGGGTTTCCTCGTTGTCGGCGATGATCTCGTCCTGCAGCGGACCGCTATCGACGAGGAAGTCCTGCCACTGGCCTTCGCCCTCGGTGCTCGCCAGCGGAGCATTGAGGCTGGTGTCGCCCCCCATGCCCATGCGGCGGTTCATCGAGACGACTTCTTCCTCGCTGACCCCGAGATCCTTCGCGATCTTGGCAACGTCGGCGGGCTTCAGGTCGCCTTCCTCGAACGCCTCGATCTGGTTCTTCATCCGGCGAAGGTTGAAGAACAGCTTCTTCTGGGCAGCCGTGGTGCCCATCTTCACGAGGCTCCACGAGCGCAGGATGAATTCCTGGATCGACGCGCGAATCCACCACATCGCGTAGGTCGCGAGGCGGAAGCCCCGATCGGGCTCGAACTTCTTCACGCCCTGCATCAGGCCGATATTGCCTTCGCTGATCAGCTCGCTGACCGGCAGGCCGTAGCCGCGGTAGCCCATCGCGATCTTCGCAACGAGGCGGAGGTGCGAATTGACCAGCTTCGCGGCCGCTTCCGTGTCCTCATGCTCACGCCAGCGCTTGGCCAGCATGTATTCCTCTTCAGGAGCGAGGATCGGGAATTTCTTGATCTCGGCCAGGTAGCGATTCAGCCCGGCCTCCCCGCCACTAGCGGGGATCGAGACGACATTCTTTTGTGCCATATGCTTCAAACGTCTCCCTGGCCGGCTGCTTATTACGCTGCCTGGCGCGTTAAATCCTATACCAAAAGGGCGGTGAACAGTTCCTGCATGTCCGCTGGCATGCCACTGGCGAACGACAGGCGGTTTTTCGTTACGGGATGCGTAAATCCCAATTCTGCGGCGTGAAGCGCCTGGCGCTGAAAATTCAGCCTTTTCAACACTTCACGGCTGTTCTTTCCCGAACGGCCGTAGACCGGGTCGCCGAGAAGCGCGTGGCCGAGCGAGGCCATGTGTACTCGAACCTGGTGCGTGCGGCCAGTGTCCAGACGGCACTCGACCAGCGCGGAATCCTTCAAAATCTGCATCCGACGCCAGTGCGTGACGGCTCTTTTGCCCCGATTCCCTTCGACGATGGCGATCTTCTTCCGGTTGGTCGAAGACCGAGCGAGCGGGGCGTCGACCGTGCCTTCGGCCGCCTTCGGAACGCCGCTCACGATCGCGAGGTAGCGCCGCTCGATGCTGTGAGCCGCGAACTGCTTCGCTAGGCCTTCATGGGCGACATCCGTCTTCGCAACCACGAGCAGGCCCGACGTGTCCTTGTCGATCCGGTGGACGATCCCCGGGCGTGCGACGCCTCCAATGCCTGAGAGGCTGCCGCCGCAGTGATGGAGCAACGCATTGACCAGCGTCCCATCCGGGTTGCCGGCTGCCGGATGGACGACCAGCCCGGCAGGCTTGTCGATGACCAGCAGATGTTCGTCCTCGAAAACCACTCGAAGCGGTATGTCCTGCGCTTCGTTGTGAGCCGGGGTTGGTTCCGGCACCGTAAGCTGGAAGACCTCGCCTCCGCGAACCTTTTGCGCCGGGTCCCGAACTGCCACCGAAGCAAGAGATTCCAGCGCTCCGCTTCGGATCAGCGCTTTCAGCCGCTCACGTGAAAGAGTCGGGACCGCATCGGCAAGCGCGCGATCGAGCCGCCATCCTGAATGGCTCGGCTGAAGCTCGATGCTGATGACCTGGTGGCCCCCCACGTCGACGATATGGGGATTTGTTCCGGGAATTCAATAACCCGTCAGTCGCCCTTGGGACCGAGGTAATTGTCGCCGTAGACGGCTCGCCGAATGTCCCGGTGCAAGCTCCGGTTGAAGGGATCGCTCTGCACAAAATAGACGGCGGCAAGGTTGTTGGCCGGATCGACCCAGAAGAGCGTGGTCCAGGCTCCGTCCCAGAAGAACTCGCCCACGGCGCCCCGGTTTTCTTCAGCGGTCTTGGGTTGACCTGTGCGAACGGCGAAGTCGAAGCCGAACCCGCCGTTCCCTTTGTCCGGGAGCCACTGCCGCTCCGTCACGCGGGCATCGAGGTGGTTGGTGGACATCAGCTTGACCGTCGACGGCTTCAGGAGCTGGACGCCCTCGAGCGACCCCTTGTTCAGGAGCATCCGGGCGAAGCGCATGTAATCGTCGAGCGAGGAGACGATGCCGGCGCCGCCCATCGTCAGCTTTCGGGCCGGGTCGAAGTTCATTCGGCGCAGATCGGTGTCGCTCTTGCGCTGCAATGTGCCGTCGGGGCCCTTTACATAGCCGCGCGCAAGCCGCGCGAAATTCGCCTCGGGCTGCGTCCATCCGCTGTCCTTCATGCCGAGCGGATCGAGGATGTGCTGGCGGACGTAGGTTTCGTAGGGCTGGCCCGACAGCTTCTCGACCAGAAGCGCCTGCACGTCGACCGCGCTGCTGTAGCGCCACTTCGTCCCCGGCTCGTAAAGCAGTGGCACGGTCGCCAGGCGGCGGCCGAATTCGGTCAGCTCGTTGTTCAGGTTCAGGGGGTCCGCCGTCGCGAACGCCTGTTCGGGATAGCTGTCGCCCGGACCATAGCCGAAGCCGGCGGTGTGCCGCAGCACGTCGCGGATCAGGATCGGTCGACGCGGCGCCTGCAGGATCGGATTGCCGGCGCTGTCCTTGCCTATGAACACCTTCGTGTTCGCGAAGTCCGGCAGGTACATCGAGAGCGGGTCGTCGAGGCCGAACTTGCCCTGTTCCCACAGTTGCATGATGGCGACGCCGGTCACCGGCTTGGTCATCGAGAAGATCTGCACGAGCGTATCGCGGCGCATCGGCTTCTTCGCCTCGCGATCGGCATAGCCTGCCGTGCCGAAATAGACCTCGCGGCCGTCCTTCCATACCAGTGCGGAAGTGCCGGCGGCGCGACCGTCGGCGACCATTTGCTGAAGCGCCTTGTCGATGCGCGCCTTGTCTATGCGGAACTGTGAAGCCGAAGCCACCGGCTTCTTGGGCGCTGCCGCAGATGCACCCGAAGCCATGACGGCCGCCGCCGCAGCGAGCATTAGAGCTTTCATGTCTGGTCTCCCCCAGCCGGACTTTGGCGCAACGCTAAAGCGGCCTTCCGGAAGAGCAACGGAAACTTGCCCAATGTTAAATCTTGGCTCATCACCGCGCCTATGAACGCCGTCGATTTCGCCAGCTTGCTGTGCTCCCGGCTTTGCCATGACCTGATGTCCCCCGTCGGTGCCCTCAACAATGGCATCGAGCTGATGGCGGACGAGCAGGACCCGGAAATGCGCGAGCGCTGCCTCGAGCTTCTCGCGGACAGCGCACGAGCCACCGCGAACAAGCTCAAGTTCTTCCGCCTCGCTTTCGGCGCCGGCGGCGGCTTCGGCGATGCGATCGACGCGACCGAGGCCCGGATCGCTCTCGAAGGGATCTTCGGTCCGGAGCGTCGGATCGAGCTGGGCTGGATGGTGGCCGACGGCAAACTATCGAAGGGCGCGATGAAGCTGCTCCTCAACCTTGCCCTGATCGCCGGCGATGCGCTGGTTCGCGGCGGACGGTTGGACGTCGGCGCGGAAACCACTGGCGATGGGCTGGAGCTCGCGATCCGTGCCGAAGGACCGCGGATCATGCTCGACCCTTCGCTCCGTGAGATGCTGGTGAAGGGCGCGAGCGGCACGGACATCGAGCCGCGTGCGGCAGGGGCCTGGCTCGCGCATTCACTGGCGCAGCAGGCTGGCGGATCGATCCAGCTGTCTGAGCCCGCGCCGGAAGTCCTGATCGTCGGAGCAATGATCCCCCGACAGGGCTAACGCGGCATTAACTCCTCGGCGCCATAAGCGGCCCAGTAACGGGGCCGAACAAGCGCTTGGGGACTGCCGCTCAGATGGACGATCTGATTTCCGAGTTCATTGCCGAATGCCGTGAGATGCTCGAGGCACTCGGGGGAGAGATCGTCGCGTGGGAAGCCTCTCCGGACGACCGCGCCCGGCTCGATTCCATCTTCCGCTTCGTTCACACCGTCAAAGGCAATTGCGGCTTCTTCGACTTCCCGCGGCTCGAGGCGCTGAGCCACGCTGCGGAGGATGCGCTTGCCGAAGTTCGCGCCGGCCGCCGCCAGCCCGATCCGACTCTCGTCAGTGCCGTCCTCGCGATCATCGACCGTATCGCCGAGATGATTGCCGCGCTCGATGCCGGTGAAGAACTTCCCGGCGGCGACGACAGTAGCCTGATCCATGCGCTTCAGGCTCATGCCGAGGCCGTGCCCGCGCCTGTCGCCACGACGGTCGCGGAAGCCCAGAGCAAGGCAGTTGCGCCTCGCACGATCCGGCTTTCTGTGGAGCTGCTCGACCGTTTGATGAGCGGCGTGTCGGACATGGTTCTCGCCCGCAACGAGCTTGCCCGCAGGCTTCGCGAAACGGCCGGCGACGTCGCCGTGGACGGTGCGTTCGAGCGTCTCTCCTCGATCATCGCCGAGATGCGCGATGCGATCACCCGCACTCGGATGCAGCGCATCGAGAATTTGTTCGTCGCGCTGCCGCGGATGGTCCGCGATCTTTCGGCGGAGCTTGGCAAGCAGGTGCTTGTCGATATCGAGGGCGGCGACGTCGAGCTCGATCGCGAAATGATCGAGATGATCCGCGATCCGCTGACGCACATCATCCGCAACGCCGTGGATCATGGCATCGAGCTTCCGGTCGACCGGCTCAAGGCGGGTAAGCGCGAAATTGGACTCCTGTCCGTCGCGGCTCGCCAGTCCGGCAACCAGATCCTGATCGACATTCACGACGACGGGCGGGGCATCAACGGCAAGAAGCTGGTCGAAAAGGCGATTGCCGCGGGCGTAATCGACAAGTCCGACGCGCCCGAACTCAGCCCGCGCGAGCAGCTTGCCCTGATCTTCGAGGCGGGGCTTTCAACCGCCAAGGAAGTGACCGCCATTTCCGGCCGCGGCGTCGGAATGGACGTCGTTCGCTCCAACATCGAGCGGATCGGCGGGATCGTCGAGGTCGACAGTACGCTCGGCGAAGGCACGCGCATGACCCTTCGCGTGCCGCTGACGCTGACGATCATCCCCGCGCTGACCGTATCGGTGGCCGGCCATCACTTCGCCATTCCGCGCTCGGCGATCGACGAGATTGTGCGCGCCAACGGTGAATCGGTGACGCTCGAGAAGCTTGGCGGAGCAGGTGTTGCCACGATCCGTGGGCGCCGGGTCCCCGAAGTGGCCCTAGCCGACGTTCTCGGTCTCGAAAGCGACGTGAAAGAGACCGACCGGACCTTTGTCGTCCTGCGTCCGGCCGGTGGCGACGTCTATGCGCTCGCGGTCGATCGCATCCACGATCACGAAGAACTGGTGGTGAAGCCGGCCGCCCCGGCGGTGATGGCGACCGGCCTCTACGCCGGAACGACCCTGGCAGATGACGGCAGCCCGATCCTCCTGTTCGACCCTGCGGGCCTTGCACAGGTCGGTGGTGTGAAGCTCGAAGCGCAGGAGCGCGCCTCGCGTGTCGCGGAAGCACCGCGTGCCGCTGTTGAGGAAGATGTTCCCGTTCTGCTTTTCCGCGGACTCGACGGCGCTCGCCGCGCGATGAGCCTGGCGGTCGTCGACCGGATCGAAGAAGTGCCTGCCTCTGCAATTCGTCCGGGTGCTGGACAACTCCGTGTTCAGCTCGGCGAGGCCATCCTTCCGCTCGCAGGCGCCAACGGCGATTTGCCGGAGGAGAAGGTCCGACTGTTCCGCCTCAACGACGGCACGTGCGAGATCGGCTACGCCTTCCGCGAGGTCATCGACCTTTCCGCCCTCGCGCATGAAATCATACCGTCGGAATTCCCGGGCGAAGTTTGCGCAGTCACTCTCGTGGCCGGCGAACCCGCCGAGATCGTCGATCCGCACTGGCTCTTCTCGACATTCCTGACCTCGTCCGAGCGCACCCCGGAGCAGCCGGTCTGCCGGCTCCCTGCGGGCGATCCGTGGATGCAGAACCTGCTCCGCCCGATCGTCGAGGCGGCGGGCTATCGCGTCGTGTCGGAATCGGATGAATATGAGGTCGACCTGGCGATCCTGTCCGAGATGTCGGAGGCGCCGACGGGGCAGGCCGCCCGCGTCATTCGCCTCCGCTCCGAGCCGGATCCGGCATCGCGCAAGGACGAGAGCATTTACCGCTACGACCGCGCTGGCCTGCTGCAGGCGCTCAAGACTGCCGCTGGAGGGAGGGGCTGATGGCCGAGCTTCTGCTTGTCGTGACCATCGGCGGTGAGCGCGTGGCTCTGCCCGCCGCCGCCGTCGAATCCGTTGTCGAACTTGAGGCGCTCATCCCGGTGCCGCGCGCGGCTGCCCATGTCGCGGGGCTTTCCGCCCTGCGCAGCCGGGTGCTGACCGTCATCGATTGCATGCGTTCCCTCGAACTTGGCGTCACCGACTGCTCCGACGGCATTCGCGAAGCCGCGGTCGTCGAGTTGGAGGGGCATCATTACGCACTCATAGTCGATCTCGTCGAAGACGTGGTCGAAGCACTTTCCGAGCCCGTGGCCGTTCGCGCTGCGATGGGGCCGGGGTGGGAGCGAGTTTCTCAGGGCATGGTAGAAACCGAGCAGGGGCCGCTCCTGCTGGTGGACATTGCGGCGTTGGTCAGCGGCGTGGAAGCCAAAGCTGCTTAAGCTCTTCGTTACCCTTGGCGTTTAAGTGGCAAAGCTTGAGTGAGGAACGGGACGCGTTCTGTATGAAGACCTGTCTGATCGTCGACGACTCCAAGGTAATCCGGAAGGTCGCTCGACACATTCTCGAAACACTTGATTTCGAGGTCGATGAAGCCGGCGATGGCCGCGAAGCACTGTCGCGTTGCGAGGCCAAGATGCCGGACGTCGTCCTGCTCGACTGGAACATGCCGGTCATGAGCGGGATGGAGTTCCTGCGCATGCTCCGCCAGCGCGGGCATAGCGATCAGCCGAAGGTCGTGTTCTGCACCACCGAGAACGACATGGCGCACATCCGCGCTGCGTTGGAGGCGGGTGCCGACGAATATGTCATGAAGCCGTTCGACCGAGAGACGCTGCACATAAAGCTTCAGCTCGTCGGCGTAGCCTAAGAGAGTGTCCGTGGAGCGGGCGCTCGCCACATCGCGGGACCGCCATTCGGCTCCGCCCGTCAAGAATCGCCGCATCCGGCTGATGATCGTCGACGATTCGATGATCGCGCGGTCCGTCTTGTCGCGGATCGTCGAAAGCGACGACAGCTTCGAACTCGCGGCGGTGGCGGGGACTGCCGAAGACGCGATCGAAGCGCTTCAGTCGGTTCGCGTGGACACGATCCTGCTTGATTTGGAGATGCCGGGGGCAGGGGGCTTGAGGTCGATCCCGCGCATCCTCGATTCCGCCTGCGGCGCGCACGTCATGATCGTATCTTCTTCGGCCGATGAAGGCACCGAGGAGACGATTGCCGCTCTCGCGATGGGGGCCGCCGACGCTCTTCCGAAGCCGGGCACTGGGCGCTTCAACGGGCGCTTCTCCGAAGTCTTGCTCTCGAGGCTGAAGGCGCTCGGCTATGCCGACGTTTCGCGCACTCCTGCGGCACCTCTCCCGGTCTCCGTCGTGCACGCTCCGCTTCGTGCGATGGCCGCCGACCCGATCAAGCTCCTGGCGATCGGGGCCTCGACGGGCGGCATTCACGCGCTCAATACCTTCTTCGAAGCGCTGCCGAAGCGCATCGGCGCGCCGATCCTGGTGACGCAGCACCTTCCGGCGCCCTTCATGCCGGTATTCGCCCGCCAGCTAGCCATTGCCGCGAAGCGGGAGGCGCTGGTGGCCGAGGACGGGATGATGCTGCTTCCCGACCGGATCATCATCGCGCCGGGGGATGCTCACCTGACGCTTCGGGACGGGCCCGTCGTCCGGTTGGACCGGAGCGCTTCTTATTCAGGCTGCATGCCCTCGCTCGACCCGATGTTTCAGTCCGCCGCGACCCTGTTCGGACCGACGGCTGTTGCCGTCGTCCTCACCGGAATGGGCCGCGACGGAGTTCAGGGTGCCGCGCGTCTCGTTGCAGAGGGGGGCTCCGTCCTCGCGCAGGACGAGAGCAGCTCAGCGGTGTGGGGCATGCCCCGAGCCGTGCTCGAAGCAGGCCTCGCGTGCGGCCTGATGTCACCAGACAAGCTTGCCCGGCGTGTTGCGTCCCGGCTGGGAGACGGATCTTGCAAATAAGCGATAGCTCGAGCCGTATCCTCGCGGGGCTGCTCGAAGCGCGTACCGGCCAGCAATTGACGATGAGCCGCCGCTGGAGGATCGAAACGGCCCTTTCGGCACTCCTTCGCGAGCGTGGCATCGCTACTCTCGACGAGCTGATCACCATCCTGGTCATGGGCAAGGAGCGGGGGCTGTCCGATCAGGTCGTCGAAGCGCTTCTCAACAACGAAACCTATTTCTTCCGCGATCGTACGCCCTTCGACACGCTCGCGAAGCACGCATTGCCCAGCCTTGCCGTGAAGCGCGCCGCGAAGAAGCGGCTGAGCATCTGGTCGTGCGGCTGCTCAACGGGGCAGGAAACCTATTCGCTCGCGATGCTGTTCGCCGACCATCCGGAGCTGTGGAAGGGCTGGTCGATCGACATTCTCGGCACCGACGTGTCGAGTGCCGTCATCGACCGCGCTCGCAGCGGCACCTACTCGCAGTTCGAGGTACAGCGCGGGCTGGCTATCACGCAGACGATCAAATGGTTCGAGGAAGCGGGCGACGGCTGGCGGATCCTCGAGCCCCTGCGGAGAAACCTGCGCTTCCAGGTCCACAACCTGCTGGAAATCGCGCCTCAGCCCCGCAACTTCGACATCGTGCTGTGCCGGAACGTGCTGCTGTATCTTAGCCCGGAGAAGAAGACTTTGGCGTTCGACCGGCTGGCCTCCGCCATGGCGCCCGACGGCTATTTCATGCTGGGCGCCGGCGAGACGGTGATCGGACAGACGAGCAAGCTCGTCGCCGATGGTCAGGCACGCGGACTCTACCGGCTCGACGGCCGCGACAAGGGCGATCGCCGCACTGGCGACGAACGCCGCAATGCCGTGAGGGGTTGACCGAATCTACCGCTGATGCGCCATTGGCGCCCGTGATCGACATGGACATCATCGATCGGCCCTCGCCGAACTTCGACGAGCGTACTCTGCCGGTGTCCATGATCGTCCTCCACTACACCGGTATGCCGGACGCGGAATCCGCGCTGAACCGGCTCACGTCGCCGGACGCGAAGGTGTCCTGCCACTATCTCATCGATGAGGATGGCACGGTCTTCAGGCTCGTCGATGAGGAGAAGCGCGCCTGGCACGCCGGCAAGTCGCGCTGGCGCGGAACATCCGACGTGAATTCGGCGAGCGTCGGGATCGAGATCGTCAATCCCGGTCACGAGTTCGGCTATCGCAACTTCCCGGACGAGCAGATCGCCTCGCTCATCCCTCTGCTCGCGAACATCAAGGATCGGCACGGCATCAGCCGCGGCAACGTGGTCGGGCACTCGGATGTCGCTCCCGCCCGCAAGGAGGACCCCGGCGAGCTGTTTCCCTGGGAGGCTCTTGCACGCCGCCGCCTGGCGTTGCCCAGCCCCACCCGCGAACTGATCGACCCCTTCTGGACCGACGCCGCATTCCTGCTCGCCCTCGAGCGGTTCGGTTACGACGTTGCGGATACGCAGAAGGCTGTCATCGCCTTCCAGCGCCGCTTCCGCCCCGATCTGATCGACGGGATCATCGACGGCGAATGCCGGGCGAAACTGCTCTCACTGTTGCTGCCGAGGCCGCAGTAACGAACCTCCATCTTGGGAATGGCGCCATGAAGCGATTGCTGATTCCGACTCTCCTGCTCTCGTCGGCAGCGCTGGCGCAGCCCGCGGCAGATCCGACCGCCTTCGCTTCCGCGGCCGACGTGAATGCCCAAGTCACAGCGATGCGTAACGCGATGAAACCGGATCAGGGCTTCATGTGGAAGCCGCTGGTCCGTGACGGCGAAGTCATGGCGGCCCTCGAATATTGGAAGAAGCCGGCCAAGCCGGCGGTCCACCCTGACCAGGCGGAATATGTCACCGTGATCGCCGGAAGCGGCACGATGGTTTCCGGCGGACGGCTGGTCGACCCTGTCAATTCCAATCCGACGCTGATCGAAGGAAGCCGGATCGAAGGCGGTACCACTCGGACTCTCAGGCGCGGCGACGTCTTCCTCGTCCCGGCTGGCACGCCTCACTGGTTCGGAATTGCCGGCGATCGTCTTGTCCTGCTTGGCACCAAGATTCCGCAGCTGTCTCACTGACTCGAACAAATCGCCGCTTCGCCCTATATGCGGTCTCGCCAGAGGGCCGGGCGGCCGCGGCTCGCGCAAGCGAGGCGAGGAAAGTCCGGGCTCCACGGAACGACGGTGCCGGGTAACGCCCGGCGGGTTTCGCTTCGGCGAGGCTCAGGGAAAGTGCCACAGAAAGAATACCGCTCGTCCTTGGGCGGGTAAGGTCGAAAGGGTGCGGCAAGAGCGCACCGCGGGGGCGGCAACGTCACCGGCACGGAAAACCCCACCGGGAGCAAGACCGAATAGGGGCGGCGAAGGGTCTTCGGACTCTGGGGCAAGTTCCGGCCCAGTCGCCCGGGTTGGTTGCTTGAGGGGCGGGGTAACTCGCCTCCTAGAGGAATGGCCGCACAGACGCAGCAATGCGTTGGACAGAACCCGGCTTATAGGCCCTCTGGCGATTGTATGAGTGACTGGCGAACGTACCCGCTCGCCATTAGGTGGAGCGGAGATGGCTCGGCAGAAGAGATCGGACGATTGGGGTTTCCCGCGCTGGCGTTCCTACGGGTCCGGCCGTGGCGGCGCGTCCAAGGTGCGGTTGTGCGACCGCGAGGGCTGTAACGAGGTCGGCGACCGGCCCGCGCCCAAGGCCCCGAACAGCCCCGACCGCTGGTACTTCTGCGAAGGCCATGCCGCCGAATACAACAAGAACTGGAACTACTTCGCGGGTCTGAGCCCGGAGGAAGCGGCAAAGCGCGCGCAGGAGGAAGAGTCAGGCGCCTCGGCATTCCGCAAGTCCGCGCACTGGCAGTGGGGCGGTCCGGGAGACGGCACCCGTAGCCGCGACGAGATGCGGGCTCTCGATGCGCTCGAATTGGACGGCGACGCCGAATTCAAGGACGTGAAGACCGCCTATCGGCGCCTTGCCAAGGAATTCCATCCCGACACGAACCCTGACGACAAGGCAGCGGCCGAGCGCTTCCAGAAGGTGCAGGCGGCCTATGAAGTCCTCCGCAAGGCTGAAGAGCGCAAGAACGGGAAAGCGGCTTAGCTGCTGAGCATGAAGGTCGCTGCGCTATGCGCGATCGGCCGCTCCGGATCGCCGCCGTGGGCGACGCCGCGGATGAAGGCGATCTGCCTCGTCAGCTTAACGCACTCGCATCGGGCGATCACCGTCTCGCCCTTCACCGCCGGCCGCATGTAATCCAGCCTGAGGTCCAACGTGACGATCGGCGTGAAGCGCCCAAGCTTCATCCAGATCGATGCCCCGCTCGCCGTATCGATCAGGCTGACGATTGCTCCGGAAGCGAGAACGCCGGTTTCCGGGACGCCGACCAGCTCCTTACGCCAGGGGAGGGACAGCTCGATCCAGTTCGGCCCTGAAGCCTCGTATTGCAGGCCCAGTGCCTTTCCGTGGCCGACGCGGCGCGCGAGCTCGATAAATTGCTGGGCGTCGAAGGCTGGCGGTACAGCGTCGTCGCTCACGCGGCGATCCGCTGAGCGGTTTCGCGAACGAGCGCGATCATGTTCGGAACGCCCTGGGTGCGGTTGGCGCTGAGATGGCTGGACAGCTCGAAGGGCGCCAAGGCTTCCTGGATATCGAGCTTGGCGACCTCGGCGGCGGGCTTGTCCTGCACGGCCGACAGGACGAGCGCGACAATGCCCTTCGTAATTGCCGCATTGCTGTCCGCCAGGAAATGCAATCGCCCATCGACCGTAGTGGGATAGACCCAAACCGACGCGGAGCAGCCGCGGACCTTCGTCGCATCGGTCTTCAGTGCATCGGGCATGGGTTCGAGCTTGCGGCCGAGATCGATCAGCAGCCGGTAGCGATCCTCGCCCTCGAGCAGCTCATACTCGTCATATATTTCCTGGAGAGGCGGCAGGCTGGTCACTTCACTCGCCTAGCAGGCGCCTACACCGCCTTCTAGCGGTTGCGGAGGTCGTCGATCTCCCGCGCCAGAGTGTTTTCCTTCTCGACCGTAATCCGCTCGAGCACCTTGATGCGCTCTTTCAGCTCCCGCACCTCGTCGCGGAGCCGCAGGGTCTCCGCAGAATCCTCCGCACTTCGGCCCTGCGCGTCCCAGGCATCCCGCGAGGCCATGCGGTTCTTGATGAGCGCGAAGCCGAACACCATCGCGATAATGATAAGGACGAACTCAAAGGGGTTCATTGAACCTTGTCTCCACCTTCGATCCGCGCCTGATCGCGCAGAGCTTCGATCTGGGTCGCAGTGTGAATGCCGCCGTCTGTAGCGATTTTCTCCAGGACTCTCACGCGCGCTTCGAGCCGCTCGACGTGCGCCGCATATTGCGCCGCCTTTTCGGCCGTCTGGTTGGCGATCAGCGAGCCCATCTTCTCCTTGTGCTGCAGCCAGCGCTGGAAGCCGGCGATGCTGAAGGCGCCCACCAGCGGAAGGGCAACGACGATCAGGAAGAACAGCAGGAGGGAAACAGGCATGATCGCTCTCCTCAATGAAGCTTAGCCAAGCGGTTCCTTGTCGCTTTGGCGGATGCGCGACGGTATGCGGTCATGATCGCGCAACGCCTCGATCTGGGCGGCCGTCTGGACGCCGCCGTCGGTGACGATCTCTTCCAGCACGCGCAGGCGCTGCTCGATGCGTTCGACATGGGCGGCATATTGAGCGGTCTTCTCTGCAGCAAGGCTGCTCTGCGCCTCGATCTGCCGTTCCTTGATCTTCAGCCACATCTTGAACGGCGCGATGCCGATCGCTGCCAGTGGGATCAGTACCCAGATCCAGCTTGCGGGATTGTCCATTCGCTCAATCGCCCCTTCGCGATGAATGTCCGTGGAAGTTGGTTACGACCGCGTCGTTATCAAGACGAAGCCGACTCGCTCCGCTCTTGCTGAGGCTTCGTCAGGCGCGGCTCGCGAAACGCTTCGATCTGGGCGGCCGTATGCATGCCGCCGTCCGTCACGATCTGTTCCAGGACTCGGACACGCTGTTCCAGCTCCGCGTTGCTCGTCGCATATTGCGCGGCCTTCTCGGCAGTCATGCTCGCCTGGGAGTCCAGTTGCTTCTCTCGGAGGGTGAAGAAGCGGCGCGCAAGATAGGTGAGGAATATCGTCGGGATGAGGACGACGATCAGCAGCGCGAAGACGTCACCGGGTCCCATCAGGCATTGCCTCCCTTGTCGATCGCCAGGGATTCAATCTCGCGAGCGAGCCGCGAGGGCTGATCGGTGACGATGCGCTCGAGGTTCTCCAGCCGGTCCTTCATCGAACCGATCTCCGCGCGCAGCTGCGCATTCTCGTGGGTGAGAAGCTTGATGCGCTCGCCATTCTCACGGCTGTTCGTGGGGTGCAGCGGCGTGCCCCAGGACGTTTCAAGCGGATAGCCGTGCTTGATGCGGAGCCAGGTCGTCAGCACCCATCCGCCGACGGACACGGCGACGATGATACCGATGATCGGGACGAAGGTAGTCAGCAGGCGAAAGATTTCCGGATCCATCTGATCCCCCGTTAGCGTAGTTGTTCGATCTCACGCGCAAGCGTGCGATTTTCAGTTGTGACGTAGCTTTCGACGTCGCCCAGACGGCGGTCGATGTCTTTCAGGCGTAGCCGGATGTCGCGCGCGGTGCGGGCAGGCGACCTGCGTACCGACTGCCAGAACTCCTTCTCATCTGCATTTGTCGCATCGAGCTCGCGCGGCCGGTCGGGCGCAACCATGCCGGCGATGAAATAGACCGGCAGGATCGATCCGCTGCTCAGGAAGATCGCCGCGATCATCGTGATGCGGACGAGCGTGACGTCGAACCCGGCATAATCGGCAATTCCGGCGCAGATGCCCATGAACTTGCCGTTGCGCTTGTCCCGATAGAAGCGGGTGCGGCTGGGGGGCTGGTACGACATGGCTTAGTCCTCCGAACCGACCTGGCTGCGGGCCCGGCTGCGCGACCGCGTCTCATGAAGCTGCTCCACGATGCGGTCGCTGGCGTCCGGCAGGCACTGTTGGCGCCAGTTCGGGTTTTCCGCGGTCATGATCCGCTCGATCGAGCAGAGCCGATCGTCGAGGCGCCGGGCGAGGTCGTACAGCTCGTCGAGGAGCTTCTCGTCAGCGCCGGTGATGGTCGCTGCAGTCTTCCACTTGGTCACATAGTGAAAGACCAGCCACGGCAGTCCGATGAACAGGATCGAACAAATGACTACCGGGATAAGCACATCTTCCATTCGTTATTCCCCTTTGCGCTTCAGCGCGGCTTTCATGGCCTCGAGCTCGGCGTCGACCTGCTCGGACGCTCTCAGCTCGGCAATCTCTTCTTCCAGGCTCTTCGGGCCGGTCATGCCCAAAGCATCGGCGCGTCCTTCCGCAAAATCCGCGCGCCTCTCGAGCACGTCGAATTTCGAGAAGGCGTCTTCCGTCCTTCCGCCGTTGAGGATCTCGCGCGCCTTGGCGCGGGTGACAGCGCTTTCGAGCCGGGTCGCGATCGCGTTCTGACGGGCGCGCGCCTCGCGCAGCTTTCCCATCAGCTTGGCGATGTCGGCTTCGTAGCCCTTCAGCGTTTCGTCGATCTGGTCGATCTCGGCGCGCAGGCCGCCGGCCATGTCGGCGGCCTTCTGCCGCTCGATGAGCGCGGCCTTGGCAAGGTCTTCGCGGTCCTTGCTAAGCGCCAGCTCGGCCTTTTCGGTCCAGCTCGTCTGCAGTTCATCGAGGCGCTTCAGCGCCCGGCGCATTTCCTTGCCGTCGGCAATCGACCGGGCCGCGCTTGCCCGGACCTCGACCAAAGTCTCCTCCATTTCGAGGATGATCATGCGGATCATCTTCGCCGGGTCTTCGGACCGGTCGAGAAGCTCCGTCATGTTTGCCGCGAAGATATCCCTCGTCCGAGAGAATATACCCATTTGAAACTCCGCAATCGTAATCAGGCCTGTATGCTAAAGAGATATACAAGAGTCGTGCCACTTTCCTGGAAATCAGAGAAAGCGGCGAAAACCGTAGAAATCCGCCCCTTTTTCGACCGAAATATCTTGCCAAATGGTGGTATGCGACACCAATTGTCGGGGCGATGGAGCGGGCAAATCAGTTCGTCGGGCAGAGCCTGGCCTTTCTCGACGCGGTCGAGCGGGCGAGCCGCGCTGCGCCGCTCAATCGCCCCGTCCTTGTGATCGGTGAGCGCGGCACGGGCAAGGAGCTGATCGCCGAACGTCTGCACCATCTGTCCTCGCGCTGGGCCGGCCCGCTGGTCGTCATGAACTGCGCCGCGCTTCCGGAAAGCCTGATCGAAGCCGAGCTGTTCGGCCACGAAGCGGGCAGCTTCACCGGCGCCGCAAAGACCCGCCACGGCAGGTTCGAGGAAGCCGATGGCGGCACACTGTTCCTCGATGAGCTCGGTACTCTGTCGATGCCCGCTCAGGATCGCCTGCTGCGCGCCGTCGAGTATGGGGAAGTTACGCGCATCGGCGCGTCGAAGCCGATTTCGGTCGACGTTCGTATCGTCGCGGCCACCAACGAGAACCTTCCGGCCGCCGTCGACAAGGGGCGGTTCCGAGCTGACTTGCTCGACCGACTTTCCTTCGAAGTGGTGACCTTGCCACCGCTCCGTGCGCGCCAGGACGATATACCCCTTCTTACCGACCATTTCGGACGGCGCATGGCTGTGGAGCTGGATTGGCCGAATTGGCCCGGGTTCTCGCCGCGAGCAGTCGCGGAGTTGGAGGCCTACCATTGGCCGGGAAATGTCCGTGAACTGCGGAACGTCGTGGAGCGCGCCGTCTACCGCTGGGAAGATCCGGAGCGTGACATCGACGCTTTGCAGTTCGACCCATTTCATTCGCCATGGGCGCCAGCTGCCTCGCAGACGCTTCAAGCGCATGCCGACGTCAGTGTTGCGCAGACCGCGCTGGCAGAAGACGCCTCGGTGCCAGTTTCAGCTGCGGCAACGGCCGCGCCGCCCTCTAGCACCAGCGACTTCCGCGCGGCGGTCGCGGACTATGAGAAGGCACTTCTTCAAAATGCGCTGGCGGCCAATCGCTTCAACCAGCGCGCGACGGCGTCCGCTCTCAATCTCAGCTACGACCAGCTTCGGCATGCGCTGAAGCGGCACAAGCTGATGGAAACGGACGCCGCCTGACGGTCCCTAGTGCATGTTGGTCATGGCCAGCAGCATCGGGATCGAAAGCAGGGTGTTCAGGCGCGAAAAGATCATCGCGGTGCGCGCCGACTTCGCCTTGGTCGCGTCGTCGGCCTCGACCAAGCCGAGCGCCTTCTTCTGGTTCGGCCAGATGATGAACCAGACGTTGAACGCCATGATCAGCGCCAGCCACATGCCGATACCGATCAGGCGGTTCGCCGGATCGTTGAGCAGAAGCGCTTTCTCTTCGCCGTACAGATAGGCAACGATCAGGCCTGTGAGGACGGTGAAGGCAGCGCCCCAGCGGAAGTAGAAGAGTGCCTTCGGCGCGATGTACTTCGAAACGCCGGGCTTCAGCTCCGCGGGCACTGTCGGCATCGTCGGGATCTGCACGAAGTTGAAATAGTAGAGCAGGCCGATCCAGGTAATGCCGAAGAAGACGTGCAGCCACTGGAATATGCCGAGCCAGAGGTCGCTTGCGCCGACCGAGTTGGCGTAGCCGCTGTCTGGAAACAGCGCGATCAGGATCGCCAGCACCAGGCCGCCGATCAGCACGAAATTCAGGTTTTCGAAGAATTTGCCCATGTCATTCCCCCTTGAGACCGCGAGGCGGTTGAATGCTTCTTACGGCCCCGAAACAGTGAATCGCAAGCGTGTGCGATGAACAGTGGAGCGACTAAGCGTCGGCATCGTTGTTGGGGTGAAATCACCCCAAGGAGACTGACCGCCATGGCCTTCCAGCTGCCCGAACTGCCGTACGCGAAGGACGCGCTCGCGCCGCATATTTCGGCCGAAACCCTCGAGTTTCACTGGGGCAAGCATCACCGTGCCTACGTCAACAAGACCAACGAATTCGTCGGCGCCAAGCCTGACCTCCAGGGCGCCTCGCTCGTCGAGGTCGTCCGCGCGGCCAAGCAGGGTGGTGAGAACAAGCTGTTCAACAACAGCGCCCAGCTCTGGAACCACAGCTTTTTCTGGCAGTGCCTGAGCCCCGAAGGCCAGCAGCCAAGCGGGCGTCTGGCGAACCTGATCAGCGACGCGTTCGGCGGCACGGAGCAGCTTCTGCAGAAGCTCGGCGACGAAGCCGTGAACCATTTCTCGAACGGGTGGGCGTGGCTCGTGCTCGACCGCGACCAGTTGGAAATCACCTCGCTGCACGATGCCGACACGCCGCTTGTCCACGACGGCATGGTGCCGCTGTTCACGCTCGATGTGTGGGAGCACGCCTATTACATCGACTATCGCAACGAGCGGCCGCGCTTCGTGACCTCGGTGCTGTCGAACATCGTCAACTGGGACTTCGTCGCCCAGAACCTCGACGGGAATGGCGCGGATCGTGCGGACCAGGAAGGCGAGACGGCTCGCCAGCCGGAGACTACGACTTGAGGCGGTAGCCGGTCCGGAAGATCCACCAGACTACGCCTGCGCAGGCCAGGAAGAAGGCGAACGTCGCTGCCAAGGCAGCGCCAAAGGACACGTCCGCAGTCCCGAAGAAGGTCCAGCGGAAGCCGTTGATCAGGTAGACGATCGGATTGAAGAGCGTGATCGACCGCCACGGCTCCTTCAGCATGTCGATCGAATAGAAGGCGCCGCCGAGGAAGGTGAGGGGCGTGACGATCAGCAGCGGAATCACCTGCAGCTGCTCGAAGCCCTTGGCCCAGATACCGACTATGAAGCCGAACATGCAGAAGGTGCCTGCTACGAGCAGCAGGTAGAGCAGCATGAGCAGCGGATGCTTAACCTGCACGTCGACGAACAGGTGGGCGGTCACGAAGATGACCAGCGCGACCGTGATCGCCTTGCTCGCGGCCGCTCCGACGTAGCCGAGCACCGTCTCCAGCGCTGACATTGGCGCCGACAGGATCTCGTAGATGGTCCCGGTAAATCGCGGCATGTGAATGCCGAAGCTCGCGTTGAAGATGCTCTCGGTGAAGAGGGACAGCATCATCAGGCCAGGTACGATGAAGCTGCCGTAGTCGATCCCGTTGATCTCGCTCATGCGCGATCCGATCGCGGACCCGAACACGATGAAGTAGAGCGAGGTCGTGATCACCGGCACGGCAAGTCCGGTCCACAGCGTCCGCGCGAACCGGTGCATCTCGAACTTGTAGATGGCCCAGACGCCGCGAAAGTTCATGCCGCAGCTTTCTTGTGGTGGATCAGACCGACGAAAATTTCCTCCAGGCTGGATTGGTGCGTGTCGAGGTCTTTGAAGGCGACTCCGGCATCACGCATAGCGGCGAGAAGGGACGGGACTCCCGTGCGATCGGCCTTCGCATCGAACTCGTAGGTCAGCAGCCCGCCGTCGTCGCTGAGCTTCAGGTTCCATTCGCCGAGCGTCGCGGGAACTTCCTTCAACGGTTCGGCAAGCTGCAGATGCAGGACCTTGCGGCCGAGCTTCTTCATCAGCTCCGTCTTTTCTTCGACCAGGATGAGCTCGCCCTTGTTGATGACGCCCACCCGGTCGGCCATCTCCTCGGCTTCCTCGATGTAATGCGTGGTGAGGATGATCGTGGTGCCGTTCTCGCGGAGACGGCGGACCATGTTCCACATGTCGCGCCGGAGCTCGACGTCGACGCCGGCCGTGGGTTCGTCGAGGAAAAGGATGTCGGGATCGTGGGCGAGTGCCTTGGCGATCATGACGCGGCGCTTCATGCCGCCCGACAGCTCCTTCAGGATGGTCTTGCGCTTGTCCCAAAGCGACAGTTCACGAAGGATTTCCTCGATACGCTTCGGGTCGGGGCGGCGGCCGAAAAGCTCGCGGCTGAAGCTGACGGTGCTGATCAGCGGCTCGAAAACGTCCATCGTCAGCTCTTGCGGGACGAGGCCGATCCGCTTGCGCGTTTCGCGATAGTTGCGTTGCCAGTTCTTGCCGTCGACCAGCACCTCTCCTGAGGTCGCGTTGACGATGCCGCAGACGATGCTGATCATCGTCGTCTTGCCGGCGCCGTTCGGCCCGAGCAGCGCGAAGATCTCCCCGCGGCGAATGTCGAGGTCCAGCGGCTTCAGAGCCTCCGTGCCGCTGGGATAGACCTTGGTCAGCCCGCGGATCGAAAGGACCGGATCGCTCATTCGACCGGCCCGGGCTCCGCGGGCTTTGCGTCGGTGAGGTTCATTCCGTGCTTAATCAGCATCGGGACGTTGGCGATGGCGAAGAGGAAGGTGAGGGGGATGGCTCCCCAAAGCTTGAACCCGACCCAGAAGTTCGTGGTCGTGTTCCGCCAGACAGCTTCGTTCAGGATCGCCATGCAGACGAAGAACAGGGCCCAGTTGCGCGTCAGCTTCTTCCAGCCTTCCTCATCCAGGCCAGGATAGGTGCTTCCGAGCACCGCTTTCAGCAGCGGACGGCCGGTATACAGCCCGAAGCCTAGAATTGCGGCGATCAGCGTGTAGTAGAGCGTCGGCTTGATCTTGATGAACGTCTCGTCGTGCAGCCAGATCGTGATCCCGCCCATCACCACGACCATCAGGCCCGAGAACCAGAGCATCGGCGAGATCTTGCCGAAGCGGATCTGGGAAAAAAGCATCGCCGCGATCATCGCGATCATGAAGGCGCCGGTGGCGTAGAAGATCTTGATCGGCCCCGGGACGGGCGCGAAGAAATTCGCCAGGAAGAAGACCAGCAGCGGACCGAAATCGATCAGCAGACGCGCGCCGCCCGTCGGCTCCTCGCGGGATTTGTCGAGTTCGCTCATTCCGGTGGAAGTCCAGCGATAGCCCGCGCCACCGCACGAGGATCGAAGGGGCGGAGATCGTCCGCCTTCTCGCCGACGCCGATCGCGTAGATGGGCAGACCGAACTTTTCGGCGGCCGCCACGAGCACGCCGCCGCGCGCGGTGCCGTCGAGCTTGGTCATGATCAGGCCTGTCACTCCCGCGGTTTCACGGAACACCTCGACCTGCGCAAGCGCGTTCTGGCCGGTGGTGGCGTCTAGGACCAGCAGCACGTCGTGAGGAGCCTCCGGATTGAGCCGTCCCAGCACGCGGCGGATCTTCGACAGCTCCTCCATCAGGTGCGACTTGTTCTGAAGGCGCCCAGCCGTGTCGACGATCAGCACGTCGATGCCCTGCGCGGTCGCCTGCTTCACGCCATCGAAGACGATGCCGGCAGCGTCGCCGCCTTCCTTGCCGGAGATCACCGGCGCGCCGATGCGGTCGCCCCATATGTTGAGTTGCTCGATTGCGGCGGCGCGGAAGGTATCGCCCGCTGCCAGCAGGACACCGTAGTCCTGCTCCTTCAGCCAGTGGCCAAGCTTGCCGATCGTGGTCGTCTTGCCGGAGCCGTTGACGCCAATGACAAGCAGCACGTGAGGGCGGGGAAAACCCCAGACTTCCATAGGCTTGGCGACTGGCGTGAGGATCTTTTCGATTTCCTCGGCGAGGATAGTTCGCAGCCCACGCTCGTCGAGCCGCTCGAACTTCTGGCGCGCAATGGCTTCACGGATGCGATGCGACGCTTCCGGACCAAGATCCGACGCGATCAGCGCTTCCTCGATGTCGTCGAGGGTCGCCGTATCGAGCGCCGCCCGGCTCGTCAGACCCGTGAGGTTGTCGGCGACCCGTTCCGCAGTCTTTGCAAATCCGCCGCGCAGGCGGTCGAGCCAACTCATGCCCACACCGCCGTCAGGTGATCGCCTTCGAGGCCGGTCATCCGGGCCACGCCAGCATCGCCGCGCGAGGATTGCTCGATGCGAACAGGCGCGAAACCGTCGCTGTGGCCCTTGGCGTTATTCTCCATCAGCACTCGCTGAGAGGATCCGACGAGGCCTCGCAGCCAACGAGTCCGGCGCTCCGACGCGGCCTGCCTCAGGCGCGCGGCACGGACTTTCACGACCTCGCGGGCCAGCTGCGGCATGCGCTCGGCCGGCGTGTTCGGACGTGGCGAGAAGGGAAAGATGTGGGCCGCGATCACGTCGCAATCGTCCAGCAATTTCAGACTGTTCAGGGCCATTTCCTCGGTTTCTGTCGGAAAGCCGGCGATCAGGTCCGCCCCGACCGTTGCGTCCGCGCGCGCGCTCTTGATTCGCTCGACCATGCGGACGGCATCGGAACGGCTGTGGCGGCGCTTCATCCGCTTCAGGATCATGTCGTCGCCCGCCTGTAGCGATAGATGGAAGTGCGGCATGAGGCGCGGCTCGCCGGCGATCAGTTCGAACAGTGGCTCGTCAATCTCGATGCTGTCGAGCGACGACAAGCGCAGGCGCCCAAGGTCAGGCACCGTCGCGATGAGGCGCTGGCACAACTCGCCAAGGCCAAGGGCATCATAGTGGTAGCTGGTGATGTCCACGCCCGTGAGCACGATCTCCTTCGCGCCGCGATCCAGTTCGCGTTGCACCGCATCGCGGATGGCTTCGAACGAAAGGGACCGGCTCGGACCCCGGGCCCGCCAGATCGAGCAGAAGGTGCAGCGGTGGTCACAACCGGTCTGGACAGCGACGAAGCTGCGCACGTGACCAAGAAACCCGGCCGGAACGACCTGTGACGTCTTGGCGGCAAGCATTGCCAGGCTACCGATCTTGTTGTCATTTCCAACGACACGATCGACTTCCGGCATGTTCGCGAAGGACCCGCGATCGAGCTCCGCAGCACAGCCTGTCACCAGGATGCGGGCCTCCGGGCGCTGGCGTCTGGACTGGCGGATCGCCTGCCGCGTCTGTCGCACTGCCTCGTTCGTAACCGCGCAACTGTTGACGACGACCCAGTCCTCGTCCGCCTTGGCCAACCGCTTGATCGTCTCGCTCTCCGCGAAGTTCAGGCGGCAGCCGAGCGTGATTGTCTCGACGCTCATGCGAGCGCCTCGAGGTCGATCTCGCCCTTGAAGACGTAGGTTGCGCCGCCACGCATGCGGATCGGCTGGCCCGGCTCCCAGGAAATCGTCAGGGAGCCACCGCGCATGGTCACCTTTACCGGCGATTGGACTCGCTTGGTGAGGATCGCTGCGACGGCAGTTGCGCTCGCACCTGTTCCGCAGGCGCGGGTGATCCCTGCGCCGCGCTCCCACGTGCGCAGGCGAATGCCTTCCTGCCGCACCTCCGCGACATTCACGTTGATGCGGTCGGGGAAGACTGGATCATGCTCGATCCTCGGCCCCAACTCGTCCAGGTCGATGCCCTCGGCGTTCTCGACGAAAAAAACCACGTGCGGGTTGCCGACATTCAGCGCGATCGGATGCTGGAGCTCGCCCCAGGCCATCGGCATGGGGTTCGTCGGCATGGCATAGGTGAGCGGCACGCGGTCCCATTCGAAATGCGGCTCGCCGAGCGACACTTCGATCTCGCTGCCATCCTCTTCGCCCGTCACCAGACCACCACCGGTCTCGATCGTCTTGGCGTGGGTCAGCGCGACGACGCAGCGTGAGGCGTTGCCGCAGCTTTCGACCTCGATCCCGTCATGGTTCCAGATCCGCATGCGCAGATCGGCGACGCCGGATTTCTCGAGGACGATCAACTGATCGCAGCCAACGCCCGTCTTCCGGTCCGACACGGAGCGGGCCAACGGCTCGTCCATGGCAAGCGGCTCTTCGCGCGCGTCGAAGATCACGAAGTCGTTCCCGAGGCCGTGCATCTTGTGGAAGGTGCGTGTCATGACTTGCAGCGGCAATTAGGGACGGGCAGAGGGCAAGTCCACCAGCCGCGATTGAAGGAATCATGCAGAGAGCCGCCAACGAAGTGATGCAGTCGATCATATTCTCGGCTGTGCTCGATGCCGTTGCTGCGCTGAAGGCTGCTTCCGGCGGCCTTCCGAACCAGCTTCTGAGAGACGTTCAGGCGATCCATCCCAATGTGACGCTGGGCGACCTGCCCAAGCAGCTGCAGGACGCGATCGCCGAGAGCACGCGGACCGCGTTTACGCAGCTTCTGAAGGAGGGCTACGCAGTGGGCCCCCGCCAGCAGATGCAGGCTACGCGGCCCATGGACCGCGTCCCTGACCGGCAGCGACCGGGAGGAGATCGCCGCGGTCCTCCGGGTGACCGACGTCCGCGCGGACCACGCGGCGACCCTAACGGCAAGGGTCCGGGCGATGGACCGGGCAGGGGGCCTCGCGGTCCGGGCGGCGGACCGTCGCGCCCGCGCAAGCCTCCGAAGGGAAAGCCGCGGCTTGGTTGATTTAGGCAGGCGCATCCGCTAGGGCGCGCCCGTCTTTTAGACACAACATCGATGTGCGGGTCCAAGGATCCACGCTGGCCGACGAGGTTTCGTCCGCCGGCGTATTTTGCGTTTTGCGTCCCCACATGGGGCCGGACATCGATTTGGGAGACGTGAATGTTCGACAGTCTGAGCGATCGGCTCGGCAGTGTTTTTGACCGGCTTCGTGGGCGCGGCGCGCTTACGGAAGCGGACGTGCGTGCGGCAATGCGCGAGGTGCGCGTGGCGCTGCTCGAGGCGGACGTCGCTTTGCCCGTGGCCCGCGACTTCGTCGACAAGGTCACCGAAAAAGCCGTCGGCCAGGAAGTCATCCGCTCGGTCACGCCGGGCCAGATGGTCGTCAAGATCGTCAACGATGCCCTCGTCGAGACGCTCGGGTCCGAAACCGCCGAGCTGAACCTCGACGTTTCGCCGCCAGCCGTCATCATGATGGTCGGCCTGCAGGGTTCCGGTAAGACGACCACGACCGCCAAGCTGGCGAAGCGGCTGACCGAGCGTGAGCGCAAGCGGGTTCTGATGGCCTCGCTCGACGTGGCTCGTCCGGCCGCGCAGGAGCAGCTCGCGGTTCTCGGCCGCCAGACGAACGTGGACACGCTTCCCATCGTCGCCGGTCAGCAGCCGGTCGACATCGCCAAGCGCGCGATCCAGGCCGCCAAGCTGCAGGCCTATGACGTGGTCCTGCTCGATACGGCAGGCCGCCTGCACGTCGACGATGCGCTGATGGGCGAGATGAAGGCCGTTGCGCAGGCGTCGAGCCCGACCGAAACCCTTCTCGTCGTCGATAGCCTGACGGGCCAGGACGCGGTCAACGTCGCCAAGGGCTTCGCGGGTGAGGTCGAGCTCACCGGCGTGGTGCTGACCCGCATGGACGGCGATGCCCGCGGTGGTGCTGCTCTGTCGATGCGTGCGGTTACCGGCAAGCCGATCAAGTTCGCCGGCGTCGGCGAGGCGCTCGACAAGCTCGAGGCTTTCCACCCGGACCGCGTCGCCGGCCGCATCCTCGGCATGGGCGACGTCGTCAGCCTGGTCGAGCGCGCTGCCGAGACCATCCAGGTCGATGAAGCCGAGAAGCTCGCCGCCAAGATGGCCAAGGGCAAGTTCGACCTGGACGATCTCTGGTCGCAGCTTCGCCAGATGCAGCGCATGGGCGGCCTCGGCGCGCTCGCGGGGATGATGCCCGGCATGAAGGGCATGAAGGGCGCGATGGACAAGGCGCAGGATTCGAAGGCGCTGGTCCACATGGAGGCGATGCTGTCCTCCATGACCGCCAAGGAGCGCGCCAAGCCCGACGTCATCAATGCCAAGCGCAAGATCCGCATTGCCAAGGGCAGTGGGACGACGGTTCAGGAAGTGAACAAGCTGCTCAAGATGCACCAGGAAATGTCCACGGTGATGAAGCGGCTGAAGAAGATGGGCGGGCTCGGCAAGCTCGCCGCGATGTTCGGGACGGGTGGAATGGAAGGCGCCCTAGGTGGGCTTGCTCCCGGCGCGGTGCCGCCAGGCGGGTTCGGTGGCGGGGCCGCGTTGCCCGGCCTCGGCGGCCAGCCGTTTAACCTCCCTCCAGGATTCGACAAATTCGGTAAAAAATAAAAGCGTTTAGAAGAAGGATAGAAGACATGGCAGTAGCAATTCGTCTGGCCCGTGGCGGGTCCAAGAAGCGTCCCTATTATCGCATCGTCGTGGCCGACAGCCGTAATGCGCGCGACGGCCGCTTCATCGAGAAGGTCGGCACCTACAACCCGCTGCTGGCGAAGGATTCGCCGGAGCGCGTGAAGCTCGACAACGACCGCATCACCCATTGGCTGTCGGTCGGCGCGCAGCCGTCGGACCGCGTCCTGCGCTTCCTCGATGCCGCCGGCCTGAAGGAGCGTCCGGCTCGCAACAACCCTAAGAAGGCGGAGCCGGGCGAGAAGGCCAAGGAGCGCGCCGAGGAGCGTGCGACCAAGGCTGCCGAGGCCGCTGAAGCCGCGGCTGCTCCGGCCGAAGAGCCCGTCGCCACCGCCGACGAAGCCGCCGAGGCCGAAGCTGTCGTCGCCGCGGAAGTCGAGGCTGCCACTGCCGAGCCGACTCCTGAAGCCGAGCAGGTTGCCGAAGCCACGGCCGAGGAGACCCCCGCTGCCGAGGAAACTCAGGCTGCAGAGTCTTCGTCTGAGCCGGCCGAGGGTTCGGTCGAGGACGCTCCGGCTGAGGGCGCCGAGACGGCTGAGCAGCCGACGGCCGAAGCCGAGGGCGTGTCCGCTGAAGAGCCCGCCGAGGGCGCCGCTGAGGACGCTCCGGCCGAGGGCGCCGAGAAGGCCGAGCAGGCCTAACTCGGTCCCATGACCGAAAAGCGCGTCGCACTCGCCGCAGTGGCCGGCGCGCATGGCGTGAAGGGCGAGGTTCGCTTGAAGCTGTTCAGTGACAGCGCAGCGAGCCTCGCCTCCCACAAGATTGTGTTCGTAGGTGACGCCGAGCGCCGCCTGCTCTCGGTACGCGAAGGCGGGAAGACGGCCGTCGCGCGCTTCGAAGGCATCGGTGATCGTTCAGCGGCCGAGGCGCTTCGCGGCCAGCTGGTCGAGGTCGACCGCTCCGCTCTCCCGCCGCTCGAAGAGGGCGAATATTACCACGCAGACCTGATCGGAATGCCCTGTGTCGATCGCGACGGGCAGGCGGCTGGGACGGTCGCGTCAGTCGAGAACTTCGGCGCAGGCGACCTGCTCGAGGTCGAGCTTCCGAACGGTCGCAAGTCGCTCATCTCTTACAGGCAAGGCATCGCCGATCTGGAAGGCGATCGGATCGTGATCGATCCCGAATTCCTCGCCTAGCTGCCGCTGGCGGCTTCATCCATTTCCGCCGGCGGCTCACGCCAGCGCGGCTCCTTCGCATAAAGATCGTTCCGGATGGTCGTTGCGGCGACCCCGCCTTCGCCCATCGCATGGCTGATCTGGTCCAGCCCGATGACCACGTCGCCCGCAGCGTATAGCCCAGGGACACTGGTGCGCTGGTGACTGTCCACCTTGATGCATGCGTCGTTCGAAAGGTCCGCGCCGACCATCTTTGCAAGCTGCGTGTGCGTATCGCTGCCGAGCGCGGGATAGATGCTGTCGAAGGTATAGTGCCCCTCGGCGGTGTCGACGACGATGTGATCGTGCGAGATGGCGGCCGCCTGTGCGGGCCCATCGACGCAGTCCACGCCGGCTTCTTTCAATTTCTCCTGGTCCTCGGGCTTCAGCCGAAGCGACTTGTCCGGCGCGATCAGCGTCACGTCGGCGGTGAAGCTGCGGATGAACAGGGCCTCGGCGACGCCGTGGCTGTCGCTGCCGATGACGCCCACCTTCTTGTCGGTGACTTCGTAGCCGTCGCAGATGGGGCAGTAGCGAACGAGCCCGCGCGATAGCGCCTCGTCATGAAGCTCCTCGTCCATCGGCGGGCGGCGATTGGTGACTCCCGTCGCGATCAGCACGGTCCCCGCTGTCGCGGAGCCGGAGCCCCAGGTCGCCGTAAACAGCCCGGTCGTTTCGTCGCGTTCGAGCTTGGTGACGAACTCCGTGACGACCTTCGCGCCATATTTGCAGGCGTGATCGCGCATCCGCTGCAGCAGCTCGTTCCCGTTGATGCCGTCGGGGAAGCCCGACACGTTGCGCGTGCAAGGGATCCAAGAAGCGCGGCTCTTGGCGGCGTCGACCACCAAGATGTCGAGGTGGAAGCGGGCGAGGTAGATCGCCGCGGTCAACCCGGCCGGGCCACCACCGATGATCAGGCAGTCGAGAGGTTCGTCCATCTGCGGCCCAATGGATTGTCGCGGCCACAGTTCCCGACTAGCCCGCGCGCATGGCTTTCGCAGCGACCGTCCTGACGCTTTACCCGGAGATGTTTCCTGGGCCGCTGGGCGTCAGCCTGGCGGGGAGGGCCCTCGGCGAAGGGACCTGGTCGCTCGATACGGTCCAGATCCGCGACTTCGCCACGGACAAGCACCGGAGCGTGGACGATACGCCCGCCGGCGGCGGAGCCGGGATGGTCCTGAAGCCGGACGTGCTGGCGGCCGCGGTGGACAGGGTCGCCGATGGCCGGCCGATCCTGGCGCTGACGCCGCGCGGGGCGCCGCTGAGCCAGCAGCGCGTGCGGGAACTGGCGGCGGGCGAGGGGGTCATTCTCCTTTGTGGCCGCTTCGAGGGATTCGACGAGCGAATCTTCGAAGCGCGGTCCATCGAACCGGTCTCGATCGGCGATTACGTGCTCTCCGGCGGAGAACTTGGCGCCATGGTGATCCTGGATGCTTGCGTGAGGCTGCTTCCCGGGGTAATGGGCGCGGCCTCCAGCGGTGAGGAGGAGAGCTTCGAAGCGGGGCTACTCGAATATCCGCACTATACCCGACCAGTAACATGGGAAGGGCGCACGATCCCCGAAGTGCTGCGGTCGGGGGATCATGCGAAGATTGCCGCGTGGAGACACGCAAGAGCGATCGAAGATACACGGCTAAGGCGGCCGGACCTGATCGAGCGCCACGGGGGCGCATCGCAGGCACCGCCCTCTGGCGCGCAGCGTGAAGATAGAGCGAGTAAGAAATGAACCTGATCGAGACTCTTGAGCGCGAAGCCATCGAAGCGCTTACCGCTGACAAGAAGGTCCCCGAATTTCGCCCCGGCGACACGCTGCGCGTCGGCGTGAAGGTCGTCGAAGGCGACCGCAGCCGCGTCCAGGCGTTCGAAGGCGTTTGCATCGCCCGTTCGAACAAGGGCGTCGGATCCAGCTTCACCGTCCGCAAGATCAGCTTCGGCGAAGGCGTCGAGCGCGTCTTCCCGCTCTATTCACCCGCGATCGATTCGATCGAGGTCGTCCGCCGCGGCGTCGTCCGCCGCGCGAAGCTCTACTACCTCCGTGGCCGCCGCGGCAAGTCGGCTCGCATCGCCGAGCGCCGCGACACGCGCCACACTGAGACGCAGGGCGCCTGAGCTCTACTCGCAGCTCGCTCGTATCGAGCTGCGATCCACCAGCTTCGTGTACAAATGCCAGGTCGCATAGCCGAGCCATGGCAGCACGGCTGCGAGCCCGATGAAGAGCGGGATCGAGCCGACCACGAGAAGCGCTGCCACCGTCAAACCCCAGCGTAGCATTACGCCGGGGTTGGTGCGTGCGGCGCGCCATGACGTCGAGACGGCTTCCGACGCGCTGACGTTGCAGTCGACGAGCATCGGCAAGGACACGACGCTGATCGCGAGCACCAAAGCCGCGAAGGCGAAGCCGATCGCATTGCCGAGGATGATCAGGGCCCAACCCTCGGGTGTCGTGAACAGCCGGCGCACGAACTCGCTGAGGGAGTGGGGCGAGTACCAGACGAACTCGGTCAGCCACGGCGGCGCCCAGAAGCCCCAAAGGGCGACGTAGAGCACGCCTGCTACAATCAGCCACGCGGCAAAGACGGTCAAAAGCAACCCTGCCACGCTGGCGATATCATCGGCTGCGGGCCGCCTTCGGACGTCGAAGAAATGCTGCCAGTTGGACTGAAGGCCTTGCTCGCGGCGGCGAGCCATCTCGTAGAATCCGATCGCTGCTACTGGGCCCAGAAAGGCGATCCCGGCGACAATCGGGAAGAGCAATGGAAGCAAGGCGCCGCCGATGATCGCCGTCGCGGCGACGACGCCGATCAAGGGATAAAGCAGGCCGACGAAGATCAGGTCGCCGCGCATCTCCATGAAATCGCCCCAGCCTTCACGAAGAGCGGCGCGGGCGTCATCCCAGCTGATCTTGCGAACAGCAATGTCTGAAGAGGCGGTTGAGCGGGACGCGGATACGGTAGTCGCAGGCACGAGGACCTCCCTTCACCAGAAAGGGCGCGTCTCGCGATCTGCGCGGGGCGCGTCGCTTGGACCCATTGCATATCAAATTATTTGGGATCCCGACACTTGGTTAATCCACCCGCGTGCACTAGGTGCGTCGGCGAAACGGAGGACGAAATGGGTTATCGGGTCGCAGTCGTAGGCGCGACGGGCAATGTCGGGCGCGAGATGCTGAACATTCTCGCGGAGCGTCAATTCCCGATCGACGAGATCGCTGCGGTGGCGTCGGCACGCTCGACGGGTGATGTGATCGACTTCGGCGACAGCGGCGTGGAGCTCAAGGTCAAGAACCTCGAACATTTCGACTTCACCGGCTGGGACATTGCCCTGTTCGCCGCGGGATCCGAGGTCACCAAGGTGCACGCGCCGCGTGCGGCTCAGTCCGGCTGCACGGTCATCGACAACAGCTCGCTGTACCGGATGGACCCGGACGTGCCGCTGATCGTGCCGGAAGTGAATGCCGAGGCCATCGCGGGCTACACCAAGAAGAACATCATCGCGAACCCCAACTGCTCGACCGCGCAGCTCGTCGTCGCTCTCAAGCCGCTTCACGATGCCGCGAAGATCAAGCGCGTCGTGGTGGCGACCTACCAGTCCGTGTCGGGCGCCGGAAAGGCCGGCATGGACGAACTGTTCGAGCAGTCGCGCAACATCTTCGTGGGCGACGCGAACGAGCCGCATCACTTCTCCAAGCAGATCGCCTTCAACGTCATACCGCACATCGACACCTTTCTGGACGACGGCTCGACGAAGGAAGAGTGGAAGATGGTCGTCGAGACCAAGAAGATCCTCGACTCGAAGATCAAGCTGACCGCGACCTGCGTGCGCGTGCCCGTGTTCGTCGGACACAGCGAGGCTGTGAACATCGAGTTCGAGAACGAGATCTCAGCCGACGAGGCTCGCGACATTCTGCGCGAGGCGCCGGGCCTGATGGTCGTCGATAAGCGCGAGCCGGGCGGCTACGTTACCCCGATCGAGGCCGTGGGCGAATATGCGACCTACGTGTCCCGTATCCGTGAGGATCCGACCGTCGAGAACGGCCTCAGCTTGTGGGTGGTCAGCGACAATCTTCGCAAGGGCGCAGCGTTGAACGCGGTGCAGATTGCCGAGCTGCTAGGACGCAAACACCTGCAGAAGGCCGCCTAAGCCTAAGGCTGGTCGCCCCAGTAGCGCAGCAGGTTCGCCTGAATCAGCTGCATCCGGCTGAAATTTTCCTGGCTCATGTTGTTGCCCTCCAAGGCTGCAACCTCGTTAAGCTCGAACAGCATATTCCGGTGGAAAGGGTCCTTCACGCGGCTCTGGATGAAGGTGATCGCGACCAGCCGCTCGCCGCTCGTGACGGACTCGACTTCGTGCAGAGTGTCCGACGGATAGACGATTGCCTGCCCGGGCTGGAGCTTGAACCGGATGCTCGCATCGGCCAGCCGGATGTGGAGCGAGCCGCCCTCGTACGTCTCCGGCTCGTTGAGGAAGATGGTGCAGCTGAGGTCGCTGCGCACCGTCCCGTGCTGCAACTTCAGGTAGGCCGCGTCGGCATGGGCGCCGTAATGCATCCCCGGCTTGTATCGGGTGAGTAGCGGGGGAGCGACCTGCACCGGGAAGGCGAATTCGTGGAATTCCTCGCTTCGCAGCATTGCGTCCAGGACGATCTTGGCGCTGCGCTGATAAGCCTGCTGCTCGTGCAACTGCTCGTTCTGCTTGGCCTTGTTGTGCGGGTTGCTGATCTTGCCGTCGACGAAAGGCGCGGTCGCCGCGATCTGCCGGCATTCCGCAATTTCCTGCGGCGATAGGATGTCCAGCACTCGATACATTCAGCTCTCCGCCTGTGCCCGATCGAGGGCTTTCCGAAGCAAGGGCGCTGTTTCGGACGCCCGGTCGAGCATGGCAAGCGCGGTTTCGATGTCGGACGCGTGCCGGCCGGCGGCCTCGCTCAGCAAGTCGCGGCGAAGCTGCGGGCTGTATTCGTACTCCGTCGCCTTGGAGTAGCGCCGCATGAGCGGCCCGTTGGCGATTTGGGAGAGGAACTGAGCTTTCGCGTCCAGATTCAGGAAATCGGCAAAACGCCTCAGCGAACCTTCCATGTCTGACAATGCCTGGTCGAAATCGGCCCATAGGACTTTCGGTCCGTCCGCGGCCGTCAGCGCCGTCATCTCGCAGGCCCATGCAGCGGCAGCGAGATCTGCTTCGCTGCGAGCATCGGGCAGGCTGATTGCGCGGCTGGCGAGCCGCTGGCGGCGAGTCTCGGCGAGTGCGCTTAGCTCCGCTCGCGAATTCTCGCCGGCGAGAATCCCCGCGATGTACGAATGCGGCGTCGCGTAGAGATATAGGGCGCGACTCTCGTCGGGTATCAGCTCGGACGCGATCTCGCTGACGAAGCTTGTGGCCTTTACCACCGCTGTCTGGCCCGATCCGAATGTGCGGGAATGGAGGGCGCGAACCGTCGGAACGAACGGCGCGCGCACTGCCCGCGGGAAGAAGGCGAGGTCTCGCAGAGAGCGCGGCTCGCGCACCGACAGCACACTTTCCAGCTCTCCCAGCAAGCGCGCGATCAGCGTCGACCCTACATGGCCGATGTGGAATATCCAGCGCGCGTCGGCTCGCGCATCCGCTGGAGACGAACTCGCGACCTCGCTCCAAGGCAACAGGTGCGTTGTCCGCGGCTGCTGCAGCATCCGGTCGTCGAGGAAGCTCGCATCGCGATAGGCCTCCGGGGTCATTTCGACGACCCGGACCAGCCCCGCGCGCGGATCGACGGCTTGGGCCAGCCAGCGCGCATCCTTCCAGATCTCTTCGGGGCTCGGTGCGCTGGACATGCCATCCCTTAGCCGGGCAAATGGCGCGGCTCCAAGGGAGGATGATTTGGCTGGCGAGATGACCGGAGGCTGCGCTTGTGGCCGAGTACGATACACCGCGAAGATCAGCGACGACGAAGCCTACCTTTGTCACTGCCGTATGTGCCAGAAGGCGACCGGCTCCGTCTCGATCGCCTTCAAGAGCGTGAAGCAGGCGGACGTCCAGTGGACGCACGAGCCCGACTGGTACGACAGCTCTCCCATCGCCATGCGTTCCTACTGCCGGGAATGCGGGACCTCGTTCGGCTTCCGCTTCAAGGAAGGCAGCGAGAACATGGACCTGACCGTCGCCAGCTTCGACGATCCGTCACGGTTCAAGCCGAAGCATCACTTCGGCGCGGAAAGCATCCACCGGGCCTGGCTCAACACCGAAGGCCTGCCGGAGATGCGGACCCAGGACTACCAGAAACTGGTCGACAAATGGGTCGGAGCGACGGGCAAAGTGCCGGAATAATGGGCTGAGCCCCTTACTTATCTGAAAAATCAGCGTATTTGCCGATGCCCAAGCGGTCTGGGCCGCGCGAAGTCACGAGTCCAACCAGTCGGGACGGTCGCTCATGGATTTCCATTTCTTCGGATCGTTGGGCACCCGCGACATGGCCATGGACTTGGGGACGGCGAACACGCTCGTCTATGTCCCGGGTGAGGGCATTGTCGTCGATGAGCCGTCGGTCGTCGCCATCGAACTGGTGAACGGAGTTCAGCGCGTGCGCGCCGTGGGAAGCGACGCCAAGGTGTTGATGGGCAAGACACCCGACAACATCGAGACTTATCGGCCGCTGACCGACGGAGTGATCACCGACCTCGTAGTTGCTGAGGAGATGATCAAATATTTCATCGAAAAAGCGGGCGGCGCTCATTCGCGGCTGTCGCGGGGGCCGGAGATCGTGATCTGCGTCCCGTCAGGATCTACGCCGGTTGAACGACGAGCGATCCGGGCGGCGGCGTTCAACGCCGGAGGTCGCGAAGTCTGGCTGGTGGAGGAGCCGATGGCTGCGGCGATCGGGGCGGGCCTTCCGGTGTCCGACCCAATTGGATCGATGGTGGTCGACATCGGCGGCGGCACCACCGAGGTCGGCATCATCTCGCTGAGGGGTCTGACCTACAGCACCTCCGTCCGCGTCGGCGGAGACAAGATGGATGAGGCCATCGCCGCTTACGTCCGCAGGAAATACAATCTGCTGATCGGACCGGGTACGGCCGAGCGGATCAAGAAGGAGATCGGTTCCGCGCTCGCGACGCCCGAGAGCATGCACATCATGGGCATGGTGTCGGGCCGCGATGTCGCGGTAGGTCGCCCTATGGAAATCAGCCTCAGCCAGGCGGAGATCGCCGAGGCGCTGCACGAGCCCGTCTACCAGATCGTGCAGGCGGTCGCCGACGCCCTCGAGCACACCGAGCCCGAAATCGCGGCCGACGTCATCGACCAGGGCATCACCATGACTGGCGGAGGGTCTCTGCTGAGGAATATCGACCTGCTCCTGGCGGACGAGGTCGGCCTCCCGGTGCGCATCGCCGAAAGTCCGTTGAGGTGCGTAGCATTGGGCGCCGGCAAGGCGCTGGAGGACCGTGAGCTGAGAGCGTCGCTCTGTCCGGCTTGATCAGAGCTTTCTGATCGTCCCGTCGGAACTAGCCACGCGCATCCCGTACTTCTTCACCGTGATCTTGCTCTGGGCCGTGCGTCCATCGGCCTGCGGCGTCACCCATTGCTCGACCGACAGGCTGCCCTTCATCCGGAACTTGAAGCGGAACTGGTTTCCAGCTTCCTCGACAGTAACCGGCCCCACAGCCTCCGACATGGTGCCGGTGAACTTGCCGGGCCCGGTTTGCTTGATCCGCCAAGTGCGCTGGTGAGGCGGCTGCCCGTCCTCATTGACCTGCTGGACAAGCGATAGTGAGCCGTCCGGAAGAATTTGGCCGCGGCCGATCGTTCGCGACCGGTATGGCTTCTTCATCACCACCTTCACGATGCTGACGATTTCCGTCCGCCCTTCGAAGAAACGCAGGGGCTGAGTCATGGGCCCCGCCGCAACGGCCGACGAAGCGGGTAACGCAGCCGCGATCAACGCCAATGCGGTCAAGGCACGCAAACTGGTGATACTACCGATACATCCGAACACGCACGCATAACGCGGCGCTCGGCAAAGCTTTCCATCGGCTGGTCATCGAAGACAGACTGTACCAATTCCGCGTTGCAATGGAATGGCCCGGCTGACATTTCGCGAGTCCATGGCCGAACCGACACTTCATTTCTGGAACGCATCGGACGGGGTCCAGCTCGCCTATCATGAGGTTGGGGAGGGAAGGACAGTGATCCTTCTGCATGGGCTGTTTTCCAGCGCGGAGATGAACTGGATCAAGTTCGGGCACGCCGACCGAATTGCGAGCGAAGGCTTCCGCGTGATCATGCCGGACCTACGAGCGCACGGTCAGAGCGGTAAGCCGCACGACCCAGCCAACTACCCCTCGGATATTCTCGTGCGAGACCTCAGGGATCTGATCGCGCTTCTAGGACTAAGCGACTTCGATCTCGGCGGCTTTTCCCTTGGAGCCCGAACGACGATCGACGCCGTCAGCAGCGGAATGACGCCGCGCCGCGCGATCTTGGCGGGTACCGGGGTCGACGTCCTCACGAACTGGGAGCGCCGTTCCCACTTCTTCCTCCATGCAATCCATCATTTCCACGACACGCCGCGCGGCGATCCGCACTGGTTGTCGGTGCAGTTCATGCGGACGATGAAGATCGACCTCGAGGCGGCGGCACTTTTGCTCAAGGGCCTTGGAGACCATCCCGATCCGCAGCGGGCAATCGCGTCCTTCGCAATGCCCACGCTGGTGGTCTGCGGAAGCGAGGATGAGGACAATGGTTCGGCGCGCGAGCTAGCGGCCATGCTTCCGAATGCGACCTATGAGGAGATTCCGGGGACGCACATGAGCTCGGTGACGAAACCGGAGCTCGGCGAGGCGATCGCCCGCTTCCTCGCCGCCTGACGAAACATCGCTGCCGCTTGACGAAATGGGCTGGCCCGTTCCAGTCGCGCTGCATCCGTGCTTGTCATCGGAATTCAGGGGAGAAATCAGCTGTGATGAAGTTTGCCTGTAGCGTTTCGTTTGCGGCTCTGGCCCTTGCGGGTTGTGCCACCAACGTGTCGGCTCCGACTGTGGAAGGGGCGCCCGCACCCGCGGCAGCGCCTGCTGCGGCGAGCTCCGACGCGCTGCCCTATCCGGCGACTCCCGACGGTGCGCGCCAGTTCATCGCGGATGTCGAGAAGGACCTGTTCGAGCTCAGCGTGATCGGCGGACGCGCCCAATGGGTGAACGCGACCTACATCACCGACGATACCGACGCGCTCGCCGCCTATTTCGGAACGATCGGCACCGAGAAGGGCGTGAAGTACGCCAAGCAGGCTGCCGAGTATGCGAAGGTCGCGGGTCTCGATCCCGACACGGCCCGCAAGCTCAACATCCTGCGCGGCGCCCTAGTTCTTGCGGCGCCGAGCACGCCGGGCGCGGCCGCTCAGCTGAACGACATCACGACGCGGCTGCAGTCGACCTACGGCAAGGGCCGCGCGTCCCTGGACGGCAAGACGATCACCGGCGACGAGGCCGAGGAGCGCATGGGAACGCTGCGCGACCCGGCGAAGACCAAGGAGGTCTGGACGAGCTGGCACACCAATGTCGGTCGTCCGATGCGCGGCGACTATACCCAGATGGTCGAGATCGCGAACCAGGGGGCCAAGGAGCTCGGCTATGCCGACACCGGCGCCATGTGGCGCAGCCAGTACGACATGACGCCGGAGGAATTCTCCGCGATGTACGACCGGCTGTGGGCGGAGATGAAGCCGCTTTACGACCAGCTTCACTGCTACACGCGCACCAAGCTCAACCAGAAGTACGGCGAGGCCGTGCAGCCCAAGACGGGCCCGATCCGCGCCGACCTGCTCGGCAACATGTGGGCGCAGGAGTGGGGCAACATCTATGACGTCGTCGCGCCGAAAGGGTCGGGCGACATCGGCTACAATCTCGAGGACCTGCTCAAGGCCAAAGGCTACACGCCGGTGGAAATGGTGAAGGCCGGCGAGCGCTTCTACACTTCGTTGGGCTTCGCGCCGCTTCCCGACAGCTTCTGGACCCGCTCGCAAATCACGCGTCCGCGCGACCGTGAGGTCATCTGTCACGCCTCGGCCTGGGACCTGAACAATGTCGACGACCTGCGCATCAAGATGTGCACGCGGGTGAATGCCGACGACTTCGTCACCATCCACCACGAGCTCGGCCACAACTTCTATCAGCGCGCCTACAACAAGCAGCCGTATCTCTATCTGAACGGTGCGAACGACGGGTTCCACGAAGCGATTGGCGACTTCATCGCGCTCTCCGTGACGCCGGAATATCTGGTGCAGATCGGACTGCTCGACCGCAGCAAGGTGCCGTCGGCCGACAAGGACATCGGCCTTCTGCTGCGGCAGGCCATGGACAAGGTCGCGTTCCTTCCGTTCGGCTTGCTCGTGGACAAATGGCGCTGGGGCGTGTTCGACGGATCGATCCCGTCGACGGGCTATGAGAAGGGTTGGACGGACCTACGGCAGCAGTATCAGGGCATCGTACCGCCGGTGGAGCGCACCGAGGCCGACTTCGACCCGGGCGCCAAGTTCCACATCCCCGGAAACACGCCCTACGCGCGTTACTTCCTCGCCCGCATCCTGCAGTTCCAGTTCTACAAGGCCGCTTGCGATATGTCGGGCTGGAAAGGGCCGCTTCACCGCTGCAGCTTCTACGGGAACAAGGAGGTCGGCCAGCGGCTGAACCAGATGCTGGCGATGGGTGCGTCGCACCCGTGGCCGGATGCGCTGCAGGCCTTCACCGGCTCGCGCGAAATGTCAGGCAAGCCGATGCTCGAATATTTCGCTCCGCTTCAGCGTTGGCTGGAAGAGCAGAACCGCGGGAAGCAGTGCGGTTGGTAGAATGAAAAAGGGGCGCCTCCCGGCGCCCCTTCGTTACTCGGATTAGTCCGGTTTTAGGAAGCCGAGCCCGACCCCGAGCCCGTGTGCGCGCCGAGCGAGGCGTTGCCGCCCCCGGTTTCGCTCATGCCGCGGTTCGACCGGTTGCCGCCTCGCGTGCTGGTCGGGCGCGAACCCGTCGAGCGCGACGTCCGTGCCGACGTGCTTCCGCTCGCCGCGCCGGAAGGAGAGCTGTCGCCCGCGCTTGCCATCTCGAACTCGTCGTCGCTGCCGGAGCGCATGCTCTCGGTCCAGTCGCTAATCTGGCTGCTGAGATTGCTCATTTGCTCGCTGAGAGCGTTGCGCTTCGACCAGAGGAATACGCCGGCACCGACCGACGCTGCGGCGACCGCCGCGGCTGCGATCGGACGCTCCTTCACGGTGCTCATCCAGTCGCTACTGTACTGGTTGCGGCCCGACGGATTGTTGTTGCGGCTACGATTATTGTTTCTCGCCATTATGGTCCTCCTCGTTTTCGTTGGGTTTTCAACGCGCTGGACCGAGTGATGTTTCGGTCCAGCGGTGAGGAGAGGCGACGAAGCGACGCGCCGTTAAAGTTGCTCGAGCAGGGTCTCTGCGCTCGATGCGCGATACTCGCCGGGAGCTTCGACGTTCAGCTGCTCGACCACGCCGTCATTGACCAGCATCGAGTAGCGCTGGCTGCGCTTGCCCATGCCGAACTTGCTTCCGTCCATGGTCAGCCCGACTGCTTCGGCGAACGCGCCGTTGCCGTCCGCGATCATGGTGATGTCCCGCGATCCGTCGCGCTGGCCCCAGGCTGACATGACGAACGCATCGTTGACGGAGATGCAGGCGATCTCGTCGACTCCCTTGCCCTTCAGCTCCCCCGAGCGCTCCACATAGGAGGGCAGGTGGCGCGCGGAGCAGGTCGGCGTGAATGCGCCGGGGACCGCGAAGAGGGCGACGCGCCGTCCGCCGAAATACTCGCTGGTGGTGGTCTGCTCCGGTCCATCCGCCGTTGCGATCGTGATCGGAACGTCCGGGATGCGGTCACCGACGGAAATGGTCATTCGGAGTCTCCTTGAAGGCAATTCGGTGAATGCCCCTACAGCCCTCACGGCCTGTCGCTCAAGGGTTGCGGCAGCCGAAGCAGCGGCTCAATGTCGTTTCGATGGATGAGCCGCGTTTCCTGTCGGGCAAGTTGCTGTTGGCAATGCCCGGAATGGCCGATCCGCGCTTCGAGCGGGCGGTGATCGCTCTTTGCGTGCATGATGAAAATGGCGCCGTCGGCATCGGCATCGGGCACAAGCGTGCCGGAATGCGATTCCGGACCCTGCTCCAGCAACTCGACATCGATCCGGGCGAGGCTCCGGATCGCGCCGTACATCACGGCGGGCCTGTCGAGCCGGGCAGGGGCTTCGTGCTCCACTCGACCGATTGGGGCGGACAGGACTCGCTGCAGGTCAATGGACCCAACGGCACGACCTTCTCGATGACCGGCACGATCGACGTGCTGAAGGCGATCGCGGAGGGCAAGGGGCCTTCCCAATGGATCGCGGCGCTCGGCTATGCGGGCTGGGGCGACGGGCAGCTCGACGAGGAGATGACCAGGCATGGCTGGTTCGCGGCCGACGTGAGCAAGAAGATCCTGTTCGACACGCCGACCGACGAGCGCTGGGCTGCGGCATTCAAGTCCGAAGGCGTCGATCCTCGGCTGCTCTCCAGCGAGACCGGTGCGGCCTAGAATACATATAAAGAATTCTTTATATTTGCCTTAGCGCTCTGCTCCCGCTAGGGGCAGCGCCGAGCGCAAGACGCGCATCAGCACATCACAAACCGGAGATACTCGACGTGGCGACGCAGGCTGACACCCGTTTCAACGATTATGTCGTGAAGGACCTCGGCCTTGCCGATTTCGGCCGCAAGGAGATCGAGATTGCCGAGACCGAAATGCCGGGCCTCATGGCGCTGCGCGAGGAATATGGCGCGTCGAAGCCGCTGAGCGGCGCGCGCATCACCGGCTCGCTGCACATGACGATCCAGACGGCCGTCCTGATCGAGACGCTCATCGCTCTTGGCGCGGAAGTGCGCTGGGCGAGCTGCAACATCTTCTCGACGCAGGACCATGCGGCCGCTGCGATCGCCGCGCGCAACATCCCGGTGTTCGCGGTGAAGGGCGAGACCCTCGAGGAATACTGGGATTACGTCGTCCGCATCTTCGACTGGGGCCGCGATACGACCTGCAACATGATCCTCGACGATGGCGGCGACGCCACGATGTTCGCGCTCTGGGGCGCCCGCGTCGAAGGCGGCGAGGAGCTTTTTACGCCGTCGAACGAGGAAGAAGAGATTTTTGCCGCGACGCTGAAGCGCTTCCTGGGTGAGCGTCCGGGCTACCTCACCAAGACCGTCGAGACGATCAAAGGCGTGTCGGAAGAGACGACCACCGGCGTCCACCGGCTCTATGACCTTGCCAAGAAGGGCAAGCTCCCGTTCCCGGCGATCAACGTCAACGACAGCGTCACCAAGTCGAAGTTCGACAATCTGTACGGCTGTAAGGAGTCTCTGGTCGACGCCATCCGCCGGGCGACCGACGTCATGCTTGCCGGCAAGGTCGCTTGCGTCGCCGGCTTCGGCGATGTCGGCAAGGGCTCGGCCGCATCGCTTCGCAACGGCGGCGCCCGCGTCATCGTAACCGAGGTCGATCCGATCTGCGCGCTCCAGGCCGCGATGGAAGGCTATGAGGTTGTGACGATGGAAGAGGCCGCTCCGCGCGCCGACATCTTCGTCACCGCGACCGGCAACATGGACGTCATCACGCTCGAGCACATGCGCGCGATGAAGGACATGGCGATCGTTTCGAATATCGGCCACTTCGACAGCGAGATTCAGATCGGTGCGCTGGCCAACATGAAGTGGACCGAGATCAAGCCGCAGGTCGACGAGGTCGAATTCCCGGACGGCAAGCGCATCATCGTGCTGTCGAAGGGCCGCCTCGTGAACCTCGGCAACGCCACCGGCCACCCGAGCTTCGTGATGTCCTCGTCCTTCACCAATCAGGTGCTGGCGCAGATCGAGCTGTGGACGAAGTCGGACCAGTACAAGAACGACGTCTACGTCCTGCCGAAGCACCTCGACGAGAAGGTCGCGCGCCTTCACCTCGGCAAGCTGGGCGTGCACCTGACGGAGCTCAGCGAAAAGCAGGCCGCCTACATCGGCGTGTCGCAGCAGGGGCCGTTCAAGCCCGAGCACTACCGCTACTAAGCGGAGGGGCCGAACCTCTTCTGTCGGATCCAGCGGGAAGCGACGACCTTCTCGCCGGATTCGACCGGCAGGCCCGCATGCAACGAATCCGGATCGGCGACGCCGTTCGCGTCGGCGTTCCGGAAGAGCAGGCCGTCTCCCGCCTTCCCGCGAACCTTCAGGTCGTTGCTCAGGAACAGCGTCTCGCCACCGGTGTAGGCGTCATTGAGATAAACGAGCATCGTGAGGACCCGCTGGTTCTCCGTATCCTCGGTCGAATCCCGGTGCGGCTTGAATTCCTGCCCCGGCCGATAGCGCAGGATCTGCAGCGGCTCGCCCGTCTCAACGGCAACGCCCGCGGCCGCCGCGATGCGCCTGTTGAGTGCATGAATGACGGGGTCCTCCGCGATCCACGGAAAGGCGGCCACGTCGCACGTCCGAACCTGCTGGACGATTTGCCGAGCGTGCCCGCCCGCGACATGACCGACCGTCGCCGGACGATAGGCAGGAAGTGCGGCATCCATCAGGTAACGCCGCTCGGCCTCAGTGAAGAGGCCGTCGAACAAGGTGACTTCAGGCCGGTCGCTTAGACGGTCTCCTTCAAAAGCGCTCCGAGGATCGCCTTCCGCACCGAGGTCCATAAGGCCGAGCAACTCGACTTGGCGGGCGGCTTGCGCGTCGCCGGACGATTTTAACTCCTGAAGCCTTTGCATCGCAGCTTGCCAGTCGCTGCCGCCCGTCGTCCCATTGGCCAGGAGCGCGATCAGGATCCGTTTCGCCTGGAGGTGGCCAGCGTCCGCGGCTTTCCGGAAATGATCACGCGCAAGCGCAAGATCGCGCGCTACTCCACGGCCCTGAAGGTAGGCGAAAGCTATGTTGAAATCGGCGACGGCGTTACTCAACCGGATCGGACTCCTTTGGCTCGCTCGTAGCCCGCGGTTGACGACGCTTCCAAGCCGCATCTAAGCGCTGGGGCGCATAGGCGGTTGCCCCATGGCATTGACGATCTGCCTCTCCTGAACATAAGCCTCTGAGGATGCTAGCTAAATTGACGGTCCAGGAAGAAATCGAAGCATTGTTGGACGAGGATCTGGCGAAGGCTTGCGAAAAAGCGCGCGAGCATGTCGCCGAGAACCCCAAAGACGAGAATGCGTCGCTCCTTCTTATGACGCTTGTTCGCCGCTTCGCCGAAGCCGCGGAAAGCAGAAGCCGCCACGGACCCTCCGTCGCCCCAGCAGTCGCGGAAGCGACGGACCTCATTGCGAAGGGTGACATGGAGCGCGCCGAGATGCTCCTTCGCCAGCATTTGAAGTTCCAGCGCCACGATCCGCCGGCGATGCACTTGATGGCGGAGATCGCGGCGCGGTGCGGTTTCCGTGAGGATGCCGAGCGGATCCTCAACCAGTCGGCCGTCATCCACGCCGCTTCGGCGGAGGCATGGGCGAGCCTCGGACGCGTGCTGCACCGGATTGCCTGCGCCCGCGACTATCCTGACTACATCCCGCGATCGATCTCGGCACTGGATGAGGCTGACCGGCTCAGTCCCGGGCATGAGGGCGCGCTGGCCTACAAGGCCGCCATCCTCGTGCAGGTTCGGGACCTGAGCGAAGGCCGCGCGGCGTATGAGCGCCTGCTCGCAGTGCATCCGCACGTTTCCGCGCACTGGATGAACTACGCTCACCTGATCAAGACGATAGGGGAGTTCGGGCCGGCCGTGGCGGCTTACCGAACCGCCATCGCCCTCGAGCCTACCAACGGCGCGGCGTGGTGGGGCATGGCCAACCTCAAGCTGGCGGCCTTCTTCGATGAGGATCTGCGCCTGATGGCAGAGGTTCTCGACGGCGATCAGCTCACTGATGCGAGCCGTGTCGAAATCAACTTCGCGCTGGCGAAGGCGCTCGATCAGGCGAAACGGTTCGACGAAGCCGCCCGACGCCTAAAGGACGGCAACGACCTCCGGGCGCGAACTCATCCCCCGGATGCGGAGATGGTCACGGGCGACGTCAATTTCGTGACCAGCGTGTTCACGAGGGAGTACTTCGCTAAGCGGGAAGGGTGGGGCGATCCCAGCCCCGACCCCATATTCATTCTGGGCATGCCGCGTTCCGGGTCGACGCTCTTGGAGCAAATCCTATCCAGTCACTCGTCCATCGAGGGGACGGAGGAACTCTTCATCATCTTGCAGCTGGCGGGCGAAATCGCTCATGCACACCGCGGCAAGCAGCCCGAAGAGATCATGGCGGCCTTGCGCGAAGACGAGGTGGCGACGGTCGGCAAACGCTACGTCGATCTCGCAAAGCGGTATCGCATGACCGACAAGCCGTTCTTCACCGACAAGAATCCGTCGAACTGGCGCTACACCGGGCTCATCCACTGCATGCTGCCCAATGCCAAGATCATCGACATCCGTCGCAACCCGCTCGACTGCTGCTTCGCCAATTATATTCAGCATTATCAGGTCGGCGCGAACTTCAGTTATAACCAGACCGAGCTCGGCCGATATTACGCCGACTATGTGCGTATGATGCGGCACTTCGACGAGGTCCTTCCGGGCCGTGTCCACCGGGTCATTTACGATGATCTCGTCGACAACACGGAGCATGAGGTGCGCCGGCTTCTCGACTATCTAAGGTTGCCGTTCGAGGAGGGGTGCCTCCGCTTTTTCGAGACCAAGCGCGCGATCCACACGCCGAGCTCCGAGCAAGTCCGGCAGCCGATCAACCGCTCGGGCTTCGGCCGCTGGCGGAACTACGAGCCGTGGTTGGGTGATCTTCGGAGCAGTCTCGCCGAGGTGATGGAAGACTGGCGCTAAATTGTCGTTTTCACGACTTTTTGGTCATGTGGCATTAATGTGACACGTTTCTGGTAAGTTGCGCAGCGGGACGGGAAAGTAATTTTCTTTCCACGGACCATACGCCACTAACCCCCCGGGAATCTTAGTATCCGTACCTCGAGGGGATATCCAACACATGCGCCGCACGAACGCACTCATTTTGTCTACGGCATCGCTTTTTGCGCTGACCACGACCCCGGCCTTTGCGCAGACCGCGCAGGCTCCGGTTGACACCACGCCTGAGAAGCAGGCGGAAGGCGAGGCGGTTCCGCCGTCTAGCGAGACCACGAACGCCGAAGGTCAGGCCACCTCTCAGGGCGAGATCGTCGTCACCGGTTCGCGCATTCGCCGCGACAATTTCAACACGCCGCAGAACATCGACATCGTCACTCGTGACGACCAGGTGCTCGCGGGCACCCGCTCGACCGCGGAAACCCTGCAGAGCGCGGCGATCACGTCGGGTACGGCGCAGATCAGCGGCTCGTTCCTGGGCTTCGTGTCGGAAGGCGGCCAGGCTGCCAACACGGTCGGTCTTCGTGGTCTCGGCTCTTCGCGTACGCTCGTCCTGCTCAACGGCCGCCGCCTGGCGCCGGCGGGCGTCGGCAACCAGCTGATCGCGGCCGACCTCAACGTCCTTCCGACTGCCATCGTGCAGCGCATCGAAGTGCTGCGTGAGGGTGCTTCGTCGATCTACGGTTCGGATGCGATCGCGGGCGTTATCAACATCATCACCGACTCGTCGCTCAACGGCATCACCGTCGATGCGTACGCTGATGCCCCGCTTGAGGGTAACGGCCGCACGCTTCGTGGCTCGATCACCGCCGGCAAGACCTTCGACCGCGGCCACATCACGGCTTCGTTCGAGTATCGCAACTTCCAAGGCCTGCGTCAGAACGACCGCGACGACTATCGTTGTCCCCGCGATCTGTTCCATGTGAACGGTCAGGAGGTCGGTCAGCTCGATCCGTCGACCGGCCAGCTGCGCTGTTTTCCATTCCAGTACGATAGTTTGGGCATCGCCAGCGGCTATGGCATTTACTACAGCTTCAACACCGGCGCGCTCGGCCGTATCACTTTCCCGGGTTACACAACCGGCAATTTCGACATCAACGGTGCGCCGGTTGTCGTGAACGACAGCAACCTGCGTCCGCCGCCGAGCCCGTCCCAGCTCTTCGGTCACGTGCTCTCGCCGGTCCAGACCTACACCGGCTACCTGAACGGCGCCTATGACCTCGGGGTCCTTGGCGACGCTGAGCTTTACGGCGAAGCTCTGTACACCCGTCGCCAGTCTCACCAGGATTATGCGACGCAGCTGAATTTCAGCGGCGGCCTGAATCCCGGCGTGCAGCTATACGGCGGTAACTATGCCGGCACTCCGCTGGAGGAATATGGCTTCCCGGTGTCGCCCTTCTTCCCGACCGCTTGGGCTAACGCGGGCATCAACTACTTCACGCCGTTCATCGTGCCGGAGCAGCTGGGATTCCAGAGGCAGAAGGTAAACTTCTTCCGCGGCAACATCGGTCTTCGCGGTGACACGGGTCTCGGTGACTGGCGCTACGACGCGAATGCGCAGATCTCGCGCACTCGCGCCAAGGAGAACGTCTGGAACCCGACGACGACCGCGCTCAGCAATGCGCTGATCGCCGTCGAGGCGCCGTCCGGAACGCCTTCGCAGTACATCACGGTCGGTCTTCCGGGTCAGACGGGCGCGGGTATCAACTACACCTGCTCCAGCAACCTGACGAATGGCACGTACAACGGCGGCACCTGCGTCCCGCTGAACTTCATGGATCCGCAGATCCTGTTGAACGGTGCCATCCCGACGAACGTCTACAATTACATCTATCAGAACAACGTCAATCGCACGAAGTTCGACCAAGACACGTTCCAGTTGGTCTTCGACGGTTCGCTGTTCGACCTCCAGGGTGGATCGGTGAAGGCGGCCGTCGGTGCTGAGCATCGCCGCGACCACATCAACGACAAGCCGTCGGATGCTGCTCTCGCGGGTGAACTCTACAACCGCGCCTCGGCTGGCATCACAAAGGGTTCGGACGCGGTGAATGAGCTGTTCGCCGAGCTCAACATCCCGATCATGAAGGACAAGCCGTTCGTGAACCTGCTCGAGGTCGATCTCTCGGGCCGTTACACGCACTACAAGTCCTACGGCGGGGATACGACGTACCACATCAATGCGCAGTGGGCGCCGGTGGCGGCACTTCGGTTCCGCGGCAACTACGGCACCAACTTCCGTGCCCCGAACCTTTACGAGCAGTTCGTTGCCGATCAGACGGGCTTCTACCCGCCGTCGATCGATCCATGCAGCGACTTCGCGAACAACTTCGACCCGGGTTCGACGCGATACAACAACTGCCTCGCGGCTCTTGAGCCGATCCTTGGTACCGAGGGCGCCTTGGGCTACATTTCGACTGCTGGCCCACAGGTTACTACCAAGGGGGGTCGTGACAACCTGAAGGCAGAAACCGCGAAGACCTGGGGTCTTGGTGCGATCTTCACGATGCCACGGCACATCGCGGACTTCTCGTTCGCGGTCGACTACTTCAACATCAAGGTGAAGGATGAGGTCAGCATCCTCAACAGCACGATCCTCACACTTTGCTACGATGCGGAAGACTTCCCGAACAACGTCTATTGTAACCTGATCCAGCCGCGTGCGGCTGAAGGTACGGCGCACCCGGGCCAGATTGTCTCCTTCGACAACCCGTACATCAACGTTGCTCGTCAGGACGTGTCGGGTATCGACTTCGATGCGCGTTATGCGACGCGTCTCTTCGGCGGTAAGTTCCAGACGCAGCTTCAGGCCACTCGAATGCTTCACCAGAAGCTCGAGCTGTTCGCTGGGAACGGTGTGTTCGACTACAACGGAACGCTCGGCTATCCGGGCTTCGGAGCCGGTCCGAAGTGGGTCGGCACGCTCGACACGCGCTTCACGCTTCCAAACGACATCACGTTCCGCTGGGGCGTCGAATACATCGGCAAGCAGGACTCTGCGAAGCTGGTTGAGCCGTTCACGATTGGCGGCCAGCCGGTTGATGTCGATCTGGAGGCGGAGGCCTACTGGAAGCACGGCGTGTCGGTGCAGTGGCTGTGGCGGAATGTCGGCCAGTTCACGGTCGGCGTGAACAACCTGTTCGACGCCAAGCCGCCGACGATCAGCGGTCACCCGCAGGTTAACGGTCAGTACTTCCGCATCGGCAACTACTTCGGTGGGGGTTCTTACGACTATCTCGGACGGTCGGTGTTCGTGAACGTCACGCACACCTTCAAATAAGCTCAACAAGGGGAGTGAGCGGGACGGGCGGGAGAAATCCCGCCCGTCTTTGTTTGTGTAGCGTGTATCGGCTTTTTGCTTTCAATGCTTTGCAAGCCGCGCGCAGCGTCTAATGTCATCTGATGCTGGTCGGCAGCGGGGACTGAATGAGCGGGCTGGGGGGCTCAACTTGGATCGTGCTGATCATCGCCGGCCTGTGGCTGGCGATCGCCGGCGCTCTCCTGGTGATCGCCGCCCGGAGAATGCGCGACGCTCGCGCCGTGGTGCAGTCCGCGAAATCCATGGCTGCCTTGCTCGACGTGGCTCCGGTCCGCCCGATGATCGTCCGCTCCGACGGGTCGATCGAGGTCGATCACCGATTGATCAGGGAACTCGGCGCTGATCAGACTCCGAAGTCCTGGGACGACCTTCAGGGCCTCGATGAGAGCGACATGGAGACGCTTCGGGAAGCGGTGCAGGGTGCCTCGCTTTCCGGTTCCTCAATTGAGTTGCAGGTAAAGTCCGCGGGATCGAACCGGGTGTTCGAGGTTAGGGGCTCACCAGCTCCGCCGCCAAACCCTGCGGGTTCCATGCTCTTGTGGTTCTCGGACACTAGCTCAGCAGAGGCGGAGCGCTCCAAGCTGGCGTTACGCATCCGTCAAACCGAGGCCGCGCTAGATTCCCTGACGCACCTCATCGAGGCCGCGCCCTTCCCCATGTGGTATCGCGGGCCTGATCTACGGCTCGGTCTCGTCAATCGCGCCTTTGTCGAGGCGGTCGAGGCGCGAGACGCTTCCGACGTCATTGGCCGGTCCACGGAACTCATCGACTCAGCGGGCCCGGACAGCGCGCGGTCGTCCGCGGAATCGGCCCTGGAGAGCGGCGGGCCTACTTCAAGCATGCAGCCCGCCACGGTTCGTGGCGAACGTCGCATGATGCGTATCGTCAACGTGCCGCTGCCGACGGGCGCGGTCGCGGGATTCGCGATCGACGTGCAGGAGTTGGAGGACGCTCGCACGGAACTGGGGCGGCACGTTCAGTCCCAGCGCGATCTCGCCGACCGCATGACGGCTGGAACGATCCAGTTCGATGCCGATCGGGCAGTGAGCTTCTTCAACCGACCATTTGCGGTGATGGCGCAGCTCGATCCGGAGTGGCTCTTCGAACGGCCCGAGTTCGACCGCGTCCTAGAGCGAATGCGTGAGCGCAACAGGCTTCCCGAAGTTCGCGACTTCCCGGTGTGGAAAGCCGAGCGGCGCGCCTGGTTTACGAGCGCCGAGGAGGTCATCGAGGAAGACTGGATCTTGGCCGATGGCGACCACTTGCGCATCGTCGCTCAGCCGCTGCCGGACGGCGGCCTCCGCATGTTCCTCGAGGACCGCACAGAGCAGGTCCGGCTAGCGTCGGCCCGCGACACCCTCCTTCGCGTTCGTGCAGCGACCTTCGACAATCTCTTCGAGGCGATCAGCGTCTTCGCTAGCGACGGTCGGCTTTACCTCTGGAATCGCCGCTTCCGTGACGTGTGGGAACTGGAAGAGGAGCGCCTCTCCGAGCATCCTCGTGTCGACGAGTTGATTCCAGCCATGGCGCGCAAGCTCGTCAATCCGACGGCCGCCGCGCAAATCCGCGAGATGGTCCGGCACACGACCAATGAGCGGCAGGCCGCAAACGGCCGCATTTCTCTCACCGACGGGCGGCATTTCGAGTTCGCCGCAGTTCCTCTGCCGGATGGCAATGCGCTTTTCACGATGGTGGACGTTACAGACTCCACGCGCATCCAATCGGCGTTGCGCGAGCGCGCGACGGCGCTGGAGGAGGCCGACCGGGTTAAGACCGACTTCGTCGCGAACATGAGCTACGAATTGCGCACGCCGCTGACCTCCATCGGCGGCTTCGCGGAGATGCTGGCAGGCGGATATGCGGGCAAGCTTGCTCCGGCGGCGTCCGGCTATGTCGATGCCATTCTCGAAGCGGTCTCGCGGCTTTCGAAGCTGATCGACGATGTCCTCGACCTGACGCAGGGCGATACCCAGGGGATCGTTCTCGAGCGCGAGCGGGTAGATGTGGCGGGCCTTTGCCGAATGGCGGTGGAAGCCGTGCAGCCTCGGGCCGCCGAGAAGAACCAGAAGGTCCAGGTCGAGATCGCCCCGAGCGCGGGCTTCACGTTCGGCGACGTGCGCAGGCTACGGGAGTCGATCGAGCACGTCCTCGACAACGCCGTCGCCTACACGGATCGGCGGGGGCGGATCCGACTGGAAGCTGCTGGAAACGACGACAAGGCGGTTATCCGCATCAGCGACAATGGGATTGGCATCGCCAAGCAGGACCTCCCGCGCGTCTTCAACCGCTTCGATCGCATCGACGAGGCGGGTGTTCGCGGCGAAGCGGCCCTGGGTCTGGGCCTGCCGCTCACGCGCCAATTCATCGAGGCGCACGGCGGGACCATCGATCTGGAATCGAAGAAGGGGAAAGGCACGACCGTCACCCTGACGATCCCGCGCGCATCGAAATGATCCTAACGGACGAACGATCGACCGAGAATTTGGGCAAGCGGATCGCCGCGAACTTGCGCGCAGGCGATGTCGTCACCCTCTCCGGGCCTCTGGGAGTGGGCAAGACCGCCCTTGCGCGCGGAATCCTCGCGGCGCTTGGGCATGAAGGCGAGGTGCCGAGCCCCAGCTTCGCGATCGTCCAGCCCTATGACGATCTTGATCCGACAGTCTGGCATGTCGATCTCTACCGCGTCGAGGACATCTCGGAGCTCGACGAACTCGGCCTGGACGCTGCTGCCGAGGGTGTATTGCTCGTTGAGTGGCCTGAGAGGGCCGGCGTTGCCGCCTGGCCCTATGCGCTCCGCCTAACCCTGGATTTCGCGGAGGACGGCGCGAGGCGCTTGACAGCAGAGGTCCCGCCTTCATGGCAGGATCGATGGCCTCCTCAATGATTCCTCCGGCACACGCTCCCGAATTCCTCGCGTCTTGCGGCTGGGCTGGTGCGGAAATTCTCCCCTTGGCGGGCGACGCGTCGTTTCGGCGTTACTTCCGTATTCGTCACGGCGATCGCACCGCGGTCCTCATGGATGCTCCGCCGCCGCATGAGGACCCGAGGCCCTTCGTCGCCGTCGCCGAATGGCTTGCCGACAAGGGCTTGAGCGCTCCGGAAATCCTGGCCCGTGATCTGGAAAAGGGCCTCCTGCTGCTGGGCGATTTCGGCGACTGGCGTCTCCGCGAGTTCCTGGATGACGATCCTTCGCGCGAGCAGGAACTGTACGAGCTGGCCACCGACGTTCTGGTCCACCTGCACCAGCACCCGCCAATGCCGGGCTTGCCACCGCATGGCCTCGAGCATTGGCTGGAGGAGCTGAAGCTCTTTACGCAATGGTATTGCCCGGCAGTCGGCTTGACGGTGGACGAAGCTGCATATCTGGACGCCTGGGCGACGGTGCTGAAGCCGGTGGCGGAGGACGGTCTCGCGCCTGTCACAGTCCTGCGCGATTATCATGCCGAGAACGTAATGCTCGTGAAGGGTCGCGAAGGCGTGTCCCATTTTGGCCTGCTCGATTTTCAGGATGCCCTTGCCGGTCACCCTGCCTACGATCTCGCGTCGGTGCTGGAAGATGCGCGCCGAGATGTCCCGCCGGTGATCGAACGGACGATGATCGATCGCTATGTGGCCGCGACGGGCGGCTCGAACGTATTCGAACGCGCCTATTGGGCGCTCGCCGCACAACGGAATACCCGGATTCTTGGCGTCTTCACCCGTTTGTGGAAGCGCGACAACAAGCCCGGCTACCGCCGCTTCCAACCGCGAATGTGGGGGCTGTTGGAACGCGATCTTGCTCAGCCGGGTCTCGAGCCTGTGCGTGATTGGTTCGACGTGAATGTGCGGCCTGAGCACCGGATCGACCCGTGGAGGCAGGCCGCGTGATGTCCGCTCGCCGCGCCCTCAGGCTTCGCGCCGAAGTTGCGGCCGAAGTGCCGAAGACGGCGATGGTTATGGCCGCAGGCCTGGGCAAAAGGATGCGCCCGCTCACTGCAACGCGACCGAAGCCGCTCGTCGAGGTCGCCGGGCGCGCGCTTCTCGACCATGTGCTCGACCGTTTGCGTTCCGCGGGCGTGCAGAAGGTCGTCGTTAACGTGCATTACCTGCCCGGTGCGGTGGAAGCGCACCTGGCGACGAAGGCGGACGGCCTCGAGGTCGTCATTTCCGATGAGCGCGATGTCCTCCTCGAAACCGGCGGAGGATTGGTCAGGGCCGGGCCGCTGATCGATGCCGACCCATTCCTTGTCGTCAACAGCGACAATCTCTGGATCGACGGTCCCGCGGATACGCTCAGGCTGCTCGCGTCGCATTGGGATAGCGAGCGAATGGATGCGCTCCTTCTGCTCGTGCCCCACGCGCGCGCGCAGAACCATCGCGGCATGGGAGACTTCCACATGGACCGGACGGGGCGCCTTCGCCGCCGCGAGCGGTCGCGCGTCGCGCCCTTCGTCTACACCGGCATCCAGATGATGGCGAAATCGCTCCTGGAAGGCGCGCCCGAAGGACCCTTCTCCACCAACATCCTGTGGAACAAGGCCATCGAAGCGGGCCGCTGCTTCGGCGCGGTTCACCAGGGTCTTTGGTTCGATGTCGGAACGCCAGCCGCCATCCCGAAGACGGAGGCCTTTCTGGCCGATGCTTGAGGGACTAGCGGCGCGGCCGTCAGTCTTCACGATCCCGATCCACCGCTCGTTCGCGGACTCACTAGCTGCGGGCCTCATCGCCAAATACGGCGCCGACCCACTCGCCTTGGCGGGCGGCCGGATCCTCGTGCCCAACAACCGTGCGGTTCGAACGGTCACGGAAGCCTTCGTCCGCGCGAGCGGGTCCGGATTGCTCCTCCCAAGACTGATCCCGATCGGAGATCCGGACCTGGAGGAGCGGGTAGGGGGCGCGCTCGATCCGGCCGATGACGTCGAGCCGCTTCCCCCTGCGATCGAACCGCTGGAGCGCTTGGCGGCGCTCGCATCGCTTGTCCGAAAGCCTGACGAGTCTTCCGCCGAGGCGCTAAGGCTCGCGTCCGAGCTGGCACGCACGATGGATGCGCTGACGATCGAGGAAGTGGACCCGCGATCGCTCGCAGAGGCGGCGGCTGATGCGCCCGAGCTCGCCTCGCATTGGGAGAAGGCGCTCGAACGATTTCGGCCCGTCCTGGACCGCTGGCCGGCGATGCTCGCCGAGCGTGGCCGCCTCGATCTCACCGACCGGCGCAACCGCCTGCTTCGCCGGACGGCCGAGCGATGGAGCGCGGCACCGCCGAGCGGCTTCACGGTCGCTGCGGGCGTGACCACCGCCGCACCCGCGGTCGCTGCCTTGTTGGCGTGCGTCGCGCGTATTCCCAACGGCATGGTCGTCGTCCCGGGCCTGAGCCTAGACGGTGCGATGCCGGACGAGGAATGGGAGGCACTCGGACCCGACGACCGGGGCCGTACCGAAGAAACTCATCCGCAATTCCATTTGAAGGTCTTGCTCGATCGCGTCGGCGTGGCTCGCGGCGAAGTGCAGCTTTGGCCTGCCTCGGGGAGGGCGTCGTCGCCCGCAGTTCGCTCCCGCGCGATTTCCCATGCCATGACGGCCGCAGACTTCAGCGACAAATGGAACAGCCTGAAGCCGGCCGAGCGCCGTCTAACGGGCGTCCGGGCAATCGAAGTCGCCGATCCGGCGGCCGAGGCGCAAGCCATCGCCTTGGCCATCCGAGAGGCCCTGGAAACTCGCGGTAAAACAGCGGCCCTGGTCACGCCCGACCGCCTTCTGGCCGAACGCGTGTCTGCTCTTCTCGGCCGATGGAGCATCGAGGCGGACGACAGTGCCGGGCGAGCGCTGTCACAGCTCGCCCCGGGCACTTTCCTCTTGGCCTTGGTCTCAGCAGCCGCAGAGGATCTCGCCCCGGTTCCGCTCCTTGCGCTTCTCAAGCACCCGCTGGTCGGCGGGGAGGGAGAGGCGCGACGGGCGTGGATGGACGACGTGCGCGAACTAGACATCGCGTTGCGTGGCCCCCGGCCCGCCGGTGGTCTGGAAGGCCTCGACAAGCACTTCAGCGGGCATCATCGCGCCGAGCGCGCGTGGCGCCGTATCCGTCCGCAGCTTGCAGCCGTCGAGACTCTTCTCCGACATGATCAGCCGCTTTCGGCCTTTGCGGGTTCGCTGACGCACGCGGCCCAGCAATTGGCTGGAGGTCGTGTCTGGAGCGGGTTCGCAGGTCGATCGGCGGCCGAACTGATCGCAAGGGTGCAAGCGGTTGCCACGGATCTAACCGTGACGGCCGACGACGCGCTGCCGATCCTGCATCGTCTGCTCGAAGAGGTGCGCATCCGCCCACCTTATGGCGGTCATCCGCGCGTGTTCATCTGGGGCCTTCTGGAAGCGCGTCTGCAGCAGGCCGACCTGATGATCCTCGGCGGCCTCAACGAGGGGGTGTGGCCAGCGCTTCCGTCGCCCGATCCATGGCTGGCGCCGAAGATCCGCGCGAACCTCGGATTGCCCGGGCTGGAGTTCAGAGTTGGGCTCTCCGCTCACGATTTCGCTAGCGCCCTTGGCGCTCCGCAGGTCCTGATCACTCGCTCGCGGCGAGATAGCCGTTCGCCGACCGTGGCGTCGCGTCTGTGGTTGCGGCTGCAGGCGATGACGAGCGGACTGGCGCATGAGACGCGCCTTGAGAGGCTGGCGCTCACTCTCGACAAATCCAGGACGACGAAGCCTGCCGATCGTCCCGCTCCGCGCCCTGAACGAGAACAGCGGCCAAGAAAGATTTCCGTGACGTCGGTCGACCGCCTGAAGGCCGATCCATTCGCCTTCTATGCGCAGGCCGTACTCGGTCTGAGAAGGCTCGACCCGGTCGATGCGGACCATAGTGCAGCGTGGAAGGGGACGGCGGTCCACGAGGTCCTCGAGCAATGGCTCAAGAACGACGACTGCAATCCTGACAAGCTCGTCGAGCGCTCGCGGTCGTTGCTTACGAGCGAGACCATCCACCCGATGCTGCGCGCGCTCTGGCAGCCGCGGCTGATGGAAGCGATCCGCTGGATCGAGGAGCAGGAGCGGGAGAACCAGGCGCAAGGGCGCGTGCCGCTCGCGGCCGAGCTACGCGGTGAAGCTGAATTCGACGGGGTCACGCTTCACGGCAAGGCCGATCGCATCGACAGGCTGGCTGGCGGTGGCATCGGCATCGTCGACTACAAGACCGGGAAGGCGCCCAGGCAGAAGGCTGTCGAAGCTGGCTTTTCGCTTCAGCTCGGATTGCTGGGAATGATCGCTGAAGCAGGCGGGTTCGAGGGCATTTCAGGCCTGCCGCGCGCGCACGAATATTGGTCGCTGAGCAAATATGGTGATCAGTTCGGCAAGTGCGTTCGCCCCGACAGGAAGACGGGGCCGGAAGAATTTCTCGACCATGCTCGCCGCAATTTCATGGAAGCCTGCGCCAAATGGCTGACCGGTGACGAACCGTTCACGGCCAAGCTCAATCCCGCCTACGCGCCCTATGGCGATTATGATCATCTGATGCGGCTGGAAGAATGGTACGGCCGCAGATGAGCCTAGCGGCGCGGCCTCTTCTTGATCTTGGACGCGTAGAGAAGCGCGGCGACGATGGCTGCCGAACCGATGCCGACGGCAACACCCGCCTTCACGAGCTTCTTGCTGCGCTGCTCGCTGGCTTCGTCCCTGTTGCTGTCGTCGGCCATGATCTTCCTCTGAAAGCTAGTCCTTGCCGTCCCTCTATGGGGCTGCGCTGGACAATGGAAGCGGGTGCGCGCGCATGAGGAAGCGCTTCAATCCGCTCCCGGTGCTGGAGGGTGCGCAGGCGTCCGCGGTCGAGCCGAACATCCATGCCTCGCTGTCGGCTTCCGCAGGGACGGGGAAGACACAAGTTTTGACGGGCCGGGTGCTCCGCCTCCTGCTGAGCGGTGTCGATCCCGAAGCAATCCTCTGCCTGACATTCACGAAGGCCGGCGCCGCGGAAATGGCGAACCGCATTGGCGCCCGCCTCGCCGCCTGGGTGCGTCTCCGTGACGCCGAGCTCCGCAAGGAATTGTACGCGCTCCGCGAAGACACCGGACCGGAGATGCTTCAGCGTGCGCGACGGCTGTTTGCGAAAGTGCTGGAGGCGCCTGGCGGCCTTCGCATCCAGACGATCCACGGCTTCGCGCAGGCCCTGCTCGCCTCGTTCCCGGCGGAGGCGGGAATTACGCCGGGGTTCACGCCGATAGAAGGCCGAGCGGAGCAGGAGCTTGCGCGCACCACGCTCGCCAACCTGATCGCCGATGCCGAAGCCCGCAACGACGAGCGCCTGATCAGCGACGTGCAGTGTCTGAGCCTTCGCCTGGGGGAAGAAGGGGCGGCAAAATATCTGATGCTATGCGCCGGAGCGGCCGACGCCATGGCCGCTTTCGGGTCTCCGGAGACGATCGAGCCGCTGTTGCGCCGGGTGATGCAATTGCCGGACGAGTCCGTGGCGGATTTCATCGCGCACCAATGCCACGACGACCGTTTCGACTGCGACCTTTTGCAAGCCATTGCCGATGCCAACCGACGGTGGGGCGTGCAGACGGGATTGGGCCACGCGGAGGCAATCGACCGCTGGCTTTCGTTGAGCCCGATCGAACGAGCGGCGGCGCTTCCGAAGCTGCGCAAAGTGGTGATGACCGACAAGGACACTCTCCGGGTGTCTGCTGGCCAGTCGAAGGCCGAGCCGCACTATGAAGCGCATGCCGGACGCCTTTCGAACCTGATCGGCGAGCTCGTGCGCATTCAGAACGGCGCCAAGCTTGCCGCGGACATGGCTGCCGGTCTGCGTGCCGGACAAGCCTTCGCCGCTTCCTACACCCGGGCGAAGCGGAGTGCCGGCGTCGCCGACTTCAACGACCTGATCGCCTGGACCAGGCATCTGCTCGCGACGCCGGGCATGGGCGAGTGGGTCCGCTACAAGCTGGATCGGCGGACCGATCACATCCTGGTCGACGAATCCCAGGATACCAATCGCGAGCAGTGGGAAATCGTTCAGGCGCTCGCCTCCGAATTCTTCGTGGGGCTCGGCGCAGCGGAGAGCCGGGGACGCTCGATCTTCATGGTGGGCGACTTCAAGCAGGCGATCTTCGGCTTTCAGGGCACCGACCCGCAGGAATTCGAAAATGCCCGCCAGTGGGTGCGCGAGCGCTCCGCCGCTCTGCTGGAAGCACAGGGAGATGAGCGCTCGGGATCGGCACTCGAGTTCAGGGACCTGTCCATCGAGGCGAGCTTTCGCTCGGCGCCCGCCGTCCTCGACGTTGTCGACGCGGTCATCGATGAGGTCGGTTACCGGAACATGGGTCTTCCGGATGAGCCGAGGCGGCATCAGCCGCATTTCTACGGCCGCCCGGGGGCCGTCGAACTGTGGGCGCCCTTCGCGCCGGAGACAGACGCAAACGGCGAAGAAGGCGAGGAGGGCTGGCTCGGCGAGGATGCGCGCCTCTACGCCAGCGTGCTGGCGAAGCAGGTTCGAAGATGGCTGGATGAAGCGCCCGTCCTCGCTTCGACCAAGCGGCCGATGACGCCCGGGGACGTGCTCGTCCTTGTGCGTAGCCGCGGTGAACTGGCGTCGCTGATCGTGGCCCGGTTGTTTGAAGAGGGCGTGCCGGTTGCGGGGATCGATCGCCTGCACTTGCAGGAACCGCTTGCGGTCAAGGACCTGCTGGCGGCCATCACCTTCGCTGTTCAGCCCCTGGACGACCTCAACCTCGGCAATTTGCTGGTTTCGCCGCTGGTCGGTTGGAGCCAGGAATTGCTGCTCGAGCTGGCTTACGGACGTGGGCAGGTTTCGCTGTGGCAGCGACTAGGTGAACGCGGCGATGACAGGCCCGAGTTCCGGCAGGCGCGCGACCTTCTGACCTCGCTGCTGGCGATGGCGGATTTCACCACGCCGCATCGCTTTCTCGAGACCATCCTGTCGGGTTCGATGGACGGCCGCCGCAAAATTTACGCTCGGTTGGGAATGGCTGCCCGCGATCCGATCGACGAGTTGCTGTCGAGCGCGCTGGAATTCGAGCAGAAGGAAATCGCTTCCCTGGACCGCTTCCTCGCGTGGTTCGCGAGGGGCGATGTCGAAATCAAGCGCGACCCGTCGGCGCCATCCAATGCGGTGCGCGTGATGACCGTGCACGGCGCCAAGGGCCTCGAAGCGCCCGTCGTGATCCTCGCCGATGCGACGGCGGACCCCGCGCGGCTCGGGGGCATCTCGCGCATCTTGAGCTTCCCGGTTCCGGGTGTCGGCAGCGTCCCGCTCCTTCGTCCGCGAAAGGTGGAGCGTGTCACGCCATTCGATACGCTGATTGCAGCGGAGGAGGAGCGGGACCTTCAGGAGCATTGGCGCCTCCTCTACGTGGCCCTGACGCGAGCCGAGGAGCGACTGGTGATCGCTGGGCTCCAGCCCAAGACCAAGGATGGGATTCGCCCCGAGAATTCCTGGCACGTCCGCGCTGAGCGCGCCCTCAGGTCTCTCGCTGCGGAAGAGTTGGAGGATCCTGCGTGGGGTCGTGTTCTGCGCTATCGTGGTGACGTCGCACCGGCGGCGATCAAGCTGAAAGCACTTCCCAACGCCGTTCCGGGGCCGGCCATTCCAGAGTGGGCGCGAACGCCGGCGCCGCCTGAGGCGCGCCCGCCGCGCCCGCTCGCGCCCTCCGCGATCGCCGAGGACAAGGAGGCCGCGCCTCCGCCGAGCGCTGCCATGCGGGCAGCGGCCGAGCGGGGTACGCTCATCCACGCGCTGCTCGAACGGTTGGCAGACGTCGCGCCCGACCAGCGCCATGCGACGGCGCTGCGTTGGCTGGAGCGGTCCGCCGGTCTCTCTGACGCCAAATCGCGAAAGGAGATCGCGGACACCGTATGCAACGTCCTCTCCGATCCCAGCTTTGCACCGCTATTCGGCCCGGGTTCGCTCGCCGAAGCTCCGCTCGCGGCGACGCTTCCGGACGGCACGGTCGTCGCCGGCACGGTCGACCGGCTTCTCGTGGAGCACGACCGCGTTTCCGTGATCGACTTCAAGACCGGTCGCGTTCCGGACTCCGCTTCGTCGATTCCGACCTCGCACCGCGCGCAGATGAGTGCTTATGTGGAGGCGCTGCGAGTCATTTTTCCGGGACGGGAGGTGCGCGCGTCGCTGCTCTACACCAGCGGTCCTAAGCTCATCGCGGTGTAGGATTGAGGTGATGACCCACAGTCCCCATATCTGGGCCAACTTCCGTTAGGAGATTTGTTGAAATGGCCACCAAGACCGTCACCGACCAGAGTTTCGAAACCGACGTGCTGGGCGCCGAGGGCGCTGTCCTCGTCGACTTCTGGGCCGAGTGGTGCGGTCCGTGCCGCATGATTGCCCCGGCTCTGGAGGAAATCTCCAACGACCTCGGCGACAAGGTCACGGTCGCCAAGCTTAACATCGACGAGAATCCCGACATTCCGGGCCGCTATGGCGTCCGCGGCATTCCGACGATGTTGCTGTTCAAGGGCGGCCAGCCGGTTGCCCAGAAGGTCGGCGCCGCTCCGCGCAGCCAGATACAGCAGTGGCTCGAGAGCAATCTCGACGGCCAGTCGCAGGCGAACGGCTGACTGTGACAAATCACTCGGGCGGCTCGGTTCCTTCGAGCCCCCGAGTGTCCGGCCTGAACTTGTCATGCCGCGGCAGGTCGTCTCCCGGGTCGAACCAGGCGACCTTGCTTCCCCAGAAGATGTGAAACCCGGGCGGGACATCGTCCGGCTGATCCAGCGTCGCGATCGGGAAATCGACCGTTTCCGGCTGATGGTCGACCTGGATCCGCAGCGGTGACCCGCATTCGCCGCAGAACTCGCGGTGTCCGAAGCTGGAGGAGCGGAAACGGCCAACCTTGTCTTTGCCCGCGGTCCATCGGAAATCCTCGGTCGGAACCGAGGCGAAGGCCATCGCGGGCGCGCCGCCGAACAGCTGGCAGGTCCGGCAATGGCACCAGCCGGCATCGAACGGATCGCTGGAAAGTTCGTACCGGACGGTCCCGCAAAGACACCCGCCGGACCACTTGCGCATATACTTCCCCTTCATTGACTACGGCTGGGGCGCTGCCTACATCGCCCGCCACAAATTGCCGGCTGTGTGGGGGCAGTCGTTCAGGCCTTTCTAAGCGCCCGGCACGTAAAGGATTTCCATGATCGCCGCACTGGCAAAGAGCATCTTCGGATCGGCAAACGACCGCTATGTCCGAGGCCTCGGGAAGTATGTCGAAGCCGTAAACGGCTTCGAGCCCACGATTTCAGCCATGACGGACGACGAGCTGCGAGGTCAGACCGAGATTTTCCGTCGTCGCCTGTCGGAAGGCACGAAGCTCGACGACCTCCTTCCGGAAGCGTTCGCCACGGTCCGCGAAGCAGCCAAGCGAACGCTCGGCCAGCGGCATTACGACGTTCAGCTGATCGGCGGCATCGCGCTTCACCGCGGTGAGATCGCCGAGATGAAGACGGGCGAAGGCAAGACGCTCGTTGCCACGCTCGCGACCTATCTAAATGCGCTGCCCGGCAAGGGCGTCCACGTCGTCACCGTGAACGACTATCTCGCCCGCCGCGACGCGGAGTGGATGGGCCAGATCTACCGCTTCCTCGGCCTCACCGTCGGCGTGATCGTTCCGAACATGACGGACCAGGCTCGGCGCGAGGCGTACGACAGCGACATCACCTACGCGACGAACAACGAGCTCGGTTTCGACTACCTCCGCGACAACATGAAATACTCGCGGGACCAGATGGTCCAGCGGCCGTTCAATTTCGCGATTGTCGACGAGGTGGACTCCATCCTCATCGACGAGGCGCGGACTCCGCTGATCATTTCCGGCCCTACTGACGACAAGTCCGAGCTCTACGTCTCGGTCGACAAGATCGTGAAGGGCTTCACAGCCGAAGATTACGAGAAGGACGAAAAGCAGAAGAGCGTCGTCCTGACGGAGGACGGCACCGAGAAGGCGGAGCGCATGCTCGAGGAAGCCGGCCTGATCGAGGGCCGCAACCTCTATGACATCGCCAACACGCAGGTCGTCCACCACCTGAACCAGGCGCTCAAGGCGATCGTCATGTTCAAGCGGGACATCGACTACATCGTGAAGGATGAGAAGGTCGTCATCATCGACGAGTTCACCGGCCGCATGATGGACGGACGCCGCTGGTCCGATGGTCTCCACCAGGCCGTGGAAGCCAAGGAGGGCGTCCAGATCGAGCCGGAGAACCAGACGCTCGCCTCGATCACCTTCCAGAATTACTTCCGCATGTATCCGAAGCTGTCGGGAATGACCGGAACGGCCGCGACGGAAGCGCCGGAGTTCTTCGACATTTACCGGATGAACGTCGTTACCATTCCGACGAACGTGCCCGTGCGGCGCGTCGACGAGGACGACGAGTTCTACAAGAACATCACCGACAAGTTCGCGGCAATCGCGAAGGAAATCCGCAAGCGCCAGGAGATGGGCCAGCCGGTTCTCGTCGGCACGGTGTCGATCGAAAAGTCGGAGATGCTATCGGAGTTCCTGGAGCGCGAAGGCATCAAGCATTCGGTGCTCAATGCGCGCTTCCATGAGAGCGAAGCGCACATTGTCGCGCAGGCCGGCCGCCTTGGTGCGGTGACCATTGCCACCAACATGGCGGGCCGCGGCACCGATATTCAGCTCGGCGGCAACCTCGAGTTCCGCATGCAGGACGAGTTCCCCGACCTCGTCGAGGGCACTCCGGAATATCAGGCGCACGCAGACAAGATCCGCGCCGAGATTGCGGTGGAGAAGCAGCAGGCGCTGGATGTCGGCGGTCTCTTCGTGCTCGGCACGGAACGTCACGAAAGCCGGCGCATCGACAACCAGCTCCGCGGCCGTTCAGGCCGTCAGGGCGACCCGGGCCTCAGCCGCTTCTATCTCAGCCTCGACGACGACCTGCTGCGCATTTTCGGGCCGCAGACGATGTTCGCGCGACTGATGAACAAGAACCTTGAGGACGGCGAGGCAATCATCAGCCCGTGGATCTCGAAGGCCATCGAGACCGCGCAGAAGAAGGTCGAAGCCCGCAACTACGACATTCGCAAGCAGGTCGTCGAATACGACGACGTGATGAACGACCAGCGCAAGGTCATCTACGAGCAACGCGCCGAGATCATGGACGCGGACACCGTCAGCGACGTGGTCGCCGACATGCGCGCCGAGACGGCCGTTTCGCTCGTGACCGCTTCATGCCCGCCGGGCAGCTATCCGGAGCAGTGGGACGTCAACACGCTCAAGGAGAGCGTCGAGTTCATCTTCGGGCTTCAGCCTCCAATCGACGAGTGGCTGGAAGAGGATGCTGTCGAGCAGGACATCATCATCGAGCGGCTTCAGAAGCTGGCCGACGAGGCGATGGCCGCCAAGCTCGCCGATTTCGATCCGGAGCATTGGAACAACGTGGAGAAGAACATCCTTCTCCAGACCCTCGACCATTTCTGGAAGGAGCACCTCGCGACGCTCGATGCGCTGCGTGCGGTGATTCACTTGCGCAGCTACGCGCAGAAGAAGCCGATCGACGAGTACAAGCAGGAAGCCTTCCTGCTGTTCGAGCGCCTGCTCATCTCGATCCGCGAGGAAGTGACCCGCGTCCTGATGCGTGCGCAGGTGCAGTTCGCGCCTCCGCCGCCGCTGGAGCTGCCGGACTTCATCACGCAGCACATCGATCCGCTTTCGGGCGATGACGACACGGCCGACTTGGATGCCGCCGCCTTTTTGTCGGGCCCTGGCACGCAGCCGCTGAACATCCCGACGCCCAATCTTCCTAAAGGTGAGAATGGCGAGACGCTTGCGCAGCCGGTGAGCCGCAACGCTCTCTGTCCCTGCGGCTCCGGCAAGAAGTTCAAGCATTGCCACGGGCAGCTGGCGTAGCGCCGCCGCCTGCGGCGGAACTGGTCGATCGCACAGAGCTGAGGCTTGCCTACCGGGCCGACGAGGAAATCGTCGTCCCGGAGCGTTTGGATCAGGCGCGTCTCGATCCTGCCGCGCTCGGCGAAGCGCTGGCGACTGCTCGTGCGCTGGTGAAGGGCGTCCGCGCCCACAAGCCGTCTGGGCTGGACGCTTTCCTGCAGGCCTACGATCTCGGCAGCGACGAGGGCATCGCCATGATGTGCCTTGCCGAAGCATTGCTCCGCATCCCCGATGCGCACACGGCCGACGAGCTCATCGCTGACAAGCTGTCCGGTCCGGATTGGGCGGAGAAACTGGGGCGTTCGGAATCTTCCTTCGTCAACGCAGCGACTTTCTCGCTGCTGCTGACCGGCAAGGTGCTGGAAGGGGCGCAGGATCGGTCCGACAACTGGAAGGCAGCTCTCGGCCGCGCAGTCGGCCGCCTGGGTGAGCCTGTCGTCCGTACGGCGGTCCGCGAGGCGATGAAGATCCTCGGCCGCAACTTCGTGTTCGGGCGCAACATCGACGAAGCTCTTCGCCGCGCGGCACCGGAACGCTCGCAAGGACTCAGCCACAGCTTCGACATGCTGGGCGAGGCGGCGCGTACGATCGAGGACGCAGAGCGCTACGCGGAAGCCTATCGCAAGGCGCTCGACCGTATCGCCAAGGAAGCCAAGGGCGGGTTCGCGGTGTCGCCGGGCATCTCGGTCAAGCTGTCGGCGCTGCATCCGCGGTACGAATGGAGCCATGCGGACGAGGTGAAGGCGTATATTCTGCCGATCCTCCGCGAACTCGCGCTGAAGGCGAGCAAGGCCGACGTTCACCTGACCATCGACGCGGAAGAGGCGGATCGCCTCGAGCTGCAGATGGACCTGTTCGAGGCGATGCTGGCGGACGAAGAGCTGTTCGCGAACGGCTGGGGCGGCTTCGGAATCGCGCTGCAAGCTTATCAGAAGCGCGCCGCGCCGCTCTGCGACTGGGGCATCAATGCTGCCCGCGCGCACCGTCGCAAGCTCATGGTGCGCCTGGTTAAGGGCGCCTACTGGGATACCGAGATCAAGGCCGCGCAGGTCGCAGGCCTGAGCGATTACCCCGTCTACACGCGCAAGGTCGCCACGGACGTGTCGTACCTCGCCTGCGCCAAGAAGCTGCTCGCGGCGAAGGATGTCATCTATCCAGCCTTCGCCACCCACAACGCGAACACGATCGCGGCCGTTAAGGCGCTCGCGGGCAAGACGAAATTCGAGTTCCAGCGGCTCCACGGCATGGGCGAGGCGCTCTACGAGGAAGTCGCCAAGCTCGAACGCGCGATCGGCGACGAGCCGACGCCGGTACGCATCTACGCGCCTGTCGGTAGCCACAAGGAACTGCTCGCTTATCTAGTCCGCCGATTGCTCGAAAACGGCGCCAACTCGTCGTTCGTGAATCGCATCGCCGACGAAGACGTCAGCCTCGACGAACTGGTCCGTGATCCCGTTGCGGACCTCGCGGCCGTGGAGCCGAAGCGGAACCCGAAGATTGTTCTGCCGCAAGAGATCTTCGGCGAGGACCGCCGCAACAGCGCCGGCGTCGACCTTTCCGATCCGCTGGTTCGCGAGCCGCTTCTGGAGCGTCTGACCGCGCTGGAGAGCCGCGAGTGGACCGCGTCGCCGACCGGATCCAAGCGCAAGGGCGAGACCGTCACGTCTCCCTACGATCACGGCGCAAAGGTCGGCACCGTGGTCGACGCCACCCAAGCAGACGTCGACCGCATGGTCCGTACGGCGACCACGGCGCAGCCCGCGTGGGATGCTCTTGGCGGCCAAGCGCGTGCCCGGCTGCTCGACCGCACTGCCGATCTGTTCGAAGAGCATCGGGAAGAATTCTTCTCGCTGTGCGTGCGCGAGGGCGGGAAGACGCTCCCCGACGCAGTGCTGGAAGTGCGCGAGGCGGTCGATTTTCTCCGTTTCTACGCCTCCGAAGCCCGCCGCCAGTTCACGGCTGCGCTCCCGCTCCCTGGCCCGACGGGTGAGCAGAACGAGCTTCGCCTCCACGGTCGTGGTGCTTTCGTCTGCATTAGCCCGTGGAACTTCCCGCTGGCGATCTTCACCGGCCCAGTCGCCGCTGCGCTGGCCGCCGGCAACACGGCGATTGCCAAGCCGGCCGAGCAGACTCCGTTGATCGGAGCCTTGGCCATCGACCTCATGCACCGCGCCGACATCCCGGAGGATGTGGTGTTCCTCGCTCCCGGCGATGGAAAGGTGGGGGCTGCGCTCACTTCCCACCCGATGATCGCGGGCGTCGCCTTCACCGGCTCGACCGAAGTCGCGCGCATCATCAACCGTACGCTTGCCGATCGCGACGGGCCCATCATCCCGTTCATCGCCGAGACCGGCGGACAGAATGCGATGATCGTCGACAGCTCGGCCTTGCCTGAACAGGTCACGCGCGACGTCATGTCCTCCGCTTTCCAGAGCGCGGGCCAACGCTGCTCCGCTCTACGCGTCCTGTTCGTGCAGGAAGACGTGGCCGACGGCATGGTCGCCATGATCGCTGGTGGCATGCAGGCGCTCGACATCGGCGATCCGCGCGACCTGACGACCGACGTTGGACCCGTGATCGACGCAGAGGCAAAGAAGGCGCTCGATCAGCACCTCGCGTGGCTCGACAAGAATGCGAAGAAGATCGGACGGCTCGAGCTGCCGGCCGCTGCGAAGAAGGGCACCTTCGTCGCTCCCGCAATGTACGAGATCGGTTCGCTGCGCGAGCTGAACCGCGAGAATTTCGGCCCAATCCTTCACGTGATCCGCTTCTCGGCGGAAGGTCTTGGCAAGGTGATCGATGAGATCAACTCGACCGGCTACGGCCTGACGCTCGGCCTTCAGAGCCGCATCGATACGACCCGCGACTTCGTCGAGCAGCGCGCGCGCGTGGGCAACCTCTACGTGAACCGCAATCAGATCGGTGCGGTCGTCGAGAGCCAGCCGTTCGGAGGCGAGGGGCTTTCCGGCACGGGTCCGAAGGCGGGCGGCCCGCACTATGTCGCGCGCTTCGCCACCGAGCGCGTCACCTGCATCGACACGACCGCCGCGGGCGGCAACGCCAGTTTGATGGCCGCCATCGAAGGCTAGACTGTCCCGCCTGTCCCTCGCCGGGACGGGCCGGACCCGCCGGAACAAGCAGCCGTTGTTATGGCGCGGGGTGGTCTTCCCAGACACGAACGCGCCTCGCCGGAGCGGTCGGGTCGAGCCCGGCCGCTTCGTTCGTTTCTGAGCCATGAGAAAAATGGCTCCCCGGGCCTGATTCGAACAGGCGACCATTCGATTAACAGTCGAACGCTCTACCGCTGAGCTACCGGGGAGCAACCTCGCGACGATGTCGCGCAGGCAGGCGGGCTAATTAGCGAAGGCTGCCCCAAAGGCAAGGCCGAAAGCCGCAATCAGGTGGCGAATTGTTCCATCGCGATCCGTTCGTCCAGCGCATGCTCGGGGTCGAACAACAATGTCAGCGACCGTTCTCGGTCCAGGGTGACCTCCACGCGGGACACTTCGCGAACCTCGACCTGGTCGGCGACCGCCGAAACCGGGCGATTCTCGGCCTCGAGGATGCGGAAGCAGACGGCTGTGTCGTCCGGGAGGATTGCGCCGGACCAGCGCCGTGGCCGGAACGGACTGATCGGCGTAAGCGCCAGCATCTTCGCCTGGAGCGGCAAGATCGGCCCCCGCGCGGACAGGTTGTACGCAGTCGAACCGGCCGGGGTCGCGACCAGTACACCATCGCAGGCGAGTTCCGGCAACGCGACACGCCCGTTGACCAGGATCTCGATCTTGGCGGTCTGGCGGGTCTCGCGGAGCAGGGAGACTTCATTGATAGCGGCGCTGCGGTGGACTTCTCCGTTTACAGTCGTCGCCTGCATCTGCAGCGGGGCGACCCGAACCGCCTTTGCGCCCGAGATGCGCTCCGCAAGCCGATCGAGGCGCCAGTCGTTCATGAGGAAGCCGACGGTGCCGCGGTTCATCCCGAACACCGGCCGCGGCCTTCCCGCGTCCAGCATGCTGTGAAGCGTTTGAAGCATGAAGCCGTCGCCGCCGAGGGCCACGAGCGTCTCGGCCTCATCCGCATCGGCCCAGGTGTAGCGGCGCCGGAGCATCGCTTCGGCAGCCTGCGCCACCTCGGTGTGGGAGGAGAGGAGCCCGATCTTCAGGCTGGCGAGGTCGGTCGGTCCGTCCATTCCGCCAAGCTTGGCCGCGTCAGCGCTCAATCCGCTGCTCCTTTCGCGCCCGAACATAGGAAGTTTTGCAGGCGGCGCTACTGTCCCGTTGTGGGTCGAGCCCTGGATGGCCCGTTTCCGACAGACCGGACGAGCGCTAGCCAAGTCGCATGAATGGTCGGGGCGCAGAAATCGAAGAGCGGGTCAAGGACCGGCGGGGGGGGGCACCGTCGCAAGAGAGGCGTCGTGACGACCTCCTCGCGGCGGTGATCGCACATCAGCAGATCGACGTAGCCTTCCAGCCGCAGATCGATCCGGTCACGGGGGAAGTTGCGAGCGCCGAGGCGCTGGCTCGCTGGGCACGCGCCGAGAGCGCCGATCAGCTCTTCGAGCGCGCTGCAAAGGCTGATCTTTCCGAACAGCTTTCGCGCCTTGTCCAGCGCAAGGCGCTGCGCGCCGCAGCGGCATGGGAAGGGCCGCTGCGGCGCCTGGGCATCTCGATGAACCTGCTTGCGCACGAGATTGCGCAGGAAGGCTATGACGATTGGCTGCTGAAGCAGGTGCGCTCGGTCGGCATCGACCCGAAGCGTGTGACGATCGAGATCACCGAGAACGCACTTCTAAGTGACCTCGAGAGCGTGGGCGCACGCCTGCAGCGGTTGCGCGACCAAGGGATCAAGGTTGCGCTCGACGATTTCGGAACGGGTTACGCAAGCCTCGCCTATCTCGGCAGCTTGCCATTGGACGCGCTGAAGATCGACCGCGGGTTGGTTGCCAAGATTGGCACCAGTGAGCGCGACCGCATCGTCGTTCGGTCGATCTTCTCTCTTTCCCGCGAATTGGGCCTGACGATCATCGTGGAGGGTGTCGAAAGCACCGCCCAGCTCGTGCATCTCGCGGAATGGCGCTGCGACCTCTACCAGGGCTTCCTCGGCGCCGGCGCGCTGACGGAGGAAGAGCTCGCGCGCTTCGTCGCCGTCTCGCAGCGTAACGGCAGCTAAGCCGGCTCCAACTCCCTCGCGCGTTCTCCAGCCGCTACGACCCGGGCGAGACCCGTCGAAAGCTGCAGCGCGCCGTTGAGCCGGGCCTCCGGCGTCGACCAGTCCCGCGTGATCACGAGCTTGCTGTCCGGCCGTAGCTTCGCGGCGCCCTTCAGCCGCTGCACGTAGGCGAGCAGGCCGTCGAGGTCTGGGAAGCCGCTCTCCGCGAAAGTGACGAGCGCACCCTTCGGCCCAACGTCCAGCTTGGCGATCATCGCCTTCTTCGCGTTCAACTTCGTCTCGACGATTTTCAGCAGGTTCTGCGTCTCTGACGGAAGCGGCCCAAAGCGGTCGATCAGCTCGGCCGCGAAGGATTCGACCTCCGGCTTCTCGTCGAGTTCGCCGAGGCGGCGGTACAGGCCCATGCGCAGGTCGAGGTCCGGAACATACTCCTCCGGAATGAGGATCGGCACGTCGACGTTGATTTGCGGCGTGAACTCTTCCTTGCGAACGACCCCGCCGGCCTTCTCCTCGACGATCGCGTCCTCGAGCATGGACTGGTAGAGTTCGAAGCCGACCTCCTTGATGTGCCCCGACTGTTCGTCGCCAAGCAGGTTACCGGCGCCGCGGATGTCGAGATCGTGGCTCGCGAGCTGGAAGCCAGCACCCAAGCTGTCGAGATTGGCGAGCACCTGGAGGCGCTTCTCCGCCGTCTCGGTGATCGAGCGGTCGGACTGGGTTGTTAGATAGGCATAAGCACGCGCCTTCGAGCGGCCCACGCGGCCGCGAAGCTGGTAAAGCTGGGCCAGGCCGAAACGGTCCGCGCGATGCACGATCAAGGTATTCGCGCTCGGAATATCGAGCCCGCTTTCGACGATCGTCGTCGACAGCAGCACGTCATATTTGCGGTCGTAGAAGGCGCTCATGCGCTCCTCGACCTCGGTCGGGCTCATCTGGCCGTGGGCGGTGACGGCCTTCACTTCGGGTACTTCCTCGCGAACCCATTCCTCCATGTCGGGGAGGTCCGCGATGCGGGGCACGACGAAGAAGCTCTGCCCGCCGCGATAATGCTCGCGGAGCAACGCCTCGCGCGCCACCACCGGATCCCAGGGCGAAACGTAGGTGCGTACCGCGAGGCGATCGACCGGCGGCGTCTGGATGACGCTCAGCTCGCGAAGACCGCTCATCGCCATCTGCAGCGTCCGCGGGATCGGGGTCGCCGTGAGGGTGAGGACGTGAACGTCCGTCTTCAGCGCCTTGAGCCGTTCCTTGTGAGTGACTCCGAAATGCTGCTCCTCGTCGACAATGACGAGTCCCAACTTCTTGAACTTCACGCCTTTTCCAAGGATCGCGTGCGTGCCGACGACGATGTCGACCTGACCGTTCTCAAGGTCTTCCTTTGTCTTCTTCGCTTCGGCCGATGGTACGAGGCGCGACAGACGCCCGACCTTGATCGGGAAGCCTTCGAGCCGTTCCGTGAAGTTCCGATAGTGCTGCCGGGCCAGGAGCGTGGTCGGCGCTACGACGGCGACCTGCATGCCCGACATCGCAACGACGAAGGCGGCACGAAGCGCGACCTCTGTCTTGCCGAAGCCCACGTCGCCGCAAACGAGCCGGTCCATAGGCCTGCCGGACTCGAGATCGGCAAGAACCTCTTCGATCGCGCGATCCTGATCGTCCGTCTCCTCGTACGGAAAGCGGTCGACGAACTGCGGATAGGCGCTGTCCGGCTCTGCCACCGCACCCGGCCGTGTCGCGCGGATCGCGGCGGTCCGGATGAGCTCGCCCGCGATCTCGCGGATCCGCTCCTTCATCCGCGACTTGCGGCGCTGCCAGGCTTCGCCGCCGAGGCGGTCGAGCGCAACACCGTCGCTCTCGCTGCCGTAGCGGGTCAGCAGCTCGATGTTCTCGACGGGGACGTACAGCTTGTCCCCGCCCGCATATTCGAGAGCGACGCAATCGTGGGGCGCCTTGCTGACGGGGATCGAGGTCAGGCCCTCGTACCGGCCGATTCCATGGTCGGCATGAACGACGAGGTCGCCGGGCGAGAGTGTGGCCAGCTCCTCGAGGAACGCGGCGGCTGCTTTGCGCTTGCGCCGACGGCGAACGAGCCGGTCCCCCAGCATGTCCTGCTCGGTCAGCACCGCGACGTCCGGCCCGGTGAAGCCATGGTCGAGCGGCAAGACCATGAGCGTCGGCTGCGTCTTGCTGCCGAGCGCTTCCTGCCAATTGTCCGCGAGCTTCTGCGACTTCAGGCCGTGATCGTGGAGCAGCCCCGCGAGGCGTTCGCGGGCGCCGGTGGTGTAGCTCGCGAGAACGACCTTTTTGCCCGCCTTGCGCAGCTTCGCGACATGGTCGGCGACCGCTTCGTAGACATTCTCCTGCCGCGTGCGCTCAGGCGCGAAGTCGCGCGCAGGTTCGACCTCGAAGCTGACGGTCTTCGCGCTTTCCGGCTCCGGAAACTGCGAGGTCAGGTGGATGGGTCGCTCGGCGATCGCGGCGTCCCATTCTTCGGCGGTGAGATACAGCGCCTGCGGTTCGAGCGGGCGATAGCTGCCTGCGTCGCCCGTCATCGTCCGCTTGCGGTTGCCGTAATAGTCGTCGATCGATTCCCGACGCGCCGCCAACGCTTGGTCGACACCGGCGTCCCGCAGGATGAGGTCGTTCTCGCCAAGATGGTCGAGGAGCGTCGTCAGCTTCTCTTCGAACAGCGGCAGCCAGTGCTCCATCCCGCTCATGCGGCGGCCGTCGGAAATGGCTTCGTAGAGCGGATCGCCCGTCGCAGTGGCCCCGAACGTTTCACGGTAACGCGAGCGGAAGCGCTTGATCGTCTCCTCGTCGAGCAACGCTTCCGACGCGGGCATCAGCGTGAAGCCCTTGGCGCGGTCCGTCGAACGCTGATCGGACGGATCGAACTGCCGCAGGCTCTCGATCTCGTCACCGAAGAAGTCGAGGCGAAGCGCGTAAGGCTCGCCCGCCGGGAACAGGTCGATCAGCGACCCCCGCACGGCATACTCGCCATGCTCGGCGACGGACTCGACCCGTTCGTAGCCTAAGGACGTCAGCTGCTTCACCAGCTGATCGCGGTCGATCCGCGCGCCTTCCTCGATCCGCTTGGTGAGCTGACGAACCCGGAACGGCGTCAGCAGGCGCTGCGTGATCGCATTCTCGGTGACGACCAGCAGCTGCGGGCCCTTCGTCTTCGCCTGAAGCGCGTTCAGGGTCGCAAGTCGCTCCGCCATCACGCGCAGCGCGGGCGAGGTCCGGTCGTAGGGAAGGCAGTCCCAGGCCGGGAACGTGAGGACCTCCACCTCCGGCGCGAAGATCGGAACGGTCTCCGCCAGCGCTCGCATTGCCGCTTCGTCCGACGCGATCAAGACGACGCGGCCGCCCTTCGACGAGCCATGCGCAGCTCGCGCAAGATCGGCTGCAAGCCAGGGCATGAAGCCGGCAGGGACGCCCGCAAGGGTAAGAGGGTCTTTGGCGCGGAGGACGCGCTGCAGCGTGTCCGTCATCGCGCGATCCGGATGTAATCGAGGCGCTTCAGGGAATCGATCATGGGACCTCCGAAGCGCTCCGGCGGCTCGGCGGTTCCTATAGCCCAGGCCATGATGTCGACGTCCTGCTCTTCCAGCATATCGGAAAAGAGCGCGCGCTCCTCGGAGTCCCACGACGCATGGTGCGCGTCGAAGAAGCCGCCGATGAGCATGTCCGCCTCACGCGTGCCGCGATGGTGCGCGCGCCAGTGCAGGCGTCTCAATTCCGGGTCTGAAAGCATGACGGTGATGTAAGCATCCGCGGCCTCGAGGGAAAGCCTTTGCGCCTGCGGAACAGCCGCTAAAACCGTCTTCGATGCGGCCCGACGTGCTCAATCCCCTGTTCGCTGAGGTCGAGACGCTTCCGGGTGTCGGCCCGCAGGTTGCCAAGCTGTTGAAGCGCCTCGACATTACGCGCGTCGTCGACCTGCTCTACCATTTGCCGACGGGCGTCATCGAGCGCGTGCGAGCGAAAGCCGCGCACAATAGCTTGTTGGGCTCGAACGTCATCCTCGACGTCATTCCGATGGGTACCCGCGAGCCGCGGTCGGGGAGGGGCCCGATGCGCGTGTTCGCCTCCGATGCCGACGGCAACACGATCAGCCTCATCTATTTCAACAATCCCGGCTGGGCGAAGAAAAGCCTGCCGATCGGCGAGAAGAAGACGGTTGCCGGCAAGCTCGAAGCCTATGGGGGCGAGTGGCAGATCATCCATCCCGAGGTGCTGCCGCCGGCGCAGGGAGCCGAGCTGTCGATCCGCGAGCCGGTCTATCCGCTGACGGAGGGGCTCACGAGCAAGCGGGTTCGGGAGCTGGCCGCCGCCGCTTTGGAACGGACGCCGGATCTGCTTGAATGGGTAGAACCGAGCCTGGCGACGCGGGAGGCGTGGCGGACGTGGCGCGCGGCCATCGCAGAAGCGCATCGTGACCCCGGCACTGAGGATAGTCGGCGCCGGCTCGCCTACGACGAGATCTTCGCGAACCAGCTGGCGCTGGTGCTTCTCCGGCAGGCGTCGCGCCGCAAGCTTGGCGTGCCGCTACCCGGGACCGGCGAGCTGATCGGTAAGCTCAAGCTGCCCTATTCTTTGACGGGAGCACAGCGGCGGGTGGTAGAGGAGATCCGCGGGGACATGGCGCAGAGCGCGCCAATGCTGCGGTTGCTCCAGGGCGACGTCGGTTCGGGCAAGACGCTGGTCGCCCTGATGGCCATGCTGACGGCGATCGAGTCCGGCGCGCAGGCGGCGTTGCTGGCGCCGACCGAAATTCTCGCTCGGCAGCATCATGCCACTTTGTTGAAGGAGCTCGACAGTATCGGAGTTCGCGTCGCGATCCTGACGGGGCGTGAGAAGGGCAAGGCGCGCGAGTCCGTGCTTATGGGTCTCGCGGATGGCTCCATCGACATCCTCGTCGGCACGCACGCCATCTTCCAGGAAAAGGTCGCATATCGGAGCCTCGGCCTGGCAGTGATCGACGAGCAGCACCGCTTCGGCGTCTCGCAGCGCCTGCTCCTCGCTTCGAAGGCAGAGCGGCCGCCGCACCTGCTTGTTATGACGGCAACGCCGATCCCGCGAACGCTGACGCTTACCCAGTATGGCGAAATGGACGTCAGCCGCATCGACGAGATGCCCCCGGGGCGAACGCCTGTCGAAACCCGCGTGATCAGCGACGAGCGGCTCAGCGACGTCATCGACGGTCTCGGTCGGCACGTTTCCAGCGGAGGCCAGGCCTACTGGGTCTGTCCTCTCGTCGAAGAGAGCGAGAAGAGCGACGCAGCCGCCGCCGAGGAACGCGCCCGCGTGCTCCGCCAGCGGCTCGGCGATGAGAAGGTGGGCCTCGTCCACGGCCGCATGAAAGGGCCTGAGAAGGACGCGGTGATGGGCCGGTTCGCTGCCGGCGATCTCGCTGCCCTCGTCGCGACGACGGTGATTGAAGTCGGCGTTGACGTGCCCAATTCGACCCTCATGATCGTGGAAGGCGCGGAGCGGTTCGGGCTGGCCCAGCTTCACCAGCTTCGCGGGCGTGTCGGGCGCGGATCCGGAAAGAGCACGTGCCTGCTCGTACGCGGCCAGAACCTCAGCGAGACTGGGCGCGCACGCCTGGCTCTGATGCGCGAGACCAGCGATGGCTTCCGCATTGCCGAGGAGGACTTGCGGCTCCGAGGACCGGGCGAGATCCTTGGCACGCGCCAGTCCGGCGATGTCGCATTCCGCGTAGCTACGCCGGAAGACGTGGCTGAGCTCGCTCCCGTCGCGCAGAGTGACGCGCAACTGCTCCTCGACCGCGACGGTGGTCTATCCGGTCCCCGCGGACAGGCGGCGCGGATTTGCCTTTATCTCTTCGAACGCGACCAAGCGGTGGGACTGATCCGAAGCGGCTAGGGGACCAGAAGCGCGTGGCGCTTCTTGCCGAGGCTCAGCTTGCCCTCGTTCACCGTGAGGCCGGGATCGCTCACGACCTCGTCGTTGAGGCGAACCGCGCCCTCGGCGATCTTCCGCTTCGCTTCCTTGTTTGAAGGCGTGAAGCCCAGCTGGGTCAAGGCGGCGACGATGCTGACACCCTCGCCAGTCGAGAGGGTCGGCAAATCCTCGCCAACGCCACCCTGTTCGAAGGTGGTCCGCGCGGTCTCTGCCGCTGCTCTCGCAGCTTCCTTGCCATGCAGCATCGCCGTCGCTTCAGTCGCCAGCACGACCTTTGCATCGTTGATCTGCGCGCCAGGAAGGCTCTCAAGTCGTCTGATCTCGTCGAGCGGAAGGTCGGTGAACAGGCGCAGGAACTTGCCGACATCCGCGTCCGCTGCGTTCCGCCAGAACTGCCAGTAATCGTACGGGCTCAGCAGCTGCTCATCGAGCCAGACAGCTCCCTGGGCAGTCTTGCCCATCTTGCCGCCGTCGGCTGTCGTGATCAGCGGCGTCGTGACGCCGAACACCTCGGTGCCGTCGATACGGCGCGCCAGCTCGATGCCGTTGACAATATTGCCCCACTGGTCCGACCCGCCAAGCTGCAGCCGCAATCCGTGACGCCGCGAAAGCTCCAGGAAGTCGTAGGCCTGCAGGATCATGTAGTTGAATTCGAGGAAGGTGAGCGGCTGTTCCCGGTCGAGGCGCAAGCGCACGCTGTCGAACGTCAACATCCGGTTGATCGTGAAGTGCCGGCCGACGTCCCGCAGGAACGGGATGTACTCGAGCTTGCTCAGCCACTCGTCATTGTCGACCATGATCGCGTCGGTCGGACCGTCGCCGAAGCTCAGGAAACGCTCGAACACGCGGCGGATGCCGGCGATGTTCGTCTGGATGTCGTCGTGCGTGAGCAGCTTCCTGCTCTCGTCCTTGCCTGACGGGTCGCCGATCTTGGTCGTCCCGCCGCCCATCAGGACGATCGGCTTGTGGCCGGCCTGCTGCATCCGGCGCAGGATCATGATCTGCACGAGGCTGCCGACGTGAAGGCTCGGTGCGGTGGCGTCGAAGCCGATGTACCCGGTCACAGGCTCCTTCGCAGCGAGGGCGTCCAGCCCCTCCGCGTCGGTCACCTGGTGGATGTACCCGCGCTCGTCGAGCACTTTGAGCAAGGAAGAACGAAACTCGGTCATGAAGGCCGCTTAGCGTCATGCGCGGCGCGCTGCTACACCGTGACGATGCAGCTGAATCTGGCCCCTCACCCGGCGACGCCGCCTGCCGCCCCCGAGTTCAAGCTTTGGGCAAACGTCGACCATGCAGCGGCGTTCGGGGCGACGGCGACGCTGAACATTTGGTTCGGGATCGGAGCGCCGGCGTCGCGCTTCGTAGTGCCGCAGGCTGAGGAGCCTTCACGGGCGGACGAATTGTGGAAGACGACCTGCTTCGAAATCTTCCTGCGGGAGCGCGGCGAGGCGGCGTATCGCGAGTGGAACTTCGCGCCCTCCGGCCAGTGGGGCGCCTACGATTTCTCTGCCGAGCGCGAGGGCATGCAAAACGCGGCGGTCGAGCAACCCCCCTACATCCGGGTGGAGGACAATCTCATCTGGTGGACGCTGGGTGCGACCATCTCGGTCCCATCCGGGAAGCAATGGGACGCGAGCCTGTCAGCGGTGCTGGAGGAGCAGGATGGGACCAAGTCCTACTGGGCGCTGGCGCATCCCGCTGAAAAGCCGGATTTCCACGCTCCGGATTGCTTCGTCGCGAGGCTTCCTTAAGCAGCTTGCATGACCCTGTTCGGAATCGACCGGCTCCTCGCCGAACCTGAGCTTCGCCGCCCGCTCGAAGGCAAGCGCGTGGCTTTGCTCGCGCATCCTGCTTCGGTGACGAAGGACCTGACCCACAGCCTCGATGCGCTAGTCGCGTCGGGCCTTAACATGTCGGCCGTGTTCGGTCCGCAGCACGGTGTGCGGGGCGATCTCCAGGACAATATGATGGAGTCGCCGGATTTCACCGATCCGATCTACGGAATGCCGGTCTTCAGCCTTTACGGCCAGGTCCGCCGACCGACAGGCCAGTCGATGGGGACGTTCGACACCATCCTGGTCGACCTCCAGGACCTCGGCTGCCGCATCTACACCTACGTGACGACGCTGCTCTATGTGCTCGAAGCGGCCGCCGAGCACGGCAAAAGCGTTTGGGTTCTAGACCGTCCCAATCCTGCTGGTCGCCCGGTCGAAGGCCTGACGCTGCGCCCGGGCTGGGAGAGCTTTGTCGGCGCGGGCCCGATGCCCATGCGCCACGGCCTCACGCTCGGCGAGCTGGGCGCCTGGTTCATCGACCACTTCAATCTCGACGTCGATTATCGAGTGATCGAGATGGACGATTGGCAACCCGAGGGTCCGGGCTTCGGCTGGCCTGAAGAGCGCGTCTGGATCAATCCGAGTCCGAACGCCGCCAACCTCAACATGGCGCGGGCCTATGCCGGCACGGTGATGCTGGAAGGCACGACCTTGAGCGAGGGCAGGGGCACCACGCGCGCTCTCGAGCTGTTCGGCGCGCCCGACATCGACCCGCGCGACGTCATTTCGGAGATGCACCGGACTGCGGCGCAGTGGCTCGCTGGCTGCAAGCTCCGCGACATCTATTTCCAGCCGACGTTCCACAAGCATGTCGGCGAGCTTTGCCGCGGCGTCTTCATCCATGCCGAAGGACCGTTCTACGATCACCAGGCCTTCAAGCCGTGGCGGCTGCAGGCGCTGGCGTTCAAGGCCATCCAGCGCCTCTGCCCGAACTACGATCTCTGGCGCGACTTCCCGTACGAATATGAGTTCGACAAGCTCGCCATCGACGTGATCAACGGCTCGACCCTTCTTCGCGAATGGGTGGACGACGACATGTCTACCGCCAACGACCTCGACGCCATTGCCACTGTCGACGAGCGCGAGTGGGCAGAACAGCGGGCACCCCTCCTGCTCTACTGAGGGGCCGAACGCCCGTCCTCTGTTGGCGAGGAGCGAACAGGCGTATCTCCGCTGCTGCACGCGAGTCCCTGCGGCGCAATCTTGCGTACCCTCAACGGGGAGGCAAAAATCATGAGGGCAACCAGCATTGCGGCGATGACCGCCGCACTTTCGATCGCGAGCATGACCGGCGCCTGCAACAAAGCAGCCGAACCGAGTGCGCCGGCGGCCACTTCAGTCTCTGAAGAAGATGCCGCGGCTGTCGCGGACGCAACGCAAGCGGCCTGGGTATCGCAAGATGCTGCAAAGATTGAAGCGGCCTATGCGAAGGACGTCGTAGCCTTCGATCCGGTCGACCCCCCACTCTCAACGACCTGGGAAAACTGGGACAAGCTCCAGAAGGGCTTTGCAGATATGAAGTTCGATCACATCGATGTGCCGGACCGAAAAATTCAGACGCTCGACGCGGATCATTTCATCGTTTCCGGCACGGGCGCCATGACGAGTACGAGCGGACCGGTGAAGTCCGCAGCAATGCGCTTCACGGACGCTTACGAGCGGCAGGCGGACGGCAAGTGGCTGATCGTGAACGAGCATGTCTCGATGAAGCCCGAGCCTGAGGCCAAGGGCTAAGCTCGCTCGCTTTGGGCGTCGTGGTTAACGAAGAAGTAGAGGTTTCCGCCTATCGCTAACCCTCGAATTTTGGAGTGGGAGCGGCGAGAGGATGGCCACGCAGGGCATCGAGGAAGTTACCGAGAACGCAATCCGTGCGGTTGCGCGCGACTGTGGTTCGCTGTCGATGGAATGCAGCGACGTCGCCGGGTACGTCCAGGACGTCTCGATCCGCATCAACGAGCATTTGAAGATGCTCGACGGTCTCGAGGAAGTCACGACCCGGCTTCTTGCCGACCAGGCTCGCGTGTCGGATTCGACCGACGAAGCCCGGCTCCTGTCGGAGCAGGCCCGCGCCAAGCTCGAATCCGGCCGCGAGGCGATCGAGGGCACGATTGCGGGTTTCAAGGGTCTCACCGACCTCGTCGTCCAGCTCGGCGAGCGGATGGCCGGTTTCGCCTCCGCCATGAACCAGGTTCAGATGGTCAGCTCGACCATCGAGACGATCGCCCGCAAGACGAACATGCTGGCGCTGAACGCCACGATCGAGGCCGCCCGGGCCGGCGATGCTGGCCGCAGCTTCGCCGTCGTTGCCGCTGAGGTGAAGAAGCTCGCTCACGATACACGCGCAGCGACTAGCCAGATCGCCTCGACGATCGGCGAGCTCACTCGCGAGGCCAGCGCCGTGACCACCGAGATCAAGACCGGTGTGGAGCGCAGCCGCGCGGCTCAGTCGGGCTTCGGACAGATCAGTGAGACGGTCCGCGAAGTATCCGAGATCGTGACCATGGTCGACCGGCAGACGGAGGGCATCGCCCACTCGACCAGCATGATCCAGACCAGCGTCGATCGCGTGAAGGCGGGACTGACGGACTTCGCCGGGGACGCGCGCGACAATGGCAATCAGCTCAGCCAGGCTCAGAAACGCCTGACGCATCTGGAAATGCTTACGAACACCATGCTCGACACGCTCGCCAATTCGGGCGCCGAGATCGACGACACGCCGTTTATCCTGAAAGCCCAGGAGGCGATGCGCGCAATCCAGACTGCAGTCGAGCGGGGCATCGATGCCGGCGAGATCACGGTCGATGACGTGTTCGACCGTGACTACAAGCTGATCGAGGGTACGAACCCGCAGCAGTTCGACTGCCGCTTCTGCGACTTTGCAGACCGACATGTCCGACCCGTTCTCGACCGCGTTAAGGCGAGCGACGAGCGTCTGATCGGCTCTGCCATCACGGACGTGAACGGCTATCTTCCGACGCACCTTTCGGAGCGCAGCCATGCGCCGGGTCCGGATCCGGTGTGGAACGACGCCCACTGCCGCAACAAGCGGATCTTCATGGACGACACGACAATGTCGGCGATCATGAGCGAGAAGCCCGCAATGCTTGCGACTTACCGGATGGAGCTGGGCGAGAAGAACATCCCGGTGAAAAACGTCTTCGTCCCGCTGTGGATCAAGGGCCGCCGCTGGGGCAATTACGAACTAGCCTACCGCGACGATTGATCGCGGTTCGCTCGATCATTCGAGGAAAGTGCAGGGGCTCCGGCAGTCGCCGGGGCCCTTCTCTTTGTGAGGATCAGTAGTCCGAGCGCGCTTCGGCGCGGGCTTCGAGCAGGTCGAACAGCCCGCGGTGCTGCAACAGGAGCTGCTCGCCGCCAAAGGCGAGGGCGCGCTCGCTTGCCGGCGTGTCGGAAGCCGCTTCGATCGCCGCGACGATCGACGCCTCATCCGGAAGCGCGGGCGCGGGAGAATCGATCCCGGCGCGAGAAGCGGCACGGTCGAGCAGGCGGCGGATGGGCCACCAGTCGCTGACGAGGGCAGCGGCCGAGCCCAGGGCGCAACCGCGCCGCTCGGATGCCGCGAGAATTTCCAACGCATTGCGCTGCGAATTGAGCGAAGCCTCGGTCTCCGCGGCGCCCGGCGTGCTCGGCAACGGGCCGACGGCGGAGGTCAGGCGAACGAGAAAAAGCCGCTCGCGCTCGAATCCCTCGGCCGCGCGCGCGAGCCAATCGCGTCCGGGGCCTTGCTCTGCATTGCGACAGGCCACATCGACCAGACTCGGATGGCTGCCATGAAGGCTGCAGAGCAGGTGCACGGCGTCGGCCAGGTCGCGGGCGGAGTTGTGGCCCGACGATTCCAGGAGCGCATTCAGATGACGATGACGCGCAGAGCCTTCCGCGCCGACGCGCGCAAGGTGAGCTTCGGCAACGCTGACCGTTTGACGGCCGACGGACCGATTGATCGCCATTCCTTTCCCCTCGTCACAAGCAAGGCGGAAGCCTTAGTTCGGGGAACCTACGCGCAAGGGCGTAAAGAGGAGGTTAGCGTGGCCTTTGCTGAATTCGCGCAAGCTGTCCCGTAGAGGGATTTTCACCGCTTGTACTACCAGCGCTGGCCAACGCTTATCGGCTTGAGCCCGAGCACAGCCCAAGCATCGTTCGCAAGTGCCACCGCGGGCACACATAAAGAAGCCGCCCGCGGAAGGGTTGGACTTCCGCGGACGGCAAGGGGCTAAGCGAGGGGTGTTAGGCTGCGATCAGTTCGGGCTGCGGCGCGATCGCCTCGGAACGAACCACGGCAGCAGGAACTTCCACGACCTCGGCAGTCGCAGGCTTTGCACGCGGGAATAAAAAGCGCGAGGCGACTACGGTGACCGCCAGCGTTGCATAGGCACCGAGCACGGCCCAGGGGCTGAAGAACAGCAGGGCGAGCAGCACGACGCGCAGGTAGAACGGATTGAAGCCGAAATCCTCGCCGATGGCCTGGCAAACACCGAACAGGCTGTCGGGTTCGTTCGACTCGTAGGCTCCGTTCTCGACATTGGCTGACTGCACGTTCTGCATTGATCTTCCCTTTTCCTTTCGAGGCCCCTCGGCCCGATGATGCAGAGACAAAAGCAACAGTCGTGCCAGTTAAGAAGAATGGCTGATTTGCTGGAGTTTCGAGTGGCAGAGACCGTGAATCAGGGGCGCGTTGATCGGGCCGTACCCCGGATGTTGGGAAATTCCACGAACTCGCAAGGTCGTACGGACTTTCGGCCATATGCCGGAGCGACGTCGCTCGTGTGGCGTTTGAAGTCCGAACAGAAATGGGAGGACCGCCGTGAGCGACCTGAAGCTAGAAGATATCTCCGAAAAGATGCGCGACATCGACTTCGCCGTGCTGTCGACGCGCACTGAAGGCGGAGCGATTGCCGGACGCCCGATGAGCAACAATCGGCAGGTCGAGTTCGATGGAGACAGCTATTTCTTCACTCTGGAGAGTACCCGGACAGTCGGCGACATCAAGCGCGATCCGAGCGTGGGACTGACCTATCAGTCGAAGGCCGGCATGCTTGGAATGAAGCCCTTCTTCATCACGATCGAAGGCCAGGCCGAACTCATCCAGGACAAGGATCGTTTCGCCGACCATTGGACGAAGGATCTCGACGCTTGGTTCAAGGAGGGCATCGACACGCCGGGGCTGACCCTGGTCAAAATCGTCGCGCAACGTCTCCATTACTGGGACGGGTACGAGGAGGGCGAGATCGCGGTCGGCAACCGTGAGGCCGTGACCGGGTAAGCGGCCGCCCCCGTTACGATCTCACATTGCCCCGCGGCATTCGTGGTGCAACGACCGCCGCATGAATGCCGCGGGGGTGACCGTTCGAAAGGCAGTTGAAGCTGATGCTGCGGAGATTGCTGCGATTTACGCTCATCATGTGATCCATGGGACGGCGTCTTATGACACCGAGCCTCCCTCCGTCTACGCGATGCGCGCCAAGATCCGACAGATCCTCGCCGCCGGCTGGCCCTTTCTGGTGGCCGAACGGGACGGGGCGGTTGTCGGCTACGCCTATGCCACCCAGTTCCGGGACCGAGCCGCTTATGCGTGGACCGCTGAGGACAGCATCTACGTGCATCCCGACTTCGCGGGCCAAGGGATCGGACGTGCGCTGCTAGAAAAGCTGTGCGTCGCCGCCGAGCAGTTCGGTTTCCGCCATATCGTCGCGGTCATCGGCGGCGCAGAGGAACCGTCCGTGAGGCTCCACGCCGCTTGCGGGTTCAAGGAGACTGGACGGCTGCACGCAGCTGGCTGGAAGAACGGCCGCTGGCTCGACAACGTCTATATGCAGCTGGCGCTTGGGGAGGGATCGGCGACGCCGCCGAAATCCTTGGGTTCTAGATAGCAAGAAGCCCTGCCCTGGGCCGGGGAGGCAGAGTGGGGCAGGGCTTCACACTTCGTTCCGGCAGGCCGCTCGAGCTCGAATGAGTGGCTCTGCTGTGTCCTTATTTACCGGTCGGTGTTTAAGGGCCTCCCAAGGCAAATGGTTGTCGTGAATTTAAGGTTTGAGGCATCCAAATCAGGCTGTCGCGGCGTCGGCCCGGTTGCTGCCGATGCGATTGTCGAGAGCCCAGGCCCCCGGGCCTGCAGCAGCCAGGTAAAGAAAGATGAAGCAGAACAGGATCGCGGCTTCGCCCTGGTTGGCGACCGGCCAGAAGCCGCCCGGCGCGTGGAACATGAAATAGGCCACCGCCATCTCGCCGGAGGCGATGAATGCTGCGATGCGCGTGAAAAGGCCGAGTGCGATCAGAATGCCGCCAACGGTCTCGATGACTGCGCCAGCGAGCAGCAGCGTGGACAGCTGCCCGGGGAACGGCACCGGAAAAGCGAAGAGCTTCACCAGGCCATGCTCAAGGAACAGCAAGCCGGCGATAATTCGAAGCAACCCCAGTGCGCGCGGGGCCCAGGCGGTAGTGTCCACGATCGTTCCCTCCATCTGTTCGGCACATGAAAGTCTCATGCCGTGGAATGCAGCATTGACACTTTCGGTCACGAACTCCACTCATTCGACTAAGGCGCTGGAATCACGAGAATATTGGGGATGAGATGCGCGGCCGTATCCTTTTGTTTTCCTTGGCGGTTGCGGGTCTTGGCTCAGGGGCCTGCGCAATGACCGGGTCCGAGGCGCAACGCTGCACCGTGGTAGGCGCTGAGAAGCTGCCCGCCGAAGCGGGTGATGCGAGGACGCTTTGCGAGAAGATTGAGGCCGCGGTGGCGGCTCAGGCCCCGAACAGCCATTACACCGCGCAAATCACAGTTGTGTCGAAATCGATCCTGGCAGCGGATGTTTCGGTTGGCGGTCGACAACTACCGGTGAGGAAGCTCGGAGTAACAGATCGCGATCTGAACGCCGGCTCGATATCCCGCTTCGCGAACGCGATCGCGGAGGATGTGGCGAAGGCTACGAAATCTTGAGGGCAGGTCCTTAGAGGACGAAGCTTGTGCGATTGCGTGTTGAGGGTGGGGAGTAGTAAAGTTGGTCGACGTACCGGGAAACGCCTCAACGACGGTGAACGTCACCGTTGGAAGCACGACCAACGGAGCTCTCGAGCTCATTGGGGATCACGATTGGTACCGCATCGCCCTGACGGCGGGGCAGTCGGTCAGCATCTCCCTCAACGGGCTTACGGTCACCGACCCATATCTCTACATCCGTGACAGCTCCGGAAATATCCTGTTCGAAAACGACGACATTGCCGACGGCAATCTCAACTCCGAACTGGCGTTCAAGGCGACCTATTCCGGAGCCTACTACATCGATGCGAGCGCCTGGAACGATGAGGAATCTGGGACCTACCAACTCACGGTCCAGTCCTACACTCCGCCGACCATTGCGACCAACGACCAGATCGCGAACCAACTGGTCTACGGCTACTGGGGCGGCGACAGCCATCATTTCAATGTTAGCCAAGGCGGGACGATCACCGTCAACATCACTGCGCTTACCACGGCCGGCAAGACGCTAGCCCGGGCTGCGCTTGCCCAGTGGTCCGACATCATCGGTGTCAAGTTCCAAGAGGTTGCGACCGGCGGTCAGATCACGTTCGATGACAATGAGGATGGCGCATTCACGGATGCCAACTGGTCAGGAGGACTGACATCGACTGCTCACGTCAACGTCTCGACGCAGTGGCTCGCGGACTATGGGACGACTCTCGATAGCTACAGCTTCCAGTCCTACGTTCATGAGATTGGCCATGCGCTCGGCCTCGGCCACGCCGGAAATTACAACGAAACAGCCAGCTATCCCTACGACGCACAGTTCGAGAACGATGCATGGTCGACGAGCGTCATGTCGTATTTCAGCCAGCGCGAGAACACTTACTTCGCCGGCCTGGGCTTCTCCGAGGATTATGTCGTCACGCCAATGGTCGCAGATATTCTGGCCATGGAAACCCTCTACGGCCTCTCGACGGCCACGCGCACCGGCAACACGACGTACGGGTTCAATTCGAACGCCGGCCGCGACGTGTTCAACGCCCGTCTTTATCCAGACGTTGCCTATACGGTTTACGACAGCGGTGGTGTGGACACACTCGACTTCTCGGGATTTCGTGACAACCAGCGGATCGACCTCAACGCCGAATCCTTCTCGAACGTGGGAGGACAGATCGGCAATCTTGCCATCGCACGTGGAGTGACCATCGAAAACGCGGTCGGAGGTTCCGGAAACGATGAGCTTCTCGGAAATGCCTACAATAACGTTCTAGACGGCGGCGCTGGTGGTGACACCATGAAGGGCGGGGCCGGCAACGACAGTTATTATGTCGGGAACACGTACGACAAGGTTTACGAGAATAGCTCGGCTGGCGCTGACATCGTTTACAGCACCATGAGCTACAGGCTCGGAGCAAATGTCGAGAAGCTGACGCTCACCGGTACTGCGTCGATCAATGCTACCGGCAATTCCCTGAACAATGTCCTTGTCGGCAATTCCGGCGCGAACAATCTCGACGGCGCAGCCGGCGCGGACACCATGTCCGGCGGCGCCGGCAATGACACCTACCATGTCGGAAACCGGTTCGATCAGGTTATCGAGAACGCCGCCGCGGGCGCGGACACGGTTTTCAGCACGATCAGCTACACCCTCAGTGCCAATGTCGAGACGCTGCGGCTCCAGGGCTCAGCGGCGATCGATGCAAGCGGCAACGGTCTCGACAATGTGCTGGCTGGGAACTCCGGCGCCAACACGCTCAGTGGCGGTGCTGGCAACGACAAGCTCCTTGGGGGCAAGGGCACCGATCAGTTGTGGGGCGGCAGCGGTGCCGACGAGTTCGCGTTCGGAAGCGCGGATTTCGGCGGCCTCGCGGCAAGCACGGCCGATCGCATCCACGACTTCAGTCAGGCCGAAGGCGACCACATCAACCTAAACCAGGTCGACGCCAACAGCCTCGTCACTGGCCGTCAGCACTTCAGCTTCATCGGCGAAGACGACTTCCACAACGTCGCGGGCGAGCTCCGCTACGAAGAATCCGGCGGCAACACCTACGTCACCGGCGACACCAACGGCGATGGCGTGGCCGACTTCCTCATCCTGCTCGACGGTACGCACAACCTAACGGGCAGCGACTTCCTGCTCTAGGAGAAGCTCGAACCTCGCGTTATGGCGGTGCGATGTTCGAGGGCTGGGGCGAATTCTACCTTCTTACGGGATCCGCTGCGGCGGTCTTGATCGGCCTGATCTTCGTCGTTGTGACGCTCATGCACGATCGTCCTCGCTCGAGCGTCCTCTACAGCTCGAAGCTCTACATGGGACCGGTCGTACTCCACGTCAGCTTCGTCCTGGCGCTGAGCGCTGCGGCCTTGCTCCCCCACATATCAGCACATGCGATGGGCTTGATCGCCGGAATCGTCGCAGTCTGGGGTCTGATCCGAGGGATTATGTCGATCGTCGGCATCCGCAACCTGACGGGCGAGGACACGCCGCATTGGAGCGACGTCTGGTTCTATGGAGTGATTCCGACCGCCATCTACGTCCTGCTGGGGGGCGTGGTTGCCGGTTTCTGGGCTGACAAGGGTTGGGCGCCCTACGGCGTTGCCGCGATCATCACCGTGTCCCTGCTGGTCACGATCCGCAACGAGTGGGATCTCGTTACCTGGCTCGCTCCGAAGCCGGACGGGGGTTCGCAGACCCACTAGGATAAGACCCTCTCCGGGAATGCCCCAAACCATTCGTCGATTGGCAGCCCCGTTCGTCTACGGGCCGAAGCCACGGCTTGGTTCGGCGAAGGACCAATGAATTCAGCTCCAAAGGAGGGCAGTGCCCCGCTGTCCACAAACGGACAGATGGGATGGCTTTCAATGACGAACGGAAAGACACTCGTAAGCTGTGCAGCGGCAGCGCTTGTATTGCTGCCGGTTGCGCCCGCCGCGGCGAAGCCCGTTGTCGTGACGGCGCCGACGGACCAGCTAGTTGTTCGGCACGTCAGCTACGCCGACCTGGATCTCGCCACAAACGAGGGAGGCGCGCGCCTGCACCAGAGGGTAGGCAGCGCGGTCAGCGACGTCTGCACCGAGGCCAACAACTGGGACAATGGCAGCTTCGAGTTCAAGGCCGGCGTGATGAAGTGCTCGACCAGCGCCTGGAACCAGGCTCAGCCGCAGATCGACCGGGCCATGCAGAGAGCTCGTGAGATCGCGTCGAGCGGATCGTCCACGATCGCGGCGGCCGCGATCAGTATTTCCGTCGGCCGATAGCGGCGATCCCAGGCAGTGTGGCTCCCAGCGTGGAGCCACGCTGTCGTTTCAGGAGACGGGCCTGATCGCGCGCAGCATCGAACGCGCCATGCCTTCGGGCGAGTGTTCGAGCGGTTCCCAGCGCATGACTTTCCGCGGCCCTTCCCACAGCTCCATGGCGCCCGTTTCGCGCCACTCGTCGCCGGGAGCGACAGCGTCGGCATCGGTTATGGCCTCGAATTCGCGAAAGTGGTCGATATGGCCACTGAAACGGTCAAGGAAGTAGAGACGGTAGTAGGTCATAGGTTCCTCCCCAGAACCCAAACGATCCCACGCTAGTCGTCCCCCTAGGCGCTGTGCTTATACCACGGCACGGCGTGCGGGCGCGCGGGGAAAATGTGTCCCGCAGGGGCACATTTCTGCAACATGGATCAATCGTCTAGATGGTCCATGTTCCAGTATATCCGGATGCGGACCCACTCGCCGACCATTTCGCGACCGTTCTTGCGGGGCGGGCGGACGCGGAACTGCCAGGCTGCTTGGCGCACTGCGCTAGAAAGGTGCGAGCCCCGCGGATAATTGTCGAGTTCCTGGCAATCGTCCACGCGGTTTTGGGGCAAAGTCTTGCAGATGATCGTGCCGTAGCCGCCATCTGGCATTTTCGAAGGCAGATAGCCGTTGATCTCCGCATTCGTCGGCTCGCGAGCCCATTCGGCCGCGTAGAGAACTTCGCCGTGCGGGCCGCGGCCGACTTCCCTTGAGTCGCCGGCGCTGCTCGTCCCAGCTCCGGTACCCGCCTTACCGAGCTTGCTGATGTCGGCGGCCGCCATTTCCTCCTTGGTGAGTTCGAGCAGGTCTAGCGGCTTCTTGGGTGCTTTCTCACGGGGAGGAAGCATGATCTGGGGGCGCGGGAGCTTCTGTTGCTCCTTAACCTCCTGCTTGCGCTGTACGGTCTGCTTCTGCGCCGTCTTGGGCGGGCCGGCGGATTCGGGGATCAGGTCGACGAACGTGGGATTGCCCTGCTTGCCCAGAGGCACCGTCCGCATCACGCCGATACCGAGCAGAACGAAGAGGATCGCCAGGTTGATCGCGATGGCGAGCGCCAGGCCCGACGCGCGGCGGCGAAGCGGGGTCTCGTCTTGCGCGGAGCGCTGGCGATAAGTTCTGGCGGACAGTGTCTAGGTCTTGGAATTGCGTCGCGTGCGGGTCCCAATAGCCCGGTCGAACTTGAACCGCGAGTGAAAGCGCTAGCGGGTCAAGGAAGCACGGCTCGAAAACGCTCTACGCACGTTCCCCTCATGGCTCGCCATGGCTCGTTGGAAGATCCCCAATTCATCCATTGCGCGGAAGAATCGGCGCGGCTGTTTCCTCGTGGTCGGACTGCTGTTGCTGCTGATCGCGGCCTTAGCGCTCGTCGGGTTCCACGCGAACCCGATCAACGAGTTGAAGTCGGACATCCCGGTACTGGGCTGAGCGCGCACAAGCTGCCGTCCATGGCTGCAGCGGCCGCGATTATGAACTATGGGGAGGTAAGTTCGTTCGCACCGCATCGCCAGCTTCGCCCAGCATGCTGGCGGCTGAGAGACAGTCGTCGTGCTCCCGCTAATCGAGGAGCACATTCATTGCCTCAACTCGAAAGGATTCGTGCACGCCTGAGCGCTGAGACTGCCGAGCGCGTCTCCGCTGCCGATGTCTCGAACGAGGGCTCGCGAGAGCATATTCGCTCGTCCCGCGACGCAATTGCTCGATCGTTCGAGACTCTCGCCATGCGGTACTTGAGGACCGTGTCCTCAGGTTGAGGCGCCCTGGAACTCGTCCCGGCGCACATGCGGAGCGGCTAGGCTAATGCGTTTCGTCAGCCAGTATTCCTTGGTTCTCGCCGCATGTAACGGCGCCGACTCGCGGCGCGACTCCGCCGCGATCAGGGAGGAGAAACTCCTATGGCTTCTGCACTTCGGGGCTACCAATCGGTGGAGCGTTTCGAGGCATTCTCGGTGCTTGCGAGCGGATGCCGGCAGCTTGCTCAAACCTGCATGACGGACGGCGCCAAGACGATGCTCAGAGCGCTCGCGGACGATCTGGATCAGCAGGTGTCCGGCACGGCAAGCCTTGGCGCGATCGTGCAATCCGGCTTCACGGATGCTCAGCCCGCACCCCCGGTCTACGGCTAGGCGCTCCGCAACAACCAGTTCCGGACCGGCAGGCCGTCGTTCCGCTCCATGAGGCGCGTGAGCAGCGACACGCCCGTGGTCCAATAGCCGAGCCCCGAGTCCGCATTGATGTGCCCGGCATTGCCGCAGTCGACGAGCTGGCTGCCCCACGTACGGGCCATTCGCTCGGAGCTTGCGAAGCAGGCGAACGGGTCGTTGCGGCTGGCGACGAGCGTCGAGCGGAAGGGCAGGGCGCCGTCGGGCGCCGGCCGGAAGTCGCGGAGGACGTGAGGACAGTCCTCGCGGTCCACGTCCGGCGGGGCGACGAGCAGGGCGCCGGCAACCTTCCGCGCCTGAGTCGAAGTCCTCGCCCACCAGGCGGCGGCGAGACAGCCGAGGCTGTGGCCGACGAGGATAACGCGCGCCGGAGCGTCGGACACGGCTTCGTCGAGCCTGCTGGTCCAGCCGTGCAGCGTCGGAGCGTCCCAGTCGCCGAACTCGACCTTGGGGAAGCCGAACAATTGCTGCCAGTAGCTCTGCCAGTGCAGCCGGGGTGAGTCGTGCAGGCCGGGCAGGATGAGCACTGCGGGGTCTTCGGCGGCGGCGACTTGCGATTGGATCTTCTCGAACAGCACCATTGGTATCTCCCTTCCGTTGCGGTGAGAGCCTCCGGTGGTTCGGTCGGCCGGGGTATTAGAACAGGCGGGTCTTCTCGGTCCTCTCCAGTTGGACGATGCGGCCGTCGTGGACCGTGATCACCAGCGATCCGAACGACATTCCCTCAAGCTGCGCGACGATCGCATCGAGCAACTGGCCGCGGGACTGACGCCCGGCCTTGGGCTGATCGGCGATTGATGAGGCACGTTCCGACATTGAGGCGATCGATACCCTAGTCACTCGCTAGGGTTCAAGTGGGCCGTGCCACGAAACGGCTTGCCCGCGCGCCGAATTGAAGGCGCGCGGGCTTCGGGAGGTTTCTAGTTCCTGAGGCTCTCCGGGACGACGCCTCCATTTTCGGCGAGCTTCTGCATCACGGCCTTGTGCAGGGCGATGTTCTCCTCGGCGCTGCCGTCGGCGCCGACGTGCACGTTGAGCTCGTTCGCGAGCTCCTTGCGGGCGCTGAGGCTGGAATCGAGGTCGAGCAGCTTGAGCAGGTCGACGATCGACGTCTGGTAGTTCCCGCCGCCACCCTTCATCGCCGCCATTTCGCTGAGCACCACGCCGACGTCGACGTTCTGGGCCGGAGCGGCCTGAGCCGGGGCGGGGGCCGCGATGGTGGCGCCGTCATGCGTGATAGGCTGGGTCTGAGGCGTGGCGGGCGCCTGGGCCTTGGCTTCGCCGTGATGGAAAATCTTGTTCATGATCTTGCCGAAAATGCTCACCGCTGCCTCCTGTAAAATGGTCGCGGTCTTCAACGACCGTAGCGGGGCTAAGCTCCTTCAAAACAAGCGGAACGCCCTCCGCACCGGCTCGTTTTGCCGCAGCGAGGAGAGCCAATATGCAGAACAGGCTAGTGATTTTCGTTTCCGGTGCAGTGCTGGCGCTGGGCGCCTGCGGCAGGCACGACGAGGCGGCCGACAACACGGCGGCGGACATGAACGTCGCGATCGACAATGGCGTGGTCGTCGACAATGGCATGGTCGCCAACGACGCGGCCGTCGCGCCTTCGCCGCTGACGGCGCAGGGCTTCGCCAATACGGCGGCGGCGAGCGACCGGTTCGAGATCGAAAGCTCGAAGCTGGCGGAAGCGTCGGCGAGCTCCGCGGCGGTCAAGAAGTTCGCCGCGCAGATGATCAAGGCCCACACCGAATCGACCGCCAAGCTGAAGAGCACGGCCAGCGGGCTCAGCCCGGCGATCACGCCCGACGATACGCTGACGCCCGAGCAGCAGGCGACGCTCGACAGCCTCAAGGCGGCGAAGGGAGCGGCGTTCGACACCGCCTACGCTTCGGCGCAAGTCGATGCTCACCAGAAGACGCTCGATGCGCTGAAGAATTACGCGGCCTCGGGCGACAATGAGCAGCTGAAGACCTTCGCCAACGGGCTGGTGCCGACGGTTACGGCGCACCTGAACATGGCGAAGGGGCTTAAGTAAGCCCAAGCGCCCGAGCGCAGCGCAGGGATTGCTCAGCAATCGCGACGCAGCGCGAAGAGAGCGCGAAGGCCGGCCGGCGGGTCGGCACCGCCGAGCCCGTCCGACGTCACGGGATTCACTCTCGTGACGGCCCCCTGCTGTTGGAGATTTCCCAAGGGGAAATTGACCAAGTTGACTGTGCCGCGCGCGTGAGCGCCCGCGCCGAAGTTCGCTAAGTTCACTCCTCAACGCGCGAGGCGGCCGCGGGTGGGCCCGATCGGCATAATAGAAGATCGACAGGTTGAGCGGTTGCGCCGGCATCCGCCGGGTTAAGGCACAGGCGTTGGGATGTAGGACAGCGCTTAATGCGCACTGGAGGATCGCGCGCGTGATCCTTTGCCCCGCGCTGGCATCCAGGACGAAGAACGGGGCACATCAAGCGCAGGTACGCGTTTCAACAGTCGAGCTGCGATGAGGTGTTGAATGCGTCTGGTAATAGTCTTGCCCCTGCTCGCCGTGGCCGCCGCTTGTCAGAAAACTCCGGACCAGAAGTATGCGGAGCAGGTACGGAGTGACGCGCAACAGCGTGGCGCGGCCATCGAGAACCAGGCTGAAGCCGAAGCCACCCGCCTCGACCGGCAAGCTTCCGACTTGAAGGAGCAGGCCAAACAGTCGGGGGGTTTGACGGGAGAACGCCTAAGTGTCCGCGCGGACGCCCTGACCAAGGAAGCGAAGATCGTTCGCAAGCAGGCGGACATGCGAGCCGATGCCGTCAAAGAAGCTGCGGACGCACAGATCAAGACTTCCCAGAGTCGGTAGCCGCCGGGCCGGTAAGTTCTTCAGCCTCTGCGGCGTCGCTGGCGGCCGCCGAGAAACAATGCACCGGCAAGGCCCGCAATGAGCGCTGCGGCCAGGGGCTGCCGACGAACGAAGTCGCGCAATCCTCCGAACCCCTGCCGCAACGAACCGGCGGCCTGGTCCATCATGCCATCGCGCTGGAGCAAGGGGTCACCTGTCGCGTCACCAAGGTTTTCCTTGATCCGACCTTTCACAATCGTGCCTTCGCCTGCGACCGTGTCGATGTTCATCCGAAACTCCCTCAGTTCGTTTGTGAGGCTAAACGCGCGAACGCCGACCAAGATGCTGCAGAAACCGCCGAGCGCAGCGACGCCGGCGCGGAGCGCCGCCGGAGCAGCGCGAAGAGCCGGTGAAGGCCGGCCGGCGCGCGAGCAAGCGGCCTAAGCCGCGCCGCAAGTCGCGTCCGACGTCACGGGATTTACTCCCGTGACGATTTCTCCAATATTCTCAGCATTCAAGCGGGGGCGCTGATGTCGACGATCTGTAGAAATGCGCTAGTTGGGTTCGCTGTTGGCTTTGCGACGCCTGCTAACGCCCATGAATATCTGACCAGCGTAACGAGCCAAATCTATCAAGCTCAAGGCACCAAGAAAGAAATCGCTCAGCGAGCCAACATTTGCATTGCGCAGCACCTAGCTGGCGGGACCGTCGATGCTCAACTCATCATTAGCCAAGACCTGGACAACGGGATCATAGTCGCGCGCAACGCCACGACGCACGGCAGTTTCCCAGTTTTCAAGATACGCAGTCGTTTTACCTTCGAGGCTCGCGAGGGTCGCTTCAGGATCGATCAGACGGCTTTGGAGAGATTCAATGACACCGCTGGCGGAGGTTGGGGCCCAATCGGCAAGTGGTGGGGGTCGCAATGGAAGAGCGCCGAGGCGGCCTTCACCAATTCAGCGACCGCCGTTGCCATTTGCGTGATGAAGGGGCCGACGAAAACTGATGATTGGTGAGCAGAATGGTAAAACCTAACGCTAAGACGGCCGAGGTCACAATCGGACTGTGGTTCGATGAGACTGCCGGAGATATTCACCTCCGCATTCCCGAGCACGGTCTCTCCACGATCAACGCCGATCCCACCAGCAAGAGAGGCCACCCCCACTTATTCAACAAACTTGCGAAGGCGCTGCGTGACCAAGGCAAGCCTCATCCCTCCGGCATCGTCGAAGAGTGGGATTACGGGAGAAGTTAAGACAACACGTAAGCAGTGAGCTGAGCCGCGCGGCGCGAGACGCGTGCGAGGTCACTGAACTTAGTCTCATAAGGGCGTTTCACTGAGCATTCGTTTGAGCTACGCAGCGAACCGCTCGGTGAAGTTCAGCCGGAGGTGTCGATGCTTTTGCGTGATACTGCCAAATTCAACGGACTGGATAATAAAGAAGGCCTGCTTTTCTTCGCGCAACGGTTTGAGGAAGCCACATTCGACTACTCGCTAGATAGCCACCGAGCGCCAGCCGTTAATATACCCAGTCTGGTTTATGAGGCCTTCTCGCAAGTCGGACGACTGATGCGAGAAGAGCCTGGCGTCTCGGAAGCATCAATCGAACCCATTATATCTGAATTATGTAAAAGGCTGTCCGCTAGATCGGCTTATAAGTCTATGTTCGTTCCTGAGCGCGACATTTTGTCGAAACTTAGGACGTCGGACATGGCGGAACTTCAACGAAACCTCTCCGTGTTGCGCGACGAGATATCACAGCGCACGTATATCAACGAGGTAATGAAGCAACTCATATCCGCAGTAAACGAAGGTAAGAAAGGGATAATAGAGCGGCTGGTACTGGAGCTCGTCTCATCTCTTGAGAACATGGGTGTAAGCAGGAAGCATTTGTATTTATCCGTCGTAAAGTTCTTTTTTGAGAACGTTGAAGACGTGTTAGATGATCATTCACTTCAGGACTTTTTCAAAGAAGTATATCCTCATCATCATAAGTTCGAAGTGTGTTTTTCGGCCGATAGGGTTGTCACCGATATCTCCCAGTCAAGTCTATCCATGCTAGGTTTGAAAGTCTCGACCAAGCTTCCAAAACCGTTCGCGACGAACGCCGAGGCGAAGGACTTCATGGGCGAGACACTTGGTAGCCGATATCTCCTGGTTTCTGATGTTCCAGCCTACGACCCGTATTCAGCTATCCAGACTGCTGAGGCCAAAGTCGGGATCATCCAGAATCTGTTCCGGGTGTATCACCACAAGCGCCACTTCTCGCTTGGTCCGAAAGTCGTGCTGGAACAGGGATGCTGCGCGAACGAAATCAAATGTGTCTTCAGAGATCAGTCACGTATCCATTCCTCAACTGACGATCGGCCCCAGAAGGCGGCTAAGCGACTAGATACGCTGCTTCAGAAATCCGCCCTCCCACGAGGGGTGGATAGGACGCGTTTTGAAAGCATATCTGAGTTTCACTCAATGAGCCTTGAGGCAGAGTCGCCTCAGAACCAACTTCTAAATCTTTGGATATCCCTGGAGACTTTGGCGCCGTCCCGCGCGGGCAAGAGTAAGGTCGATGATGTAATTGCCGCCGTGACGCCGTGTATCGGACTTGCTTACGTCAGACGTCTGTTTGAGCGTGCATCATACGACCTGCTCCGCTGGAATCGGAGGGAGGTGACACGCGCACTTCAAAATTTTGGCGGGAAGGACTCTTCGATTACGCAGCGCGTTCTGCTCTTACTGACTCATTCCTCTTCGGAGCCCGCATTAGCTCAATTATTCGATAAGATGGGCGACTTTGAATTGCTGAGATATCGCTGCTTCACCCTGCGCTCGGAATTTAGAGATCAAAAGGCGGCGCTTGAGAAGATCAACGCTCACCAAGAGCGAGTAGTCTGGCAGTTGCGTCGTATTTACCGTGCGCGAAACTTGGTTGTTCATCAGGGAACGTCGCCCGCTTGGCTGCGAAGCGTCATCGAAACAGCGCACGAATATTTCGACCAAGCGCTTGAATCCGCTAACGACTTTTCGTGCGGATCCAGCGGATTCAAAACCTACGCTCGGATCTTTAATTACGCGAAGATGGAACTTGAAGCCTACCATCGGAGGCTGGAGGACGCTGCGTTGTCGGAAGAAGACTTCCGGAGCAGGTTGATATGGGCGCGTCCGCGTTACGCAACTCGCGCCGACGTGCTGATCGGCGCCCCCGAATAGGTGGCGTCGGACGCGTCTCGCAGCGCGGCTTAGGCCGCTCGCTCGCGCGCCGGCCGTATCTCGCCGTCTCTTTGCGCTGCTTCGCCGACGCTACGCGTCGGCGGCGCTGCGCTCGGCGGCTCAACTACTGGTCCAGGAAACTCCGCATCTTCCGGCTCCGGCTAGGATGCTTGAGCTTCCGCAACGCCTTCGCCTCGATCTGACGAATACGCTCACGCGTCACCGAGAACTGCTGCCCGACCTCTTCCAGCGTATGATCGGTGTTCATCCCAATCCCGAAGCGCATGCGCAGCACGCGCTCCTCACGCGGCGTCAGAGACGCCAGCACACGGGTGACGGTCTCTTTCAAATTAGACTGGATCGCGGCGTCCACCGGGATGACGGCGTTCTTGTCCTCGATGAAATCGCCCAGGTGGCTGTCTTCCTCGTCGCCGATCGGCGTTTCGAGGCTGATCGGCTCCTTGGCGATTTTCATCACCTTGCGGACCTTTTCGAGCGGCATCGAAAGGCGCTCGGCGAGCTCCTCCGGCGTCGCTTCGCGGCCGGTCTCGTGCAGGAACTGGCGGCCCGTGCGGACGAGCTTGTTGATCGTCTCGATCATGTGGACCGGGATGCGGATGGTCCGCGCCTGGTCGGCGATCGAGCGGGTAATCGCCTGCCGGATCCACCAGGTGGCGTAGGTCGAGAACTTGTAGCCGCGGCGGTACTCGAACTTGTCGACCGCCTTCATCAGGCCGATGTTGCCTTCCTGGATGAGGTCCAGGAACTGCAGGCCGCGGTTCGTGTACTTCTTGGCGATGGAGATCACCAGGCGGAGGTTGGCCTCGACCATCTCCTTCTTCGCGATGCGCGCCTCTCGCTCGCCCTTCTGCACCATGTTCACGATGCGGCGGTATTCGGGCAGCGAGGTGCCGACCTGCTGCGCGATTTCCGAGATATCCATGCGGATACGCTCGACGCTGTCGCGCTCCGACGTGGCGAAGGCGGCGAACTTCTTGTCGATACCGGACGCGCGGTCGAGCCAGCCGTCGTCGAGCTCGTTGCCCGTGTAGCTTTCGAGGAACGCCTTGCGCGGCACGCGATGGCGCTCGGCAAGGCGCAGCATCTGGCCGCCGAGCGTCATCAGGCGGCGGTTGTAGCTGTACAGCTGCTCGACGAGATATTCGATCTTGGCGCCGTGGAACTGGACGCTCTCGACCTCGGCCGTGAGGTCCTCGCGGAGCTTCTGGTACTTCTTCTCGTCGGACGCGGGGAATTCGGCGCCGCTCTGGAGGGCGTCGAGGCGCGAGGCCTGGAGCTTCGAGAATTTCTTGAAGAGGGCCGTGATGGTCGCGAACTTCTCGAGCGCCTGCGGCTTGAGGGTCTCTTCCATCTGGGCGAGCGACAGAGCGTTCTCGTCGTCCTCCTCCTCGGCCTGCGGCTTGGCGCGCCGCTCGACCATATCGTCCTCTTCCTCGCCGTCGGCGGAGGCCTCTTCGGGCTCGTCCTCTTCTTCCTTGATGGTCGGGCCGGCGGTCTTCTCGCTGATCTCGCCGTCGCCGCCTTCCTCGCCTTCCTCGCTCTCGGCGATCTGCTCGGCGGTCGGGCCCTTCGAGAGCATGGCTTCGAGATCGAGGATCTCGCGCAGCTGCATGCGGCCTTCGTTGAGGGCGTTCGACCATTCGATGATGGCGTTGAAGGTCATGGGGCTTTCGCAAAGGCCCCAGATCATGATGTCGCGGCCGGCCTCGATGCGCTTGGCGATGGCGATCTCGCCCTCACGGGAGAGAAGCTCCACGGCGCCCATCTCGCGCAGGTACATGCGGACCGGGTCGTCGGTACGGTCGACGGCTTCCTTCTTGACCGCCGCTGCAGGACGGGGACCGCCGTCGTCGAGGGGATCGACCTCGTCCTCGGGCTCGGCCTCTTTCTCCTCGTCCTCGTCGTCGTTGTCCTCGGCATTCTCGACGACGGTCACGCCGCGCTCGGACAAGCGCGACATTATGTCCTCGATCATCTCGTTCTGGTCGGCCGGGATCGCCGCGTTGATCTCGTCGATGGTGATCGTGCCGCGCTTTTCGGCGCGCGCCATCATCTTCTTGATCGACGCATCGTTCATGTCGATGAGCGGAGCATCGCCCTCATCGGCCGTTTCAACTTCAGTCGCTTCGTTTTTCGCCATGGTGCCGCCGCTTATTCGCTGCCGGCGAGTGACGCCAGCCGCTCATTGTTGTCCCTCCGCGCGAGATGCAGCCTGCGCTGCTCCTCTAACGCGTCTTCGTCGCCTTCCTTCAAGCGCTCGGTCGCGGCCTTCAAGGCTGCTCCGATCTCTCCGTCCGCCATCAACGCATCGATCGCGATCCCGAGGTCGCGAACCGCGCGGTCAGGCGCCGTGTCGCTGCGGGTGAAGGAAAAGGCCATCGTCCCGGTCCGGCGCGCTTTCTCCAAATCGCTCGCCGCTCCACTGGCCGCCAATATGGTAGCAAGTGTCTCTCGATCAAGCGTTTCGCCGGAAACAGCCGCATCGACGAGCTTGTCGCGTAGACGGGCGAGGCTCTGTTCGCCGATCGGAAGCGTCGCGAGCTGCTCGCAATGCTCCACCAACGCCTGCGGATAATTGGTGAACCCGAGGACGAGGGCGCGGGCCATGGTGCGGTCGATGCCGGTCGCTGCAATGGCGCGGGCGGCGGGGCCTGCGGGCGGCTTGGGCGGGACGAAGCGGCCGCGCTGGCCGGGCTGGAACGGGCGTCGGGGCTGGAATGCGGGGCGGGGAGGGGTGACCTCTCCCTGGAAGCGACGGAGCCACTCTTCCCGGTAGAGGCGGCTAAGGGCATGGTCGCCGATCGCCTGGGCATGCTCAATGAGGCGCTGGCGAAGGCCGGCGCGGGCCTCGGGGGTGGTGAGCGGCTGGGCCTCGCGCTCGTGACGCCAGAGGCGTTCGACGAGGGGCTCAGGCTCGGAGAGCAGCGCTTCCAGCGCGTCGCGGCCGCCGTTGCGAACGACGTCGTCGGGGTCCTGCCCGGCCGGAAGCTCGACGAAGCGGAGGGTGCGTTCGGCGCCGAGGAAGGGGAGAGCGCGGCTGGCGGCGCGGATCGCGGCCTTCTGGCCCGCGCTGTCGCCGTCGAAGCACAGGATCGGGTTCGGATCGAGGCGCCACATGCGTTCGAGCTGGTGCTCTGTGACGGCCGTGCCGTTGGGCGCGACGGCCTCGGCCACTCCGGCGCGGTCGAGGGCGATGACGTCCATGTAGCCTTCGACGACGATCAGGCGCTTGGCCTGGCGGCTGGCGGGGCTGGCGCGATCGATGTTGTAGAGCGTGCGCCCCTTGTCGAAGAGCGGCGTGTCCGGGGAGTTCAGGTACTTCGGTTCGCCGGGACCGAGGATGCGGCCGCCGAACGCGATCACCCGGCCCCGCGCGTCGCGGATGGGGATCATCAGGCGCCCGCGGAAGCGGTCGTACGTCTCGCCCTCGTCGTTGCGGATGAGCATGCCCGTTTCGACGAGCTTGTCCTCGCCGAGAGAGTTGAGGGCGGACTTGAGCTTGCTCCGGCCCTCCGGTGCGAGGCCGATGCCGAAGCGGGCGACGGTGCCTGGGTCGATGCCGCGGTTCTTCAGATACTCGCGGGCCTCCGCTCCCTCGATGCCGCCGAGCTGCTCGGCAAACCACTTCTGACATGACGCCATGACGTCGGTGAGTGTGGAGGTGCGTTCAGCGCGCTCGCGGGCCTTCGGGTCGGGCGCGGGAACCTCAAGCCCAGCCTTTGAGGCGAGCTCCTTCACCGCGTCCATGAAGGGCAGACCGCGATTGTCTGTCAGGAAGCGGATCGCGTCGCCATGCGCCCCGCAACCAAAGCAGTGGTAGAAACCCTTCGCGTCGTTGACGGTGAAGCTGGGCGTCTTCTCATTGTGGAAGGGGCAGCAGGCCTTCCACTCGCGGCCCGCGCGGATCAGCTTCACCGACGGCGAAACGACCGCCGACAGCAAGGTTCGAGCGCGAAGCTCGTCAAGAAAGGCTGGGCTTAAGCTCATGCGGCGACAGGAATTAGTCGCATCCGACTCGCGCGCCCGCAAGCGCGCGAAAAGCACTTATCCACAGATGCGACTCCGTTCTTTCGGGCGCCAAGAATCGGTGCCTGCCCGTAACGATCAGATTCAAAACGATTCATTCCGCTCCTGAACCAGCCGAATCAGGGTTAATCTTGACCTGTTCCGAGATGCAGCGGCGGCAGAACCGCTGGGCGGGACAATCAGGAGGGGATACCATCATGATGACCAAGATCGGCGGGCTCGCCCGCGCTCTCTACATCCTACTCGCAATCGTAGCCGGGTTCGTAGCGCTCGGTGGAATGAATGTAGCGTTGATCCTCGTCGTACTCGGCCTCATCGCAGGCCTCGCCGTGCCAAGAGAGAGGCTTGTCATGGCCATGGTCGCCGCAGTCGCGGCACCGGTAATCGGCGCAGCCTTGAGCCAGATCCCGGCAATAGGCACGCAGCTGAACGCCGTGATGATGAACCTGCAGTTGGGCGTTGCCGGCTCAGCCGCTACCGCACTCGCCATTTTCCTTTACGAGATGGTGATCGCGGGGGTGACCGGCCTCACCAGCAATGAGGCTGCCGGCAAGACGGCCACAGCCTAGCAAGTCGATCGTTTCGCAATCTTCGGCTCCGCCGCACCCGCGGCGGGGCCTTTTCAATGCCTCAGGACAGGGCGGCTTTCACCAGGCCGCTGGCGCGAGCAGGGTCGATCTGGCCCGCCAGCCGCTCCTTCACCAGCCCCATGACCTTGCCCATATCCTTCATGCCCGACGCGCCGGTCTCGGCGATGATTGCGGAGATGGCGGTCCGGGCTTCGTCTTCGCTCATCTGCCTGGGCAGGAAGCGCTCGATCACCGCGATCTCGGCTTCCTCGGCATCGGCGAGCTCGGCACGGTTGCCCTTGCGGTAGAGATCTGCGGATTCGCGGCGCTGCTTGATCATTTTCTGCAGCACTTCGGTGACGAGCAGGTCGTCGTCCGGCGTCGCGCTGGACGTGCGCAGCTCGATGTCGCGGTTCTTCAGCGCCGACTGGATCAGGCGGATCGTCCCGGTCGACGCCTTGTCGCCGCCCTTCATTGCGGTCACCAAGGCAGCCTTGATTTCGTCGCGGATCATCGTCGCTCCAGCGGAGAAAATTGAAGGGACCGCACGTAGCGGGGAAATTCGCGATTTTACAGCGTTGACCTGACGCCACTCGACGCCTAGCGGCAGTGCCTTAGCGACATCGCTGAAAAATTCTAACGGAAGGCTCCTCCGCCGATGGCCGACGCACGACGCATGTCCGCGCCTCAACCCAAGGGCGCGACGGGAGTCGTTGTCTTCGCCGATGGCCGCCGTGTTTGGGGCAGGGGCTTCGGCGCCGAGGGCGAAGCGGTCGGCGAACTCTGCTTCAACACCGCCATGACCGGCTACCAGGAAGTGATGACCGATCCTTCCTACGCGAAGCAGGTCATCGCCTTCACCTTCCCGCACATCGGCAATGTCGGAGCCAACGACGAAGACGTCGAAGCAGCGGAAGCGCACGCACTCGGCTGCCTGGTCCGGGAGGTCGTGACCGAGCCCAGCAATTACCGGGCGAACGAGGGCTTTTCCGACTGGATGCGCAAATGGGGCCGCATCGGCATCTCCGGCGTCGATACTCGGGCCCTGACCAAGCTGGTGCGCGAGGAAGGGCCGCCGACGGTCGTCATCGCGCACAACGTCAACGGCGACTTCGATCTCGACCGGCTACAGAAGCTCGCCGCCGAATGGCCGGGCCTGGAAGGCATGGACCTCGCCAAGGACGTCAGCCGGTTGCAGGTCGAGCGCTGGACCGGCGGCAAGTGGGAGTGGGGGCAGGGCTACGACCTGGGCGGAGACGATCCGGATCGCCCGCACGTCGTGGCCGTCGATTACGGCAACAAGCGCAACATCTTCCGCAACCTCGTCGAGGCCGGCGCGCGAGTGACGGTCGTGCCGGCGACGGCGACGTTCGAAGAGATCATGGCGCACGAGCCGGACGGCTTCTTCCTGTCGAACGGACCGGGAGATCCGGCGGCGACGGGCGAATATGCCGTGCCGGTGATCCGGCAGATGCTGGAGACCGGGAAGCCTCTGTTCGGCATCTGCCTCGGCCACCAGATGCTCGCGCTCGCCGTGGGTGGAAAGACCAGCAAGATGTTCCAGGGGCATCGCGGCGCCAACCATCCGGTCAAGCGACTGTCCGACGGACGTGTCGAGATCACCAGCATGAACCACGGCTTCGCGGTCGAGCGTGAAGGGCTGCCCGAAAACGTCCGCGAGACCCACGTCTCTCTATTCGACGACAGCAATTGCGGGATTGAACTGATCGATAGGCCCGCGTTCAGCGTGCAGTACCACCCGGAGGCTTCTCCGGGTCCTCAGGACAGCTTCTACCTGTTCCAGAGGTTCGTGAAGCAGCTCACGAAGGAGACGTAGCATGTTCACGCGCCTGATCCCCCTCGCACTGTTGTTCGCTTCCACTGCCGTAGAGGCGCAGGAAGTCGTGGAGGTGCCCGCCAGCAAGGCGAATGTCGGGCGGCCGGACGACCTGTTCGCTCTGCCGCCGGGCCAGTGGATGATGGCGAAGTCGATCGCTCAGGGATCGGACGCATGCGTGTCCAACCAGTGCGAGGCGGGCTTCACCAGCGGCGACCTGGTCGTCAGCGTCGAGCACGCCAAGGACTTCGTCCGCATCATCGCCGGCTTCAAAGGCTGCGAGAAGACCGCCTATAGCGAGGTCGAGGTCGGATCGAAGCCGGGCAAGCCGACCTTCGGCCGGGTCGCCAAGCAGGTACAGCAGGTCGTGAAGGGCGCCGCCAAGACGTGCGGCGTGACGGCTCCCTCGGTGCCGAAGCTCGATGTGGCCAGCATGTTTCCGAAGGCGGCCGGGTGAGCAGAGCGGGGGCGCCTCTCTGGCCGCTCGCGCCCGCAATCCTATTGCTTTCTGGTTGCGTCACCGCACGCATGCACTCGGAGACCGAGATCAACGCCGTTGGCCAGCGCTGTGGTCTGGCGCTCGGCGAACTCTTTCAGGACGAAAGCGAGAAGAGATTGCTTTTCATGATGCGCAATGGCGCGACGGCTGCTGAACGCGCCTGCGTCTTGCAGTGGGCGCGTGAACGGAACCTGCGCCTCGTCTACGTCAACGCCACGCCGGATCCAACGAGCTGATGCCAAAACGCACTGATATCTCCTCCATCCTCATCATCGGCGCGGGCCCGATCGTCATCGGGCAGGCGGCGGAGTTCGACTATTCCGGAAGCCAGGCGATCAAGTCGCTGAAAGAAGAGGGCTATCGGGTCATCGTCGTGAATTCGAACCCGGCGACGATCATGACCGATCCGGAGCTGGCGGATGCAACCTACATCGAGCCGATCACGCCTGAGTTCGTCGCCAAGATCATCGAGAAGGAAAAGCCCGACGTCGTCCTTCCGACCATGGGCGGACAGACCGCGCTGAACACGGCGCTGGCGCTGGCGAAGGACGGGACACTGGAGCGGCTGGGGGTCGAACTGATCGGCGCCAATGCCGAGGCGATCGAGAAGGCTGAGGACCGGTTGAAGTTCCGCGAGGCGATGGATGCGATCGGGCTGGAGAGCCCCCGCTCAGCCATTGCGCACAGCATGGAAGACGGCTGGGCAGCGCTCGACCATGTCGGTTTGCCTGCCATCATCCGGCCGAGCTTCACGCTGGGCGGGACGGGCGGCGGCATCGCCTACAACCGCGAGGAGTTCGAGGCGATCGTCCGCGGCGGCCTTGAAGCCAGCCCGACGACCGAGGTCCTGATCGAGGAATCCGTCCTCGGCTGGAAGGAATATGAGATGGAAGTCGTGCGCGACCGCGCCGACAACGCCATCATCATCTGCTCGATCGAAAATATCGATCCGATGGGCGTCCATACGGGCGATTCCATCACGGTCGCTCCGGCGCTGACGCTGACCGACAAGGAATATCAGCGGATGCGGTCGGCGAGCATCGCCGTCCTGCGGGAAATCGGCGTCGAAACAGGCGGTTCCAACGTCCAGTTCGCAGTCGATCCGAAGACTGGGCGCATGGTGGTGATCGAGATGAACCCGCGCGTTTCGCGGTCATCGGCGCTCGCGTCCAAGGCCACGGGCTTCCCGATCGCCAAGGTCGCGGCGAAGCTGGCCGTCGGCTACACGCTCGACGAGATCGCCAATGACATCACGGGCGGAGCGACGCCGGCGAGCTTCGAGCCGACGATCGACTATGTGGTTACCAAGGTCCCGCGCTTCGCCTTCGAGAAGTTCAAGGGAGCGCAGGCGCTGCTCAGCACGTCGATGAAGTCGGTCGGCGAGGTCATGGCGATCGGCCGCTCGTTCCCGGAGAGCCTTCAGAAGGCGCTTCGCGGGCTGGAGACCGGCCTGACCGGCCTCGACCGTGTGCGCGAGCTGGAAGGCGCGGATCCGCAGGTGATCGAGAACGCGCTGGCCAAGGCGACGCCGGAGCGGCTGCTGGTCGCAGCGGAAGCGCTTCGCCAGGGCTTCACTGTCGAGCGCATCAACCAGATCGCCGGCTTCGACCCCTGGTTCCTGCAGCGCCTGCAGGAGATCGTCGACGCCGAGGCACAGGTTCGCGACCAAGGCCTTCCGCAGGATGCCGCCGGGATGCGGCGGCTGAAGGCGATGGGCTTCTCCGACGCTCGCCTGGCGCAACTGGCGCTGAGGTCAGCGCACGTCGAGCGCGAGATGAGCGAACTGGCCGCTGCGGGCGGCGGGGTCGTCCATGCAGCGCTGAAGGGGATTACGGGCGGCGTCACTGAAGCGGAAGTGCGTGCGCACCGGCTGAAGCTCGGCGTGCGGCCCGTGTTCAAGCGCATCGACAGTTGCGCGGCCGAGTTCGAGGCGGCCACGCCCTATCTCTACTCGACCTATGAAGCGCCGCTGTTCGGCGAGCCCGAGGACGAGGCGGAGATCAGCGATCGCAGGAAGATCGCGATCCTGGGTGGCGGGCCGAACCGGATCGGCCAGGGCATCGAGTTCGATTATTGCTGCTGCCACGCGGCCTTCGCACTGGGCCGCGACGGGGCAGGGTTCGAGACCATCATGGTCAACTGCAACCCGGAGACCGTCTCCACCGACCCGGACACGTCGGACCGGCTCTATTTCGAGCCGCTGACCGCCGAGGACGTCCTCGAAATCCTCCATCGCGAGGCGGAGAAGGGCGAATTGCTCGGCGTAATCGTGCAGCTCGGGGGGCAAACGCCGCTGAAGCTGGCGGCGGACCTTGGCGCGGCGGGTATTCCCATCCTGGGGACGAAGCCGGACTCGATCGATCTTGCGGAAGACCGCGAGCGCTTCGCCAATCTGGTGGAGCGGCTTGGGCTGAAGCAGCCGGCCAATGGCCTGGCGCGCAGCCGCGAAGAGGCGCTGCAGGTGGCTTCGCGCATCGGCTATCCGGTGCTCCTGCGCCCTTCGTATGTCCTTGGCGGCCGGGGCATGGAGGTCGTCGACGGGCCGGAGCAGCTCGACCATTACATCGCGACAGCCGTGGCGGTTTCCGGCTCGAGCCCGGTGCTGATCGACCGCTACCTGCGCGACGCAATCGAAGTGGACGTGGACGCCATCTGCGACGGCACGGATGTGGCTGTCACGGGAATCCTCGAACATATCGAGGAGGCGGGTGTGCACTCTGGGGACAGTGCTTGCTCCATTCCTCCCCACAGCCTGTCGAGCGAGCTCGTCGCAGAGATCGAGCGGCAAACGCGTGAACTGGCCCTGGCGCTGGGGGTGAAGGGGCTGATGAACGTGCAGTTCGCGGTGAAGGACCGCGACGTCTACCTCATCGAGGTCAACCCGCGCGCCAGCCGGACGGTGCCGTTCGTCGCCAAGGCCATCGGTCGGCCCGTCGCCAAGATCGCCGCGCGGGTGATGGCCGGCGAGCCGCTATCGAGCTTCGACCCTATCAGCCGCGAGATCGGCCATATCGCCGTGAAGGAATCCGTATTCCCCTTCGCGCGCTTTCCCGGCGCCGATCCCGTGCTCGGACCGGAAATGAAGAGCACCGGCGAGGTCATGGGAATCGATAGCGATTTCGACCTCGCGTTCGGAAAGGCCCTGATCGGTGCCGGCATGGTCCTGCCGGACAGCGGCACCGCCTTCGTTTCCGTAAAGGATGCGGACAAGGACAATATCGTTCCCGCGGTTCAGAAGCTGCTCGAGCTTGGCTTCTCCGTGATCGCGACGAGCGGGACCGCCAGCCACCTGGCAAGCAAGGGATTGGCGGTCGAGCAGGTCAACAAGGTGCTGCAGGGACGGCCCCATATCGTCGACCGGCTGATGGACGGCGAAGTGCAGCTGGTCTTCAACACGACCGAGGGCTGGCAGTCGCTGAAGGACAGCCACTCGATCCGCTCGACGGCTCTCACGCGGAAAGTCCCATACTTCACAACGGCAGCGGGCAGCCTGGCCGCGGCACGGGCTATCGAGGCGTTGCGGGGGCACGCGCTTGAAGTCCGCTCCGTCCAATCCTATTATTCCGCTTCCAAAAACTAGAACTCAGCTGACAATCCGTACTGCAATCGCGGACCCTCCCAAGGGCGCGGCAGGCGGGGTTTTGAGAGGAAAGACTGATGGCAACCGCCGAAAAGGTGCCGATGTTGGCAGAAGGTCATCGCAAGCTGACCGAGCAAGTGCGGCACCTGAAAACCGTCGAGCGGCCCGAAGTCGTCCAGGCGATCGAAGACGCCCGGGCACACGGGGACCTCAGCGAAAACGCCGAATATCATGCGGCCAAGGAACGCCAGGGCCACATCGAGGCGACGATCGCCGACCTCGATGACCAGCTGAGCCGCGCGATGGTGATCGATCCGACCACGCTGTCTGGCGACAAGGTCCTTTTCGGCGCCACGGTCACTCTCATCGACGAGGATGAGAAGAAGGTTCGCTACCAGCTCGTCGGCCAGGTCGAGGCGGACGCGAAGGACGGCAGGATCAGCTACAATTCGCCGCTTGGGCGCGCCCTCATCGGCCGCCACAAGGGCGAGGAGGTCGAGGTTTCCACCCCGTCCGGCGACCGCTACTACGAAATCGCCAAGATCGAGTTCGTCTAGGTCCTGACCTGAACGTGACAGGCTTTCGCCTGCCCAGAACGGCGACAATCGCCATCGTCATCGTAACAGCCGCGGTCTGGCTGTTGACGGTGCTGCTAGGCGCGCAGGATCGCGCCTCAATGGTGCTGGGGGTCATTCCGGCCCGGCTCAGCGGCCTTATCGAGATCACTCCGGCCGTTCCGGCCTGGCTCACGCCGCTGACCTGCACGCTCGCACATGGAGGTGCGCTGCACCTCGCGCTTAATATGCTCATGCTGGTTTGGTGTGGGTCCCAGGTGGAGCGCGTCCTCGGTTGGGGCTCGCTGGTCGGCCTGTACGTCGTCGGAGCCTATGCCGCGGCCATTGCGCAGTGGGTCGTGAACCCAATCTCGCCGATCCCGATGATCGGCGCGAGCGGGGCGATTAGCGCGGTCATTGGGGCCTTCGCGCTGACATTCGGACAGCACAAGAGGATCGTCCGATCGCCGGGCCTGAACCGGGCGCTGAATGCCCTTTGGCTACTCGTCGCCTGGGTCGTTCTCCAGGTGATGACCGGCTATCTCGCTGGCGCGCAGGGCTTCCTGCTGGCAACGCCGGCGCACATCGGCGGGTTCGTCGCGGGGCTGCTGCTGGAGCGCCCGCTGCTTCTCTGGCGGTACCGGAAGGCCTAAGCGGCCGACGCCGTGCTGCTGTCGCTTTCCGGCTCGAGCAGCCGGTGCAGATGGACGACGACATATTTCATCTCGGCATCGTCCACGGTCCGCTGAGCGCGGCCACGCCAGGCCTCCTCGGCCTCGGCATAGTTCTGGAACAGCCCGACGAAATCGATGTTGGCGAGGTCGACGAAATCGAGGCCCTGCGGGTCCTTCACGCGCCCGCCGAATACAAGGTGAAGCTTGCTCATGGCCCGCCCGCTAGCAGGATTCGTCGACCTTGCGAACTATTCGCCCCTGCGAACCGTGCCGGCCGCAGCCTGAGCCGAAGCGCGGACGGCGTCTTTCGCTCCATCGAGGATCTGGCGGACGACTTCGTTGCCCTTTTCGGTCGTAAAGCCGAGCTCGCTCAAGCGCGACTTGCCGGCGTCCTTCGCGGCCTGGGCAGCGGACTTCGCAGTTTCACGTGCCCGGTCGGCGACGGGGCGGATGAGGCATGCCTCGGTGCGGGTGCGCGGCAAAAGGGCCGCTATCGCCGCCCCTGCGGCCAAGCCAGCCGCGAGTGCCACCAGCGGTGCTTCCTCGAGCGCCTCGCCCGCCTTGCGACCGGCGCCGGTCACGCGATCCCGTGCGCTGCCGTAGGCTTCGATTGCCCGCTGGCGGCGGCTTCCGGTTTCAGTGCTGGTGTCCTGATCGAGGTTGCGACTGTCCGTCATGCGACTTTCTCCGTGGATTTGGCTTTGGGTTTCTTCTTGCGGCGCACGCCGTCGGTAACTTTTCCCGCGAGGTCCTTGAGCGGCTCGCGCGCAAGGAACAGCGTGATCGCCGCGACGACTCCGGTCGCAGCAAGCGGGCGGTTGCGAACGGCGTCCACCGCGTTTTCGGCAAGATCCGCGCCCTTGTCCTTCGCACCTTCCCACGCATTGTGAGCAAGATTTCCGGGACTGATGCGCGTCTGGAGACGCTGGGCCGTGTCCATCAGCTGGGCGCGGGCCCGCTCGGCCTCGATCCGGGCGGCGGTCACTTCGGGAGCTTCACGGCTCACAGGCCCTCCCTCAGCTTGTTGATCCCAATCCAGACCAGCACGCCGGCAATCCCGCCCAAGAGCAGGAAAGCGACCACGCCACCGCCTAGCGGTCCGATCAGTGTAGCCAAGCCCATCGCGACACCGACGGCCAAGGCCGTGATTGCCGCAAGAGCCAGCAAGTAGGCCAGACCGAACAGGATTGCCGGGAGCTTGAATGCCTGGACCTTGGAGACAGCAGTGGCCTTGACCACCGCGATCTCTGCCCGGGCATAGGCCTTGCCGTCCTCAATCAGCTCATGAACGAGTTCGCCGACCGGGCGGACGTTCTCCGCCGGTTCGGACGCAGGTTCATTGGGCGGCTTGAGCACGGCGAGTCCTCCTCTGACGAAGCCTTACGCCTCGTCGTCATCCCCATCGCGTCCGCCCAGGCCCGACTTCAGGAGCCGAGCCACGGCGAAACCGACGATGGCGGCGCCCGCGATGGCGACGCCCGGGCTGTTGCGGACGAAATTGCGCGTATCCTCGATCAGCTCATCCGAGTCCTTGGATGCGAGGCTGTTTGCGGTGTTTTCGATCGCCGCGGCGGCGCGGCGAGCATATTCGCCATATTCCTCGCCCAGGCGCTCATCGAGGCCGGCGGCCGTGTCTCCGACCAGGCGGCTGACGTTCGACAAGGCTTCGGCTGAGCGCTCCAGCCCTTGCGTGACAAGCCCGCGGGCACGCTCGCCGGCTTGCGACGAAAGCTTCTCGCCGCCGTCGCGGAGTCGCTGGCGCAGATCGGGCGCGCTGCCTGTAGCGGCGTCTGCCGTTGGCCTGCGGGTGTCGGCGGATACGGTCGGCGGTGTGCCGGTGGAAGCGCCGGAAGTCGTCGTGTCGACGTCTTCAGGAAGGATTTCGGTAGCGTCGGTGTCGATGATTTCGTCGGTACCTTCGGGAAGGTCACTTCTGTTGTCACCCATGCGAGTCCTCCTTTTCGGCACTCAACCCGGCAGCCACGGCCTTCGTTCCTGCCTGTCGAAGTGAAAGTTGCACGCTCCGCCGCCCGGCCTATAGGTCGCGGCATCCGCAACATCATTACGCTCGCGCAAGAAGGATTTCCATGACTGCGATTGTCGACGTCCACGCCCGCCAGATCCTCGACAGCCGCGGAAATCCGACGGTCGAGGTCGATGTTACGCTCGAAGACGGCAGCATGGGCCGTGCGGCCGTGCCGTCGGGCGCATCGACCGGCGCGCACGAGGCGGTCGAGCTTCGCGACGGCGACAAGAGCCGCTGGGGCGGGAAGGGCGTCCAGAAGGCTGTGGATGCCGTCAATGACGAGATTGCGGACGCGGTCCTTGGCCGCGAAGCCGAGGATCAGACGGATCTCGACGCCGCCCTGAACCTGCTCGATGGGACGGAGAACAAGGGCCGGCTCGGCGCCAATGCGATCCTCGGCGTCAGCCTGGCGACGGCCAAGGCGGCCGCGGAAGCCGTTGGCCTGCAGCTCTATCGCTACGTTGGCGGAGTCAGCGCGGACATCCTGCCGGTGCCAATGATGAACATCGTCAACGGCGGTGCGCATGCCGACAACCCGATCGACTTCCAGGAATTCATGGTCATGCCGGTGGGCGCGGGAAGCTTTTCCGAAGCGCTCCGCTGCGGCACCGAGATCTTCCATGCGCTGAAGTCTGCACTGCATTCCGCCGGCCTCGCGACGGGCGTTGGCGACGAGGGAGGGTTCGCTCCGAACATCGCTTCGGCGCGCGAAGCGCTCGATTTTATCCTCAGGGCCGTCGAATCCGCCGGATACAAGGCTGGAAGCGACGTCCTACTAGCCCTGGACTGCGCCGCGACAGAGTTCTTCAAGGGCGGAAAGTACGAGCTGGCGGGCGAGGGACGCAGCCTGACTCCAGTCGAAATGGCCGACTATCTCACGGATCTCGCAAGCGCATATCCGATCGCTTCGATCGAAGACGGCATGGGCGAAGACGATATGGAAGGCTGGGCTGCGCTGACCGAGCGGCTGGGCGATCGCGTGCAGCTCGTCGGCGACGATCTCTTCGTAACAAATGAAAAGAGACTGGCTCAAGGCATTGAAAACGGGATTGCAAATTCGATCTTGGTGAAGGTCAATCAGATCGGCACCCTGAGTGAGACGATCAACGCCGTTCGCCTCGCTCAGACGTCCGGTTACACCGCGGTCATGTCGCACCGTTCGGGCGAGACGGAGGATTCGACGATCGCCGACCTCGCCGTCGCCTTGTCCTGCGGGCAGATCAAGACGGGCAGCCTCGCCCGCTCAGACCGGACCGCCAAGTACAACCAGCTGCTCCGCATCGAGGAGGAGCTTGGCGACAGTGCGCGTTATCCTGGCGTTAGCGCTATCAAGGCTTACCGTCGCTAAAAAATCCACAGATTCGCCCACTAAGTTCAAGGTTTCACTTGCCTTCGCGACTCTGTCGTGATTCTTAAGGGGCATGGGTGGGGAAAAGCGTAGTTTCAGTATGCTTCGCCGGGCGTTCTGGCCGGCGCTGGCGCTGATCATCGTCGGCAATTTCGCCGGCTATGCAGTCGCCGGACCCAATGGCTTGCTCGCGTGGGGCGGATACCACCGCGACCTCCAGGTCCGGAAGGCCGAATTGGCGCGCCTGGAAGCCGAGAAGGCCACTTTGCGGCATCGCTCGCAACTCCTCGACCCGCGCAAGGCCGATCCCGATCTCGCGGACGAAATGGTGCGCGACAAGCTTGGCCTCGTTCGGCCTGACGAGGTGATCGTCCCGCTCGACTAGTTGCCGCCCGAGGCGCTGCAACCTATAGACGCGCCGCTCATTCGACATCGCGCGATAAAGAGGAAAAAACGTGGCGCGTCCTGCCAAGCCAAAAGCCGCTGCACCCGCAGCACCTTCCATTCCGAATAGAGAGCGCCCGGCAGAGCCCAAGCGCTACGAGGCTACCCGTGATGAATTGATGCAATTCTATCGCGAGATGCTGCTCATCCGCCGCTTCGAAGAGCGCGCGGGTCAGCTTTATGGTCTCGGCCTGATCGGCGGCTTCTGCCACCTCTACATCGGTCAGGAAGCTGTCGCGGTCGGTCTTCAGTCGGCGATGACCGTCGGCAAGGACAGCGTCATTACGGGCTACCGCGATCACGGCCACATGTTGGCCTACGGCATCGACCCCAAGGTGATCATGGCCGAGCTCACGGGCCGCGCCGCGGGCATCTCCAAGGGCAAGGGCGGCTCGATGCACATGTTCAGCGTCGAGCACGGCTTTTACGGCGGTCACGGCATCGTCGGCGCGCAGGTGTCGCTGGGCACGGGCCTCGGCTTCAAGCACCAATATGCGGGCGACGGAGGCGTATGCCTTGCCTATTTCGGCGACGGCGCGGCCAACCAGGGCCAGGTCTACGAGAGCTTCAACATGGCCGAGCTGTGGAAGCTGCCGGTCATCTACGCGATCGAGAACAATCAGTATGCGATGGGCACGAGCGTCGAGCGCTCGGCGTCCGAGCCGCTCTTCTACCGCCGGGGCGAGAGCTTCCGCATTCCCGGCATCCAGGTCGACGGCATGGACGTGCTCGCGGTCCGCGGCGCAGCGGAAGAGGCACTCGCATGGACCCGCGCAGGCAAGGGCCCGATCATCCTGGAACTCAAGACCTACCGCTATCGCGGTCACTCGATGTCCGACCCTGCCAAGTACCGGACTCGCGAGGAGGTGCAGGACTATCGCGAACATCGCGACCCGATCGATCGCGCCGCCAAGGAGCTCGAAGCGCTGGGCGTGAAGGAAGAGGAGCTCAAGGCGATCGACAAGGAAATCAAGGACATCGTCGTCGAAGCTGCCAAGTTCGCGGAGGAGGCGCCTGAGCCCGCTCCGGATGAGCTTTATACCGACGTGCTGGTGGGGACGTACTGATGGCGACCGAGCTGAAGATGCCGGCGCTGTCGCCGACGATGGAAGAGGGCACGCTCGCCAAGTGGCTGGTCAAAGAGGGCGACGACGTGAAGTCGGGCGACATCCTCGCGGAGATTGAGACCGACAAGGCGACCATGGAATTCGAGGCCGTCGACGAGGGCAAGATCGCCAAGATCCTGGTCCCGGAAGGCACGGACGGCGTGAAGGTCGGTCAGCCGATCGCGCTCCTAGCGGCAGACGGTGAGGCCGTGGATGCGCCTGCGGCTCCGGCTGCGCCCGCCGAGGCTCCGAAGCCGGTCGCGACCGAAGAGCCGTCCATTCCCGTCCCCGCATCCCAGCAGACCGAAGGAACGCCGACGCCGCACGTCTTCGAGACGGCAGCTCGCGATCTCGTCGCGGACGTAGCGAAGACGAGCGATGAGCCCGACGTCCCTGAAGGTACGCCGCTCGTCAGCACGACCGTGCGCGAAGCCCTTCGCGATGCGATGGCCGAAGAAATGCGCAAGGACGACCGCGTCTTCGTCATGGGCGAGGAGGTCGCGGAGTATCAGGGCGCCTACAAGGTGACCCAGGGGCTGCTGCAGGAATTCGGCGGCAAGCGCGTGATCGATACGCCGATCACCGAATATGGCTTCGCGGGCGTCGGCAGCGGCGCGGCGATGGGCGGCCTCCGTCCGATCATCGAGTTCATGACGTTCAACTTCGCCATGCAGGCGATCGACCACATCATCAATTCGGCGGCCAAGACGAACTACATGTCCGGCGGCCAGATGCGCTGCCCGATCGTGTTCCGCGGCCCGAACGGCGCCGCCGCGCGCGTGGGTGCCCAGCACAGCCAGAACTACGGCCCCTGGTACGCGAGCGTCCCCGGCCTGATCGTGATCGCCCCGTACAGCGCGGCGGATGCGAAGGGACTGCTGAAGGCTGCGATCCGGACGGACGATCCGGTGGTCTTCCTCGAGAACGAGCTTCTCTACGGACAACATTTCGACGTTCCGCAGCTCGACGATTACGTCCTGCCGATCGGCAAGGCGCGCATCGTGCGCCGGGGCAAGGACGTCACGCTGGTGAGCTATTCGATCGGCGTCGGCGTCGCGCTAGAGGCCGCGCAGGAACTCATGGCGGAGGGCATCAATGCCGAGGTCATCGACCTCAGGACGCTTCGCCCGCTGGACAAGGCGACGGTCCTCGAGAGCCTGAAGCGCACGAACCGCATGGTGGTGGTCGAGGAAGGCTGGCCGACCTGCTCGATCAGCTCCGAGATCATCGCCATCGCGATGACCGAAGGCTTCGACGATCTCGACGCGCCGGTGCTTCGCGTGACCGATGTCGACGTGCCGCTGCCCTACGCTGCCAATCTCGAGAAGATGGCGCTGATCAAGGCTTCGGATGTCGTCGCCGCCGCAAAGGCCGTCTGTTACCGCTGACGAGGAGCTGGCCGCGGCCATAGGCGCCGATCGCGCGCTGATGCTGCGGCAAGTGCCGGCCGAGGTGAGGCCCGCGTTGGAGGCTCTCTTCCAGATCGATGCGGCCATGGCCGACGTTGTCGCCCGCTCGACGCAGCCCGCGCTCGCGGCTGTGAAGCTGGCATGGTGGCGCGAGCGGCTCGAGGATCTCGACAGAGGCAGTGTTCCCGCGGAGCCGCGGCTTCAGGCGGCCGCTGAGATTCTCCTGCCCCGGGGGGTCAGTGGCGCCGATCTGGCGATCCTCGAAGACGGTTGGGCGACCTTGCTTGAAGAAGCCGTCGAACCCGCACGCGTGGAGACGCGTGGTGCGCAACTGTTTTCGCTCGCTGGGAGGCTTCTCGCCAGCCAGGACGAGAAGATCGCCGACGCCGGTTCGCTCTACGCTTTAGTGTCCGTGGGCCGCAGGGGCGTGCCGGAATTGCTCCAACAGGCCAACGGACCGCGAAAGCGGGTTGCGAAGCACCGCTTCGCGAGGGCGCTGAGGCCGCTTACGGCACTTGCGCGTCTCGCTATCCGCGACCTTGAGAGTGGGCCGCCCTTCGAGCAGGAAGGCAGTCCTCCGCGGTTGGCGGCCATGCTTCGCCATCGCTGGAGCGGAATCGTCACGCGGGGCGATTGACAGCACCGGTTCCGGCGGCAAATTCCTCCGTGCCGAATCTCCTAGTGTTGAAGGAGTTTCGCCTTGGCGCGTTTCCTTGCCGGGGCTGCGGCCTGTTTCCTGCTGCTCACTGGAGCTTTTCTTTTCTGGCAAAGCCGAGCCGAGGAAGCCCCGTTGCTTCCGGCGGCTCCGCCCGCGCGTGCCGCGTCCGGCGTGCTGAGGCTTCCCGACCCGCCCGAAGCCACCGCCAAATCGCGCGAGGAAAGGCGCTTCTCGCGCGCCGACAAGGACAAGGACGGCAAGATCCAGCGAGAGGAAATCCTCGCCCCGCGGCGCAAGGCGTTCGCGAAGCTCGACACCAACGGGAACGGTTCGCTGTCGTTCGAGGAGTGGGCGGACAAGTCGATCGACAAGTTCGACGGAGCCGACAAGGACCGGTCGGGATGGCTGAGTGCCTCCGAATACGCGACTACGGCACCTCCTCCGCCGAAGAAAAAGCGCTGTTCGTGTTAATTCTGTCTTGAACCCGACGTTACCGGCTTGAGACGTTATAAAATGCATCTATCGGCGAGGCATGAAGTTGACCTCGGTGACGTACACCAGCCTCGCCCGCCTCGATCTCCAGACAGACGATCTCGAAGACATTCACCGCAGCGCGCGAGAGCATAACGCGCTCGACGGCATTACCGGTTTGCTCGTGTTCAACGGGACGCATTTCCTGCAGATCATCGAAGGGGCGGAAGACGCGATCGAGGACTTGATCGGGCGGCTCCGGCAGGACACCCGTCACACCGGCTTCGAGATCCGCGATCGGCGTAAGGTGGAGGCCCGCAGCTTCCCGGATTGGGCGATGGAGCTGGTGCGCGTGAAGGCCGGATATTTCGAAGCCCGCGAGACGATCACCGACCGGCTTCCCGACAGCGTGCCGGAAGCCATCCAGGCGCGCCTGTTCCGGATGACCGAGCTGATCTCGCGGATGGAATTTCCGAACTAGGCAGGCTCCGCCACCGGCTCGCGCTGCAGCCACTGAGCCAGTGCAGCACGGGCCCGATCGGTATACATCTTCTTGCGGTCCGCTTTCTTCGAACGTCCCGGAATGGGCGGCATGAGGCCGAAATTGACGTTCATCGGCTGGAAGGTCTCCGCGTCCGCACCGCCGGTGATGTGGCTCAGCAGCGCGCCGAGCGCAGTCTCGACCGGCGGTGAAGCCAGCGTTTCGCCGCGCAACTCAGTGGCAGTGAAACGCGCGACCATCAGCCCGACGGCGGCGCTTTCCACATAGCCCTCGCAGCCGGTGATCTGGCCGGCAAAGCGGATGTTCTGCTTCGATTTCAGGCGAAGCTTGCCGTCGAGCAGGCGCGGCGAGTTGATGAAGCTGTTGCGGTGAATTCCGCCAAGGCGTGCGAACTCGGCATTTTCCAGCCCCGGGATCGTGCGGAAGATGCGGACCTGCTCGCCGTGCTTCAGCTTGGTCTGGAAGCCGACCATGTTCCACAATGTACCGAGCGCATTGTCCTGGCGAAGCTGGACGACGGCATAGGGCCAGCGACCCGTCCGCGGATTGTCGAGCCCGACGGGCTTCATCGGGCCGTAGCGGAGCGTGTCGTCGCCGCGATCGGCCATGACCTCGATGGGCATGCAGCCCTCGAAGTAGGGCGTATCCTTCTCCCACTCCTTGAACTCGGTCTTGTCGCCGTCGCGGAGGGCCTGGACGAAGGCCTGGTACTGCTCCTTGTCCATTGGGCAGTTGACGTAGTCCTTGCCGCCCTTGTCCCAGCGCGCAGCCATCCAGGCCACGTCCATGTCGATGCTGTCGCGGTGCACGATGGGCGCGATGGCGTCGAAGAAGGCCAGGGCCCCCTGGCCCGTCTCGGCGGCTATGGCCTCCGCCAGCTTCGAGCCGGTCAGCGGTCCGGTGGCGATGATGGTCGGGTGGTCGGGCAACGTGTCCGCGCGCTCACGGACGATCGCGATGTTCGGGTGGTTTTCGACCGCCTTCGTGACCTCCGCGGCGAAAGCTTCGCGATCCACCGCAAGCGCCGAGCCGGCGGGGACGCGATGCTTGTCGGCCGCGCGCATGATCAGTGAGCCCAGTTCACGCATCTCCTGATGCAGAAGGCCCACGGCATTGTGCTCGGCGTCGTCGGAGCGGAAGCTGTTGGAGCAGACCATCTCAGCAAGCCGGTCGGTTTCGTGCGCCGGTGTTGTGTCCGCACCGCCGCGCATTTCGCTGAGGCGCACGCGCAGGCCCGCTTCGGCGAGCTGCCATGCCGCCTCCGACCCGGCGAGGCCGCCGCCGATGATGTGGATGTCGAAGGACATGAGGGGGCTGTTAGTCGCCAGCGAGCGCGCTATCCAGCCGCCATGCGCATCTTCACCATCGGATATGAGAACGCGACGGTCGGAGATTTCCTCGCCGCGCTCCAGCAGGCGGGGGTCCAGCGCGTGATCGACGTCCGCGCCGTGCCGAATTCAAGACGTCCGGGATTCTCCAAGACGCCCTTGCGCAACGCGCTCGCTGAAGCGGGCATCGATTATGTGCATTTGCGGGCGCTCGGCACGCCGGCCGACGGGCGGGCGGCAGCGCGAGCCGGCCGTCACGCCGAGCTGGAACGGATCTACGCGGGCCAGCTGGAGCTGCCCGAAGCGATCGCCCAAGGTGCGCAGATGCTGGACCTGGCGCAGGACAAGCCGAGCGCGCTGCTTTGCTACGAGCGGGATCCGGCGGGGTGTCACCGCACGCTGCTTATCGATGCGATCGCGTCAGACGCAGAGGTGAGCCACCTCTACGCCTGACGTTCGTCCGCCCACCTCAGGCTGCGCTCGCGACCTGAAACGTCACCACCCAGTCGCCGACCGAGCCCTCGACACGGCCCTGCGGATTGACCGTCAGGTGGAAGGTCTGGCCGGTCTTGCGGTTGATGCCGGTGAGGTGCGTCGTGCCGGTGTCGTCCGTCGACTCCGAATAGCGGCCGATTGCGCTTGCCTGGTCCTTGGAGACGGGCTGCACGACACCATCCTGTCCGATCGGCGTGAGGCCCAACGCGACTGCGACGATCGTCGTCATCATGGTCATTATGATCTCCTTTTTGACGCAGCGGTCTGCTGCGCGGAGATCTCTTCAAGAACCATGCCAAGTCGACGGACACAGAGAAGGCGCCGACAAATCGGCGAACGGCGGGACGAGCGGATGGGCAGTAGTGCTATATATTAGCAATACACCCCGACATCACGCGGGGGGCGCGGCTTCGCCTACCAGCAGCTCTTCGATGTCCGGGATGGGCCGTCCGACCATTTCCTTGTTGAGCGTGACGACGACCCGCTTTTCGACTTCTTTGTGGAGGCACTTCTTCAGCACGCCGAGAGCCTTCGGCGGAGCGATGATCGCGAGGGCGTCGAAGTCGTTGCGAAGCGCGCGTTTCTTCAGCTCCTCGGCTGCGTCCTTGATCCAGCGATCTTCCTCCTGCTGGTGGAAGTCGGTTTCGCTCATCGCGGGCCGGAAAACTTCGGCGCCGCCCGAGGACATCCTCGTGGCGGCGGTCCCCGGAGCGTCCGTCTTGATCTCCCGATCCTTGCGATCCTCGCGCTGGTCGTGCGCTTCGGTGCGGAGATCGATCTGGTTCTGATCACCGTGATTGCGCAGGAACAGGCACTTGGTGCCATCGGCAACTAGGACGAGCGCATTGTGGGGAAGGGCCATTCAGGTTCTCCTTTGGACTTTCCAAAGCGAACGCGGAGCGCCTGAAGGCCGTTCCCACGGTTGGCCGCAAGACAGAACGGCTAGGCGCTACTCCTGACCGGGTTCCGGATCGACCGGGCGATCAAGCTCGCTCTCTCCGACCACGGCCCCTTCTTCCGGCGCCTTTTCGTCGCTGACGTCAAGCTCGATCTCGTCCTCTTCGCTCTCGTCGATCTTGGCGACGCCGACGACATGCTCGTTCTGGGCGACTTTGAAAATGGTCACGCCCATCGTGTTGCGACCCGCGATGCGGATGTCGCCCACTGTGGTTCGGATGATCTTGCCCTGGTCAGTTACCAGCATGAGCTGCTCACCCTGGCGCGCAGGGAAACTGGCGACGACGCAGCCGTTGCGCTCGGACGTGTCGATGTTGGTGATGCCCTGTCCGCCGCGGTTGGTGCGGCGATACTCATAGGCCGAGGAACGCTTGCCGTAGCCGTTCTCGGTGACGCTGAGGATGAACTGCTCCTTCTCCGCCATCTCGGTCAGGCGATCTTGCGACAGCGAGCATTCGCCTTCCTTTTCGCCCTTCCACGGAGCGAAGCGGAGATAGGCCTCCCGCTCCTCCTGGGTCGTGCCGACACGGCGAAGGATCGACATGGAGATGACCTCGTCGCCCGGCTGCAGCCGAACGCCGCGGACGCCGGTCGATGTACGTGACTGGAATTCGCGCACGTCGGTGGCGAGGAAGCGAATCGCTTTCCCCTTGCGGGTCGCGAGGAGGACGTCATCCTCTTCTGTCAGGAGTTCGACGCCGATCAGGCGATCGGTGGGATCCGCCTGCTGCTCGTCATTGTCGTCGGTCTCGGCGCCTTCGATGGTGCCGAAGCGCATGGCGATCTTGCCGGCGGTAGGGATGTTCGTGAAGGCGGCCATGCTATTGCGCCTGACGGTGCCATGCGCGGTCGCGAACATGATGTGCAGGCCGTCCCATTCCGCCTCGTCCTCGGGCAAGGCTAGAACCGTCGAGATCACCTCGCCCTCGCGCAGCGGGAGCAGGTTGATCATCGGGCGGCCCTTGGTGTTCGGACCGCCCTCCGGCAGACGCCACACCTTCATGCGATAGACCCGGCCGAGGTTGGAGAAGAACAGCACTGGATTGTGGGTCGAGGTCACGAACAATTGGGTGACCGCATCCTCATCCTTAGTCTGCATGCCGGCGCGGCCCTTGCCGCCGCGCTTCTGCTCGCGGAAAACGGCTAGCGGAGTGCGCTTGATGTAGCCGGACATGGTCACCGTCACGACCATGTCCTCGCGCTCGATGAGGTCCTCGTCCTCGATGCCTTCGGCGGCGGGGGCGAGCTCGCTGACGCGCGGCGTTGCGAACTCGCGTTCGACCTCGTCGAACTCCTCGCGCATCACCTCGTAGAGGCGGGCGCGGTTCGCGAGAATCTCGAGCAGTTCGCCGATGGACTCCGCTAGCTCCTGGAGCTCCTTGCCTATGTCGTCGCGGCCGAGCGCCGTCAGTCGGTGTAGGCGGAGCTCGAGGATGGCGCGGACCTGCGCCTCGGACAGCTGGTAGGTGTCCGACTTGCCCTGCGGCTCGACGGCTTCGACGAGCGCGATGTACGGGCGGATCTCCGCGCCCGGCCACTTGCGGGCCAGCAGCTTCTCGCGGGCCTCGACAGGGCTCGCCGAACCACGGATCAGCTTCACGACCTCGTCGAGGTTGGTCACTGCGACCACGAGGCCGAGCAAGATATGCGCGCGCTCGCGGGCCTTCAGCAGCTCGAACTTCGAGCGGCGAGTGATCACTTCCTCGCGGAACCGGACGAAGCTCTCGATGATGTCGCGAAGCGTCAGCGTCTCCGGGCGGCCGCCGCGGATCGCGAGCATGTTCGCCGGGAAGGAGGATTGCGCCGGCGTGTGCCGCCACAGCTGATTGAGCACGACTTCCGGAGTGGCGTCGCGCTTCAGGTCGATGACGACGCGGACGCCTTCGCGGTTCGATTCGTCGCGAATGTCGGAGACGCCTTCGATGCGCCTGTCCTTCGCGGCTTCGGCGATCTTCTCGACGAGCCCGGACTTGCCGACCTGGTACGGAATCTCGGTGAGCACGATCGAGCGGCGGTCGCCGCGGCCTTCCTCGATCTTGTAGCGTGAGCGCATCAGGATCGAGCCGCGGCCCGTGGTGTAGGCCTGGCGGATGCCGGACTGGCCGAGGATGAGCGCTCCGGTCGGGAAGTCGGGGCCCTTCACATGCTCCATCAGGCCTTCGGTCGAGATCGCCGGGTCGTCCATGTAGGCGCGGCAGGCGGCCAGAACCTCGCCGAGGTTATGCGGCGGGATGTTGGTCGCCATGCCGACCGCGATGCCGCCGGCGCCGTTGACGAGAAGGTTCGGGAAGCGGGCCGGGAGGACCTGCGGCTCGCTCTCCGACGCGTCATAGTTCGGCTGGAAGTCGACGGTGTCCTTGTCGATGTCGGCAAGGAGGAAGTTCGCGACCTTGGCGAGGCGCGCTTCCGTATAACGCATGGCGGCCGGCGGATCGGGGTCCATCGAGCCGAAGTTTCCCTGACCGTCGACCAGCGGCACGCGCAGGGACCAGGGCTGCACCATGCGGGCGAGCGCGTCGTAAATCGCGCTGTCGCCGTGCGGGTGATACTTACCCATCACGTCACCGACGATGCGGCTGGACTTGCGATAGGGCCGACCGGCGACATAGCCCGCCTCCTGGCAGGCATGCAGGATTCGGCGGTGAACCGGCTTCAGGCCGTCGCGAACGTCCGGAAGCGCTCGGCTGACGATGACGCTCATCGCGTAATCGAGGTAGCTGGTCTTCATCTCCTCGACGATGGAGATGGGCGCAATGTCGCTGCCGTCGGGGGTATTGGGATTGCTGTCGCTGAGGTCGTCGACCGGCGGTTCGGTGGCCAAAAGACTAGTCCTGTCGGTTCTTGCTGATACGAATACGAATGAAGGATGCGCCGGAACCGGCGCTGCCCCCCATATGGGAATGGACTAGCGGCAATTGAATGCTCGCGCCAGCCCGTGCGCGCGTGCGTGCGCGCGAGGAAGCCACAAATTCAAAGCGTGTTCAGGCGCGCTTCCTCAGCAGCCTTGGCGATACAACCGGCTGGGTTTATTGGCCGGGCCAATTCAGTTGGAAGCGCCTTCAAAGGCGATTGGGAGACGCATAGTGAAATCCACCCTCAAGATGCTCGGCATCGTCCTTGTTGCCTCAACCGCCCTGGCGACTGCCGCACAGGCGCAGCGCGACTATGGGAGCACCTCGCAGGCGACCCAGAACCCGCAGTCGCGGCAGCCGCAACAGCAGGAAGAGAAGAAGCCGGCCAAGGGAGGCGGTGCGACCGTCACGCTGGGCGACAAGAAGATCAAGATTTCGCCGGAATTTGCCAAGGCATACCAAGACCTGCTCGCAGCGGTGAGCGCCAACGATGCGACGATCTCGGCCAAGTCACAGGCCGCGCACGCGGCCGCGAAGACTCCGGAAGAGCATTACCTCGCGGCCCAGCTCGACCTGAAGGCCGCCGTCGCAGCGAAGAACGACGCCGGCATCGGCACTGCGCTGGAGACGATGATCGGCAGTGGCCTGCTCGACCAGCAGCAGCTTCCCGCGGCCTATCTCAGCCTCGGCAAGACGCGCTACAATCTGAAGCAGTTCCCGCAGGCTGCTACGGCGTTCGAGAAGGTCCTGCAGCTCGATCCGAACAATGCGGAGGCGAAGACGCTTCTCGACCAGACGCATGTCGTCGGGGCAGCCAATCCGGCGGAGGCAGTTGCGCTTCTGCAGAAGTCGATCGCTCAGCAAAGCGCCGGTGGAGCGAAGCCGCCGGAAGACCTCTACAAGCGTGCCCTGTCGACCGCGTACAAGGCCAAGCTGCCGGCCGCCGTCGATATCAGCCGCGACTGGGTGTCGAAGTATCCGACCCCGGGCAACTGGAGCGACGCGATCAAGATCTACCGCAGCCTGCATGACACCGACGATCAGGCCACGCTCGACCTGCTCCGTCTCGCTCGCGCCGCCGGCGCGATGAAGGATGAGGCGGACTACGACCGCTACGCCTATGCCGCGCTGACGAAGGGCTATCCGGGCGAGGCCAAGACGGTTCTCGAAGAGGGCGTGAAGGCGGGCGTCGTCGATCCGAACAAGACTCCGTTCAAGGAAGAAATCGCCCAGGCGAAGCAGAAGGCTGCCGGCGAAGAAGCCACGCTGGACAATGCCGCGAAAAGCGCAATCGCCGGCGGCACCGCGAAGTCGGCGCTCGCCAATGGCGATCTGCTGTATGGCTACGGGCAGTATGCGAAGGCCGCTGAAGTCTATCGGGCCACGCTGAAGAAGCCTGGCGCGGATGCGAGCCTCGTCAACCTGCACCTGGGCATGGCGCTCGCTCGCTCGGGCGACAAGGCGGGTGCAGCGGCAGCGCTCAATGCGGTTACGGGTCCGCGCGCCGATATCGCCAAGTACTGGCTCGCGTACGTTTCGACCCAGTCCTAATCGAGTTCTCTTTGCCGAAGGGGCGTCGGGAAACCGGCGCCCCTTTTATATTGGTTTATTTTACGTTTAGAGCTGTCCCGTTTCGGGATGGTTAAGCAGGAACCCCTTTCATACGAGACCGCGGCGCGAGAACGGTGTTCTGACCGGTCTTGTGAGGAAGCGGAAGTAACGCAGTGCGGTTCGACGATCGCTTGAATACGGTGCTGGCCCAGCCTGCGGCCAATCCGCACGATCGCGCCGTCCGCTGGCGGCAGCTGATCGAGCTGATTGCGCGCGCCTCCGACCTGTGGACGCCGCCGGCACGGCAGGCGCTTGCCGAAATCCGCAGCGAAGCTCCGTCCATCGATCCGCAAGTTCGCGGTGCGGCCGCCCGTGCGGTGGCGCGTCCCCAGCTGCCCGTGGAGCTGGTCGAGGTCTTCGCCGAAGATTCGATCGCGGTTTCGGCACCCGTCCTCGCTGCCGTATCGCTGACACCCAGCGAATGGCAGATGGTCATCGAGGCCTCGAGCCCGGACAGTCTACGGTTCATTCGTTCGCTCTATCCCGAGCTTCCCGGCTGGCAGGTGTCGGATCGCTCGCGACCTGCCGAAGAGGCCGAGTTCGAGCCGATTCACGAAGGCGAGGTCCAGGTCGAGCCCGAGCCCGAGCCCGAGCAGAGTGTCGCGCCAGAACCGGAGCCCGAGCCCGAACCAGAGCCAGAGCCTTTCGTGGCTCCTCCGCCTCCGCCACCACCTCCGCCGCCGCGACCGCAGTCGTCGCCCGGGCCACGCATCACCATCCCCTCCATCAGCGAAGTCTTGGCGCGGATTGAGAATCTGAAGACTGAGCGCCAGTTCGCTCAGGACGAGCCGGCTGAGACGCCAGCGCCTCAAGCGGTTCCGGTTGCGCCTCAGCAAGCCAGGCCTATCCGGCAGCCAGCAGCAACGGCCGCGCGCCGTCCAGCCGAAAGCGCGGCCCCCTTGTTCCGGTGGGAATGCGGACCGTCGGGAGAGATTGCCTGGGTTGAGGGCGTTCCGCGCGGCGCACTGATCGGGCGGTCGCTAGCGAATCCCGGTGAGCATAACGGCGTCGATCAGCGCATCCAGCGCGCGTTTTCCGTGCGCGCGCCTTTTCGCGAGGCAACGCTCACCGTCTCTGGTGACGGTCCTGCGTCCGGGGAGTGGAAGCTGAGCGGCGTTCCTGCGTTCGAGCCCTCCGATGGCCGGTTCGCGGGATATCGCGGCGTGGGCGTTAGGGCAGGGGATAGCGCGGCCGCTGAAGCTGCAACGCCTCGTGAACCGCTCGACGAGGATTCGCTCCGCGAGCTCGTCCACGAACTGAAGACGCCGCTCAACGCGATCATCGGCTTTGCCGAGGTGATCGACGGCCAATATCTCGGTCCGGCGGACACCAAGTACCGGGACCGCGCCGCGGAGATCGTTTCGCAGGGGCGGCTGCTTCTGTCCGCGATCGAGGATCTCGACGTCGCGGCCCAGTTGCGAGCATCCGCGGCGGCGATGAACAGCTCGACGGACTTGAATGCGCTGCTGACCGGTCTGCTGCCGGACCTGAAGGACCGTGCGGCGCGGCGCGGTGCGCGTTTCGACCTGGCGCTGTCCCGCACCCCAGCGGTTTCCACACTGGACCGCGCGGTGCTCGACCGGCTCATCCGTCGCTTCACGTCGGCGCTGATCGATGTGGCGCAATCGAAGGAGCAGGTTGAGATCAACCTCGATTGCGACGTCGGGCAGTGCCTGATCAGCGCAAGCCGGCCCCAGGCGATGCGGACGCTGAGCGAGGCTCAGATCTTCGGCCGCGACGGGCATCAGGCTGACGTGCTTGCGAGCGGCTTCTCGCTCAAGCTTGCGCGGGGCATTGCCCAGACCGCCGGCGGGGACCTCCGCGTATCGGGCGATCGGATCGCCTTGGTTCTCCCGCGGCGCATCAGCTAGTTGCGCGCCACGCCTTCGCGGCGCTAGGCCGGACGTACCGGTGAGGGCCTGTAGCTCAACGGTAGAGCCGGCCGCTCATAACGGCTAGGTTGGGGGTTCGAATCCCTCCGGGCCCACCATTTCCCCTTTCGGACGCTCGCTGAACGATAAGGGATTGTCCGGATGGCGCCCGCACCAGAAAACGGCTGTTCCACATGCTCCGCCAACTCATTCCAGGAGCGGGACATGGAATATGGGATCATCGGCTGGATTCTCGTTGGATTGGTCGCAGGCATTCTCGCCAAGTGGATCATGCCCGGGGACGATCCCGGCGGGATCATCGTCACGATCCTGATCGGTATCGCGGGCGGCCTGCTTGGCGGCTTCGTCGCCAGCCATATGGGCATCGGCGGCGGCAATATCATGAACATCATCATCGCCACACTCGGCGCGATTATTCTGCTCGGCCTGTACCGGGTCGTGAAGGGCAGGCGGGTTTAAGCTCGTCCCGCATGAAATAAGAGCCCCGGTCGCTTGAAAGGGCGATCGAGGCTCTTTTGCGCGGTGGCGAAGGGAGGGAGCGGGAGACTTCGCCGACCGCAGCTAATCAGGCGGCGAGGCGGACAGTTTCTCCCAGCGCCTGCTTGATCGACGCATCGCGCTGGTCCGGGCTGATAGCGAGGCCGTCGGCACGAACGAATTCCGGCTCGATGCCGATGAAGTTGAACACGCCACGCAGGTAGGTCTCGAGATGTTCGAGGGCCGCTGCGGGAGAGTTCGCGTCGTAGAACCCGCCACGAGCGAGCGCGATGATGACACGCTTGCCGCCCGCGAGGCCTTCGGGGCCGTTGGCGGTATAGTGAAAGGTTTTCCCGGCGATGACGATGCGATCGATCCAGGCCTTGAGCTGGGTCGGCAGCGAGAAATTGTACATCGGCGCGCCAATCACGACCGTATCGGCCGCAAGGAATTCGTCGAGAACCGACGTGTCCGCGAACGCGTCGAGCGTCAGATGCGGCAGCGGCTCCGACACGAGGTCGCGAGTGACGACCTGCTCGCCCCATTCGGCCGTCTTCAACTGGTCGATGATCGACCGGCTGAGGGTGCGGCTCGCGCTGTTCTCGCCGTTGATGCTGCTGTCGATATGCAGGATGGTCACTATTGCCTCCTAAGTATTGATTTGTTACCGAGGCGCTCTAAGTAACCATCACCAAATCGCCCGCAAGAACGCACTTTTTTGTGGCGAGCGAACAAATTTGTGAGCCGGTCACACGGAAGGAACCGACACGATGAAGGACCCCAGCAATCCCGTTTGCCGGACGATCAGCACCTTGCTCGCGCGCATCGGCGACAAGTGGACCGTTCTGGTCGTGCAGACGCTGGGCGAGGGATCGAAGCGCTTCAACGAGCTGCGGCGCGAAATCCCGAGCGTATCGCAGCGGATGCTCACCCTCACGCTGCGTAACCTCGAGCGCGACGGGCTCGTGAATCGTACGGTGACGCCCAGCATTCCGCCGCGCGTCGACTACGAACTCACGGAACTCGGCAAGTCGCTGCAGAAGCCGATTTGCGGCCTTGCGACCTGGGCGACCGAGAATGTGGAAACCATACATCAGGCTCAGGCGCGCTTCGATGCGGAGCAGGATGCTCGCGACGCGGCCTGATCTCTAGCGGGTTCGCTTCTTCGCCGTTACGGCAGCACCGCTAGAGGGAGAGTCATGAGACGAATTGCTGCTGCCGACGTCGGTGGAACTCATGCGCGTTTCGCGTTGGCGACGATCCACCACGGTGTCGTCACGGAGCTGGGAGAGCCCGTTACCGTCAAGACGAGTGAGTTCGCGAGCTTCCAGCACGCGTGGCAGGAATTCGGACGGAGGATCCACGAGCCGCTTCCGACGGAGCTTGCGATTGCGTTCGCCGGTCCGGTTGGCGGCGAAGTGCTCAAGCTAACCAACAACCCGTGGGTGATCCGCCCCGCGCTGATGGAAGAGAAGCTCGGCGTCGAGCAGTTCGTCATCGTTAACGATTTCGCGGCCATCGCTCACGCGGTCGCGGGCCTCGATCCGTCCGCATACCGGCATGTCTGCGGTCCCGAGATCGACCTGCCCGAAAACGGTGTGATCAGCATCGTCGGTCCGGGAACAGGCCTCGGCGTCGCGAGCCTGGTGCGGCGATCCGACAGTTATGAGGTGATCGCGACAGAGGGCGGCCATATCGATTGGCCGCCGCTGGACCCGCTCGAAGACCGCATCCTCATGCAGCTTCGCGAGAGCTTCCGCCGCGTGTCGGTGGAGCGGCTCGTGTCGGGCAGGGGGCTGCTCAATATCTACGAGGCCTTGGGCACGATCGAGAACCGCCCCTACACGCTGCGCGACGAGAAGGATCTGTGGACAGCGGCGCTTCAGGGGACCGACAGCCTCGCGGCCGCCGCGCTCGACCGCCTCTGCCTGATTTTTGGAGCCGCCGCCGGCGACTATGCACTGGCACAGGGCGCGCAAGCCGTCGTGCTTGCCGGCGGGCTTGGATTGAGACTCGTCGACTACCTGCCGCGATCAGGCTTCCGCGACCGTTTCATCGCCAAGGGCCGTTTCGAGCGCATGATGGACGAGATGCCCGTCAAGGTGATCGTCCACCCGCAACCAGGCCTATTCGGTGCGGCCGAGGCCTTCGCCACGGCGCACCGCGACCTTTAGCGGGGGACCTTCACCGTCTGCGGTTTCCCGTCGTAGGCGACCGTCACGTCGCTGCTGTCGAAGGCGAGCGTCCGCGGGTGATCGGGCCGGAGCAGGCGAACGCGAATGGTGCGCTTGGCTGTCATGCCTGGGAAGGTGCCTTCGCGCGCGCCGATCGTAAGGGTGCCGCTCTTGTCGTCATACGTGAGCGGAATGCGTGAGTAGGCGCCGTTCAGATACTGGCGGCTGACCCCGTCATCTTCGTAGAGGCTGAAGCTGCCATCCGCGCCGGCGTACACGAGTAGCGCGAGTGGCCCGTTCCGGCCTTCGCGCGTGTTCTGGATTGCGGGTCCCGTCGGCACGATCGACCCGGCGCGAACGAACACGGGCATGCGTTCGTACGGTGCCGTCGCGGAGATCGTCTGGCCGCCGTTGAAGCTGCGCCCGCTGTAGAGGTCGTACCAGCGCGTCCCGGACGGCAAGTACACGTTGCGGCTGCGCGCCTTGAACTCGGTGACCGGCGCGACGAGGAATGCGGGGCCGAGCAGATATTGGTCGTCTACGTTCCACGTCTTCGGGTCGGACGCGAAATCCATGACCAGGCCGCGCATGATCGTGCCGTCATGGAAATGCGCGTCTGCGCCAAGGGTGTAGATGTACGGCATCAGTCGGTACCGCAGCCGGTCGTACCATTCCATCGAGCGGTAGGTGGGCGAAGCTGCCGGGGCGAGCTCGTAGATCTCACGGTAAGGGAACTCGCCGTGGCTTCGGAACAAGGGTGAGAAGGCACCAAATTGGAACCAGCGGGTCTGCAGCTCGCGCCATTCTGCGAGGTGCGCCGGGTCCTGCTTGGCGTAGCGCTCCTCGTTGGCGAAACCGCCAATGTCGTGCGTCCAGTTCGGAATGCCGGACATGGAGAAGTTCACGCCCGCGGAGACCTGGTCTCGCAGGTCGTCCCAGCGCGACGCCACGTCACCTGACCAGACTGCGGCGCTGGCTCGCTGGATACCGCCGAATGCCGAGCGGGTGAGAATGAAGGGCCGGACGTCCGGCTTGAACTTCACCAGGCTGGAATAGAAGCCTTCAACGTGGACGAGGGGGAAGGAGTTGAAGAAGGCCGCTCCCGGTCCGGCAGCTGTCGGACCCATTCGCCGCTGGCGCTCTTCAATCGACAGGTTCGAATGGAAGTCGGGCTCATCGGAATCGAGCCACCAGGCGTCGAAGTTCTTCGTGGCGAGGCTCCCGATCACCTGCCGTGAGAAGATGTCCTTCGCCTTGCTGTTGTACGGATCGTAGAAAGCGCTCGCGTAACCGGGCCCCACCCAGTCGCGATAATTGGCCTTCAGGAAGTCCTTGTCCTTCACCTTGTCTTCGGGCGGCGTGACCATGCGCCGGTAGATTCCGCCGACGGCGTCCAGTTCCTTGTACTGCTCGGTCGTCGGATAGAATTTCGCCCAGACCGAGATCATCACGTTGGCGTTCGCGCGATGGATCTCCTCGACCATCGCCTGCGGGTTCGGAAAGCGCTTCGGGTCGAAGCATTGGCAGCCCCAGCTGTCCTCCGGCCAGTAGAACCAGTCCTGCACGATATTATCGAGCGGCAGGCCGCGCTTGCGATACTCGCGGAGGACGCCGAGCAGCTCGTCCTGCGTGTTGTAGCGCTGGCGGCTCTGCCAGAATCCGTAGGCCCATTTTGGCATCAATGGCGCCTTGCCCGTCAGCGTCCGGTAACCCGAAATGACGCCGTCCATGCTGTCGCCGGCGATGAAGTAATAATCGAGCGCCTTGCCAACCTCGGAGGACAGCGTCAGCGAGTGCCGGTCTGGATCCGGCATTGGATCGTTGTGCAGAAGCGCGATGTAGCCGGCGTTCGGCTCCCATTCGACGCGGATGTCGGCGCCCTTCCCCGCCGTCAGCGGCAGATCGAAATTGTGGTACCAGGGGTTCCAGTTCTGCCGCCAGCGCTGCAGCACTTCCTTGCCGTCGACGACGACCTTCACATAGCTCGACGAATAGAGCCTGAACTTGTGCGTTCCGGTCGCGGTCGGATGAAGCGTGCCGGTCCAAAGGACGCGTTGCTTGCCGACGGCATTGCCGGCCGTGTTCTGCCCGGAAGTCGCAGCGGTCGTTTGCGCCTTTGCTGCGGTGGGCCACTTGGCCTGGTCTTCGATGTATTGGTAATCGATCGACCGCTCCTGCCGCGTGACGATTTCGCGGTCGCCGAGGAAATAATGCGCAGTGAATCCCGGCTCCCCGCCGTCGGCCGTGACCTTCAGCTGTTCGTCGACGAGCGCATAGGGTTTCGGGTTTCCAAACCGCGTGATCGAATTGTTGTCCCACAGGACGCCGTAGTTGCGGGTGGAGACGACGAAGGGGATTGCCACGTCCATGTTGTGCTGAGCCAGCTCAACGTCCTCGCCATTGTAATTCATCTGGCGGTTCTGGTGCTGGCCCAGGCCGTAGAAGCCTTCGTCCGTGCCGCGGTTGAATTGCTGGCTGACCGAGAGGAACGGCTCTCCATCGGCGGTCGTCGGCACGAAGGTCGGCGATCCGCTTTCAGCCAGGACCGCCTCGCCGCGAGCGTTCCGGAAGCTGACGTTTCCGGTTGCGAGATCGACTTCCGCAGAGGCCTTGGGCGTCTGCAGCGTCACGTGGCCCGGCGCTTCCGAAACGGTGAAGCCGTTCGAAAGCGGTTTGGCGACGACCATCAGGCTTTGTGTCGCAGGGAGTTGCGCCGAGGGCGCGGATGTGACGCGGATGATGCCGTCGCCATAGACCTGCAGGCGAATGGTTTTCTCCGACCCGGCCGCAGGAGACACGAGGATGCCGTCGGAGGTCTGCTTCCAGTTCTGCGCGAGCGCGTGCCCGCTCGTGCATAGAAACAATGCGGCGGCGAACGGGGCAGCAAAGTTACGCATGCACGTCCTCTTCAGCGATAGGTGCCGAGCCGCACCCTGAGCAGGGTCGGTCTCGCGAGGTTGATTCCGTAGTCGACCTGATCGCCGTTCCAGCGCCTGGACGTGGTCCAGCGGCCGCTTTCGAACGTGCCTTCTTCGACCGAAAGGAACTGGACGTTCTCTCCGGGCGCAGCTTTGTCGAGGCCGAAGCGGATGCGGACGTGATCTCCGGCGAGGAAGAATTCATCGGGTCCCACCTGGATCAGCGCCGCGCCTCCTACGGGGCGGTCCTTGTCGGGATGAGGCGGCCTCTTCAGGCCGGTCCACTCCGGTTCCCCGAATGGCCAGAGCGCAAACTGTCCCGTGATCTTCCACCGTCCCATTGTTACGGCTTGTGATGCAGCATCGGTGCCGCGCGCAAAGCCATCCGTGGGATGCTGAAACGCAAGTCGCGCCCAATCTCGCGCAATCGGTTTGAGCAGGCTGAACTTCGAAGCAAACGCCTCGAGCGCGTCGCTGTCGCCGCTTTCTGCGCCGAGCGGGAAATTGGAGTCGCCCGTCGCGTCCATCCCGAAAGGTGAAAAGCCGATCGTGCCCTTACCGAGTGCAAGCCAAAGGAATCTCGCGAAGGCTGGCGCGTTGCTCGTTTCGGGGATGAAGAGCGGATTGTCCGGGCGGCCGTAAAGCTCGACGAAGCGGGCGTAGGCGCGGGCATCCGGCTCGTAGATGTCCGGAGCCTCGATCGCGAGGTGCGGTGCGCCGGCTTTCCAGATGTCGAGCACATTCCAGTTCGGGCCGCCGCTCGCGCCGTTCATCGCGTTTTCCTCGCTGAAGGCATCGGAAAGCGCAGCGTTCACATACATGGCGAGGTCGAGCTCGGATTGTCCCGCGGCGGCGATCTCGTCGACGTAGCGAGAGACATGCCAGGCATTGAACGCCTGGTCGGCCTTGGTCCCGAATACCTGGGACCAGTTCCCGCGCTTGCCTGTGACGCGTGCAAGCTCCGGCGGGATTGCCCCTTCGAAGAGGCGCTGAGCTTCCGACGAGAAGTCGCGCGGGCTTCCGTAGCTGCCGGTCTCGTTCTCCACCTGCATCATGATCACCGTATGCTGCGGATCCACCTCGCGCAGGTGCTTCATCAGTTGCACGAACGCTCGCTTGTCTGCTTCGAGCGTGGTGCGAAAGTGAGGTGAGAGGACGTAATGCACCTTGCCGTCGCGCAGCCGCATCCGCGGAAAGCGCCGCGTGTCGGTCTTCACCCATTCGGGCGTGTATTGCGGGTTTGTATTCTTCCACGTGCCGAACCAGAGCAGCACGAGACGGACGTCGTTTTGCCGCGCCTGCTTCAGAAGCTCATCGACAAACGAGAAGTCGAAACGGCCCTCCTGCGGTTCGATCTGTTCCCATGCGACCGGCATTTCGACGGTGTTGGCATTGAGCGCTCGAACCGTGGACCAGACCTTCGGCAGCGTGGCCGGGTAATTGCTGGAGTTGTGGACTTGGGCGCCCAGGATCAGGAACGGTGCACCGTCGACGAACAATGCGTGACGACCGGCTTTCGTCTCGATTCTCGGGAGCGCGGATTGCGCGAACGTTGGCGCGGCAAGGCAAAGCAGGAAGGCCGAAAATAACAGGCGCCGCAGTGCGTTCAAACTTGCCCCCTTGAACTTGCGCGATCACTGCTTTCGGCAATGCAAAGCGGTTGCTAATGATAGCGCTATCATGCGCCATTCGTTCGATGCAACCAGGCACGAATCAAGGCAAGCGGGGAGAGAGATTGATGCGGATTTCGAGCACCACGGCGAATTGGCGTCTGCTTGCATCGGCGGCGTTCCTTGCGAGCACCGCCTGTGCAACTCAGCCGGTCGAGGCGCCCGCAGCCGCGGCGGAAGCTCCTGCGCCTTCGACCGATGCGCCCGTTGCCGATCCCAACGCCTGGCCCAGCGTGCACAGCCGTGTCGCTCTCGATCCCGCACAGGAAGCACGCATCGATGCGATCCTCGCGAAGATGTCGCTTGAGGAAAAGGTTGCGCAGACCGTCCAGCCGGACATTTCCAGCGTCACTCCCGACGACATGCGCAAGTACAAGTTCGGGTCCATTCTTGCGGGCGGCAACAGCGGCCCCGGCAGTCATGAGAAAGCGGCTCCGGCCGAATGGCTGAAGCTGTCCGACGCGTTCTGGAATGCCTCGAATGAAGCGCAGTGGACCGGTGAGAAGATCCCGACATTGTGGGGCATCGATGCAGTTCACGGTCACGCGAATGTCGTTGGTGCGACGATCTTCCCGCAGAACATCGGTCTAGGCGCAATGCGCGATCCGGAGCTGATCAAGAAGATCGGCGAAGTGACTGCGCGCGAGATGGTGATCACCGGGATCGACTGGGATTTCTCGCCGACGCTGGCCGTGGTCCGCGACGATAGGTGGGGGCGCACGTACGAGGGCTTCTCCGAAGATCCGGAAATCGTTCGCTCGTACGCGGGCAAGATGGTGGAAGGCCTTCAGGGTACTCCGGGGACGCCGGACTTCTTCGGCCCTGGCCACGTGATCGCAACGGCGAAGCACTTTGTCGGCGACGGTGGCACTGCGAACGGCAAGGACCAGGGCGACAATCCCTCGACCGACGCCGAGATCCGCGACATCCATGGCGCGGGATATCCGCCCGCCGTCGAGGCCGGTGTCCAGTCCGTCATGGCGTCCTATTCGAGCATTCGCGGTCAGAAGATGCACGGGAACCGCGACCTGCTCACGAACCGGCTGAAGGGCGACATGCACTTCGACGGCCTGATTGTCGGCGACTGGAACGGCCACGGTCAGGTGCCGGGCTGCACGGCGACGAACTGCCCCGCAGCGATGAATGCCGGCCTCGACATCTTCATGGCGCCCGACAGTTGGAAGGGCATTTACGAGAACACGCTGGCCCAGGCGAAGTCGGGCGAGATTCCGATGGATCGGCTCGACGATGCCGTGCGCCGCATCCTGCGCGTGAAGATGCGCGCGCGCCTGTTCGAAGAAGGCGCCCCATCGACGCGCCAATTCGCAGGCCGCTTCGACCTGCTCGGGTCGGCGGAGCATCGCGCGATCGCTCGGCAGGCGGTGCGCGAATCCCTCGTGCTGCTGAAGAACCAGGGGCATCTTCTCCCGCTCTCGCCTGCCGCGAATGTCCTCGTCGCGGGCGATGGCGCCGACAACATCATGAAGCAGGCGGGCGGCTGGACGATCACCTGGCAGGGATCGGACTTGACCAAGGCCGATTTCCCGCATGCGCAGTCCATCTACAGCGGCATCCAGGAAGCGGTGACCGCCGCCGGTGGGAAGGCGACCCTTAGCGTCGACGGGAAGTTCTCGCGCAAGCCCGATGTCGCGATCGTCGTGTTCGGCGAGAATCCCTATGCCGAGATGGTTGGCGATCGCCCGACGCTGGAGTTCAGCCCGAGTGACAAGACAGCGCTGGAGACCTTGAAAAAGCTGAAAGCTGCAGGAGTGCCGACGGTGTCGGTCTTCCTGTCTGGACGTCCGATGTGGGTGAACCCCGAGCTCAACGCGTCCGACGCATTCGTCGCGGCGTTCCTGCCCGGCAGCGAAGGCGGCGGCATCGCCGACGTCCTGTTCAAGGATGCCGCCGGGCAGGTCCGCAACGACTTCCGAGGGAAGCTCTCGTACAGCTGGCCCAAGCGAGCCGACCAGACGCCGCTCAACCGGGGCGACCCCAATTACGACCCCTTGTTCGCGTTCGGCTATGGCCTGACCTACGCCGACACGGCGGACGTCCCGCAGCTGTCTGAAGAACGGCCCGCGGGTGGCGGCGCGAGCGACTTGGGTACCTTCTTCGAGCGCGGCGTGCTGCAGACCGGATGGTCCTTCGCACCAAGCTCCGGCGTGACGGTTCGCAACATCGATCGCCGAGGGCAGGAAGACACGAGGCTGGTGACCTTCGACGGGGCGGGCGAGCAGTTCCTCCGCCTGATCGCAGCCCAACCGCTGGACATCGCGCGCGAGACGAACGCCGAACTCAGCCTGATCGTCGACTACAGTGTTCGCTCAGGTCCCACGAGTCCGGTGAAGCTTGGCGTCGAAGGTACGTCGGTTCCCGTCACCGAAACAATCCGGTCAGCACCGAAGGGTGAGTGGCGGACGCTGGCGGTGCCCTTGAAGTGCTTCCAGCGGGCAGGGGTGGAGATGTCGAAGTTGTCGACGCCGTTCTTCCTCAGCACGAACGGCAAGCTGACGATCGCAATTTCGGGTATTCGGGTTTCGAGTGCATCTGTTCCACAGGACCGCTGCAGCCTGTAAGGGCTGCCGCGACCTATGATCAGCACCAGCACGCTCGCCGATCGCCGCGGCCTTTGGGCCTTCGTACTCGGCGTGATTGCCGTCACCGCCGGCGTCCTGCTCCACCTACCCATGTTCCTCATGGGCAGGTCGATGCACTACCAGCTCTACGGCATGCCGATGGGCACCGACATGTACATCGGCATGGCCACGATCATCGCCGGAGTGGGAGTGGCTGCATACGGACTGTTGCCGCGGAACATCTCGAAGCAGCTGGCGGCGTCCCAGGACATCGTCGTCTCGCCGCCCGAAGAGGCACCGCTCACTTCGGCGCATTGGAGCCTGATGGCGGTCCTCGTGATCGCGCTGATCATCGACATCATGAAGCCGGCGAGTCTCGGCTTCACGATCCCCGGAATGGTGGGCGAATATCAGGTGCCCAAGGCGACGGCGTCGCTAGTGCCCTTCTTTGCCCTGACCGGCACGGTGGTCGGTTCGATCGTCTGGGGCGTCATCGCCGACATCTATGGGCGCAAGGCGTCGATCCTTCTGTCCGCGGTGATGTTCGTCGGCACGTCGATCTGCGGCGCCATGCCCTCGCTCGCATGGAATATCGGCATGTGCTTCATGATGGGCGCGGCCGCCGGCGGAATGCTTCCGGTTACCTACGCCCTTCTCGCCGAGATGATGCCCAGCAAGCATCGCGGCTGGGCGCTCGTGCTGGTCGGCGGTCTTGGAGCCGTTGGCGGGTATTTCGCCGCCAGCGGCTTCTCGGCCTTGCTCCAGCCGACCTTTGGCTGGCGGATCCTCTGGCTCCTGAACCTGCCGACCGGACTGTCCCTCGTGCTGCTGGGCGCGCTCATTCCGGAGTCCGCGAAGTTCCTGCTGGCGCGCGGACGTCGGGAGGAAGCGAGCCACGTGATGGCACGCTTTGGATCCAAGGCTCGGCACAGCAGGCCGGCGGAAGCTGTCGCTTTTGCGAAGGGGCCGAGCGTTGCGCTGACAGGCCGCGCCTTCCTTGGCAAGCTGATCGCGCTCAGCCTCGCGGCGATTTGCTACGGGCTGATCAACTTCGGCCTGCTGCTCTGGCTGCCCACCGACCTCGTGGCGCGCGGATACAGCATGGAGGTGTCCAGCAAGCTATTGGCCGAGTCCGCGCTCATTGCGTTTCCGACGGTGTTCGTCGTCGCCTACCTCTACAGCCGCTGGAGCACGAAGTGGTCGGTCGTGGGCTCAATTGGTGTAACGCTCGCGGGCCTGATCGGAGTGCTGTGGCTCGAGTTCACGGGGCAGGGGAGCCCGGTCCTTCCAGTGGCTCTGCTGATCATCGGCACGAACGCGCTGATCGCCATGCTGCTGCCTTACGCAGCCGAAAGCTTTCCGCTCCGGATCCGTGGACGGACGACCGGCACGGTGGCGGCGTGCACAAAAGCCGGCGGAATGCTCGCCCAATTCCTGGCGATCCTCGCGCTGGTTCCCGCACTCGACGTCGTTTCGACCATCATCATTTTCCCGACGCTCGTCGCGCTGCTTCTTGTCATCCGCTTCGGCAAGGAAACGCGCGGGAGAGACCTGCGCGACCTTGATCCCGACGGGCACACCTTCGCGGCGACGGGAATATGAATTGCTCGCCGTGCCTCTTGCGCAACCCCGTATGGTAGCGCTAACAGTCCTGTCCTGTTTGGGGAGAGACAAACTTTGAGTCTGGCGTTTTCGCCTGAGATGATTCCCGTCGACTCGGCGGATGCCGTGCTCGCGGGACGACTGCTGCTCGACGACGGTCCGACGCCGGTTCTCATCCGCGATGGCCGGGTCGAGGTCGTGTCCCGCCAGGCCCCGACCGTATCCGACCTTCTGGAGCAGGACATCAGCGCCGTTCGCGGCGAACACTTGTTCGATCTCGACGCATTGTTTTCTGCGGAATGGAAGCGCTTCCTTTCTCCATTCGACCTGCAGGTCATCAAGGCGGCTGGGGTTACATTCGCAATCTCGGCGATAGAGCGCGTCATCGAGGAACGGGCGCGCGGAGATTATCGCGCCGCCGCCTCCATCCGCGAGAAGGTCGAGGCCGCGATCGGCGGCGCAATCCGTTCGCTCGTGCCGGGCAGCGAAGCGGCAGATCGCCTCAAGGCCACGCTGATCGAGGATGGCCTCTGGTCGCAGTATCTCGAGGTTGCGATCGGTCCGGACGCCGAGATCTTCACGAAAACCGCGCCGCTCGCGAGTGTCGGCTGGGGCGCCGAGATTGGCGTCCGCTCGGATTCCAGTTGGAACAACCCGGAACCGGAAGTCGTGCTGGCGGTGAATAGCCGTGGCGAGATCCGCGGAGCGACACTCGGCAACGACGTGAATCTTCGCGACTTCGAAGGCCGCAGCGCACTCCTGCTGAGCAAGGCCAAGGACAATAATGCGTCCTGCGCGATCGGGCCGTTCATCCGGCTCTTCGACGACAAGTTCACGCTCGACGATGTCCGCACCGCGGTGGTCGAGCTGGACATCGAGGGCGAAGACGGCTTCACCCTGAAGGGCCGGAGCCTGATGAGCGAGATCAGCCGGGACCCGGAAGAGCTCGTCCGGCAGGCGCGCAGCGAGCACCATTATCCGGATGGCTTCGCCCTGTTCCTCGGGACCTTGTTCGCGCCGACGGACGACCGCGATGAGCCGGGCCGCGGCTTCACCCACAAGATTGGCGACGTGGTGAGCATCTCCACGCCGAAGATTGGCGCGCTGGTGAACCGCGTCACGACTTCGAAGGCCGCTCCTCCGTGGAAGTTCGGCGTTCGAGACTTGATGCGCAACCTTGCCTCGCGCGGCTTGCTGGAGACTGAAGTTCAATGACCGATACCCTGACCCACTTCATCGGCGGCGAAGCGGAAGGCGGCGATGCCGTCGGCGAAAGCATCAATCCGTCCAACCTCGATGATGTCGTCGCGCGCTATCCCAAGGGCACCGCAGCCGATGTCGACCGCGCAGTGAAGGCTGCCCGTGAGGCTTTCCCCGGTTGGTCGGAGGCTTCGCCCGAGGTTCGTTCGGACGTCCTCGATCGCGCGGGCACCATCGTCATGCAGCGCGCCAAGGAACTCGGCGAACTGCTGTCCCGCGAAGAAGGAAAGACGCTGCCCGAGGGCATGGGCGAGGTCATGCGCGCAGCGCGCATCCTGAAATATTTCGCCGGTGAAGCTCTGCGCCGCCACGGTCAGACGCTTGAATCGACCCGGCCCGGTCTCGACGTGTCGACCTATCGCGAAGCCGTCGGCGTGTTCGGCCTGATCACGCCCTGGAACTTCCCCATCGCCATTCCGGCGTGGAAGGCGGCTCCGGCACTGGCGTTCGGCAACACCGTCGTGATGAAGCCGGCGACGCCGACGCCTGCGATCGCGCATGCGCTTGTGGCCATCATCCACGAGGCCGGCGCGCCTCCGGGCGTGTTTAACCTGATCATCGGGGAGGGCGGCATCGGAAGCGCGATCGTCGATCATCCAGACGTCGACGGGATCTCCTTCACCGGCTCGCAGGGCGTGGGTGCGTTGGTCGGGCAGGGCGCCATGAAGCGCCAGACGCGGGTGCAGATGGAGATGGGCGGCAAGAACCCGCTCGTCGTCCTCGACGATGCTGACCTCGAGCGCGCGGTCACTTGCGCAATCGACGGCGCTTTCTTCGGGACGGGCCAGCGTTGCACCGCATCCTCGCGGATCATCGTGACCGAGGGCATTCACGACCGCTTTGTCGAGGCGCTCGCCGAACGCGCTCGCTCGCTTCGCGTCGGCGATGCGCTCGATCCAAATAGCCAGATCGGGCCGGCGGTCAGCGAGAGCCAGCTCGAGCAGAACCTGAAGTATGTCGAGATCGCCAAGGGCGAGGGCGGCAAGGTGCTGACGGGCGGCGGGCCGCTCGAGCTCGACAAGCGCGGCTTCTACATGGCGCCGACGGTGATCGCGGATACGGCTCCCGACCAACGCATCAATTGCGAGGAAGTCTTCGGGCCGGTCGCAAGCACAGTTCGCGTCAAGGATTATGACGAGGCGCTGGAGATCGCGAACCGCGGCCAGTTCGGCCTGTCGGCGGGCATCGTGACCAATTCGCTCAAATATTCGCGCGACTTCCGCAAGCGGATCCGTGCCGGGATGGTGATGGTCAATCTTCCGACCGCTGGCGTCGATTATCACGTGCCGTTCGGGGGCACTCGCAAGTCCAGTTATGGCGCGCGCGAGCAGGGCTTCGCCGCCGTCGAATTCTACACCCAAACCAAGACCGTTTACGTGGGGGGCTGAAGTAATTGGCTGACGAACAGAATCTCCGGGCGGTCTATCCAAGCCTGCGGGGTAAGAGAGTACTCGTTACGGGCGGGGGCTCGGGCATCGGGGCAGGAATCGTCGAAGGGTTCGCAAGCCAGGGCGCGGACGTCACGTTCTTCGACGTATCGAACGGCGAGTCACAGGCCGTCGCCGACAAGTTCGGCGCCCGGTACGTCGAGAACAACTTGATGGATGTAACCGGTACCAAAGCGGCCATTGCGCGCCTGATCGACGAGGGCGGCGCATTCGACGTGCTCGTCAACAATGCCGCGAACGACGACCGCCATTCCATCGACGACGTCACCGAGGAATATTGGGACAACCGCCTCGGTGTGAACCTGAAGCACATGTTCTTCTGCTCTCAGGCAGTCATCGCCGGCATGCGCAGCAAGGGCGCTGGATCCATCATCAACCTCGGCTCGATCAGCTGGCACCTCGCGCTGCCGGACCTGGTCCTCTACCAGACCTGCAAGGCTGCCATCGAAGGCATGACGCGCGCGATGGCCCGCGACTTGGGCCCGGACAATATCCGCGTCACGTGCGTTGTCCCCGGCAACGTGCGGACTCCCCGGCAGCTGCAATGGTACACGCCCGAAGGCGAAGCGGAGATCGTCGCTGCCCAATGCCTGAAGGGAAGGCTCGTACCGGAGGATATCGCTGCGATGGTCATGTTCCTGGCATCGGACGACGCGCGGTTGACGACCGGGCACGAGTATTGGGTCGACGCGGGGTGGCGCTGAGGTGACGACCGAACCGCGGCTGATCTGGGAAGTCGAAGCCGAGCTCGGCGAGGGCCCCGTCTGGGTCCAACGGGACGCCGCACTGTGGTTCACCGACATCAAGCGGCAGCGGATCTACCGCTTCCATCCGGCCACCGGCGCTCAGGAAAGCTGGCACGCTCCCGAGCAGGTCGGGTTCGTCCTGCCCACAGCGAGCGGAGGCTTTATCGCGGGGCTCCAGAGCGGGCTTTACAGTTTCGACCCGGAGCAGCGCTCGTTCGATCTTCTCACGGAAGTTGAGCCGGAGCGCCCGACAAATCGCCTCAACGATGGCGTCGTCGATCCGTCGGGCCGTTTGTGGTTCGGCACGATGGACAATGGCGAGCGCGAGAAGACCGGCGCCTTCTATTGCTACCATCACGGCCAATTGTACCGCACGAACCTCAGCGGGATCAGCATCACGAACGGCCCTTGCGTCTCGCCGGATGGCAGCATGCTGTACTGGGTCGATACGCTCGGCGGGACGATCTCGGCCTGTGAGATCGGAGCTAGCGGTGAGCTCGGCCCGGCGGAATTGATCGTGACGATCGACCCGAAGGACGGTTACCCCGACGGTCCGACGATCGACAGCGAGGGCTGCATCTGGATCAGCCTGTACGCGGGGTGGGAAGCGCGCCGCTATTCGCCTTCCGGTGAGTTGCTGGCGCGGGTGTCTTTCCCCGTCGCCAACATCACGAAGATCGCCTTCGGAGGGCCGGACCTGCGCACGGCCTATGCGACGACCGCGCGGCAATTGCTGACGCAGGACCAATTGGACGCCCAGCCACTGGCAGGCGGACTGTTCGAGTTCGAAGTGGATGTTCCGGGAGTGGCTTGCCCGCTGATCGCTGACTGAGGGGGGAATTATGCGTCGACTTGCGTTCGTGCTCCTGTTGGGCACCTGTTCGGCCGCCAATGCGGTCCCGCAACTTGGCTCCCCATTGTCGGACCATGTCGTCCTCCAACGCGACAAGCCCATTCCCGTCTGGGGAACGGCATCTCCAAAGGAGGCGGTCACCGTTACTCTCGGTGAAGCGAGCCGAAGCACGAAGGCGGACGCAAAGGGTCGGTGGCGAGTGGATCTCCCTGCCATGCAGGCCGGCGGTCCGTTTGTTCTCACGGCCAGTAGCACTTCGGGAAGCGCCAAGGCGGACGATGTCCTCATCGGTGACGTCTGGTTGTGCTCGGGCCAGTCGAACATGGAGTTTCCGGTCCGCCGGGCGCTGAATGGGGAAGGCGAGGCCCAGGCCGCGAACGATCCTCAACTGAGGCTCATCAAGATCCCGCAACAGCTCGCCGAGACGCCGCAGACCGCTCTTCAAAAGCCGGCGGCGTGGCAGGCTGCGACGCCGGACTCGGTAAGCGGATTTTCCGCCGTCTGCTATTTCATGGTCCGCGATTTGCGCGCCTCGCAGAAGGTGCCGATCGGAGCGATCGACGACAGCTGGGGCGGAACGCCGATCCGCGCCTGGATGGAAGAGGCCTCGGTACGTGCGAGCGGCGGCGAAGAGCTTGCGCGCCTCGCAGCTTCGCATCGTGCGAGCCCAACGACGGCGACGCGTCAGTTCGGCGAGAAATGGGGGGCCTGGTGGCGGTCGCAGACGGGCGACGCCGTCGGAAGCGAACCCTGGATCAGCGGCGCAGCCCTGAAGTGGGAGCCTGTTCCGTCGCTTGCCTATTGGGACAGCTGGGGTCCGGAATGGACCCGTCACGTCGGTGCGATCTGGGCTGAGCGCACGGTCACGCTGACGGCCGCGGAGGCGAAACAGGCCGCGAAGCTGGGGCTGAGCGCCGTGGACGACCTCGACCAGACCTTTGTGAACGGCATTGCCGTGGGCGGGCTCAACGATCCTGCCAATCCGCGGAGCTATCCCGTTCCGCCGGGTGTGCTGAAGGCCGGCGACAACCGGATTGTCGTTTACGTTCGCAATGCGTGGGGGCAGGGCGGATTGGCGGGTCCGTCCGACAAGTTCTTCCTGACTCTGGCGGATGGGACGACGAAGCCGCTCGGCAGCGATTGGCGCTATGCCAAGATCGCGGACTCCGTTCCGGGCCCGCCGGCAGCGCCGTGGGGAAGCTCTTCCGGCGTCGCGACGATCTACAATGCGATGGTGGCTCCCTTGGGGCCGATGCACCTGACGGGGGTCGCCTGGTACCAGGGCGAAGCCGATGTCGGACAACTCGGTTATGACCAGCGACTTGCCGCATGGATGGCGAACTGGCGGACGCAGTTCGGAGACCCGCAGCTTCCCTTCCTGATCGTGGGACTTGCGGGGTGGGGACCGGTTTCGGCCAAGCCGACGGAAAGCGGCTGGTCGACCCTGATCAATGAGCAGAGGGCGGCGGTCCAGCGCGACCCGCGCTCCGCGCTCGCCAGTGCGATCGACGTCGGCAATCCGGCGGACATCCACCCGTCCGACAAGCAGACCGTAGGTCGCCGCCTTGCGCTTGCGGCTAAGTCTCTGGTCTATGGTTCGTCAAACGGAAGGTTCGGGCCAATGCCGCTGCGGGCAGAGCGCCGCGATGGGGCCGTCGTCATCACCTTCAGCAAGCCCCTCCAGACGCTGAGCGGAGCGGGGGCCTTGGCCTTCGAGTTGTGCGACGCTGCCCCCAACAGCTGCCGCTATGCGGCGGCGCGGACGGAAGGCAGCTCGGTTGTCTTGCAGGCGGACAGCCGCGCGGTGACGCGGGTTCGCTACGCTTGGTCGGACTATCCGATCGTCAATCTCTACGATCTGGACCTGTTGCCGGCCCCGGTCTTCGAATTGCCGGTGAACTAGCCTTCGACCGATTTGCCTCTCGTCTCCGGCAGGAAGAACAGGCCGACAACGAGGGTGATGACCGCGATAATGACCGGGTACCACAGACCCGAATAGATGTTGCCCGTGGCTGCCACGATGGCGAAGGCGATTGTCGGAAGGAAGCCGCCGAACCAGCCGTTGCCGATATGGTAGGGCAGGGACATCGACGTGTAGCGGATGCGCGCCGGGAACAGCTCGACCAGCAGTGCTGCGATAGGCCCGTAGACCATGGTTACGTAGAAAACGAGGACGGCCAGAAGCAGGATCGTCAGCGGATAGTTGGTCTGCGCCGGATCTGCCTTGGCGGGATAGCCGGCACGTGCCGCGACGTCCTTCAGCGTCTTCGCGAAGTCGTCGCCCGGTCCGATATCGAAATGCTGATTGCCGATCGTGACGGTCGCGCGGTCCCCGAATGCAGCGGCTTCGCTCGAGTAGGGGATGCCTGCCTTGGCGAGCGCGGATTTGGTGATGTCGCATCCGGACTTGTTGAACTTGGTCTTGCCGATCGGGTCGAACTGCCATGAGCAGGATTCAGGCGCGGCCGAGACAACGACCGGCGCACGCGCCTGAGCCTGAGCCAGTGCGGGGTTGGCTGCTGCGGTCAGCGCGTGGAACAAGGGGAAATAGGTCAGGGCCGCAAGCAGGCAGCCGGTGAGGATGATGGGCTTCCGGCCGATCCGGTCCGACAGCCATCCGAAGAAGACGAAGAACGGCGTGCCTATAGCCAGCGCCGCCGCGATCATGACGTTGGTCGTCATGCCGTCCAGCTTCAGCGTCTTTTCTAGGAAGAACAGAGCGTAGAACTGGCCCGTGTACCAGACCACCGCCTGGCCGGCGACGGCACCGAGCAAGGCGATCAGCACAATGCGCAGGTTCTTCCACCGGCCGAACGCTTCCGTGAGCGGCGCCTTGGACGTGGCGCCTTCTGCCTTCATGCGCTGATAAACTGGGCTCTCGTTCAGTTGCAGCCGGATCCACAGTGAAACGCCGAGCAGCAGGATCGAGAGCAGGAAGGGGATGCGCCAGCCCCAGGCGGCGAAGGCTTCCTCGCCAATCGCCGAGCGCGTTCCGATGACGACCAGCAAGGTCGCGAACAGGCCGAGCGTGGCGGTCGTCTGGATCCAGCTGGTGTAGAAGCCCCGCTTCCCCTCGGGTGCGTGCTCGGCGACGTAAATCGCAGCACCACCATATTGGCCGCCTAGCGCCAAGCCTTGGAGCAACCGCAAGGCCACGAGCAGCACGGGAGCGAGCACGCCCGCGGTCGCATAGCTAGGCAGCAAGCCGACGGCGAACGTCGAGAAGCCCATGATGCCCATGGTGACGAGGAAGGTGTTCTTCCGGCCGACGAGGTCGCCGATGCGGCCGAAGACGAGAGCCCCGAACGGCCTGACGAAGAAGCCCGCGGCGAATGCGGCGAGCGCCAGGATGAAGCCCGTCGTCTCGTTGACGCCCGAAAAGAACTGCGCGGTGAGAATCGTCGCTAGCAGGCCGTAGAGGTAGAAATCGTACCATTCGAAGATCGTGCCGAGCGACGATGCCGCGATCACGAGTTTCGAGTTCTGGCTGGTCACCGAAGCATCGTCGAACGTGTCGCTTGTCGCTTCGGTAGCCATGATTTCTCCCTAGTGATTGTGCCGTGGGGTGCGGTTCGACGTGCCGCGATATTTTACCGCGAACTCCAATACCGCGCCTTCGCCCATCTGCCCCGTCTTCTCGCGATAGAGTTCTTCCCAGGGCGTGTTGCTCTCGGGAATGGGTGGGGGGGCGTCGTCTTTGCGGCGAGCGATTTCCGCTTCGTCCACGAGTGCGTCACAGCGGCCGTTTTTGAGATCAATGCGGATGGTGTCGCCGGTATGGAGCCACGCCAGTCCGCCGCCTACTGCACTTTCGGGCGAGGCATTGAGGATCGAGGGACTGTCGGACGTGCCGGATTGGCGGCCATCGCCGAGCGTCGGAAGGCTCGTGATGCCACGCTGAAGCAAGGCGTCCGGCGGCTGCATGTTTACGACTTCCGCCGAACCCGGCCAGCCCAGCGGACCCGATCCGCGGATCACGAGGATGCAATTCTCGTCGATGTTCAGTGAGGGGTCGTTGATGCGGTGGTGATAGTCGTCCGAGCCGTCGAACACGATCGCGCGCGCTTCGAACACGTCCTCATGCCCGGGCCGAGAGAGGTAGCGGTTGCGGAATTCTTCCGAGATGACGCTCGTCTTCATGATCGCAAAGTCGAACAGATTACCGTGGAGGACGAGGAAACCCGCGTGCTCCTTCAGCGGCTGATCGAAAGGCCGTATGACCTCGCGGTCGGTGGCTTCGCGACCGTTCAGGTTCTCGGCCTGGGTCTTGCCGGTGACCGTCAACGCGTCGCCGTCAAATTTTCCGGCTTGCAGCAGCTCCCACATCACCGCGGGAACTCCACCGGCTCGATGGAAGCGCTCGCTGAGATACTGGCCCGCGGGCTGCACGTTGGCGAGCAAGGGGACGTCGTAGCCGAACTCCATCCAGTCCGACGGTCGAAGCTCGACACCCGCATGGCGCGCCATGCCGACGATGTGCGGCTGCGCGTTGGTGGAGCCGCCGAGCGCGCTGACGAGGCGGATCGCGTTGAGAAAGGATTCGCGCGTCAGGATCTTCGAGGGACGCAGGTCCTCATAGGCCATGTCCACGATGCGCCGGCCCGTCTCGTAGGCAATTTGTCCGCGCTCCCGGTACGGCGCCGGAATTGCCGCATTGCCGGGCAGGGACAGGCCGAGTCCTTCGGAGACGGCATTCATGGTCGAGGCCGTGCCCATCGTGTTGCAGTGACCCGGCGATGGTGCCGAGTCCGCGGCGCGGCGGAGGAATTCCTCTTCGTCGATCTTGCCCGCGCCGAGCAGCCGGCGCGATCGCCAGATGACCGTGCCTGAGCCGACGAGTTCGCCTTCATGCCATCCGTCGAGCATCGGCCCGCCCGACAAGGTGATGGCAGGGATGTCGACGGTGCACGCGGCCATGATGCTGGCCGGCGTCGTCTTGTCGCAACCGGTCGTCAGGACGACTGCATCGATCGGGTAGCCGTTCAGCACTTCTACAAGGCCGAGATAGGCGAGGTTGCGGTCGAGCGCCGCCGTCGGCCTGCGGCAATTCTCGAAGATCGGATGCATCGGGAATTCCATCGGAACCCCGCCCGCATCGCGGATGCCCGCCTTCACTCGCTCGACGAGCTGTAAGTGGATGCGGTTGCATGGCACCAGGTCCGAACCAGACTGCGAGATGCCGATGATCGGTTTCCCGCTGCGCAATTCGTCCGGTGTCAGACCGTAGTTCATGTAGCGCTCGAGATAGAGCGCGGTCATGTCGCTACGGCCCGGCGCGTCGAACCACTCGCGCGAACGGAATGGGCGGGCAGGCGTACGGGTCATTCAAAACTCCAGGCAGGGATGGGCGCGACCGCCGACGGCCGCGCCCCGGATTTCTCAGCCCTGCATTTCTTCGAGCTCTTTCCCCTTCGTCTCGTGGATGAACTTCTGCACGAGGAAGAAGCTGATCACCGCGCAGACGCCGTAGAAGACGTAGCTGCCGGTTAGGCTCCACGCGGCCATCGCCGGGAAGGTGAACGAGATCAGGAAGTTTGCAAACCACTGGAAGAAGCCTGCGACTGCAAGCGACGATCCGCGGATCTGGTTCGGGAACATCTCGCCGAGCATGACCCACATCACCGGTCCCCACGAGACGTTGAAGAAGATCACGTAGAGGTTGGCGGCGACGACTGCGATCATGCCGAGGTCCTTCGAGAGAACCAGGCTGCCGGTTGCGTCGAGCGAGCCGTGGCTGAAGGCATAGACCATCACGAACAAGGTCACGGCCATGCCCGCCGAGCCGATCAGCAGGAGCGGCTTGCGGCCGATCTTGTCGATCACTGCAATGGTGACGAAGCAGGCCGCGATCGAGACCGCGCCCGAGACGATGTTGATGAGCAGCGAGTCATTCTCGGTGAACCCGGCGAGCTGCCAAAGCGTCGCGCCGTAGTAGAAGATGACGTTGATGCCGACGAGCTGCTGGAAGACGGCAAGCATGATGCCGACCCAGACGATCGGCCGCATTCCGAGGAAGCCCTTGGTGCCGGCAGGTGCGAGAACGTCGCTTAGCCGCGGACGGTGGTCCGTGCTGAACGTCGCACGGATTTCCTCGAGCTTGGCTCGCGCGATGTCGGCTCCGAACAGCTTCGTCAGGACGCGCAACGCGGCCTCGTCACGGCCCTTGGACACGAGATAGCGCGGGCTCTCCGGAATGAAGTAAAGCGCGACCAGGAAGATCGCGGCAGGAAGTGCCTGCATCAGGTACATCCAGCGCCATGCCGCCAGCCCCAGCCAGAAATGCGCCGTCGAGACGCCGGCTGCCGCCGCGAGGAAGTAGTTGACCAGGAACGCGCCGGTCAGGCCCGTGATGATCATGATCTGCTGTACCGTGGTCATGCGGCCGCGAATGCTCGCGGGCGCGACTTCGGAAATGTAGGCGGGCGAGAGAACGCTCGCTGCGCCGACGGCCATGCCGCCAATGATCCGCGCAAGCACGAACAACGTGTGATCATGCGCCAAGCCCTGGATCACCGCGCCGATCAAGAAGAGCAAAGCGGAGATGCGCATGACGTTACGGCGCCCCGCAAGATCGGCGAGGCGGCCCGCGAAGAAGGCGCCGATGAAGCAGCCGATCAGAAGCGAAGCGACCGTGAAGCCCAGTCCGTTGCTGGGCGAGAAGCTGCCAGGAACGAGACTGAACGCGTCGGTCAGCCCCGGCTGCGTTCCGTTCACGGCGCCGCTGTCATATCCAAAAAGAAATCCCCCAATCGTCGCCACTGCGACGATCGCGCCAATAAATCCCATGTTGGCGCGCTGCGGACTCGCCTCGACCATACCCTCTCCCTGCATGGTGCCGAATCACTCGATGCGGCTACTGAATGTTAGCGTTAACTTCTCCTGTCGCTTTCGCGAATTGCAAGTGTTCCGCTCAAGCGGGACGCGCTTTTGTTCGTGAGCCTTGCTGGGTCAGCTTCGGAGGCGGTCCCGAAGACTCGCGTACGATCAGCTCGTGCTCGAGCACTCGCTCCGCGGGCGCCGGCGGAAGGCCATGGCGCCGGCTGCGCACTTCGGCGAGCAGCAGGTCGAGAGCCGCGTCCGCCATCTCCTCGACCGGCTGACGGATGGTGGTGAGCTCCGGCCATACGGTCGTAGCCGGCGCTGTGTCGTCGAAGCCGACGACGCTGAGGTCGCGGGGCACGTCCAGGCCCCGGCGATGCGCGACGCTGACGGCCGCCGCCGCCATATCGTCGTTGCTAGCGAAAATGGCTGTCGGCCGATTGGGACGATCAAGGAGCTTCTCGGCCGCCTCCAGTCCGGAGCGGAACGTGAAGAAGCCCTGCTCCACGGCGATATCGGCAGGGTCTAGTCCCGCAGCGTTAACGGCGGCGCGGAAGCCGCGCTCGCGCTCGGCGCTGGCGATTTGCTGCGGATGGCCTTTGATGAGAGCGATGCGCCGGTGGCCGAGATTGATGAGGTAGTTCGTCATCTCCGCAGCGGCCGCGAAGTCGTCGATGCGCACGTTCAGCGCGCTTTCGTAGAGCTTGCCCATGGCGACGGTGACCACCGGCGTTTCCGACAGCGCCAGTTCCGTCAGGATCGCGACGGATTCGGAGAGGGGAGGCGGAAGGACTACGCCCTCCACGTCGGCGGCAGCGATGTGACGAGCGGCCTGCGACTGCGCTGCCTCGTCCTCGCCCTCACAGGATTCGATGACCAGGTGGATGCCGTTCCTGCGGGCGCCATCCAGCGCACCAACCAGGAACTGGCTGAGGTAGGCCGCGCTGGGGTTGGAATAGAGGAGGCCGATGTGGGTCGCGTCGCCGGCCGCGAGACTGCGCGCTGCCATGTTCGGCGAATAGTTGAGTTCCTTGATCGCCTTCTGAACGCGATCTCGCGTCTTATCCCGGACGTTCTTCTCTTTGTTTATGACGCGCGAAACCGTCATCGCAGACACGCCCGCGGCCTGCGCAACATCTTCGATCGTGACGGTCCCCCGGCTCCGGCGACTTGGCCTGTTCATTGCGTCTCCTTTGTCGGGTCTAGGTGGCGAATACGCCCATTGCAACGTCCCAGCCGCTGGCTATGGTAGCGCTATCATTTCGCGCTGAATCTGGGGAGAGAAGAATGAGAAAGCGCAATGCGGCGGGAGCACGCGCCCTGGCGGCCGTGGCCGCAGCTGCACTGATTGGTGCGTGGGGAGTTTCGAGCGCGGCGCAGCCTCGTGCCGCGACCAAGGTCGTTGGCGGAGCGCTGTACAAGGACCCGTCGAAACCCGTCGAAGCGCGGGTCGACGATCTCCTGAAGCGGATGACGCTGGAGGAGAAAGCGGCGCAGCTGATGACACTTTGGGAGCAGAAGGCGAAGATCCAGACGGACGCCGGCGTATTCTCCCCAGAGAAAGCATCGGCGAACTTCCCGAATGGTATTGGTCAGATCGCTCGCCCGTCCGACAAGCGCGGAGTTACGCAGACCAATGTTGGCGCGGCGGGAGCCGCGGCAGGCAGCGTCAATCGCGACGCGCGCGACACCGCCGAATACATCAATGCCGCGCAGCATTGGGCGGTCGAGCGCACGCGCCTCGGTATCCCGATCCTGATGCATGAGGAAGCGCTGCACGGCTATGTCGCCCGAGGTGCGACCAGCTTCCCGCAGGCGATCGCTCTGGCGAGCACGTGGGACCCAGCGCTGTCGGAGCGGATCTTCTCGGTTGCGGCACGCGAAATGCGTGCGCGCGGAGCGACGCTCGCGCTCGCCCCGGTCGTAGACGTGGCGCGCGATCCGCGCTGGGGGCGGATCGAGGAGACGTACGGCGAAGATACGTACCTTGCAGGCGAGATGGGCCTGGCGTCCATCCGCGGCTTCCAGGGAACGAAACTCCCGTTGCCGGCCGACAAGATCATGGTGACGCTGAAGCACCTGACGGGTCACGGTCAGCCGGAGAGCGGGACCAACATCGGGCCGGCGCATCTGGGCGAGCGTGAACTTCGCGAGACGTTTTTCCCGCCGTTCCAACGCGCGGTAACGGAACTGCCGGTCCGCTCGGTCATGCCTTCGTACAATGAGATCGACGGCGTTCCCTCGCATGCGAACCGTTGGCTGCTTCGCGACGTGCTGAAGGGCGAGTGGGGTTTCAAGGGCGCTGTCGTCAGCGACTATTACGCTATTAACGAGCTCGTGACCCGCCACCGCATGTTCGGTGACGTCAAGGATGCGGCCGAGCGCGCGATCAAGTCGGGCGTCGATTCCGAAACGCCTGATCCGCAGGGTTATGTACATCTCGTCGAGCTGGTTCGGGAGGGCCGTGTTCCGCAATCGTTGGTTGACGACGCCGTTCGCCGTGTGTTGCGGTTGAAGTTCGAAGCCGGATTGTTCGAGAACCCGTATCCGGACGTGGCCTCGGCCGAGGCGAAGACCGCGACGCCCGATGCGATCGCGCTTGCTCGCGAAGCCGCGCAGCGTTCCATGATCCTTCTAAAGAACAGCAACGGGCTGCTTCCGCTCGACGCTTCGAAGATCCGCCGCATCGCCGTCCTCGGCACCCATGCGAAGGACACGCCGATCGGCGGTTACAGCGACGTGCCGAAGCGTGTTGTCAGCGTGCTCGAAGGCCTGCAGGTCGCGGGGCAGGGCAAGTTCGACGTCGATTTCTCGGAAGGTGTCCGCCTGACGGAAAGCCGTTGCTGGTCGTGCGACGAAGTGAAGCTCGTCGATCCTGCCGTGAACAAGAAGCTCATCGCGGATGCGGTCGAGACGGCGCGCAAGGCCGACGTCGTCGTCATGGTCCTTGGCGACAACGAGCAGCTGAGCCGCGAGGCGTGGGCGGACAATCACCTCGGTGATCGCTCGTCGCTCGACCTCGTCGGTCAGCAGGAGGATCTCGCCCGCGCGGTCCTCGCTCTTGGCAAGCCGACGGTCGTACTCCTGCTCAACGGTCGTCCGCTTGCAGTGAACTACCTTGCGGAGAATGCGCCGGCGCTGATCGAGGGTTGGTATCTGGGGCAGGAGACTGGGAATGCCGTTGCCGACGTTCTGTTCGGCAAGGTGAACCCCGGCGGGAAGCTGCCGGTGACGATTGCGCGGTCGGTTGGACAGTTGCCTGTTTTCTACAACCGGAAGCCGTCATCGCGGCGTGGCTATCTGCTCGACACGACCCAGCCGCTTTACCCGTTCGGTTACGGCCTGAGCTACACGACGTTCGACATTTCAGCGCCGCGCTTTGCCAAGGCTACGATCCGCAAGGACGAGAACGCTCAGGTCAGTGTCGACGTCACCAACACGGGCAGCCGCGCGGGCGACGAGGTCGTTCAGCTGTACTTGCGCGACGACCAGGCGTCGGTCACCCGGCCGCTGATCGAGCTAAAACGCTTCCAGCGCGTGACGCTTCAGCCGGGCGAGAAGCGGACGGTGACGTTCGAGCTGAAGCCCGACGATCTGGCGCTTTGGAACGTCGATATGAAGCGCGTGGTCGAACCGGGCACGTTCACGGTTTCGGCTGGCCCGAACTCGGTCAACCTGAAGAGCGCCACGCTGACGGTGGCTGCGCGCTAGCCCTTGCACATGCCGTCGAGGACCGACTGAAAGTCCGTCCTCGGCGGTAGGGCCTGTTTCGCCGCCGCCTTGTGGTCGAGCCCTTGTGGCTCGGCGGAAAGCTTTGGGTCGATCTGATCGTGATAGGCCGGATCGGCCTCGACTTCCTCGAGTGTTGCGAAGCGGAAACCCTCTTCACGATAGAGCTTCAAGAGGCGCGGCAATATGCGCGCCTCGAACGGACTGACGTGCAGCAGAAGGACGTAGGGGATCTCGCGGCCGTAGACGGTCTGCGACAGGTTCCGATGATAGCCGATGCTCTCGCGCGCGGCCTGCATGTATAGCTCTTCGAGCTTCGAGATTGCCGCAGTGTCGCCGGCATCCTTGCAGCGCTGATAGGGCCCGGTCCAGGCCCAGTCGCTGAAGTCTGCGGTGACCGAAGCGATCTTGTAGCCGTGCCGCGCCAGCACGTCGCGCGCCGCAGCGCGCTTCTCCGCCGTCTCGCCTTCGTCGAGGAAGGGGTAGCGGAACCAGTGCCAGTCTTCGCTGCCCGCCTGCAGCAGTGGTTCGTTGCGCACGAGCTCCTGTTCGAACTCGACGGGTGTCATTTCGCTCAGATGTCGGTGCGACCATCCGTGGTTCGCCAACGGAAGACCGGCCGCCCTCCACATCGTGAGCACGGGCGCAGTGGCGGGATCGTCCACTGTCCAGTGGCCGTTGATGAACCCGTATGCAGGAACATGCTCCGCGGTCAGGGCGGAGATGACGCCCTCCGCAACGCTGACTGCAGTCTCGCCGTGCGGTGTCGGGCCGTGAAGCGGAAGATCGTCGACGGTGATCGCGATCGCCCGTTGATTGGCTTGCGGGGTCGCACAGGCGGGCAAAAGGACTACGATCGACGCTGCAAACGCAACTTTGAGCTTCATCCGCGACCTCTTTCCGTCGTTACGCTCTGGGGTTGGTAGGCGTGCACGCCGAACATCGACCCCACAAAGCCTCCGGCGCGCTTCGTGCTGAGGATGGTGCCGTCCGCGTCCTTGACCAGGATGTGCCAGCGTCTTCCGTCGGCGCTCCAGCTGAAGTCGTAGTTCGCCCCACGCGCTTCGGCACGGAGATACACGGCAGTCCCGGCGGGGACGGGCAGGGCCGCCTCCTTCACCACTGCGCCGATCTTGGGCTCATTCGGGCCTGCCCGCCGATGCAGTCGAATGACCGGCTTACCTTCATTTTCCCCGACAGAGAGGAAGTAGAAATATTCATCGCTCTGCAATGCAACGAGGCCCGCCTCCCCTCCTGCGGTGGGCGTGAAGCGCAGCGCTGTCGTCGCGGTCGCGTTGAGGTGCTGCTGCCGCCTCGCGAGGAAGGACGGGTTCCCATTGTCGCCGAGGGCAACCGGACGCGCCTGGAGCGTGAGCTGCCCGTCACCGATACGCCACCAATGCTCACGGGGATTGCGCATCATCATCCAGTTGAGAGGCAGCTTCGTGGAATTGAATTCGTCGCGCGCCGTGAAAGAGCCGTTCGTCGGCGGCGCGGACCTGCCGTCACTCTGCAGGTTCGGCTTCGGCGCGGTCCACGGGATGACCGCGCCCGGATCGGTGATGCGCGGCCAGCCGTCAGCCCAGCGCACGGGCATGAGGAAGGTCTCACGTCCCGTGTTGTAGAAGTCACCTGCGTAAGGTCGCGTCGCGAGAAACGTCGCCCACCACTCTCCGTTCGGCGTCTCGACGAAATCGGCGTGCCCGGCGGACGTGATCGGATTGGGCCTATCGCGCGGCAGATCTCGCTGGGTGAGGATTGGATTGCCGGAGAAGGCTTCGTACGGCCCGATCACGGCGCGGCTGCGAAGAACGACCTGCGAGTGATTCTCCGCCGTGCCGCCTTCCGCCGCGATGAGATAGTACCAGCCGTCCTTGCGGAAGATGTGCGGCCCCTCGATCCAGATCGGCTTTTCTTCAGGACGTACCCCGCCGTTGAGGATCATCGTGCGCGGACCGAAAGACCTCAGCGTCTCGGTGTCGAAGCGTTGGACCCAGATGGCGCGATGGCCGTCGTACAGCGGCGTGCCTGGCGGAGCGCCATTGTTGATGATCCACGCGCTGCCATCCGCGTCGAAGAAGAGCGACGGATCGATCCCGCCTTCAAGGTCCGGCAGCCATATCGGATTGGACCACGGGCCTGCGGCGTCCTTCGCTGTAATGACGAAATTGCCGCCGCAATCGACGCAGGTATTGAGGATATAGAACGTGCCATCGTGCCAGCTGATGTCCGGCGCGAAGACGCCGCGTGATAGGCCGAGTGACTTGAAGTCGAGCTGGTCAGGGCGGTCGATCGCATTCCCGATTTGCGTCCAATGCACTAGGTCGCGGCTGTGAAAGATCGGGATGCCGGGAAACCAGTCGAAAGTGGAATTGATCAGGTAATAATCGTCGCCGACCCGCGTAATGCTGGGGTCGGGGTAGAAGCCCTGCAGGATGGGGTTTGCATATTCTGATGGGCTCGGTTTCGGCAGCTTGTCGTCGCCGCGATATTCAAACCAATCGAACCGGGCGACGGCGGCAGCAAGCAGCAGGCTCATCAGCATCTCACAGGCTCTCGGCGATCTGTTTCAGGGTCGCTCGCATCCGCGCGAGCAGCTGCGGGGTAAGCTCGCCGAGGACACCGCGCGCGTGCTCGGGCAGATGCTCGCCGGGATCTCCGTTGGCACCGAAGATGTAATGGTCGAACATTGTGCGCCAGACGTCCCGCTGGTCGGGCGGCAGATGCTTCAGCGCGTAGAACGCATACATGAGCGCGTCGTAGGGACGGCCGAGTTCAGGCCTCGCGTCGCTCCACCAATAGTTCACGAAGAAATTGAATGGTTCGAGCGAGTCGACCCCGTGCCACCAATGGTAGGGAATGTAGATGGCGTCGCCCGGCTCGAGCTCCGCGAACTGCGCAGTCTCCATGGCTTCCGTGAACCGTGGGTAGCGTTCGAGATCGGGCGATTGCGGATCGACCACGCTGACGGGTGTTCCCGCAGGCGTCGGATCAAATGGCCCGGCGTAGAGATTGGCGATTTGTTCGGGCGGGAAGACCGTAAACCGCCGACGCCCGGCGACGACGATGCCGATGTTTTCGTAAAGGTCGTAATGCGGCGCAACGTGGATGCGATTGCCGATCCACATGCGGGGCAGGATGTCGCTGCGGATGAGGCTGGTGGCGTTCTCCTCCGCAAAGCCCGGAAGGACAGCGGGGATGGTCTCCGACTGAACCGCCATCGCCAGCGGCGCGTCGATCTGGCGGTCGCGAAGAAGCCGGTCGAGGAACGGGTCGAGCGCGGTCTGGCCGCGCTGGAAATTCAGTCCCCTGAAGTCGTCCGAATAGAAGAAATGACCCTTGATCTCAGGCTCGCCCACGATCGCGGCGACGCGGGCCTTTGCGGAGAATCGCTTCACATAGTCGACGAGCGCTTCGTCCGACTCCCGCGCGGCGCGGACCGCAGGCCAATCCGTCGCAATGCCGCGCAGAACCGCAGGTTGCCGCGAAGGGCGGATCTCGTCGTCGAGCAGCGTGCGGTCGGCGCGTTCGTATTCGCGGATCGGGCTCGGCGTGGGAAGGTTCATTACGACGCGCGCTGGAGCGCCACATCGCTTAGGCCGCCGATCCGGCGCAGGAATTCATCCTGCGACGGCATCGCCCGGGCGCTGTTCGCAATGACTTCGCGAATGTGCACGAGCCGCTTCTGCGTTTCATCGTCGGGGAGAATATCCGCAGCCGGGTGGTAGCTTTCCGCCTCGATCCCCTGACCGACCATCACGGCGAGCCAGCTCGTCTCGGTGAACAGCTCGTTGCGCTCGCGGTAGATGCGTCCGTTCGCGCGAAACATGTCCAGCTTGTACGCGAGCCCTTCCGGCGGCTCGAGCGTCCGACAGTAATCCCAGAAATCGGAATCGTCGCGCGTCGTGGCCTTGTAATGAAGGACCAGGAAGTCGCGGATGTCGACATATTCCTGGATCGTCTGTTGGTTGAAGCGGTCGATTTCCTCTTGGTCGAAACGGAGCGACGGGAACAGCGACATCAATCTCGCAATGCCCGATTGAACCAGGTGAATGCTCGTCGATTCAAGCGGCTCGAGGAAGCCGCCGGCAAGTCCAAATGCGACTACGTTTTTCACCCACGGCTTCCTGCGATGACCCGCAGTGAAGCGAAGCGGACGCGGATCGCCGAGCGCTTTGCCGTCGAGATTGGCGAGCAAGGTCGCAGCCGCTTCGTCGTCGGAGATATGCGCGCTCGAATAGACGTAGCCGTTGCCGATGCGATGCTGGAGCGGGATGCGCCACTGCCAGCCGGCCGTTCGAGCGGTCGAGCGGGTGAGGGGCTGGTGATCGCCGCCAAGCTCGCACGGCGCCGCAAATGCCCGGTCGCACGGAAGCCACTTCGACCAATCCTCGAAGCCGGACTTGAGAGTTTGCTCGATCAGGAGTCCACGAAAGCCCGAGCAGTCGATGAAAAGCTCTCCCTCGACGCGGGCGCCGCTTTGCAGAACGAGCGCTTCGACGAAGCCGTTCTCACTGTTCTGAACCACCTCAACGATACGGCCCTCGGTGCGGACCACGGCGGCCGCTTCGGCCATCCGGCGCAGGTAGCGCGCGTATAGGCTGGCATCGAACTGGAACGCGTAAGCGATCTTCGAGAGTGGCGAGTTCGGCTGGTCGAGACGGGGATGTGAGAACTTGCCCATCAGGCCAGCGATGGCACCGAGCGAATAATCTCCGAGCTGGGTCTCATCGCCGAGTGATCGGCCCTTGAGCCAGTGGTGGTGGAACTCCACCCCTTTCATGTCGAGACCGTAGTAGCCAAACGGATGCACGTACCGGTGCCCAATATGCGTCCAGTCCACGAACTCGATGCCGAGCTTGTAGGTGGCGTTGGTCGCCCGGCAGAAGTCACCCTCGTCAATGTCGAGCAGCTGGTTGAACAACGTGATTTGCGGGATCGTCGCTTCGCCTACGCCGACGGTGCCGATCTCTTCGGACTCCACTAGCTCGACCGAGAAGTCGGCAATGTCTCCCATGATCTTCGAGATTGCTGCGGCGGCCATCCAGCCGGCGGTGCCGCCGCCAACAACGACGACCTTACGGATGCGATCAGGTCTCAAAAGACGAACTCCGGAAGCTCGGACTCACGACGGCCCTGTCCGAGGATTTGCGCGATGAACTCGCCATGGCTCGGCATGCGCTGCGCGGTTTCGAGATAGCCCTTGCGCAGCTGCTCCATCGCCGCGGCGACCTTTCCGTCGTCCAGGCAGTCGGCGATCGGGTCGTAGCTTTCCGGCAGGATGCCCTGTCCAAGCATGACCGCTACCCAGCTGGGGGTGGCGAACAGTTCTGCGCCGTCGCGCAGCACCCGAGCTTTCGAATGCCACATTTCCACACGGCGGCTCAGGCTGTCCGGGATATCCATCGCCGCGCAAGACTTCCAAAACTCGGTGTCGGTCCGGCGGTTCGCCCAATAGTGCAGGATGATGAAGTCACGAACGTCTTCGAACAGGTCGCGGATCTGCCGGTTGTATTCGTTCCGCTCGTTCGCACCGAAGCGCTTGTCCGGGAACAGAGCGAGCAGCTTGGCGATGCCGGCCTGGATCAGGTGGATGCTCGTTGATTCCAGCGGTTCGACGAAGCCGCTCGACAGGCCCAGGGTAACGACATTGCGGTTCCAGGCTTCGAGGCGGCGGCCCGTGGTGAACGTCAGCTTCCGCGGGTCGGCGAGCTGCTCGCCTTCGAGATTGTCGAGCAGCAGCTTCTCAGCGTCCTCATCAGAGATATGGGCGCTCGAATAAACGAGCCCGTTGCCCATCCGGTGCTGCAGCGGAATGCGCCACTGCCAGCCGCAGCCGTGTGCGGTCGAGCGCGTGAACGGGTCGGGCTGGCCGTCGTAGGCGCACGGCACGGCCACGGCCCGGTCGCATGGGAGCCAGTGCGTCCAGTCCTCGTAGCCTGTCTTCAGTGCCTGCTCGATGAGGAGCCCGCCGAAGCCGGAACAGTCGATGAAGAGATCGCCCTCGATGATGGTGCCGGCCGCGAGCGTGACCGATTCAACGAACCCGGTTTCGCCGTTCAGGCGCGTGTCGACGACCTTGCCCTCGATGCGTGAGACGCCGCCGCGTTCGGCGAAATTGCGCAGGAATTGAGCGTAGAGCCCGGCGTCGAAGTGGAAGGCGTAGGTCAGCTGCGACAGCGGCGGGCGCGACTGCGGACCGGGCCGCGCGTATTTGCCCAGCGATGCTGCAACACCGCTCATCGACCATGCCGAGATGTCCTGCATGACCCGCTTGCTGCGTTCGCGCAGGTAGAGCTGGTGGAAATGAACGCCCTGCAGGTCCTGGCCGAAGAAGCCGAAGGGATGGATGTAGCGGTGGCCGATCTCATCCCAGTTCACGAACTCGATACCGAGCTTGAACGTCGCCTTGGTCGCCGCGACGAACTCGTTCTCGCTGATCCCGAGCATCGCGTTAAAGTTGAGCAGCGGCGGGATCGTCGCTTCGCCGACGCCGATGGTCCCGATTTCCTCGGATTCGATCAGCGTGGTCTTCGTGTAGCCGTTGTTGAGATATCGCGAGAATGCAGCAGCGGCCATCCAGCCGGCTGTCCCGCCACCCACTATGACGACGTTGCGGATGGCGTGTTCGTTCATCGATTCTCCTGAAGCGCGAGATTGCGCAGATAAGCGGTTTGGGTTGGCGCGGGCGCGATCGCCGCGTGGATGGCGCTCCGCAATTGCTCCATCGCGCGCAGCGATTCCTTCGGGGGAACCCCGTCCAGCAGCGGATCGAGGCGTCGCGGGATCACGCCCTGGCCGATGAGAACCGCAGCCCAGCTATCGCGAGCGAAGGTCTCTTCTTCATAGAAGGGGAGGCGACCGCGCTCGCGGAACTGCGTCAGCGTGTGCTGCAGTGAACTGGGCAGGGGACGCGAGACCGCGTCGTCCCAGAACGGCTCATCCCGCTTCGAGGCGGCGTAATGAAGAAGCACGAAGTCGCGGACGCGATCGGCCTCCGCGGTGACCTGCCGGTTATAGTCCCATAGCTCGACCGGATTGCAGTCGCGGTCGGGCATCATCGCGACCAGCCGGTCGATCGCGCTGTGGGCGAGATGCAGGTTCGTCCATTCGAGCGGCTCAATGGCGATCGCAGAGTCGCCGATCGCGACGCAGTTCTTTGCCCAAGGATTGTCGAAGCGGCCCGGTTTGAGCGTGACTTCGGTCGCGCCAGGGAGCAGGCGCCGTGCGTTCTCGTTGCTCAAGTGATTGGATGAATAAACGAGCCCGCTGGAGCGCCGGAACGGGGAGGAGGCTTCCCATCTCCAACCCTGCTCGAGCGCGATTGCTTGGTCGAGTGCCGGAGCGTCCGATTGAACCGCTTCCTCGCTCATCATGAAGCGGTCGCAGGTGAAAAGTTCGCTCCAGTCCAGCCATTCGCGATCGATTCGGCTGCGGAGCAGCGCTGCGGGACCGCTTGCGTCGACGAACAGGTCGGCGCGCGTCTCCGAACCATCGACCGTGACTCGATCGATGAAACCATCGTCACGCAGGTGAACGTCCTGAATCGAAGAGCCACACTCCTCGGCACCGAGATGGAGCGCGTAGGCGCGCATCATCATGCAATAGCGCTCGGGGTCGATGTGGAGGCCGTAGGCATAGTTGGATAGCTGGGCGACCGGCGACTTCTCCGGCGGCAGGAATCGGCCCGCTGCAGCGAACCCCACAGCGCCGCTGTAGCTGTCGAACGGCGCGGCTTCTCCGGCCGCGTTCGCCCGCAGCCAATGTTGATAGAAAGCCGACGCAGCTAGGCTGCGCCCGTAATCGCCGTAACCGTGAATGTACGATGCGCCTTGAGTCCAGTCTTCGAACCGGGTGCCCAGGCGGAACCCGCTTCCGGCGCGAAGGATTGCATCGGCTTCGCTCAGGCCGATGTCGTGATGAAAATCGGCAATCGAGGGCAGTGTGCAGGCGATACGATCCGCCAACGCGTCCGCAGGTGGCGGGACCGCTACGACAATGACCCGAACGGCGGGAAGCTTCTTGCGGAGGGCAGCGGCGGCTGAGCAACCAACGATTCCGCCGCCGGCGATGAGCACGCTTGAGATCGCACGCTCGTTCATGCCGCCATCGGACAATATTGAGCGATCATCCCGAGATGATCCGGCATGGACTCAGCCGCGATAATGACTTCGCCCTTGAAGCTTTCCATGCCTTTCTGGAGCGCGTCGGGGTTCGGCAGGTCTGCGCGCAGGTCGTGGTCTTCGGGATAGATGCGCTGCCCGAGATAAACCGCGATCCAGCTCGCTTCGAGAAACACGCCCTCACGGTACTTCACGACGCGGCCGCGGCGGCGGAACAGCTCCAGCTTCTCGGCGAGAGAGTCCGGGATCACCATTGTCCGCGTGTAATTCCAAAACTCCGAGTCCGTGCGCTCCGTCGCGTGATAGTGCAGGATCAGGAAGTCGCGGATGCGGTCATATTCCAAATCGATCACGCGATTGAATTCGTCGCGGTCGGCGTCGGCGATATCCTTCTCGGGAAAGAGCTCCAGAAGCGCGGTGATTGCCGCCTGTATGAGATAGATGCTGGTCGACTCGAGCGGCTCGAGGAAGCCGCTGGCCAGACCGATGGCGACGCAATTCTTCACCCAGCTCCGCTCGCGTCGCCCAGCCTTGAAACGCAGCACTCTGGGTTCGGCGATCTTTTCGCCTTCGACCGCCGCAACGAGCGCGTCCGTCGCGCTCTGCTCGTCGATGAAAGCGCTGGAGTGTACGTATCCGTTTCCGGTGCGATGCTGCAGCGGGATGCGCCACCGCCAGCCGGCCTCCATTGCGATGACTCCCGTATAAGGAGTGACTGCGGTTTCGGTGCGGCAGGGCATGGCGACCGCGCGGTCGCATGGGAGCCACTTCGACCAATCCTGGAAGGGTTCGTTCAAGGCCTTGCCGATCAGCAACGCCACGAAGCCCGAGCAGTCGATGAACAGGTCGCCTTCGATGCGTTCGCCGCTCGACAGCTTCACCGCACGGATGTTGCCCGTCTCGCCATCCAGCTCGACGTCGACGATGCGGCCTTCCGTGCGCTTGGCGCCGAGCCCTTCGGCGATCGAGCGCAGGAACGGTGCGTACAGGGTCGCGTCGAATTGATAGGCGTAGTTGAAGGTCGAGGTGACGTCCGCCGGATCCTGAGAGGGCAGGGCGAACTTGCCGAGGCGGGCCATCATGCACGCCATCGAATAGCGCTCCAGTTCGTCGACCGGTCGGCCTTCGTGGAGCATACGCAGCCAATATTGGTGGAAGTCTACTTCACCCTGGCCGCGGCCGAATGTGCCGAACGGGTGGATGTAGCGATCGCCGATGCGTCCCCAATTCTCGAAGTCGATTCCGAGTTTGAAGGTCGCTCGCGTGCGCGCCATGAATTCGGCTTCGCGAATACCCAGCCTCTCGTTGAACGAGCGGATATGGGGGAGGGTGGCTTCGCCGACGCCGACGATGCCAATTTCCTCGGATTCCACGAGGTGGATATTGCAGGCGTTGGGAAGAAGCTTCGCCAAGGCGGCAGCCGTCATCCATCCGGCAGTGCCCCCGCCGACCACAACCACATTGAGAGATGTTTGCGCTAACATGCCTTCCCCACAAAGGGTTCTAGGCGCGCGTTTCCCGTTCGGTCAATTTTCCTGTCTCACGCCGTAACCCACCGAGAAATCACGACAACATCACCGCTTATAACCCGTGTTGTTGCAGATTCAGCACAGCGACGACGAACTGTAACAAAGCCCCTTGCTTGTTACATTCTGCTCGTCATAACTTCGTCATCGGAGAGACAGAAGCGCTGGTCGTTGTTAGCGCTAACATTAAGGGGGAGAGTATGGCTTCACCGGATACGGTCAGCACTCGTCAGCAATTTGGCGTCGGTATTTCACTTCGCTGCGGCGTGTCCGCACTGGCGATGTGTGTATTCGGTATTGCACCTGCTTACGCGCAGACGGCTCCCGCTACGACGGATAGCTCCGCTACAGCGACGACTACTCAACCCGGCATGGTCGCGGTTACCGGTCAGGCAACCGAGGATGATGATAGCCAGACGGGCGGCATCTCGAACACGACGAACCCAGAGGAAGCGACGAGCGACAGCGGCACGATCGTTGTCACCGGCATCCGGGCCAGCCTTGCGAATTCCCAGTCGATCAAGCGCAACGCGGACACCGTTGTTGACGCCATCACGGCGCAAGACATCGGCGCGCTGCCTGACCGTTCGGTAACCGAAGCGCTGCAGCGCGTTCCGGGCGTTTCAATCAACCGCTTCGCCGGTTCGAACGACCCCGATCACTTTTCGGTCGAAGGCTCGGGCGTTCAGATTCGCGGCCTCAGCTTCGTCCGTTCCGAATTCAACGGACGTGACACTTTCTCCACCGGCGTCGGCGGCCAGGCCATCAACTTCTCCGACGTGCCCGCCGAGCTCCTCGGCTCCGTCGAGGTCTACAAGAACTCGACTGCCGACCTGATCGAGGGCGGGCTCTCGGGCGCGGTGAACATGAACCTGCGCCTGCCGTTCGATAACAAGGGCCTGCACGTCGGTTTCGACCTCGAGGCAAACTACAGCGACCTTGCCGAGAAGTGGTCGCCGGTCGGATCGATCCTCGCCAGCAACACCTGGGATACGGGCATCGGCCGCGTCGGTTTGCTGGGTGCATTCTCCTATTCGCAGGTCTTCAGCCGCGCAGACGGCCTGCAGATCACGAACTTCCAGGCGCGTGACAACACGCTGGTCCCGGGCGCGAACAACGGTCCGCCGACCTGCCGCAACCCGCTTCCGGGCGACACGGACACGACGACCCTGCCTCCTGGCGGTTCGGCATGTGGCACCGCGAGCACCCCGGGCAGCGACGGCTTCGCGGATCCGCTTGCGCTTGCATATGCACCGTTGGGTGGACAGTTCCGTACGCAGGATTTCAACCGTGAGCGTACTGGCATCGCCGGCGCGTTTCAGTGGGAAAGCGTCGACCGCCGCGCATTGCTGACGGTGCAGGGCCTGCATTCGCATGCAAGCCAAAAGTGGGGCGAGCACACGTTCGAGGCAGCTCCGGACCTGTCGGAATACAACACCTATCCGGCGGGCTGCTTGCCGAACACCAATGGTCCGGGCGGCACTACTCGCGCGGAGTGCCCGGTGGGTGAATTCGAGAATTACCAGTATAACGACGATGGCGTTTTCGAGAGCGGCTACATCACCGTCCCGACGGGCGGCTGGCGCGGCAGCCCGTATGGCGCGGGTTGGGGCACGCAGGTCGTGGGCGACCGCGTCCCGGTCGGCGGCATGCAGCACTCGCTGGCTCGTCGCCAGGTGGATGACGACAACAAGGTCACCGACCTCGGCGTTAACTTCAAATACAACATCGACGATCACTGGTCGTTCAATGTCGATGCGCAGCGCGTGAAGGCGAAGCACGACAACCTCGACGTCAGTGTCTTCGGCTCACTGTTCGCCGATCAGGAAGTCGACCTCAACGGCACTCCGGATGTCATTCCGCACAAGCCTCTGAATCTCGGCAGCCCGACTTCGCCGGATCTGGCTGGCGCTTCGGACGAGGAATATTTCAGCAATCCACGCTACACGTTCTGGCGTGCGGCGATGGATCACGCCGAACACAGCCGTGGTAACGAATGGGCGTTCCGTGGCGACGTCACCTACAACTTCCTCGATGACGTGCCCTTCCTGCGGCGCGCGAAGTTCGGCGCTCGCTACGCGGACCGCGACCAGACGGTGAAGTACAGCACGTACAACTGGGGTTCGCTGTCCGAGGTGTGGAGCACCGCAGTCTTCATGGACCAGATGGGCGGAAGCAACGTCAAGCAGTACGAGTTCGACAATTTCTTCCGCGGGGACACGACCCAGCCGCCCACTGCGAACTACTACGGCGGGAACCTGATCGACGGCTATCAGCAAGCGATCGATTTCTTCGAGAGCGTCCAGTCGGCGGGTGCGGCCAACGGCGGCACAGCGACCAGCTGGAACTCGCTCGCGAACCGTCCTGGCGTGGTACCGGGAACGCTCTTCCTTCCGAGTGAAATCCAGGAAGTCAGCGAAACGAACAAGGCCGCCTACGCGATGCTGAACTTCGGCTCTGACGATCCGATCTTCGGCAACGTGCGGCTCGATGGTAACATCGGCATCCGTTACGTGTCGACGAAGGTGGGTTCGCTGGGGTCGATCGGCGTTCCGTCGCAATCCGCGCTCGGCATCTCGTTGCCGTTTGACGAGCGGTGCGCAATTCCGCCGCCACCTGCGCCGCAGGTGCCGCCGACGGGCGTCTGCGAGCTCGGCGAAGCCGGATACGTCGCGCTACAGAATTGGGCGACCGGTGAAACTGTCGAGGATGACGCCAAGAACGATTACAGCTACTGGCTGCCGAGCCTGAACCTGAAGTTCGGCCTGACCCGGGACCTGATCCTTCGTTTCGCGGCGTCCAAGAACCTCGCCCGTCCGGAAATGGCGAATATTCGCAACTTCCTGACGGTAGGATCCGACACGAGTGCCGGATTCCAGCTGACTGCAACGGCAGGCAATCCGTTCCTGAAGCCGGCAATCTCGAAGAATTTCGACGCCAGCCTCGAATGGTACTTTGCGCGGGTTGGCTCGCTGACGTTCAACGCGTTCTACAAGACGATCCATAACTTCTTCTTCCAGAACGTTACGCAGCGTGAGATCGAGAGCAACGGTGTCACGCAGACGGTCATCGTCCGTGGTCCCGCCAACTTCGATGGTAACGGGAAGGTCAAGGGCTTCGAGCTGGCATACCAGCAGACCTACGACTTCCTGCCGGGCTTCCTGAGTGGTTTCGGCCTCAACGCCAACTACACGTACATCAAGAGCAAGGGCCTTCCGAACTCGATGCTCAACGGTGGTGCTCCGGTGAACACGCCTCCGGGCGGCGTCTCCGGCAACCTGCCGCTCGAGCAATTGTCGAAGCACAACGTGAACATCGAAGGCTTCTACGAAAAGGGACCGGTGTCGCTTCGTCTTGCGTACAACTGGCGGTCGAAGTTCCTGCTGACCGCGGCGGACGTCATCTTCCCGTACGATCCGATCTTCAACGACAAGACGGGTCAGCTGGATGCCTCTGCGTTCTTCTCGATCACAAAGGACCTGAAGGTCGGCGTCCAGGCTGTGAACCTGACGAACGAAGTCACGAAGACGCTGCAGCAGTTCACGACGACGGGCCTGCTTGGGCCGCGGTCGTACTTCATGAACGACCGGCGTTTCTCGTTCATCGTTCGCGGCACCTTCTCGCCGCCCCCGGCAGCAGCGCCGGTGGAAGCCCCGCCGGCTCCGCCCCCGCCGCCTCCGGCACCCCCCGCGACGCAGACCTGCGCCGATGGGTCGGTGATCCTGGCGACGGATGCTTGCCCGGCGCCACCTCCACCGCCTCCGCCGCCACCACCGGCGCCAGAGCGCGGCTAAGGAAAGGCACAGAACACCTCAGAGCCCCTCCTAAGCGGAGGGGCTCTTTTTATGTGCTCAATGTGACCTAGTGGCCGGGAACGTACGGGAGGCTGATCGCCTCGTAATAATCGAGGCTATGAGCTGGCGTCTTGCTACCCTTCGGGAGCGGGCGCTTGGAAATGCTCTGGAAATAGGCGACCGACGCATCGCGCCACCATTGGGCCTCCTCTTCCTGGATCCCGAGGAAAGCATCCACCTGCTGGAAGCGCTCGTCGTCGATACGGCTGCGGAGAGAGTCCCACGTCCGCCGCATGTCGTGCACCTGCTGGACCCCGAGGTCGTAGCGGCCGACCAGCTCGTCCCAGAGGGTGCGGCCTGAGCGCATGCGGTACGTCCATGGGACGTGATGAAACCAGAGCAGATCGTCATCTGAAACGCAGTTCAGCCTCGCGAAGCAATCCCGCACCGGCGGTGCGTATTGCGACACGGCATTGCTACCGGTCGATGTCCGGTCGAAGCCGATGCCCTTCGCATCCGCACGATGGAAGTAAGTCGGATTCCAATCCTCGCGCTTCAGGTTGTTCACCCACGGACTTGGTCCATAGTGATGGTCAGTCGCCATCAAATGATGAAGCCCGAGCGGCGTCATGTAATTCACCACGGCCTGGCGCGACTGCATCATCATTCCGACGACTGGCTTCACGACCGAATCGTTATTGCTCCAGGTCATCCGCGCCCATTCTTCGGCGATGTCGCGGGCGGCGATATCGTGGTTCCAGGCCAGTCGCCCGAACGCGTACCAATTGGCTTGATCGAATTGTGAGCCGGTCCAGTTGCGGTCCGCCCCAATATTCGAAACGCCCGCCATTCCGGCGATCGTTCTGGAAACCGGCGTTCCGCATTTCGGCGAGCAGGTGTCGGCCCTCAGGACCTCCTCCCACATGGTGCCGAGGTAGGCGAGGTGGGTTGCGAACCCAAGATATTCCTTCGTGATCTGCACTTCTAGAACGACAGGCGTCTTCGGCATCTGGCCGAACAGCGGATGGAACGGCTCGCGCGGCTGGAAATCGATAGGGCCGTTCTTGACCTGCAGCATCACGTTCGGACGGAACTGGCCGTCCAGCGGATGGAATTCTTCGTAGGCCTGCTTGGCTCGATCTTCGCCGGGCTTGGCATTGTAGACGAACGCGCGCCAGATCACCGTGCCGCCATGAGGAGCCATTGCATCTGCAAGCATGTTGGCGCCGTCCGCGTGTGAGCGACCGTATTCCTGCGGCCCTGGCTGGCCTTCGGAATTCGCCTTCACAAGCAAGCCGCCGAAGTCCGGAACCACGCGGTAAATCTCGTCGGCCTTGGCTCGCCACCATGCGCGCACCTCGGGGGCGAGTGGATCGGCAGTTTTCAGGTGTCCGATCTCGATCGGGGCGCTGAAGCGAGCGGTCAGGTAAACGCGAATGCCCCAGGGCCGGAAGGTGTCGGCGAGGGCTGCAACTTTCTTCAGATATAGCGGCGTCAGGACCTGAGCGTTGGCGTTGACGTTCGTCAGGACCGTACCGTTGATCCCGACGGATGCATTGGCACGCGCGTAGTCCGTGTACCTCGGGTCGCGCCATTGCGGCAGCTTGTGCCAGTCCCACAGCGAGAAGCCCGCGTAGCCGCGCTCCACGGTGCGGTCGAGATTGTCCCAGTGATTGAGAAGGCGAAGGCCGGAAGCGGGCGCCTCACGCATCGCAAGGTGATCCAGCAGTTGTCCGGTCTGCATCCGTCGCAACAGCGCGAAGGTCCCGTACAGTGCGCCGACGTCGTCGTTCGCAGCGATCACCGTGACATCGTGCCCGGCTAAGCGGGCGCTCTCGATCACGAAGCCTTCGCGACCGAGGCCCGTAAGCGGGAGCCGCAGATCGGCAATCAGCCTCGACGACTTCGGCGTACCGATGAGGACAGAACCGTCCGTGGCGGTCTCGGAAACCGGCAGTTGAGCACTCAGCATTCCACCGATGCCCCGCTGCAGTTCAGTCCGGGCGGCATCGAGCGTCGGCGACTCCGCGATCACGATGTTGCGGGTGAGGGGAGCGTAAGCAGCACGCAGCTTTGGCTCGACCGGTTTGTAGCGGAGCCATAGATCGTAGCCGTCCTCGGCGCGAGCGGGCGCGGCCGCCTGGCATGCTGCCGCAACAATCAACAGGAAAACTGCCCGCACGCGTATCCGATCTATGGAGTCGTTGAGAGATTTGTCGCAGCCTGTTAGCGCTATCACCGCAAATCAAGGGCAGGAGCGTTTCATTGCTCGATCGTAGGACTGTACTCGCCTCCGGACTTGCTGCCGGTCTCGCTGCTTCGTTCAGCTCGCCAGTTCTTGCGGCCGAAGCTGATGGCCTTTCCAAGCTCGCCGAGAGAAGCGGCCGCCGCTTCGGTTCCGCGGTAGCGTGGGGGAAGCCCGGTGCCGATCGCGGGAGCTTCGCCAACCCGGCATACGCGTCGATCCTGGAGCGCGAATGCTCGCTGCTCGTCCCGGAGAACGAGTTGAAGTGGCAGTGGACGCGTCCGGGCCCGACGACGTTCGACTTCAAACAGCTGGATGCGATCGCGGATTACGCCAAGAGTCATGGTTTCGACTTGCGGGGACACACGCTCTTCTGGCTACCGGAGAAATGGTACCCAAAGTGGCTCGTCGCTCACGATTTCGGGGCGAAGCCCGCCGAGGCCGCGGAGGCGCTTCTAACCGAGCACGTCCGCACCGTTTGCCGGCGCTACGGAACGCGCATCACATCCTACGACGTCGTCAACGAGGCGGTGCAGCCGGAAACGGGCGAGATCCGCGACACTGTCGTAACGAAAGCCCTCGGTCACGAGCGAACGCTGGACGTCATGTTCCATGCGGCGAAGGCCGAAGCGCCGCACGCGCAGCTCGTTTACAACGATTACATGAGTTGGGAGCGCACCGGCGAGGACGAAACGCACATGCGCGGCGTGCTCAAATTGCTAGAGGGTTTCCGCAAACGCGGCACGCCCGTCGATGCGCTAGGCATTCAATCGCACATTCGGATCCTGAAGCCCCTGACTGTGGCCGAGCTCGTCAGCGAGGCCGAAGGGCCCTGGCGCCGCTTCCTGGATGAGGTCGTGGGCATGGGCTACAAGCTGCTGATCACCGAGTTCGACGTGAACGACAGGAAGGCTCCGTCGGACGTTGCGAAGCGCGATCGCATGGTTGCGGACTATGCCAAGGCCTACCTCGACATCATGCTCAGCTATCCGCAGCTCAAGGACGTTCTCGCTTGGGGAATGGTGGACCGGTACAGCTGGCTCGAAGGGTTTGATCCCCGTCCGGACAAGCTCAAGAAGCGCGGAACCCCGTACGACGCGAATTTCAAGGCCAAGCCTTTGCGGGAAGCGATCGCGTCGGCCTTTGCCTCAGCAAGCGTTCAGGCTGCCTAGCGGAAAGGGTTTCGCGAAGGAGAAGAGTCATGAGGGCATCGACTCCGTTGACCGTGCTCGCGGGATTGGTCCTGGCATCCTGCACCGCGGCGACCGCGAGGCAGCAAGAACAGCCGCAACAGGCTGTGGCCAAGCCGAAATCCTGCATCCCGATCGACCAGATCGTTGCCCGGCGAGTGGCAGGGCCAGGCGCAGTGGAATTCGACGTCGTCGGCAAGACCTATCGCAACGACCTTGCCAGCTCCTGTCCTGGGCTGGCGCGTCTCGGCACGAGTGCGGCGATTGCCGTTACGACGGGTGCGGAAACCGGAATGCTCTGCGCAGGTGACCGGGTGAAGATCTTCGACCCGGTCGAGATCAAGTCGACAGGCCTTCGCAACTATCCGTTCTGCCAGCTCGGCAAGTTCACGGAAGTCGCGCACTGATCATCTGAGCGTGCTCCGGACTCAGGTGTAGTTGCCTTTCACCTACAGACCGCTCCCGACTGTCCACCCTCTAGCTGAGGGTTACAAAAAGGCACGGAGGGTGTCGTGTCCTTCTATCGCTTGTATTGCCGCGATCGCGATGGCCACTTTAGTGGCGTCATTGACTTCGAAGCGCACAGCGAGGCGCAGGCCCTCAGAATGGCCGACCGAATGTGCTGGCGCGAGAAGCGCGAGCTCTGGCACGAGAGCAGCCTGCTCATGCAGTGGGACGGACAGCGGCGACTAGCTGGCTCAGCGAAACCGCAGCCTCGCTAAGCTACAAAAGCGATGATGGTCGGGGAGACAGGATTCGAACCTGCGACCCTCTGCTCCCAAAGCAGATGCGCTACCAGACTGCGCTACTCCCCGACGGAGCGCCTGCTACACGGAGGGTAGCGCAGGGACAACCGGCCTATTGATGGTTTCCGTCGGCGTGGTCCGAAGTGTTCCGGCTGACGTCCACGTTGACGTCCACGTCGCCGACCTTGTTCTGGACCTTGTCGGCGCCTTCCGAGACGTCGTTGGCGATCGCGCCGCCTACGTTCTGAGCGAAATTGCCCGCGTCTTCGAGTGTGTTCTGAGCCACGTCCTCGTTGAACGAGACGGTCGTGGTGTCATTGCCGGAGTCACGATCGACGTTGCAGGCGCCGAGCAGCAGGAACGGGGCAGCAAATAGAATTCGCATGTTCAATCCTCCCAATTTGGAGGCTCAACGCCGCTTATGCCGTTTCGGCTCCGACTCAATTCCGCCGGTCAATGTTGCGAGCATCGTGGTCCACGCGGCCACGTTCTGCCGCAGGCTCTCGGGATCGACCTTGTCGAGCGTGTCATCCGGCGTGTGGTGGATGTCGAAATAGTGAGTGCCGTCCTGGCTTAGCGCGACACCCGGTAGGCCGGCATTGAGCAGAGGCTCGATGTCCGATCCATCAGCCTTCTCGAGCGAGCCAGGCACGATCCCAAGTGGGGAGAGGGCGAGCTGCAGCGCCTTGGCTTCCGCCTCACGAGCCTTGCCGAGCTTGCTGTCGACCTTCCAGATCTTATCGGCACCGAAGTCGCTCTCGGCGATCGCGTAATGCGGCTCCGTGCCGTGCTTTTTCTGGTAATTGATACCGCCGAAAAGGCCGACTTCTTCCGCACCGAACCAGACGATCCGGATCGTACGAAGCGGGCGGCCAGCATCCATGATGCGCTTGGCCGCGGCCGTGGTGATGGCGACACCGGACGCATCGTCGATAGCACCTGTTCCAAGATCCCAGCTGTCGAGATGACCGCCGACGAGGATGACGGGCGCCTTCGGATCGCGCCCCGGCACTTCGGCGATGACGTTGCCGGATTTGCCCTGGGTAACCTGCGACACGAGCGTGAGACGCATCGTCACGGGTTTCCCTCTCTTGAGGATGCGCTGAAGCTGTTCGGCGTCGGGAATGCTGAGCGCGCCTGCGGGTATCGGCTTTACGCCGTCCTCGAAACGCTGAACGCCTGCGTGCGGATTGCGATGATAGTCCGTGCCGATCGACCGCACGACGATGGCCAGCGCGCCCTTGCGGCTTGCGACCGTCGGTCCCTGGCGTCGCGGTCCACCGAAATAGCCGTAGCTTGAGCCGTCCTGCGTGCGCGGCATGGCGTGCGACACGAAAACGATCTTTCCGCGGACGGCACTGTCCGCCGCCGCCTCGAACTCTGCTTCAGAATTGAAGCCGACGACCTCTCCAGTAATGCCTTCGGGCGGCGTCGAGGCACTGTTGCCCAGCGCCGTGATCACCAGCCGCTGCGGATAGGGACCGAGAATCTCCGCGGCTTCGTGACCGCGCGTCCAGACGGGCATGTCGAACGGCTCGATGCGGACGTTTGCAAAGCCCATCGCGGTGAGCTTGCGCACGGCCCACTCGCGAGCGCGCGCCTCGGCCTCGGTACCCGCCATTCGCTGCCCGACTTCAGTCGTCAGGCCTTCGACGATATCCCAGGCGTAATCGTCTTTCAGCGCCTGATCGCGGAGGTCAGCGACCTGCGGCGGGACTGTCTGGGAGAGAGCAGGGGTTGCGGACGCGAGAAGCAACGCGGCGACGATAGAACGTGTCATGCCGCTACGCCTAGGACAGCGGGCTGCAGGAAGTCACGCGGCTCTTCGATTAAATGTTCGCTGTGCTCCATCAAAGAAGTCGAAGCTGGTCGCCCTGCGGCGGCTGGAAAAGATCGCGGCGAAGCCCGAACTTCGCCTGGCGCAGGCCATATTTCTGAGCAGCCTTCTCGAACCTTGTCTTCAAAAGGTCTGCCCAAGGACCCTGTCCGCGCATCCGGCTGAAGAAATTGGGATCATTGTCCCGCCCGCCGCGCAACGACTGGATGGTGGCCATGACCTTCTTCGCGCGATCGGGGAAATGTTCTTCGAGCCAGGCGCGGAACAGGGGCGCGACCTCCTGAGGCAGACGTACGGGCAGATAGAAACCGCCGGGCGCTCCCGCTTCCACGGCCGCTTCGACGATATGCTCGAGCTCGTGGTCGGTGATCTGCGGCACAACGGGCGCGATGGCGACGTAGCAAGGCACGCCTGCGGCATTCAGCTGCTTTATCGCTGCGATGCGCCGGGGAGGGGTAGGAGCGCGCGGCTCGAGTGTTCGCGCGATCTTCGGGTCCAACGATGTCACCGACAGCGCCACGGACACGATCCCCAGCTCTGCCGCCGGCTTCAGCAAGTCGAGGTCCCGCAAGACGCGGTCCGATTTCGTCGTGATCGTGAAGGGGTGCCTCGTTTCGACCAGCAGCTCGATGACCGAGCGGGTCACGCGCCACCGTTCCTCGATCGGCTGGTATGGGTCCGTGTTCGTTCCCATCGCGATCGGCGCGCATTCGTAACCGGGCTTCGACAGAACGGCGTGGAGCAGCTGCGCCGCCCTTGGCTTCACGAACAGGCGGGACTCGAAATCCACTCCCGGCGACAGATCGTGGAAAGCATGCGAGGGCCGTGCGAAGCAATAAATGCAGCCGTGCTCGCAGCCGCGATAGGCGTTGATCGATCGATCGAACCCGATGTCAGGAGAGGCATTGCGCGTCAGGATCGTCTTGGGATGCTCGATTGTGACGGTCGTCCGGCGCTTCTGCATCCCGTCGAGCGCCTCGACGCTGTCCAGCCAATCGCCGTCGACCGTTCGCTCCTTTAGATTGAAGCGGGTGGGCGTCGCATTGCGCGTCGCTCCGCGCCCTTTGATCGACTCGACTGGCATGCGCGGAATCTACTCGGCGCATGAGAACAGAACAAGAACAGAGTTGAGCTTTAGGGCTCTCCGGCCGCCTTGACCTGCGCGGCAGCGAGGTTGGTCCGTGCGGTCGGGAACTCCGGCCAGCGATGCTGGGCAAGCGCGCTAAGCGTCGGCGTAGCGGCCTTTGCAAGGCCCTGATAGACCCACAGGTTCCGGAAGACCGCGGGCACGTAATAGCGGGTCTCCCAATAGGGGATGCTCTCGATCCACAGCAGCGGATCACTGGGGGCCATGTACGACCAGCGGGCAACCGGCAGCGGTCCGGCGTTGTAGGCGGCGATGATCTTCGGCAGCTGGCCCTGCGTCGCCGACGAAGCGCGCATCGTTTCGATGAAGCTTTGGCCGTATTCGATGTTCGCGGTCGGATCGTAGAGGCTGCCCGCGTTGTAGCCATTGCGGCGAGCCATATGATCGGCTGTGACCGGAAGGACCTGCATCAAGCCGACGGCCCCCGCCGGGCTAACGACATCCGTCCTGAAGTTCGATTCTTGCCGCATGTGCGCCAGCGCCAGGGCAGGATCGATCCGCCAACCATTGCGAGGCATCCAGCGCGGGATCGGGTACCGGTCCACCGCATCGACGACCGCGCCATACTGGCCATTATGCGCCAGCCAATATTGCGCGGAGGGAAGGTCGAGCTTCCGGGTCAGTTCGATCAAAGCGTGGTGATCCTGGGGGCGGCCGATCAGCGCCTGATGCTCGATCATTTCCTGAGCGAGCCAGGGCTGGCCGATATTCCTCAGTTCTTCCGCTCGGCGCACATTGGGCAGGTTCTCGATGCCGCGAAGGCCGTTGTGAACGTCGGGTGGCAGGGACTTGTCGATGCCGAGCGTCTCCCGGGCCAACAGTCCATAGAAGCTTTCCGGGGAGGTTGCCGCCTGTTTCAGCAACGGCGCAACCGAACGGGGTCGCCGGCACGCCTGCTCGGCGCGCGCAGCCCAATAGAAGCCTGCAGCGGAAAGCTCCCGCTGCGTGGCAGTCGAAGCGACTTCCTTGAAGGAGCGGGAGGCGGATTCACAGTCGCTCAGGCGCCAGGATGCGAGTCCGGACACCCAGGCGGCCTGGCTCGCCCATTCGCCGGTCGCGCCGAGACGATAGGTGTCGGCGACGCGGCGCGCATCGGCATCCCGGCCGATCGAGAAATAGGACCAAGCAACGCGCTGCCCGGCCTCCGCACGTGCGATGTACGATAGGTACGGCGCGTTCTGCATCAGCAGAATCTCGGCGTTGATGGCGTCGTCGGCCTTGACCAGCGGGTCGAGCTGCGATCGCAGCTGGTCCGCTGCAGGCTCCCCGGTGACAGGCTTGGCCTTGTAACGGCTCGGTGAGTTGCCAAGCCATGCACTTGCGCGTTCGGCGACATAGTAAGGCGTCTGAACCGCACCGCGGGTGATCGCCATTCGCGCAAGCTGCGACGCCTGCGGCAGTTCCGGCGCTTCCGCGAGAAGTGCCGAAATCTGCGCGAGCGAGGCGGCGGGCGAGCCCTTCGCCGTGTAAAGTTCCGCCTTGGCAACGGGTGTCAGCACGCTCTGGGGCAGCGCGTAGATGCCCGCCTGCGCGTCGGCCCAACGGCCGCTGCGGATATCCGCGAACACTTCCGCCCAGTTGCGCGGAACCTGGACAATCGGCGTGACCACTGGCGGAGGCGCGGAGGCGACCGGCTGCGCTGCGGCGGGCGGCGGAGCGCTGACCACGGTCGGAGTGCTGCTCGGAACGTTCGTTACGACCGGCGGCACGTTTCCGGGCGGGGTGGTGACCACCGTCGGCATGTTGCTGGTCGCCGGTGGGCTCGTCGGCACCGGTACGAGGACCGGTGCCGGCGTGGGCGCCGGTTGAGCGGGGAGCGGGGCGAGCGGGTCCGATGCCTGGCCCTGCACGCCCGCGAATGCGGCTGCCGCAAGCAACAGATTCATGCTCAAACTTCTTCCTCCATCAAGAGCAGCAGGTCGGCCCAGGCGCGCGGCTTGTCGGAAGCGCGCTCAAGCAACCAGCGCGGGTGGAACGTTGCTACCGTCCGCACCCCTTCAATTTTGTGAACGCTGCCGCGTGCTGCGGCCATCGGCTTCCCCAGCAAGGCCTTGCTGGGAATATCCCCTAGAAGCAGCAGCCGCTTGGGCTTGGCAAGGGCAATGTGCCGCCGTGCGATCGCCGCGCAGGCTTCCAGATCCTTGCCAGCAAGGCGGCTTCCCGGGCTGTGCGTGCAAGTCATGCTCGCGACATAAGCCTGCTCGGGGGTGAACCCGATCGCGGCGAGCATTCTTTGCGTCAGCTCCCACGCCGCACCTGCAATCGGCTGGTCCTGCGCGACATCCTCGGCGGTCGGCATGTCGGCCAGCAGCATGACTTCCGCGGATTCCAGTCCTAACGGGAGCACTCGCCGGGAAGTGGCCGCCGCGAAGGGCAATTCGGTCGTGTGGGTGAGCCAGCCGCGGAAAGCTTCGAGGGTGGCCGGAAGCTCCTGCGCCGGTTCGGGCCGAGGCAGGTCCTGGATTTCAGCCGTGCGTGCGGTCGCTTCGCCCAGCCAGGCGCGCGGCCCTTCCTGAATTGCCACGTCGACCCCCGCCTCGATCCACCAGCCAATCACGCTGGCAGCCTCGGCCGCAGTCAAGCGGTCGTGCTCCCCACCCATGCCTTTGAGTCTCCACCAGCATTGACGGCGGGGTCAAGGAAAAGCAGGGCTATCGCAGGCAAGGCGCCCCAGCGGCGCGACGAGGGGAACGATGAGCGAACGCGAATCCATGGCTTACGACGTGGTGATCGTCGGTGCGGGGCCTGCCGGCCTTTCCGCGGCGATCCGCCTGAAGCAATTGGCGGCGCTCGCCGAACGCGAAATCTCCGTTTGCATCCTGGAGAAGGGGAGCGAGGTCGGCGCGCATATCCTGTCGGGCGCGGTCATCGATCCGAAGGCGCTCAATGAGCTCATTCCCGATTGGAAGGAGCGCGGGGCGCCGCTCAACGTGCCGGTGACAGAAAACCACCACTGGGTGCTTACCAAAACGGGCAAGTTCGGCATGCCGCACTTCCTGCTTCCGCCCTTCATGCGGAACAAGGGGACGTACACGCTAAGCCTCGGCAACCTCTGCCGCTGGCTAGCCGGGCAGGCCGAAGAGCTGGGCGTGGAAATCTTCCCGGGGTTCCCTGCCGCGGAAGTCCTCTTCAACGAAGACGGCTCGGTGAAGGGGGTGGCGACTGGCGACATGGGCATCGCTCGAGACGGTTCGCATCGTCCCGACTACCAGCCCGGCATGGAGCTCCACGCCAAGTACACCTTTTTCGCCGAGGGAGCGCGGGGCAGCCTGACCAAGGAACTGGTCCGCATTTTCGGGCTCCGCGACAAATCCGGACCGCAGGTTTATGGCTTAGGCGTCAAGGAGTTGTGGGACGTTCCTGCCGAAAAGCATAAGCCGGGGCGAGTGATCCACACGCAGGGCTGGCCGCTCGAAGACGCCTGGGGTGGCGGCTTCCTCTATCACCAGGAGAACAACCAGGTCGCTCTCGGCTTCGTAGTCGCGCTCGACTATTCCAACCCGTACGTCTCGCCTTTCGAGGAATTCCAGCGCTGGAAGACCCATCCGGCCATTCGCGCCGAGATCGAAGGCGGCCGTCGCGTCTCTTACGGCGCGCGCGCGATCAATGAAGGTGGATGGCAGGCTATCCCGGAGCTGGTCTTTCCAGGCGGCGCTCTGATCGGCTGCTCCGCAGGATTCGTGAACGTGCCGCGCATCAAGGGCACGCACACGGCGATGAAGTCGGCCATGCTCGCGGCCGAAGCGGCGTTCGAGGCCATCACGAACGACCGTTCCGCGGACCTGCTTCAGGACTATCCGACGCAGCTGCGGTCGAGCTGGGTTGAGAAGGAGCTCCGCCTGGTGCGCAACGCGCAGCCCGCCGTGGCGCATTTCGGCGGTACCCTGGGTACCCTCTATGCTGGCCTCGACATGTGGCTGGGGCAGATCGGGATGAGCCTGCCGTGGACGCTCAAGCATAAGGCGGACAACACGACCCTGCGCCGCAAGGACGCGGTCAGGCCGATCGCCTATCCCAAGCCGGACGGCGTGCTCACCTTCGACCGCCTCACGTCGGTGTTCCTGTCGAACACCAATCACGAGGAAGACCAGCCTGTTCACTTGACGCTAAAGGATGCGGCCGTACCCGTAGAAGTGAACCTGGCGCTCTACGACGGCCCGGAGCAGCGTTATTGCCCCGCGGGCGTTTACGAGTTTGTCGAGGAAGCGGACGGGAGGCCGCGGCTGCAGATCAATGCTCAGAACTGTGTTCATTGCAAAACCTGCGACATCAAGGACCCGACCCAGAACATCAACTGGGTCACTCCCGAAGGTGGTGGAGGGCCGAATTACCCGAACATGTAGCCTGCTGATCGCTTCGGTCGCTGTCGCGGCGCTTGTGCCGACGCCCGCCGCGGCGTTCAGCCGCCTGGATCCGGGCCGCGTCTATTTGGAAGCCCGCGCAGCCGCGATCGACGGAAACCATGCGCGCTCAGCGCAGCTTCTGGCGCAGCTCGTCGATACGAGCGTTGCGAACCCGACGGTCGCCAAGGAGGCCGTCTCGCAGGCCATCAGCGCCGGGGACATGAAGCTGGCGCTGAGGCTGTCAAAGAGCATGCCGGCAGCGTCCTTGCCCAGCGAGGCGCGCATGCTGCTGGTGGCGGATGCGCTTCGCTCCAACGACACCGCACGTGCTTTGGCTTTGCTGCAGGGCGGGACGGATGCGACGGACTTCGGTTTTCTCAAGCCCTTCGTGCAGGCTTGGGCGGCTGCGGACGCCGGGAATCAGGCAGGAGCTTTGTCGGCGCTCGACACTCTCGCAGCGCCCAACCTGCTTGCTGCGCTCGGGCCCGAGCATCGCGCACTTATTCTGCTGAAGTTCAGGCGGTCGGCCGAGGCCGAGCCTTATGTCACCCAGGCGCTGAAGGTTGCCGGCGGCCGCGACATGCGCCTCAGGATCGCTTTCGCGGACGGCTACCTGGCTGCGGGGGACCGCGCTCGCGCCGTTGCCCTGTTGGACGATCTCGGAACGGAGGCGGACCGCGCTCGGGAGGGGGTGCTCCAAGGCAAAGCCGACAACCTGCGCGTCGACAATAGCCGTGAAGCCTTCGCCGAGGTGCTGATCGTGCTCGCCGCCGAGCTCAACCGGCTGCGCAATCCGACGCTTCCGGTGTCATTCTCACAGGTCGCTCGCTTTGCGGCCCCCGATAACAGTGCGGTGGCTGTGATGCTGGGGGCTTTGCTCGACCGCCGCGACCGTACGCCTGAAGCACTAGCCGTTCTCCGGACCGTGCCGAACAGCGACCCGCTCGCGCCGCAGGCTCGGGATGCTGAAATTCGTGCATTGATCGGCTCGGATCGTGACCAGGAAGCGCTGCAAGCGGCGCAGCGGGCCATCGATTCCGGGATGACGGCCGTTTCGGATTATGCGCGGCTCGGCGACGCCTTTGCCGCGCTCAAGCGCTACGGCGATGCGGCCGGGGCCTACGATCGCGCCCTACAGCTGGCCGCGAACGCGAAGCCGGAAGATCGCTGGCCCTTGCTCCTCTTGCAGGCGAGCGCGTTGGAGCAGGGCAATCGCTGGCCCGAGGCACGCGCGGCTTTGACCACCGCGCTGGCATTGGCTCCTAACGAGCCGCTCATCCTCAACTTCCTCGGTTATGCGCAGCTTGAGCGCGGCGAGAACATGGATGCGGCCGAAGCGATGATCCGGAAGGCGAGTGCGCTCGCGCCGGACGACGCATCGATCACGGATTCCCTCGGCTGGGCGCTCTACAAGCGAGGGCGTACGGCCGAAGCGATCGAGATCCTGACCCGCGCCGCCAAGGGCGATCCGACGCAGGCCGAGATCCACGAGCATCTCGGGGACGCGCTGTACAAGGCCGGAAATCGCTTCGAGGCGCGTTACGCCTGGTCGGCCGCCCTGATCACGGGCGATGATGAGATCACGCAGAGGGTGAAGGCAAAGCTCGAGACCGGCCTGACGCCGGCGAGCGCCGCTCCTTGATGGAACTGGTCGAGCCGGCTCCAGCCAAGCTGAACCTTGCTCTCCACGTCCGCGGCAAGCTGCCCGATGGGCGGCATCGGATCGAGACGATCTTCGCATTCTGCACAGACGGCGACCGCTTGGCGGTCACGCCTGCCGATGATCTTTCGCTTAAGATATCCGGTCCGTTCGTTTCGGATCTTGGTTCTTCAGATGAAAATCTCGCGCTCCGCGCCGCGCAGGCCCTGCAGGAGCGCGCAGGCGTCAAAGGCGGTGCCGCGCTCGCTTTGACCAAAAATTTGCCGGTCGCATCCGGGATAGGGGGCGGGTCGGCGGATGCAGCCGCCACCCTGCGCCTGCTGACGCGACTGTGGGCGATCGATCCGAAGCATGCAGCGGCTATCGCGCCGACGCTTGGCGCGGATGTCCCCGCGTGCCTCCTAAGCATGACGGCGAGGGGGGATGGGGCAGGGGACGACCTCCAGCTTACGGATGCAGGGGTGAGCGGCAAGCCGGTCCTGCTCATCAATCCACGGGTCGAAGTGTCGACCAGAGAGGTGTTCGCCCGCTGGAACGGTGAGGACAAAGGATCCTTGGACGACTGGCGCGATGGCCGGAACGACCTTGAGCCGATCGCCACTGCGATGGTCCCGCTCGTCGGTGCAGTGCTCGCCTGGCTTTCGGTTCAGCAGGGCGCGGAAGTAGTGCGAATGTCGGGCTCGGGGGCAACCTGCTTTGCCTTGTTCGACAGCGAAGAGGCCCGCGATGCAGCATCTGTCGCTGTTCCGCGCGAATGGTGGAAGCTGGCGACCTATCTGCGCTAAGGCGCCCGCAATGACCGGCGACCGCCCCATCCTCACGACAGCGCAAATGATTGCCGCCGAGCAGGAGGCGATCGACGCTGGGACTGCGGTTGAAACGCTTATGGAGCGGGCCGGCGCAGCACTGGCAGAAGCCGCCTACCTCTATGCAGGCAAGATGCCCATCCTTATTCTCGTGGGGCCCGGCAACAATGGCGGCGACGGCTACGTCGCGGCAAGACACCTCGCGAAGCATGGTGTGCCTGTTCGGATTGCCGCTCTCGGCGAACCGAAGAGCGATGCCGCGAAATGGGCGCGCGATCAGTGGGAAGGTGATGTCGAGACGCTCAGTGAGGAGACTAAATCCGCGCCGCTGCTGATTGACGCTTTATTCGGAACCGGCCTCAAGCGCGGTCTGGAAGATATTGTAGTTTTGATATTATCCAGGCTTGCGACGGAAGCCCACGTGCGCGTGGCCTGCGACCTGCCGAGCGGAGTACAGAGTGACTCTGGCGTCGAGCTAAGTCCCGTTCCGGATTTCGACCTGACCGTGACCTTTGGGGCGCTGAAGCCGTGCCACCGTCTCTTCCCGGCTAGCCACAAATGCGGTCGCGTCGTGCTGGCGGACATCGGCGTTGATGCAACGAGCGCGTGGGCCGAGATCGGCCAACCACGGCTGGCGCCGCTGAAGCCCGACGCGCACAAATATTCCCGCGGGCTTGTGCATGCCTTGGCCGGGACAATGCCTGGCGCCATCGCCTTGGCGGCCAAGGCCGCGGCGCGGTCCGGTGCTGGCTATGTGCGCGTCAGCACGTCCCGCAGCATCGACGGTCTTCCGTCTGCGATCGTCCAGACCGACACCGCCGAGATCAATGACCAGCGTATCGGCTGCCTGCTCGTAGGCCCCGGGATGGGCAACCTGCCGCAGGTGCTTACCATGGCGCTCACGTCGCATGTTCCGAAGGTGATCGACGCTGACGGCATCACCCACCTGGGCGATCCGGAGCGGCTGCGGGGCCAAAATGCTATCGTCACGCCCCACGAAGGCGAGTTTCAGCGCCTCTTCGGCAGGCTGGAAGGCTCGAAAGCCGATCGGGCGCTGGAAGCGGCGCGCCGCTCCGGCGCCGTCGTCGTCTACAAGGGGCCGGATACGGTGGTGGCTGCGGATGACGGGCGGCTCGGCTTCGCTCTGCCCGCACCCGCTTGGCTCGCGAGCGCCGGAACGGGCGACGTCCTCGCGGGAATGATCGCCGCCATGCGTGCGCGCGCGCTCGACGGGTTCGAGGCTGCTTGTGCCGCCGTCTGGCTGCATGGCCGCGCGGCCGAGATCGCTGGTCCGAGCATGATCGCCGACGATCTCATTGCGGCCATCCCGAAGGCTCTGTCGCTCGTCGATGCCTGAGGACGTCGTCCGGATTGCCGCCCGCGGAGACGGTGTCACCGCGTCGGGGCGTCACGTGCCGTTCGGAGTGCCGGGCGATACGATCACCGACGATGGGAGCCTCACACCAGGGCCTCACCATCAGAAGCCGCCTTGCCGGCACTTTCCCGAGTGCGGTGGGTGCCAGCTCCAGCACGTCGATGACGAGGCCTACCGATCCTACCTCGTCTCTCGCTTAGAGACCGCGCTTGACCAGCACGATCTGCAGGCCGAGGTTCGGGTCCCGCACCTCTCGCCCCCGAACAGCCGCCGCCGAGCCACGCTGCGTGCGCTGAAAGTCGGAAAAGGAGCTGTCGTCGGCTTCAACGCCGCCAAATCCCATCGCATCGTGGACATGCGCGAGAACCATATCCTCAGGCCAGAACTCGTCGAGTTGGTCGGTCCGCTGCGCGAATTGATCGCGGGTCTCCTGATGCCGCGGAGGACGGGAGAGGTGCAGCTGACGCTGGTCGATCAGGGCGTTGACGTCATGCTGAAGGGCGTTGAGCCGCAGGGACTGCAGGCGATGGAGGCGCTGACCGCCTTCTGCGAGCGCCACAAGCTCGCGCGGCTGTCGATCGACCAGGGTCTCGGTCCAGAGACGCTCTTCGAGCCTGTCCCGACAACGATCTCGCTGTCGGGCACGCCGGTGACTCTTCCCGTCGGCGCATTTCTCCAGGCGACGGCGGACGGCGAGGCTGCGCTGGTTGACTGCGTCCGAGAGGCTGTGGGGAACGCAGAGAGGATAGCTGATCTCTTCGCTGGCCTCGGCACGTTCGCGCTTGCGCTGAAGGGGAAGGTCTATGCGGCCGAGGCGTCGCGTGACGCCGTGCTGGCGCTGAAGCGCGCGGCTTCCACGATCGCGGTCGAACATCGCGATCTGTATCGTCGACCGCTCGACGTTAGCGAAATCAACAACTTCGACGCCGTCGTTCTCGACCCCCCGAGGGCGGGAGCGGAGCAGCAGATGAATGCTCTTGCAGGCTCAGCCGTTCGGAAGATCGCCTACGAGAGCTGCAATCCGGCGACCTTCGCCCGCGACGCCAGGATGCTCGTCGACGGCGGCTATTCGCTCGAATGGGTCCGTCCGGTCGGCCAGTTTCGCTGGTCGACTCACGTGGAGCTTGCGGCGGCCTTCAGCCGCTAGTGCACGAAAACTCCGGTACCGAGGCAGTCGTGCAGGATCCGGGCGCCTGCGTGCACGGTCAATGCCAGCAGGCACAGTGAGGCCAAAGCGAAGATCGGGAACCGGATGGCCACGATGTTCACGGTCGACTGCACGATGCTGTGGATCATGCGCAGCCCGACATAGCCCCAGGCCAGCCAGTAGTTGAGGCCGTGGCCCATATCCATCATCGCGAGGGTCAGCGCGATCGCATAGAAGATCGTGGGCTGTTCCATGAGGTGATTGTAGTTGTGGGACGGCCATTGGGCCTCGTCGGGCGCCCGCCCGTCGAGGTTCACTCCCCGGGAGCCGCGCGGGATCGTCCCCCAATTGATGCCGAGTTTCGCGAATGCTGCCCGGCGTGCGATCGCCATCCACACCAGCATGACGAGCGTCCACGCGACCAGTGCAACGACCGGCGCGAGAATTGGGCTGTACTGCATGAAAAAGCCTCCCCCTGTTCCCAGGGGGAGGCTGCTTCACTTCGTACCGCTTGGCAATCCTAGTCGAAAAGCTTGGCGAAGCGCCGCTTCTCGCGATTGCGCCAAGCGCCGCGATGCCATGCGTCAGACGCGAGCAACGGAAGGACGCTGGTCGCCTCGGCGAACACCATCTGCTCCATCGCGGTCGAAACCTTGCCCCAGCTCGCCGCTTCCTGAAGCGTCGAGGAGGAGCAGGCGCCGTCGCGGACGTCCGCAACGGTGATCTGCACCGCATACTTGTGGACCTCGACATCCTCGTGGCCGAGGATCTCGGCGCAGACGACCGTGTCCTGCGTGAAGTTCTTCGGAACGCCGCCGCCGATCATCAGCAGGCCAGTGGTGCCCGCCTTGATCTTGATGTCGGTCAGCTCACGGAAGTCCGCGATCGCGTCGAGCACCATGTAGTGGCCGCCGCGCTTCATGGCGTCGACCTGGTGCTTCACGAGCCCGAAGCCCGCGGAGCTGTCGACGAACGCCGGGCAGAAGATCGGCACGTCATGCTCATAGGCGAGCTGCACGAGGCTGCCCTGCTTCTTGGCGTTGCCCTCGCTCAGCCACTTGCCCATCTCGCGGATGAACGCGCGGCTGGAGTAGGCGCGCGGCTCCAGGCTGTCGGCGATCTTGCCGATCGTGAAGTCGCAATCCTGAAGCTGCTGCTCGTCGATGTACGTGTCGTAGATGCGGTCGATGTAGAGCGACCGAAGCGTATCATCGTCAGGAATTTCATTGGCTTGGTAGTGCTTGTGGCCAAGCGCTTCGAAGAAATCCATGTCGACGATCGAGGCGCCGGTGGCGACGATCGCGTCGACCATGTTGGACTTCACGAGCTCTGCGTAGAGATCCATGCAGCCACCGGCGGAGGTCGAGCCCGCGATCACCAGGATAATCGAGCAATCCTTGTCCTCGAGCATCGTGTTGTAGATGCCCGTGGCGCGCGACAGGTCGCGGCTGGTGAAGCTCATCTTGCCCATCGAATCGATGATCGGGCGGGCGTCGAACTTGGTGATGTCGATGTGCTCGATCGGCGTCGCGAGCAGTTCCGCCTTACGGGTATCGTTGATCCGGTCGGCGTCCTGAACCTTGTTCAGCGTATCGGTCGTCATTTCATGCTCCAATAGGCGCCGGCCTCGCGGTCGAGCCCGGCTTCAGCAAAAAGGGCATGTCGTTTCATGCGGGGGACAGCCTCACCCCGAAAATGCCGCGCGCGGCGGTTAGCTCCCCTTCCGTCGCAACGGAAGGGGAGAAACGGTTACAGCTTTACGACGTTCGAGCGCCTGTGCTCGACGGCCGCATAAAGGCTGGCCATCGGCTCGTCCTGGACGATTTCCGTCCGCTCCGTACCGAAGCCGTTGAAGCCGGTGCGCATGGCGCAGCCATAGGCACCGAGCATGCCGATCTCGATATAGTCGCCGGCCTGAACGTCGGCCGGAAGCTCGAACGGGCCAGCCATATGGTCGAGATCGTCGCAAGTCGGGCCGTAGAAGCTGAACTCGATCGGCCGAACGTCCGATTCCTCGTCGCGTAGCAGCCGCACCGGATAGCGCCAGCCGATGTGCGCAGCGTCGAACAACGCACCATAGGCGCCGTCATTGATGTACAGCTCGCTGCCGCGACGCTTTTCGACGCGGACGACGATGCTGCTGTACTCGGCGCACAGGGCACGGCCCGGCTCGCACCACAGCTCGGCCGAGTAGCTTATCGGCAGTTTCTCGAAGCTCTCGTGGATGATGGCGAAGTAGTTCTCGAGCGGCGGAGGCTCCATGCCCGGATACCAGGACGGAAAGCCGCCTCCGACATCGACGATGTCGACGGTGACCGCGGCCTGTACGATCGCATCGCGAACGCGGCCCATCGCCTCGGCGTAGGCCGCCGGGCTCATCGCCTGGCTGCCCACGTGGAAGCAGATGCCGAGGGCATCGGCCGCCTGGCGGGTCGCGAAGAGAAGCGCCTTCACGTCCTCGGCCTGTGCGCCGAACTTGGCACCGAGGCTGAGCTTGGCATGCTCGTTGTTCACCTGGAGGCGGACAAGCAAATTGAGATCGGTCGCGGGGACACCGTCCTTCGACGTCGCCTCGACGATTTTCTCCAACTCCTCGAGCGTGTCGAGGCTGAAGGTCTTCACGCCATGCTCGAAATACGCCTCGGCGATCGCCTCAGCCGCCTTCACCGGGTGCATGAAGCAGAGAACGGCTTCGGGCAGCGTGTCATGGACCAGCCGCACTTCACCGATCGACGCTACGTCGTAGTGGGTCACACCCGCGTTCCACAGCACCTTCAGCAGGTCCGCCGAGGGGTTCGCCTTCACCGCATAGAGCGAGCGGCCTGGAAACTTCTCGGCGAAGAAACGGGCAGCGCGACGCGCGGCATGCGGACGCAGGAGAGTGACCGGCTGAACCGGACGAAGCTTTGCGATATCGGCACCGCTCAGGATGCCGGACGGGGTGGCAGCTAGCCCCAGCGCGCTATGGTGCTTGTGCAACTCAAGGGACCTCCAACTGGGTAGTTCGACGAAAGAGCTGCCTTGCGGTTGGAAGTCCCATGGGGCAGCGGAGGCGCGATATATGTAGGGGGTCCGGTTAAGTAAAGGTTTTTTGCCCCCTCAAGTGAATTCGTCGGAACATTTGTCGCCGAGCTGCAACGGTTGATCGAAACGGTAGGAAATTCAGAGAGTTGAGCACCACCCCAATCGTCACAAGAGACGACGTAATCGCTGCCGGGGAACGCATCTCAGCGTCGGTGGAAAGTACCCCGCTGATCGAATCGGATTTCGAAGGACAACGAATCTGGCTGAAGTGCGAGTGCCTTCAGACCGGCGGGGCCTTCAAGCTTCGGGGCGCGAGCAACCGGCTGCTCCAGCTTTCCGAAGACGAGCGGAAGCGGGGCGTGGTGGCGTTCTCCTCGGGCAATCACGCCCGCGGAGTGGCGATCGCGGCTCGTCGGCTGGGTATGCGTGCGATCATCGTCATGCCGTCGGACGCCCCGGGCGTGAAGATCGAGGGAACGCGCGCCGAGGGAGCCGAGATCGTCTTTTTCGACCGTTACAGGGAGAGCCGCGAGGAAATCGCTGCGAAGCTGGCTGCGGAGGGCGGCGCCACGGTCGTTCCGAGCTTCGATGATCCCGCTATCGTTGCGGGGCAGGGTACTGCAGGCCTGGAGATCCTCGAGCAGATGCCCGAGCCGCCTCGACGCATCATCGTTCCGTGCGGTGGCGGCGGGCTCGCGTCTGGGATCGCGCTCGCCTGTCCCGACGCGGAGATCGTTATCGTCGAGCCCGAAGGCTGGGACGACATGCGGCATTCGTTGGAAGGGGGTGAGATCGTCCCGGTTGGCGTGGATGCGCCTCCCACGCTCTGCGACGCGCTACAGACGCCCCGCGTGTCGCCGATCACGTTCGGTATCCTCCGCGAACGCGCATCGCAGGCCCTGTTCGTTAGCGACGCCGAAGTCCGCGACGCCATTCGTTGGGCCTGGGAGAAGCACGAGCTGACTGTCGAACCGGGCGGCGCGGCGGCACTTGCAGCTCTTCTGGCTGGGAAGGTCGCGCCGGAGGAAGGCACCGTCGTCGTGCTGTCTGGAGGGAATGTCGATCCGGCGCTTCATGCCGAGATCGTGTCGGTCGAAGCCTAAGCGGCCGCCGTCTTGTACTCGCCGGGCTCGAGATGGACAGGGCTGCTGCGCTCCACGGCGCGGGTCAGCTCTTCCAGCTCCGCCGCAAGGATCTGCAGCTCAGCCGCGAGCGCCTTCGGGTCGGTCTCAGCGATGCTCTTCGATGCGTCCAGCAGGGATTCCAGCATCATGGCGATGCACGGCAGGATCGTTTCCTCGATCCGGTCGAACGCCTCTTCGAGGCGCGCCTGCTGCTCTTCTATGCGCATGCCTGCCTTCATGCGGCAGCACATGTTAAGCCTTAGTGAAACTGGGAACCTGTTTTGAGCGATCTGACGTCAGCAGTCATGGCGGTCGCGATGATCGCCGCGCTCCTGCTCGCGATCGGAGGGATCCGGCTCGCGCGGCGCAAGGCCGATCGCGGCCGCGGGCTGCTGATGCTCGCCGCGGCCGTGGTCTTGATCGGCAATGTCCTGATCTGGACGCTCTAGCGCTTGGAGATCGTCGCCGGACGGATCGGGTCGGTGGCGAGGCGCATGTCGAGATAATCGTCCACGCTCTTCATCAGCAGATCGAGCTCGTTTGCGAAGAAGTGGTTCGCGCCCGGGATGAGGTCGTGATGGATGGTGATGTGCCTCTGCGTTCGAAGCTTGTCGACCAGCTTCTGGACCGCGCTTGGTGTTACGACTTCGTCCGCCTCGCCCTGGATTATGATCCCCGAAGAGGGGCAGGGGGCGAGGAAACTGAAGTCGTACATGTTCGCCGGCGGTGCGATCGAAATGAAGCCGCGGATCTCGGGACGACGCATGAGCAGCTGCATGCCGATCCAGGCGCCGAAGCTGACGCCGGCGACCCAAGTCGTCTCGGCCTCGGGATGGATCTGCTGCACCCAATCGAGCGCGCTGGCTGCGTCGGAAAGCTCGCCGATGCCGTTGTCGAACGTTCCCTGGCTCTTGCCGACGCCGCGGAAGTTGAAGCGGAGCGTCGCAAAGCCGCGCTTCACAAAGGTTTGGTAGAGCAGCTGCACGATCTTGTTGTTCATCGTGCCACCCGCCTGCGGATGCGAATGCAGGATCAGGGCGACAGGCGCGCGGGGACGCGTGCCGGGATGAAAACGACCTTCGAGACGCCCCTCCGGGCCGGGAAAAATGACTTCGGGCATGGAATTCCGTGTGTTCGCGATAACGGCTTCAGCCGCGAGTGCGGGTGCACCGCGGCGGCGGGTCCTATATAGGCGAGGGCTTCAAACTGGCAATCTGCAGGAATCCGCTAGAATTGACCGCTTCGAATCGACTTTATCTCGACCACGCAGCGACGACACCGGTGCTGCCGGCTGCGCTCGCCGCCATTGCTCAGGCGCTCGAGACGTGGGCCAATCCCAGCTCTCCTCACGCGGAAGGGCGAGCTGCCCGATCGACTCTCGAGAAGGCCCGCCAGGATATCGCCGAAGCGCTCGATTGGCGCCATGACGTCATCTTCACTTCGGGCGCCAGCGAGGCGGTCGAGATCGTCGCGAAGCGGGCGCGGATTTCGGGACGCGCACACGGCGCGACGGAGCATGCGATCGTGCCGCATGCGATGGGGCCCGGATCGAAGGTCCTGCGCGTTCGGCAGGATGGCCTAATCGACGAAGCCTCTCTCGATACCGCATTGACCGCGGGACCAGCGCTCGTTGCGATCCAGCAGGTGAACAATGAGACGGGCGTCATCCAGCCGCTCGACCGCATTGCGGCCCGAGTTCGCGATGCCGGATCGCTACTTCTCGCGGACTGCGCACAGAGCGCCGGTAAGATGCCGCTTCCCGACGCTGACTTCATCGCGGCCTGTGCGCACAAGCTTGGCGGCCCGCCCGGCGTCGGCGTTCTCCTGGTCAAGGATTCCTCGACGCTGGAGCCGGTCGGCGGGCAAGAGAGGGGAAATCGCCGGGGAACGCAGGATGCGCCGAGTGCGGCTGGCTTTGCCGCGGCTCTGACTGCTCAGCCGTACGACATGGATCGCTTGACCGCGCTTCGTTCGCGCGTGGAGACGGGCATCGTCGACGCGGGCGGGGTGATCGTCGCCGGAGAGAGTCCCCGCATTGCCACCATCGGGTCCTACGCGATGCCCGGGGTCGCGAGCTCGAGCCAGCTGGTGCAGTTCGATCTTGCGGGAATTGCCGTGTCGGCGGGCAGCGCCTGCTCATCCGGAAGTATGAAGCCGAGCGTCGTGCTCGAAGCGATGGGACTACCGGCTGAAATCGCCTCCTGCTTCGTTCGGGTCAGCTTCGGGGCAGATACCGGCGAAGCCGACGTCGACCGCTTCCTCGGCGAATGGCGGCGCATCCACGACAGGGCTTCGTAGAGAGCAGCATGATCTACCTCGATTACCAGGCGACGACCCCCGTGGCTCCCGAGGTTGCAGAGGCGATGGCGCCCTGGGTGGAGGAGAAGTTCGCCAATCCGCACTCGCCTTCGCGCTCGGGGCGGGAAGCTGCCGCGGTCATCGAGGTTGCACGGAAGCAGGTCGAGCGGGCGATCGGCCTTTCGGGCGGAGGTCTGGCCTTCACCGGGGGCGCGACGGAAGCCCTGAACTGGGCGCTGAAGGGCAGCTTGGAGAAAGCGCCCACGGGCCGGACTCGCACCGTCACCGTCGGGACGGAGCATGCCGCAGTGCTCGACACGTGCGAGTGGCTCGAGCGTCGGGGCCACGAAGTGACGCGCTTGCCCGTTGGTCCCGACGGCCTGCTGAGCCTCGATGACGTCAAGGCAGCTTTGCGCGACGACGTCGCGATCGTGGCCGTCATGCTTGTGAACAATGAGATCGGCGTCATCCAGCCGATCGCCGAAATTGCAGCGCTCGCGCACGACGCCGGAGCGTTGATGCTATGCGATGCGGTCCAGGGGCTGGGCCGGGTGACCATCCCGGAGGGGCCGGACCTCCTTGCCGTGTCTGCTCACAAGATTCACGGGCTGAAGGCAATCGGCGCGCTATGGATGCGCGACGGCCTCCAGCCGACCCCACTGATCCACGGCGGTGGTCAGGAGATGGGCATTCGCTCCGGAACGCTTTCGCCGGCTTTGTGCGTCGGCTTCGGCGCTGCGGCGAAGCTGGCGTCAGAGCGTCGCGAAAGGGACGACGAGCACGTGGAGCGCCTTTGGAATGCGGCCGTCGCAGAGCTCGGCCCCGGCTGGACCGTGAACGGCAGCGCTGAAGCCCGTTACCACGGCAATCTAAACATCCGGCGTGAAGGTCTCGATGCGGCGCGTCTCATTTCCGACCTTCGCGACATCGCTTTCTCGCTCGGAAGCGCCTGCGCGAGCGGATCAGGGCGCCCCAGCCACGTGTTGCGTGCGATCGGGCTCAGCGATCGCGAGGCACGATCATCGATCCGCCTCGGCTTCGGACGTTACACCGGCGAGGAAGAGCTCGTGAGCGCCGTTCGACGGATTGACGCCACTGCTCGCGACCAACAGGGGCTCGCCGCGTGATCAAGGTGCGCTTTCACAAGCCGGATGGCACGCTCGACAAGGAAGTCGAGGCCAAGGCGGGCACGCGCCTGCTCGATATCGCCTGGGCGGCGGACCAGCCACTCGAAGGCGCCTGCGAAGGCGTGATGGCCTGTTCGACCTGCCACGTGATCGTCGACAAATCGGATTTCGCGAAGCTGCCGCGCGCGAGCGACGAAGAAGAGGATCTGCTCGATCTCGCCGCTCATGCGACGCGCACGTCACGGCTAGCCTGCCAGATCATCCTGTCTGAGGGGATGGAGACGCTCGACGTTCGCATTCCCGCCGGGTCCAAGAACTGGCTGTACGGCTGAAGAAGGTCGTGAGCGCACTGAGGGACGCGCGGCCAGCTAGTTCCCTTCTGGCAGCGGAAGACCGATTCTCGTGTCGTGGGTTTTCTTGGGGCGTTTGACGCGCTGTCCCTCCTTCGGTCGGGAGGGTAGAAGATCTTTCAGGCTGTCAAACGTGAGCCTGCCTGTGTGGTCGCTGTCCAGCAGCTGAAATCGATAGGAGGCGGCGCGTCTGAATTCGTCCAGTGAGACGAACCGGTCGAAATCCGCATCCGCTCCTGCAACGGGTTCCGGGAGATTGAGCAAGCCGTATCGGGCTGCGCCCTGAAGGCCGTCGGGTTGATATCCATCGACATCCTTCGCCCATCGCCGTCTTCGGTCGCTTCGTTCCGAATCATCATCTGACCAACGCTCCGCGGCGATCTCCTGCCGGGTCTGTTTCCACTTTGAGTTGGACTCAACCTCCGGTGCGATTTCCGCTTCGTAGGCCATGCGTTCCTCGGAATCGATTCTCCCGTCTTGATTGGCGTCCAGCCTGGCGAAGAACCGTTCGGCGTCGGCACGCATCTCGTCGGACGTCAGCACCCCGTCCTGGTTGCGGTCAGCCTCGCGAAACCAACGCGCGAACGGATCGTCAGTCGACGCCCGTGACCGAAACGGCTCTCCCATCGGGCTGATGAACGGCGCCCAAGGATATGCCGTGACGACGATGGGTGACGGCGCTCCGCTCGCCTGCGCGGCGGCAGCGAGAAACGGGATCAAAGCGAAAAGTAACATGCGGGCGCCTCCGGCTCAGCCAATGCGACATCCGGCGGGCTGCGTGAATGGCCAATGAAGGAGCGCGGATAGCGGCAAGCTTGCACGGTCCAAGCTCTTCACCCATATGCGCCGCGGGAGTCGGGCGGACGAGGCTGTCGCCAACCTGGTCAGATCCGGAAGGAAGCAGCCACAACGATTTCGTCTCGGGTCGTTCCGGCTCCCACCTCCAGCCCTTGGCGCGGACCCACCAGCGCCCCTAAACCAAAGCTGATGGACGAACCCGAATCGCCTGGCCTCGGCCTCGATCTGCCCGAGGTGCCTCAGAAGGCTGCTGCCTCTCCCTATCGCGTGCTTGCCCGCAAGTACCGCCCGCAGAATTTCTCCGAGCTCATCGGCCAGGACGCGATGGTGCAGACGCTGGCGAATGCGATCGCGCGCGGCCGCATTGCGCATGCATTCCTGCTGACTGGCGTTCGTGGGGTCGGAAAGACTTCGACCGCTCGTCTCGTGGCCAAGGCGCTCAACTGCGTCGGCCCGGACGGGCAGGGTGGTCCGACCATCGCGCCCTGCGGCGTCTGCGAACAGTGCAAGGCGATCGCCGAGGGACGACACATCGATGTGATCGAAATGGACGCCGCATCACACACGGGTGTGGACGACGTCCGCGAGATCATCGATGCGGTACGTTATGCGTCCGTCAACGCCCGCTACAAGATTTACATCATCGACGAAGTCCACATGCTTTCAAAGAGTGCTTTCAACGCCTTGTTGAAAACTCTTGAGGAGCCGCCTGAGCATGTGAAGTTCCTCTTCGCAACGACCGAGGTGGACAAGGTTCCGCTGACGGTGCTGTCTCGGACACAGCGCTTCGACCTCAAGCGCATCCCCGCGGAGAAGCTGGCGGCCCATTTCGCCGACGTTTCCGAAGCCGAGGGCGTCGAGGTCGAAGAGGATGCGCTGCGCATGATTGCGCGCGCGGCCGAAGGGTCAGCGCGCGACGGCTTGTCGATCCTCGACCAGGCAATCGCTCATGGTGGCGGGACCGTTACCGCCGAGCAGGTGCGCGACATGTTGGGTCTCGCGGACCGCGGACGCATCCGGCGGTTGCTCGAGCATGCGCTCGCCGGCGACGCGGCTTCCACTTTGCTGGATCTCGACGAAGCGCACGACCTTGGCATGGATCCGAGCGCGCTCCTGCGCGGCCTGATGGAAGAGCTTCATTTCGCCACGCGCACCAAGGCGGGTGCGGCCGCCGAAGGTCTCCCGGCAGAGCAGCGCGACGCCGCGGAGCGCTTGGCCGATCAGCTGGGCTGGGGGCAGATCCACCGCGTCTGGCAGATGCTCTTGAAGGGTCTGGCTGACGTCCAGATCGCTCCCGACCCGCGCGAAGCTGCGATGATGGCGCTTCTGCGGCTCATTCACGCAGCCGACCTTCCGGACCCCGCAGCCGTTCTGTCCCGCCTGTCGGGCGAGGCTGCCGCGGCTCCCGTCGCGCCAAGTGCCTCGTCAAAGCTCACCGGCCCAACTGCACAACTCCCTTCAGACTTCCCGGCGCTGATCGCTTTGCTCGAGAAGAATGGGAAGCATCAGATCGCCGTCCAACTCCATGATCAGGTTGGACTGGTGCGCTTCGCCCCGCCAGAGCTGGTGCTGAGGCCAACGCGACCGTTGGGCGGCGATTGGCCGCGAGACCTCGGAGCCGCTCTCAAAGCGGCGACCGGGGCGCCCTGGCAAGTGTCCCTTTCCGACGAGGCCGGCGAGCCGTCGCTTCTCGATCAGGAGAAAATGGCCGAGGAGCGCGTTCGCTCTGAAGTACTCGCGGATCCTGCGGTCCGCGCGGCGTTCGAGGCTTTCCCGGACGCTACGCTTGAGTCCTTTGCTTCCACGAAAGGCGCCTGAGATGCCCGACCTAGACCTCAACAAGCTCATGGAGATGGCGCAGAACGCGCAAAACGAGCTTCAAAAGGCCCAGCAAAGCCTCGAAAGCATCGAGGTCGAAGGGCTGGCGGGCGGCGGTCTCGTGAAAGTGCGCGCCACGGCCAAGGGCACGATCCTCGGTGTATCGATCGACGAGAGCCTGCTTCAGCCGTCAGAGAAGACGATGGTCGAGGATCTGATCGCCGCCGCCATCAACGATGCTCGCGGCAAGGCCGATCAGGCCGCGAATACGGAGATGCAAAAGGTCACCAGCGGCCTGCCTCTGCCGCCGGGAATGAAGCTGCCGTTCTAGCTGTCACAGTTTCGCTAGTCCCCGTCGCTGGGTAGCAAATTTAAACGAGTTGTCTGCGCCACTGAACCCAGCCACACTGTTGAGTGCCTGCTGGGGAGAGAGCGGTGCAGCTAGGAGCAATGCAAGATTGGTCGCTGCGCGTCACGCGGCTGATCGACCACGCCGAACGCGAGCATGCGGGCGGCGAGGTCGTGACCGCCTGGGCTGACGGCCGCAAGACGCGGTCCACCTGGGGCAAGGTTGCCCTCGATGCCCGCAAGATGGCGCAGGCGCTGGAGCGCCTCGGCATCAAGCGCGGGGATCGCGTTGCGACGCTGGGCATGAACCACGAGCATCACCTGATATCGTGGTATGGCACGACCGGGATGGGCGCGATCCTCCACACGATCAATCCGCGCCTGTTCGACGACCAGCTGGAATATATCGCGAACCACGCGGAGGACCGCGTTCTCCTCTATGATCGCGCCTTCACGCCGATCGTCGAGCGGATGAAACCGAAGTGGACGACGATCGAGCATTTCATCTGCTTCGATCCCGATCCGGGCCAGCCCGGCTTTCGCGAATGGATCGATGCCGAAGATGGGAATTACACCTGGGCGGATGGCGACGAACGCGATCCGATCGGCCTTTGCTATACCAGCGGAACGACGGGCAACCCAAAGGGTGTCCTCTACGAACATCGCTCTACCATGCTGCACACGCTGGCTGAGATCGGCCCCGACATCATGGGCCTCGCACAGCAAGCCGTGGTCCTTCCAATCGTGCCGATGTTTCACGCCAATGCCTGGGGTGTGCCCTGGGCCGCTCCCGCGACGGGGGCGAAGTTGGTTCTTTCGGCGGATTACCGCCCGGAGACGATGTGCGCGCTCTTTCGCGAGGAGAAGGTCACCCACTCGGCGGGCGTTCCGACGGTGTGGCTGACGATGATCGACCATATCGAGCGTACCGGTGAAGAGCTCGGCGACCTGAAAAAGGTGACGATCGGCGGCTCGGCCGCTCCGCGAGCCATGATCCGCTGGCTCCGCGACCGTGGTGTTGACGTCACGCACGCCTGGGGAATGACCGAGACGTCGCCTATCGGCACCTGCGGCGCTCGCCCGACGAACTGGAGCGACCTCAACGACGAGGAGCAGGTGGATCACATCGCGATGCAGGGAAGGGCGCCTTTTGGCGTCGAGCTTCGCATTGTGGACGACGAGGGGGTAGTCCAGCCGCGCGACGGCAAGTCGTCCGGCCGGCTTCAGTGCCGCGGACCATGGGTGATCAAGCGCTACTTCAAGGCCGATCAGGACGCGACTGACGACGAGCAATGGTTCGATACCGGCGACGTGGCCTGCATCCACCCCGATGGGACCATGCAGATCACCGACCGCTCCAAGGACGTCATCAAGTCCGGCGGCGAATGGATCAGCTCCATCGAATTGGAGAATGCCGCGGTATGTCACCCGGGGGTTGCGGAGGCGGCCGCCATCGGCATCCCGCATCCCCTGTGGGACGAACGGCCGCTGCTCTGCGTGGTCCGAGCGAACGGCAGTGACGTCACTTCCGAGGAGATCATCGGACATCTGCGCGGCCACGTCGCGTCATGGTGGCTGCCCAACGCCATCGAATTCGTCGACGAGCTTCCCCACACGGCGACGGGCAAGCTGTCCAAGCTTCGCCTGCGCGAGCAGTTCAAGGGCTACAGGTTCGCGAATGCCGAGGAGATGGTCGGCCGCGACTGACCGGGGTGGAAATTAGGCGCCCCATCGCCTAACTCGCGTCCAATTCCCGTACTCCTGAAGGACAGACGCGACCCCATGGCCGCCCAATATGCTTTTGTGATGAAGGACATGACGAAGTCCTTCCCCGGCGCCCAGAAGCCGGTTCTGAATAACATCAACCTGCAGTTCTATCACGGCGCCAAGATCGGCATCGTCGGCCCGAACGGCGCCGGCAAGTCGACGCTGATGAAGATCATGGCGGGCATAGACAAGGACTTCCAGGGTGAAGCCTGGCCGGGTGAAAACGTAACCGTCGGCTATCTGCCCCAGGAGCCGCAGCTCGATCCTAGCAAGACGGTGCTCGAGAACGTCAAGGACGGCGCGCGCGAGGTCGCGGACATGGTCGACCGCTTCAACGCTATTTCGGCCGAGATGGGCGATCCGAAGGAAGACACCGACTTCGACGCGCTGATGGAGGAAATGGGCGAACTCCAGGGCAAGATCGACGCCGTCGACGGCTGGACGCTGGACAACCAGCTGGAAGTCGCGATGGAAGCGCTGCGCTGTCCGCCGTCCGACTGGTCGGTCGAAAGCCTTTCCGGCGGTGAAAAGCGCCGCATCGCGCTGACCCGCCTGCTGATCCAGAAGCCCTCGATCCTGCTTCTAGACGAGCCGACCAACCACCTCGACGCGGAGAGTGTCCAGTGGCTGGAGCAGCACCTCAAGGAATATGCGGGTGCGGTGCTGATGATTACCCACGACCGCTACTTCCTGGACAATGTCGTCGAGTGGATCCTCGAGATCGATCGCGGGAAGTACTTCCCGTACGAGGGCAACTATTCGACGTACCTGGAGAAGAAGGCCAAGCGCCTCGAACAGGAGGATCGCGAGGAATCGGGGCGCCAGAAGGCGATCAAGGACGAGCTCGAGTGGATCCGTCAGGGAGCCAAGGGCCGTCAGACCAAGTCGAAGGCGCGTATCGCCAAGTTCGACCAGCTCGTCGCCTCCCAGGAGAAGCGAGTCCCGGGCAAGGCCGAGATCCTCATCCAGGTACCGGAGCGGCTCGGCGGCAAGGTCATTGAGGTCAAGAACGTCACCAAGGCCTATGGCGACAAGCTGCTGTTCGAGGACCTGTCGTTCACCCTTCCGCCGGGCGGCATTGTCGGCGTCATCGGTCCGAACGGCGCCGGCAAGTCGACACTATTCAAGCTGATCACGGGCCAGGAAAAGCCGGACGCGGGTGAGATCGACATCGGGCCGACCGTGCACTTGGGCTACGTCGACCAGAGTCGCGATCACCTGAACGACAAGAACAACGTCTGGGAAGAGATTTCGGACGGCCTCGACTACATGAGGGTCAACGGCCACGACCAGTCGACGCGCGCCTATGTCGGTGCCTTCAATTTCAAGGGCCAGGACCAGCAGAAAAACGTCGGCAAGCTGTCCGGCGGTGAGCGCAACCGCGTCAACATCGCCAAGATGCTGAAGCGCGGCGGCAACGTCCTGCTGCTCGACGAGCCGACCAACGATCTCGATGTCGAGACCTTGGGCGCGCTCGAGGAAGCGATCGAGAACTTCGCCGGTTGCGCCGTGGTTATCAGCCACGACCGCTTCTTCCTCGACCGCCTTGCGACGCACATCCTGGCGTTCGAGGGCGACAGCCAGGTCGAATGGTTCGAGGGCAACTTCGAAGCCTACGAAGAAGACAAGGTTCGTCACCTCGGCGAGGAAGCCACGCGCCCGCACCGCATGAGCTACCGCAAGCTGACGCGGTAGTCCGATGCATAGGGGAGCCGCTCAACGTGATCAGGATCATGTTGTCAGCGGCATCCTCTGCCGGCTCGGTTCCGGACTGAGCTTTTCGACCATGGGCGCGCTTCTGAAGCTCGCGTCCATGGACGGGATGAATGCGCCCGAGCTCGTCTTCTATCGCTCGATCTTCAGCCTTCCGGTCGTCCTGTTCTGGGTGCTCCAGACCGAGAATCTGGCGGCGTTGAAGCCCAATCGGCCTCTAGCTCACGTGTGGCGCAGCGCGCTCGGCCTCACGTCCATGGGTCTGACGTTCCAAGCGCTCATTCTGCTGCCGCTGGCGGATGCCACGGCAATCAACTTCACGGCGCCGATCTTCGCGACCGTCCTATCCTTCCTCATTCTTCGCGAGGACGTGCGAATCCACCGCTGGGCCGCGGTCGTCGTCGGCTTCATCGGCGTGCTGATCGTCGCTCGTCCCGGTGGATCGAGCCTCCCGGCAGTTGGTGTCATGATCGCGTTGATCGCCGCGCTCGGCCAGGCTGGAGTGACGACGACCCTGCGCCAAATCCAGCGCAGCGAGAACATCTCGGCGATTGTGTTCTGGTTTGCAGTTGCCGGAATCCTCGTGGGAGGACTACTGATGCCCGTGTTCGGCCATGCGCATCCGGTGCAGGCGTTCGCCTTTGTTGCCGCAGGCGGCCTTGCGGGCGGGATCGGTCAGCTGCTCATGACCAACTCGCTGCGCGCCCCGGTCTCCGTCGTTTCGCCCTTCGATTACCTGCAAATCGTCGGAGCGACCATCTACGGCTGGCTTCTTTTCTCTGACGTCCCTAGCGCACACACGATCACCGGCGCGGCACTGATCGCGGCGAGCGGCATCTACACGGCTTGGCGCGAACACCGGCGGCGGCTGAAAGAAGGGCCGGCAGCGGTCTCGGCCGTATGATCACTTTCACGGGGCCATTGAAGCTGTGGCGGGGAGAGGAGGGCAGCTCTCACTTCATGAGCCTCCTCGATGAATCCGGCGAGATCTTCTTGCACGCCATGGAAAATCCGCGCGGCTTCCGCTCCGTGAAGGTTGAGGCGCGCATCGGTGACGTCACCTGGCGCACCTCGGTGTTTCCGGTGAAAGGCGGCGGCTATTTCTTGCCCGTGAAGATCGATGTGTGTCGGAAGACCGCCATCGTGGAGGGCGACGAAGTCACGGTCGAACTGAAGCTATTGTAAGCCAGTGGCTAGTCAGCCGTGATGGAGCAGCGCAGCCGTCTCTTCGTAGCCGTTCGCCATGTCCTTCAAGATCGTCGAGGTGTTGGCATCGTTGGTGGAACGCGCCAGCCGGCGGCAGCGTGACGCCTGTTCCTTGAGGATCTCGGACTGCTCATCGCTGATGTCGATGAGCATGTTGATGGCTCCCGTGAGCGCTCCGGAATCGTCCGCCAGCGGCGTGGGATAGGCTCGGAACGCGACCCTGCTGCCATCCGGGCGCTTTGCAATCGCGATCTCATTGCGCACCGAACTTTTCTCCCGAAGGGCTCTCGCCATCGGGCACTCGCCATCCGGGAAAGGTTCGCCGTCGGCGGTATAGAGCTGCCATGTGACACACCACCGGTCGCTCCCAAGCTGGGGCTCACGCCCGGCGAAATCGATACAAGCTTGGTTCCAATATGTTACGCGGCCCTCCGCATCAGTCGTGTAAACGGGCACGGGGATACGGTCGATCGCCGCAGCATATCCGCTGCCGCTCTTGAGCGCGGACAAGGCGGTATTGAGCAAGTCTTCAGGTTTGCTGGACTCCAGCATGATATTCGGCACGCCCGCTCTGGTCTCTCGTGCCCGGTGAACTGCTGCAAGAAGCAGTAGTTCCTGATTTAAGTGAAGAAATTGTCGGGAGCTGAATTCTGTGCTCGGCTAGCCACAGATGCCTACGGAGGAACCCCTAACGCAGCCGCTTTACGAGCAGGCTTCCATCCGTCGCCGGCTTCACCTCGAAGTTGGGAATCGCCCTGATGAGGTCCGAAAGTCGAGTGAACCCGTAGTTGCGGGCTGCAAAGCTGGAGACCGCAGTGGCGCGCTGCCCCATCTCCGATAGCGACGCATATCCCTCGTCATCGCGCTTCGAGGCCTTGTAGGCCGAGCCCAACAGATCGATCAGCTCATCGTCCACGGTGCGATGCAGCGTGAGTTCGTCGGCATTGCCCGTGGATTGCTCCTCGTCGTCCAACTGCAAGGCTGCAATGTCGAAGAAGCGCGTGCAGGCCTGGCGGAAGCCGAGGGGCGTCTTGGCGGTTCCAAATCCATAGACGGGCAGGCCCTCCTCCCGGATGCGCTGGGCGAGGGGGAGGAAGTCGCTGTCGCTCGACATGATCCCGAAGCCGTCGACATGGCCGCGGTAAAGCAGGTCCATTGCATCGATGGTCATGCGCATGTCGGTTGCGCTCTTGCCCTTGGCGACGTCGAACTGCTGCATCGGCACGATCGAGTGGATGCCGGTCAAGTTTCCCCAACCTTTCAGACTTGCCTTCGCCCAGTTGCCGTATGCGCGCCGGATGTTGATCGTGCCGAGCTCGCCAAGCACCAGCAATACTTCATCGAAATGGTCGGGACTGGCATTGTCGGCGTCGATGAGCAGCGCAATGTTGTCTTCGCGCTCGTCGTGCCTGTCATTCATGTTCGGAATCCATTCATGTTAGCTTGCCGTAATGATCGCCCGGGAACGAAACGCTGTTCGAGCAATTGAACCCGCATTGGGAGGAATAACGGGCTTGGAGGATGTTTCTATGAAGAAGTTTGCAATCACGGCAGCTCTCGCCGCAAGCGTAGCGGTTAGCGGCTGCGCCACGAACCCGTACGGGTACAATGACCCTTATTACGGCAACAATAACGACCAGGCTCGTCGCGCGGCGACGGGTGCGGCGCTCGGCGCTGCAGGCGGCGCGGCGGTTGGCGCCGTCGTCGGCGGTGTCAGCCCCGTCGAGGGTGCCGTTGCCGGTGCAGTCCTTGGCGGCGTCCTGGGCGCGGTCATCAAGGGCAAGCAGTATTATCGCGATACGCGCGGCTACTGCTACTACGTCGACCAGTACGGCCGTCCGGTCTACGACTACAACACGCGCTGCTAGAGCGGCGGCAAACGCTAGACGGGGCGGAACTCCGCTTCCGCCTCGTCGAGCACGTACAGCTTACCTTCTGAAATCGAGAAGTGCGCGCCGTGGAGCTTCAGCTCGCCGGCGCGTTCGCGTTCTGCGATCCACGGAAATGTGCGCAGGTTGGCAAGGCTGACCTTCACCGCTTCCCGCTCCATTTCGAGAAACGCAGCGCGGTCCAGCGCCTCGTGACGCGCTTTGACCTCGTCGCGAGCACCACTGAGCATCCGCACCCAGTCGGCGATGAAATGACCTTCCCCGGGTTCCGTTTCGTCGAACTGGCCGGTCAGCGCGGCCGCGCAGCCGCCGCAGAGCCCATGCCCCATCACCAGGATTTCGCTGACCTTCAGCTGCGTCACCGCGAACTCCAGCGCGGCGGACACGCCGTGAAAGCCGCGGCTGGTTTCGTAAGGCGGTGCCAGCGCCGCGATGTTGCGCACCACGAACATCTCGCCGGGACGAGCGTCGAAGATCTGCGCAGGATCGACGCGGCTATCTGCGCAGGACAGGATCATCACCCGGGGGCTCTGGCCCTCGGCGAGCTCCGACCAACGCTCTCGCTCATGCTCCCAATCCTTTTCGCGGAAGCGGTGATAACCTTCGATGAGCCGGTTAAGGTAGGGCATGAGGTCCGCTAGCCGCAGCGGGGGAGGGGTGGCAAGCGGCGGATCCAGTCGCTATCTGGCGCGCATGAACGCTCCCATCGCCGTTCCGAGGCAGCGCAAGCCGGACTGGATCCGGGTGAAGGCGCCTACCAGCCCCGGCTACCACTCAACGCGTCGCCTGATGCGCGACCTCGGTCTTGCGACGGTGTGTGAGGAAGCGGCCTGTCCGAATATCGGCGAGTGCTGGACGAAGAAGCACGCGACCGTGATGATCCTCGGCGACACGTGCACCCGTGCCTGCGCCTTCTGCAATGTGAAGACCGGCATGCCCCAGTCCGTCGATCCGATGGAGCCGGAGAATGTCGCGGTGGCGGCCGCGGAGCTTGGCCTCGAGCATATCGTCGTGACCTCGGTCGATCGGGACGATCTGCCGGATGGCGGCGCTTCGCAGTTCGTGAAGGTAATCCAGGCGCTCCGCCGGAACACGCCGAATACGACGATCGAGATCCTGACCCCCGACTTCCGCAACAAGAGCGAAACGGCGGTCGCCGCGATCGTCGAGGCAGGTCCCGACGTTTACAATCACAACCTCGAGACTGTGCCGAGGCTATATCCGACGATCCGTCCGGGTGCCCGCTACTATGCCTCGCTCCGCCTGCTCGAAAGTGTCAAGCGCCAGGCGCCTCACATTTTCACCAAGTCCGGCGTGATGGTCGGTCTCGGCGAGCAGCGCCTCGAAGTCCATCAGGTGATGGACGACATGCGCTCCGCCGGCGTCGATTTCCTGACCATGGGCCAGTACCTGCAGCCGACGCCACGCCATGCGAAGGTGGAGGAGTTCGTGACCCCGCAGGCGTTCGACGCCTATGCCTCGATCGCGCGGGCGAAGGGTTTCCTGCTCGTAGCGGCATCGCCGCTGACGCGTTCGAGCTATCACGCCGGCGACGACTTCAAGAAGATGCAGGCCAACCGGAATGCACAGCTGGAGCGGGCGAACGGCTAATGCCGCGTCACACCGAGACGAAGCATCTCCCCTATACGCCTGAACAGCTCTTCGACCTGGTCGCGGACGTTGCCCGCTACGACGAATTCCTGCCCTGGGTCGTGGCCGTCCGTATCCGCTCATCGACGCCTGAAGAGACCGTCGCCGACCTTGTTGTTGGCTTCAACGCGTTCAAGGAGCGCTTCACCAGCCGGGTAGAGAAGGAGCGGCCGAACCGGATATGCGTCGACTATGTCGAGGGCCCGCTGAAGTATCTGCACAACGAGTGGAAGTTCGATCCTGCGCCGGACGGCGGAACGAACCTCTGCTTCTCCGTGGACTTTGCATTCCGCTCGCGCATTTTCGAGACGCTGGCTGGCCAGATGTTCGACCGAGCTCTGCGCCGAATGACCCGCGCCTTCGAGGAGCGGGCGGCGGTCCTTTACGGCATCAACAGTTCAAGCGCGCAAAGCGCCGCCTGAAGGCGGACCCCGCCGCGGCCTTCGGCATCAAAATGTCTTTGGTCGGCAGAGATTTGCGACGGGTCTTTGCCACGCTCTGCGCGAGCGAAGACAACCGTTCCGACGGGTTTGGTCGGAGTACCGCCGCCCGGACCGGCGACACCCGTAATGGCCACGGCGATGTCCGCATCGGACGCCATCAAAGCACCTCTCGCCATCGCCCAAGCCGTGGCTACGCTCACCGCTCCGAAGGTCTCGACGACTTCCTGGCTTACGTGGAGGTCCTCGATTTTCGCTGCGTTGGAATAGGTGACGTAGCCGGCTTCGAACACGTCGGATGCGCCGGCGATCTCCGTGATAGCCGCGCTGACGAGACCGCCCGTGCAGCTTTCAGCGACCGCGATGCGCTTGCCCGCTACGCGATTGGCCTCGACGACCTCGCGTGCCTTGTCCACCAGCGCGGAGGGAAGGAGTGTCTCAGGCACTTGCAGGCATCCTGATGCTGACGACTGCCTGTGCTGCCATGCCCTCGCGGCGACCGGTGAAGCCCAGGCCCTCCGTCGTGGTCGCCTTGATGCTCACCTGGTCCGGCTTCAATTGAAGAATCTCCGCAACGCGCATGCGGATGGCAGAACGATGCGGACCCACCTTAGGCTCCTCCGCAATGATCGTCGCGTCGACATGGTCGACGATGCCGCCTCCGTCGCGCACGAGGCGAGCAGTGTGGGCGAGGAATAGGTGCGAAGCGGCACCCTTCCACTGCGGATCCGAAGGCGGGAAATGCTCACCGATGTCTCCTAAACCTCCCGCGCCCAGCAGGGCATCGGTGATTGCATGCAGGACGACATCGGCGTCGCTGTGGCCCGCCAATCCGCGGCTGTGCGGAACGGCGACCCCTCCAAGCATGATCGGCCCATCGCCAGCGAAGGCATGGACGTCGAAGCCCATGCCCGTGCGCGGCACCAGCCGAGACGAGAGAATGGCTTCGGCTCGGGCCCAGTCCCCCGGCGTCGTCAGCTTCTCGAGCATCGGATCGCCCTCGACCGTCGCCACCTTCAGTCCTGCAGCCAGCATGACCGTGGACTCATCCGTTGCAGCGCTTCGCCCGGCTTCCTCATAGGCATAGATTAGGTCTTCCACATGAAAGGCTTGCGGCGTCTGGACGCGGAGGAGGCGCTTCCGGTCGACGGGAGAGTCGAGGAAAGCTGCGCCTTGTGCGAGCGTGTCGGCGACGGCGAGTACGGGCACCGCGCCATCGGCCTTGTCGAGGGCCGCGATCAACCGATCGACGACCTCGGGCGGGCAGAAGGGCCGGGCAGCGTCGTGGACCAGGACCGCACCTTCGCTGATCGCTTCAAGACCGTTGAGAACGCTGTCGGATCGCTCCGGACCGCCCTCGATCGGGTCGCCGACGTTCATGCCGTGCAGCGCCGCGCTCGCCAGATCCTGCTGCCCAGCTCCAACTACCACACGCACGGCGTCGATCGACGGATGGCCGGCAAGTGCCTCCACCGCCCAGCGGAGCGCCGGCTTGCCGCCGATCGGCAAGTATTGCTTCGGGATGTCGCCGCCCAGGCGTTCGCCCTTGCCGGCGGCTACGATGAGTGCAGTAACGGACATTCCGCGGGGACTTAGGGCGGCTCGCCTTGTCCGCCAAGGGCTGTTCCCCTACATGCGCCGGACCCATGACAGTGCTGAAGCCCATCTCGATCGGTCCGGTGACCATCGCCACGCCGGTGATTCTGGCGCCGATGACGGGCGTCACCGACTTGCCGTTCCGGCGGGTGGTGAAGCGTTTCGGGGCGGGTCTCACGGTCAGCGAGATGATCGCCAGCCAGGCGATGATCCGGGAAACGCGCCAGTCGCTGCAGAAGGCGCTGTGGGACCCGATCGAAGAGCCGGTGTCGCTCCAGCTGGCCGGTTGCGAGCCGCGCGTCATGGCCGAGGCCGCAAAGCTCAATGAGCAACGCGGCGCGGCGATCATCGACATCAACATGGGCTGCCCCGTCCGGAAGGTCGTCAACGGTGACGCTGGATCCGCGCTCATGCGGGACTTGCCGCTTGCCTCGGCACTGATCGATGCGACGGTGAAGGCGGTTTCGGTACCGGTCACGCTCAAGATGCGCATGGGCTGGGACAATTCCACCCTCAATGCCCCCGAGCTTGCGCGCATCGCCGAGGACCTTGGGATCAAGATGATCACCGTCCACGGCCGCACGCGGTGCCAGATGTATAAGGGTAGCGCCGACTGGGCCTTCGTCCGCGAGGTGAAGGACGCGGTCTCGGTACCGGTCATCGTCAACGGTGATATCTGCTCGATCGAGGACGCTCAAACGGCGCTTGAGCAATCGGGCGCCGACGGCGTGATGATCGGTCGCGGCGCCTACGGAAAGCCGTGGCTTCTCGGCCAGACGATGTCAGCGCTTTGCGGGGGAGGGGCCAAACCCGACCCGGACCTCGACGAACAGCTGACGACGATGCTCGAGCAGTATGACGAGATGCTCTCGCTCTACGGCACGCACACAGGCGTCAATCTCGCTCGCAAGCACATCGGCTGGTACACTAAGGGCCTGCCGGGATCGGCTGACCTTCGTAATAAGATCAACCAGCGGGACGACCCGGCGACCGTCGTCTCCATGCTGCGCGAATTCTATTCGCCATGGCTCTCGCGCGCTGCGGCGTGAAAAACAGCGGCAACGCATCAGCTACTGTGTTTTTCGTGCAACTACCGTGCTAGGCCGAGCGCGTGGACGCGCCTGCCGCCGAATCGCGATTGAACAATAGCTCGCTCTCAGACTGGCTCGCTCGTAACCGGGCGAACGGCAGGGTGTCGCGCTATGCGACGTGGGGCGTCGCGGCAGTCCTCATTGCCACAGTGGCGTTCAGTTTCTGGGTGCTGAGGCGAACGGCGGAGCCTGGCTCGTTGCTATCGCCGCCACTTATTGCGGTCCTCCTCGTCGCGAACCTGATCCCGGCGATTGCGCTGATGGTCCTTTATTCGCGCAGGGTCGCTCGGTATCGGGCAGCGCGCGAAGGCCTCGGAAGCGGTCGGCTGCACGCGCGGCTGGTTACCTTGTTCTCGGTGCTGGCGTCCGTTCCGACCGTCTTCGTCGTGATCTTCGCATCGCTGCTCTTCCAGAGCGGGCTAGAGTTCTGGTTCTCCGACCGGGCGCGCAGCATGCTGGAGAACACGGTTCAGGTCGCACGGGCGACCTATCGTTACGAGCTTGGCCGGGTAGGCGCCGAAGCAACGGCGATGTCGGGCAACGTGGCGGAGATGTTGCAGAAGGTTACGCAGGACGACCCTCGCTTCAATGAAGCACTCGCGTATCAGGTCTATCTTCGCTCGCTGAACGAGGCGGCGATCCTTGAGATTCGCCCCAACGGACAGGTTCAAACATTCGGCGTCGTCAACGGCTACGACGGCATGATCAACGACAAGCGGATCAACGCCGCCGTCACGAAGCTGAAGAATGCTCCGCCCGACCAAGTGGTGGATGTGGGAACGCCCGACCGCATCTCGGTCCTGACCCGGCTGAACTACGGTCCCAACAGCTTCCTCTACGTCGCGCGGCACGTAGACCCCGAGATTGCATTGCAGATCAACCGCGCCAACGAGGTGCTCGGGGACTACCAATCGCTGCTCGCCCGATCGCGGATCAATCAATTCAGGTTCAATGCCGCTCTGCTGCTTGGTGCGCTCGTCATCGTTGGCCTCGCGATCCTTGCTGCCTTGAAGATGGCGGATCGCCTCGTTCGTCCGCTCGGTCAGCTGGTGACGGCCGCCGGGCGGATCGAGGAAGGCGACTTCTCGGCTAGGGTGAAGGCCACCAAGACCGAGGATGAGATCCAGACTCTGGCGAGCGCATTCAACCGCATGTCCGGACGCCTGGAAGAGCAGACCGGCGCTCTCCGGTCGGCGAACACCCAGCTCGAGGCGCGGCGCGCGTTTACCGAGGCAGTCCTTTCCAGCGTTACCGCTGGCGTGATCGCGCTCGATGCGAGCAACCGCATCCTGCTCATCAACCGTTCGGCCGAAAGCCTTCTGCAGCACGAGCAAGAGCCGCTCGAGGGCGTCGCGCTGGCTGACGTCACCTCGGAACTCGACGAGTTCATGCTGGGCGAACAACGCGAGGCGGACGTTTCGGTCATCGCTGGTACGGGCCAGCGCACGCTCGCGGTGAAGCGCGTCCGCTACGAGGGTGGCGCGGTCATCACCTTCGACGACATCACAGACCAGCTCAGCGACCAACGGCGCGCGGCATGGTCGGACATCGCGCGGCGCATCGCGCATGAGATCAAGAATCCGCTTACGCCGATCCAGCTTGCCGCCGAGCGGCTCCAGCGTCGCTTCGGCAAGGAAATTTCGTCGGATTCAGAGACGTTCGAACGACTGACGGGCACCATCGTGCGGCAGGTCGGCGACCTTCGCAGGATGGTCGACGAGTTTTCGAACTTCGCGCGCATGCCCAAGCCGATCTTCCGGCTGGAGAACGTCTACGACATTGCCCGCCAGGCGCTCTTCCTTCACGAAGTCGCACATCCTGGGATTACGTTCGCGCTTCAGCCGCAGCAGGGCGAGTTCAAGATGGTCTCCGACCGGCGGCAACTGGGCCAGGCGCTCAGCAACGTGGTGAAGAACGCCGTGGAAGCCATTGAGGCCAGGCGGAGCCGCGGCGAGCACAGCCTCGCCGGCGATCGCGTCGAGCTCAAGCTGCACTACGAAGAGGGGCAGTTGGTCATCGACGTGACCGACACGGGCGTCGGCCTTCCGGAGGACCGGGAGCGGCTGACGGAACCTTATATGACGACGCGGGTCCGCGGCACGGGGCTAGGCCTCGCGATCGTCAAGAAGATCGTCGAGGAGCACCTCGGCGAGATTGCGTTCCTGGATCGGCCAGGGGGCGGCACGCATGTGCGCATCGCCTTCGATGCCGAACGGCTTTCCGGTCTGGAAACGCATGATGCCGCGCCGCTAGCCGAAGCGGATGCGGGTGGGGATCAACAGGGCGACAGCGACGGTGGAGTAGTTGATGGCGCTTGAAGTGCTGGTTGTGGACGATGAGGCGGACATCCGCGAATTGGTGAGCGGAGTCCTGGAAGACGAGGGCTATGCGGTTCGCGCCGCGGCCGACAGCACGTCGGCGCTCGACGCGATCGAGGACCGCCGGCCCTCGCTCGTGCTTCTCGACGTATGGCTGCAGGGCTCGCGGATGGATGGGCTCGAGATGCTGCAGGAGGTGAAGCGCCGCGATCCGAGTCTGCCGGTGCTGATGATCTCGGGCCACGGCAATCTCGACACCGCCGTTGCGGCTATCCGTGAAGGCGCCGTCGACTTCATCGAAAAGCCGTTCGAGGCCGAGCGCCTCGTCCATCTCGTCGCCCGCGCGACCGAAACAGATCGTCTTCGTCGCGAGAATGAGACGCTGCGCCAGCAGGTCGGTCACGACGACCAGCTCGACGGAACGTCCGTCGCCATAAACAATGTCCGTGCCACGCTGAAGCGTGTGGCGCCGACCGGAAGCCGTGTCCTGATCACCGGGCCCGCAGGCGTCGGCAAGGAAATCGCCGCGCGCATGATCCACCAGTGGAGCCCGCGTGCGAGAGCGCCCTTCATCGTCGTTTCCGCGGCCATGATGAGCCCGGATCGCGTCGAGGAAGAGCTCTTCGGCAGCGAGGCGGACGGTGTTGCGCGCCCAGGCCTGCTGGAACAGGCGCATGGCGGCACCTTGTTCCTCGACGAGATCGCGGACATGCCGCTGACGACGCAGGCGAAGATCTTGCGAGTCCTGACCGACCAGAGCTATCACCGCGTCGGCGGGCAGCGCCCGATCAAGGTCGACGTGCGCGTGCTGTCGGCCACGTCGCGCAATCTCGCGGACGAGATCACCGAGGGCCGGTTCCGCGAGGACCTCTATTACCGCCTGAACGTCGTTCCGGTTCGGATCCCGGCGCTACGTGAGCGCCGGGAGGACATTGCGGAGCTTGCGAACCACTTCCTGACGCGCTTCGCCGTCGACCGGCGCATTCCGCCTCCCACATTCTCGGACGAAGCGATTGCCGCGCTACAGGCGCATGACTGGCCCGGGAACGTGCGCCAGCTCAAGAACATCATCGAGCGCACGATCATCCTTGCGCCCGGCGATCGCGTGTCCTCCATCGATGTCGATCTGCTTCCTAGCGAAGTGATCGACAACCAGGGTTCCGTGGGCATGTCGAGCGCGACCCTGACGATCATGGGCAGTCCGCTGAGGGAAGCTCGCGAGTCCTTCGAGCGTGAGTATCTGAAAATCCAGATCCGTCGCTTCTCCGGCAACATCTCGCGAACGGCATCGTTCATCGGCATGGAAAGGTCGGCGCTGCACCGGAAGCTCAAGGCTCTCGGCATCGCCGACAAACGCGACGGAGAAGAGTGAGCCGGGAGAAGCATGCCGGACAAGCCGCTAAGCCTGCAGGACCAATTCCTGAACAGCGTTCGCAAATCGAAGTCGCCGGCGACGGTGTTTCTTGTGAAGGGCGTGAAGCTTCAGGGCGTAATTACCTGGTTTGACGCCTTTTCCATGCTGCTGCGCCGCGATTCATCCTCCCAGCTCATCTACAAGCATGCGATCTCCACCATCATGCCGCAGCGCCCACCGCTCGATGTGGTGAAGGATTTTGCTGCACCTGCGCCAGGCGGTTCCCGCGCAGGCCTGCAGGACGTGTTTCTCGCGGCAGCTGCTCGCGAGCAGGCGGCGATGACGCTCTTCCTGGTAAACGGCGTGATGCTGCAGGGTCATGTGGCAGGCTTCGATCAGTTCTGCGTGATCCTCGAGCGCGATGAGCAGCTTCAACTCGTCTACAAGCATGCGATTTCGACGCTGCAACCGCCGCACGCCCTCGATCTGGGGGAAGGCGGCGGACCCCATGAGGAAGACGCGTGACCTTCTACGATCCGAACAATGACGTCACTCGCGGCGAACGGGCGCTCGTCGTCGTCCCCGAGAGAGTAGGGGAGGGCGCACGCCGCTCGACAGAGGCTCGACTGGACGAGGCCGAGGGATTGGCGAGGGCGATCGGTCTCGATGTCATCGCGAAACGCGCCTTTCGCCTGCGCCAAATCCGGCCTGCGACCTTGCTCGGAAAGGGTCAGGTGGAGGAGATCGCCGAGGCCGCGCGCGAGAATGAAGCGGGGCTTCTCATCGTCGATGCGCAGCTGACGCCGGTCCAGCAGAAGTCGCTGGAAGAAGAGGTCAAGGCGAAGGTCATCGACCGGACCAGCCTGATCCTAGAGATTTTCGGCGAACGCGCAGCCACCGCGGAAGGGCGGCTGCAGGTCGAGCTGGCCCATCTGGACTATCAGGCGGGACGCCTGGTCAGGACCTGGACCCACCTCGAACGGCAGCGCGGCGGTTTCGGCTTCCTCGGAGGTCCTGGTGAAACGCAGATCGAGGCCGACCGTCGGCTCATCCGCGACCGGATGGCCCGCATTCGGCGCGAACTGGAGCAAGTAAAGCGCACCCGCGCACTGCATCGCGGCCGAAGGCAGCGCGCTCCGTGGCCGGTCATTGCGCTAGTCGGATACACGAACGCTGGGAAGTCGACGCTTTTCAATTATCTGACGGGCGATGGCGTACTTGCCGAGGACATGCTGTTCGCCACGCTCGACCCGACGATGCGCAACGTGCGGATTCCGGGCTTCGACAAGGCGATCCTGTCCGACACGGTTGGGTTCGTTTCCGACCTGCCGACGGAGTTGATCGCTGCATTCCGAGCTACCCTGGAGGAGGTCGCGTCGGCCGACGTGCTGATCCACGTGCGCGACATGGCGCATCCGGATCGGGACGCGCAGGCCGAAGACGTTGAAGACGTGCTGAAATCGCTCGGGATTGACGAGGGCGAGGGGCCGCAGCGTCTCGAAGCCTGGAATAAGATCGATCTTCTCAAGGACGATGAGCGGCAGGCGCTGCTGGCGGAGGCCGATAGACGAGAAAATGTCGTGCCGATCTCAGCGATAACGGGCTGGGGCGTGGATCACCTGCGCGAGCGGGTTGCCCAGGTTCTTCAGCGCGGCACCGAAATTCATCGCATCCGCCTGAACCCTGCCGAAGGAAGCCGGCTGGCCTGGCTCCATTCCCGCGGCGAGGTGATCGAGCAGCGTATGGATGGAGACCAGCTAGAGCTTTCCGTGCGCCTGTCGCCCGACAATTGGGCGCGTTTTCAGGCGACCGAGTCCGCCTGAGCGGCCTTGGCCTGCTGCCAAAGCTGTTCTTTTTCCTCGAGAGACAGGTCTGCGAAGCCGGGCGCCTGCTCGATGGTGCGGAAACGCCGCTCGAACTTTCGATTGGCCTCACGCAGAGCGGCTTCGGGTTCAATGTTAAGATGCCGTGCGAGGTTCACGACGGCGAAAAGAAGGTCTCCCATCTCTTCCAGCATCCGTGGGTGATCGCTTTCTCGCTCCAGTTCGGCCAGTTCCTCGTCGATCTTCGCGCGTGGGCCCGTCGCATTTGGCCAGTCGAAGCCAACGCGGGCTGCCCGTCGTTGAAGCTTCGCTGCACGTTCCAGGGCCGGCAGCGCCAACGCCACACCGGCCAATGCGCTCTTGTCCGGGTTGGCCGAGCGTTCCTCGGCCTTGATGATTTCCCACAGATGATGGCCGCCATGCTCCGCATCGCCGAAGATGTGCGGGTGGCGTCGTTCCATCTTGTCGCAGATGCGATCGAGGACATCTTCGAGCGTAAACTTGCCGGCTTCTTCGGCCATGCGCGAGTGAAAGACGACCTGGAGCTGCAGATCGCCAAGCTCATCCGCGAGCGCGTCCATGTCGTCGCGCGCGATCGCGTCGGCCACCTCATAGGCTTCCTCGATCGTGTACGGCGCGATCGTCGAGAAGGTCTGCACGCTGTCCCATTCGCAACCGGTCTTGGGGTCGCGAAGCCGCTTCATGATGGCAACCAGCCGATCCAGGGTCACCTGGGGTCTCCGGAAAGCGATGCGTCTCTCATATCCGGAAGTATGATAATATGTACTACCTCTCTCAATAGCTGGGGCGAGATGAGCCCCCTCGGGGGGGGTAGACCCCCCTATTAGAGTATGGGGGTCGGCTCCGCCTACCTCGGTAGCTGTGTACGTCATTTGCGCGGTGCGCGGCGCTTGGCGCGTCCGTCCTCGCTGCGCTGCGGTTCGGGCGCGCCAGGTGCCGCGTCCAACAAATCCAGCTGATCCATTTCCCGTAGGAGTTCCGCGAGCGGACCGCGCAGTTTCTCGCGTGCATCGCTACGATGCATGTCCAGCTCCTCCGCAGCGGCGCGCATAAGCGGCACTGTTTTACGAAGGAGGGGCGTCACCTGATCAAGCATAGTGCGCAGGAAGGCCGAGGCCGACGGCACGGAGGCGGGATCAAGGCGCGCTAGCTCGAAGAGGAGCGCGTGTTGTTCCTCGGTGACGACGACGTTCACACGGGGTTTACGCGTTGGCATTTGCAGGCGATGCCTCACTTCGAGCCGGTGTTCCTAAGAGCCTAAGGTGTAACACACCGGACGGGTGGTGCAATGGCTATGTTGCTGGCTTGGCAGGGGGTGCAGACGAGAAGGGCAGTCACTCGGTCCGGGCGGTCGCTCCGCGACCCTCGTGCCACCCATCGAAGCAGGAACGGGCTAGTGGCAGCTTTCGACCCATTTCTGCCATTAGGCATTCCGATGTAGCATGGCTGATTGCGAGGGAGGCCAGGTTGGCGATCAAGATCGTGCGTGTCGGCAAGGATGAAGCTCCCGACACAGCTGACCGACTTGCGGTCCATCGAAGCGCATGTGGCCTTTACGCGTGGTCTGGCGCGATTGAGATTGATGGCCGCGCGGTCTTTGGCGGAAGTGACCCTGAGTTTGAGAACGCCGATCAGGCAGAGATGGAGGCGCTAAGTTGGGCCGCCCAGCATGGCGTGACCGAGGTAATGATCGAGGTCTGAAGTTGCGTCAGCTTTCGACCGATTGCGGACATTGGAATGGCAGCTACGCTTAAAGGATGAGACGAGTGCTAGCCAAGTCTGCTCTTGTAACTGCGCAGGCATCGTCATTCGTAATTTTGCTCGGCTACCTTGTTACGCGTAGCCAACTTGTAGTGGTTCCGGCGTTCATAGCCGTAGGGTACCTGCTGACGCTCAAGTGCACGCATTGCGGCACATCATTCAGGGACCAGCGGGTAAACCAGCGCCTGAAGCTACTGCGGTTCTGGGACGTCTCTGTCATCGACAAGTGCCCGGTTTGCCAGAACGAGATGGTTGCTCCGTAGTGGCAGCTTTCCACCCATTGCGGACATTGGGCGTCGCGGCCATTCTCACAGATCATGTCACGGCGACGCCTCCAAATTGCGCGATGGCTACTCATGCTGATGTTCGCGGCAGGGTTCATCGCGAACTTGGTCTTTGAACCGAAAGGCGGCTGGGCGCTTTCGCTCTTCGCCTTCATGACGCTCACCTTGTTACCGGCCTCAATGCTTTCGCTGCACCTGCACCCGCCCAAGTTCTTCAGGTTTCTGGAGCGGCCTAAAAGGTAGAGAGCAATGCCGCTTTCGACACATTGCCAGAAGTCTAGGGCGCTTCCTCGTCGTCGCCGCTCAATAAGCGGATAGTCAGCACAACGACATAGCCGCCAATGCCTAGAAACAGAATCCAAGGCAGCAGCAAGAGCAGGATTGCCAGCGAGCTCTCAGTGCCCATCAGCCCGTCGCCGGCCTCATCATGAAACCACGATGCGAAGAACCTGCTGGAAATGCTAGTGGCAGCTTTCCACCCATTCCTGCCACTAGGGGCTAACGACTCCCGCATCGATCAGGGCCGTTAGGCCGGAGTTGAGCGAAAGGAATGTGATGAAAGTCAGCGCAATGATAAACGCGAACGAGGCGAGCATAAGCACCCGGTTCCGCTTCTTGGCGGGTGCCTGTGTGTCGGGCCAGCGAGCCAGCGCCCAAATGGGCTTCATCGCGTGCCAGGCGAGACATAAGAACATTAGGAACGCCAGAGCTTGGATAGCCCAAAACTGTATCTTTTGAGCGGCGTACTGGAACACGCATGCGAGGAGGAGCAGCTCTCCGAACCTTACGAGCCAATCACTGCCTTGGTCGACAGCAACTCGTAGTAGCTCCCGCTTGTCTTTGCCGAGGCTTGCCAACGTCAAGGTGACCACGATGATTTCTGGCGCCGAAGCGTAGATAATGAGCTGAAGATAGCTGACCTGCACCGATGGGCGCACGCCATGTTGGTGTATGCTCGCGGCTAACGTGTCTCCGAGGAAGGTGGCGGCCAAAGCGATGGCGCTGCCAACTATCGTCAATATCATCAGGTACAGAGCAGCGGTGGAGATAATCATTCCCACCACAATGACGCCCAATATGCCCCACTCGAGAGCTTTGTTGGCGCTGGAATTCGACGAGCTGTCCATGCCGTTACTCTACCAGCATCAAAGCGTCAGAATAGACACTCTGCGAACGTCAACACTGGTTAGCAGGGGCGAGTGTCGTCCAACTCTTTCCGTACCCGTTCCATAACTCGGTCAAGTTCGCCGAGCGTTTCGCTAGTAATTGGGCAGGACGCACTCTGCCTTCGCGCGGTGGCTATTCGGCAGATCGTCTCTTGCCAAAGATTATCCCAACCGAACCAGCTGTAGGGACTGATGCGGCTAAGCGCAGATCGCAGCTCGGCAATCCTTTGTCGTAGGAGAGCCCGAACATCGATCTTCGCAGGATAAAGCTTTCGATACGCCTCATAGCTCGCGACATTATCGGGGTGTGGCTGCGTCGGAATCCGAGGCCGACGGGTATTATAGTAACGTCTATTCTGACATTTTTTGGCTGGTGAGGCTGACGGGCCGTTAGGCCCAAGAGGTTCAGGCGGCCTGAGCCGCTTCGCCACCTGCCAAGTTAGCGAGTCTGATCAGGGCAGTGCCGAACTGCGCCGGATCGTGACCGCAATCGTCGAAAAGAGATTGAAGATGGCGCTGATACTGCGTGCAGGCGGCGCGCAAAGCGCGGTCGCGGTCGCTCTCGCGGCGTTGGCTGATGTTGATGCGCTGCACGTTCATGGAAAACGCCTCTGCCGCGAAATGCTGAAGCCACTGCGCGGTTCCCCATATTGCATCCGGTGTGATGCAGCGCGCAATGCTTTTCGAGCGAGGGTTTTGCGGCTTGTACTCTACCTCGACGCGGACCCATTCCCGAAGTTCGTCGGTCAGAGGAATTCCGAGATCGTGCGCGTATTTGAGACCCTTTTCGTAGATGCGGATGAAGGTCTGAGAATGCCGCGATCCGACGTAGATCGTGCGGCCGGCGTCCGGTGTAAGCCAATCGCCTGTCGGCTCCCAACGAACGCCGTGCTTCTTGGCGATCCGTTTGGATAGTCGATGCAGGCGCTGGAACAGGCCAGGTGCACGCATATCCCGCGCGATGTCGATGCGTGATGGGCGGTGGTCGTGAGCTTGCCGGAGGTAGCTGGCGATAAGCGCCGAGGTTTCGCCTTTGCACTCGACAAAGGGATGCGGGTTGGATCCCGGTGAGCGGACTTGCACAAGCCGGTGGCCGGTCGGATCCATCAACAACAGGTTTCGGCCATAGTGAGGGACCTTTGGCCCCAACATGCACCGCGGAGAGGCACCGGATGCCGTTAGGAGGCCGAACAGCTCCGCATAAAGCAAATCCGCATTGGTGAAGGTGGTAGCGCAATACGCGTCGACTCCGACGATCGGCGCGCAAGTATGATAATATGTATTATGTAAAGTTTTGTCATAGTCATGGCACCAGGATCAGCCATCTCCCCTCGACGCCCCAACGCTGAAGCGACGACAGGAAGTTCATTCCAAGAACATTGAGATCGTCGCCGTCCGCAACGTGCATCGGAATATTATTTCGCTCGATTGAGCCCACCTGCAGCGTGTGCGCCGTTCCAGTTGCGACGCGGATAAAGCCGTTGCCGGTGCGCACGATCTGATTGCGCGTCGGGCTGACCGGCATTCCGACCCTCGCCGCCGTGTCGCGTCCGACGGTCGTCATCGTCGCGCCGCTGTCGATGAGAAACTTGACCTCCTTGCCGTTCAAGCGGCCGTCGACCCAAAAATGCCCGTCGATGGCCATCGGGATGCGGATCTCGCGGCCCTGTACCACGGGCTGGCCCGTAGCTTCGGCACGAAGGCGCTGCGCGACGTATCCGAGATCGTCGCGAAACGTGAACAGCACGAACCCGCCGGCGAAAATGGCGATCCAGGCGAGCGCCATGGTCAAAGCGCGCGCGAACGGCTCCCGCCGGGCCATGAGTGAGCCGAGCACGAGCATCATCGCCATCAGAAGATAGACGCCGCCCAGCATCAGGCTGTTCGTCACGGCTGCAGCACCAGATAATTGCCCTCGACACGCCAGCTGCTCAGCGACCTCAGGAAGTTCATGCCAAGCAGGTTCAGGTCATCCTGCTCGTTTACGTCGATTGGGAAGTCGCTGCGCTCTATCGAGGCCACTTCGAACCGGTCTGCGGAGCTCTGCTTCACGCGGGCCGAACCATTGGCGGTGCTCACGACCGCTGGGAAGCCGTCCATGTCCATACCGGCAGCTTGGGCAGTCCTGCGTGACACCGTCGTGATCGTTGCTCCGCTATCGACCATAAAACGCACGGACTGACCGTTGAGCTTGGCGTCGACCCAGAAATGTCCGTCCTCGCTGATCGGGATACGGATGATCTTGCCCTCGGCGATCGGATTGCCGGTCGCTTCGGCTCGCAGCCGCTGACCGAAGCTGGTGAACTCGCTCCGGAAAGCGAACAGAGCAAAGACGACGGCGAAAATTGCCAACCAGGCCAGCAGCAACTTCATCGTTTTGCCCAACGGCTCCCGCCTTCCGATGAAGGAACTCACGAGGAAGACGACCGCGACCAGATAGAAGAGGATGTACGGCCCGTTGTCGTTCATGAAAGCACGATCTCCAGGCCGTCATGCGCAGGCGCGGCCCAGTCCGGAAGCTCCGCCAAGAGAGAGCGATAGTCCATGCTGTTGTTGAGGTGTGACAGGTAGAGCTGCCCGACGTTCATCTCTCGCGCCCAGCCAAGCACGGCATCGAGATGCGCGTGCGTCGGATGAGGACGCCGGCTCAGGCAGTCGCTGATCCACACGTCCGCGCCTTCGTACAGGCTCCTCATTTCGTCCGTGAGGTCGCTGAAATCGATGGCGTAAACAGCCGATCGCCCCTCTTCTTCGATGCGCATGCCCACGGACGTGATGCCGCCGTGGGGCTGGTCGACGAAGCGAAGCTGCGCCTTGCCGAGGTCGAGCATGGCCGCCAGCTCGACCGCTTCGGCGACGGTGCGATAAATGGCCCGGCTGCTGAAGATGTAGCTGAAGCGCTTCTGCAGGCTTTCTAGAACCTGGGCACGCGCATGAAGCGGAACGGGCTCTCCCCGACGCTGCTCGATGGCGCGTAGCTCGTCGATACCGTGGCAATGGTCGGCATGGTCGTGGGTGACGATCACGCCGTCCAACTTGCCGATCTCTGCGGCCAGCAACTGTTCTCGAAGATCTGGTCCACAGTCGACGAGCAGCCTTTCGCCGTCGCTCTCGATCAGGATCGATGAGCGCGTGCGACGATTGCGCGGCTCGTTCGGATCGCATTCGCCCCAATCATTCCCGATGCGCGGGACACCGAATGACGTCCCGCACCCGAGAATTCGAATCTTCACGCAGCGGCCCGGGAAAACAGCCGGAAGAAGTTGGCGGTCGTAGCTTCAGCGAGGGCGAGAGGCTCTTCCTCGCGAAGACCGGCTACAAAGTTCGCCGTATCGGCCACAAATGCCGGCTCGCAGGTCTGGCCGCGGTGCGGGACCGGTGCCAGGAATGGCGAATCCGTTTCGACCAGCATGCGGTCGGCAGGCACCCACTTGGCGGTGTCCTGAAGGTCCCTGGCGTTCTTGAACGTCACGATGCCCGAGAGAGAGATGTAGAAGCCGAAATCGAGCGCCTTCCGAGCAAGACCCGCCGTACCCGTAAAGCAGTGGAGCACGCCGGTGACGCCCCCTTCCCGCACGGCGCGGCCGAGAATCTCCGCCGTATCGTCCTCTGCGTCTCGAGTGTGAACGATCAGCGGCAGTCCAGTCTGGCGGGCGGCATCGATATGTGCCTCTAACCGCTCTCGCTGAGCGGCGCGGTCGCTCTTGTCGTAGTGATAGTCGAGCCCGCACTCGCCAATTCCGATCACACGCGAATGTGATGCGGCCTCGATGAGCGCGGCCGAGCCGAGATCCGGGTGCGCATCCGCTTCGTGCGGGTGAACGCCTACGGTCGCCCAGACGTCCTGGTTACGCTCTGCCGCGCCAAGAACGTCATCCCACTCGCTCCTTCGGGTGGAGATATTGAGGAAACCGGCGACTCCCCTCGCCCGCGCATTGGCGAGGACCTCGTCCTGGCGCTCGGCCAAGCCCGCGTAGTTGAGGTGGCAGTGGCTATCGATCAGCTTCACGCCGCTGCCTCCGCATCCTCCGAGAGTTCCAGGCGCGGGAACAGCGGCTGCGGCTGGGCGATCGGCTGCCCGCCGTCTCCGCTCGCGATCACCGCAAGAAGCTTCTCGGCTGAGTCAGGGATGACGGGGACCACGGCCTCGGCCAATCGCCGCACGGCTGCCACTAGCGTGCCCAGCACCGCCGCCATCCGCTCGGGATCCGTCTTCCGCAGCGTCCAGGGTGCCTGTGCGTCAATGTAGGCGTTGCAGGCGAACACGGCGCCCATCCAGGCCTCCAGGCCTGCAGAGAACGCATATTCGCCGAAGCGCTGGTCGAGTTCGGAACAGGCAGCGGCGACGCGCTCCAGCAATTCCTTGTCCTCCGCGGCCTCACCCGGTGGCGGAAGAACGCCGTCGAGATTCTTGAAGATCATCGACAGGCTACGCTGGGCGAGGTTGCCGAAGCTGTTGGCAAGCTCAGCGTTCACGCGATTGACGATCGCTTCTGCACTATAGCTGCCGTCCTGCCCGAACGTGACCTCACGCATGAGGAAGTAACGAAGCTGGTCCACGCCGAAGGTCTCCGCGAGCGAGAGTGGGTCGACGACATTGCCGACGCTCTTCGACATTTTCTCACCGCGGCTCAGCAGGAAGCCATGCCCGTAGACCATCTTCGGAAGCTCGATACCCGCGGACATCAGGAACGCCGGCCAGTAGACCGCGTGGAAGCGGACCACATCCTTGCCGATCAGATGGATATCGGCGGGCCAATAGCGTTCCCAGAGCTCCGTTTTGTCAGGATACCCGAGACCCGTGATGTAGTTGGTCAGCGCGTCGAGCCAGACGTACATCACATGATTGTCGCTGGCCGGCGCCGGCACGCCCCAGTCGAAGCTGGTGCGCGAGATGCTAAGGTCCTTGAGACCGCCCTCCACGAAGCGAACGACCTCGTTGCGGCGGCTCTCTGGCTGAATGAAGTCCGGGTTGGACACGTACAGGTCGAGCAGCGGCTGCTGATAATTCGACAGGCGGAAGAACCAGCTTTCCTCGACTGTCCACTGAACCGGCGTGCCTTGAGGCGAGAGTTTCGTCCCGTCTTCGGGCTCGGTCAGCTCCTCGGGCTCGTAATAGGCTTCGTCTCGAACCGAGTACCAACCCTCGTAGCGGCCGAGATAGAGGTCTCCCCTCTCCTCCATCGCCGTCCAGATCGCCTGGCTCGCCCGGTAGTGATCGGGCTGCGAGGTCCGGATGAACCGGTCGTAAGAGACGTTAAGAATGTCGCACATCTCTTGGAAAAGCCGCGACATTTTGTCTGCGAAGGCGCGGGGCTCGACACCTTCGGCGCGGGCGGTCTGCGCCATCTTCAGCCCATGCTCGTCCGTGCCGGTCTGGAAACGGACGTCTCGCCCTTGCGAGCGCCGGAAGCGTGCGATCACATCCGCGGCAATCGCCTCATAGGCGTGACCGATGTGGGGCTTCCCGTTCGGGTAGCTGATTGCGGTGGTGATGTAGAACGGCTCGCCCATGCCCCCGCCCTAGCGGCGGCGGTTTGGCGCTTCAAGGAAGCGGCGCGGCAACCGAGGCAAGGAATCCGCCGAGCTGGAACACGGTGGACGCAGGATCGAGCGAAAGACGCGGCGCGACGGCCGTTAGCTCGCGGGCCTTCGCATAAGCCTCGACGGCACGCTGGCGCGACGCTCCGCTTAAGCTGCGAGCCTCTCGCGCGACCACCGACGGCAGCATCTCCAGAAATGCCGCGTAGCGGTCGCCTGCCCCACGTTTGCCGAGCTCCGACGCGAGGCCGGAGCGGCGACGATTGGTGGGATCGCCCTCCCTCAGGATGGCGACAGCCGCTTCTTCCAGGCCGATCAGGTTCAATTGCGCCAGCGCCAAGGCCCGCCCCGCCGAACCCCCGGCAGCAGCGATAACCTGGTTGCGTTCGCGATCGCTGAGTTCGACGTGCTGCGCCAGAATTGACGCCATGGCGTCATCGCTAAGCGTCTGGAAATCCAGCCGTCTACAGCGGGAGCGGATCGTCGGGAGCAAGCGGCCCGGAGCGTGGGTCACGAGCAGGAAGAGACAGTTGGCCGGCGGCTCCTCAAGCATCTTTAAGAGTGCGTTTGCCGCGGACTTCTCAAGATCGTCAATGGAATCGATGACGACCACGCGCCAATCCGACAGGGCAGGCGTCAGATCGAACAAATCGCTCAGCGAGCGCACCTGATCGACTGTGATGTTCCGAGCGAGGTTCTCGGTTTTGGTGTTCACGAGACGCTCAAGCCAGCGAAGGTCGGGATGGCTACCCGCCTCCACCAGCTTGGCGATGCGATGCTCCTCAGGCGTTGCGAGACCCGGCGCGTCGACCGCGGGCCCCGCGGCGTCCGCCAGCACCCGGGTGGCCGCTTCGCGAGCAAACGTGGCTTTCCCGACGCCCTTCGGGCCGGCGAGCAGCCAGGCGTGATGCAGGGTCCCGCGCTTCCACGCCTCGGAAAATTGCTCGACCGCCCGATCCTGTCCGACGAACATCAGAACAGGTCCGACAGATTATCGAAGAGGCGCTGGGTGACTTCTTCAGGGGTTCCCGAACCATCGACAATGCGAACGCGATCGGGCTCTTCCGCGGCGATCAGGCGAAACGCCAGGTCTACCTTCTGGTGATAGCCTTCGGGCCGCCCGCCAATCCGGTCGCTTCCCTCATTGTCGCGAGCACGGGCGCGCGCACCCCCTTCCGCCAGGGCAAGCACGAGCGTGCGATCGGGAAGAAAGTCACCACAGGCGAAGCGATAGATATCTCTCACCCGCTCGATCCCGAGGCCTAGCGCTCCGCCCTGGTAGGCAAGCGAAGAGTCGAGGAACCGGTCGCTAAGGACCCAGTGTCCCTGCTCAAGAGCGGGGCGGATCGTCTTTTCGACGTGGTCGGCGCGTGCGGCGGCGAACAGCAGAGCTTCCGCCTCGGCCGACCAGCGCGAATCATCACCATCGAGCAGGAGAGAGCGAATTGACTCGGCGCCCTCGCTTCCGCCGGGCTCACGCGTGATCTCGCAATGGATCCCACGTGCAGCCAAGGCAGAGTGGAGGTTCTTGAGCTGGGTCGACTTGCCGACCCCCTCACCGCCCTCAAGCGTGATGAAGCGCGGTTCGGCGCTCACGCCATCCCGAACAGCTGCTTGAGGCCGATCCAGACACGCGTGAAGAAGCCTGCCTCGCCGACGGCTTCACCCGCGACGAGCGGCATGACCTGCTCGCCGTCCGGCATCGTCACGACGAGGTCGGCAATGTGCTGCCCCTTGGTGATCGGCGCCTTGACCGGACCCTGGTAGCGGATCTTCATCGCGCCGGTCTTGGAAAGCACCCCAGCGGGAATCGTCAGAGCAAGATCTCGGGGTGCTACGAGCGGCACCTCGCTGCTGCTGCCCATCTGCACCTTGGCCGAGCCGACGTTCGTGCCGGACTTGAAAAGCGGCTTCGACTGCCAGGCGTTGAAGCCCCACTGCATGAGCCGCACCGACTCCTCGATGCGCTGATTGAAGCTGTCGAGACCGGCGACGACCATGATGAGGCGGCGGCCGTTCTGCTCAGCGGAGCCGGTGAAGCCGTAGCCCGCTTCATCAGTATGACCGGTCTTCAAGCCGTCCGCGCCGGGAACGCGGCCGAGCAGCGGGTTGCGGTTGGCCTGGGTGATTGCAGCGCCCGATCCCAGCGTCTGACCGTGGGTGTATTCGGTGAGGCTGTAATATTTCTTGTACAGGTCCGGATAGTTTTCGATCTCCGCTCGAGCAAGCGTGGCGAGATCGCGGGCGCTGACATAGGTCTTGCCCTCGTCCGGCCAGCCGTTGGAATTGCCAAAATGGCTATTCGTGAGGCCGAGACGCTTCGCATTGTCGTTCATGACGTTTGCGAAGGCCTCCTCGGTGCCGGCGATACATTCGGCCAGCACGACCGAGGCGTCATTGCCCGACAAAGTGATAATGCCCTTGAGCAGCTCATCGACGCTGACCTGCTCATTGGGGCTCAGGAACATGGTCGAGCCCGCCTGAGGACCGTGCCACTTCTGCCAGGTCTCCGGGCGCACGGTGCACTTTTTGTCGAGGCTTAGGTCGCCCTTTTTCACGAGCTCGAAGGCGACATTGGTCGTCATCATCTTCGCCATCGAGGCCGGCGGCATGCGGACGTCCGCATTCTTGGACAGCAGCACGGCTCCCGACGAGAGGTCGATCAGGTACGCGACCCGAGCCGGCGTTTCGAACGGCGGCGCGGCCGCAGGGGCGGCTGTGGTGGTGGCGAGAACGGCGGCGGCGGAAGCGAAGAGAATGACGCGTTTCATCGAATCGGATGCGACCCTGCTGAGGAATTGAACTGCCTGTCTATCGACGGTCCGCGCCGGGCGCGAGAGGCTTAGCGACGCGTAATCGCGTTTGCGAGCAAGCCGACGGACAGGGCGTAGAAATTCGAGCAATTGTAATCGAGAATCGCGCGGTAATTGTTCGTCAGAAGGAAACCGCCGCCGTCGGGACCGTCAGGCTCCATCAACGTTGCGACGTCCCTGTCCGTCAGCCCGCTCTGCACCGGGACCACGCCAAGCGCGCGCCACTGACCGACCGTCAGCCAGCGGCTGTGCCGCGCGTAGACGCGTTGGCAGCGCGGAGCCTGCAGGGTTGAGCGGATGGCCGCGCGATTGAGCGTCGATGGTACCCGCACCACGACGCCCCAGGTCAGACCGGGCTTCCATCCCGCGTTGCGAAGATAATTGGCGATGGAGGCCAAACCGTCCGCCTCGCTCCCCCAGATGTCGGCGTAACCGTCGCCGTCGCCGTCCGCACGAAGGCGAACGACGACCGATGGCATGAACTGCGGATATCCGGTCGCTCCCGCATAGCTGCCTTTCAAGCGCCAGCGCGGAACACCGAGGTCGATGAGCTTGAGCGCGGAAACAAACTCGCTCTCGAACATCTCGCGGCGGCGGCCTTCGTAGGCAAGGCTCGCCAGAGCTTCGAGCAGGTCAAAGCCGCCGGTGACGGCACCGAAGCTCGTCTCGTGGCCGTAGATCGCCAACAGGACCCCCGGATCGACCCCATAGCGCGCCTGGATGCGGTTCAGGCTGCTGTACGTGGACGTGTAGCGTGCCTGACCGCGGCGAATGAGGTCGGCCGTCACATGCTGCCGCCGATAGGGCGAGAATGGCGGGATGTAGCTGCTGTTCGGGGGTCCGCCCGGCTGGGAGCGATCGAGCTCCATCACGCGCCGGTTGAGGCTGATCGGCGGCACGTAAGCCTGGATCGTCGATTCGCGGACGCCTTCGCGTCGCGCTCGTGCCATCAGCTGATACTTGTAGCCTTCGAAGCTCGTGGGAGCGGCATATTGCGCGTAAGTCGCGGCGGCCGGTTGCGCCATTGGCGCGAGAGGATCGACCTGGGCATTTGCACTCCCTGCCCCAATGCCGGCCAAGATCGCCGCAGCCCCTGCACCCCAAATTCGCAACACCAAGCTCCTCCAATACGCGAGGCTACAGAACAAACGTTGATGAAGACCATCCGGGCTCACCCCGAGCCTTGCACGTCCCGTCGCGAGCCGCGATAGCGGTCAAATCTGAACGTTGGATGGGTGGCCGAGTGGTTTAAGGCAGCGGTCTTGAAAACCGCCGTGGGTGCAAGCCCACCGTGGGTTCGAATCCCACCCCATCCGCCATTTTCCTAAAAATACCGTTGTTCTCGTGGCTTGGTTGCCGAAGTTGAGACGAGATATTCGTCTCCCTCGTCGTCGTCGAGCAATTCTTCGCTCCACTTCGCCTTGCCATTGCCCGCGTTCTCTTTCTGCATTTCGGGTGTGAGCGGCGTCAAACCTCCACCCTGAACGACGATCGCAAGCCGCTCCAGCGTTTCTAGGATGAGCCGGTCGATATCGAGGATCACTGCGGCGCGAAAGTCGTGCCCCTCTCTCGCAGTACCTGGACCAAAGGGCACGTAGAGCCACTTCCCCTCTTCCGGTGAAGGCATGATTGCGATCGCCCTGCCCCACTGGAACGTCCTGTCGAGCAGGATGCTGGATGCGCGCTTGGACATGTGACGAGCATGTGACAAGCGATTCGCCACTTGCATCATGCCGAATGGCTGAAGCTGAAGGCCGAAAGCGATGCTGATCGCATCCTGGCCCGTGTAAAGGCGCCTCCTACCCTTCCCCGGATGCTGCTCGCCAGAAAGAGTGATCCACCTTCGGGAAACCCAGTTGTGAAGCTGGTGCTCTGCGACGCCGGTGACCTCGATCACTTCCTTCCGCGTGAACTGCGGCTGATGAAGAATTCTGCGCAGTCGTGGCGAGTCGTCGTTCGCAAGCTCACGTAGTTTCGCAACTCGGGCGGCCAAGGACATCGCGTTCCCCCGATTTTCCGTACGGCAGTTCACGCGGTGCACTTGATGAACCCGCAAGTTCACCGAGTGATCTTACAACAGTGAAATCTCTTTGCACGTCTTCGCGCTAGGTTCGCCTCGCTAATCCCAGCTGTTTTAGCTATCCAGCACACCTGATGGCTGACGAGGGGAAGAGCCGCCACAATTTGTGGGCCAGCGAGGCGTCGCTCTCGCTGCTCGGTCCGCTGCGGCTGTTTGGCCGTGCGGGAGAGGATCTCACGCCGAAGCCACGCAAGACGCGCGCCCTGCTCGCGATCGTCGCTCTTGCCAAAGGGCCCGTGCCGCGGGGCCGCCTAGCCGACCTCCTTTGGGGCGATCGCGGCGAGGAGCAGGCGAAGGCCAGCCTGCGCCAGGCGCTCTACGAGCTCCGCGATCTCGGAACTGCCGGATTCCTGACGGTAGAGCGCGGCTTCGTTGCCATCGGCCCGAAGAGGCTTTCGACGGATTTGGGCGAGATCGAAGACCTGGTCGCCAAGGGGCAGCCGGCGGACTTCGCCGACGCTCTGCAGGAGGCCGGCTGGCCTGTCCTGTCTGACCTGGATGACGTCACACCGGAGCTCGACGAATGGCTGCGTGAAGAACGCAGCCGGATCGTGACGCTTATCGTCCAGCGAGGAGCGGAGCAGGCAGAGATCGCCCTTTCAAGCGGCGATGCGGCCTCGGCTCGCCGGATCGCGGACTGCCTCGAGCGGATGGACCCGATAGACGAACGGGCGGTGCGCGTCGGCGCCAGGGCCGATCTTGCGACTGGCGATCGTGCAGCCGCGCACCGACGGGTCGGCCGGCTGGAGCAGAAACTTCTCGAGGAGCTTGGACTGGAGCCGGCGCCTGAAACACGGGCACTGCTCAGCGAAGCGCCGGGTCGCGTCGAGGCGCCTAAAGGGCTCGAGCAACGGCCGGTTGCTGTCGGCGGCCGAATATCGCGCCGCGTCATCCTTGCGTGTGTTGCTGCCCTCGCGCTCCTCCTTGCCGGGGCGGCACTTGTCTACTGGCGCGGCGGGGCCGCGGCAGCCAATCCCAGCGTGGCGGTCCTGCCTTTCCATGAGGCCGGACAGCGGACGCAGGGATATTTTGCGTCGGGCGTATCGGACGAGATCCTGAACCTGCTCTCGCACGAACGAAGCGTCCGAGTGATCGGTCGCGTCTCGGCAGCAGAAATAGCGGGGCGGCCGAATTCGCTCGAGGCTGCCCAGAAGCTCGGCATCTCGCACCTGCTCGACGGGAGCGTTCAGACAGCGGGCGATCGTGTGCTCGTTATTGTGACCCTCACGCGTGTTTCAGACGGCGCGCAGATGTGGTCCGAGAAATACGAGCGAAAGCTGGGCGACATCTTCGCGGTCCAGAGCGAGATTGCCTCCACGGTGGCATCACGCCTGTCCCGCTCGTTCGGGTCGTCCGTCAACCAGACGACCACGCCGGAAGTCTACGACCGCTACCTCGCCGCACGGCAGCTGCTGCGTGATCGCCGGGAGGTCACTCTCAAGGAGGCCGACCGGTTGCTCAGGGAGGCGATCCGGCTCGACCCGAATTATGCGCCCGCCTACGCCGAGCTATCCCAGGTCCTGATCCTGCGCTCGGACCATCCGACGTCGTACGGGACCCTGCCTTTCCGGCAGGCGCGGGCGGAAGCCGAGACGCTGGCACGCAAGGCGATCGCACTCGATCCGAACCTCGGAGACGCCTACGCGGCGCTTGGCTTCCTCTATCTCTACGATAAGCGGGCAACGCCTTATTATCAGAAGGCCGTCGCGCTCAGCCCGCAGCGCTCGGAGTACCACCGATGGCTCGCCCAGTCGCTCTGGCTGCTCAACCGCTACGACGAGGCGATTGCAGAGTATCGCCGAGCGATCGAGATCGATCCACTCTGGGGTATCAATTACGAGCATCTGACCGGCCAGCTGCATTTCATCGGGCGGGACGCCGAAGCGAACGAGGTCGCTCGCCGCTTCCTGGCGCTGAGCAGCGATCAGCGGGGCAAGCTGCAGCTGCTGCGTTCGATGGCCAACGACGAGAGCCGAGCCGCCGACAACCTCCGCTACGCGCGCGCGCTTTATGCCGCCTATCCGCAGGAACGGATCATGAAGTTCTGGCTGGCTTCGCCTCTATCCCTGCTGGGTGAGAACCGCGAAGCGGCGGAGCTGATGTCGTCGGAGCCCATTGCCCATGCGGCACTGACCGGGAACTGGGTTGAGCTTGCGAAAAGGGCCGAGGGCCTGGGCCGGGACTATTGGGAAAGAGCGACGCTCTGGAACACCGAGAAGCTCCTTATCGCTTCCGGCCGCTCGGACGTCGTCGTGCGACTCTATGACCAGGCGGTACCGTTCATTCGTTTCGGTGCGATCGATCCCGCGCTGATTTACACGCCCGACACGGTGCTGGCTCTTCGGACCGTCGGACGCGACGCCGACGCAAATGCGGTTCTTGTGGCTGCGGAGAAGGCCTCCGCGAAGCTCCCTCCCCGCGGCGTTGGGCATATCCAGCGCGAGCTCGACCTGATCTCTTTCGCAGCGCTGAGGGGCCGCAATGACGATGCGCTGAACCGTCTGGATGCGCTCACCCGCGGCAATCCGGTCGCCGTCGGCTCCCTCCCGGCCATGTCTCTGGTCAACAACCCGATCCTTGCCGGCCTAAAGGACGATCCTCGTCTCCTGGCTAGCGATGAGCGCGTTCGTGCGGCTGTGAATGCCGAACGCGGGAAAGCCGGCGTCCCGCCGATTAGCAACGAAGCGTGGGTCGGCGATCCCAAATCACTTTTGACGAAGAATTGACGATCCTCCCACGCGCGCTTTCACAGGCGCGATCGAGGCCGTGGCGTTCCTCAAGCCACGGAGCTCCGAGTGTCGCGTCCTCAATTCCCCCATTCGACCACCGGTAAGTGCACGAAAAGCGCTCATCGAACCGTTCGTCGATTGATCGAACCCAAATCGCGGGTCTGTGCCCCGTCCCTTAGCTCCCCCTCTCACAACAGGAGGGGCTGCTGGATGGCGCGTGCGCTTTGGTTAGGTGGGATTGCCGCGAGTGCGGTCGCGTTTTCGCAGGCCGCTGCCGCGCAAACACCTAGCCCAAGCGATCCGCAGTCAACGGCCGCTGTGCCTTCGAACGGAACGGCATCGCGTACGACGACCTACGACGCCGCGTATTTTTCGCAGTTCGCGCCTCGAACGGCTCTCGATATCGCGCGCCGAGTTCCGGGCTTCCAGCTCGACCTAGGCGTGACGCAATCCGATCTCGGCGCCGTCGACGTTCGCGGCTTCTCCGGAACGGCGGGAAACGTCGTCTTCAATGGCGCTCGCCCCAGCTCGAAAGCCGAGAACCTTCAGGACACCCTCTCGCGAATTCCCGCACAACGCGTCGTTCGCGTCGAGGTCGGGCCCGGCGATCTCTACGGTTCCGATTACGCGGGCAAAAGCCAGGTCTTGAACGTCATCCTGTCGGAGGCCTCGGGCTTCGATGCCAACCTCACCGCCGCGACGATGCGTCGCTACACCGGCTACATCAACACCGACCTTCAGGGCTCCGCCCTCATTCGCAAGGGGCAGCACACTATCAACCTGTCCGCAGGCACGGGCCGTAACAAGCAGCTCGAGGAAGGCACGGACACGCTGACCGACGAGATCACGGGCGAACCGGTCGAATTCAGGCGCAAGCACAACAGTTATTTCAACCGCGACCCCTTCCTCGCGGGAAGCTGGGCGCTCGAACAGTCCTCCGACAGCGCGTTTCGCCTGAATGCGCGCTGGCAGCCGAGCCGCTTCGACCTGACCCAGGACAATCGCGTCACGCCCGCCGACGGGCCGCAGCACGACGACAATCTGTTCCAGAAGTATCGCGATCCGGTGTTGGAGCTTGGCGGTGACGTCACGCGTCCGCTCGCGGGCGGCGCGCTCAAGTTCGTTGGGCTAGCGACGCGCCGGAAGCGCGACGACATGGACACCTACCTGCAGCGCGACGGGCTCATCGAGAACAATGCGATGGTCGTCGGCGGCTTCGAGCAGACGGTGAAAGCGCATCGGAACGAGACGATCGGCCGCCTGACGTGGACGCGTGCGAATCTAGCGGGCTTCTCCTTCGAGGCCGGTGCAGAGGCGGCGCTGAACACGCTCGACAGCACCGTGGACCTGTTCGAGTTCGACGAGAACGGCGACCGGGTGCAGATTAACCTGCCGCTGGACGATGCGACCGTGAAGGAGAAGCGCGGCGAGATCTACTTCAGTATGGGCAAGAACCTCTCGCCCGACCTGCGCATAGACGGCGGCATGAACTACGAGTTCTCGAACCTAAAAGTTCGCGGCGACGCATTTGCGGACCGAACTCTCAAGTTCTGGAAGCCGAACCTCGCAGTCGACTGGAAACCGGGCGGAAAATGGCACACGCGTGTCTCGATCCGCCGCGTCGTCGCCCAGCTCGACTTCTACGATTTCATAAGCGTCGCAGAGCTATCAACTGATCGGGTCAATGCCGGCAATGAGAATTTGCAACCCCAGCGCACGTGGGAGTTCCGCGCGATGGCCGAGCACCCGATCCTGGGCGACGGCCTGGTCAAGCTCGATCTCGGCTACGACCTCATCACCATGCTCCAGGACCGGATCCTCATCTGCGACCCCGAAGATCCGACGGATCCCGAGACCTGCTTCGACGCGCCTGGCAACATCGGCACCGGAAAGCGGGCATTCGCGACGCTCACCCTCGACGCGCCGCTGTCGCGGATCTGGAACGGCCTCCGTATCAAGTTCGACGGGACGCTTCAGCGGACGCGGGTCGACGACCCCATCACCGGTGATCCGCGCAAGTTCAGCGGCTTTTTCCCCGCCTGGCAGTGGAACGTCGACGTCCGCCGTGACATCGGGAAATGGTCCTACGGCTTCAACGTCGGCGACAACCAGCGCTTCACCTTCTACCGAACCGACGAGTTCGATACGAACTTCAACGGCGGCCCCTATGGCACTGCTTTCGTTGAATATCGTCCGACTGCTCGCACTGCGATTAGCTTCAATGTGGACAATGCTTTCGAGACGAGCGGCAACCGCGAGCGCATCCTGTTCTCCCCTAACCGGGCGACGCCGGAGGACATCGTTCACGAGTTGCGCGAGCGCAACCGTCACATCAGTGTCGGCCTCACCCTAAAGCAGAGCTTCGGCGGCGGGAGCAGCAGTGGGGTGGCCAGCAAGAACTGAGAGGGGTAAGGAGCCCGCGACCTCTTCCATCGCAGGGAACATCCCGTGGCCACTTCACTCAAGGCGGACGCTCACTCTCATGAGCCCGCCATCCTGCCGTTCGACTGGGCGGATCCGTACGACCTTGAGCATCAGCTCACTGAGGAGGAACGCCTCGTCCGCGATACTGCGGAAAATTACGCGCAGGAGAACCTCCAGCCGCGGGTGACCAGCGCCTATCTCGAAGAGCGCTTCGACCGCGAGATCATGAGCGAAATGGGCGAGCTCGGCCTGCTCGGTGCGACCGTGCCCGAAGAATATGGCGGAGCCGGCCTCGGCTACGTCAGCTATGGCCTGATCGCCCGCGCGGTGGAGCGAGTGGACAGCGGTTACCGCTCCGCCTGCTCGGTGCAATCGAGCCTCGTGATGTACCCGATTTATGCATACGGCTCCGAGGAGCAGCGCCGGAAGTATCTTCCGAAGCTCGCGCGGGGCGAGTTCGTCGGCTGCTTCGGCCTGACGGAGCCGGACTCAGGCTCCGATCCGGGCAGCATGCGTACCCGCGCGGAGAAGACCGCGAACGGTTACCGACTGACGGGCACCAAGATGTGGATCACCAATTCCCCCATCGCCGACGTGTTTGTCGTCTGGGCGAAATCGGACGCGCACGGCGGCAAGATCCGCGGTTTCGTGCTCGAAAAGGGCATGCCGGGCCTTAGCGCTCCCAAGATCAAGGAAAAGCTGTCGCTCCGCGCCTCCATCACCGGCGAAATCGTGATGGACAATGTGGAAGTCGGCGAGGACGCGCTGCTTCCCAACGTCGAGGGCCTCAAGGGGCCGTTCGGCTGCCTTAACCGCGCCCGATACGGTATCGGCTGGGGGTCAATGGGCGCCGCCGAGGCCTGCTACGCGGCATCGCGTCAGTACACGCTCGACCGAAAGCAGTTCGGCAAGCCGCTCGCCGCCAACCAGTTGGTGCAGCTGAAGCTGGCGAATATGGTGACCGAGATCACGCTCGGCCTGCAGGCCGCCCTTCGCGTCGGCCGCCGGCTCGAGGAAGGCACGTTGATCCCGGAGACGATCAGCCTCCTGAAGCGCAACAATTGCGGCAAGGCGCTCGATATCGCTCGGGTCGCGCGCGACATGCACGGCGGCAACGGCATCAGTGCGGAATTCCAGGTCATCCGGCATGCGGCCAATCTTGAGACCGTGAACACCTACGAGGGGACGCACGATGTCCATGCGCTCATCCTGGGCCGCGCGATCACGGGGATCCCTGCCTTCTAGCACAGACGTGCCTTCCCCCTTATGGTCTCCACGGGGACAGTAAGGGGGCACTTCCATGGGAATCGGCGTCTGGATCATCCTGGCAGCGGTCGTTCTGCTGCTGGTGTTGGCGGTGGGCATCTACAATCGGCTGGTTCGCCTTCGGGCCTTGGCGAAGGAAGCGTTCAGCGGAATCACCGTCCAGTTGCGCCGCCGCGCCGACCTCATCCCGAACCTTGTCGAGAGCGTGCAGGGCTACGCGACGCACGAGCGCGAAGTCTTCGACGAGGTCACTGCCCGGCGCGCGGAAGCGACGAGCGCCGGCAGCGTCGAGGCTACTGCTGCGGCTGATGCGCACATGACCGGGCTGCTGAGCCGCCTGTTCGCGGTCGCCGAGGCCTATCCCGAGCTCAAGGCCAATACGAACTTCCTGCAGCTCCAGGATCAGCTCGCGAACATTGAGGGCGAGCTGCAGAGCGCGCGACGCTATTACAACGCGACGGTCCGCGACCTGAACTCGACCATCCAGAGCTTCCCACCGGTGCTGATCGCGCGTCCGATGGGCTTCACGGAGGAGCCGTTCTACCAGGACGACGATCCCGCCATCCAAAGTGCTCCGAAGGTGTCGTTCGCCCGTCCGGCTGCCTAAAGTGAAGAGCGCGCTTCGCGCCCTCCCCTTCCTGGCCCTCCTTCTCACGCCTGCCGCCGCGCAGGCGGAGGAGCGGATCTCGCATTTCTGGAACGATGTTCGGATCCAGCCGGACGCGTCGCTCGAGGTCACCGAGACCATCGACATCCGCGCCGAGAACGAGCGGATCAACCACGGCATCTATCGCGACTTTCCGACACGCTATCGCGGCCGAAACGGGAGCCGCGTCAACGTCGGCTTCACCTTCAAAGGCGCCACGCTGGACGGAAAGCCCGTACCGGCGAGCACGGGCGCGCATGCCAACGGCATTCGCATCAAGATCGGCGATCCCGACAAGATCGTGCCGGTTGGCGAGCATCGCTACGTACTCCACTACCGCACCACGCGCCAGGTCGGGCATTTCAAAGACTATGACGAGATTTACTGGAACGCGACTGGCAGCGGCTGGATCTTCCCGATCGACATTGCCGAAGCACGCATCCGCTTGCCGCAGCCTGCGGCGTACGGTCAGCGCGCGGTTTACAGCGGCCCCCAGGGCTCCACGTCGGGCAACGCCCGGGTCGTTGAGGAAAAGCCCGGAGACATCACCTTCCAGACGACGCAGCCGCTGCAGGCCAATGAAGGCCTGACCGTCGCCGTTGCCTTTCCCAAGGGGATCGTCGCCGATGCCGCCCAGGCCAATCCGTCGGCCTGGTGGCTGACCGACTATGGTCCGCCGTTTGTCGGCCTCGCGGCTCTGATCGGCATCATCGGCTTCTATTTCTACGCCTGGCTTCGGGCAGGCCGGAATCCGCGAGCCGGGACGATCGTCCCGATCTTCTCACCACCCGATGAGCTTTCACCGGCGGGCATGCGCTACATCACGAAAATGGGCGCCGACAACCGCGCCTTCGCGGCCGCGCTCGTGGACATGGGCGTGCGCGGCCATATCAAGCTATCCGAGGAAGAAGGCGGCTGGTTCTCCAGCGACAAGACGCGGCTCGATCGCCTTTCGAGCGAGACCGCCCTCCCGCCCGAGGAAGAGGCCGCGCTGCGCGAGCTCGCCGGAACGGGCGAGGCGATCATGATGGAGCAGAAGAACCACGAGAAGTTCTCGTCTGCACTCAGCAGCTTGCGGGATGTCCTGAAGGAGAAATACGAAGGCAAGCTGTTCCTCCGCAACTGGGGATGGGCAGGTGCCGGCGTTCTCCTCTTCGCCGCGGCGGTGTGGTTGCCCGCCGCGGCAGTGGTTGCCGTCACGGATACGGGCAGGATTTGGCAGGTCGGTTTCGCCGTCGGATCTCTGGCGCTCGCGGCAGTCCTTCTGGTCCTCGCGCCCGGGTTTCAAATGGCCATGAAATGGCTGTTGATCCTCTGCTCTTTCATCGCGGCGGCCGTAGCCTTCGCCTTTGGCTTGCCTATCATGGGCGAAGCACTTGAGAGCGGCTGGCTCTTCCCGATGTTCCTGCCCGCGCTCGCTCTGCCCGTGGTCGTCAGCGCCTTCTGGTGGATCGCCGCGCCTACCAGACAAGGCCGCGCCGTTCTCGACCGAATCGCCGGTTTCAAGCAGTATCTCTCAGTCACGGAGCGCGAGCGCTTCGACCGCATGCACCCGCCCGAGGACACTCCGGAGATTTTCGAGCGCTATCTCCCCTACGCGATCGCGCTGGGAGTGGAGAATCGTTGGGCTGACCGGTTTGCCGGCGTCCTCGCGGCGGCTGCGGCCCAAGGCGGTCAGCAAGGCTTCGGATGGTATTCCGGCTCCGGCAATCCGTGGTCGGATCCCGGGCGCTTCGCCGATGACGTCGGTTCCTCGCTCGCGAGCACCATCAGCTCAGCGTCCACTGCACCTGGATCGAGCAGTGGCTCGGGCGGAGGGGGTTCGTCCGGTGGCGGCAGTGGCGGCGGTGGCGGCGGTGGCTGGTGAAAATCAGGCCGGGCGCAGCCAGATGGTCTGCGGCTTTTCTCGATAGGTTCCGTCGGGCTGCCGTATGAAACCGAGCTTGGATGCGAGCTTCATCGAGGGGTCGTTGCCTGGGGAGATGAGGGCCCAGATCGCCCGCTTGCCGAACTGCGCATCGAACCAGTTGAGTATCCCCTCGCAAGCTTCCCGCGCGTAGCCCTTGCCGTGAGCGGACGGGGCAAGAATCCATCCCATTTCGGCTTCACCGGCGATTGAGGGCTCAGAACCGCGAAGGAAGTCGAAAAAGCCGACGTGGCCAATTGCCGGACCGCCATTTCGCTCGGCAACTGCCCACATGCCTATGCCGGTCAGTTGCCATAGCCCGGCGCCGGCAAGCATTCGGCGCCAGGTGTCTTCCGTACCGCTCGGCCCGCCCACGTGCTGGCTGGCGTCGGCGTTCTCGAAAAAGCTCAGGAAATAATCGAGGTCGCGCAGCTCGAAGTCGCGCAGCACAAGGCGCTCCGTTTCGATCCGCGGGGCGGACCGAAAACGGTGTGCCGAGTCATGAAACGGAAGCAGGTGGGGTGCCCGCTTACTTCTTGCCGAGGGTCAGTCCGCCGAAGCGCTTGTTGAAGCGCGCAACCTGGCCGCCCGCGTCGAGCATCCGCTGCGAGCCACCGGTCCATGCCGGGTGCGAGGTCGGATCGATCTCGAGGTGGAGCGTGTCGCCTTCCTTGCCCCAGGTGGAGCGCGTCTGGAAGGTCGTTCCGTCCGTCATCTGAACGGTGATCGTGTGATAATCGGGATGGGTACCGGATTTCATGTCTAAGTTCCTTGGAATGGCGCTGGTTTCCGACCAGCTGCCGGGAGTGTCGCGGGCACTTAAGGGACGCAGCGCTTCTTGACAAGGCTGATCGCCGGACCCTAGCCAGCGGGCCGGATCGAGGTCCGGCGGTTACGGCCGCCGGCCAAGAAGGAAGCCGGTGAGAAGCCGGCGCTGTGCCCGCAACTGTAGCCGCCTTCGCGAAGGCGGAAGTCAGACACTTGCCTTGGTCCGTCGTCCGTTTCCCTGGCCGGGCCCAGCCATGGAGCGTGGATGGGACCGCATCCGCGGCCGCGCATCCTCCGTGACGACAGGTTCGTCACAGCAAGGAGGATGACATGATCGACGCAGTTCCACCCACCGAGATCGTCGTTACGGCCGAGCGCGCGCCGGAGAACGCGGCAGACACGCCAGCCAGCGTGAGCGTAATCGACGGCCAGCAAGTCGAGCTGCTGGGCGACCCACTGGTCTCTTCGGTCCTGCGCCTCACCCCATCCGTCTCCGTCGCGACGTCGGGGCCTGCGGGATCACTGACGGAAGTTCGTATCCGGGGCGCGGAGAACAACCACACCCTATTATTCATAGATGGCATCCGGGCCAACGATCCCGCGACGGGCAACCAGCCCCGCTATGAGCTTCTGAACGCCGACCTCGCGTCTCGCATCGAGGTCGTGAGAGGCCCGCAATCGGCCCTGTGGGGATCGGAGGCCGTCGGCGGCGTGATCGCCATCGATGGCGTGCAGGCGCCGGACACGGGCGGCGACGGTACCGCCGAGCTGGGTTCCTTCGGCTTTCGCCGTGCTTCGACCTCGGGAGCGCTTGCCAACGATCGCACCAATCTCGCCGCTGCGGTCGGATGGCAGCGGGCCGATGGCATCAACGCGGTCAACGGTCCGGGGGACAAGGATGGGTATCGTAACCTCTCTGGACGTGCCCGCGGCACCTGGAACGCCGCGCCAGGCCTGCAGCTGGGTGTCGCAGGCTTTGCGCTGTCAGGTCGGAGCGACTTCGATGGTTTCGATGACTTCGGCCGTCACGACGACACGCTCGACAACAGTCGCAATCGCCTCCTCGCGGGCCGGGTGTGGGGCGAGTACGGTTCGCGGCAATCGGACTGGCATGCGCGGCTGGGCGTATCGTTGCTCGAATCGCGGAACCGCAACTTCCTCGATGAGGACGAGATCAACCTCACGTCCGGTCGCAGGGCGACGGTAGATGCTCAGGTCGAGCATGTCTTCCAGACGGGCAAGCTTCATCATCGGCTGATCCTCGCGTTCGACCATGAGTCGGAGGACTTCAAGGCCAGCGACACCATCTACGGCGGAGCCACCAACCAGGACCGTGACCGCAAGCACCAGGCGGGAACGCTGGAGTGGCGCACGGACGCGGGCCCGGTAGTCACCGACCTCGCCCTGCGACGTGACTGGTTCAACCGGTTTGAGGACGCCACCACTGTTCGGGCCTCTGTGCTCGCGAAAGTCGGCGGGGGCTTCTCGATCGCGGCCTCCTACGGCGAAGGGATTGCACAGCCCACCTTCTTCGACCTGTACGGCTTCTTTCCCAACTCCTTTGTCGGAAATCCGTCGCTTAAGCCGGAGAGTTCTCGCGGATTCGAAGGTTCGGTGCGATTTCGGAAGGGCGCGTTCGGAACTTCGTTGACTGCCTATCGCCAGCGCCTGCGGGACGAGATCGTCGACGTGTTCGATCCGGCCACCTTCCTGTCGAGCACCATCAACCGTTCGGAGAAAAGCAATCGCTCGGGCATCGAAGCGGCTGCGGACTGGACTCTGGGCTCGGAACTTCGGCTCTCGGCCAACTATGCTTACCTGAAGGCCACAGAGCGCAGCGATCTCCGGTCCAATGTGCGCGAGGCTCGCCGGCCCAAGCACAGCGGCTCGGTAACCGCCGATGGGCAAGTCGGCCATGTCCTCTACGGCGCTTCGATTGCCTACACGGGCGAGCGGGCCGACACCGACTTCGAGGTGTTCCCGTTCCAGCGGGTCAAGCTGGGCGCCTACTGGTTGGCCGGCGCGCGGATTGCTTATGAAGTGCATCCCGGGGTGCAGCTGTTCGCGCGTGCAGCCAATGCCTTCGACGCGAAGTATCAGGATGCCTTGGGCTATCGCACGGAAGGAAGGAGCCTCTATGCCGGCATCCGCCTTGGCAGCCGCTCTTAGCGTCGCCTCCCTGAACCTGTGCACGGACGAATATCTCTTGTTGCTCGCCAGGCCACAGGAGATCGCCAGCGTCAGCTTCCTGTCGCAGGATCCGCAGGAATCGCCCTTGTGGAGGCTCGCACGAGGCCATCGACCCAACCGCGGGTCGCTGGAAGACGTTCTCGCCGCAAAGCCGGACGTCGTACTGACGGTGGGCGGCGGCGGACGCGCCACGTCTCTGATCGCAGGGCGGCTGGGGATGAAGGTAGTGGACCTTCCGCCGGCGATGTCGGTCAACGACGTGTCCGCCAACCTCGCGAGGGTTGCTCAGGCTTTGGGCGACCCGAGCCGAGCGGCTGCCTGGCAGTCGCGGCTCACTCGCCTGCGGGCCACGGCGCCGAAAGCGTTCACGGACGGCATTTGGCTTGGAAGCGGCGGGTCGACCCTGTCGGTGCCGTCTGCGGGGTCAGAATGGCTGCGCCTCGCCGGCATCCGTCAGCGCGCGTTGAGCGGCGACCGTGTGTCGCTCGAGACGCTCCTCGTTCGGCCGCCCTCTGTCTTGGTCGAAAGCCGATATCGCTCCGCCCAAATGTCGCGAGGGGCTGTGTGGCTCAATCATCCCATCGTACGGAATGTAAAGGCCAAACGCGTTTCGGCCGATGGCCGGGCCTGGACCTGCATGGGGCCTCTTTTGATCGGTGAAGTCGAGCGGCTGAGAGCGCAATTGCGGTGAAAAGCACCTGGCTCCTCCTTTGCGCTCTCGCGCTGGCCGCAGTTCTTCATCTCCTGCTGCCTCTCGAGAGCATCCTCGAGCTGAAGCGCGCCGATCCGAACCTCGCCTGGCAGTTGATCGAGCAATTGCGCCTGCCCCGAACCCTCCTCGCCGTGGGGTATGGTGCGGTGCTCGGAATGACCGGCGCGGCTCTGCAGGCGACGTTCGCCAATCCGCTCGCTTCGCCTGACATTACTGGAAGCAGCAGCGGGGCCGCGCTTGGAGCCGTCGCGGGCAGCTATTGGCTAGGCGTCACTAGTCCACTGACGTTGGCCGCGTGCGGGGCGGCGGGCGCGGCATTGGCGCTTCTCGCGCTGTTCGCGCTTGCAGGGCGCCGAAGCGATCCCGCAACACTTCTGCTCGCAGGGATTGCCATCGCGCTGGCAGCAGGCGCTGGAACAAGCCTCCTGCTGGCGCTCGCCCCCTCTCCGTTCGCTTTCTACGACAGCTTCGAATGGCTGATGGGCAGCTTCGTCGATCGTAGCCTGCCGCAGGCGGCAGTGGCGCTCGTGCCTGCAGCGACTTCATGCCTGTTCCTGGCGCGGCTTGGAGGCCCGCTCGATATGCTCGCGCTTGGCGACGATGTCGCCGCCTCCGTGGGCTACCATCCGCGCCGGCTCGCGCTGGAGGTCGTGGCGCTGAGCGCAATCGCTGTCGGCGCCTGCGTGTCCGTGTGCGGCGCCCTCGCTTTCGTCGGCCTGATCGCGCCGTACGTCGCCAGGCAGATGACGCGCGGACATCCCGGTAAGGCTTTAGCGCCGGCAGCCGCGGTCGGAGCGCTGCTTCTCTTGCTTGCCGACCTGCTGGTGCGGACTGGTCCTGCGGGGCGCATCATTCCGGTCGGGGTCGTGACGACGGTGCTGGGAACCCCGCTGTTCATCTGGATCGTCGTTCGGATGCGCCGAAGCGTGACGTCATGACGCCCCTGCTCAAGGCGCAGCAAGTGGCGATCGACGGGCGCCTGAGCCCGGCGGACCTTGAGGTCGACGCTGGGCAAATGGTTGCGGTCGTCGGACCCAATGGCGCGGGCAAGACGAGCCTCTTGCGGGCGCTCGCCGGGATCGAACTGGACAGTGGCGGGGTGAGTATCGACGGCGAGGATATTGCGTCGGCAAGTCCGGCACGCCGGATGCATCTCTTGTCGTTCCTGCCCGCGACGCGGGGCCTCGTCTGGCCCATCAACGCGCGCGACGTGATCGGACTAGGCCTACCCACTCGCGATCCGGAGCGCGTGGACGAATTGATCGAGCTTCTCGAACTCGATCCTCTGGCCAACCGGCCCGTGAACTCGCTCTCCACCGGCGAGCGGTCGCGAGTGTTGCTAGCCCGCGCCCTCGCGGCCAAGCCACAGGTCTTGCTGCTCGACGAGCCGCTCTCAAACCTAGATCCCTATTGGGTGATCAAGACGCTGCAGATCGTTCGTGAGGCCACGGTATACGGCTGCGCGGTTCTCGCCTCGCTCCACGATCTCGCGCAAATGCGAGCGTTCGATCGCGCGATCCTGGTCAACGAGGGAACTGTCGCCGCGGACCGCACACCAATGGAGCTGATGCACTCACCTGAGCTGGCGGATGCGTTCCGGATCGAAAGCAGCGGAGAGGGTTGGCGGATCAGCCCTGCGGCGGATCGGCGATCATCGCGGTGAATTGCGCTTCGGCGGCCAGCTTGCCCTCGATGCTGGCGCGGCCCGCGAACTTGCACACGCTGGCGCGCTTTTGGGTGAATTCGACGTCGAGCTTGAGAAGAACGCCGGGCTCCACCGGCTGGCGGAACTTAGCGCCTTCGATCGCCATGAAGTAAACGAGCTTCCCCGAGTTCGCGAGGCCGAGGGACTCGACCGCTAGCACGCCTGCGGCTTGAGCCAGGGCTTCCACGATCAGCACGCCAGGCATGATCGGCCGTCCCGGGAAGTGCCCCTGGAAGAAGCTCTCATTGATCGTCACCGCCTTGATGGCTGTGATAGATTGGTCGGGGACGATGCTTTCGACCCGATCGACCAACAGCATCGGGTAACGATGCGGAAGCGCCGCCATCACTCGCTTGATATCGAGCGGGCCGATGGCGGCGCTGTCCGTCATTCGCTTAGCGGCCCTGCGGCTGCTGCTGCGCAGGAGCAGCCTGCGCCGGAGCCGTCGTCGAAACGCTCGGCAGAGCGGCGTTCAGCGCGGCGAGGACGTCGTTGCTGACGTCGAGCGCGGCGCCCGTCGCAAGCGTGTTGCCGACTTCGACCATGACGTTGGCGCCACGGCGCTGCATCACCTGCTGGTAGATCGGGCCGAGCTTGGTCTGGATCTGCTGCGAGATGTAGGCTTGGTTGCGCTGGATCTGGACCTGCTGGCGCTGGAGCTCCTGGGCTCCGGTCTGTTGCTTGGTCTGGAAGGCCTTCACGCGAGCCTGGAGGGCTGCGTCGGGCTCGGCACCCTTCAGAGCATCGATCGACGCCTGAATGGCCTTGCCTTCGGTCTGCAGCGGAGCCGCAAGCGCCTGCTCGCGAGCCTTCAGCGCATTGACCTGGCCCTGAAGAGCGGCAGTTGCCGTCTTGCAGGCGGTGCACTGTCCGGTGACCTTCTCGAGGTCCACGACCGCGACCACCGCACCCGGAATAGCCTGGGCACTGGCGACAGTCGGAGTGAGAATCGTCGCTGCGAAAGCCGCAGCCAAAGCAATTGTCTTCATCAGAATTGTGTTCCTACGTTGAAGCTGAACAATTTTGTTTCGTCGCCATCCTGCTTCATGAGCGCCTTTGCGAGGTCGATCCGAAGCGGGCCGAATGGCGAAACCCAGTTGACGCCAATACCGACGGAGAGACGCGGCCTGGCGGAGTTGCCAACGAAGCTCTCCCGATAGCCCGGCGCGGCATGAGTTGCGTCATCCGCATATCCCGTCGCGCCGCCCGTGTTGAACTGCGTGCAGCTTGTATTGCTGTTGCTCCCGAAGATGCTGCGCACCGGCTGTCCTGCTGCCGAGCAGAACTTCAGGATGTCGAGTGTGGTTGGCTTAACCAGGTTCCACACCGAACCGACATCGATGAAGGCGGACGGTCTTAACCCGAAGCTCTTGAGCGTCGAGCTGACCGGGAACTCGAGTTCGAGCCGGCCCATGTAATAGGCCCGGCCGCCGAGGGCATCGCTCACGACATTGGAGTCCGTGTTGATGGTGCCGTCGGAATTGTACTGCTCGCGGATGACGCGCGGACCGATGCCGCGAATGTCGAAGCCGCGTAGCTGCGTTCCGAAGAAGCGGTCCGTGATCCGGACGGCGTCCTCGTTCACACCCGGCGCCTTCTCCAGCGGGTGGATGTACCCGCCTTCAGCGTGCGCCGAGAACACCCATCCCCCGCCCAGCAGTCCGAGCGACCAGTACTTGGTGCCGTTCACGCGGGTACGGATGTACTTCACGTCGCCGCCGAGGCCCGCGAAGTCCTGCGAGAACGAGGCAACCTGGCCCTGCGTCGGATGGATGCCGTTCGCATTGTTGAAGATGACCGAGTAGCCAACCGCCGAAGTCAGGCGCTTGCCGAGCTCGTTGCAAAGGTACGTACCGGCCTTGCGCGGGTCGCAGACCGGCGGGAGCGGTCCGTTGCTGCCCGTGAGCGGTCCAGAGCCGTCAGGATCGGTGACCAGGTCCGGGTCGGTGAAGAACGTGCTCTCGTCGAGCGTGATATTGTCCATGACGAGGGAGTAGCGGGTCCCGAACGACACATATTCGTTGACCGGGAAACCGAGGCGGAGCCGCGTACCCGTGCTCGTCTGCGAGTAGGTCGTGTTTCGGTCGTTACCGATATAGTTGAAGCTGTTGTAATCCTGACGGAAGATGTCGCCGCCTACGAGGATGTTCTTGTCGAGGAAGTAAGGCTCGTCGATGCCGAGCTGGATCGACTTCGAATAGCGCGACCAGTTCACGCCGGCCTGAAGGATCTGGCCCTTGCCCATGAAATTGCGCTGGGCGATCGAGGCGGACAGAATGAACTGTTCGAGGCTCGAATAGCCTGCTGACAGCTGCAATTCGCCCGTCGATTTCTCTTCGACGTTGACGCCCAGGACGACGCGATCGGGCGTCGAGCCTTCGGTCTGCTTGATCTCCAGATTTTCCTGGAAGAAGCCGAGCGACTGAAGTCGGTCCTGTGAGCGCTTTACCTTCAGGGCGTTAAAGGCGTCGCCTTCGTTGATGCGGAACTCGCGGCGAATGACCTTGTCGCGGGTCGCGGTGTTGCCCTGAATGTCGATGCGCTCGACGTAGACACGCGGGGTTTCGCCGACGCGGAACGTGATATTCATCAAGCGCTTCTCGGCATCGCGGTCGTACGACGGATTGATGTCGGCGAACGCGTAACCGAGGTTGCCCGCTTCTTCGCTCAGCTTGGTGACTGCGTCCTCGACCTGCTTGGCGTTGAACCAGTCGCCCGACTTGATCTTCACGCCCTCGACGATCCGCTCGTTCGGGAGGTCGCGAAGGGCGCTCTCCGCCTGCACCGTACCGAACTTGTACCGCGGACCTTCCTCGATCACGTAGGTGATGACAAAGTCGCGGCGATCCGGGGTCAGCTCGGCAAGAGCCGAAACGACGCGGAAATCGGCATAGCCCTGCGTCAGGTAGAACGCGCGAAGCTTCTGCTGGTCGGCTGCGAGCCGGTCAGGATCGTAGCTATCGTTGGACTTTAGGAAGCCGAGCGGGCCGCCGGCCTGGCGAGTGAACATCTCCTTGCGCAGACGATCGTCTCCGAAGGCGTTGTTTCCGATGATGTTGATGCTGCGAACCTTGGACTTGTCGCCTTCGTAGATCTCGAAGACGAGGTCGACGCGGTTCTGCTCGAGGTTGACGATCTTGGGCTCGACGCGCGCGGCGAAACGGCCCTGGCGCTTGTACAGCTCGATGATGCGGTCGACGTCCGCGCGCACCTTCGACCGCGTAAAGATCTCGCGCGGCTTCAGCTTGATCTCGGGGACGATCTTGTCGTCCTTGATCCGCTTGTTCCCTTCCAGGATGATGCGGTTGATGACCGGATTTTCCTGGACGGTGATCACGATCGCACCAGTCTCGGCGCCGGTGATGACGACGTCGGAGAAAAGCTCCGTCGCGTAGAGGTCTTTCAGCGCGGCATCGAGCGTCTCAGCCGTATAGGTCTGGCCCGGAGCAAGGTTCGCATAGGCGCGGATCGTTTCCGGCTCGAGCCGCTGGCTTCCGCGCACCGCGATGGAGCGTATGACCCCAGACGCTGCCGGCCGCGCCACGGGAGCGGGCGGAAGCGGGGCAGGCTGGCCGGCCGCCGGAGCTTGGCCCTGCGCTGGCGCAGTCTGCGCGGGCGTCGGCGCCGCAGGCGGCGTTTGAGCTGGTGCGGGAGCGCCTTGCTCCGGCTGTGCAGCGAGCGGGTCAGCTTGCTGGGCAAGGAGGGGCGCAGACCAGCCACCGAGGATGGTTCCGACCAGGAAGACCGCGCTTGCGCGATTTCCAATATTCCGACGCTTTGAAACCACGAGCTCCCCGCCCTTTTTGTGCAAGAATCAGCGGCCGCTCCTAGCGGTCCGCGAAGATGGTGTGCAGCCCTGCCCTAACCGACCTAGCCAATCAAGCGCCCAAGCCTTTCCCACAGGCCGAACGACCCCAGATCGTTGACGGTCGTGAAAAGGAAAAGGGCGAGAATGACGGCCAGGCCACCCCGAAAAGCCCAGTCCTGCGCTCGCGCGCTGACGGGACGCTGCTGAACGGCCTCGATGGAATAGAATAGGAGATGTCCACCATCCAGCATCGGGACTGGCAAGAGGTTGATGAATCCGAGATTAATTGAGAGCAAAGCGATGAGGCTGATGAAGGCGATCGGCCCGGTGCTCGCCTGCTGACCGGCCACCTGGGCGATCTTCAGGAAGCCGCCGAGCTCCTTCACTGAACGTCGTCCGCTGAGCATCTGCCAGAGTGCATCAAGCGTCGTTCGCGTGATGTCCCACGTGTAGCTCGCGGCAGCCGGGATCAGCTCGAGGGCCGAAGGCCTTTCGTAAACTAGCCCCGCGGGAGTTACTCCAAGCAGGCCGCGGCGATACTTCTGACCGAAACGATCGACCTCTTCGTCCACGCCCAACTTCACCTGGATGGTCCGGGTCTGGCTCGATCTCTCGATCTGCAGCGGCACCGTTTCGCCCGGACGCAAGAACACGTAGTTCCGCAATTCCTCGAACGTCCCAATCTCGCGCCCGCCGATCGACACGATGCGATCGCCCGGCTGAACGCCCGCGCCGTAAGCTGCGCTCGTCTTCTCGACCGCGCCGACAACCGGTGGTGTTCGCGGCGCTCCGATGGTCGCGAAGAAGGCGGCAAAGATCGCGATCGCGAGAAGGAAATTGGAAACAGGGCCCGCGAGAACGATCAGGAACCGCTGGTAGATCGGACGCAGGTGGAAGCTCCGCGCCTTGTCTTCAGCGCTGAGTTTGTCGTTCTCCCCCGCGGCGCTCGCAACGTCCTCGTCACCGATGAACTTCACATAGCCGCCCAAAGGCAGCCAGCCGACCTTCCAGCGCGTCCCACGCTTGTCGGTCCAACCCGCGATCTCATGGCCGAATCCGATGGAGAAACTCTCGGCGCCGACGCCGAACCAGCGGGCGACGAGGTAGTGGCCCATCTCGTGAATGAACACCAGCGGCCCGAGCGCGCAGATGAAGGCGATGACGATGAACCAGACGGGCGGTTGCGAAAGCATCAGACGCAGCGTTCCTCGATTTGCATGCTCACGGCACCACGCACTTCGCCGTCGATTTCGATGACATCCCGCAGCGACGATGGCCCATTCCTGCGGTTCCCCTCAAGAGCGGACTCGACGAGACGAGCGATGTCCGGGAACGGAATACGGCCATCGAGGAAGCTCGCAACAGCGACCTCGTTGGCGGCGTTCAGAACAATCGGCGCGGAGCCGCCAGCCTCCAGCGCCTCACGAGCCAGGCGCAGGGCAGGAAAACGCTCGAGGTCCGGCGCTTCGAAGTCCAGTCGCGCGATCGCTGCGAGGTCGAGGCGCTGGGCGGGCGTGGCTATCCTTTCGGGCCAAGCCAGCGCATGGGCGATGGGAATGCGCATGTCCGGCGAACCCAGCTGCGCCAGCACTGATCCGTCCACGAATTCGACGAGCGAATGAACGACCGACTGCGGGTGCACCAGAACGTCGATCCGCTCCGACGGAAGGCCGAACAGATAATGCGCCTCTATCAACTCGAGGCCCTTGTTCATCAGCGTCGCGGAATCGACGGAGATCTTCGCGCCCATGGTCCACTTAGGGTGTGCAACCGCCTGCGCCGGCGTGACCGAACGCATCTGCTCAGCGGTCGTGGAGAGGAAGGGGCCGCCGCTGGCGGTCAGGATGATCCTTGCCACGTGATTGCTGGAGCTACCGGCAAGACACTGGAAAATCGCGTTATGTTCGCTGTCGACAGGCAGCAAGGTCGCATTGTGACGAGCAGCCGCCTCGGTCATCAGGGCACCGGCAGTCACGAGTGCTTCCTTGTTGGCGAGTGCAACGGTCTTTCCGGCCTCAACCGCGGCCATGGTCGGCATCAGTCCGGCACAACCGACGATGGCCGCCATGACCAGCTCAGCTTCGCCTGTCGCCGCTTCAACCAAGCCCTCCTGCCCAGCGGCGGTGCGGCAGCCGCTGCCCCGAAGGGCGTCATCCAGGTCCTGCAGGCGGCCCCCGTCGGCAATCACCGCGAGCTTGGCACTGGTCCGACGCGCCGCATCCGCCAATGCTGCGACGTTCGAAGCCGCCGTCAGTGCAACGACTTCAAAGTCCTCAGGGGAGCGCTCAACCAGATCGAGCGTCGATTTCCCGATCGACCCCGTCGCGCCGAGGATGGAAAGCTTCTTCACACCGCCCCTGCAAGCACGGCGACAGAGGTCAGGACTGCCACCGGCACGAGCCCGTCAAGCCGGTCCAGAAGGCCGCCATGCCCGGGAAGCCAGTCGCCGGAGTCCTTCACTCCTGCCCTGCGCTTGAGACCACTCTCGAACAGATCACCTCCCTGCGCCGCGGCAGCGAGGATCGGCGCAAGAACCAGGAACGCTGGATGCAGACCGGTCGCCCAGACCCAGGCCCCTCCGAGCAATGCCGCCGCCGCAACTCCACCCCATAAGCCCTCGACGGTCTTATTGGGACTGATCGTGGGCGCGAGCTTGCGCTTGCCGAAGCGACGTCCCGCAAAATAGGCCCCGATGTCCGTCGACCAGGTCACGATGAAAACCCAGAGCAGGAGGTTAAGTCCTTGGTCCCCGCTGCGGTCGCGGATCCAGAGGAGCGCCAGTGCCGGAAGCAGGCAGTAGACGAAGCCGGCTACCGACCAGCCAAAACCCCAGCCGCGGGTTATCCGCATCCATTCGTAGAACATGCCCGTGGCGAGCGCGGCCACCATCACGGCGAAGTAATAGCCGCCCACGATCGCCGCCATGAGCGCGATCGCGATCATGACGACGCCGGAGACGATGCGGGTAGTCAGTTCGTTCACCGGCCTCCGAAGCGCCGTTCCCGCGCGGCGAACTGGTGGATGGCCTCTACAAGTCCCTCCTCGCCGAAGTCCGGCCACAGCGTCGGCGTGAACACAAGCTCGGCATAGGCGGCCTGCCACAGCAGGAAGTTCGAGAGGCGCACTTCTCCAGAAGTCCTGATGAGGAGGTCCAGTTCCGGAAGGTCGTGCGTCTGCAACTGCTCGCCAAGCAAGTGTTCGTCGATCGACACCGGGTCGATCTCACCAGCGGCAGCTTTGCCTGCGAGATTTCGAGCCGCCTCGGCAATTTCGGCGCGCGATCCGTAGTTCAACGCCACGACCAGCGTCAGCCGGCTGTTCCCCTTCAGCTTTTCCACGGCCCGCTCGAGCCGTTGGCTGAGATCAGGCCCGAAAGCGCGATAATCGCCGATCAGCCGAAGCTGCACGCCTTCCTTCGCAAGCGAATCCAGCTCGCGCTCCAAATAATAGCCGAGCAGGCCCTTGAGGTCGGAAACCTCCTCCTCCGTCCGCCGCCAGTTCTCGGAAGAAAAGGCATAGAGCGTAAGGACTTCAATGCCGTTCTTGACGGCTGCCCGCAGCGTCCGGCGAACAGCCTCCGCCCCCGCCTTGTGCCCGGCGACGCGCGGCAGGCCGCGCTGCTTCGCCCAGCGGCCATTGCCATCCATGATGATGGCGACGTGGCGCGGCGGCGAGCCACCTTGGTTGGCCGCCCGCCCAGCGTCCTTCGGCGCGGCGGCAGGGCTCACTTGCCGAGGATTTCCTTTTCCTTCGTCTGAGCGGCTTCGTCGATCTCCTTGATCGTGTCGTCCGTTAGCTTCTGCACCTCATTCTCGAGGCGCTTGCGCTCGTCCTCGCTGATCTCGTGCTTCTTCTCGTCGGCCTTGAGATGCTCCATGCCGTCGCGGCGGACGTTGCGGACCGCAATTTTCGCCTTCTCAGCGTATTGGCCGACAAGCTTTGCGAGCTCTTTGCGGCGCTCTTCCGTCAGCTCCGGGATTGGCAGACGGATCGTCTGCCCGTCGGTGATCGGATTCAGCCCGAGACCCGCGGAACGGATGGCCTTCTCGACCGGGCTCACGTTCGAGCGGTCCCAAACCTGCACGGAGAGCATCCGCGGCTCCGGCACGGCAACGGTCGCGACCTGGTTTAGCGGCATGTTGGAGCCGTAAACCTCGACCTGAATGGGATCGAGCAGAGCAGTCGACGCGCGGCCCGTGCGCAGGCCCCCGAGGTCGTGCTTTAGCGCTTCCACCGCGCCATGCATCCGGCGCTGGATGTCGGATTTGTCCATGGTCGTCGTCATGCTTGCTCCCCTTGCACGATGGTGGCCGTTCCACCGCCCTCGATCACCTCTGCGAGGTTGCCCGTCTGACGGATGTTGAAGACCACGATCGGAATATTATTGTCGCGGCAAAGCGCAACCGCCGCCGCATCCATGACCTTAAGGTCGTCGCTCAACACCTTGTTGAAGCTGAGCTTGTCATACCGCTGGGCGTCCGCCGCCTTCTTGGGGTCGGCCGTGTAGATGCCGTCGACGCTGGTGCCCTTGAAGAGCGCGTCGCAACCCATCTCTGCCGCACGAAGCGCCGCTGCCGTGTCCGTGGTGAAGTACGGATTGCCGGTGCCCGCCGCGAACAGGACGATGCGCCCCTTCTCTAAGTGCCGAAGAGCACGCCGGCGAATGTAGGGCTCCGACACGCTCGCCATCGGAATTGCGGACATCACCCGCGTGTCGACACCCTGCTTCTCGAGTGCGTTCTGCAGCGCCAGCGCATTCATCACCGTCGCAAGCATGCCCATGTAGTCGGCCGTGGCGCGGTCGAAGCCCCGTGCTGCCGCCGCCATGCCGCGGAAGATGTTGCCGCCGCCGACCACCAGGCAGAGCTCATGGCCCTTGCCCTTGGCGGCCGCGATCTCGCTCGCTAGCCCGGCGGCCGCTTCCGGATCGATGCCGAACTGCCCCTGCCCCATCAGCGCTTCGCCCGAGAGTTTCAGCAGGATCCGGTTGAAGCGAGGGCGGGTCATGCGGTGGGCACGTCCTTGAGATATGGAAAGGGCGGACACGCTTTAGCGCGCCCGCCCCATTTTCCAACAGCGAACCTGTGTCTTAGGCGACCGGTTCGGCCTTCGAGGTGCCGGCAGCGGCCGCGACTTCCGCCGCGAAGTCTTCCTGCTTCTTCTCGATGCCCTCGCCGAGCTGAAAGCGGGTGAAGCCCTTCAGCACGATGCCCGTGCCGGCTTCCTTCGCCGCCTGGGCAACGACCTCGGCAACCGGGGTCTTGTTGTCCATCACGAACAGCTGCGACAGGAGCGCGCTGTCCTTGCGGAATTTCGCAAGACCGCCTTCGACCATCTTCTCGACGATGTTCTGCGGCTTGCCGCTTTCCTTCGCCTTTTCCATCGCGATCGAGCGCTCACGCTCGATGAGCGCCGGATCGAGCTCGTCGGCATTCAGCGCCAGCGGGTTCGCAGCAGCAACGTGCATGGCGATCTGCTTGCCGAGAGCGTTCAGCGTTTCGGCCGGAGCCGCGCTCTCGAGAGCGACGAGCACGCCGATCTTGCCGAGGCCCGGAACGACCTGGTTGTGCACGTAAGGCACGATCACGCCTTCGCTGACTTCCACGACTGCAGCGCGACGCAGCGACTGGTTTTCGCCAATCTTCGCGATGTTGTCGGTCAGCGTCTCGGCAACCGTTCCACCCGTCGGATACGCAGCAGCGCCGAGCGCCTCCACGTCCGAGCCCTTGTCGAGCGCGATCTGCGCGACGTTGCGGACGAAATCCTGGAAGATCTCGTTCTTGGCGACGAAGTCCGTCTCCGAGTTCACCTCGACTACGGCGCCGCGGTTGCCCGCGACGGCAACGCCGACGAGGCCTTCAGCGGCCGTGCGGCCAGCCTTCTTGGCGGCAGCAGCGAGACCCTTGGCGCGCAGCCAATCGATCGCGGCTTCCATCTCGCCATTGGCTTCGGCGAGCGCCTTCTTGCAGTCCATCATCCCGGCGCCAGTGCGCTCGCGGAGTTCCTTTACGGTCGCGGCCGTAATCTCAGCCATTTGTCTAATCCCTCTAAGCGCCCCTTCCATGAGGGGCCCATCACGCCTTGATATAGGAACTGGCTCCCCGCATTTCGCGGGGAGCACAGAATCAAGCTTCGAGCGCGGCCTCCGCCGGCGGCTCGGCCATGGCGCCGACGTCTTCGCCACGCGCTGCCGCGTTGCCGGTGCGGCCGTTGCTGACGGCTTCGGCAACTGCGTCCGTGTACAGGCGGATCGCGCGGCTGGCGTCGTCATTGCCCGGAACCGGGAAGGCGATGCCGCTCGGATCGCTGTTCGAATCGAGGATCGCGACGACCGGGATGCCCAGGACGTTCGCTTCCTTGATGGCCAGCTCTTCCTTGTTCGTGTCGACCACGAACATGATGTCAGGAAGGCCGCCCATGTCGCGGATGCCGCCGAGCGACTTCTCGAGCTTGTCGCGCTCGCGGGTCAGCTGGAGGACTTCCTTCTTGGTGAGGCCGGCGGTGTCGCCCGACAGCTGCTCCTCAAGGGTCTTCAGCCGCTTGATCGAGTTCGAGATCGTCTTCCAGTTGGTCAGCATGCCGCCGAGCCAACGATGGTTCACGAAGTGCTGGCCCGAAGCCTTGGCCGCCTCGGCCACCGCATCCTGCGCCTGGCGCTTGGTGCCGACGAACAGCACCTTGCCGCCGCGCTGGACGGTCTGGGTGACGAAGTCGAGAGCGCGCGCGAACAGCGGCACCGTCTGCGACAAGTCGATGATGTGGACACCGTTGCGGTCGCCGAAAATGTACGGCTTCATCCGCGGGTTCCAACGGTGGGTCTGGTGGCCGAAGTGCGCTCCGGCTTCGAGCAATTGCTGCATGGTGACGACCGTGGCCGCCATAGTCTTTCTCCTTCCGGTTCTGCCTCAGCGGAGCCGTGTAACCAGCCTTACGGCCGGCACCGGTATGTTAGCTCCGCCTGTGGGATGGCCGCGCCCCTAGCCGAAGCGCGCCGTGCTTTCAAGGGCTTGGCCTGGGGATCGGACATAGATCCATTTTGGCTCTTGACTTGAAGGAACAAAGCAGGAACATTGTTCCGTCCCAGCAACTTGGCAGACCGGCGACGCGGAACAAAGCAAGTCCGTTACGGTTGTGCCGTCAAACAAGGGACGACGTTGATGCTTGCACCGCTGATCACCCTCGCCTTCCTCGTGACTCTATGGGCGTGTGCCGTCGTGGCGGCCGAAATCCTTGGCGCTTCCCGTACACGCATTCTCGTCGCCCTTCGCGGCGAGACACGGGAACCTCAAACGATCCTTGAAATCCGTATGCCGCCTAGGCGGACGGGTTATGCCCGCCGGACGCCGATCCGGGCACGGCCGCAGATGCGCGCCGCCGCTTGACCCGAGCGAAGGACGCCCAGCTGAACGGAATGACCGCCAGATAAAGTAGCCCGACGAGCAGAAGCGTGTGCCAGGGTGCGCGGATCAAGGCCGCACCCAGCAGCGCCACCCCCGCCAGTGCGAACAGACGCCAGCCGCTCCGGATGCGGATGCTCGACCAGCTGTAGGTCGGCAGGCTGGAAATCATCAGCAGAGCGATGAAGATGGTCCAGGCCATCACCAGCTCCCACCGGCGGAAAAGTTCGTTGCCGGTGATGAGCCAGAGGTAGATGGGAATGAAAGCCACGCCCGCCCCCGCTGGCGCCGGAACGCCGGTGTTGAAGCCCGCGGACTTGTGAGGCTGCTCGACCGCGTCGATCCGCGCATTGAAGCGGGCCAGCCGGAGAGCACAGCAAACGGCGAGCGCGAGGGCAGCGATCCAGCCGAACCTCGGCGCCGTCTGCAGGGACCAGAGGAAGAGGATCAGCGCAGGTGCAGTGCCGAACGCGATATTGTCGCTAAGGGAATCGAGCTCCGCCCCAAACTTGCTCTGCGCTCGAAGGAGCCGCGCAATGCGCCCGTCCATGCCGTCCAGGACGCCGGCGAAAACGATGGCCGCGAGCGCCTTCTCCCATTCCCCGCCGATGGCGAAGCTGACGCCCGTGAGACCGAAACAGAGTGCGAGCGCCGTAACGGCGTTCGGGATCATCGCGCGGAACGGTATTCCGCGCGCCTCGCGCTCGTCGATCACTGGCTGAATCCGACCAGCTCCGGCTGAACGCCATATTCGGCGATGACGGTTTCACCGGCGATGGTGCGCTGACCCAAGAGCACTCGAGGTCCGGTACCCGCCGGCAGATAGACGTCGACGCGGCTGCCGAAGCGTATGAGGCCGACCCGCTCGCCCGCATCGACTAGGTCGCCTTCGCGGACGAAGGTCAGAATGCGCCTGGCGACGAGCCCCGCAATCTGCGTGAAGCCGATGCGTAGACCCGTCGCCGTCTCAACGACGATGTTCTGGCGCTCGTTCTCTTCGCTGGCCTTGTCGAGATCGGCGTTGACAAACTTGCCGGGAACGTAGGCGACCTTGCGTACATGCCCGCTCACCGGCGACCGGTTCACGTGCACGTCGAAAACGCTCATGAAGATAGAGACGCGAGTATATTCCGCATCCGGAAGGCCGTCGGCACCAGCCAGCTCGCGCGGCGGCGGCACCTTGGCGATCATGGTGATCAGCCCGTCGGCGGGCGCCACGATGAAATTATCCCCCCTTGGGGTGGTGCGGATCGGATCGCGGAAGAAGGCGAAGACCCAAATCGTCAGGCCGAGGAGCAGCCATCCCAGTATCCCCCATCCCAGCAGGAATGCGAAGAGAGTGATCGCAGCGGATCCCACGACGAACTTGCGTCCTTCCGGATGCGTCGAAGGGAAACGCCACTTGACGTTGGTGGTGGTAAGCGCGCCGCCAGGCTTGTCCAGAGATGGCATGGGCGCATCCTTAGAGACGCTGTTGATCATGCACAACGGCGCGGTTGCCCAATCGCAGAGCGCGTCCTAATGCGCGCGCCAACTCCATAAAATACGGGAAAAGCAGGAAGGCGCATGGCCAAGATCAAGGTGAAGAATCCTGTCGTCGAGCTCGACGGCGACGAAATGACCCGCATCATCTGGCAGTGGATCCGCGAACGCCTGATCCTGCCGTACCTCGATGTGGACCTGCTTTACTACGACCTCGGCATAGAAAAGCGCGACGAGACGGAGGACAAGATCACGGTCGAGGCCGCCGAGGCCATCAAGAAGCATGGCGTCGGCGTGAAGTGCGCCACGATCACCCCGGACGAGGCCCGCGTCGAGGAATTCGGCCTCAAGAAGATGTGGAAGTCGCCGAACGGCACGATCCGCAACATCCTGGGCGGCGTCGTCTTCCGCGAGCCGATCGTCATCGCCAACGTGCCGAGGATCATCCCGGGCTGGACCGACCCGATCGTCGTCGGCCGCCACGCCTTCGGCGACCAGTATAAGGCGACCGACTTCAAGGTGCCCGGCCCCGGCAAGCTGACCATCAAGTGGATGGGCGAGAACGGCGAAGAGATCGAGCATGAGGTGTTCGACTTCCCGAGCGCCGGTGTCGCCATGGGTATGTACAACCTCGACGAGTCCATCCGCGACTTCGCCCGTGCCTGCTTCAACTACGGCATCAACCGCCGCTGGCCCGTCTATCTCTCCACGAAGAATACGATCCTGAAGGCCTATGACGGCCGCTTCAAGGACATCTTCCAGGAGATTTTCGATAGCGAATTCAAGGCGAAGTTCGACGAGATTGGTATCGAGTACCAGCATCGCCTGATCGACGACATGGTCGCTTCCGCCCTGAAGTGGAGCGGCAAGTTCATCTGGGCCTGCAAGAACTATGACGGCGACGTCCAGTCGGACCAGGTCGCGCAGGGCTTCGGCTCGCTCGGCCTTATGACCTCGATCCTGATGACACCGGACGGCAAGACCGTCGAGGCGGAAGCCGCTCACGGCACCGTCACGCGCCACTTCCGCATGCACCAGCAGGGCAAGGCGACGTCGACCAACCCCATCGCTTCCATCTTCGCCTGGACCGGTGGCCTCAAGTTCCGCGGCAAGCTCGACGAAACACCCGACGTCGTGCGTTTCGCCGAGACGCTCGAGCGCGTCTGCGTCGACACGGTCGAAAGCGGTCACATGACCAAAGATCTCGCGATCCTTGTCGGCCCGGATCAGCCGTGGATGACCACCGAGCAGTTCTTCGACCAGATCGTGAAGAACCTCGAAACGGCGATGGTCGAGGGGAGCGTCGCTGCGTAACCTGCTGCAGGCGCTCAGCGGCTGGCGGGGGTTGGCGATCGTCGCCATCCTCGTTTCGCCGCTGGCCGCGCCGCAATTGCTGGCTTTCCCGCACGTCGTCCAATCTAACGGCGACACGGTCTACTCGGTAGCGCCGGTCGACCGCCGCGCACTCGACCGGGTGACGGCGCGCGCTAACGCGCTGGTCGCCAAAAGCCCCCTCGCGCGCACGGCCGAACCACGTTCGATCTTCCTCACCGACGGCGGTTGGCGCTGGTCCTTGCTGGCCCTTGGTAATTCAACGACGCTCGCGCTCACCCGTCCGCTTCGCGAGGCGGTGATCGTACGGCGCAGCGACCTCCGCGCGGACCAGGTGGCAACAGCCTTCGGGACGCGAACGCTGTCAGGCATCATTGCCCACGAGAAATGTCACGGGATGGAGCGGCGGCACTTCGGCCTGACCGTCGATTGGACGAAACCGCAATGGCTGCGAGAGGGCTATTGCGACATCGTCGGCGCGGAAAGCACCTTGTCCGACGAGCAGGCGCGGCAGCTGATAGCGAGCGGACAGAAGGCGCCCGCGCTGATTTACTGGCAGGGCCGCAAGCGGATCGAAACGGTTCTGGCGGCGAACGGCGGCGACGTGGACGCGCTATTCGCCTCAGCGCGCTAGCGGCGAACTCACATGCTCGCGCCTGACGCCAAGGCCGATGATGCGGCCGGGAACGCGCCGTAGCAGAGGAAATCGGTCAAGAAGCCTCACGAGTAACGGCGCCTGCCGGATCGGCTCCGTGCCCTGAAGCAGCCGACCAATGATCCGATCCTGAGCCGCCTTCTGACCGCCTTGAATCACTCGCGTCGGAAACATCCGCCGTTGCTGAACCTTGGTGAGCAACGGATTCACGTCTTCCCCGCGCGCCAGCGGACCAGCCAATATGTTCGCCGCGGCGACTGCATCCTGCACGGCAAGATTGATGCCGATGCCGCCGATGGGCGACATGGCATGCGCGGCATCGCCGATCGCCAGCAGCCCGGGCCGCCACCAGGTCGTCAAACGATCGAGCTTCACCGTGAGCAGGTGAAGGTCGGAAATCTCATCCAGCTCGGAAAGATTGAGGCCGCTAGGCGCTGCGATGGCGACTTCTTCCCGAATGGCGTCCATGCCGCGCGCCTGGAACTGCTCGGCCGCGCCCTTCGGTATCAGGAATGCGCACTGCCAATAGTCGCCGCGATCGATCATCACGAGTAAGCGGCCGCGTTCGATATTGCCGCGCAGATCGCCCCGCTCCTCTCGCGGCTTGGCGATGCGGAACCAGAAGACGTCCATGGGCGCGCCGAGATCTTCGAGCGGCAGCATCTGGCGAACGATCGACGCGCGGCCGTCCGCCGCGATCGTCAGGGACGCTTGAAGCTCACGACCATCCCACAGGCGTACGCCGACGATTGCACCGTTTTCCTCGATGAAGCTTGTCACCGGCGCATTCATCTCCAGCTGAAAGCCGGGAAACGCCTTTGCTTCTTCCCGAATGAAATCGAGGAAGTCCCATTGCGGCATCATCGCAATGAACGGCGCCGGCGTATCGAGGTGCGTCAGGTCGCCAACGGTCCATTCCCTGCCGGCTACCCGGATCTGCGCGCGATCCACGCGGTTGTGCGGCCGGTCCAGGAAGCGGCGGAGCATCCCGAGCTGATCGAGGATCTCCATCGTCGAAGGATGAACGGTGTCGCCACGGAAATCGCGAAAGAAGTCGGCATGCTTCTCGAGGATGCGAACGCTGCAGCCTGCGCGAGCGAACAACATGCCGGCCATCATTCCGGCTGGGCCGCCGCCCACGATGATCAGGTCTGCGTCGCGCTTCGACGTCATGCCGCCACTTGCTTACAGCCGTAAGCAACATTTGAAAACGCGGGCGCCCACGCTCAGGCTTTGGTCAGCGCTTCCGCCTTGTGCGCAGCCTCTTTCCCTTCCTCCGTCTCAACGAGATATTCGGGATTGTCCTTCGACGCCGCGACCTTGTGCCCCTTGATCTCGCTCGGCGCGGTCAGCTTCCGAAGGACCTTTCCTTCGGCTGTGCCGCCGTGCGATTTCCAGGTCACGCGATTGCCCACCTTGAGTTGCTTCGTCATCGAAACCTCCGTTCGCAAAGACAACGAACGGTGTTCGCCGGGGTGACACCCTTCGACCCACCTGCTCTAAAGCCCGTATGCAGGATCAATTCAGCACTTCGGGCTTCAGCGACGCGCTGGTGATCCTCGGAGCCGCTGGGCTCGTCATTCCCGCCTTCGCCCGCATCCGGATCAGCCCGATCATCGGTTTCATCCTTATCGGGATGCTGGTCGGGCCGCACGCGCTGGGATCGCTTACGGGACGCTATCCGTGGCTTCACTTCGTCACGATCTCGAACGCCCACGCGATCGAGCCCTTCGCAGAGCTTGGAATCGTGCTGTTGTTGTTCTCGATCGGCCTCGAGCTGTCTTTCCGACGACTTTGGGGAATGCGGAAGCTCGTCTTCGGGGTCGGGGCCGCGGAGCTGTTCGGATCCGCCGCCCTTATCGCGCTCGTGCTCTATTTCCTTGGGCAGACCCCGGCAGCATCGATCGGGCTCGGTCTCGCCTTGGCACTTTCGTCGACGGCGATCGTCCTTCCGCTGGTTGGCACGCATGGGCCGGTGGGACGCGCGTCCCTCGCGATGCTGCTGTTCGAAGACGTTGCGCTGGTCCCCATCGTCTTCGCCCTGGGTGCCATGGCGCCGCAAGCCGCCAATGTCGGGATCGGGCCGCTTCTCCAGACGATGCTCATCGGCGGGCTGGTGGCCGTCGCGATGCTCTTCGCCGGCCGTCTGCTCCTGCCTCAGCTATTTGAACAGGCCGCACGCACGAAGAGTCCGGAGATGTTTCTCGCGGCCTGCCTGCTCGTCGTCATCGTCGCCAGTCTCATCACCCGCGGCATCGGCTTCTCGCCGATCCTCGGCGCCCTGATCGCTGGCATCGTCATCGCCGAGACGGAATATGGCGGCGAGGTCGAGGTCATCACCGCTCCGTTCCGGGGCCTGGGTCTCGGCATATTCCTGATCACGGTCGGGATGAGCGTCGACATGAGGGTGGTCGCCGAGCAATGGTCAAACATCCTGGTCGCGCTGCTAGCGGTCCTCTTGATCAAGGCGCTCGTCACGGGCTTCCTCCTGCGCATCAGCGGCGCCAAGGCGAGCGTTGCAGCCGAGACGGGCGTGCTCATGTCCTCGCCGTCCGAGACCACGCTCATCGTCCTCGCGTCCGCAGTGGCCGCGAAGCTGATCGCTCCGGAGACGGCGGCCTTCTGGCAGATCGTCACGGCTCTTGGCCTGACCGTCACGCCGCTTCTGGCAAAATTGGGTCGGCTGGCCGGAAGCCAGGTGGGACGGCAGGAGCTCGCCGGAGAGATCGATGCTTCGCTCGATACTGCAGCGGAGGGCCAGGTGATGATCCTGGGCTTCGGACGCGTCGGACGGCTGGTCGCCGACATGATGGAAACGCACGGCAAGGATTATATCGCTGTCGATGCGGACGTCGACGTCGCCGCTTCAGCGCGCAAGGAGGGCTATGACGTCATCTTCGGCGACGTCGCCCATTCGGAGCTGATCGAACGGGCGCGGCGAAAGAACCCGAGCGCCTTCATCCTCACCATGGACAATCCCGTGCTGGTCAGGCGCCTCGCGCGGCAGCTTCGCGAGGCCTTCCCCGACCTTCCTATCGTCGCCCGTGCTCGCGATACGACGCACGCAGCGCAGCTTTACAAGGCGGGTGTAACCGACGCGGTTCCGGAGACGCTGGAGGCCTCCCTCCAGCTATCCGAGGCAGCTCTCGTCGACTTGGGCGTCGCGATGGGTCCGGTTATTGCCTCAATCCACGAGAAGAGATCCGAGCTCCGGGCCAAGATCATGACCGACGCGAATTTGGAGGAAATCCCGAGGCTGGGCCGGCGCCGGGCGCGCGATTCTCAGCCTCCGGGAGAAGGCTCGAAGCGGAGCACGCCCGCCCTATAGGTTCGATGCTCCGGATTGTCGGAAGGATGGCGCTGCCCGTCGTGGACGATGACTGCCTCAAAATCGAACGGCGAGACGCCCTCCAGGCAGGCGACGTTTACGCCCAATTGATTGGGGTTCGAGCGGCGCTTGTGATGCGTGTGGATCCCGCAAATGCTGCAGAAATGATGTTCGGCGGTCTTCGTATTGAACCGATAGGTGACGAGCTTGTCCTCGCCCTCGGTGATCCGGAACCCTTCAGGGTTGGATGTCACGGCAACGGCGCCGCGCATCCGGCAAATCGAGCAGGTGCAGCGCCGATAACAGCCCCACCGACAATTCAGCCGTGAATTTGACCGCGCCGCAATGACAGGAACCGTTGAGCGTCAGCGGCTCGGCTGACGTGGTGTCGGTCACGCGGCGACCTTCTCCAGTGCCTCCTTCACGGCTTCCAAGGCGTCCTGGGCCTTCGATCCGTCGGGACCGCCGCCCTGCGCCATGTCCGGGCGCCCGCCGCCGCCCTGCCCACCGAGCGTCGCGACAGCGGCCTTCACGAGGTCGACGGCGCTGACTTGGCCGGCGAGATCGTCCGTGACGCCGACTGCAACGCTGGCGCGTCCATCATTCACGGCAACGAGCGCGGCAATGCCGGAGCCGACGCGCTGTTTCATCGTGTCGATCGTCGACCGCAAGTCCTTCGGATTCAGGCCTTCCACGACCTGCCCAAGGAACTTGTGCCCGTTGACGTCTTCGGGTCCGGCCGCGTCGGTCGAGGGACCGCCTCCACCCATCGCCAACGCTTTTTTGGCGTCGGCCAGCTCACGCTCAAGGCGGCGGCGCTCTTCGACCAAGGACGCGATGCGCGCGGGCACTTCGTCCGGAGATGCCTTCAGCGTCGCAGCGGCTTCGCGAAGCTTGGAGTCCCGCTCAGACAGCCACTGGCGAGCCGCTTCTCCCGTCAGCGCTTCGATACGACGAACACCAGAGGAAACGGCGCTTTCCGAGATGATCTTCAGAAGCTGGATGTCGCCCAACGCGCGAACGTGCGTGCCGCCGCACAGCTCCACGGAATAATCCGTCTCGGACGAACGGCCCATGGAGAGCACGCGCACCTCGTCACCGTACTTCTCGCCGAACAGGGCCATGGCACCTGCCTCGATCGCCTCATCGAGCGTCATCAGGCGCGTGGTCACGGGCTCATTGCCGCGGATTTGCGCATTCACGTCGGCCTCGACCTGGTCGATTTCCTCGCGCGTGAGCGCCTTCGGGTGCGAGAAGTCGAAACGGAAATAGTCCGGCGCGACCAGGCTGCCCTTCTGTGTGACGTGCGTCCCCAGCCTGTGACGCAGCGCCGCATGCAGCAGGTGCGTCGCGCTGTGGTTGGCGCGAACGCGATCACGCCGCTCGCTGTCGACCTTCTGGTGGACGCTTTCGTCGACGGTTAGCTCGCCGGCAACAACCTTCGTGCGGAGGACGTGCAGCTTGCCCAGGGGCTTCGACGTATCTTCAACCTCGCCGACAAACCCCTTGAGCGTAGTCAGTTTTCCGGTGTCGCCGATCTGCCCGCCGCTTTCGCCGTAAAATGGCGTCTGGTTGAGCACGATGTCCACGGTTTGCCCGACGTCCGCGGCCTGGACGCGCTCGCCGTCCTTGACGATCGCGAGAACGACGCCTTCGCCTTCGTCCCCCGCGTAGCCGGTGAACTCGGTCGTGCCATATTCTTCGACCAGGTCGAACCAGATGTCCTCGCTCGCCTTGGCGCCGGAGCCTTTCCAGGCGGCACGGGCGGCCGCCTTCTGCTGCGCCATGGCCGCATCGAAACCGTCACGGTCTACGCCGAGACCACGAGCGCGCAGGGCATCCTCGGTCAGATCATAGGGGAAGCCGTAAGTGTCGTAGAGCTTGAACGCCGTCTCGCCTGGAAGCGTGTCGCCGTTCTGAAGCTCCGCAGTGGCCTCGTCGAGCAGCTTGAGGCCGTTCGACAGCGTCTGGCGAAACCGCGTCTCCTCCTGCTGCAAAGTCGCCTCGATCAGCGGCTGAGCGCGAATGAGTTCTGGATAGGCAGCGCCCATTTCGGCGACGAGCGCCGGCACAAGCCGGTACATCAAAGGCTCGCTGGCGCCGAGAAGATGAGCGTGACGCATGGCTCGGCGCATGATGCGGCGCAGGACGTAACCGCGCCCCTCGTTGGCCGGCAGCACCCCGTCCGCGACGAGGAAGCCCGAAGTACGCAGATGGTCGGCGATAATGCGATGGCTGGCGACCATGTCGGCCGAATTGTTGCTGGTCAGCTCCTCGCTGGCGCGGATCAGTGCCTTGAACGTGTCCGTGTCGTAATTGTCATGGACACCTTGCAGAACGGCCGCGATCCGCTCGAGCCCCATGCCGGTGTCGATGCTCTTCTTCGGCAGCTCGGAGACGATTTCGCCCGCCGCCTGCTCGTACTGCATGAAGACCAGGTTCCAAATCTCCACAAAGCGATCACCATCCTCATCCGGTGAGCCCGGAGGCCCGCCGGGGATGTGATCGCCATGGTCGAAGAAGATTTCGGAACAGGGCCCGCACGGACCGTCATCGCCCATCGACCAGAAATTGTCCTTGGTCGGGATGCGGATGATGCGGCTGTCCGGTAGGCCGGAAATCTTCTTCCAAAGGTCGAAGGCCTCGTCGTCGGTATGATAGACGGTCGCCGTCAGCCGGTCCGGGCTGATCCCCCACTCCTTGGTCAGCAAATTCCAGGCCAGCTCGATCGCGCGATCCTTGAAATAATCGCCGAACGAGAAATTCCCTAGCATTTCGAAGAAGGTGTGATGCCGGGCGGTGTAGCCGACATTGTCCAGATCGTTGTGCTTGCCGCCGGCGCGGACGCACTTCTGCGCGCTCGAAGCTGTCGAATAGGGCCGCGATTCCAGTCCCGTGAAGACGTTCTTGAACGGGACCATGCCAGCGTTCACGAACATCAATGTCGGGTCGTTCTGCGGCACCAGCGAAGCGGAGGGCACACGCGCGTGCCCGTTCTTCTCGAAATAGTCGAGGAATGAGCGGCGAATATCGTTGGTCGAAGTCATCTTGAGCGGCATGTAAATGCGCTGCTGCACTGCGGCAAGGCGAGGCTTGGCAGTGTCGCATCGACGCGGCTAGGCAAGGGCGATGGCGAAACGGCCCAAGAGCAGCATCCCGAGGTACAAGCGCCGGCGACAGAAGTCGGGCTCGGTCGTCGGCCGAATCTTCGGCTGGATCGTCAAGCTGGTCCTGATCTTCCTCATCGGCTCGGTCCTTTGGGTCTTGGCCTACCGCTTCGTGACCCCCCCGATCACGGCGACGATGATCGGCGACCTCGTGGCTGGACGCGGCGCTACGCGCGACTGGATGAGCATCAAGGAAATCGACCGCGACATGGTCCGTGCGGCGATCGGCGCGGAAGACAGCAAATTCTGCTCGCATAACGGGTTCGACGTGGAAGCTATCGAAGATGCGATGAAAAGGAACGCATCGGGCGGGCGTATTCGCGGCGGCTCGACGATCAGCCAGCAGACGGCGAAGAACGCCTTCCTGTGGCAGGGCGGCGGCTACGCCCGAAAGGGTGTAGAGGCCTGGTTCACGTTCCTCGTCGAGCACCTTTGGGGCAAGCGCCGGATCATGGAGGTCTATCTGAACCTCGCGGAGACCGGCATCGGCACCTACGGCGTCAACGCCGGATCGCAACGCTATTTCGGGCATGACGCGAGCGCCATGAGCCGGACCGAAGCCGCCCGGATCGCGGCTGTGCTGCCCCTGCCCAAGAAACGGGGTGCCGTGGCACCGAAGGGCTTTACCCGGCGCTATGGAAATTCAATCTCCTCGCGCATCGCCATCGTCGCTCGCGATGGCCTTGATGCCTGCGTCTATCAGGACATCGTTCCGCCCAAGGACAAGACGCCACCGGCAACGAAGGCGCCGCAGCAGCTTCCGGGTGAGGAATATGAGAGCGCGAAGCCGCTGCCGCCGCTAAAAGACGCGGTCGACGCGCTGCCGACTGAGTCGGAACAGACACAGGTGGTCAATCTGCCCGCTCCGGCCCCGGAACCGCAGCCTTCGACGAACGAGGCCACTCCTCTCGTGCAGGAGCCTGAGGAGCCACCGCCTCCGCCGGTCGGTCAGTAGCGTAAACCCTTCATCGGCCGGCTTTTTGCGTCCGGCGGAGGAACGCACCTCCGCCGCTCCCGTTCTGCAACGCAAAGTAAACGGAGGAGCATAATGGCTACGCGTACTCAGTCCCGATCCGCGTCGAGCAACCGCAGTTCGTCGCGCGGCAGCGACAGCGGCACCGGCAATCGCAGCGGCCGAAGCCCGTCGTCGCGCGGCAACGACAGCAATGAAGGCAGCGCCTTTTCCTGGGGCGGCCGCGGCGGCGGAAATGCCGGCCCGCTTCTCGGCGCGGCCCTTGCCGGCATGGCGATAGGCCTTGCCGCCAACTATGGCCGCAAGTTCCTGATGCAGGGCCTCGAGGCGACTGCGGGCGACTGGGACGACATCCTCGCCGCAGAGCATGAGATGGCTCTCGGCATTTTCGACAAGATGCTCGCGACGGATCAAACGCAGACTTGGAAGCGCAGCATGCTTCTGATGAAGTTGACCCATGCGCTCGACAAGCACGCGCACCAGGAAGAGATGGTCGTCTATCCCGCCCTGCGCGAGGCGAATCAGGCTGTGGAAGCCGACCAGCTCGAGGGCGAGCACGGCTACATCAAGACCTATATCTATGAGCTGAAGAACATGGGCCCAAGCGCGTCCGACTGGCTCGAAAAAGTTCGCGAGTTCCGCGCGCTCGTGTCGAAGCACGCGCACATGGAAGAGGAGCAGGTCTTCCCCGCCTTCAAGCAGAACCTGTCCGAGGCGCAGAACGCCAAGGTCACCAGCCTGGTGAACGCCGACGGCTTCTGGATGGCGTAGGCCTAGCCGACGAGGGCGAGCTTCGGCGGTTCCTGCACGGACAAGTCGACGCTCCCTTCGCCGGCAATCCGCTCGATCCTGGCCTGAAGCTCGGCATCCAGAGCGAAATCCCGGCCCGCGATCACGATCGCCTCGCCGCCGGCAGACAGCGGAAGTATCAGGCGAACCAAACCCCCGCCGCCGCGTACACCGCCCAGTTCACGGGCGATCGCCGGGACAAGCGCCTCCGACGAGACGCGGATCTCCATCTGAAGCCGGGTCCGCTTCGCAAGCGTGTCGAGCGGCTGGAATTTCTTGATCGCCACGCGCGGCAGTTCGTCGCCTTCGCGCTTGTCCAACTCCACCGTCAGAAGGCCGCAAGTCCCGGCCTTCGCGGCGTCTTCGATGGCCGTGCTGGCCTCCTCGTCGAAGACGCTGGCCTGGAACTGGCCCGAAGAATCACTCAGCGTGGCCATCAGGTAGCGTCGGCCTTTCTGGGACACGCGCCAACGCGCTTCCTCGACCAGGCCAGCCATGGTCGCCCCTGCCCGGCCCTCTGCCGGCATCGGCATGTCGGCGAGCTGCGCGAAGGTCTTGGCCTTGTTCGCCTCCAGGATGTGACGGTGCGCGTCGACTGGATGCGCCGAGAAGTAGAAACCGAACGAATCGCGCTCCGCGGCCATGCGCTGGGCGAGGCTCCACTCCTCTGTCCTGGCGAGCCGGATCGGCGCCGCTGCAGACTCCGGCCCGCCGAACAGGCCGTGCTGGCCACTCGAACGCTGGTCGGCGGCGCTCGCGGCGTGCGCCAGAATAGTCTCAGCCGATGCGAACACCGCGGCTCGCTGCGGCTCAAGCACGTCGAAGCCGCCGGCTGCGGCGAGTCCTTCGATCTGCCGCCGGTTCAGTAGCCGAGGATCGATTCGATCCGCGAAGTCGTCGAGCGACTTGAACGGGCCCTTCTCCTCGCGCTCCGCGACCAACGCCTCCATCGCCTTCTCGCCCACGCCTTTAAGCGCGCCAAGCGCGTAACGGACCTTGCCGTCTTCCACCGAGAACGCGGCCTCGCTTGAGTTCACGTCGGGTGGAAGGCACTCGACCTCGCCGCGCCGCATGTCCTCGACGAACAGCGCGAGCTTGTCCGTCAAGGCGATGTCGAAGCTCATCGACGCCGCATAGAATTCCGGCTTGTGGTGCGCCTTGAGCCAGGCCGTGTGGTACGCCACCAGCGCGTAAGCGGCGGCGTGGCTCTTGTTGAAGCCATAGCCGGCAAACTTGTCGATCAAGTCGAACAGTTCGGACGCCTTGGCGGGAGTGATGCTGTGCGCCTTGCAACCCTCGACGAAGCGAGCCCGCTGCGCATCCATCTCCGATTGAATCTTCTTGCCCATGGCGCGGCGCAGAAGGTCCGCTTCGCCGAGCGAGTAACCGGCGAGCACCTGCGCCGCCTGCATCACCTGCTCCTGGTAGACAAAGATCCCATAGGTCTCCTTGAGCACGCCTTCGAGCATCGGATGCGGATATTCGATCGGCGCGCGGCCGTTCTTGCGGTCTCCGAACAGCGGAATGTTGTCCATCGGACCCGGCCGGTAGAGGGAGACCAGCGCGATGATGTCGCCGAAATTGGTCGGCCGAACGGCGGCGAGCGTCCGCCGCATGCCCTCCGATTCCAGCTGGAACACGCCAACGGTGTCGCCGCGCTGCAGCAACTCGTAGACCTCTGGGTCGTCCCATTCGAGCTTGGCGAAGTCGACCTCGATGCCCTGCAGCAATAGCAGTCTCTTGGCCTCGCGCAGCACCGACAGCGTCTTCAGGCCGAGGAAGTCGAACTTCACCAGCCCCGCCGCCTCGACATATTTCATGTCGAACTGCGTGACCGGCATGTCGGAACGCGGGTCGCGGTAGAGCGGGACGAGATCGTCGAGCCGGCGGTCGCCGATTACCACGCCCGCAGCGTGCGTCGACGCGTGACGGGGCAGGCCCTCCAGCTTCATCGCGAGATCGAATAGCCTCTTGACGTCAGGCTCGCCCTTATACTCCGCCGCGACCTCGGAAACCCCGTTTAGCGACCGCTCCAGCGTCCACGGATCCGTCGGATGGTTCGGGATCATCTTCGCGAGCCGATCGACCTGGCCGTAGCTCATCTGGAGCACGCGGCCCGTGTCCTTGAGGACGGCGCGAGCCTTCAGGCGCCCGAAGGTGATGATCTGCGCGACCCGGTCGCGGCCGTACTTCTGCTGGACGTAGGAGATGACCTCGTCGCGCCGGGTTTCGCAAAAGTCGATGTCGAAGTCCGGCATCGATACGCGTTCGGGATTGAGGAAACGTTCGAACAAAAGGTTCAGTGCGATCGGATCAAGATCCGTGATCGTCAGCGCCCAGGCAACAACCGAGCCCGCGCCCGAGCCGCGGCCCGGTCCTACCGGAATGTCGTGCGCCTTCGCCCATTTGATGAAGTCGGCCACGATCAGGAAGTAGTCCGCGAAGCCCATGCGGATGATGACGTCGAGCTCGAATTCGAGCCGCTCGCGGTACTTCGCCTTGTCCTCTTCGCTGCGTCCTGCAAGTCTCTGATCGAGGCCGGCAAATGCATCGGCGCGAAGCTGTTCGTCGCCATGATCGGACAAGCGCGGGAGGATCGGCTTGCGCTTGGGTGCCCCGACTGCACAGCGCTGCGCAATCACTGCCGTGTTGGCCAGAGCTTCGGGTAGATCGATGAAAAGCTCCGCAATTGCTGCCGAGTCTTTGAGCCAAGCCTCCGGCGATGACGTCGTGCGGTCATTGCTTTCGACATAAGCGGACTGCGCGATGCACAGCATGGCGTCATGCGCCGCGTGAAAGCTCGGATCCGCATAGGCCGCCGGGTTCGTCGCGACGATCGGCAGGTCGTGCTCGAGCGCGAGTTCGATCAGCGCGTCTTCCGACGCTTCCTCGACCGGGTCATGACGCCGGATAATCTCGACGTAGAGGCGGTCTTGAAAGATGGCGTGGAGCCGTTCGAGATAGGTACGCCCCTTGTCCGCCTGGCCGTCTGCCAGAAACCGGCAAACAGCGCCCTCCGAGCCCGCCGTCAGCGCAATCAGGCCTGCGCTCAGCTTCTCGAGCACGCCAAACGACACGTGCGGATCAAGTTCGACCGGACGATCGAGGTGCGCGGAGGACACCAGGTGACAGAGGTTCGAATAGCCCTGCTCGTCCTTGGCGAGGAGGACGACCCAATCGACGCCGGAAACGCCCAGTTCCGCAGGGCGCGCGACAGCGAGCATGGCACCGACGATCGGCTGGATGCCCTTACCGCTGCACGCCTCGGTGAAGGCCATCGCCGCGTACAGGCCGTTACGGTCCGTCAGCCCAACCGCCGGGAAGCCGAGCTTTGCCGCCCGCTCGGCGATCACCTTGGGCTCCATTGCCCCTTCAAGCATCGTGAAGGAGGAAAAAACGCGAAGCGGTACGTAGGGCTGAGTCACACCGAGACTATGGGACGCAGGGCATGCAGATGGAAGATTTTGCGGGGACTTATCCCCAGCTTAGCGCGCCTGCCAGTCGCCCCGCATGATGTCGCGAATCTCGCGCATACGGCCCTGATACGTCTGCGCGATGCAGTCGTTGCTCGGGCACTGATCGCGATAGCGCAGGAAAGCGTCGCGGGTCCGGGAGAGCACAGCGCGCTGCTGGGGGTTTGCACCCGCCATGGCACTGTTGAACTGGCTCGCCATGCGGCGATCGAGAGCGGCGAGGCCGGGATCGTTGCAGACCGCGACTTCCCCTGACGATCGCGCGGCGGAGCAGCTGAAGCTTGGGTTCGCAGTTCCAGTGTTGGCAGGCGACTGTCCCACCTCGGGCGCCGGCGCCAAGGGATCTGTCGGCGCGACGGGCGATGTCACGACGTCATTCGCAACGCCGTTCTGGACAGCGTCGTCCGCAGGCGGCGCGGCCGTTTTCGCGAGAGTGGCGAGAGGCGTGATGATGCCGTCGGCATTCGTCAGCGTCACCACGTTGCCGGTCCCATCAGCCGCCGGCTGGACCGCATAGGTCAGCTCGGCGCTGAGGGAACGCCGTCCGCCGACGACCGAAACGCCCGGCGGCAAATCCACCGTAAGCGTTCCGCTGCAGGTCACGCCGCCGGTCTCGCCATTCTCGTCGGTCATCATCGGCGCTTCGATGCGGATCGAAGAATAGCCGCCAATCGCATCGAACGTCGCCCGATCGCTGCCCCTTAGCGCGGACGCCCGGCGGAAGATCTCGCGTTTGATCAGGTCGTAGGTTGCCTGGCTGGCGCAGAGCTTTTCGGGATCTTCCCCTTGCGCCGTCCGCGCTCCCGTCAGGCGATCGTCGTCGCCGCTCGAGCTTCGGAACACCATTGTGCCTACAATAACGAGGACGAGGAGACCGAGCGCGATGGCCGCGATCATCGTTGGGCTGAGACGCTGTTGCACGGGTTCGCCAACGTCCGTCCGCTCGCGAGGGTCCACTATTGCAGAAGACCTTCGTGCAGGCGGACTACCCGATCCATCTTCGCCGCCAGCCGTTCGTTGTGAGTGGCGACGAGCGCCGCGCTCCCCTCGCCGCGAACGAGCGAGAGGAATTCCGCAAGGACGGTGTCGGCCGTAGTCTCGTCGAGGTTGCCGGTGGGTTCGTCGGCGAGGACGAGCGGCGGCTTGTTCGCAAGTGCTCGTGCAACCGCAACGCGCTGCTGCTCACCGCCCGACAGTTTCGATGGGCGATGGTCTAGACGCGCCGAGAGCCCCAATGCAGTCAACAGCTGCTCTGCGCGGGTATTAGCGGCATCGGGAACGGCGCCGTGAATGAGCTGCGGAAGCACGACATTTTCCCGTGCGTTGAACTCAGGCAGCAGGTGATGGAATTGGTAGACGAAGCCCAAGGCGTCGCGCCGAAGCTCCGTGCGAGCGTCATCCGAAAGCGACGCGGCTTCCTTGCCCTGGATGCGGATCGATCCCTGGAAGCCGCCTTCGAGCAAGCCGACGGCCTGCAGAAGCGTCGACTTTCCTGAGCCGGAAGGTCCCAGCAGCGCAACGATCTCCCCCGGCTGTACGTCGAGATCGATGCCGCGAAGCACCTCGATGGTGACGTCACCCTGGGTGAAGCTCCGCTTGAGGCCGCGGAGCGAAAGGACGGCCTCACTCATAACGGAGCACCTGTACGGGATCGGTGCTGGCAGCCTTCCACGCGGGGTAAAGCGTCGCGAGGAACGACAGGATCAGCGCGATGAGGATGATTGCAGTCACCTCGACGGGGTCCGTCTTGGCCGGGAGCTCAGACAGGAAGCGGACCGACGGGTCCCACAAATTCTGCCCGGTGATCAGCTGGACGAAGTTCACGACCCCCTGCCTGAAGAACAGGAAGATCGAACCGAGGATCAGTCCCAGAACGATGCCGAGGGAGCCGATGGTGACGCCAACAGTGACGAAGACCTTCATCATGCTCCGCCGGCTCGCGCCCATTGTTCGCAGGATCGCAATGTCCCTCGTCTTGGCCCGGACAAGCATGATCAGCGACGACAGGATGTTGAACACCGCCACAACGACGATGAGCGACAGCACCACGAACATGGCGACGCGCTCGATCTCCAGGGCTTCGAACAGCGCCGAGTTCATCTGCTGCCAGTCGACGACGATGCCCTTGCCCTGCAGCTGCGGCTGAAGCGGCGCCAGGATGTCGCGCACCTTGTCCGGATTCGTCGTCTGGATTTCAACCATCCCGACCTGATCGCCCATCAGCAGAAGCGTCTGAGCATCCTGCATGGGCATCAGCACGAAGGCCTTGTCGTAATCGTAGACGCCCACCTCGAAGATCGCGCCGACCTGATACGTCACTATGCGCGGTACCGTGCCCATGACGGTGGAGCGGCCATCCGGGCTGATCAGGCTGATCTCGCTGCCCGGATAAGCGCCGAGCGTCTCCGCAAGCCGCGATCCAATGGCCACGCGTCCGCTCCCCGGCGTAATCGATGCGAGGCTTCCGGCCTTCACATTGCCCGTGATGACCGGATTGCGGCGAATGTCGTCGAGCCGCATGCCGCGAACAATAACGCCTTCCACACGACCGTTGGCTGAGGCCATGAGCGGCTGCTCGATGAGTGGCGTCGCGGACGTGACACCCGGCAATTTCTTCGCCGTATCAGAGATTTGCTGCCAATTGCTCAGACGGCCGTCATAGCCCTGGACGATCGCATGGCCGTTCAGGCCGACGATCTTGTCGAAGAGCTCGGCGCGGAAGCCGTTCATCACGCTCATCACGATGATGAGCGCCGCGACGCCGAGAGCGACAGCGAACAGGCTGATCGACGCGACGAGGAATATGAACCCCTCGCCCTTGCCGGGAAGCAAGTAGCGGCGAGCGACGGTGCGCTCGTACCTGTTGAGGATCATTCGGTGAGCCTTGCCAGCGCGGATTCCACACTCAGCTCATGGCGCTCGCCAGATGAACGGCGCTTGAGTTCCACCGTGCCCCCGGCGACCCCGCGCGGGCCGACGATCACCTGCCACGGCAGCCCGATGAGGTCCATCGTCGCGAGCTTGGCCCCGCCCCGCTCGTCGCGGTCGTCATAGGCGGTCTCGACCCCCGCGAGCTGCAGATTGCCGTACAGCTCCTCGGCGGCGGCGACGCTGGCATCGTCGTCCTGGCGCATCGTGACCACGCCAACCTTCCACGGTGCGACGCTTTCGGGCCAGATGATGCCCGCATCGTCATGGCTCGCCTCGATGATCGCTCCGACAAGGCGCGACACGCCTACGCCGTAGCTGCCCATCATCGGCGTGACCGGCTTTCCGTCCTGCCCGGAGACCTTGAGGCCCATGGCTGCGGAATATTTGTCGCCGAAGTAGAAGATGTGGCCGACCTCGATTCCGCGTCCGGTGCGCTGACGATCCTTCGCGATCGTCGCCCAGCGCGACTCGTCATGCGTCTCGTCCGTGGCGGAATAGGTGGAGCTGACCTGGTCGAACAGCTTCTGAAGGCCCTCTGCATCGCCGTACTGCAGGTCGGACTGCTGCCAGTCGAACTCCTCGAAGGCCGCATCGTAGAACACTTCGCTCTCGCCGGTCGGAGCGAGAACGATGAACTCGTGGCTGAGGTCTCCGCCAATCGGACCCGACGCCGCCTTCATGGGTACCGCCTGGATGCCCATGCGCTGGAAGGTGCGGAGATAGGCGAGAAGCTGCGTGTAATAGCTCTGCCGGGCGCCCGCTTCGTCAAGGTCGAAGCTGTACGCGTCCTTCATCAGGAACTCGCGGCCGCGCATCACGCCGAACCGCGGACGGACCTCGTCCCGGAACTTCCACTGGATGTGGTAGAGCGTGCGCGGAAGCTCGCGATAGCTTTTGAGCTCATCGCGAACGATCGCCGTAAGCATTTCCTCGTTCGTCGGCCCGTAGAGCATCTCGCGATCGTGGCGATCTCGTATACGCAGCATCTCGGGCCCGTACGCGTCGTAACGGCCGCTCTCGCGCCACAAGTCTGCGGCCTGGATTGTGGGCATGAGCATTTCGATGGCGCCGGCGCGGTCCTGCTCTTCGCGAACGATCTGCTCGATCTTCTGAAGGACCCGGTAGCCGATGGGCAGCCAGGCATAGATACCCGCTGCAGTCTGACGAACGAGGCCGGCGCGCAGCATCAGCTTGTGACTGACGATTTGCGCGTCCGAAGGGCTCTCTTTCAAAACCGGCAGGAAATAGCGGGAAACGCGCAATTCTGGTCGCTCCGGGAAGACGCTTGAGCAGGTGCCCTAAGGCGCTCGGCCGTTCTGCGCAATGCAGTGGCGCTCAGTGGCAATGTGGCACTAACGACACAGGAGATGCGGAAAAGCTGCGCCCTTAACCTTCATCACGTGACAAGCCGGGCCGGACAGGCCTAGCTTCAACTTCTCCTTAGCGGGCTGCCCCTTGGGGCCGATGCGAGGGGCTTGCCGCGAGATGCCTCCGGGCTGACGCGGCAGGAAATCCAAGGGGGCTGACGAGCAATCGTCACGCAGGACGCCCGGGCCGCCACGCGGTCCGGGCGTTTGCTTTTTTGGCGGAAATCCTCACTCTTGGGCAAGAGCGCATACGGTGGTATTGCGCGCGTTGCGCATCACTTGGCGCAATCAAGGAGGGCACCATGCGAATTCGATGGATGCTCGGCATGCTCGTCGCGGCGGCCTTGGCTGGCCCCGCTGCACAGGCGCAGGACACCAATGAGAGTGGCGTGAGGACCGAAACGCAGGAACGCCTGCGCAGCGGCCCGCCCGACATTTCTTGGTTTGACCTACTCGGTGCCTTGGGGCTGCTGGGATTGCTCGGGCTTAAGAAAGAACATGGCGAGGACAGCTACCACCCGTCTTCTGTCGAATAGTGCCGACGGCGAGGGAGATTTGAACATGCGCAATGCGACAGTCTTCATCCTGGCGGCAGCGCTGATTGCAGCGCCAGCAGCCGCGCAAAACGATACCAACGCAAGTACGGACGCAGCGAACGTCACGGCGACGAACGACGTTTCAGCGGTCGACGCTAATGCCGCGATGGCCGCGAACACCGTGGCCGTCGAGCCGGGACCGCTTCCGGACGAATCCGCGGCGGCACCTCCGCCCCCGCCTCCTCCGCCGCCTAGGGAACGTGGCTTCCCGTGGGGCGCGATCGGCTTGGTCGGACTCGTTGGCCTTCTCGGCCGTAGACGCCGCGACTGACAAGGGCGGGCCGCCGCCGCAGGCCTGATCCTCGTTCGCCCGTTCAGCCGGGACGGACGAGCCCTTTTCCCGTTCTCGCGGCTATCCTCGTGCTCGGGAGCGTCGCGTGGACACTGCGCGATACATGGCCGAGTGATCCTGAGGAGCCTCAAAGCTCGCAATCTGGTGAGCTAGCCACCGAATCTGCGCATTCGGCGGGTAGTCCCGGCGGAGCCCAGCCTGCACGTGGTTCGCTGGCGACCCTGTTCAGCGCAGACGACTATCCAATGGAAGCTCTTCGGAATGAGGACCAGGGGACCGTCACCGCTAAATTGGCAGTCGACGAGCGCGGGAGAGTTATGCGGTGTGAAGTAAGCGTGAGCAGCGGCTCAGACGCGCTCGACTCCAGGACCTGCGAAATCCTCTCGAACAGAGCTCGCTTCGAACCCGCGAGGGACGAGAGCGGTCATCCAGTCGCGGATACCTACACGCAGCGCATCACCTGGCGGCTGGAAGGCTAAGTCTGTTTGGGGTGGTAGCGGAGGAGGGACTTGAACCCCCGACACGCGGATTATGATTCCGCTGCTCTAACCAGCTGAGCTACTCCGCCCCGGGCAAATGTGATTTCCCCCGATATGCTCGGAGGAGCCGCGGCCATATAGGTGCGTGAACCGACCCGGTCAACGCGAGGAACCGCTTACGGCTGCTCTCGTTAAGCCCGAGTAATCGGAGAGCGCTGAATGGACCCGTTGACCCCTCTGGAAACCCTCTGCCGGATCATCCTCCGGGCGCGCGAGTACGAGGCCCAAACCCCCACCGACTATGATGGCGGCGAAGCAGCCGACAACGTGGACGATGAGCAGGAGGGCGCGCTTTCGGTGCTCGATGATTCGATCAACGACAGCGTGGAAGAAGAGCTTCGCGCCGTGTTCGAGGATCTCGGCGAGGATCAGCTCGCCGAAGTTCTCGCCTTCTGCTGGGTCGGCCAGGGCACCTACGACGTCGGCGACTGGGATGAGGCGATGGAGGAAGCTAGCGATCTCACCAAGGACGGCAGCGACGCGGCAATCGACGAGCTTATGGAGATGCCAATGCTTGCTTCGGTCCTCGATGCCGGCCTCGCTGCCTTCGACCTGAGCTGCGAAGGCATCGGGAATCTCTCCTAGGATCGGAACGAATAGGTTCTCAGGGTCTCCCACGGCCCGCCAAGATACTGGTGGAGACCGAGTCCCGAGATCCTTAAGGGCCGCCGATCGTACCTGGCGCCGATCGAGTTACTGAGCGCCCTCGCCTCCCGCGGCGGCACCTTGTTTTGTATGGTGACGTGAGGGATCCAGCCGCCGGCATCCTGAGCGCTGAGCAGACCGTGAAAACGGGCGGATATTTCCTCCCGCAACCGATCGAGTTCCTCGGAGACGATTCGGAAGGCAACCCCGCCGCCCAGATCCATCAGGCCGGAGAGAGCGGCGCGCGGTGCTTTGCGTGAAGCAATCTCCGCGAGCACGTGCCTAATTTCGGCCTCGGCGGAGGGCGGCAAGGCTCTGAACAGCGACATATGAGCGGGCACGACGTTGCGATCGGCAGGATAATGCTGCCGTCTCAACCCATTGAGCCATGCGAAGTCGTCCGAACCGAGTTCTGCAGTGACTATCAGCGGGCCGGCCACTGGTCCCGCTCCAGTTGCTCAAGTTTCGGCAATTGTTTCGCGCTGACCTTCGACATCAACCGATCGCCTTCGGGACTAACGTCGGACCATTCGAGCCGCCGCAGGGTCTCCCCCACCCCGGCTACACCGCCTTCGGAAGCCACGACATAGCGAAGCCTTCCGCTCGCGCATCCAGCCATCGCATCGACGCAGGTACCAAGGACCTGCCCATTGCTATCCTCGACTGGCGCGCGCAGCAGCAAGGATACCGGAAACAGCGTTTCGCCGGGCGTCTCCTGGCTTGCCGCAGCGGCCGATGAACCGCCTTCCTCGATCTTCGCCTGTCGGCCTAGCCAGCGCCAGATCCCGAAGACGTTCAGCACCGTCAGAACCGCATTGGTCGAGACGAGCGCAGGCTGATCCGTCATCAGGCCTGAGGCCAGCCATGAGAGGGAGCCCACGAGAAACACGCAGAAACCATATCCGGTGATTCTCGATCCGAGGTTCGCCGCAGTCATCGACGCCGCAATCACAGTGGCGACAGTCGCTATCCAGGAAATCACTTCAGCCATGGCGCGGCAATGCGCGGACAGCAGCGAAGGTTCAGATTTCCACCTGACTGCCGAGCTCGACCACCCGATTGGTCGGAAGCTTGAAGAACTCCATTGCGCTTTCCGCATTGCGAAGCATCCAGGAGAACAATTTCTCGCGCCAGATCGCCATGCCGGGCCTGGCCGATGCAATGAGGGTCTGCCGCGCCAGGAAGAAGCTGGTGTCCATCATCTTGCAGGCAGGCCCGCATTGCTCGAGCTTCGTCAGCTCCGCAGGGACGTTCACCTCTTCCATGAAGCCGTAGTGCAGAACGACGCGATAGAAGCCCGCGGAATAGTCGCGCGTTTCTGACCTCTTCTCTTCCGGAACGTAGGGTACGTCCTCGATCTTCACGGTCAGCAGGAGCACGCGCTCATGAAGCACCTTGTTGTGCTTGAGGTTGTGCAGGAGGGCGTGCGGAACGCCGCTGGCGGAGCTCGTCATGAAGACCGCCGTTCCCGGCACACGAGTGGCGCTCGGCGCCGCCGACTTGATGAAGATTTCCATCGGCAAGCTGGCTTCGTCCATGCGCGCGATCAGCAGCTGCCGGCCTTTCGCCCAGGTCGTGAGGAGCGTGAAAGCAATCGCGCCAATCAACAGCGGGAACCAGCCGCCGGCGGGGATCTTCAAAAGGTTCGCGCCGAGATAGAGTCCGTCGACGGTAAAGAAGAGCACCAGGAGCGCAATCGAAAGCGCGCGGTTCCAATTCCACAGCTGCAGCAGGACGACGGAGATCAAGACCGCATCAATGAGCATCGCGCCGGTAACCGCGATACCGTAGGCCGCAGCGAGGTTCGAAGAGCTGCCGAACATGATCACGAGCAAGATGACCATAATCATGAGCGCCCAGTTCACGACCGGAATGTAAATCTGGCCGGCGGCGCTCTCACTGGTGTGAGCGATCCTCAAGCGAGGAACGAAGCCCAGCTGGATAGCCTGCTGCGTCACGGAAAAGGCGCCCGAGATTACGGCCTGGCTGGCAATGATCGCGGCGGCCGTGGCGAGAAGCACCAGCGGCAGGCGCAGCATGTCCGGCGCGAGATAGAAGAATGGGTTCTTGACCGTCTCCATCGCCTGCGCAGGGGTCATCGACATGAGCATCGCGCCCTGACCCATGTAGTTGAACAACAGGGCAGGCAGGACAAAGTAGAGCCACGACACGCGGATCGGCTTGCGCCCGAAGTGACCCATGTCCGCATAGAGAGCCTCGGCTCCGGTCACGGCGAGAACGACCGACCCGAGCGCGATGAAAGCGCGCGTCGGCTCATCGATGAAAAACTGGACGAAGTGCCATGGGTTGAACATGGCGAGCGCAATCTCGGGCCGGTGCACAGCATGCATCAGACCCAGGACCGCGATGGTGGCGAAATAGAGGAGCATGATCGGCCCGAACATGGCGCCGACGCGCGCGGTCCCGTGCGACTGGATCGCGAAGAGCCCTACCAGAATGCCAACGGAAATTGGCACGACCCACGGCTGGAGCCCGGCGTTGACGGTCGTCAGACCCTCGACTGCAGAAAGCACGGACACTGCTGGCGTGATCATCGAGTCGCCGTAGAAGAGCGAAGTCGCAAAAACGCCGAGGAGGACGATCCCCGCCGTCCATCTCTTCTTCCCACCGATCTGACGATTGATAAGAGCCAGCAACGCGAGGCTGCCGCCCTCACCCTTGTTGTCGGCGCGCATGATGATCGTGACGTACTTCAGCGTCACGATGATCATCATCGACCAGAAGATGAGGCTCAGCACGCCGTAGACGTGGAGCTGGTCCACTCGCAGCGTGTGATGCCCCGCGAAGGTCTCGCGGAAGGCGTAGATAGGCGACGTTCCGATATCGCCGAAGACGATACCGACGGCGCCGATGGCGAGCTTCGTCAGCGACCCGTGCGCGTGCCCATGTGCAGCATCTTGTGGGACCGCAGCTTCTGCTGCTCCCGTGCTCGTGACATTCATGTGATCGAATACTGCCTGGACAGACCGCGAACGCGCATCCCTTGAGCCCCCGCGCCATCGGCGGAGCCGTGGCGCGCCGCACTAGCACCGGTGCGCAACAGCCGCAAACCCCGGTGCAATCTGGGGGGACAAGGGCGATTCACGCGTCTATAGGCCCGCGCAATCATCATTAGCGGAGCGAACGAATAATGCGCGTTGGGGTGCCCAAGGAAATCAAGGTTCACGAGTACCGCGTCGGACTGACGCCGGCCTCGGTCGCCGAGCTCGTGGCGGCGGGACACCAGGTGTTCGTTCAGACGGGTGCCGGCGACGGCATCGACTGTCCGGATACGGCCTACACCAAGGCTGGGGCAGAAATCCTCCCGGACGCCGCCTCCGTATTCAAGTCGTCCGACATGATCGTGAAGGTCAAGGAGCCACAGCAGCAGGAAATCGCGCTGCTCGAGCCGCGCCACATCCTCTTCACCTACCTCCACCTCGCCGCGGACAAGCCGCAGGCCGAAGGTTTGATGAAGTCGGGCGCCACGTGCATCGCCTATGAGACGGTAACGTCGCGTTCGGGCGCTCTGCCCCTGCTCAAGCCGATGAGCGAAGTCGCGGGCCGCATGTCCGTCCAGGTCGGCGCGCATTACCTCGAAAAGGAACAGGGCGGACGCGGAGTCCTGCTCGGCGGCGTCCCCGGGGTTGCTCCCGCGAAGGTCGCGATCCTCGGCGGAGGGGTCGCGGGCGTGAACGCCGCGCAGATGGCGACGGGCATGCGCGCCGACGTCACCATCTACGACATCAACAACGACCGCCTTGCAGAACTCGACATGTTCTTTTCGAGCCAGATCAAGACCGCCTACGCTTCGCGTGCAGCCATTGCCAATGCGGTGAAGGAAGCCGAGTTGGTCATTGGTGCGGTGCTCGTTCCGGGTGCAGCGGCTCCGAAGCTCGTCACACGGGACATGCTGAAGACGATGAAGCGCGGCTCCGTCCTCGTCGACATTGCGATCGACCAAGGCGGCTGCTTCGAGACCTCGCATGCGACGACGCATGCCGACCCAGTCTACGAGGTCGATGGCATCATTCATTACTGCGTCGCGAACATGCCGGGCGCCGTTGCCCGAACCAGCGCCTTTGCACTGAACAACGCCACCCTGCCCTTCGCGCTGAAGATCGCGAACCTGGGTGCGGAAGAAGCGATGCGGCAGGATCCGCATCTCGCGGAAGGCCTCAACGTTTCCGGCGGCAAGATCCGCCACGAAGCCGTGGCCGAAGCGCTCGACCTCCCTTACGAGCCGGTCGCAGCCTGAGGAGCTTTGGGTTGCGATCGCGGCTGAACGGCCGTGATCGCGCCTTCGACCAGCGGTCGCCAGCTCGCATCGGCAGGCGCCTCTGTCAGGATCTCGCGCCACAGCTTGGTCCCGTCCTGCGGATCGCCTGAGCGCGCAAGCGCCAGGCCGTAGAAAAAGCGCGGCGCGGGATGGTTCGGCGCCAGCTCTGCCGAGCGGCGGAAGGCCAGCTCGCTCGCAGGAGTGATCGTTCCCGCATGGTCGGCGAGCGCATTGCCGAGGCCGATCCACAGCATGGGATCGCCCGGATGTTCGCGGACGGCAGCAGTGAGTGTTGCCACCGCCTGCTCGGTTTCGCCGCGGCTGGCGTAGGATTCGGCGATGACCAGCCAGTGTTCGGTCGGGGTGAAGGTGCCGAAGAAGGCATGGCGGAACTTGGTCAGAGGTATGGGCGCGGGGCGCTGAGCAGTGCTCCGTGGCGACCCAGCAAGGTTTGGATGCCCCTGGACCGCATAGCCAGCCGCACCGAACAGGAGTGCCGCTCCGGTCAGTTGCAGCATCGCACCGCGAACGCCGATGGCCCACACACTCGCTAGTGCCGCGCACATGAGCAGGAGCAGAAGGAACCAGCCGGTCACTTGCGCCTCCTCCTCATACGGCCAGCCGCCGCGGCGGCGCCAAAGATCAGCAGGATGATCGGAGCCGCCCAGAGCGGCCACGAAACCGGCTTTGCCGTGGGCCGATAGCTGATCCAGTCGCCGTAGCGATCGACAAGCCATGCACGAATAGAATCCGGCTTCTCACCGGCGGCTATGCGCCGACGAACAAGATCGCGCATGTCCCCCGCTAGGTCGGCATCGGAGTCGGCGATCGACTGACCCTGGCAGACGAGGCACCGCAGCTCCTCCATGAGGGCCTGTGCCTTGGCCTCCTGCTCAGCATCGGGCAGCTGGCGGTTCGCCCAATAAGCAGGCGGCATGTTGGAATCCGCGATTGCCGGCGCGCCGAGCAAGAAGGCGATGGCGAGAACGAGGCTCCTCATCGCACCTTCTCCAGCTCGGCCATGATGCGCGGAAGATCGCTCCGCTCGATTGCGCCGACGTGCTGAAGGCGGATGACTCCCTTGCCGTCGATGATGAAGGTCTCGGGAACACCGGAAGAGCCGAGCGCGAGCTGCGTGCGGCTGGTCGGATCGGAGCCGATGCGCTCGTAAGGGTTGCCGTGGCGGTTGAGGAAGGCGCCGACCGCGCCGTTGTTATCGCGGATTGCGATGCCGTCGATCGCGACCCCGCGTTTGCGAAGTTCATCCAGCACCGGAGCTTCTCCGATGCAGGGCACACACCAGCTCGCGAACAGGTTCAGCAGCCGTGGCTTGCCCGTCGCGAGATCTGTCGACTTCAAGCCTGCGGTGTTCGGCAGAACCGCAGGAAGCGCGAACTCGGGGACTTCGCGATTCACGAGCTGCGAGCGGATGGTAGGGTCGTCCGGCTGAATCAGACGCCACGCGAAGGTGCCGAGGATCCAGATCAGAAGAATGATTGGCAGCAGGCGAAGACCGCGGCTCATTGTGCGAGCCTCTTGCGCCACGACCGCCGTGCATGTCCCGCGAATGCTAGCAGACCGCCGAAGCCGATGAGCCCGCCTCCCAGCCAGATGAGCGTGACAAGCGGCTTCCACCACAGCCTCAGCTGCCAGCGGCCTTCCTCGTCCGAGCGACCGATCACCGTGTAGAGCTGGCCGTTGAGGAAAGTGTCGATAGCGGCTTCGTTCGTCTCCGTCGGCGGACTGGTGAAGAAGCGTGTTTGCGGGCGGAGGACGCTCACCCCTCCACCGCGAGACGCATGCAGTTCGGCCTCTACGGCCGTCCAGTTCGGACCAGCGACAGGGCTGATCCCCTGGAAGGCGACGAGCCAAGGGCCGACCGAGACGGTTTCGCCGAGTTTCACCGCCGTGAGCCGTTCCGTCGTAAAGGCACTGTCGGCCGCCATCCCCGCGACGGACACTGCTGCACCCATGTGGGCGATGGCCATGCCCCACGTCGCAAGCGGCGTACGCAGCGGGTTGCGCCCGATAAGTGGGACCAGCGACGCGGGGATGAGGCCCGCGGCGAGCGCCAGGCCGAACTTGGAGAGCGGGCTCGCTTGTGGGATCGCAAGGAAGGCGATCACGAGAGCTGTCGCGGCGAACAGAGCCGGTAATGCAAGCTTTCGCAGGATCGGCCGCCCCTCCCTACGCCAACTCAGCAGCGGCCCGACTGCGAGAAGGATGCCAAGCAGGATCGCGAGCGGTCCCGCAACGGCATTGAAATAGGGCGCTCCGACGGAGAGCTTCTCACCGCTGAGCGCCTCAACGAACAGTGGATACAGCGTTCCGATGAAGACGATGCCGAGGATCACCGTCAGCAGCAGGTTGTTGACGACGATCCCCGCTTCGCGGCTGACAGGCTCGAACGGGGCGCCCTCGCGCAGGGAACCTGCTCTGACCGCGAACAGGGCAAATGCCGCGGACACGTAGATGCCAAGCAGCAGCAACAGGAATGCGCCACGCGTGGGATCGACCGCGAAGGCATGCACGGACGTCAGGATGCCGGATCGGACGAGGAAGGTGCCGACCATCGACATCGAGAAAGCGATGACGGCCAGCATCATGGTCCATGCCTTCAGCGCGTTGCGGGCAGCGAGGACGGCGACCGAGTGCAACAAAGCCGTTGCCGCGAGCCAGGGCATGAGCGACGCGTTCTCGACTGGGTCCCAGAACCACCAGCCGCCCCAGCCAAGCTCATAATAAGCCCAGTAGCTTCCGGCAGTGATGCCGAGCGTCAGGAATATCCACGCGCCGAGAACCCAGGGACGCATGGCCCGTGCTAGACGCCGGTCGACATCGCCGGCCAGCATCGCTCCGACCGCGAGGCTGAAGGCCACCGATAACCCGACATAGCCCAGGTAAAGCGTCGGAGGGTGGAACGCGAGACCTGGGTCCTGGAGCAGCGGATTGAGCCCCCTGCCCTCCGGCGCGGCCGGGTTCAGCCGCGCGAAGGGATTGGACGCACCCAGCAGAAAGGCATGAAAGCCCAGCGCGAGCGCGGCCTGTGCGCCGAGCGCGGCGATCAGCGTTCGGCTGGACAATTGCCTCGAGAAGGTGGCGAGCGCGGCACCCGACAGCCCGAGGACCATGACCCAAAGGAGCATCGAGCCTTCGTGGTTCCCCCACGCTCCGGCGACCTTGTAAAGGAAGGGCTTCTCGCTGTGGCTATTCTCGACAACCAGCGCGACCGACAGGTCCGTCCGCGCGAACACGAGCAGCAGCATCGAAAAAGCGAAGAGGCACATCGCGCCCTGCACGATGGCAAGCGCGCGAACGGGACGATCGGCCTCCAGCGTACCGCGAACGTGCAGCACGCTGAGGAACAGGCCGAGCAGCGAAAGCGCAGCCGCAAGCCACAGAGCAGCGAGGCCGGCTTCGGCGATCATCGCTTGAGCGTCTGCCCCGCCTTATGCTCCGCGGCCTGATTGCCGAGCTCCGGCGGCATGTAGCGCTCGTCATGCTTGGCCAGGATATTGTCGGCAACGAAGGTTCGGTCGGACCCAAGCTTGCCCTCCGCGACCACGCCGCTCCCCTCACGGAACAGGTCGGGCAGGATGCCGCGATAGGTCACCGGCACACGTCCTTCGCCGTCCTCGACGATGAAGCGGGTGGTGACACCGTCGCTCTGGCGCCTTACCGAGCCGCGCTCGACCATTCCGCCGAGCCGCATCGCTTTTCCGTCACTGCCCTTGCCCGCGACAATATCCGCCGGCGTGTAGAAATAGGCTGCGCGATCCTTGAGGCCCCACATCGCAAGGAGGACGGCCCCAAGCACGGCGATGGCTGCGAGAAGTACAAGCACCAAGCGCTGGTGCTTTGGGCGGGCGATCATTGGCGCTTCAGCTCGTCCGCTGCGCCTTCGGCCTTGCGCATGGACGTCCAGCTCCACAGCAGCAGACCCGCCGTTGCCAGCGAGGCGATCGCATAGGCGGCCGTAACAAAGATCCAGTGGCTCATTCGGCCGCCGCCCGGCGCAAGCGCGCCTCCACCTTGGCCTCCGCAAGCTCTGCTCGCATCCGCATCAGGACCGCCGCTCCGAAGAGGCAGGTGAAGCCGATGGCCGACACGAAAAGCGGCCACAGGATCGAGCCGTCGATTGTCGAGCCGCTGAGGCTGATGCTCTGTCCCTGATGCAGGGTCCGCCACCAGAGAACCGAATAATGGATGATGGGCAGGTTGATGGCGCCGATGAGGCCGAACAGTGCGGCGATACGCCCCTCGCCGCCTCGCTCCTTCTCGGCGCCGGCCAGAGCGATGTAGCCGAGATAAAGGAAGAACAAGATCAGCATCGACGTCAGTCGCCCGTCCCACTCCCACCAGGTGCCCCAGGTCGGACGGCCCCAGATGGAGCCGGTGAGAAGGCACACTGCCGCGAAGGTCGCGCCCGCCGGCGCGAACGCCCGTCCGGCGATCGCCGCGAGCGGATGGCGCCAGACGAGCTGACTTACGGATGCGGCAGCGACGCCGGCCCACCCGACCATGCCGAGCCAGGCTGCCGGAACGTGGACGTACATGATCCGCACCGTCTCGCCCTGCAGATAATCCGCCGGGGTCAGCGTCAGTCCGCTCACCAACGCGAACGCCGTCAGCGCTAGTCCGACCAGCAACAGCCAGGCTGTCGCGGGCCGCGCGATCTTCAGGAACCTTGCCGGATTGGCAAAGCGGTGCACGTCAGCCCTTTACCCTCTGCCGATGAGGCGCTGAGCCATGAAGTCCGCGACAGATGCAGGGTCGCGGCTGGTCTCGGCGCTTTCCGACCAGATCTGCTCCAGGCGAACCGGGATGCCCTCGATCTTCTCGCGCACGGCGCGCGCGTCTCCGCTGCGCAGATATTCGATGCAGACGTTGATGATGCCGCCGGCGTTGATGACGTAGTCCGGCGCGTACAGAATGCCACGCGCGTGCAGACGGCCGCCGTCTTCCGGAGTCGCCAGCTGGTTGTTCGCGCCGCCGGCGATGATCGGCGTCTTCAATGCGGCGATCGTCTCTTCGGTCAGGATCGCACCGAGGGCGCACGGGCTGAGGACGTCCGCCTCCAGCCCGAGGATTTCGTCGGTGCCAACGACCGTTCCGTTGACCGCATCCGCCAGGTGGCGCGCCTTTGCCTGATCGACGTCCGCGATTGAAATGCGTGCACCTTCGGCAGCTGCGTGAACCGCAACGCCGGTCGCAACGCTACCCGCGCCCTGAAGCGCGATGTGCAGCCCGTTCAGGCTGTCCTTGCCGAGGGCGCGGCGGACCGCCGCCTTGATGCCCAGGAAAACGCCGAGCGACGTATGCGGACCGGGATCGCCACCGACCTCACCGCCCTCGACCGGAAGCCCTGCGACGAACGGCGTCTGTCGACGGATCTCGATCATGTCAGACACACTCATTCCGACGTCTTCGGCGGTCACATAGCGGCCGCAGAGCTGATCGATCGCCTTGCCGAACGCGTGCAGCATTTCCGGCGTCTTCTCGCGCTGGCTGTTGGCCAGGATGACTGCCTTGCCGCCGCCCAGCGGAAGGCCCGCCATGGCATTCTTGTAGCTCATTCCGCGGGACAGGCGCAGCGCGTCCGTCAACGCGTCGGCGGGATCGGCATATTGCCAGAACCGGCAGCCGCCGCCGGCGGGACCGAGGTGCGTGGAGTGAATGGCGACGATCGCCTTCAGCCCGCACTCCTCGTTCCAGACGAAATGCAGGTTCTCGTGTGCGTCGAAATCCTCGAAGCCCCAGGGCGTATTCATAGTTTGGGAAGGTCCGATAAGTCGTAGAAAATGGGGCGATCGACGGGACTTGAACCCGCGACCCTCGGTACCACAAACCGATGCTCTAACCAGCTGAGCTACGATCGCCACGGCGCGCCCCTGAGATCCTCTCCCGAAGGCGCGCGCGCTCCTTAGGGTTGCCGATATCCGAACGCAAGCGACGGGGACGACAAGTGCGCAGTCCGACGGCCTTTAGGTTCACGGGTCAATATGGACCTGAATAGGACCATTTTAAGTTGCTTGCTAAGAACGTTTCAGAGGCGCATCGTCTTTTCGAAGGGGAGATGCGAGATGTTGGCGAGTCGCCGCTCGGGGCCGACTGCCGGATCGACCGTTTCGCTTCGCGAGACGTTGGTGGCGGCGGGGCTTCGTCAAGAATTAGCCGATGAGCTCGACCGCATGCCTCAGAAGGTCGTGCAGGTCGATCCCCGCCGGCCCTTTCGCGAAAGCGGGATACCGCGCGACGAAGTCGTGTTCGTGCGTTCCGGCATTCTCTCCAAGTTCAAGGTAGACAGTTCAGGCCGGCGGCAGATCGTCGCGCTCAGATTCCCCGGCGAAGGCATCCTGCCTCGTGAAGGCATGTCGAGCTATGGCATACAGGCCGTCGTCCCGAGCGAAATCCTGGTCGGCGATGCTGAAGACTTCAACGCAATCGTCGAGAAGTATCCGGAACTCCACAAGTTTTTCTGGCAGCTGACGCAACGCAACGAGAATATCGGCTACGAATGGCTCGTGAATTGCGGGCGAAGGGATTCGACGGCCCGGGTCGCTCACCTGCTCTGCGAAACCGCCGTTCGCAGCCGCACGAACGTTCCCGAAGAGCCGCTCCACAATCCCTTCACGCAGCAGCAGATTGCGGAGATCACCGGCCAGACCTCGGTCAACGTGAACCGGGTGATGGCGGATCTGGAGCGCCAGGGACTCATCGAGCGTCACGGCCGCGACATCCTGTTCCGCGATTGGTCGGAGATGCGGCGGGTCGCGAGCTTCCAGCCCAGTTACCTGGAGTAATTACCGGATTTCGGGGTTCATCTCGCCAGCCCGCGGATGTCCATGCTCGGCTGTCCGGGGAACAGCCTGTGCGTGGACATGGTGGGCGCGACAGGGATTGAACCTGTGACCCCACCCGTGTGAAGGGTGTGCTCTACCGCTGAGCTACGCGCCCATGCCCTCGCAGGAACCGGGCAGATAGGGACGCCGGAGCGCCCTGTCCAGCTATTGAACGGCGTCCTTGAGAACCTTGCCCGGACGGAACTTCGGCTGGGCGCTCGCCTTGATCTGCATGGGTTCGCCGGTCCGCGGATTGCGCCCCGTGGAAGCCTTTCGACGCGTCACCGAGAAATTGCCGAATCCGACAAGACGCACCTCGTCACCTCTCTTCAGGGCAGAGGTGACCACTTCCAGCATCGTCTCGACCGCACGCGCCGCATCGTTGCGGCTCAGGCCGGCGCGATCAGCGACATGGCCGATCAGTTCCTGCTTGTTCATCGGACGGCTCTCCCGGAACTGGGCGGGAGACTCGGCCCCCGCCTGCAGCAACCTTAAGGCAAGACTCTAAACACAAGTAAAGGTCACCGGTCAGTGCGTGCCGTGTTGGACCACTAATGGCGAAGCGGTGACTCCGAGTCCGAAGGATGGCCCGGGAGTGGCGGTTCGGCCGCATGCTCGTCAGTCTCGCTCCACTCGATCGGCTGCATCGGCTGGGTCATCGCCCGCGCGAGCACGTCGTCGACATGCGCGACGGGCACGATCTCCAGCTGCTCCTTAACGCTCGTCGGAATGTCAACGAGATCCTTCTCGTTTTCCGAGGGGATGAGCACGGTAGTGATGCCGCCACGAAGAGCCGCGAGAAGCTTTTCCTTGAGCCCGCCGATTGGAAGCACCCTGCCCCGCAGCGTCACTTCGCCTGTCATTGCCACGTCGCGGCGAACCGGAATAGCCGTAAGCGTTGAGATCATCGCCGTAACCATGCCGATGCCGGCGGACGGACCATCCTTCGGCACCGCGCCTTCCGGCAAGTGAACGTGGATGTCCTTGCGGGCGAAGATCGACGGCTTCACGCCGAACGCCGGCGCGCGAGCCTTCACGAAGCTCATGGCCGCCTGGATCGACTCCTGCATCACTTCGCCGAGCTTGCCGGTCGTGCGGATCTGGCCCTTCCCGGGGACGGTGACCGCTTCGATCGTCAGCAGCTCACCGCCGACCTCGGTCCACGCCAGTCCCGTGACCGCACCGATCTGGTCCTCTTCCTCACCGACGCCGAAGCGATAGCGGCGAACCCCCAGGAAGTCGGACACATTGTCAGGCGTTAGCTCGACACGCTCCATCTTGCCTTCGAGGATCTGACGCAGCGACTTGCGGGCGACCTTGGCTAGCTCGCGCTCGAGCGTGCGGACGCCGGCCTCGCGGGTATAATGGCGGATCATCGAGCGAAGGCCTTCATCGGTGAAGACCAGTTCCTCGTCCTTCACGCCATGCGCTTCCATCTGCTTCGGGATGAGGTGGCGCTTGGCGATCTCGACCTTTTCGTCCTCGGTGTAACCCTCGAGACGGATGATCTCCATGCGGTCGAGCAGCGGCTGCGGCATGTCGAGCGAGTTCGCGGTGGTCACGAACATCACGTCCGACAGGTCGTAGTCGAGCTCCAGGTAATGGTCCTGGAACTTGTTGTTCTGCTCGGGATCGAGAACCTCGAGCAAAGCGGACGACGGATCGCCGCGGAAATCCTGGCCGAGCTTGTCGATCTCATCGAGCAGGAAGAGCGGGTTCGAGGTCCCCGCCTTCTTCAGGTTCGAAATGATCTTGCCCGGAAGTGACCCGATGTAGGTGCGCCGGTGACCGCGAATCTCGGCCTCGTCGCGGACGCCGCCCAGTGACTGGCGAACGAACTCGCGGCCTGTCGCCCGAGCGATCGAGCGTCCGAGCGACGTCTTGCCGACGCCAGGAGGTCCGACGAGGCAGAGGATCGGGCCCTTGAGGCGGTTGGTCCGCGCCTGCACAGCGAGATATTCGACGATGCGGTCCTTGACCTTCTCAAGGCCGTAATGGTCCTCGTCGAGCACGCGCTGCGCTTCGGCGATATCCTTCTTCAGCTTCGACTTCTTGCCCCACGGAAGGCCGAGAAGAACGTCGAGGTAGTTGCGCGCAACCGTCGCTTCGGCGGACATCGGAGCCATCGCCCGGAGCTTCTTCAGCTCGGCGGTCGCTCGCGTTCGGGCCTCCTTCGACAGGCGCGTCTTGGCGATCTTGTTGGCAAGCTCCTGGAGCTCGTCGCCGCCCTCTTCGCCTTCATTGCCGAGCTCGCGCTGGATCGCCTTGAGCTGCTCGTTCAAATAATATTCGCGCTGCGTCTTCTCCATCTGACGCTTCACCCGGCTGCGGATCTTCTTCTCGACCTGCAGCACGCCGAGTTCGCCTTCCATGAAGGCGAAGACCATCTCGAGGCGGCGCGCGGTGTTCAGTTCACCAAGAAGGGCCTGCTTGTCGGAAACCTTGATCGACAGGTTCGACGCAACAGCATCCGCGAGCACCGACGCATCGTCGATCTCGCCGAGCTGGATGCCGGTCTCGGGCGGAAGCCGCTTGTTGAGCTTCGCGTAATTCTCAAACTGATCGATGACCGAGCGCATCAGCGCCTGGACTTCGGGCCCGTCGGCCGGCTCTTCATCGATCTCCTCGATTTCGGCATTCATGAACCCGTCGCCCGGAACGAGGTTCAGCAGGCGCGCGCGCTTGGCTCCTTCGACGAGCACGCGAACGGTGCCGTCGGGCAGCTTCAGAAGCTGCATCGCGGTTGCAACCACACCGAGGTCGTAGAGCGCGTCCCGATCGGGATCGTCATCGGCCGGATCGAGCTGCGCAACGAGGAAGAGTTCCTTGTCCGCCGTCATGGCCGCTTCGAGCGCTGCGACGCTCTTTTCACGGCCTACAAAGAGAGGAACGATGCGCTGCGGAAATACGACGATGTCGCGCAGCGGAAGGATCGGGAGTAAACGCTTCATGCGAGACTATATGGGCGGCGCATCTTGAAGGCGCAACAAAGCCAGGAACAATCGCGCCAAGCCGTTCGCTGATCGCCAAAGGAGAGCGAGATGGCCGATAGAGAAAAGATCAGCAACGGTCCGAACGATCGTCCGCTGAACGAGTCAATCGCCGGCACCGGGCCCGGAATTCCGGATGAGGCGCTTGCGCCCGGCGAGGAAGAACTGCCGCAGCCACCGACAGCCGAAGAAGAGCAGCGCATTCGCCAGCGCCTCGGCGTTGCTGAAGAAGTGGACACGCTCCCGCTCGAAGGTGAGTGAATTACTGTATTGCTGCCATAATACAGTTATGATAGTGGGAGTGCCATGACTTAGTCGTATCCCGTGAGTCCATTCCAGTTCGGGCTGTTCTGCGCGCTCGTGGCGATTTTCGCGATTGGATTGGCGCGGTCGTTCGCGAACCGCGGTCAAAGCACGGACGGCAAGCGCGACTATCGCTCGCGGGTCGGTGCCTTTCCAGCTGGCTGGCGTTTCGATCGTTGTCCTGGGCCCGATCTACGCCCCTCTCGAAGCGTCCGACTCAGCGGCGCTCGCAGGTATTCTCGTGGCCACCGTCTTCGGTAGCGCAACGCTCGCTCTCTATCGGACAAGCGCTCAGGCCCTCGCGACCCGGCGGGCCCTCGTGCAGCACGGGCCCTATCGCCGCGTGCGCCATCCCATCTATTTCGCAATGCTTTGCCTGATGATCGCGCTGGCGGCATCGTCCGGGCACTGGCTGCAGTTTCTTTTCGCCGTTCCGATTTTCATCGCTGGCACCGCCATCCGCGTTCACTTCGAGGATTTGAGCCTGGCGCGCCGGTTCGGCGACGAATTCCGGAACTACGCGCGGAGCACTCCGCCGCTGGTCCCGCGTTTCCGCTAATTCAGAACGGCTTTCCGTAGGCGACGACGAGCGCGCTCGGCAGGTTCTGCATGGCGTGCACGGCCATCGGCATAGCGAAGGCCGCTAGCAGCGACCGCTCCCGCCACGTCACGAACAAGGTCGAAAAGATCAGGAACGGCCACCAGATCACCATGCCCCAGGTCGGCGCGAGACTCGAATGGGCGATGCCCCAGCCAATGCTGCTGGCGAGGATTGCCACCGGCGGGCTGAAGAAACGAAGCAGGATCAACAGGAAGCCGCCCATGATCAGGCTCTCGACCACTGGCGAGAAGACGGCGAGCAGGAAGACCGCGAGCAGACCTTTGACGTCGAACTGCGGCTGGGGGACATCGGGCGCAACCATTCCGATCAGCCAGGCGAGAGCCAGACTCGGAATGATCGCGGTCAGCCATCCGACGAGGATCGCCAGCAGAGGGCGGCGAGCCTCGCGGATCGGCTTCGGAAGGAAGTTCAGGAATTTGAGATCGCCGGGGTAATCCGCGGCCAACTCACCCGTCACGCGGCGTCGCCCGCCTTACCCTTCTTGGCGTAGACTCGGACGGGCTCCTTGCGGCCTTCGACGACCTCCTTGTCGACATGCACCTCGTCGACCCCGTCCATGGACGGAAGATCGAACATGGTGTCGAGCAGGATGCCTTCGAGGATCGAGCGTAGGCCTCGAGCGCCGGTCTTCCGGTCGATTGCCTTGCGAGCAACCGAATGCAGCGCGTCGTCGCTGAAGCCCAGCTCCACGTCCTCCATGTCGAACAGCTTCTGGTATTGCTTCACCAGAGCGTTCTTCGGCTGAACGAGGATTTCCACGAGTGCCGCTTCGTCGAGGTCCTCGAGCGTCGCGATCACCGGCAGACGGCCGATGAACTCCGGGATCAGGCCGAACTTCAGCAGATCCTCGGGCTCGCAGTGGCGAAGCGTTTCGCCCGTCTTGCGCTCTTCCGGAGCCGCAACGTGGGCACCGAAGCCCATCGACTTGCCTTCCATACGGTCGGAGATGATCTTCTCCAGCCCCGCGAATGCGCCGCCGCAGATGAACAGGATGTTCGTCGTGTCGACCTGCAGGAATTCCTGCTGCGGATGCTTGCGGCCGCCCTGCGGAGGAACCGACGCAGTCGTGCCTTCCATCAGCTTGAGCAGCGCCTGCTGCACGCCTTCGCCCGACACGTCGCGGGTGATCGACGGATTGTCCGACTTGCGGGAAATCTTGTCGATCTCGTCGATGTAGACGATGCCGCGCTGCGCCTTCTCGACATTGTAGTCGGAAGCCTGGAGCAACTTGAGGATGATGTTCTCGACATCCTCGCCAACGTAACCGGCTTCGGTCAGCGTCGTCGCGTCAGCCATCGTGAACGGGACGTCCAGGATGCGCGCGAGCGTCTGGGCAAGCAGCGTTTTGCCGCAGCCCGTCGGGCCGATCAGCAGGATATTCGACTTCGCGAGCTCGACCTCATTGCCGGTCTTCGAGCCATGGCTTAGCCGCTTGTAGTGGTTGTGTACCGCGACCGAGAGCACGCGCTTCGCACGGTCCTGGCCGATCACGTAATCGTCCAGAACCTTGCAGATTTCTGCGGGCGTCGGGACGCCGTCGCGAGTCTTCACGAGCGCCGACTTCGACTCCTCGCGGATGATGTCGTTGCACAGCTCGACGCATTCATCACAGATGAACACCGTCGGCCCGGCGATGAGCTTGCGCACCTCGTGCTGCGACTTCCCGCAGAAGGAGCAGTAGAGGGTGCTTTTGCCGTCGCTGCCTGAAAGCTTGGTCATTCCTGTCCTTGTTCAACCGGTCGCTTGCGACCGTCCCTCGAAGGCCATGCTAGCCTTCTTTATCTCACAATCAATCTAGCTTGGCGGTTAACGCCAGCCCCGGTCGATTGCTCCTGTCCCGAATATGGATTGTGGGTGGGCAACCGGCAAGTAGCGGATTTTGCTGGAACAGTCGCCCCGCCCGACCTGTTGGCGCCAAAACGAAGGAGTATCAGAATGGCGCAAAAATCGGCGCGCGGAAATCCCGGAGGTCAGTTGAAAAAGGGTGATGCGGGCGCCCAGGGCGGTCGCGGCGGTGCCGAAAAAGGAGGCAGCGGCAACAAGGGCGGATCCAAAAGCGGGAAGAGCGGCAACAAGTAGACGCTCAGGCGTCCCGTTTGCGGCGGACCTTGTCCAGGTCAACCGCACCCTCGCGCCCGATTCCCAGCGCGTTGGCGATGTGCGACGCGAGTTCCGTCATCCGAAAAGGCTTCCGCACGAGCATGCTCGGGTCGAGGTCGTCGCCGAATTCCTCGACATCAGCATAACCGGTGGCGAAAAGGAGGGGCACTTCCGGCCTCAGCCGCTTCACCTCCCGGGCGAGTTCGACGCCGTTCATCATCGGCATCATCACATCGGTGATGACGAGATCGAAGCGCTGCTCCCGGATCAAATCCAGTGCCTCGGGAGCGTGATCGACCGCGACGACGGAGTATCCCAGCTCCTCGATGATTGCGGCAGCCGCGGTCCGGACGTCATCGTCATCGTCGACGACGAGGATTCGAGCGCCCGCGTGGCCGCTGCTCTTGGGGATTGATGCTGCGGCGCCTTCTGCCGCCTGCAGCGTCCGTGGAAGATAGAGCGTGACGGTAGTCCCCTCACCCTCGCAGCTTTCTATCCGGGCCGTACCGCCGGACTGCCGGGCAAAACCATAGAGTTGAGACAGGCCGAGACCGGTCCCCTTTCCGGGCTCCTTGGTCGTGAAGAAAGGCTCGAAAGCGCGGGCGACGACGCTGGGTGCCATACCCTTGCCGCTGTCCGAGACCGCGATGGAGACGTATTCGCCTTCATGAAGGTCCGACCGAAGGTCCAGGGGCACCTCCGACAGGTTCGTCGTCGTGATCTTGAGCTTCCCGCCCGACGGCATGGCATCGCGGCCGTTGATCGCCAGATTGAGGATCATCATCTCGAGCTGCGTTCGATCGGCAAGAGCCGACCAGAGGTTGGGTTCGAGCTGAGTCTCCAAGCGGATCCGGGGCCCCAAGGAGCGCGCCAGTAGATCGCTCATATGAGACACGACGTCGTTTGCATCGATCGGCGCAGGCGAGAGGCGCTGACGCCTCGAGAAGGCTAAGAGCTGCGTCGTGAGCTTCGCACCGCGCTCTGCTGCCAGCAGCGCGTTTCCGGCGAGCTTCCGCTCCCGTTCGCCGACCAACCGCCGCATAAGCAGATCGATCGAGCCGATGACGGCCGTCAGCAGATTGTTGAAGTCGTGGGCGATGCCGCCAGTCAGCTGGCCGACCGCCTCCATCTTTTGAGCCTGGATCAGGCGCGCTTCCGCCTTCTCGCGCTCGGCAATTTCAGCCGTGAGCCGATCGTTCGCTGCGGCCAGATCCCGCGTGCGCTCACGGACCTTCGTTTCAAGCGAGGCCGCGAGCTGCCTCAATTCGCCACGCGCGGCTTCGAGATCCTCCAGGTGGCGTGCCGCGAGCCGCTGGCGCAATCTTCCGCGGACCGCCGACCGCGCCGAACTCACGAGGGAGGCGGGATGTAGGGGCCGCTCGAGCAATGTGGCGTTGAGAGATTGCTCCAGACCCGCCGTAGTGCGGGCCTCTCGCTGATTGCGCCTGACGAGAATGATGAACGGAAAGTCGGACCAGGGAGGCTGCCGGTCGACTGCGGCCCGGAGCTCCGCCAGCCCCACGCGCGTGATTGCTTCGTCCGTGATGATCGCGCCCGCATGACCGCCGGTCTCGATCGCTCGCAGCAGGGCGTCGCCTGTCTCGTCGATCTGCGCGGCAATGCCCACGTCGCGCAAAAGTGAGAGCAGCACGGACGCATCGCGGCCCTCCGGGGCAACGATCAGCATTGCATCGTCGGAGGTCCGGTCGCGGCTCACGAACGGTCTTTCAGAAGCTGCTCCCCACCCACATAGGTCGGAACGCCGGTCAGGATGCCCCGGAAGCCCGACAACTTCTGCCCAACCTGAATACCCTGGGCATCGATCATCATCTCGCGGATCGCGTTCTCGTGCGCTCCAGTGCGCTTCTTGATGACCGAAATCGCCCGGCGGATTTCGCCATCGGCTTCGAAGAAGCGCAGCAACAAGGCCGCATCACAAAGGTAGGTCATATCGACGGGCGTCTGCATGACGCCAACCATGCCGCTCTGCGCCAGAATGACGAATGTCAGCACACCCTGCTGGTTCAAATATGTCAGCATTTCATGCATTTGGAGCAGCAGGAATTGCTCCTCAGGCATTGCGTGCTGGTAGCCCGTCAGAGAGTCGAGAACGACAACGCTCGCTCCGTCCTGCTCGACCGCCTTGCTCACTGTGCCGGCAAACTCGCCGGGGGATAGCTCAGCCGGATCCACTTGCCGGAAGACGAACTGCTTCGATGCGAGCACCTCGGAGAAGTCCCAGCCAAGACCTTGTGCACGGTGGAGGAATACGCGCTCGGTCTCGTCGAAGCTGATAAAGAGCGCTTTCTCGCCCCGCTCGAGCGCAGCCTGGACGTAACGCATGGCGATTGTCGATTTGCCGATGCCCGACGGCCCCACGATGAGGGTCGAAGTTCCGTAATCCAATCCGCCACCCACCAGCGCGTCGAGTTGCGGCACACCGCTCATCGCCTGCTCGCGGAAGCCGCCCATATCGGGATGCGAGCCCGCCACGAGCCGTGGAAAGACTTCGAGCCCGCCGGTACGAATGATGTAGTCGTGGAAACCGCCATGGAAGGCGCGGCCGCGCATTTTGAATACCCTGAGGCGGCGGCGTTCCGCACCGTAGGTTTGCGCAATCTGCTCCAGCCGGAGGACGCCATGCGCGAGGCTATGGAGGCCGAGATCCTCTTCTGCCTGTGTGAGGTCGTCGAGGAACAGCACCGTGCAGTGCCGTGTGGCGAAGAAATGCTTCAGTGCGAGCACTTGCCGCCGGAACTTCAGAGCGCCCTGCGAAAGCAGCCGGATCTCGGAAAGGCTGTCGAACACGACGCGCGCCGGGGCCACACGCTCGACCTCCTCCATGACAAGGCGCAGCGTTTCGCCGAGTTCGAGATCGGACGCATACAGGATCGACTGCTCGCGATCGGGGTCAAGGCTAAGCTCCGGTGGAACGAGCTCGAAAATCTCGATGCCGTCCACGGACCAGCCATGGGTGCCGGCCACCTGGATCAGCTCGTCCCGGCCCTCGCTGAGCGTGATGTAGAGGCAACGCTCGTTCTTCGTCCTGCCTTCGAGCAGGAACTGCAGTCCGAGCGTTGTCTTCCCCGCGCCGGGCTCGCCTTCGATCAGATGGACGCGGTTGGCGGCATAGCCACCCCGCAAAATGTAATCGAGCGCGGGCAGCCCGGATGTAACCGGGCCCGCATCCTGCAACAATTCACGCTCACCACTGATATCTGCCATCCGACTCCCTCTTCGCGGGCGACCCGTAAGCCTCCCAAAGCTGCCAGGTAAGTAGCTGCGCAGCACAAATGCTGCTCATCACATTTGTTAAGTCACGGGGAACAGGGCTGAAACAAACGGCCGTGGGGAGCACAATGCGCTAACCTGCCATTGCGTTCCGCCGCTAGCGGACGAGCTCACCGCCCTTGATCACGGCATCGACATGCTCGAGCAGACGGATATCGGTTAGCGGGTCCCCGCTGACCGCGATGAGATCGCCCCATCCGCCCGGACGGAGCGTACCGACCTCGCCTTCCAAGCGCAGCGCCTTGGCCGCCTCCGTCGTAGCCGCCTGGATGGCCCCCATCGGCGTCATTCCGTAGCGGACCATGTAGGCGAACTGGCGGCCTCCGAGGCCGTAGGGATAGACGGCTGCATCGGTGCCGAAGGTCAATTTCGCGCCGGCCTTTACCGCCGCGGCAAAGCCATTGCGCTGAACGTCGGTCGTCTCGCGGTTCTTGCGGAGATATTCGGCGGGCCACCCCTGCTTGGTCCCGACTTCTTCGATCCAGTCGCCGTTGTAGATGTCCATGTCGAGCCAGACGCCCCGCTTCTTGGCGAGGGCGATACCTTCGGCGTCGAGATAGCTGGCGTGCTCGATTGTCCGCGCTCCCGCGCGGATCGCGGCCTTGATGCCTTCGGCCCCGTGCGCGTGCGCGATGCAGTAGCTTCCGCGCAGTTTCGCTTCGTCACAGGCTGCCTTCATCTCTTCCGGGCTGAGTTCGAGCGCTCCGGGCTCGCTGCCGATGGCGAGAACCGCGCCGGTGGCGATGAGCTTGATGAAATCCGCTCCGTGATCGAGGAGATAACGCGCGCGGTCGCGAGCGTCGGAGGCATTGTGGACCTCACCGATGCGGAAGGTCTCCGGCAGCGAAATATCCGGCGCGAGGGCGTCGATCTCGCCCCCGCCGCCGGGCGTCGTGATGTACCCGCCCGCGACGAACATGCGCGGGCCTTCCACGTCACCGGCATTGATCGCATCCCTGAGCGCGATGTCCGTCAGCCCGCGATAGACGCCGACGTCCCGGACCGTCGTGAAGCCCGCGCGCAGCATGGTCTTCGCGGCCGGAACGGCCTTGAGGATCGTGGCGGCCTCGCTGTGCTTCAGCGGCTCCGCTGGATCGCTGCCTTCGGTCGCGCCGTCGGTGATGTGGGTGTGAAGATCGATTAAACCGGGAAGGACGGTGTAGGCAGACCAATCGATGACGATCGCCGTGTCGGTTGCGTCCCACGGACCGATAGAGACGATCTTTCCGTCGACGATCCGGATGCGCTGGTCGGTGCTGACCTTGCCGCTGTCGGGGTCAAACAGTCGGCCCGCGCGAACGTCGACCGTTGCAGCGAGGGAGGGCGACGCGGCAGCCAACGCACAAGCAAATGCCAGCGCCAGCCGTGCCGCCATGTCCTCCTCCCCCGTCTTGCGCTTAACCGGGCGTTACGTCCCCGGCGCCGGTGCCGGCATCTTCGCCCTGCTCCGGACGCTTGTCGAACACCTCGTCGATGAGGCCGAATTCCTTGGCTTCGTCGGCTTCAAGGAACTTGTCGCGGTCCATCGCCTTCTCGATCTCCTCGATCGATTGGCCGGTGTACTTTGCGTAAAGCGTGTTGAGACGCGAGCGCATCCGCAGAATCTCGCGCGCCTGGATTTCGATGTCGGCAGCCATTCCTTGCGCGCCGCCCGACGGCTGGTGGACCATGATGCGGCTGTTGGCGAGCGCGATGCGCATCCCGGGCTCGCCGGCGGCCAGCAGGAAGCTGCCCATCGACGCCGCCTGGCCGATGCACACCGTCGCGACCTTCGGCCGGATGTATGCCATGGTGTCGTGGATCGCGAGACCAGCGGTCACCACGCCTCCCGGCGAGTTGATGTACATGAAGATGTCCTTCTTCGGGTTCTCTGACTCGAGGAAGAGCAACTGGGCAGTAACGAGCGAGGCCATGTGGTCCTCGATCGCGCCTGTGATGAAGATGATCCGCTCGCGGAGAAGTCGGGAGTAGATGTCGAAGCTGCGTTCGCCGCGGTTCGACTGCTCGATCACGATTGGAACGAGCTGAGAAACGATGTCCTGATGGTCAAGCACGTGAAGCGGATCCCTTGAAGGTGGTGCCACCTACATCGGGCGGAACTGCGAAAGGTTCAAGCGGCCCGCCAAAGGAAAAGGGGCGGCCCGGGATTGCCGAACCGCCCCACCCCCTCGAGCGACGCGAGACTTAGAGCTTCGCGTTGATGCGGAAGTAGAAGTAGCGACCTGGGATGTCGTAGGTCGTCGGGTCGAAACCGTTGACGTCGCAGGTGAAGCAGGCCGGAGCCTTGACGTTGAACAAATTGTTCACACCGAAGGCGAAGCCAAGCCGGTCGACGAGGTGCGGACCGGCCCAAAGGCGGAGCTGGACGTCCGTGTAGAACTTGTTGCCGAGGTCGTGACCCGTGCTCTCCTCGACATTCTTGATGTAGCGCCCCGTCAGAGACGAGCCGAACCAGGCGTAATCCCAGTCGATGATGCCGATGGCCTTCCACTTCGGATAGGCCTGCGACGGGCTTCCAACTTCCGTGCCTTCGCGGCTGATCTTCTGGGTACCGTCGCCGGTCGGCAGGATCAGGTCGTAGTTCTGCAGGAACGTGTTGTTCCAGGTGAACCCGAACGATCCGATCGATGTCTTCGGCGTGCGATAGAGCAGGTTGAAGTCGATGCCCTTCGTCTTGATCCCGGCGACGTTCTCCAGCTGGCTCTGGATGCCGACGATATCACCGGCGGCGCGCGTGATGCGGGCGCAGGCGGTCGGATCGTTGTTGTAAACGCAATTCTCGACGCTCGTCTGGGCCGGGAAGGCCTGAATCGCGTCGTTCACGTCTATCTTGTACCAGTTCAGCTCGGCCGAGAAGCGCGGGATGAACGACGGGCTGTACACCGCACCGAAGTTCCAGCTCTTAGACGTTTCGGGCTTCAGATCGCGGTTGCCGCCCGTGATGACGGACAGCTGGTCGTCGGGCTGTGTCGACGAGCCCGCCGGCGCGCCCTGAGCGGCGCAGTTGGCAGCGACCTGCGCGTCATTCGTGAAGTTGCGCGGCAATGCGCTGTGGATCGAGCAAGGATCGTCGAACGCAGAGTCGAAGCGCGAGAAGGTCCCGAACAACTCGCCAATCGACGGAGCCCGGAAGCCTTCGGCCCACGAACCACGCAGCCGCAGGTCCGCGATCGGCTTCCAGTTCGCACCGAACTTGAAGGTCGTGGCAGAGCCGGACGTCGAATAGTCCGAGAAGCGGACGGCGCCGGTCAGCTCCAGCAGCTCGGCGAACTGCACGCCCTTCAGCAGGGGTGCGTTCAACTCGGCGTAGAGTTCCTTGACGTTGTACTTGCCGCTGGTCGGCTGGGCCGGAATGTCCGCGCCGAGTCCGGCCGCGATCACCGGATCCGGATTGAACGCGCCGCGCTGCTTGCGGAACTCGAAGCCGGCGGCGATCCCGAGCGGGCCGCCCGGAAGCTCGAAGAGGGAGCCGGTCACGTTGCCGGTCCAATCCCACTGCTTCTGCCAGCTTTCGTCATGCTGCTCGAAGGTGATCCAATCCAGCTGATCCTGGGTGATCGTCCCCGCGCCGCCGAAGATATTGAACGGTACGCAGCCCGGCGTCGCGTTGCAGACGGCGAGCGGACCGAGGGCGGTCTGGAGACGAGCCGCATTGAGGTTCCCGAGCATGGTCTGCTCGGCCTTGTTGCGGCCGTAGGCCATGTTCAGGTCCCAGAACCAGTCGGTTCCGCCCAGGTTGAACTTACCATCGAGTGTGCCGACGCCGTAGAAGGTCTTCACGCTCTGGCGGAACCGCCGCGGCCCAAGCTCCATCATGCGGCGGCGGATGACGATGTAGTTGCTCTCATCGAGCGTAACACCGAACGGATTGTACGGGTTGGTCGCATCGATATCGATCGTATCGAGCAGATTGAGGTTGCCCGCCGCCTGGCCGATCAGCAGCGGCAGCGGCGCGGCCTGGTTCTTCGACGAACGATGGTTGTAAGTCAGTTTCCCGGAGAAGTTCACATTGTCGGTGACGGCGGTCTTGAAGTTGCCGAATACGCCCGCGCGTTCGACCGGGATCTGGATGTAGTTGTACGGCGCGAAGTTGAACGCATCCGCATTGCCGGCGTAGTCACGGAAATCATCCGGGAACGTCGGTCTGCCATTGACCGCGTGAATGAGCGTGAGGTCCTCGCCCAACACGCGGAAGCGTCCGAGCGGGATCGTTCCCGAGCAACCGCCGGCAAGGCAGCTGTCCGCATAGGGCTGCGGGAAGCGGGAGATGGAGCGGTCTTCCGACCTGACGCCTTCCTGCTTCACATAGTTGGCGCCGACGACGAACGTGACCGGATTGTCCGACCCATTACCCCAGCTCAGCTGGTAATTCTGCGTGGTGCCGTCGCCCTGGCCGTACTGGCCGACCTGGGCGCTGGCCTGGAAGCCCTCCTGCGAGTGCTTCGTGATGATGTTGACCACGCCCGCGATCGCGTCCGAGCCGTAGATCGGCGACGCGCCGTCGAGCAGGACCTCGATACGCTCGATCGCGCTGTCAGGGATAGCGTTGAGGTCGGTCGACCCGGGGACGCCGCTGGCGGATGCGCCGTTCACGAAGCGCAGACCGTCGACAAGGACGAGGGTCCTGGCGGAGCCGAGATAGCGAAGATCGATTTCGGCAGCACCCGCGCCCACGCCCGCGCCGCTCGGCGGGTTGCCGAGGTTGCCCGAGTTGTTGAACTTGCTGTTGATGCCGCCCGCGGCTGCCGGAAGGCGCTGGAGAACGTCGTTGACCGAATTCAGGCCCGTCTTCGCAATGTCCGCCTGATCGACGAACACCACCGGAGAATCCTGCGAAAGGGGGTCGCGGCGAATGCGCGAACCGGTGATGACAATGTCGTCGCCGGATGAGGGCTCCGTAGCCGTTGACGCCGGATTCTGCTGCGCCTCAGGTGGCGGCACATTGTCTTGCGCAGATGCTGACGTGGCGATTGCCACCACGGCCAGAGCTGTACCAGCGCGCAGCGCGAACGGAATCCGCTTCATCGGAAAGCCCCCTTTTTCAAGCGGCCAAACGTGCCGCTCACGAAACGAGGCTAACGCATGTCAAAGTATGAAAACAACGGTGGTCACATATCAGTCACAGATTTGCGGACGAGTGATGCAAATCGTCTACACTTGCCCGTTCGCGTTCGGCGCGGGCTGCGACAAATAAGCGAGGCGCCGCATCTCCCGCCGTCCTCGTGTGACCGTGTCCAGGATGAGGCCCGCAAAGAAGCAGAGAACGGCTACGATCGTCATGCCGGTCACGAGGATGGCCGTCGGGAAGCGCGGCACCAATCCGGTCTGCGCGTAGGTCACCACCAGCGGCACGGCCAGGAACAGCGCTGCAAGAAGTAGCAGGAGGCCGATGCCGCCAAAGAAGAGCACGGGACGCTCGATGCGATACAGAGTCACGATCGTCTTCAGGATCCGCCATCCGTCGCGGAAGGTCGAAAGCTTGGAATGAGATCCTTCCGGACGCGCAAGATAGCGGGTTTCGATCTCGCCCACCGGCATGCGGAGCTCTAACGCGTGGACGCTGATCTCCGTCTCGATCTCGAAGCCCTCCGACAAAACAGGGAAGCTCTTCACGAAACGTCGTGAGAACGCCCTGTAACCCGAGAAGATATCGGTGAAACTTCGTCCGAACAGGCCTGCAAGAAGGTTGGTGAAGAGCTTGTTCCCAAGCACGTGACCACCTCGATAGGCCTCGACGGCCTCATGACGGCGAGTGCCCACGACCATGTCCAGTTCTTCGGTCAGGACCATGTCGACCATTTCGGGGGTCGCAGCGGGATCGTAGGTCAGGTCGCCGTCGGCCATGATGTAGACGTCGGCTTCGACGTCCGCGAACATGCGGCGGACCACGCGGCCCTTGCCCTGCTGAGTCTCCGAACGAACGACTGCGCCAGCCGCAGCAGCGACCTCTCTCGTGCGATCGCGACTGTTGTTGTCGTAAACGTAGACGGTTGCTTCGGGGAGAGCGCGCCGGAAGCCTTCCACCGTCGCAGCGATTGCCGCTTCCTCGTTGTAGCAAGGCAGAAGTACGGCAATGCGCGGTTGCTGCTTGGCGGCCATGATCCCCCCGGAGCCGTGCTGCAGATGCGTCAAAGCCCTGCCCCTCCCCTAACGATGTAGAGAGAAAGGCAGGGCTTCGACAAGTCAGTCAGACGATGTGGCTACTTCGCCTTCTTGGCCGGAGCCTTCTTCGCAGCCGGCTTCTTTTCGGCGGCCTCGGCCGCGGCCTTGTTGGCGGGCTCGCTCTTCTTCGGCTTGGCAGGCTTCGGGGCTTCCGCCTTGGTCTCGACGACATCGGCCTGCTTTGCGGCCGGCTTTGCAGCCTTGGCCGGCTTCTCCTCGGCAGCGGGCTCCGCCTTGGCCTTGGCGGCCTTCTTGGGCTTGGCCTTCGCTTCCGGAACGTCGTGTCCGCAGCCCGGACCATGGACGTGGCCTTCCTCGGACTCGAGATCGGCCTCGAGCTCTGCGCGGGTCGCCGTGCGATCGGCGATTTCCGCCTTCGAGAAGAGGAAGTCGACGACCTTGTCTTCATAGAGCGGCGCACGAAGCTGGGCAGCGGCCATCGGCTCCTGCTGGACGTACTGGATGAACCGGTCGCGATCCTTGCCCTGATACTGCGAGGCCGCCTGGCCGATCAGCTGGTTCATCTCGCGCTGGGAGACTTCGACGCCGTTGGCCGCGCCGATCTCCGAAAGCAGCAGGCCGAGGCGCACACGGCGCTCGGCAATCGTGCGATACTCGCCCGCCTCGCTCTCGATCTCCTCGAGAGCAGCCTTCGGATCGGATTCGTGGCTCGCTTCATGCCGCAACTGCTGCATGATGTTCTGGAATTCGGCCTCGACCATCGACTTCGGCACTTCGAACGAGTGGCGCGACGCCAGTTCGTCGAGGAGCCGGCGCTTCATGTGCGTTCGCGTAAGGCCGTTCAGCTCCTGCTGCTGCTGATCGCGAAGGATCCCGCGCAGCTGCTCGATGTCCTGAAGACCGAGGGCCTTGGCGAAATCGTCGTCGATTTTCGTCTCGCCGGCAGTCTTCACGGCCTTGACGGTTACGTCGAACTTGGCTGCCTTGCTCTTGAGGTTCTCGGCACCATAGTCGTCCGGGAACGTCACGTTCACTTCGCGCTTGTCACCAACCTTCGCGCCGACGAGCTGATCCTCGAAGCCTGGGATGAGCTGGCCGGAACCGAGCTCGACCTGCATGTCGCTGCCGGTGCCACCCTCGAACGGCGTTCCGTCGACCGAGCCGACAAAGTCCATGACGACGAGATCGCCGTTAGCAGCCGCATGGCCCTTCTTCGCATCGTTCCAGCTCTTGTTCGCGCTGGCGAGACGCTGGATCTGCTCTTCGATGGCAGCTTCGTCAGTCTCTACGGTCAGGCGCTCGAGCTTGAGATCGTCGATATTGGCCGCGGGAATTTCCGGCAGAGCTTCGAGCTGGACGCGCACCTGCAGATCCTTGCCCGGAGCATAATCCTCCTCGAGAGCGACCTGCGGTTGCATCGCCGGGCGGAGCTTCTGCTCCTGCAGCAACTGCTGCACGCCTTCCTGCACGGCCGTGTTCAGCGCATCCTGCTGGATCGCTTCGCCATGCATCTTGCGGATGAGGTTCGGCGGCACCTTGCCTGGGCGGAAGCCGGGCATCCGCACCTGCGGAGCAAGCCGCCGGACTTCCTGATCGACACGGGCGTCGATGTCCTCGGCGGGAATGGTAAGCATGAAAGCCCGCTTCAGGCCCTCGTTTTCAGTCTCAACCGTCTTGATCACTGTTCAATCCCGTCAAAAGAATTTCGTGTTCCCCGCGCCGCCCAAGGCCGTGCGTGGTGCGCGCGGAGGGACTTGAACCCCCACGTCTTGCGACACTGGAACCTAAATCCAGCGCGTCTACCATTTCCGCCACGCGCGCGCGGACAAGGAGCGGCGCTATAGCAAGGATCGCCGCAGGGGCAACCGCTTAAGGTTCCACAGCGTTCATGGCTTCGAGAAAGGACCATGTAACGTGCAGCAGCAACCGCCCCCTGAAACGCCCGTACCCCAGACGCCCGAGCCGACACAGCCTGGCCAGCCCACTCCCGTTCCGCAGGAAACCCCTCCGCCGCAGGCGCCGATAGACGTGCCGGCGCCCGGCACGACGCCAACGCCGGCGCCGACATCACCGGTCGGCGTAGGCGTGGCTGCTCCGCGGGATTAACGCTGTTGCGGCGGGAAGCGGCGCAAGATGAGGTCGACCGCTTTCTCGGCTACCAGTCCAAGGGCGGCTCCCGCGATGACGTCGCCCAGGAAGTGCTTCCCGCGGACGACTTGGAGAATGGCGATCGTTCCAGCGGCCGCGAGCGCTGCCTCGTGCTGTCGGGGATAGGAGCGGCCCAGGGCTCGCGCCACGGCGATTGAACTCGCCGTGTGGCCGGACGGGAAGCTGTTGTAGGCCGGCTCGTAACGGCGACCCTCTCGCATTTCATAGTGACCGTTGGCGGCGGCAGGCGGTCTCGTACGGTCAATCGACAATTTGAGAATGGTCTTGGCGACAGTGGCGGCGACATGTGCGGCCATCATCCGTGCACCGGCACCGACCAGACGCCAGTCGCGCGTGACTGCACCAGCCGCGATGACCCCGCCCGTGATCGCGTACAGCGGGGGCTGGTCGCCAAGGTCGGCGGCAGGGCCGATCACCCGCACCGGGGAAGACTTGCTGACCGGCTCCAGGCGCTCGGCAACGGCGACGTCCAGCTTCTCCAGCCTCGATAGCTTGCGCTTCTTTCCGGTCTTCGCAGCCGTGACCTCTTCCTGACGGTTTGAAGAGGCCGAACGGCCGTGACGAGCCGCCGTTCCCTCAGGCGCGGATGTGCGCGTTGTTCGCCATTGCCTCGAAGTCGGGCAGCGCATTCGCGTAATAGTGCGAGCGCGCCGCATCGTAGAGCATTAGGTACAGGCGGCCGTCGATGACCGCGCCCACTGCCCTGCCCTTGCGCCATAGCTCATCGCCGTCGAGGTGCTCAAAGTCGAACTGGAAGCCCGGGTATCCCATGAACTGCCTCGGCTGCAGGGCGAGCGTGCGGAATTCCACGGCGCCGCCGCGAACGCGGAAGGCGCTTTCGAGCATCGCCGTGACTTCGGGCGCGGTCATGTCGGAGCGGAACTTCGGAACCTGCCGTTCCTCGGTCTTCCGCTGGCGTATGAGATATTCACCGCTAGGCAGCCCAGAAACGAAGGTGATGCCGTCGAGATAAGGACCGTTCAGGGTCCAGTCCTCGACCCAGCGGATGCTGTCGAAGAAGAAGAACCGCCGCTGCTTGTTCCACGCCCGCGGAGGAATGACCTCGACCGAACCGTTTCCGACCCTCGTCGGCTTGGTCCGTACCAACTGATAAACGCCGAGGTCTGTCCCCTCGCCGACGGATGTGCACCCGCCGAGCAGAAACGCGGCCGCCGTCAGGGCCCACAAAGGCTTACGCATGCTCATCACCCAATCATTTGCCGGATGAACGGCGCGTCGGGCGCCGTCGGCTTCAACTGAAGATATTTGCCGAGAGCCGCCTTGCCCTCACCGCTGCGGCCCTCCTTGATGAGGGACAGGCCGTGCCAGCGCCAGGCATCGGCGGGAGCATCGGGGTAGGCGACCGCGACCGCATAGCTTTGCGCCGCGCGGGCATCGTCCCCGGCGCGGTTGCGAAGGCGCCAGACCTCGCCCTCATAATAGCGGAGCAGACCGTTCCACCCGTCGAGCGCCAGTGTGTTCAGCAGATATTGGCTCGCACCTGGGTCGTTCAGCTTGACCTGATCTTCGAGGAGCATCTCTCGGATCGGACCGATCGTCCTGATGTAGCGGTCTCGCCCGGTCTCATAAGCGCGCCCAGGCACCGTAACTTCAGCCGCCGAAATGCGGAGATCCGCAAAACGTGCATCCTCGGACGGGTGCGTATCGAACAGGTCCGGACGTCGGCGATGCTTGCGTCTGTACGCCGCGCTCGCATTCTCCTCGCCGATGAGTTGTTGCCAGACGTTTGCCATTTCCATCGGCTGATAGCCGGCCTCGGCGATCAGGCGCGCTCCCATCGCGTCGGCTTCCGCCTCCATCTCGCGGCTGTACCGGAACAACGACAGGATCGTCGCCAGCTGGGCGAGCTGAATGTAATCGCCCATGTAGACGCCCGCCCCAGCCCCAGCGACGCCCGCAGCCATCGCGCCGATCGCAAAAATGTCGCTCTTGCGCTTCATGTCGCGCCACGAGCGGATCATGTGCCGCCGCAGGAAGTGGCCGGACTCATGGGCGACGACGCCCGCAAGCTGAGCCTCGTTCCGCATCCTGAGCAGCAAACCGCTAAAGACGACCGCGAACCCCGACGGGAACATCATCGCGTTGAAGTCGGGGACGTGCGCCAGATAGATGCGCATGTCCTTCGCTGCGGGACCGCCGACGTGCCCGATGATGTCCTGAAGGTATCCGACCAGCTGCGGATCCTTGATCAGCAGATTGGACCCCGAAATCTCTTCCTCCGCGCGCTCCATGAGCTGCCACAGGCCTTGCTCGTCGGTGTCGGTCGGCTGGAAATGTGGGCCGATCAGAGGGGCCATGTCCGCGGGACGGATACGCGCTTGCGCGATTCCGGTCGTCAGCGACGCGGCCAGAGCGCCGCCCCCGAGGAGAAGGGAGCGCCGGCTGATGTCGCAGCGGGCGCACATCAGTGCCTCTCCATCGCTTCGCGGACCTCGCGACCGGGCCTCATCCTACCGAGCAGCCGCTCGACCATCTGAGCCGATCCTTGCGGCGTGCGGATGTCACCGAAAGAGACGCCGGGAAGCTGGCTGCCGGTCTGCAGCACGTTGAACCAGACGACTTCGCCGGTGCGAAGATCGACGAGCGAAGCGTAGGCGAACTGGTTGCTTCCACCACTCGGCGCGCAGAAACCGATGAAACAGCCGGCGACGCCCAGAACCTGCAGCGCCGTCCGTCCTGTGGAGGCGATATTGTCCTCGGCGTGGATGAAGAGCGCATAGTCATAACCCGTCCGTCGGCCGAGCGACACGGCGTCTTCACCGAGCGTATATTCAAGGCCTTTGCCACGCTTCGTCGGAAGGGCTGCACCCGAATACTTGTGAAGAGCGATCGACTGGGCGACCGCGAAATTCAATCGCTCGACATCGGCGACCTCGTCTGCGGAGACGTTCGGCAATTCGTTCCGATGGGCGAGGATCAGGATCTTGCCGCCTCGCGCGCCCTGCTCAGCGCGCAATGCCTCGACGATGTTGGCTCGCGCCCGTTCGCTCCAGTCTGCCCGCGGCTGCGCCACCCCGCCCGTCGTCAGCGAATTCACCGTCACGTCCGGCCTCATGACGAGCAGACGGTAATCACCCTGCGGCGGCGTGAACTGGACGTCGGCATACTGGCGCGACTGAACGCAACCCGAAGTGGCTGCACTGGCCACCAACGCGAGCGCCATGCCTGACTTTCGCATCATCACTCCCCCGGACGCAGACACGGTCTGCCACTTTCCAGGACAAAGTGCCCTCAAAAATCTGAACGGCAGATGAAAGAAGGCAAAAAGTGCAGTGAAAAGAATGCACTAGCGCTGCGGGCAGCCAACCCCTTGGACCGAAAGGCAGACCCCGTCGATGGAGTTCGGAGCCAGCCCAAGGCCGATCATCGCAGCGAGTGTGGGCATGATGTCGACCGTGTCGGCGGCCCGCTCGCTCGGCGCCGGGCTCATGCCTTTCCGCCAGAACAGGATCGGCACGCGCCGGTCGTAATCCCAGACGCTGCCGTGGGTCGACGCATAGCCTGGACCCGGTGTTGGAATGGCCAACACATACTTCTTGAGCACCACATAGAAGTCGCCCGAGCGCTTCGGATCGAAGGAAGCACGGACTCGCTGCTCGATCGTCCAGCGATCCGGCGAACCTGATGGGACCGGAAGCTTCGCCAATTGTTCGGCGGTGAAGACGGCTTCGGCCTGCGGATGCGCCTTGTAGAATGCGACTGCTTCCCGCTGGGCCCGGCGCCGCGCGGACGGCGGCAGGCTTCGGTCGACATAAACGTCATTGCCAAGGTCGCCGAGCAGAACTGGGCCGGACAGCTTCAGCCTTTGGCCGATGGTCTTACCGACAAGCGTGGCAGCGAGCGCTGAATCGGCGCGCGTCGCCTGGACGATCCCATTGGCGCGCAGCCGCTCCGGGATGTCGAGACCACCATGATCCGCGGTGAGCACGACGGCATAGTCGATGCCCTCTGCATCCAGCGCGCGGAAGAAGTCGCCCAACTCCCGGTCCAGCGTGAGGAGCTGCAGGCACATCTCGCCGCCGCCGGGACCGTAGCTGTGCCCGACATAGTCGGTTGCGGACAGTCCGACCGACAGAATGTCCGGCGCGGCGTCCTTACCGAGCCGCATTTCCTGGACCAGCCCAGCAGCGACCGCGAGGACCGCTCCGTCGAATTCCGGCGAGGCGCGGAATGCCCGAAGGTCGCCCGCAGCACGCCCAAAGCGGCCCGCGCCGACAGTGAGAGCCGGAGTGAGCGTGATCGGCGTCGCCTTACCCTGGCAAAGGGGCGGCGAATCCAGCGGCGCGCGAGCAGTCGCCAACGCCGCAATAATCGCTGCATTCGCTTTCTGGATCGTCGCCGGAAGCGCCGCTGACTGGCGGTCAGTCGAGAACTTCTTGCCGTCCCAGTACCAGCGCTGGTCGACGTCGTGGCCGCCCATCATCACGGCTGCACGATCTTTGCCGGCCACGGCAACGTTCATGCTCGCCGGCGACCGCTTCTTGAGCAGGTCGCCCAGCGTCGGAACCTGCAGGTGCATCGGAGAAACGGTGTAGTTGGTCGTCGACGAGCCGGGCACACGCTCGTCCTCGGAGCAATAGACGGTCCGGTCGGAGCGGGTCAGCGATTGATCGACCCAGGTATTTGCAATGATCCCGGTGTGCGCGGGATGGGCGCTGGTCAGGATCGTAGAATGGCCCGGGCAAGTCTCCGTACCCGAATGCGCCTGATAGCCGTTGTGGAAGGCCGCGCCGCCGGCGATCCGAGCCAGGCCGCCCGTGAAGTGCGGGCGGTACTCATCGAAAAGGTCGGCCGAGAACTGGTCGACCGAGATGACGACGATCAATTGGGGCGAGCCCGGCTTCAGCGCGGCCGGTGCGTGCGCTGCAACCGGTGCGGCGAAGAAACTCAGAATAAGCGCCGCCAACCCGAGCATACGTACTCCCCGAGACAACATCCTAGCCGTCGAGCTTGGTCCGCAGACGTTCGTTCACGACCTGCGGATTGGCCTTGCCCTGCATCGCCTTCATTGTCTGGCCGACGAAGAAGCCGAAAAGCTGCTGTTTTCCGCCCTTGTACTCTGCGACCTTGTCGGCATTCGCGGTGAGGATCTTGTCGATCTCAGCATCGATGGCACCCGTATCGGACGTCTGCTTGAGCCCGCGTTTTTCGACGATCTCGGCTGCGCCCTCACCTGACTCTAGCATGATCTCGAGCACCTGCTTGGCGATCGTGCCAGAAATCGTGCCGTCCGCGACGAGGCCTAGCAGCTCGGAAGCCTGCGCGGGAGAAATGGGTGAGTCCTCAATGCCTTTACCGAGCCGGTTGAGGGCACCGAACAGTTCGGCGACCACCCAATTTGCGGCCTGAGCGGGCTGAGCCCCCGCTTCGAGCAGTCCGTCGAACCAGCGCGCGGTCTCGACCTCGGCCGTCAGGACACTGCCGTTGTAAGGCGTGATGCCGCTGCTCTCGTAGCGGCGGCGCTTGGCATCCGGCAGCTCGGGCAGCGACGACCGGCACTCCTCGATGAAGGCGTCATCGAGCTCCAGCGGCAGCAGGTCCGGATCCGGGAAATAGCGATAATCGTGCGCATCTTCCTTGGACCGAAGCGTCCGCGTCGTCCCGCGATCGGGGTCAAACAGGCGGGTTTCCTGAGCGACGGTACCACCCTCCTCCAGCACTTCGACCTGGCGGCGAGCCTCATATTCGATGACCTGCATGACGAAGCGCACGGAATTGACGTTCTTCGTCTCGGTCCGGGTGCCGAATTCGGCTCCGGGCTTACGCACGCTGACGTTCACGTCGGCGCGCATGGAGCCCTCCTCCATGTTGCCGTCGCACGATCCGACATAGCGTAGGACCGCTCTCAGCTTCCGCAAATAAGCCCCTGCTTCCGCTGGAGAACGCATGTCCGGCCGCGACACGATTTCCATCAGCGCCACGCCCGCTCGGTTGAGGTCCACGTAGGACATCGTCGGATGCTGGTCGTGCATCAGCTTGCCCGCATCCTGCTCGACGTGGATGCGTTCGATGCCGACGCGCTTGGCGCTCCTCTCGTCCTTTTCGTCGAGCAGGATTTCGACCTCGCCCTCTCCGACCAACGGATGGAAGAGCTGGCTGATCTGGTAGCCCTGCGGAAGGTCCGCGTAGAAGTAGTTCTTCCGGTCGAAGCGGCTCCAGCGATTGATCTGCGCTTCCAGAGCCATCCCGGTGCGCACCGCCTGGCGAATGCACTCCCGGTTGGGCACCGGAAGCATGCCTGGCATGGCCGCGTCGATCAGCGAGACCTGGGTGTTCGGCTCAGCGCCAAACGCCGTGGCAGCTCCGGAGAAGAGCTTGGAAGCCGTTGCGGTGATCTGCGCGTGGACCTCGAGGCCGACGACGACCTCCCACTCGCCTGTCTCGCCCCTGATCCTGAAGGGCGCGGTTGCGTCTGCCATTACCACCACCTCTGCGGCTTCGCCGTGAAGCCGGCTCGTTCTTCGATCGCGAGGCCCGCGTTCAGCACGACCTGCTCATCCAGCTCGCGGCCGATCAGGTGGAGACCGAGCGGCAGTCCCTGCTCATCCAGTCCGCCCGGCACCGACATGGCCGGCAATCCTGCAAGGCTCGCTGGGACGGCGAAGACGTCGTTGAGGTACATCGACACTGGATCCGCCGTCTTGTCCCCAAGGCCGAAAGCGGCGGAGGGAGCCGTTGGAGTCAGGATCAAGTCGCACGCCTCGAACGCCTGCTCGAAGTCGCGCTTGATCAGGGAACGGACCTTCTGCGCCTTGGTGAAATAGGCATCGTAGAAGCCTGCCGAGAGCACGTAAGTGCCGATCATGATGCGCCGGCGTACCTCCGCACCGAAGCCTGCAGCACGCGTTGCCGCGTACATCGCATCGAGATTGCCGCCTTCCGGCACCACGCGGAGACCGTAGCGCACGCCGTCATAGCGGGCGAGGTTCGAGGACGCCTCGGCGGGAGCGATGATGTAATAGGTCGGCAGCGCATATTTCGTGTGCGGAAGGCTGATCTCGACGGGCTCGGCGCCTGCGTCGCGCAGCCATTCGATGCCTTTGTCCCACAGGGCGTTGATATCGCCGGGGACGCCCTCGATGCGATATTCCTTGGGAATACCGATGCGCTTGCCCTTGAGATCGCTCGATAATCCAGCCTCCCAAGCGGGGACCGGCAAGTCGAGCGAGGTGGAATCCTTCGGATCGAACCCGGCCATGGCCTCAAGCATGATCGCGCAGTCGCGAACCGTCTTTGCCATCGGGCCCGCCTGGTCGAGTGAGCTCGCAAACGAGACGATCCCCCAGCGCGAGCAGCGGCCGTAGGTCGGCTTTATGCCGCAAATGCCGGTGAACGCGGCCGGTTGGCGGATAGAACCGCCAGTGTCGGTACCTGTAGCCGCCGGAGCGATGCGCGCAGCGACCGCTGCGGACGAACCACCTGACGAACCGCCAGGTGCGAGGGCTGCATTGCCGCCGTCCTTCCGCCGCCACGGCGAGATGACGGGGCCGTAGGCGCTCGTCTCATTGGACGAGCCCATGGCGAACTCGTCCATGTTCAGCTTGCCGAGCATGCCCGCGCCCGCGCGGCGCAGGTTGGCGGTGACAGTGCTCTCGTAGGGAGGCCTGAAGTCCTTGAGGATCCGGCTGCCGGCGGTCGTATCTACACTGCGCGTCGCGAACAGGTCCTTGATGCCGAGCGGTACCCCGGCCAGCGCTCCCAGTTCGCCGTTACCGCGCGCCTTGTCCGCTGCGTCAGCCGCGGCAAGCGCGTCTTCGGGCGTCTCGACCGTATAGGCATTCAGGGCGCGCGCAGACGCTACTGCCGCATTGTACTGCTCGGCGATCTCGCGCGCCGTGAACTCGCCGGAGCGGAAGCCGTCGCGAAGCTGGGCGATCGTGAGATAGGTCAGATCGCTCATTCGATCACCTTCGGCACGGCGAAGAAGCCGTGTTCCGCGACAGGCGCATTGGCGAGCACATCGTCCCTGCAGTTGCCGTCGGTCACCTTGTCCTCGCGGAGGCGTAGCGTGTTGGGCACGACGGCCGTCAGCGGTTCGATGCCGTCGGTATTCACCTCGCCGAGCAGCTCGACCCAGTCGAGGATGTTGTTGAGTTCGGGCACCAGCCGTTCCAGCTCCTCATCGCTCATCGCGATGCGGGCCAGCTTGGCGATATGCCGCACCTGTTCGTTCGTGACTGACATTGTGCCGCGGGCGATAGCCGCGAGGGTCAGAGGCGGCAAGCCGGACGAAGAGCGTCGGGCCCGTTCAGATCATGAGCAGGAGGAGCCCGAGGTCTCGATGCAGACCCCCGCCTCGTTGGTGGCGGTCGCAGCGACATCGCCCAGCAGCAGAGCCGCGAGGACGAGCCCGGTCCCCAGTATGGCGAGGATGAGCGCATACTCGGCGTTCGAGCCGCCGTCGGTTTTGCGCAATAATGCCCTCAGACTCTTCACAGCGACTTGGCTCCGATGCTCCGCGGCCACCCGAGAGACGGGGCCATAACCGGGAGACTCGAACAACAGGAACTAGGTCCCACCAGGCCTCTCGCATATGCATATCACGTTACCGGTCAATACGGGAACCTCAGCAGGCGCAAATGTCCGAAATTGAAGCGCTTGCCGCATCGGCCGCGTGGCATCGGCTCGTCGAGCAGTGAATTGGCCCGTGAAGGTTGCCCCTCGACCGCCGCGCCAATAAGGGCAGCCGCCAATGTGCGCGCGTCGCTTCCTGCTCGTCATCTTCTGGCTTACCCTGCTTTTCGTCGCAGGCGCGTTCGCCATTTATCAGTTCGGCCAGCAGGTCCTCATCAAGACGGCAACGCCGCAGGGCCACTATCAGCCGCCTGCCGCAACCAGCGGACCGGACTATTCCAAGAACGAAAACTGGATATCCCGCCCCGACAATCCGGACGATCCGTCCGAATGGCTGCCGCAGGGCGTGGCGGAAGCCCAGGATCGGCCTGCAGCGATCTTCTACATCCACCCGACAACTTACCTTGAGCGCGATAAATGGAACGCGCCACTGTCGGGCAATGCGCAAAGCGACTTCCGCGACCGGCTGTTCGTGCAGAGCCAGGCATCGGCCCTGACCAGCGCGGGCCGCGTCTGGGCGCCTCGTTACCGTCAGGCCGCCTTTGGCGCCTTCCTGCTGCGGAACGAGGACGCCCAGAAGGCGCTGAATCTCGCCTTCGCCGACGTGAGCGCGGCTTTCGACGAATTCCTGAAACATTTGCCCCCGGATCAGCCAATCATCCTTGCCGGTCACAGCCAGGGAGCGCTGCACCTCTCGCGGCTGCTTCGGAAGGGGTCGGCACAGCTCAAAGGTCGCCTGGTCGCTGCCTACGTGGTCGGTTGGCCGCTCAGCACTGTTGCCGACCTGCCGCCCTTGGGTCTTGCGGCCTGCACGACCCCCGACCAGACCGGCTGCGTGCTGTCGTGGCAGAGCTTTCGGTCGCCTGCGAACCCTGACCTCATCATGGATGCGTGGCAGGGCACGGTCGGTCCCACCGGGATCAAGCGCGAGCGCAAGGACATGCTGTGCGTCAACCCGCTCACGGGAACGAAGGACGGGAGCGCTGCTCCACAATCGAACCCTGGAACGCTGGTGCCTTCGGCCGACCTGACAACCGCCACGCTCGAGGCGGGCCAGATCGGCGCGCATTGCGACAATGGCCTGCTGATACTGGACGGAAATATTCCCACACTCGGCCCGTACGTGCTGCCGGGAAACAATTTCCACGTGTACGACTATGCGCTCTTTTGGGGCGCAATCCGGAACGACGCGGAGCGGAGGCTGCGGGCTTGGCATCCCTGATTACGACCAGCACGACGGAATTTCTGGCGGCGATCTCGCCGGGAAAGCTCGCCGGTCTGGATGTCGGAACCAAGACGATCGGCCTTGCTGTCTGCGATACCGGCTGGAGCTTTGCCGGGCCATCGGATACCATTCGCCGCACTAAGTTCACCAATGATCTCCAGCAGTTACGGCAGTTCGTTGAGACGAACTCGGTTCGCGGATTGGTCATTGGTCTACCGCTGAACATGGACGGTACCGACTCACCGCGGACCCAGTCCATCCGAGCGTTCGCGCGCAATCTTGCACCTCTCGATCTTCCTATCCTGCTGTGGGACGAGCGCTGGTCGACGCAAGCCGTCGAGCGCGCGATGATCGACGCCGACGTCAGCAGGTCCAAACGAGCGGAAAAAGTCGACGCCCTCGCCGCCGCACACATCCTTCAGGGCGCGATCGACGCTCTGGCAAATCTGCCGCATCAGCATTAGGCGACCCGCTCGTGGACCTTATCTCGATCGACTCCCTCAGCGACAGCCAGATCGAGCGCCTCCTCGCAGAGGGCCGGCGCTGGTTGGAGTACAATCGTTCGGAATCGCGCGGGACGGACAAGCGGCTCCAGAGCAAGCTCGTCTTCAATCTCTTCTACGAGAATTCGACGCGGACGGCGATGTCCTTCGCGGCGGCCGCGCACCGGCTCGGCGCCTCTTCAGTCTTCCTGCCGGTCGAGCAGTCGTCGATCAAGAAGGGAGAGACGTTCGAGGACACGGCGCGCACGCTCAATGCCATGCGCCCGGACGTCGTCGTGATCCGGCATCGCGAGAACGGCGCCCCTGCCGCAATGGCCGGGATCATGGAGTGCGCCGTGATCAACGCGGGCGACGGCACCAATGAGCACCCGACGCAGGCGCTGCTCGATGCCTTGACGCTCTCGACCAGGTTTGGCCGGGTGGAGGGCCTCAAGGTCGCGATCTGCGGCGATATCCGCCACAGCCGCGTCGCCCGGTCCAACGCGAAGCTCCTTCCGCGCCTGGGCGCCGAAGTGCGGCTCGCAGGACCGGCTTCTCTGATGCCTGAGGGTCTCCCTGCCCTCTCGATCGACGAGGCCATCGACGGCGCGGACGTGGTTATGATGCTGCGCGTGCAGCGCGAGCGGCTGGAAGAAGAGCTGGGCGATGCGCCCGGGGAGTATCTGGAGCGCTACGGCCTCACGTCAGACCGGCTGGCGAAGGCGGCTCCGGGCGCAGTCGTCATGCACCCCGGTCCAATGAACCGCGGCGTCGAAATTGCCGACGATGTTGCCGACGATCCGCACCGGTCGCTCATCCAGCTTCAGGTAGAAGCCGGAGTGGCGGTGCGGATGGCCTGCCTGGACCTGCTGTCGGTCGGTTACCGCGACGCGAACTGAACCGGCGCGTCGCCGGCATTGGAGCGCACGAAGCAATTGCCGCCGCGGCTGCGGAGCGACTTGCAGCTGGCGAGGGCGTCACCTTGGGTCTCGAAGCCCTGGATCGACAGACGCCACACCGTGCCCTTTGGTCCGTCGAACTTGGCGCGGACCGGCGCGTAATTGGCAAGCGCCGGATACTTCTTCGACAGCTGCGCCCAGGCCGCGGAAACCCGCTCGGATGAGCTGTAGGCTCCAAGCTGGACGACCGACTTCGACTGGCCCGAGGCCCTCGGGAGCGAGGCACGGCGGACTGGCGCCGGCTTCTTCGGCGCAGCAGCGGGCTTTGCCTTGGGCGCGAAGTTCGAAGCCATGGCCGCGAACGCTGCCGGAGCTTCCGGAGCGATCGCCGCGGCCTGCGAGATAGCGGCAACGTTCGACTGGGCTGCAGGTGTAGGCGTAGGGGCAGGCGCAGGAGACGCCTCAGCGACTGCCGGCACCGGAGCCGGCTGCACCGGAGCGGGCGCCTGAGCAGCCTCGGCAACCTGGACCGGCGGCTGAGCTTCTGCGGCAGCGACTGCTACGCCCGGATTCGTCGGGCTTAGCGCAAGGCGGAACGGCTGGCCCGGATCGACGGCGGCGGGCGAAACGCCAACCAGCGCTGCGACCTGGTCAGAAGCGCGAGCCGGCTTGGCCAATGCCATCCACTGCTGAACCCGCGCATCGACATCCGCAGGCGAAAGGTCCTGGGCGGCCACGGTGCGAGCCGCGACCCAATCGCCCCCAAGAGCATAAGCCAGTGCCAGATTCTGGCGGACACGAGCGTCTGCATCGGACGAGCGAGCGGCGGGCTCGAGAACCTCGACCGCCTGAGCTGGCTGCCCGGCCAGAGCGAGGGCAAGTCCATAGTCCGCCGGCTCGATCATGTTGCGAGCCGAGTCGAGCAGCGCGAGAGCCTGACCATTCTTGCCCTGCGCAATCTGCACGAGCGCAAGCTTCAGGATGACCTGCGGCTGGTTCGGCGCGAGCGAGAGCGCATCAGTGTAAGCCGCTTCAGCCGAGGCGAAGCGTCCCGCACCGAAGTAAGCGTTGGCGAGCACGGCGCGAACGGTGGCGTCCTGCGGGCTGGCCTCGACCGCCTTCTCAGCGAAGTCGATGGCCGAGCTAAAGTCGCCGGATTCGAGCGCCATCTGGGCGCGCAGACCGTAGGCCACATTGGCTTTCGCCGTGTTGAGAGCAGTGCCGTTCCGAGAGGTCGGCGCCGCGCAACCGGCGAGGATCGTTGCAAGAGCTACAGCGGAAACAGCGGAACCGAAACGAAGCGCTTTCATCTCTTTACCCCTTGCGTTTGGCCCTTTCGGCCATTGCCTCGAGCTCAGGCATCCCAGAGAGAAAATGGTCGAGTGCGTCAGTGACCAGAAGCTGTGCCGAGCGGCCATTTACGGCGCATGCCAGACGCAGCTTCAGGTGGCGCTCCCCATCCAAGCGGAGCGTGAAAGCCGCCTTGCCCTTGCTCCCCGGCGCGGCACGCGGCTTCGACGACCGGCGGGCGGCGGGAGCCGGCGCCGGTACGACTGGCAGCTCGAACACGGGCGCCTTGGCGACCGGCTGCTCAGGCAGCTCACCTTCGGGTTCGAAGATCTCGGCAGTCTCGTCGAGAGATTCTTCCTCGTCATTGGAATTGTTGAAACGGTCGGCGATCTCTGCCTGCTGCGTGTGCACGTGCGAGTGCACCGGAGTCAGGCCGGCATGGCCGTTGAGGACCGGATGGTCGGCGATCGGCTCGCCGAATGCGTCATGCTCCTCGTCGCGAGCCGGGACGGCCGCTGGCTTCGGCGGTTCGAAACCCATGTCGTTCCAGCCGAGGTCCTCGAGGTTACCGCCGATCTGGCCGAAACCCTGGGGACGCATGGCGGGACGAGCACCACCCTTGCGGGCGAGCAGTCCGGAGGAGAGGGAAGCAAAAGGCTTCGGTTCGGGATTCACGTACAGGCCCTCCTACTAGCCGGCCACACGACGGCCGAAGCCGCCAACCGGACGGGGCGCTGCCGGAGCCGCCGAGGCGCCACCCGGCGCCGCGAATACAGTCCGGCGGAAATTCTTTTCGAGACGGTCCGAGATGTAGTCCCACAGCTCGGTCACTTCCTGAGCGGAGCGGCCGTTGGGATCGACTTCCATCACCGTGCGGCCGTCGATCATCGAGGCGGCGAAATCGGTGCGATGGTGGAGCGTCACCGGAGCGACCGTGCCATGCTGCGAGAGGGCGACGGCCGCCTCGTAAGTGATCTTGGCTTTCGGAGTGGCCGCATTGACGACGAAGATCAGCGGCTTGCCGGCGCGATCGCACAGATCGACGGTGGCGCCGACGGCGCGAAGATCGTGCGGGCTCGGGCGGGTCGGGATGACGATCAGCTCGGCGACTGCGATGACGCTCTGGATCGCCATGGTGATTGCCGGCGGAGTGTCGATGACAGCAAGGCGGAAGCCCTGCTGGCGAAGGACCTCGAGATCGGAAGCGAGACGGGCAACGGTCGTTTGCGCGAAAGCAGGCATTTCCGCTTCGCGCTCGTTCCACCAGTCTGCAAGGCTTCCCTGCGGGTCGATGTCGATAAGGCAGACTGGGCCTGCCCCCGCTAGCTGCGCCTGCACCGCAAGATGTCCGGACAGGGTCGTCTTACCGGACCCGCCCTTCTGCGATGCCATTGCCAGAACGCGCATGCTTTTCCCCTCGCCCAATCCTTTAATTCGGGGGCTGGAGTGACACTCAAGGCTCTAAAATCTGGTTAACATCGCCAAGACCCTTTTCGGGTTAGCCCCGCCGCCGTACCGTTGTTCAAACGGGAGTCGTACCCATGCGGCCAAGCCAGTTGTCATTGCTTGTGATGTTTGCGTCGCTGTCATGGGCAGCGCCTCTTCAGGCGCAGAGCGTGAAGGCCGGGATAGATGCCTGGCAGCAAGCTGACTATGCGAAAGCTGTCTCAATCTGGCGCCCGCTCGCGGAGGCAGGCGATGCCGACGCGGCCTTCAATCTCGGCCAAGCCTACCGGTTGGGCCGCGGCGTCCCGCTCAATCTCGGCACGGCACAGACCTGGCTCCAGCGCGCAGCCGAAAAAGACCATCTCGACGCGCAGACGACTCTCGGCCTTCTCCTCTTCGGCAACGGCAACCAGGCCGAAGGAGCTCGCTGGCTGAAACAGGCCGCCGAAAAGGGAGACGCCCGGGCCATGCTGATCTTCGGCACGGCGCTGTTCAACGGCGATGGCGTCACGCAGGACCAGGTTCTCGGCTACGCCTACGTCAGCCGTGCAGCGGCCCAAGGGCTCGAACCGGCAAAATCGACGCTGGAGCAAATGAATTCGGTCATGTCCGTCGAGGATCGCAAGAAGGGCGTTGCCATCGCGATGCAGAAGGCGAAGACGCAAGCGAAGGCGGCACCAAAGCCCTCGAAAGTTGCTCAAGCCGCAAAACCTGCTGCTCCCAAACCTGCGGCGATCAAGCCGATGGAGAGATCTCCCTCGGTAGTCGCGACTTCAGGCGCGTGGCGGATCCAGCTTGGCGCGTTTTCGCAGCGATCCTCGGCGGAAGCGCTATTCCGCAAGCTGGCGGGCAGCTCACCGATCGCAGGTCACCAGATGGTCCTGGTTCCGGCTGGCTCCATCACGCGACTTCAGGTCGGTCCGTTTGAGAGCAAGGCGGCGGCATCGTCGGCCTGCGCATCTTTGTCCGCGAAGGGACAGGCGTGCTTCCCGGTCTCGGGCCGCTAAGCAGACACCCAATCGCGCTTGCGGATGCCTTGAGCCCAAAGCAGCGCATCGAGACCATGATAATCGAGCCGCGCGTCGGCAACCTCGGCCAATGCCGGCTTCGCACGATAAGCGACACCTAACCCTGCCTCCTCGATCATCAGTTTGTCATTCGCCCCGTCGCCGATTGCGACAACCTCCTCCGGCTTCAGGCCTAGCTCGCCGCGCATTTCGACGAGCGCGTCGTGCTTCGCTTGCGCATCGACGATCGGGTCTTCGACAGTGCCGTTAAGCTGGCGGCCGTCGAATATGAGCCGGTTGGCACGGATAGAGTTGAAGCCCAGCAGCTTGGCGATGGGATCCGCGAACGATACGAAGCCTCCGGTCACGAGCATGCAATAGGCGCCGCCCACCCGCATGGTGCGGATGAGCGTAGCCGCGCCCGGATTGGGAACGACGCGCTCGGCGACGCAGCGCTTGATCGAGTCCTCGTCGAGGCCCGATAGCATCGCCACGCGCTCGCGAAGCGCCGACTTGAAGTCGAGCTTGCCCTGCATCGCCCGCTCAGTGATCTCGGCGATTTCCCGTTTCAGCCCGACGAAGTCCGCGAGTTCGTCGATGCATTCCTGACCGACCATCGTCGAATCCATGTCGGCCACGAGCAGGCGCTTGAACCGATTCTCCTCCGGCTGAACGAAGACGTCCGTCTCGGGAAGACCTTGGAGCGCCCAGCGGATGGACTTCAGGTCACCTGCGACGCGTAGGTCGACCGCATCGCCCTCATCGACCCAGGCTGCGAAGGCGGCCGTCGGGTCGATCTCTCGAAGCGATCCGAGTGCTCGGTCGATCAGCCTGTCATCAAGTCGCCCGGCTGCTATCAGCGTCGCAATGGCCATACGGGTCGAGAAACCTCCTGTCGCACTCATTGCCGGGCCGACCGCCAGCGGCAAGTCGGCTATGGCTTTAAAATTCGCAGAGCAGGTCGGCGGGGTCGTCGTCAACGCCGACAGCGCGCAATTGTATCGCGATCTTCGCGTGCTGAGCGCCGCCCCTGGCGCGGACGAGCTCTCTCGGGCCGAGCATCGCCTCTACGGCGTACGGAGTGGCGACAATCCATGCTCCGCAGCGGATTGGGCGGAGATGGCACAACGCGAAATCGCAGACGTTCACGAGTCCGGACGCATGCCCATCCTCGTTGGAGGGACCGGCCTCTACCTTCGCACACTGCTGCAGGGCATCGCGCCGGTGCCGCCGATCGATCCGGATATCCGTAAAACGGTTCGCGCGGCCTCATTGGAGACAAACCGAGCGCGATTGTCCGAACTCGACGCGGAGGCGACAGCCAAGCTGAACGCAGCGGACACCACTCGGATCGCGCGTGCGCTCGAGGTCGTTCTGTCGACGGGGCGGACGCTCTCCCAATGGCAGGAAGAACGCGAAGGTGGCATCGGCCATCAGATCGACCTTAGACCGATCATCCTCCTTCCTCCTCGGGACTGGCTCTACCAGCGCTGCGACGAGCGCTTCTCGCGGATGGTTGATGAGGGCGCAGTCGATGAGGTCCGGGCACTGCTGGAGCAAAACCTCGACCCCAACCTGCCTGTCATGCGCGCGATCGGTGTACTCGAGATCCGGGCGTGGCTTCGCGGCGGCCTCGACCGCAACGATTCGATTGCGGCAGGTCAGCAGGCGACACGCCGATATGCCAAGCGCCAATATACCTGGTTCGCTCACCAGCCTCCCTCGGACTGGCCCCGCTTTCACGAGCCGCTGGATACGTCGATGGCCGCAGCGCTGGCCCTGCTCAAAGTGACAGATTAGGCAGCCGTCATGGATATGCTGCACGACGGCGACATCGATGTTGCACCGCTATCGGGGAAGCGCGTTGCGATCCTCGGCTACGGGAACCAGGGCCGCGCGCAGGCGCTGAACCTGAAGGACAGCGGCGTGAATGTCGTCGTTGGCCTTCGCGGAGCCTCTGGAAGCGCGAATACCGCCGAAGAGGCAGGCCTTGAGGTCGGGCTGATAGAAGATGCGGTCGCCTCAGCGGACATCGTTATGTTCCTGGCGCCGGACGAAGTGCTCGGCAGCATCTACCGCGAAGTCGAGGCACGCATTCGCTACGGCGCAGCGATCGGCTTCAGTCACGGACTGGCAATCCACTTCGGCTTCATTCGTCCGCGAACGGACCTCGACGTCTTCCTCGTCGCTCCCAAGGGCCCAGGGAGCGCGCTCCGGTCTCTCTTCCAACAGCGGCGTGGAATGGTCGGCCTGTGGGCGATCGCGCACGATGCCAGCGGACATGCGCGAGAACTTGCGCTGGCCTACGGAAAGGCGATTGGCTGCGCCCGTGCCGGGCTGATCGCATCGACTTTCGCGGAGGAATGCGAAGCCGATCTGTTCAACGAGCAGGCGGTCGTCTGGGGAGCGGTGCCCGAGATCCTCATCGCCGGTTTCGAGACTCTCGTCGAGGGGGGAATCGCGCCGGAAGTGGCCTTCCTCGAGTGCGTCGGCGAACTGAAGCTGATCGCCGAGCTCATTGAGCAGCGAGGCATCGCCGGGATGCGCGAGGCCATCTCCAACACGGCAAAACTTGGCGCTGTTCTGGGCGGTCCACGCATCGTGGATGACAGCATCCGCGCGAAAATGCGCGAGGTGCTCGCTGAAGTTCGCAGCGGAAAGTTTGCGCAGGAACTCAAGGCGGAAGCCGACGCCGGCTATCCTCTGCTCGAAAAGGCGCGAGCCGAAGCAAGCGGTAAGACGGTCGAACAGGCTTTCAGGGCGCTGAAGGACGCCGAACCGCGTCCCTAGCCGATCTCCTCGGGAAGTTCGGTAATCCGAGCGCCCACGGAGGCGCGCTCGATGTAGACCCGCTGCAGCTTACGATGTGCCTCGGCGGCATCCGCATCCTCGGCGTGGAGAGCGAGCTCCATCTCTTCGGCAGCGCGCTGCGCGAAATAGGCGCGGTCGCCTGCGACGCCATTGAGATCGTCCATGTGCCGTCTCCTCCGGAGCCGCGACCCTAGCACTTCGAAACGCGCATGTCCCATCGAAAGCCCGGATTTCAGCGCCTTCCGAAGAGCTTCTCCATCTCGGCATGACCCAGCTTCACCCACGTTGGCCGACCATGGTTGCACTGCCCCGACCTCGGCGTGACCTCCATCTCCCGGAGAAGCGCGTTCATTTCGGCTACAGAGAGAACCCGCCCTGCCCTCACCGACCCGTGGCAGGCGATCGTAGCTGCGACGTGATCGAGCTTTTCCTGGAGCGAAAAGGCGCTTCCCAGCTCGGCAAGTTCCGCGCCCAAATCGGTCAGCAACTGCTTCACGTCGGTCTTGCCGAGCGCCGCGGGCGTGGCACGAACCAGCACAGCGGTCGGGCCGAACCGTTCGACTTCCAGCCCCATGCCCCACAGTTCCTGCGCCGCGCCCTCGATCCGGTCGCAGTCAGGTTCATCGAGCTCGACGACTTCCGGCATCAGCAGCGGCTGGCTGGCAGTCGTCCCACCTTCGCGCGCAGCACGCATCCTCTCCAGGACGAGACGCTCGTGCGCCGCGTGGTGGTCGACGATCACGAGCCCGTCCTCGGCTTCCGCGATGATGTAGGTCGCGGCCACCTGCCCCCGAGCGACCCCCAAGGGGTACTTGGGCACGTCGGCGACCGCGGGCTCGGCGCGCGCGGCCGGAGCATGGTCGAAAAGCGCACGTGCCTCAGCGACCATCGCCGCGGCCGCCAGGTTCGGTTCGAGCTCGATGGGCCGCACCGGTTCGGAGGGAGGTTCCGGCGGAGTGTAGTCCGCGCTGGTGGTCCAGAGGACCGGAGCGGCAGGCTGTTCGCGGGTCGCACTCCGCTGGCTCGCTTCGTCCAGGGCCGCGCGGAGACCGCCGACGATCAAGCCGCGCACTGCCGCGGGGTCGCGAAACCGGACCTCGGTCTTCGCCGGATGGACGTTCACGTCCACCTCGTCGAGCGGCACCGACAGGAACAGGGCCGCGATCGGATGACGGTCGCGGGCGATGAGGTCGCGATAGGCGCCCCGCAGCGCACCCACGAGAAGCCGGTCCTTCACGGGGCGTGCGTTGACGAACAGATATTGCTGGTCGGCAAGGCCGCGATTGAACGTCGGCAGACTAACCACGCCCGTCAGCCCGAGGCCATTGCGCTCGCAGTCAATGCCAATGCCATTGCGATCGAGCTCTGCCGCCAGAAGCTCCGCGACCCGCGTCGGCGGGGTCGTCGGCTGAAGGGAGAAAATACGACGCCCGTCATGCTCGATAGTAAAGGCGACATCGCTCCGCGCCATGGCCAGTCGCTTCACTGCATCGAGGCATGCTGCATATTCGCCACGCGGGCTGCGAAGAAACTTGCGCCGCGCCGGTACCTTTTCGAAAAGCCGCTCGACGCGGATACTGGTACCGGGCGGGAGCGACGCCGGCCCCTCGCCCATCAAGTTGCCGTGATCGATCTCGATCCGCCAGCCGTCCGCGCCGCGGACCCGGCTATCCAAGGTGAAATGAGACACGCTAGCAATCGAGGGCAGCGCTTCTCCGCGGAAGCCGAAGCTGGTGATGCGGTCCAGCCCGTCGTCCGGAAGCTTCGAGGTCGCATGCCGCTCTAGGGCGAGCCGCATTTCGTCGGGCGACATGCCGCATCCGTCGTCGACCACCTCGATGAGCTCGAGCCCGCCGGCCATGAGCCTGATTCGGATCGTTGCCGACCCGGCATCCAGCGCATTCTCAACAAGCTCCTTGAGGGCGCTCGCCGGGCGCTCTACGACCTCGCCAGCGGCGATGCGATTCACGAGCTCGGACGGCAGCCTTCTTATTGACATGTTAAGCATTCCTAGCCGATTACCACCGAGCCGGCGAAGCGCTGATTTGTCGCGAAAATTCAGTTTGCATTCAATGGGATGAGTTTAATCGTCGGTAAAGCGGTGGGGGGATGCTCCGCTGATCTAGCCGATTAAGGGCGAGAGACGGGGATAGAATGTTCTGGACGCGCTGGTTCAAATGGATGTCGCATGACATGGCGATCGATCTTGGGACCGCCAATACTCTGGTTTACGTACGCGGTCGCGGCATCGTCCTGAACGAGCCGTCGGTCGTCGCGATCGAAACCATCAATGGCGTGAAGAAGGTCAAGGCGGTCGGTGACGACGCCAAGCTGATGATGGGCAAGACGCCCGATCAGATCGAGGCCATCCGCCCGCTCCGCGACGGTGTCATTGCCGACATCGATGTCGCAGAGCAGATGATCAAGCACTTCATCCACAAGGTGCACGGCGGCAAGATGCGCGCTTGGCGCTTCCCGGAAATCGTGATCTGCGTCCCGTCGGGATCGACCTCGGTCGAGCGCCGCGCGATCCGCGACGCCGCTTCGAACGCCGGCGCCAGCGCCGTCTACCTGATCGAAGAGCCGATGGCCGCCGCGATTGGCGCAGACATGCCAGTAACCCAGCCGATCGGTTCGATGGTCGTCGATATCGGCGGCGGCACGACCGAAGTCGCGGTGCTATCGCTGCGCGGTCTTGCCTACACGACGTCGGTTCGCGTCGGCGGCGACAAGATGGACGAAGCGATCAGCTCCTACGTCCGCCGCAATCACAACCTTCTGATCGGCGAAGCCACGGCCGAGCGGATCAAGAAGGAAGTCGGCATTGCCAAGCCGCCGACGGACGGCATCGGCAAGACGGTTCACATCAAGGGCCGCGACCTTGTGAACGGTGTTCCCAAGGAAATCTCGATCAACCAGGGGCAGATTGCCGAAGCGCTTTCGGAGCCGGTCGGCACGATCGTCGAAGGCGTCCGCATCGCGCTCGAGAACACGGCGCCGGAACTTGCGGCGGACATCTGCGACCAGGGCATCGTGCTCACGGGCGGCGGTGCGCTGCTCCAGGGTCTCGACGAAGTTCTGCGGGACGAGACGGGCCTGCCTGTGACGGTCGCTGAGGATCCGCTGACCTGCGTTGCACTGGGCACCGGACGGGCGCTCGAGGAAGAGCAGTTCCGCGGCGTCCTGCAGACCGCCTAGAGGAATCAAGGAATGGCGGCGCCGGGGGGCCCTCGCCCAGGCTGGTCCCGGCGAGCACAGTACGGCCTGTTCTTCAGCTTCATCGCCGCCATCGCTGGCCTGGTGATCGGGCTCGCCCTGCTTGCCGTGTCTCTTGTCGCGCCAAAGACCTACGCCTCTGTTCGAGGCGCGGCGCTGGACGCCACGTCGCCGATCACCGGAGGCCTGAGGGAAGTCACCGCGACCGTCGCGGGCGTCTTTGGAGGTGCCGGCAATTATTGGGACGCCGCCACCCAGAACGCGAAGCTGAAGCGCGAACGCGAGCTGATGATCCAGCGGATCATCGAGGCGAAGGCCATTTCGCAGGAGAACCGCGAGCTGAAGGCGGCCCTCCAGCTCCGCGAACGTACCCGTGATCCCATCGCGACCGGGCGCATCGTGGGCTCCTCCTTCAGCAGCCCGAGGCGCTACGCCATCTTCTCGGCTGGCGGCTCGGATGGCGTTCGGGTCGGAATGCCCGTCCGCTCGCCCAAGGGCCTGATCGGCCGCGTCGTCGATTCGGGAGCGCTGGCTTCGCGAGTGCTCCTCGTTTCGGATCGCGCAAGCATCATTCCCGCCCGAATTCTCCGCACCGGCCAGCCGATCATCAGCCAGGGACGCGGCGACGGCACGGTGGACCTTCGCCCGCTGGAGGTCGGTCGGAACCCGTTCCGCCGCGGCGACATCGTCATCACGTCTGGCACGGGCGGCCTGTATCCGCCCCTCGTCCCCATCGCTCGCGTTGTTCGCCTGGACGACGACGGAGCCATTGCGCTTCCTCTCGCCGACCCCAGCTCCACAAGCTTCGCCATCGTCGAGCGGCCCTATGAGCCCGCGGCGGTCGCGGAAGAGGTCAGCGCCTCGGCTGAGGCGCCGTAATGGTCCGCGCCGCCCTTACGCAGCGAAACATCGGCAAAGGGCCAGTCACGGCGGCCGAATACATTCCTGCCGTGTCCGTCATGGCGGCATCGCTGCTGGCGGCTCTCCCGATCGTGTCGACGATCGGCTGGTTCCCCGACTTCGGTTTCGTAATGCTGGTCGCCTGGCGCTTGCTTCGCGCCGACGTGTGGCCAGCCTGGTGGGCAGCGCCCCTAGGACTTTTCAATGACTTGATGACGGGAAATCCGGTAGGGTTGTCCATTGCAGTCTGGACGGCGGCGATGCTCGCACTCGATATTGCGGACCGGCGCACCATGTGGCGCGGCTACTGGCTCGAATGGGCCATCGCCAGCTTGCTTCTGCTCGGGAACGAAGCCGCCGAGTGGCGCGTCGCCCAAATCCAGGGTGCCCCCCTGCCCTTCATCACGGTCATGCCTCCGCTGCTGCTCTCCATCCTCGCCTTTCCGATTGCGGCCTTCATCGTGTCCCGCCTCGACCGCTGGAGGCTTGGCCGATGAAGATGGAGCGGCGCTTCAACTCCGTTCACCAGACGATCACCTTCTCACGGCGGATGGCGATCACCGCGGGCGCGCAGGCGGCGATCGGCGCGGTGCTTCTCGGCCGCCTTTCGTGGCTGTCGGTTGCCCAAAACCAGAAATATCAGCTGATGAGCGAGAGCAATCGCGTTCAGCTGATCCCCGTTCCTCCGCGGAGGGGCTGGATCCTCGACCGCAACGGCAAGCCCATCGCGATCAACCGGTCGAGCTTCCGCGTCGACATTATTCCGCAGCAGTTGACAGATGCTTCAGGCGTCGTTGCGCAGTTGACGAGCATCATGAAGCTCCCGCCCGACGAGGTGGAGCGGATCACCCGCGAGCTGAAGGAGTCTCGCGGCTTCCAGCCGGTCTCAGTCGCGGAGAACATTCCTTACGAGCAATATGCGGCGATTACGGTTCGACTCCCGGACCTTGCCGGTGTCTCGGCCTCTCGCGGCTTTACGCGCTACTATCCGGCGGCCTCGGCTGTCGGCCAACTTATTGGCTATGTCGGCACGGCCAACGCCAAGGAATATGAGAAGGAAGACAAGAACCCGCTGCTGCTGATCCCCGGCGTGAAGATCGGCAAAGAGGGTCTTGAAAAGACGCTGGAAATGCGACTCCGCGGAGAGCCGGGAGGGCAGCGCGTCGAGGTCACCGCGCGCGGCAAGCTGGTCAAGGAACTGGATCCCAAGCCTGACCGAAGCGGCCATTCTGTCCAGCTGACCATCGATTCCGATCTACACACGTTCGCCGCCCGGCGCATCGGCGACCATTCGGGCTCGGTGGTCGTACTCGACGTACACACCGGCGACATCCTCGCCATGCCGTCCATGCCGTCTTTCGATCCCAACGCCTTCTCGGACGGAATCAGCAGCAACGAATGGAAAATGCTATCGCAAGACGACCACCTCCCCCTCGTCGACAAGGTTTTGGAGGGTCTCTACCCCTCAGGATCGACCATCAAGCCGTTGATGGCGCTCGCGCTTCTGAAAGCCGGCGTCGATCCGAGCCGCAAGGTAGTCTGCAACCGCGCCTACCCTCTCGGCAATCACGTCTTCCACTGCGACGCGCGGCATGGCCCTGTGAACCTTGAGGATGCCGTGATTCGGAGTTGCGACATCTATTTCTACGACACCTGCCGCCGCGTGGGCGTCGAGGCCTTCGCCCCCCTCATCAAGGAGATGGGCTTCGGCCAGAAGTTCGACATGCCGTTCGACTTCCAGCGCTACGGTACCGTCCCCGATCCGGACTGGATGCGGCGGAAGTACCACCGCGACTGGCAGACATACGACACCATCAACATGTCGATCGGCCAGGGCAACGTGCTCATCAATCCGCTCCAGCTCGCGGTGGCGGCCGCCCGGGTAGCCAGCGGCCGCCACGTCGTGCCGCGCCTGTTGCGGGAAAGAGGCACGCCGAATTTCGCTCCGATCGACGCCCCCGCGGAGCATCTTGAATTCGTGCGTCGCGCGATGGGGGGCGTCGTTCAGCGCGGAACGGCGGCGGCGGCCAAGCTCCCGCTCGATACCGTGCAGATGGCGGGCAAGACTGGGACCGCGCAGGTTCGCCGGATCACAATGGCAGAGCGCAACAGCGGCGGCGTCCGCTCGAATGAAAGCCTGGCCTGGCGAATGCGCGATCACTCGCTCTTCATGGCCTTCGCTCCAGTGGAAAACCCCCGCTACGCGGCCGCCACAATCATCGAGCACGGCGGCTTCGGTGCTCAGGTCGCCGCTCCGCTAATCCGCGACACGATGCTCTACCTCTTCGACAAGCAGAAGGCGCTCGCGAACCTGGCCGCGTTCGAGGAGTCGATTGGCGGATCGCTGGAAGCACGGGTCGCGCGGAAAGCCGCGGCCTGGCGCTCGGCGAATGGCCTGCCGCCGCTTCCGGTATCGAGCACATGATTACCTCGGCGATCATCCCGCAACCTCTTGCGAAGCTGCCGTGGCGCCTGATCTTCCTGATCGGCGGCATTGCGACGATCGGGATCATGACCCTCTATTCGGCCGCCGGCGGAGCGATCCAGCCGTGGGCGCTGAAGCAGGCGATCACCTTCATGGTCTTCCTGGCGATCGCGGTCGCCATGTCGTGGACCAAAGAATCCACCATCAAAAGCGTGGCCTTCCCCCTGTACGCGGCGGTGATCGTCATGCTGGTCTTCGTCGAGGCCTTGGGCTTCGTCGGCAAGGGCGCGCAGCGTTGGCTCGACCTGGGCTTCATTCGGCTCCAACCGAGCGAATTCATGAAGCCGGGCATCGTGCTGGTCCTCGCGCGCTTCTACGAACTCCTTCCAGCGGGCGACATTCGAAGCTGGCGTGCGATCTGGCCCGCAGCGGCCCTGATCGGCCTCCCGGCAGGGCTGATCATTCTTCAGCCCGACCTTGGAACGGCGCTGATGATCACCTTCATCGGCGTCACGGTCATGTTCATCGCCGGTGTGCCGCTGCGGGTGTTCCTGATCCCCGGCGGAGCGCTCGCGGTCGCCATTCCGCTCGTTTACCAGCTGCTCCACGGTTATCAGCGCAAGCGGATCGACATCTTTCTCGACCCCGAAAGCGATCCGCTCGGCGCCGGTTATCACATCACCCAGTCGAAGATCGCCATCGGATCCGGCGGTATCTTCGGGAAAGGCTACCTCAACGGCAGCCAGAGCCACCTCGACTATCTTCCCGAAGGCCACACCGACTTCGTCTTCGCGACAATGGTCGAGGAATGGGGCCTCCTCGGCGGAGCACTCCTCATTTTCGCCTTCGCCTTCGTTATCCGCTGGGGAATGCGGGTCGCTAACAATGCGCGCAGCCGCTTCGCTCAGCTCACGGCCGCGGGATTATCGGCGACGATCTTCTTCTACGTAGCCATCAACCTGATGATGGTGATGGGCCTCGCTCCCGTCGTCGGCGTGCCGCTTCCGCTCGTCAGCTTCGGCGGGTCGGCGGTGATGACCGTAATGCTGTGCCTGGGTATCCTGATGGCGCTGGAGCGACAGCAGCGGACGACCTCGCGACTTCTTTAGCCGGAGTTGCAATCCCCCGGTTGCGCAGCAAGTTTCGCCATGCTACCGGCCACGCCGCTCAAGGCGCAATTGCCGCCGGAGCATCCGCCGAATGGCAGTGGACGCATAGCTCAGTTGGTAGAGCAGCTGACTCTTAATCAGCGGGTCCTAGGTTCGAGCCCTAGTGCGTCCACCATTTTCTCCTCTCAGCTCGCAGCGCCGGTAGCGGCGCTCCAGACGCTGTCGGGCAGCGTGACTGGCACGGTCTGCATTTCGCCGTCGGAGGACTGCCCGAGCCTTAGCTCGTAGGTCCCTGCGCGGATGTGCCAATTGTTCTCCGCCGCTTCGTATGTCGCCAACAAGCGAGGATCCACCGTCAGCTCGAATCGCTTGCTCTGGCCAGGCTTGAGACTTGCCTTGGCGAAAGCGACGAGTCTCCTTGGCGCTTCCCAGCCGACCTTCTTCCAGTCTTGGGGCGAAACATAGACCTGCGCCACGCCGCTACCGGCGCGCTTGCCGGTGTTGCGGATGGAGAAGCTGAGCTTGATGCCCTTTCCGTCCGGCTGAGCGGTCAGGTCCGACAGGCCGAAGCTCGTGTAGCTGAGCCCGTGGCCGAACGCCCACAGCGGTTTGTAGCCCTTCACGTCGTACCATTTGTATCCGATGGCGGCGCCCTCATCGTAGGTGATGTGGGCTGGCGTCCCATCGGGCGATCCGCGGCCGGGCAATTGCGGATGCGCGAGCTGGTCGAGCGATGCCGGGAAGCTGATCGGCAGATGGCCCGACGGGTTCACCTTGCCAGTCAATGTCCGAGCAATTGCAGCGCCACCCCGGATGCCAGGATAGAATGCTTCGAGGATGGTGGGCACCTGGGAGGCCCATGGCATGAGCACCGCTCCGCCTGTTTCCAGCACGACGATCGTCTTTGGGTTGGCTTGCGCAACCGCAGCGATCAGGGCGTCCTGATTGTTTTGGAGCTCCAGGTCGCCGTCCCAACCCTCGGTATTGTGCTGCGTCACGAAGACGATAGCGACGTCGGCGGCTGCTGCGGCTGCGGCGGCGGCTGCCGGGTCGGTCCCGCCATCGAAGCTGATCTTCGCTCTCGGCAGTTCGCGCTTGAGCTCCGCCAGGGGCGCCGACGGCATGTAGGTATGCTTGTCGATCAGGATCGCGCCGCCCACCGGCGTCACGTCCGACGAACCGCCACCGGCGATGACGCCGCGGTCCGCGTTTCCGCCAATAACGGCGATCGTTTTTACACCACGCAGGGGCAGCAAGCCGCCTTCGTTCTTGAGGAGGACCATCGAGGCTTCCGCCGCGGCCTGCGAGACCTTCGCATGGGCCGCATAGTCGATCGGCGCAGCCTTCACCGGATTGTCCACGGCGCCCTTCGCATAGAGCGCCCACAGGATGCGCTCGACCATGTCGTCCAAGCGTCGTTGCGAGAGCTCGCCCGACTGCAATGCGGCCTTGATCGCGGGCGGCGCGAACCATGGCTTGTCGCCGACGCAGCAGAAGCCGGTGAACTGGTCGAGGCCGTCGTTCGCCGACAGGGTTGAGTGGACCGCGCCCCAATCACTCATGACGAAGCCCTTGAAGCTCCAATCGCGCTTCAAAACCTTGTTGAGCAGGTAGTCGTTCTCACAGCCCCAGCGGCCGTTGATGAGGTTGTAGGAGCACATCACCGATCCGGGCTTGCCGCGCTCCATGGCGAGCTCGAATGCCAGAAGGTCGGATTGCCGCATGGCCTCGGCCGAAATGGTCACGTCCACGCTCGTACGAAGGGTCTCGGCGTCGTTCACGGCATAGTGCTTGATCGTAGAGACGATGTCGTTGGACTGGATACCGTCTATGAGTGCGCCGGCCATCATTCCGGCGAGCAGCGGATCTTCCCCGACATATTCGAAATTGCGGCCGTTCCTGGGCTCTCGCGCCAGGTTCACGCCCCCGGACAGCATCGTGTTGTGCCCTGTCGCCCGCGTCTCTGCGCCGATCATGACGCCGCCGGCACGAACGACCTCAGGATCGAAGCTGGCCGCCGTCGCGAGCGATGATGGCAAGGCCGTGCTCGGGATGAGGCTGTTGCGAACGCCGATGGAGGCGTCGGTCTGCGTCTGGTCCGGAATGCCGAGGCGCGCGACACCCGGGACGAAGCCCGCCGAGCCCTTGACCGCACGGGTCTGAATCGCGGCCTTGAGCTCCGGCGAGACGATCTCGTCAGGAACCTTCGCGACGTCGGTCACGGCCTGATCGGAATAGCCGAAGATCAGTCTCAGCTTCTCGTCTAGCGTCATCGCGCCGACGGCCGCCTTCGCCCGTTCCTCAGGTGAAAGCTTGGGATTGAGCCAGGGTTGGTCCGAATCGGTCGCGGCCGGCTGAGCAGCCGCCGCTTTTTGGCCAATCGCCTGAGCTGAGATGGAAAGCGCGACAGCGGCGGTCGCAAGCAACGCAATAGTCTTTCCCACGAACATCTCCCTGTTACCCGCGCTCGCCCGGCGCCACCTGCCACACACGAAAATAATCGACCTCCATGCGCTGAGGCATGGCGGCATCATCGATCCCCTTGGCCCCTGCCCAATCGCCGCCGATGGCGAGGTTGAGGATCATCTTGAACGGCGTGTCGAAGGGCCAGGCGCCCTTCCCTCCCGGCTGGTCGTTGCGCACCCGTAGGATACCGCGATCGTCGACGCCGATGGTGATCGAGTCCGGCCTCCAGTCGAGCTGGTAGCGGTGGAACTCACTGCAGCTCGTCGGCAGCAGCTTCTGGGCGCTGCGCTGGGTCTTCTTCACGTGATTGAAGAGGCCAGTGTGAAGCGAAGCGTAGATCAGGTTCGGTTCCGCCCCGACCTGCTCCATGATGTCGATCTCGCCGTCATCGGGCCACGTCTTCATGTCGACCGGGAGCATCCAGATCGCCGGCCAGCTGCCCCGGGCGCAGGGGAGCTTCGCACGAACTTCATAGAATCCGTAGGTCCACCCCGGTCCCTTCGAATAGATGCGCGCCGACGTGTAATCCTGACCTCCCCAGTCGGGGAATTTCGCGGGATCGAGCTTCTCGTGCCGCGCCTCGATCGTCAGGACGCCGTTCGCGACGCGAATGTTCTCGGGCCGTCCCGCTGAATAATATTGGCGCTCCTTGTTGAACCAGCCCTGCTTGTTGAAGGCGGTGTCATACACCCAGCGCGCTTGATCCAGCGCATGCCCTTCGAATTCATCAGCCCACACGAGGCGAGCATCCGCGGGACGCTCGACCCGACCGTCATAGGAGGCGTTGGTGACCGTAAAGGTCGATTGGCCGGCAAGGAGAAGGAGCATGAGCGGCGACATGAGCAATCTCCAGTCTTAAGGCAGTGGCGAGCCGGCGACGGCTGGCTCCACGCCAGCCTCACCCCAGCTCTCGTTGCGAGATGACAGTGCGAACAATGCGATGAACAGATACGCGAGCAGCGGAATCGCGAAGGCGGCCCCCAAACCGAGCTGATCGGCGAGCGTGCCGACGCAGATCGGCAGGAGCGCGCCTCCGAAGATCGCCAGGCACAGCAGGCCAGACGTGGCGCTTTGGGAGACGCCGGAGCGTTCGAGCGTGATCGTGAAGATCGTGGGGAACATGATCGAATTGAAGAGGCCGATCGACAGGGCGGCATAGCCCGCCTGCGGCCCGTCGCTTGCGAGAACAACGACGCAGAGAAGCCCCGCGGCAAGGCCGCAGGCCGTCAGGAGCCGCGAGGCGCGAACCCTTGTCAGCAAGAGCGTGCCAATAATCCGCCCGCACAGCGCGCCGCCCCAATAGAAATTGGCGAGATGGCCGCCGGCGTCCTCGAAGGACAGCCCAAGCACGTGCGGCTGGTTGAGGAAGTTGATCATGATGCTGCCAACCGACACCTCGGCGCCGACGTAAAGCCCGATGGCGATTGCGCCGAAGATGGCCCAACGCGACCGCAGCGCCTCGAACATGCCTGCGGGAACCGGAGGCGGTTGATGAGGCGCTACCTCCGCCAGGAACCGCCTGATCAGCGCGAATAGCAGAAGCAAGGCACCGAGAAGGGTCGCCATCATGATGAAGGCGCGGTCGACGGCTTGGAGGACCTCACCCCGGCTCGCGACAGACATCGCGCCATGCCCTCCCGACTGCAAAGCCGGATCGCCGAGCATTACCAGCGACCCGAAATGAACGCCGATGACCACGCCCAGCGAGTTGAAGGCTTGCGCGAAGTTTAGGCGGAAGTGGGTGCGCTTCTGAGGACCAAGGTCGGCTGCAAGCGGATTGGCCGCGACCTGCAAGGCCGTGAATCCGGAGGCGAGCACGAATAGCGCTCCGAGGATCGGCCAGAAGGCTCCGAAGTTCGTGCTGAAAACCACGAGCAGGCAGCCGCCGGCCATCACCGCCAACGCCCCCAGGATCATGTCGACCGGGCCGATGCGGCTGGTGAGCCAGGCGGCGGGCAGCGACAGGATCCCGTAGGCTAGGAAGAAGACGATCTGCGTGAGCAGAGCCTCGGTGTAGTTCAAGCTGAAGGCGGCGCGCAGGGCAACGATCAGCGGATCGTTGTTCGACGTGATGAAGCCCCAGGCAAAGAAGAGCGTGGTGACCGCCGCGAAGGCGAGGAAGGTGCGCTGCCTGTCGTCGGTCGCCGCGGTCACTTTGCGCCGCTTGGCGCGCTCCAGCGCAGGGTCGCGACCGCGCCGCCTGGAAGCGTGACCGTGTAGCGCTGACCGTCGAGCACCAGCGTCGTCGGTCCATCGCCCGACTTGCGGTGGAGGATTACGACGCGGCTGCCGTCCGTGTTGAGGAAGGCGGCTGCCTCGACGGAGTCGTCCTTGCTGGCGGCGGCCACCCTGTAGGCGCCCGGAAGCACGAAGCGGCTCGCGTGACCCAGCACGTAATATTCGACGTTGCGCGTGACTGCTCCCGTCGCCGGATCGATCGTCACGACGCCCCGGCAATCCCCGCAGCCGCCCTTGTGCGGACCATGCGCTGGATCGAGCGCCAGGTTCCAAAGGAGCGTGCCGCGTGACCAATTGTTGGCGCCTCCGATGATCAGCTTGCTGGTCATCCAACCCAGCGTCTCGCCAAATTTCGGCTGCCATTCCCCGCCGGAGCATTCGGTGAACCAGACGTCCTTGTCGGGGAATGCGTCATGCACCTGGGACTGCGCCGGAACGTCGCCTTCGTAGCAATGCCATGCGACTCCCGAGACGTACTTCCGTGCCACCGGGTCCGACAGCACGGTCCACGGCATCTCCGGATTGTCCCAGTTATGGTCGTAATCGAGAATCTGCGTCTTGAGCCCGCGAGCGCGGAAGACGGGCCCAACATGGCGCCCAATGATGATCGCGCGATCCGGCGAGTTCACGCGCATGCCCGGATAGTCGGCCGGCTCGAAGTCCGGCTCATTCTGGATCGTCAGCATCGAGACGCGCACGCCCTCGCGGCCAAACTCCTCGACGACGCGCGCCAGGTAATTGGCAAAGGCGGGATAATGTTCGGGTGCCAGCTGCCCCTTGATCAGGCTCTTGCTGGTCTTCATCCACGCGGGCGCGCTCCATGGGCTGATCATCACCTTGAGATCGGGATTGATCGCCAGCGCCTCGCGCGTGCGCGGCAGGACGAAACGGCGCGCGTAATCGATCGAGAAATGCCGGAGCTCAGGATCGGGTGAATTATCCGGCGTGTCGTCGTAGCTGTAGTGATCGGGCGAGAAGTCGGATGCTCCGACGGTCAGCCGCGTAAAGGACAATCCCAGCCCATTGGGTCCCCGCCCGAAAAGCTCCATCATCAGCGCCTTGCGCTGGTCCTCGGGCAAGCCGCTGATCAGCTGCGCCGAACCATCGGTGATCGCTGCCCCGAAGCCGTGCATCCTCTGGAAGCGCTCTGACGTATCGACGATCAGGCTTTCGCCACCGGTTGCGGGACCCTGCGGCTCAACCGCCGGCTGCTGTGTCAGCTTTTGCGTCTCGTCCGCCGTTGTCAGCCAAACATCAGCAGACTGAGGAGGGCCGAGCGAGATGCTCGTGCAGCCGGCGAGCGACAGCGCCGCCAGCGCAGCCGTAACGAGGCGCCTCAAGAGACCGGCTCCGCGGGGCAGAACTTCTGCACGAAATCCGAGTGTGAGGGCATGACGTCAACGCAGCGGTCGATGGTCGCGGCGATGTTGCCGAGGAATTGTTCGATCTGCGCGTCGCTCTTGATTGCAACCAGCGGGTCGCAGGAGCGCGGGATCACGCCTTGTCCGATGAAGACTTGGATCCAGCTTTCCTCGCTGAACAATTCCTCGTCCTCGCGGAAGACGCGCCCGTTGGATTTCCACAGGTCGATCTTCCGCTGCAGCGTGTCGGGCAACTCCATCGTCCGGCAGTAGCGCCAGAAGTCCGAGTCATCGCGTTCGGTCGCGCAATAGTGCAGTACGATGAAGTCGCGGATGCGCTCCCATTCGAAGTCCGACTGGCGGTTGAACTCCTCGATCGTCGCCTGGTCCGTCGCGCGATCCGGGAACAGCCGCACGAGGCGGATAGCTGCCGACTGGACTAGGTGAAGGCTCGTCGATTCCAGCGGCTCGAGGAACCCGGCGGCAAGACCGATGGCGACGCAGTTGCGATTCCACATCTTGCGCCGCTTACCAGCAGTGAAGCGCAGCTTGTTCGGGTCCGCGAGTTGTTCGCCGTCCAGGTTCGACAGCAGTAGCTTCTCGGCGGAGTCGTCGTCGATATGGCGGCTCGAATAGACCAGACCGTTGCCCGTCCGGTGCTGCAGGCCAATGCGCCATTGCCATCCGCTTTCCCGCGCCGTCGAGCGCGTGAGCGGGATCAGCGGGTCGGTACGCGTGCAAGGAACCGCCATCGCGCGGTCACAGGGAAGCCAGTGGCTCCAATCCTCGTATCCGGTCTTGAGCGTCTGCTCGATCAGCAATGCGCGGAAGCCGGAACAATCGATGAAGAAATCCGCCTCGATCCGGCGATCGTCTTCAAGCCGGACAGCAGCGATGTCGCCGTTGTCGTGCATCTCGACGTCGAGGATCTTCCCCTCGGTGCGCTTGACGCCGTGCTGCTCGGCGAAGCTCCGCAGATATTTTGCGTAGAGCGAGGCGTCGAAGTGAAAGGCGTGGGCGATGTGGCCGATCGGCGAGTCCGCCATGTCGGGACGTGCGCGCATGAACTTATTCTTCAACGCCGCGGCGCAGTTGATCGAATAAGCGGAAAAGTCGCGCGCCCTGCCCCGTTCGTTCGCGCGAAGCCAGTAATGGTGGCAGCGGAGCCACTCCCAGTCCTGCCCGATGACGCCGAAGGCATGGATGTAGGTGTGACCCTGCTTCAACCAGTCGACGAACTCGATGCCCAGCTTGAAGGTGGCCTGGGTGCGCTGCATGAACTCGGCTTCGTCGAGCGCGAGCAGTTCATTGTACTTCTTGATCGCCGGAATGGTGGCTTCGCCGACGCCCACCGTTCCGATGGCTTCGCTCTCGACCAGCTCGACATCGTAGAGGCCCTGGAAGAGCTTCCCCATCAACGCGGCGGTCATCCATCCGGCTGAGCCGCCACCAACGATCAGAATCTTGCGCATGCGTCCTTGGTGCTAACGGCTTTCTGCGGGGCAGACCATCGTGACGGCGGCCTCGGGAAGCTTGCCCAGGTTGGACGAGCTCGACAGCGACAGTCCGTAACCCCGGGCGAACTGGAAACCGCCGTGTTGCGGCATGCAGTCGCCTGCGGGCCAGTCGAACGGAAGCTTGCCGGTGAAGTCGTACGCCGCATTACCGGACTGTCCCGCGAGCAGAAGGTCGGTGATGCCGAGTCCTTCCGTTCCCGGAAGCCAGGCAGCCACAAACGCATCGGACCGGTTGATCAGGTCGTTCGCCGCAACCGGGCGTCCCGAATACAGTACCGTGACGACCGGGACGCCCTTGCCGCTGACGCGATCGAGTGCCGCGAGATCGTTCGGATACCGAGCGGAGTGGCGCATCGAAGCGGGGAATTTGATATCCCCGGCACCCTCTGCATACGGCTTTTCCGCAGCCACGAAGACGACTGCGTTGTAGCGTCGAACATCGACGTTGGAGCCGTCCGCGCTGTAATCCACATCCCCTGAACCGAGCTTCTTGCGCATCGCGGCGAGCAAGGTGTCGGCGTTCGGGTAATCCGAGGTCCTGGTGTTGTCGCCCTGCCAGGTCAGCGACCAACCGCCCGACTGCATCGGAAGGCTGTCCGCGGCTTGGCCGACGACGAGGACCTTGCCCGTGCGGCGCAGCGGCAGGACACCGTTGTCGTTCTTCAGCAACACGAGCGACTTGCGCACGGCTTCGCGCGACAGATCCCGCACCGCTTGCGAATGCATGACCGACGCGTCTGGATGCGGATCGGCAGCCGGGGACGCATCGAAAAGCCCCGAACGAAGCTTCACACGGATGATCCGGGTCACGGCATCGTCGATCCGGCTCATCGGAATTCGGCCGGACCGCACGTCGTCAACGGTGGTGGCGATGAACTGCTTCCAGTCGTCCGGCACCATGATCATGTCGATGCCGGCATTGATCGCCTGCGGGCAGTGCGACTTGGTGCAGCCCGGCACTTCCTCGACGCCGTTCCAGTCGCTGACCACGAGACCGTCGAAGCCCAGCTGCTGCTTGAGCACGCCACCGACAAGGTGGGCGTTACCATGCATCTTGCCCCAGGCCTGGCCGGAGGCGGTGTCCGTGAAGCTGGAGTAGCTCACCATCACCGTCTGCACGTTCGCACGCAGCGCGCCGTAGTAGCCGGCGCCGTGCGTGCGCGCGAGATTGGCTTCGCTGGTCCGGGTCTCGCCGCGATCGACTCCGTGCCAAGTGCCGCCATCGCCAAGCCAGTGCTTGGCCGTCGCGAGGACCGACGTGGACGAACCGAGCTGGCCCTGAAGACCGCGCACCATCGCCTCGCCATAACCGCGGATTAGCTCTGGGTCGGAACTGTAGCTTTCGTACGTGCGGCCCCAGCGCGGGTTCTGAACTACTGCAAGCGTCGGCGCGAAGGCCCATGTGATCCCCGTCGCCCGCACCTGCTCCGCGGTCGCCCGTCCGATCCGCTCCATCAGCTGCGGGTCGTGCGCGGCGCCAAGGCCGATGTTGTGCGGGAAGAGCGTCGCGCCGTAGACGTTATTGTGCCCATGCACGGCGTCTGTGCCCCAGACGACGGGAATCTGGACCGGCATGTCGGTCGACATCGACGCGCGGTAGAAAGCGTCCGACAGCTTAAGCCAATCGCCGACGCTCGAATGCATGTTCATCGCAGGCCATGCGCCGCCGCCGTTCAGGATCGACCCGATGTAGAACCGCCGTACGTCGTCGGGCGTGACCGACCGGATGTCCGGCTGGGTCATCTGGCCGATCTTTTGCTCGAGCGTCATTCCCGCGACGATCGAGCGAACTCTGGCCTCCAGCGCCGCATCCGCGGGGGAAGCGGATGCGACGCGTGAAGGCCATGGTGCCGAAACCGTCTCGCACGACGCCAGAAGCGTCGCCGAAAGGCAAAGCAGGACCTTTGGCCCGTGCTTTCGGACCTTCGACACAACAGTCATGAGTACGCCTAGAACTTGTAGTTGAAGCCGAGCAGGTACTGACGGCCGTACTTCTCGTACGTCTCGATGAACGTGCCGCCATTTGCCGTGGTCGGACCGCCCTGATCGAGGCCGATGCGGGTCCGGTACGGCGAGTTCGTCAGGTTGTAGACCTGGAACAACACGCCGAAGCCCTTCAGGTCGCTCGTTTCCGCAAAGTCATACCCAACCTGGGCATCGACCTGCTTGTCCGCGAGGATCTGGGTGAAGCCGCGGTTCGTGAAGAGCTGGACCACCTCACCCTTGAACGGAGAGCGGTAGCGATAGCTGATGCGCGCCTGGAAGCCGTACTTCTCGTAATATCCGGTCAGGTTGTAGACCGTCCCGGAAAGGCCCGGGATCCGGACATCCTCACCCGAATTGTCGGTCGGATTCAGGTTAGACTTGGTTTTCGAATAGCTTCCGAGAACGCCGAAGCCGTCGAGGAAGCTGGCCAACCTCTTCAACTCGAGCGCGCCGCTGAGCTCGAAGCCCCACAGCTTCCCGCCCGGCCCATTGTCCGGCATCGTGATGGTGCCGATCGGGCTAACGACCACATCGTCGGGGATGTTCGACGCCGTCGACGGCGGCGGGAACGCGCTGAAGTCGAACGGCAGCACACGGGTGTAAATGTAGTTGTCGAGCTTCTTGTAGAACGCGGCGACCGCGATGTAGCTCGCCGGCCCGATGTACCATTCGTAGCTGACGTCGAGTGCTTTGGCACGCCAAGGCTGCAGGTTCGGATTGCCGCCACTTCCCGACCAGGGGTGAACCTCCTGACCCGGGGCGCAAGGGGGGCTGCCTCCGCAAACCTGGTCGTTGAAGCCAGGCGTCAGGTTGGCGCGCATCTCGTCCATACGCGGACGCGCAAGGACCTTCGACGCGGCAAAGCGCAAGCGATGCCCGCCGCCAAAGTCGTAATAGGCGTTCAGGCTGGGCAGCCAATCCCAATAACTGTCGCCCTCGGTGACTTCGGTAATCGTCGGCGGCTGATCGATGAAGTTGATTCGCTGACCAGTCGATTCCTGCTTCTGGTGAACGCCTTGCAGGCCGATGTTCCCGTGCAGGCCACCGAACGCGAACTGAGCACGCGCCTTCAACGTGAGGACGTCTTCCTTAATCTTCCACGCCTTGTCGAAGTGCGCGGAATCCTCGGTCGGTGTGAAGTCGTAGTAACGATCCATCACGTCCGGGACATCGTAAGCGAGGACATTGCCGAAGCCGGCGAACCCAAGGGAGGTCGCGTCGCGAACGAAGTCGGGATCGACCAGCGTCTGCAGGCGGCCGTTTTTCAGGTTCATGTCGAACTCGTCGACGTGCTTGCGCTTGTCACGGCTCGTCCAGTTGAAGCCGACGTCGATCGCCTCGATAGCGCTTGCAACCGGTTGGTAGCGAACACCCTCGTCGATCGCGAAGATTTCTTCCTTCACGTGCGGCGACTTCGTGAGGCCGTCGTGGCCCCAGCCGCCCCAAGGCGCGCGGTCGCCCAGCGAGACCTGGTTCGCATCGCCGTAGTTCAGGCCCTCATCGTACTGGAGGAAGCCGTTGCCAGTGAGATCCCAGCTGATCGAATCGAATGCGCGGTTTGCATCCTCGGTGGCGCCCGTAGCGCAGCAGCCGTAGCCCGCGTACGTCTCGGTCACGCTCTCCACGCGCTTGTTGCGCGAGTAGCTGAGGTCGCTGATGAGCGAGAGCTCGTCCGTAAACTTGTACTCGTTGTTCAGGCCCGCCGAAAACAGCCAGTCGTCGCGCTTGTTGTAGTCGTTGCGGATGATCGGGGTGACGTTGTTCGCCGTGCCGGTGACGGCGACTTCCGTGCCGTCGCGGTCTTCCGTCACTACGTTCGTGAATGTCTGCTCGCCGAGCCAGACGTTGGAGAACCACTGCGCGCCGCGCATGGTCTCGCGCTGCTTGAACCGCGAGTAGTAGAGGTCGACAATCGTGTGGACCTTATCGCTCGGCTCCCACTCGATGATGCCGATGCCGGCAAGGCGCTTGTTGGTGCGCGAAGTCGCGAAGATCTCCTGACCGGTCAGGAATGTCGCATCCTGCGCGCCCGCCGGAGAGATCTGCTGCTCCGGTCCGCAACAGAACGTCTCGTAGTTATAGGCTTTGGTGTGGCGGTTGCTGGAGGGCGAATCCAGGTAAGCCACGCCTAGAGCAATGCCGAGTTCAGGCGTGATCTTGCTGATGTAGCTCGCCGAGGCGCGACCGCCCCAGTCCTTTACGTCATCGTTGAGCTTGCCACCGCCGTTCAGCTCTCCACGGACGTTCACTGCAAACGTGGTCTTTTTGAACGTCAGCGGACGCACGGTGCGCAGGTCGGCGGTGCCCGAGAGGCCGAAGCCCGCAATGTTCGCGTCCGGCGTCTTGTAGATGACGACGCTGGAGAGGAGCTCTGACGGATACTGGTCGAACTCGACGGCGCGGTTGTCGCCGGAGCTCGCCTGCTGGCGTCCGTTGAGCAGCGTCGTCGTGAAGTCGGGCGCAAGGCCGCGAATGGAGATGGACTGCGCACGTCCGTTCACGCGCTGCGCGGCAAGGCCCGGCAGGCGCGCGATGGATTCGGCGATCGAGATGTCGGGAAGCTTGCCGATGTCTTCGGCGGACACCGCCTCCACGATACCCTGCTCGCGCCGCTTCGTGTCGATCGAGCTCTGCAGGCCGCGGCGAATGCCGGTGACGACGATCTCTCCGGCGCCCGGTTGATCGGCTACATCGGCATCACCCGGCGTCGGAGCAGTATCGGCGTCCTGCTGAGCGGCTGCGGCCTGCTGCGCAGCGGTATCGGCCGGCTGCGTATCCTGAGCGAAGGCTGTGCCGGACGTTGCGAATAGAATCGACGTACCAGCCAGCAATAAGGCGCGGCGGCCCCTCAACGACGCGTTCAACAAACCGTCTCTCCCCTGTTCAGCCTGCTCGCACGCGAACGGGCTCCGCCCCCACCCCTCATGGAAGCGCTTCCATTGCGTGCGTCAAACGATTTAAGGAGTCAAGCGACGTGACGGTGAGATTTTGGCGGCGCCGTCGATTCCCGCACGATGAGCTCGTGAGGCAACGTTTCGTAAGGCGCGACTTCGTCGAAAGCGGCGTCAACCAGGATGTGAACGACGCGCTCGGCGATGTCCTTGATCGGCTGCCGGATCGTCGTCAGCGGCGGCCAGATGATGTCCGACATCGGCGTGTCGTCGAAACCCATCACTGAGATATCGCCAGGAATATCGAGATGAGCACGATGGATGGCCAGCATGGCACCAGCAGCCATGTCGTCGTTGGCGCAGGCGAGAGCTGTCACCTGTCCCGTCTCCTGCAGGAGCCGCTCAGCCGCCTCGACTCCCGATTTGAAGGTAAAGTCGCCCGAAGCGGACCACGGCTCTTCTTCGATGCCGGACTGGCGGAGCGCGTCGACAAATCCGTCGTAACGGAGCGCTGCGGCCAGATGGTCCGGGGGCCCCTTCACGAAGCCGATCCGCCGATGACCCAGCGACAGAAGATATTCTCCCATCGCCCTTCCACCCGCGCATTCGTCGATGCCGGCGCCGGCGACCACGCTTCGGGCATGCTCGCCCGCCGAAACGGCGACTACTCGGACGCCAGCGCTTTTCACGTCCTCCAGGAGCTGCACGTCGTCGGACAAGGGCGGAGGGAGCACGATACCCGCCGGACGCTCGCGTTCGATAAAAGACGAAAGCAAGCGAGCCCTGTTGGCGTTGGCCGGATCGACCGCCCTGGTAATGAGGTCGTAGCCGAGCGCCGAGCAAGCGCGAAGCGCTCCAAGCTCAAGGCCGGAATGATAGTAGCTGTTCGGCTCGCGGTCGGGATCGTGAGAATGGATGAGCAGGATCGTTCGGTTTATGCCGCTCGCTAGAGCCCGGGCCTGCGGATTGACCGAATAGCCTAGGGCTTCGACGGCCCGGCGAACCTTCTCTCGGGTCTCTGGCCGCACGTTCTGCTCGTTGTTGAGCACCCGCGAGACGGTGACTCGAGCGACTCCGGCGGCCTCGGCGACATCGTCGATCGTGAAGTTGCGTTTGCTCACGCGCGCAAGGTGACAAGCGGTTTTGAGTCTCGCAACAACAACGCGATTTACTCGACGACATTCAGCGCATGCTTGCGAACTGCTCGCGCGCATTCCGCAGGTACTCAATCGTCGTGTCGCGCTCGCGCGCGGTCCTGAAGTCGGTGCGGCCGCTTGCATTGGCGATAACGCGGTCCAGCCATGCAACGAAATAACCAGCGTCGGCGGAGTTGCGGGGATGCTCTCCCGGAAGGTCGAAATAGATCGGGCTCGTCGTAGCGTAGGGATAGAGATCCAGGACCTGCGGATCCGATCCGTCATTCCATGCGCGGAGCACCAGCCAGCCGTCGTTATCGACCTGGAGAACGCCTTTCGCGTCGAGGTTTTGCCGTTTCCCCTTCAGCTTGAAGGACTTCACGACGCGACCGTTCTGCACAAGCTCAAGATGGTCGACGCCGACGGGTGAACGCAGTGCCACGCGGTAGTGAACCTTGCCTGTGCCGTTCCGCGCGATGGTATCGCCCGGATGCCTGCCCTCCACTTCCAACCCGAGCAGCGGGCCATTGCTAGCGAAGGTTCGCCCTGCCTTCAGCGCGTTCTTGGCCGCGGCCGGGCTAAGGTCTCCGCCGGTGTCGAGGAAGACGCGGTTCATCCCCACGGGCCCGCGCAACGAAGCATAGTTCGCCATCGCATCCGTCCCTGCTCCTGCGGGCAGGCGGAAGCCGAGGTTCAGCAGCCGGTACCAGATGGCCGCGGTCGACTTGTGATCGGAGAAGCCGACGACCTCGATATAGTCGACCTTTCCGTTCACGACGTCGGCCGGAAACTCGTTCGAAAGCGTCGTTTCCCTGGCTGGATCGATGATCCAGTCGAATGGATGTACATAGCCCACCAGCCCGCCTTGGGCATGCGCGAGGTCGGCGACCACGCCATTAAAGGGATAAGGGCTCGCCAGCGGCGTGTGCTGGTATGCCGAGAAGTCCGGCGTAATCACATGATCGGACAGGTGCAGGAGCCCCAGGTGCCCCCAATAGCTCGTGTGGAATTCCTGCGAGTGCATGATCAGCGTGTCGGGCCCGCTCGCCGGGTCGGGATCGCCGCGGAAGTAAGCGATGTCGGGAACCCGTTCCTCCTTATTGACGATCAGATTGTAGACGACGTTGAGGTCCTCGGCCTGCGCCTGCTTCGCCAGGTTCTCCGGCGTGTTCCGGTACGTCCCGCCGTAGTTCATGTGGACGTGCAGGTCGGCGCTCCGCCAGGTCCCGAACGAAGCCGGCAGATCGTTGAGCTGCAGGCTGACGGGCACGGTTTTTTCCGTGCTCGGGGCCAGCTTCACGGTCTGCCGCCAGGGCAAGTGGCGAAAGCCTCGCTGCACCCAGATTTTCGCGTCGCCGGCGGGCGCTTCGACTGTACACGTAGACGGGCAGTGGAAGTAGTGAGTCTCGGCAAATTGGAGCGTCCGGTCGTATCCATCGTCCGCATGCATCCACGCGGACGCAGGCGCCGTCGCCCTCCCATCGCTGCCGAGAACTGAAACTCTTGCCGGCACGCTGCGGCCGCGCTCGTCGCGAATGTCGATCGTCAGCCTTGCGCGAGTGCCCTTGTACCGCCGGGTCTTGACGACGATCTGTGTCGTCGCACCGCCGATGAAGTCACGAACGGCGAGGCTCGTATTGCCGCCCTCGTTGCTGATGAAGGCCACGCGCTCGCCATCCGGCGACCATCGCGCCCCGGAACGATCGAACTCACCGAACGTCAGCGGAAGTGGCGCGGCGCCTTCCGGCGTCGTTAGGCAGAGCTGGCGCCATTGCCGCCCATGATAGCTCGCGAACAGGACCTGCTTCCCGTCCGGCGACGTCTCCGGGCGCGCGCTCCAGCTCGTCTCCTCGCTTAGAACTTTCCGGCGATCGCTCGGGTCATCGACGGCAACCGACCAGAGGTCTCCCGTGCCCCAGGCGACCTCGTTGTTCGTCACGTAAAGGATGCGCTTCCCGTCGGGAGTCCACGACGGGTTCAGCACGTGATCGAATTTCGAATAATAGTAGCGGCCGATCTTGCTCTGGCGCTCGCCGAGCAGGCGGCGGGCGTTGCGCAAGCCTTCCGTCGCGACGTCGGCAACAAACAGGTTAAAGTGCCCGGTGCCTTGCGTCGAGATCCACGCGATGCGCTTGCCGTCAGGTGACAAACGCGGCTCGACGTTGACGGCCTTGCCGGTCGTAAGCTGTTGCTCCCGGCCACTTTCCAGATCCAAGCGCCAAAGCTCGATCCCGTATCCGTCGTACCGGCTGAAAAGGACGCTCCGCCCGTCAGGCGAAACATCGGGCTGGTAATCGTACGCACCCTGCGGGTGAGTCAGCTCGACCGCCTCGCCCAAGCCGATCGTCTGCCGCCAAAGCGATCCTTCCATGCTGTAGACCAGCGCCTCGCCGTCCGGCGTGAAGCTCAGGCTCGATGGTCCACTAGTGAGCTGCGGGATGTAAAGCTCGCGCCAATAATATGTGTGCGGTAGGTCGACCTGCTTCAGGACCGGCTCGCGCTCAGCGTGCGCCGCTGTGGCTGCACCGAGCAATGCGACAAGAACGAGCCAAAAGCGCACCGGCTTCACAGTGTGCCGAACAAGGTGTGGCTCTGCTCGCGCATGAACTGCGGGACGTACCAGCTGCCAAGCCCGCCCTTCCCGGTCGTTCCCGAGCCCTTCCATCCGCAAAAGGTCTGGAAGCCGGGCCAGGCGCCCGTCGTCGCTCCGCTCGCGCGGTTGGCATAGAGCACGCCGGCCTCGATCGTGTTGAGGAAGAGTCCGAGTTCCTGCTCGTCCTGCGTGTAGACACCCGCGGTCAGTCCGAAGGCGCTCCGGTTCGAGTCCGCGATTGCCTCCTCCAGGTCTTCGAAAGGCAGCAAGCTCAGGAAGGGGGTGAAGAGCTCGTCTCGATTGATACGATGACCGCTCGGGAGTCCGGAAACGATCGTCGGCTCGACGTAGGGCCCGCCGTCGAACAGGCCGCCTTCGAGGCGCTCGCCGCCTAACAGAACGGTCCCGTGCGTGTCCGCCTCACGCGCTGCCCGCGTCAGCCGTTCCTGGGCCTCATCATTGATGACCGGCCCCATGAAGACTTCCTGCCGGCGAGGATCGCCCACGACAAGCTTGTTGGTGGTACCGATCAGCGCGCCGACGAAGTCGTCGAAGATGGATCGGTCGACATAGGCCTTAGACGCCGCACTGCACTTCTGTCCGGACAAGCCGAACGCGGAGCGGGCAACGCCCAGAGCCGCAACGTTGAGATCCGCGGTCGCGGTGATGAAGGCGGGGTTCTTGCCGCCCATCTCCGCGAGGACCGGTCGGGTCGCGGTTGACGCCGCCGCACGGCGCAGGATGGTCATGCCGACCGCATTCGAGCCCGTGAACGCGAAGCCGTCGACCCGCGGATGCTTGGCCAGCAATTCGCCCGTCTCACGGCCGCCTTGGACGAGGTTGAGAACGCCGTCCGGAAGTCCACCATCTACGAGCGCCTCGACGACTAGCCGTCCGGTCAGTCCCGCTGCGTCGCTCGGCTTGAAGACCGCTGTGTTGCCCGCCACCAGCGCCGCTGACATCATTCCGACCGACAAGGCGACGGGGAAGTTGAACGGCGCGATCACTCCGAAGACGCCGTAGGGCCGAAGCACAACGCTGCATTTCTCCGCCGCTGAGGCGCCGGGTCGCTCCTCGCGGAAGCCATCCGTGCGCTCCATCTCGTCGCAATAGTGCCGTACTAGATCGATCGCTTCCTCGACCTCTCCGACCGCCTCGAGCCGCGACTTTCCAACTTCGATCAAGCACGCGACCGACAAGTCCCACTTGCGCTCTTCGAGCACGTCCGCTCCGGATCGAAGGATGGCGATGCGCCGTTGCCAGCCCATGGCGCGCCACGACGGATAGGCCGAACGCGCGGCTTCTACCGCCTCGTCCACGATGGCGCCGTCGGCTTGCGGGAAGTCGCCGAGGATGACGCTATAGTCGATCGGACTTCGCGCGGTGACCACATGGCCCTCTGGACGATCCAGCCCGCCGATCAGTCCAGGCCGAATATTGCCGAAGAGGCGCGCCTCGGCATCCGGAATGATCTCGTCGAGGAAAGCATGAACGCCGGAAAAATCCTCGCCGGTGTTGGAATAAGTAACGCGCGGCAGGTTCATTTGCGGGCCTCTAGCCGGTTGTAGCTCTTCAGAATGGTGCGGAGCTCGTCGTGCGGGATGCCGAAGTATCGTGCTCCGTTCGCGCCGGTCATCGTGCGGGCAGCGACGAGCGCGTTGACGATCGCTTCCTCTGTCGCCTGCACAGTTGCTTCTAACAATGGATCGATGTTCGCGTTCGCGACGGGCATGACCGCGTCCGGCTTCTGCTGGTCTTCATGGTTCACTTCAGCCGGCGCAGTCGAGAAGCTGACGATCAGATCGCCCGAACCGTTGCCCGAGTAGGAACCGAGCCGCGCCAAACCCATGGCAGCGCGCTTGGCCACGCGGTCGAGCTGCTTCGGCATCAGCGGGGCATCGGTGCCAACCACGATGATGATCGACCCTTCGTCAGGCGACGGCAGGCCTCTCGATCCGTCAGCGGTGCAAGCGGGCAGATCGCCAGGCTTCGCCGCGAGCTTCGGATCGAAGCAGGGAAGCCAGCGCTTCGCTAGCGCTGCGCCGACGGGCGCGCCAGCGATCCGCAGTACCTTCCGATCGCCCGTATTGCATTGGACAAGCACGCCGAGAGTGTAGCTTCGATCGGCCAGGGACACGACACGCGACGCAGTGCCGATGCCGCCCTTGAAGCCGAAGCAGACCATGCCGGTCCCGCCGCCGACGTTTCCTTCCTCCACGGAACCCGAGCGAGCCGTGTCCAGAGCCGCAATTGCCGTGTCGGCAGTAACGTGAAAGCCTTCGAGATCGTTGAGATAGCCGCTCCAGGTCTCGGCGACGACCGGCCAGGTCGCGCTTGAGAAATGCTTGGCGCTCCATTGCTGGATACCGGCATAGACCTGCCCGACGCCGTTCGTGTCGGTAATGCCGATCGGTCCCTGCACGATGCCGAAGTCGTCGAGATAGGCGCGGCCCGTCATCTCGCCATTGCCGTTGAGGTTGAAGAAGCCACCGTAAACGGGGCGCGGATCGGCATGACCGCGCGGGAATACGACGGTCACACCAGTGCGCACCGGCCCCACGCCGAACTTCAGCGGCCCCTCGCCATCAATCAGCGTCTTTTGGCCGACCTCCACACCGCGCACGTCCGTGATCGCGTTCAGCGGTCCGGGCGAACCTTCGAACGGAACGCCGAGGTCGCGTGCTCGCGCATCCGCTTGGTTCGCCGCGACGACCATCGCGAGGAGCGCGAGCGCAAGCCTCATAGATCGACTTTCAGGCGTCCGGACTCGATCCTCGGCAGCTCGCGAGGAATGAGAAGCTCGGGCTCCTCGTCGAGGCCCCTGGCCCACTTATGCCCCGTATAGACGGCCTGCTGGATCGTGCTCGGCGCCCAGCAATCGCCGATGCGCGTGAGCGAGGCGATGCCGGCATCGGTCCACCGGTCGCGGGTGCCTTCGAGGTCGAGGTACAGTGCCTCAACGGGCAGCCGCGCCGTGAGCGTGACCAACGACGCACACAGCAACTCGCTCGCCTCACCGGTCAGGCCGCTCACGAGCACGACTTTCGCGCCATCGAAGCTGACCACGCTCGCGTACGTCACGACATCGATCCCGAGGCGCGCGATCCGTTTCGCGATCGGCACGGCCTCCAGGGTGTTCACCGTCCAGGCTGAGACCATCGCGGCGGGCGTGACGATCGTCACGTCCAAACCCGCGGCCCGGCAGCGCTCAGCAAGCACGCCGCCCATGTAATAATGATCGTCGTCCCAGATGATGACGGGGCCAGCCGACGGAACGCGCTCGCTCATCAGGTCGTCGGGCGTGAAGACATTCTGAAGGTCGAAGCCCGGCACTTCGAAGCCTGAATCCCGGCCTATGCCGTCGCGCCGCCACGTGGAGCCCGTCGCAAGAGCGACATGCCGCGCTCCGAATTCCAGCACATGTTCGGCCTCCAGCGTGCTGTCGCGATAGATCGAGACATTGGCCATCCGCTCGAGCTGACCCACGCGCCAGTCGCGCACACGCGCCCACTCCGAAAGGCCCGGCAAGCGGCTCTCGCGCGTGACCCGACCGCCGAGGTCGGAACCCGCCTCGGCGAGGTGCACCTCGAATCCGCGCCGGGCGGCGGCGAGCGCTGCTTCCAGCCCGGCAGGACCCGCGCCCACGACCAGCACCGAACCCTCGGACTTTTTCGGCGGGATGATCTCCGGGTGCCAGCCCCTTCGCCACTCCTCGCCCATCGTCGGGTTCTGCGTGCAGCGCAGGTTGGTCGACGTGTAGTCGCTCGACACGCACATGTTGCAGCCGATGCATTCGCGGATCTCGTCGACCCGCCCTTCCTCGATCTTCTTCGGAAGGAAAGGATCGGCGATCGAGGGCCGCGCGGCGCCAATGAAGTCGAGAATGCCGCGCCTGATCTGCGAGACCATGGTGTCTGGCGAAGTGAAGCGGCCTACGCCGACCACGGGCTTGGTCGTCAGCGACTTCACGAAGCTCGTGTACTGCTCCTGGAAGCCCTCCTTGGCGAAGCGGGACGTCTGGCTGTCGTTAGGCCAGTTCGAGATGTTGACGTCCCACAGATCGGGCAACTCGGCGAGCATGGCGATCACGTCGCGCGCCTCGCCATCGTGGGTCAGACCGATGTCGCCGATCAGCTCATCTGCGGCGATGCGAACGGCGACGGCGCATTTGTCGCCCACGGCCTCCTTCGTATCCTCGATCAGCTCTCGCAGCAGTCGCGCCCTGTTCTCCAGGCTGCCGCCATATTCGTCGATGCGATCGTTCTTGCGCCGCTCGAGAAACTGCTGCGCGATCGACAGATCGTGCGTCGCATAAACGTAGACGATGTCGAAGCCCGCCTTCTTCGACCGGATCGCCGCGTCGCGGTGCCATTTGCGCAGGTCGCGAATGTCCTGCTTGTCCATCCGCCGAGCCTGGACCGGCGAGTAATAGATGATCGGGCGGTGCGAAGGCGCCATGGGCGCGAGTCGGGTTCCCCAATTCGCCGCCGAGCCGCCGTGGTGCATGATCTCGATCGCCGCGAGCGCTCCATATTCGTGCACGGCGTCGGCCATGATCGCCATCGCCGGAATGTCGCGGTCGTCCCACAGGCGCCCCTCGTGGAACGGCTCGCAGTCGCCGGTCGGATGAATCTCCGTTTCCTCGGTCGCGACGACGGCCCAGCCGCCCTCCGCCTTGATCCCGCGCAGGCGCGCGAGGGTCTCCGGCTGCGTCCATCCGATGCCGGTGCAGTGGGGGACCTGGTAGAAGCGGTTGCGCGCCGTGACCGGACCGATGCGGACGGGTTCGAACAGGATGTCGTAGCGTGGATCGCGAGTCATGAGGGCAGTATCGAATCCAGGGTTTTGGCGAGCAGGTCGACGATCAGTTCGAGTTCGCCGTCGGTGACGTGGTAGGGCGGCGCGAGCAGGATGTGGTCACCGCTGCGGCCGTCGATCGTGCCTCCGCCCGGATAGATCAGCAGCCCGCGTTCGAATGCGTCCTCCTTAGCGCGCTGATGCAGCGCGAGTGCGGGATCGAACGGCGCCTTAGTCGCGCGATCCTTCACGAGTTCGATGGCCCGCAAAAGACCCACACCGCGTATGTCGCCCACGTTGGGATGGTTGGCGAAGCGAGCTTCAAGCAGGTTGCTCAATTGCTCACCCGCCTCACAAACCCGCTTGAGAAGCCGATCGCGCCGTATGACGCGCTGGACTGCAAGCCCTGCCGCGCACCCAACGGGGTGGGCATTGTACGTCTGGCCGTGCTTCAACGCCCCCGAACCGCTCGCAACCGCGTCATAGACCTCGCTCGTGCACATGACCGCCCCGATGGGCTGGTAACCGGCACCAAGGCCCTTTCCGAGCGTGAGAATATCGGGAACGACCCCATATTGTTCGCAGGCCAGGAAGGTGCCCGTTCGCCCACTTCCGCACATGACTTCGTCGAGGATGAGGAGAACGCCATGGCGATCGCAAGTCTCGCGGACTTGCCGGAGATAATCGCCGGCCGGCGGAACGGCGCCGGCGGTAGCTCCCACGATCGTCTCGGCCAGAAAGGCAATCACCGTATCCGGGCCAAGCCGAACGATCTCGTCATCGAGGGCCTGCGCAGCACGGCGACCGTAAGCCTCAGCAGTCTCGCCCGGCTCCGCGAAGCGATATTCGAAGCACGTATCGATCTCCGGCACCTCGATCAGCAGCGGCTCGTAAGGCGCGCGCCGCCAGACGCTTCCGCCGGCGGCGAGCGCACCGAGCGTATTGCCGTGATAGCTCTGCCGACGCGTGATGACGCGGCTTCTGCCGATGTCTCCGCGCTCCAGATGGTATTGGCGAGCAAGCTTCAGCGCTGCCTCGATCGCCTCCGAGCCGCTGCCCGTAAACCAGACCCGTTCGAGCCCCGGCGACATCTCCGCCATCGTATCCGCAAGCTCTTCGGCTGCTTCGGACGTGAAGAAACCGGTGTGAACATATTCGAGCTTGGCGACCTGCTCCGCCACTGCCGCTGCGATCTCCGGGTGCGCATGCCCGAGGCACGAGACCGCCGCTCCGCCGCACGCATCGACATACCGACGGCCTTCGGCATCGAAGAGGTAAATGCCTTCGCCGTGAGTGGCGATTGGGGGGCGCGCCGATGTGAAGCGGTGAAAAACGTGCGCCGAGGTCATTACGCTAGACTAACGTCCGTAGCTTCGGCTTCAATGCCGCCCGATGAAGTCGCTACGGTTCTTCTTTCTCGCGTTCGCCGTCGCCTGTGCAGCCCCGGCCTCCGCCAAGCTCGATCTCAACAGGGCCTCCGTCAGCCATCTGCCGAACGGCCTCACGGTCATTATGCTCGAAGATCACAGCTTTCCGGTGGTCAGCGTGCAAGTTCTCTACAAGAGCGGTTCCGCGGCCGAGGTGACCGGCAAGACGGGCCTCGCTCATTTCCTTGAACATCTGGCGTTTCGAGGCAGCGCCAACTTCCCGCGGGGACGCGCGACGGAGCTCATCTACGACGCGGGCGGCGAATGGCACGGCTATACGGCCATGGACCAAACGACCTACTTCGCGACCATGCCGCGCGATGGGCTGGAACTGCTCCTGAGAATCGAGGCCGACCGCATGGCACGAACGGTGATCGACCCAGGCTCGATTACTGCGGAAAAAGGCGCGGTCGTCACGGAGCTTCACAGCTACGAGAACGATCCAATGTCGGTGCTCCAGGACGCCGTCGCCCGAACCGCGATCCAGTCACATCCCTACGGAAGCCCGATGGCCGGATACGTGAGCGATGTGGAGCAGCTCACGATCGATGATGCGCGTAGTTATTACGCGAGCCATTACGCGCCGGGGAACGCGGTTCTCGCCATCGCCGGCGACTTCGATCTCGCGCAGGCCAAGGCACTAGTGGAGCGAACCTTCGCAAACGTGCCCGCAAGAGCCGTCGCCGCGCCGCACTTCACGGCGGAACTGCGTCAGCGCGGCGAGAGGCGAACCCAGCTCACCGGGCCCGTCGACCGGCAGTATTTCCAGATCGCATTCCCCTCGCCCGCCGCGTCAAGCGGTGACTTCCCCGCGTTTCTCCTCGTTCAGCAATTGTTTTCCGGGACTCCGGGCCTCAACCCCCGGCAGAGCGGCTGGTCCGCGAGCCCGGCGGCCGAAGGGTCCCTCCTTGCCGGTATCACCGAAGACATCGGCGCCTGGCTGCCCGCGACGCACGACCCGTTTCTGTACATGCTCAGCGGCACGATCGCAGCGCAAGCGGATCAGGCAACGGTCGAGCGACAGATACAAAGCAAGATCGCTGACCTTCGCGATCGACCGATTTCAACGACGCAGCTTCAGCAAGCAAAAACGCACCTCGCCAAGACGCTGAGCGAGGATATCCTCACGACCGAGGATGCGGCGCACCAGCTCGCTTATTTCGAAGGGATCGGTGCACTGGATGTGCTGCTTGGCCTCCCGGCATCCATAGCAAAGGTCAGTGCGAAAGACGTTCAGCGCGTCGCCCGAACCTATCTCGCGCCCGAAAAGCGGACGGTCGCATGGATGGTCCCCGGCCCCCAGCCCGAAGCTACGCTCGGCGTGGCGAACCAGAAGTCTGCAGAGAATCGCCAAGGCTCACATCCGCCCGCGACGCAGGCGGCAGCGCCGGAGATGAGGCGCCTTTCGGGAGGGCTATCTGCCATCGTCCAGCATAGTCCACTCTCCGACACGGTTTCGGTCGAGCTTCTACTATCGGCGCCTGTGAAGAACGGAAGGAGACCTGGTGACTTGCCGGGACTCGGTCTCGTTCTCCGCTCGGGGGACCCGGCCGCGTTGGGCGACCTGGTGAAGCGGACGCTCGCGGCGCTGCGCGAAGGTCCGGCGGGCCCGGCCGAACCGAGCAGCGATCCCGAGACCCGGCTTCAACAGATCATCGAGGCGCAAATGATCACGGGCGCCGCCGTTCCCCCACAACCGATCGCGGTCGTCGTGGCCGGCAGTGTCGATCCTTCTAAGACCTTTGCCATGCTTGAGAAGGAACTTGGCACGACGCCTGCAGCCAAGGTGCCCGCCGACCATGCCGCACCACGCGGCCAGGGCGTCCGGGAGAAGATTGCCAAACCCCTTGCGCAAGGAGGCCTCGGGTATGTCGTCGAAGGCCCGGCACCCGGCACCCGTGAAGCGCTGGCGTGGCGAATGCTGCTCTACGTCCTGACGCACGATTACTCCGGCAGGCTGGGGAGGTCCGCTATCACCGAGAAGGGGCTCGTCTATCACATCTACAGCGCGCTGGGGACCGATGGACGGCGAACCTGGGTGGCGATCTCGACCGGCGTCGACCCGGACAAGGCAGATGCGATGGAAAGCGAGCTCAAGGCGCAACTCGCGAAGCTGATCAGCGAGCCGCCAACGCAGGCGGAGGTCGATGCCGCCCGCGCTCACCTGCTCGGCCGTGATGTGTCCGCAGCCCAGAGCAATGACGAACTCGCCGACAAGCTCATCCGCAATTTCGTCGCGACAGAAGGGCTAGTGTCTCACGAGCAGTTGCGCGCAAGTCTCGACAGCATCACGCCCGCCGATCTTGCCGCCGCGGCGCGATCTTTCACGAAGGGTGCGATCATTCGCGTGGATGTCCAGAACGCTAAGCACTAAACGGCGCGAGGTAGCTTTCCGCGACCGGACCGAGTTCCGCGATGTCCCGCACGCGTTCGACTTCATCCAGGAAAGCCCTCCCGCCCGTAGCGACGAGGAACGCGGAATCATTGTGATTGCCGCCCCGTCCGGTCGCGAGGAACACTTCGATCTCCCCAATGTCGTGTGAACCCACCCCGCTGACCGGCGCATCCGGGGCCCATTCAAGGATTAGATCGGGAAGGAAACGTCGCCGAGATCCCGGCAGTTCGTCGTCGACGACACTGATCCGGCGGATCAACGGCTCGCCCGTCGCAGTGACCTTGATCGCGCCCAGCCGCGCGCACAGCCAATCCACATAGTCCGCGAGATCGGCGCTTCCCGGCTCGAAATAGCCCGGTGCTTCCCTGCCCTTCACGCTCAGACGAATAAGCCCCTCGCCTCCGCTCAATATCGGGAAGGACGGGGTACGGCTCCAATAGCGACCGCCCGTCAGCGATCGATTGACCACCCAGTCCTGCACATCTTCGCCGAGGAGGCTTGCCGCACGATATTGCAGCGTCGGGGGAAGAGCCGCCCGGAGGAAGGCCATCGTGTTCAGCGCCGACGACCTGGTCGAGCCACTGGTTGCCTGCCCCAGGTAAAGCCGGTTCAGCCGGTTCAGGATTTCACCGAGGAAATGGTCCTGAGCGCGGTTGGGCTCCATTCCGTGAAGCGAGAACAGGAGTACGGACGTCTCGGCATCCTGTTCGCGAAGCGCCGCGAGCACCCGCCCCAGTTGACGATCGGTCTCGCGGTAGACTTCGAGCATCGCATCCGGCGCAGCGTCAGAGGCGAATTCGCCTTCGACGGGCCAAAGGTTGTGACCCGCGCGATGCGCCTCGTACCAGCCGGTCACGAACAGGCTCCAAGGCCTTTGCATGAGGTAGATCGTGGCGTCCGCCTTGGCCCGAACCGCAGAGCTCAGGTGTTTCTGGATCGAGGCGCACTGCCTGGCCGTCTTCGCGACAGGCACTTCCGGGCCGATTGGTCGCTTTCCGAAGCGCCGCTGGATCTCGCGCAAGATTTCTGGATGTGAAGACTTGGCCGCGCCGGAGCTTTGGTACGACCAATTGGTGATCTGCAAGCACGGTGCGCGCTCGTCGTGAAGCGCGTGAGCGACGTCGAATGCGATCACCGGATGTCCCGCTCGCGTCACGCGATGCCAAAAGGGCTCACAATCGAACTGGTTCGACCATCGCGGGTCGGCGACACGCCGATAGTGCCGGGTTTCGCCGGACCATTGAAACGGGAAATACTGGCCGTGCTCGCCTGGCTGCACGCCGGTGGAGAACGTGGGCCAGACGCTTGCCGACAAATAGGTCGCTGACGATTTGAGGTCGCGGAGCATGCCCTCACTGAGCAGTGACGCGAGGGTTGGAAGGGCGTCGAGATTCTCTCGAATGAAGGGGAGGCTCACCGCATCGAGGCCCAGCATCAACAGCTTGGGGCTATTGGGCAACGCTGCTTGTCCGAAGTCAGACGTCACCCGCACAAGCCCCTGCTAGCCTCGCAACGAGCGAAAACTACTGCGATAGATACGCTTGCGCAAAGAATTCCGGGTAACGCGCTGTGTCATGTTGGAACCGGGGCCGCTGTGAAACTCGCGATCAAATGTCTGGTCACCGCTCTCTTGCTGTGGATCGCCTTCCGCACGGTCGACTTCCGTGGCGTCGCGGTTCTCCTTTCTGATCTCAACGTCGGCTGGGCGGCCGCCGCCCTCCTGCTGACGGGACTGCTGGTCGTCTCCGACGCCGTGCTGCTGGCGGGCATCCTGCGCACGTTCGGGCGTCGGCTGTCCGCCGGCTCGGCCCTGCTCTACAGCCTCGTCGGGTGGTTTTTCGCCAACCTGGCGCCATCGACGATCGGCGGCGACGTGTTCCGCGGCGTGCAACTGTCTCGCGTCGGCATGTCCGTCGGTGCCGCAGCGCGAGTGATCATCGCCCAGCGCGCATTGTCCTACGCCACGCTAGTGCTGGTCATGATGGCGGGATTCCCGATCGCGCTGCGACTGGCCGATAGGAAGCGCGAGACGATGCTCCTGTCGACGATCCTGCTCGCAGCGGTTGCGGCCTTCGCCGTCCTTCTCGTGCTCGTCCACCTTCCCTTGCGCGACTCCTGGCTCGAGAGATGGCCGTTATTCCGGAAGCTTGAGACTGCCTCCGAGGAGTTCCGGCGATTACTCGTTCCAAGTTCACGCAACGCGGTCAGCTGGGTCGCCGCTCTCGTTCAGCACCTGCTGCGCGTCGCAATACTCGCGTGTCTAGCCGTTGGGCTGAGCATCCCGATCTCGGTCGCCGCCCTCTTCGCGCTGACGCCCGCCGCGCTACTGGTCGCAATGGTCCCAGTATCCCTTGGCGGCTGGGGCATTCGCGAGCTCACCTTCGTCTACTTTTTGGCCATCGCGGGGGTCGGCGCGAAGGAGGCGTTGGCTCTATCGATCGTCTTCGGGCTGGTGCGCCTTGTCGTGGGCGCGATCGGAGGACTGACCTGGCTCGTGATCAACGAGGATCATCTTCGCGTACATGCTTCTTCAGATGAGCGAGCACCTGCTCAGAAAGAGGCGGCGCGAGAGCGGACCTGACGTTCTGACGCAAGTGCTCCGGATTGCCGGTGCCTGTCAGCACGACGTTCAATCCTGAGTGATGGCGGCAATAGCGATAGGCCAGATCCGCCAGATCGAATGCACCGGCTTCGGCGATCTCCCTTGTGAAGGTCTCGATGTGGCGCGCCTTGCGCCTGAAAAGGCCGCGAAGCGCGAACATCCCTACCGTGCCCATGTCGGCTTTCGCTGCAGCGGGTATGACATGCTCGCCGGCACTTGCATTGCGAAAGTTGAAGCCAACCATCACGACATCGAGATTGGCGTCCGTCACCGCTGCCTCCAGCATCCGGTGCTTCGGATCTTTCAGGAACGCCTCGGTAATGCCGATGGCTTGGACCTTCCCCTCTTCCCTTAGACGCAGGAGCTCAGGCAAGATGCGCTCGGCTACCAAAGCGTACTGCCTGGGAGAAACGGCGTGCAGGTACAGGACGTCGACCCGATCGGTCTTCAACGAACGGAGAGTCCGTTCGACCCTCTTTCTCAAGGTTGCGGCCGAGCAGACCAATCCGGACCGCCGCGCCGTCCATGAGGAAAGGCGCTGCGCCGATTTGCCACTGGCGAAGGGAGGATCGATCCCAAGATGCACTTTGGTCGCGAGGAGGATGCCCTGGCGCCGTCCGGCGAGCCCCTCAACCAGCAGCTCGTCCACGCCTCCAGCAAGTCCGGCACCGTCGAAGTGAGTGATGCCGAGATCGAGCGCCGTGCGGATGAGCCTCACCGCATCGGACTTGGTGCCGCCCTTCGCCAGGCCGAAGCGGCCGCTGCTTCCGCCACCCAGTCCGATGACGCTGGAGATCAGCTGGGATCGGCCAAGGCGAACGGTGTCCATCCACTCGAATTTCAGTCATTTGCATTCGGAGTTCAACAACGGCTGGTAACATGCGATAATCCCGGCCGATCGCCGGCATCGTCTCGAAGCGGGACGCTCGATTTAGAGCAGCAGTCATTCCCCGGTATTCAGGATACTTGCCGGCCGATCGAAACTCGGTGCGGACGTGAATGACAGACAGTGAAGAGCAAGTCTCAGTCGCGTGGGATGCTCCGACTGAACGGCCAGAAGGCTCGTCCGGCTCCGTCGTAATCATCGGCGGCGGCCCCGCTGGGCTCACTGCGGCCTACGAGCTCGGAAAGCTCAACCCCGCGCTCAAGGTCACCGTCCTCGAGGGAAGCAACCAGGTCGGGGGCATCGCCAGGACTGAGGAGTACAAGGGCTACCGCTTCGACATCGGCGGACACCGCTTCTTCACCAAGGTCAAGGAGGTCGACGATCTCTGGCATGAGGTTTGCGGCGAAGAGTTCCTCCTTCGCCCGCGCATGAGCCGCATCTACTACCGCAGCAAATTCTACGATTACCCGCTCCGCCCCTTCAACGCGCTGAGAACGATCGGCGCTTACGAGACCGTCCGGATCGCGCTCAGCTACGTGAAGTGGCAGGTCCGCCCGCATCCGATCGAAGAGAATTTCGAGCAGTGGGTGATGAACCGCTTCGGCGGCCGCCTCTTCCAGCACTTCTTCCGCACCTACACAGAGAAGGTCTGGGGCATTCCCTGCGCGGAAATCCGGGCGGACTGGGCGGAACAGCGGATCAAGAATCTGTCGCTGAAGAAAGCCGTGCTCAGCGCCTTCACCGCGAAGAACGACAGCACAAGCCTGATCGAAGAATTCCGCTATCCCCGCCTTGGTCCGGGCATGATGTGGGAGATGTTCCGCGATCGCATCGTCGAGCGCGGCCAGACGGTCCGGATGAACAGCGAGGTCGTCCGCATCCTGAACGACGGCAAGAAAGTAAGCGCGGTCGAGGTTCGGGAAAACGGTAAGGCACACCCATCGACCTGTGTCGTGGAGGGCAGCGAGTTCATCTCGTCAATGCCGCTTCGAGACCTCGTTCGAGCCATGGACCCATCTGCGCCGGAAAGCGTGAAGAAGGCAGCCGAGCATCTCAAATATCGCGATTTCCTGATCGTCGTCCTCATCCTCGATCACGCAGATCCGTTCGCCGACAATTGGATCTACGTTCACAGCCCCGAACAGCGCGTCGGACGGATCCAGAATTTCCGCGCATGGTCGCCCGACCTCGTTCCCGAGCCGGGCAAATCGAGCATCGGTATGGAATATTTCTGCGACACCGGCAGCGAGTTGTGGGATTCGGACGATGCCCACCTGATTGCTCTGGCGACAAAGGAATTGGAGGAACTAGGTCTGGCCCGCCCGGGATCGGTCGTCGATGGAACGGTGATCCGGCAGGAGAAGGCCTATCCGGTCTACGACCGAGACTATCGCGCGGCGCTCGCGGAAATCCGGGCCTGGATCGAAGGCTTCGAGAACCTCCAGGTCGTCGGCCGCAACGGAATGCATCGCTATAACAACCAGGACCATTCGATGCTGACGGCCATGCTCGCGGCACGGAACATTTTGGGCGAGAGCCACGACCTCTGGGACGTGAACGTGGAGCGTTCCTATCACGAGGAGTTCCAGGTCGGTGGGCAGCGCGGTGAGCCGGCTAAGGCGGAGCGCCAGTGAGCGCATCCCAGGGCAAGCTCGCCGTGGTCATTCCCGCATACAATGCGGCTTCGACCCTTTCGGACTGTCTGAACGCGCTGGCCAAGTCGAACCGGAAACCCGACGCAATTATCCTGTTCGACGATGGGTCGACCGACGACACGGCATCAATTGCACGCTCTGCCGGTGCGGTCGTAGTTGGGAATGGCGGTTCGCAACAGGGACCCGCGATCGGAAGGAATTACGCCGCTGGCCTGACCGAGGCCGACACTATCGTGTTTGTGGACGCAGATGTGGCAGTCCATCCGCAAGCGCTCGGAAGGCTCGAGGAACCGCTAGTCAGGACGGACGCCGTTGCCGCTTTCGGCTCCTACGATGATCATCCGAAATCGCGGCGCTTGTCAGCGCTCTACGCAAACCTCCGCCACCACTGGGTTCACCAGCAAGGCCGCACGGAAGCCTTCACCTTCTGGAGCGGTCTCGGCGCCATTAGGCGGGCAACCTTTCAAACGCATCGCGGATTCAACCCGATGTTCGAAGAACCGAGCATCGAAGACGTCGAGCTTGGCATCCGCATCGTCGAAGGAGGCGGCCGAATTGTGCTGGTAAAGGATGCGCTCGGCACGCACCACAAGGACTGGGGCCTAGGCCAGCTCTGGAAGACGGACATCTTCCGCCGCGCGATCCCATGGGCCCGCCTGATGCGCGACGGCCGCGGCAAGGCGAACGATCTCAACATTTCAAAGCGTGAGCGGGCCGCGGCGGTTTGTGCACACCTCGTCTGGGTGGCCGCGCTGTTCACGGCCTGGCGGCCCAGCCTATGGCCCTTCGTCCCTCTCGCAGCGGCCGCTTACATCGCCCTGAATTTCAGGTTTCTCGCTTTCCTGTTCAGGACCGCAGGTCTGCGAGCCGGCTTGGCAGACATTGCGTTGCACTGGTGCTATCACCTCTATGCCAGCGTGACCTACGCGCTGGTGACGGGCGGTCTGCTTCCATTCCAAACACGCAACAGGATGGCGCAAGCGAGCGCGGGCAGCACCCAGGCCACGCGTCCCTGATAGCGGTCGGTGACGGCAGACAGGATTCCGCAGACCGCCGCGTTCGCGAGTAGTCCGACGGCCACGACGCAGATCGCCGCCACCTCCTCTCTCGTCAGGCGTCGCCGGTAAGCAATCAGCGCCACAATGCTGGCCAGAAAGCTGGCGTAGATGAGGAAGAAGCCCGCAACCTTTAGTGCTGGCCGGTCAGGGCTCGCCTGTTCCAGCGTGGGGTCTTCGGCGCCAACAATCCGCCGCCCGAAAATCAGGCCCTGCGGACCGAATCGGAAAAGCTGCACGAACGTGTTCGTCACCGACCGCCGGATCTGCACACCCGGATATTCCATGGCTGCGGCGCGGACGATCATGCTCTCTTCCGCCCGGATGCGGTCCATCTGCTCCGGTGTTGCCCGATACCGGACGCCAGTCTTCGCCCACAGGAAGTCGCCGACATCGCGCGGAGGATTGCGCCCGAACAGCTCGCAGATCGCGTAATGCTGGGTCGCGCAATGGTCGCGCAGGTACCAGGCGCCGGGTCCGTCTGCGACCGACCGCGCAAGCTGGATCGGATAGCGCTTCGGAGCGAGGCTCAACTCGCCGAACGCCACGTAAGACGTCGCTAGCAAGGCAAGAACCGCTAGCACCAACGGGCCGGCTGCCCACGCGAACAGAGGCACTGACGTTTTGCGCCTTAGCCACAGATTGGCGGTCACGCCCGCCACCAGCACCGCGAACGTCAAAGGCAGGTGACTGCCGTGCACGGTGATGGAAAAGGCCGTTAGAAGCACGAGCAAGGCGCGCGCCAATTTGCTCAGGCGATCGAAGAAGACCGTCAATGCGAGAGCGCCGCAGATCGCCACGCCGGCGAAAATGTCGGGGACCGCGTAGGCCGCGTACCAGCCCGCCGAAGTCAGGAAGGCGATGGCCGCACCCGCCATGACGGCCACCGAGACGCTTAAGCCGGGTGCGATCAAGCGCCGAAAGCAGCCGATCATGGCCGTCACGGCAGCAGCCTGCGCGACCGCAAGAGCAACCAGGGTCATCCCGGGCGCACGTAACAAGTAGGTCGTGACGCTGTAGATGACCGACCGTGTCCCGCCCGCCTCGGCAACCGCGGTCGAAACGACGGCATGCGGATCGGGAGCAGCGCTCACCGCAGAAGCGCTCCCGAGAAGCGCCTGCCACCAGTGGCCCAGGATCAGAAACCCGGTGCTGAATCCAAAAGCTCCGCCGCGGAGATAGCTAGGGCTATCCTCGGAATAGAATGGCGCGCCATTAAGAAGCAGCGGCCACAGCATGAACAGCAGGGTGGCGGCGAAGATCGCGCCCTCCCCCCTCCAGGACCGAGTGCCGTCGCCGGATCCAGCTGGATGCCCCATTCGTGCATGGTTTGACCGCTGAGTTGAGCGGTGGCAACGCCCCTCTGTGTCCGACGATTCTTCCGCTCAGAAAACCTGGGGCGGCCGCTTCCGCGGCAAGGCCTCCAACCTGATGACGCGCATAAATGCCTCGATCACATTCGACAAGCGCCTGTGGCGGCAGGACATCGAGGCATCGAAGGCGCACGCGACGATGCTCCGCGATCAAGGGATCGTCGGTGCTGAGGATGCGGATGCGATCCTGAAGGGCCTCGAGGTCATCGCCGAGGAGTTCGAGCGTGACGGGGTTCCTGAGCGCTTAGAGCTTGAGGACATCCACATGACCGTCGAGCATCGACTGACCGAACTGATCGGTCCGGCGGCTGGGCGGTTGCACACCGCGCGCTCACGCAACGACCAAGTCGCGATAGACTTCCGCATGTGGGTACGGAGCGCCTGCGACGACGCAATTTCGAACGTCCGCGATCTTCAGCGGACCCTCGTAGAACTCGCGGACAAGCATGCCGAAACCGTCATGCCCGGCTTCACGCACCTGCAGGTCGCGCAGCCGGTGACGCTCGGTCACCACCTCCTGGCCTATTACGAGATGCTTCGCCGCGACCTGTCGCGCTTCAAAGACGCTCGCGACCGGATGAACGAGAGCCCACTTGGCAGCGCGGCCTTGGCGGGAACCGGATTCCCGCTCGATCGCGAGGGCACAGCTAAGGCTCTTGGGTTCGATCGGCCCACCGCGAACAGCCTCGACAGTGTCTCCGACCGCGACTTCGCACTCGATTACCTTTCTGCGGCCGCGCAGTGCAGCCTGCACTTGTCGCGCCTTGCGGAAGAGCTGATCATCTGGGCCAGCCCGCAGTTCGGCTTCCTCGAGCTAGCGGACGAGTTCTCGACCGGCTCATCGATCATGCCGCAGAAGCGCAATCCCGACGCGGCAGAGCTCGTGCGCGGACACAGCGGGCGCATCATGGGCTGCCTCACATCGCTAATGGTGACGATGAAGGGCCTTCCGCTCGCCTATTCGAAGGACATGCAGGACGACAAGGAGCCTGTCTTCGAGGCGGCCGACCTGCTCACGATCTCCCTTCAGGCGCTCGGCGGCATGGTCGAAACCTGCGAGTTCGTGACGGAGCGGATGCGGGCCGCGACCGAGCAAGGCTTCTCGACCGCCACCGATCTGGCGGACTGGCTCGTGCGCGAAGCCGGCGTCCCGTTTCGTGAGGCGCATCACATCACCGGTGCAGCGGTGAAGCTTGCCGAAGACCGTGGATGCGGGCTCGACCAGCTCCCGCTCGAAGCCCTGAAGAACATCGACCCGCGCATCGATGAGCGTGTGTTCGACGTGCTCAGCGTTGACGCATCCGTGCGCAGCCGCACCAGCTATGGCGGAACCGCTCCCGACCGTGTCCGGGAACAGGTCGCGAAGGCGAAGGCCGACCTAGGCCTTTAGCCGCCGCTCGCGCTGGCCAAGCGTCCGCAGCCGCAACGCGTTCAGCCGGATGAAGCCCGCCGCATCACGCTGGTCGTAATCGCCGGTGCCTTCCTCGAACGTCACGAGGTCTTGGTCGTAGATTGAATGGTCGCTCGTCCGGCCGATGACCGTCGCATTGCCCTTGTAGAGCTTCATCGTGACGCGGCCGGTGACATGCTCCTGGCTCTTGTCGATCGCCGACTGCAGCATCTCGCGCTCCGGCGAGAACCAGAAGCCGTTGTAGATGAGGCTCGCGTAGCGCGGCATCAACTCGTCCTTGAGATGCATCGCGCCGCCATCGACGGTGATGCTCTCGATGCCGCGATGCGCCGCAAGAAGGATCGTCCCGCCCGGCGTCTCATAGACACCGCGAGACTTCATGCCGACGAAGCGGTTCTCGACGAGGTCGAGGCGGCCAATGCCATTGTCGTGCCCAAGCTGGTTTAGGCGTTCTAACAGTGTCGCAGGCGATAGCTTCTCGCCATCAATCGCGACCGGATCGCCGCGCTCGAAATCGATCGTGATCGTCGTTGCCTTGTCCGGGGCATCCTCGGGCGAAATCGTCCGCTGGTGCACATATTCCGGCGCATCCACCGACGGATCCTCAAGCACCTTACCCTCCGAGGACGAGTGCAGGAGGTTCGCGTCGATCGAGAACGGCGCGTCGCCGCGCTTGTCCTTGGCGATCGGAATCTGGTGCTTCTCGGCGAAATCGATCAGCGCCTCCCGGCTCGCGAACTTCCACTCGCGCCACGGCGCCATCACGCGGATGTTAGGTTCCAACGCGTAGTAGCCGAGCTCGAAGCGCACCTGGTCGTTACCCTTGCCGGTCGCACCGTGGCAGACGGCGTCCGCGCCGACCTGCCGCGCAATCTCGATCTGCCGCTTGGCAATGAGCGGACGGGCGATCGACGTGCCGAGCAGATATTGCCCCTCATAGACCGTGTTGGCGCGGAACATCGGGAAGACGAAATCGCGAACGAACTCCTCGCGCAAATCGTCGATAAAGATATTCTCCGGCTTCACGCCCAGCATCTCGGCCTTTCGCCGCGCCGGCTCGACTTCCTCTCCCTGCCCGAGGTCAGCAGTGAAGGTCACGACCTCCGCGTCATATTCGGTCTGCAACCACTTCAGGATGATTGAGGTGTCGAGGCCGCCCGAATAGGCGAGCACCACCTTGAGCTTCTTGTTCGTCATTCTTCGTCCTTGATTCTCAGGCTTTGCCGCGGGCGAGCCAGAGCATCGCTCCGCGCGCCGTGTGCATCCGGTTTTCTGCCTGTTTCCATACGGCCGATTGCGGTCCGTCGATCACGTCGGCGGTGACTTCCTCGCCCCGGTGCGCGGGCAGGCAATGCAGGAAGCGGGCGCCGGGCGCCTTCGCCATCAGCGCGCTATTCACTTGATACGGTGCGAAGGCCTTCCGGCGATCGGGACTGTCCTCGTCGCCCATGGACACCCAGACGTCGGAATAGACGATGTCGGCTCCCTCGACCGCCTCGGCGGGGTCGACCACCTGGTTCACCGCGAGCATCGGCCGACCGAAGCCAAAGCCCACCGGACTCGCGACATTGAGTTCGGCACCCAGCAGAACACAGGCCTCCGCGAGCGAGCGGGCGACATTGTTTGCTTCTCCGATGAACGCGATGCGCACGCCCTCGATGCGGCCGACCAGCTGCTTGATGGTGAGCAGGTCGGCCAGTGCCTGCAGCGGGTGATCGCTTCCCGAAAGCAGGTTGAGGATGGGTACCGCATTGACCGCCGCCATCTGCTCGAGAAGCGCGTGATCGAACACCCGCGCGGCAATGATTGCGTGGTAGCAGGCAAGCGTGCGGGTCACGTCTTCCACGCTCTCGCGCGAACCGATGCCGAGCTCGTTAGGCTGAAGGTACATGGGGTGACCGCCAAGCTGGGCCGAGGCGACCTCCATCGAGTTGCGGGTGCGAGCACTCGGCTTCTCGAAGTAGAGCGCGACGCCCTTGTCCTGCAGGACGTGAGTGTAGGCGCCTTCCGACAGCGCGAGGATCTCCTTGAGATCGTCGGCGCTCAGGTCGCGAATCGCGAGAAGATGTCTCACCAGCTTGCCTCCCGCTTTACCATCGTGCCGACGCCGTGGTCGGTCAGAAGCTCGATCAGGAGCGAGTGGTGCACTCGTCCGTCGATGATGTGCGCGAAGCCGACGCCCTGGTCGACCGCATCCGCGCAAGCCTTGAGCTTGGGGATCATGCCCTTGCCCACGCTCTCGTGCTCGATCCGGTCACGAAGCTCCGCGGAGGTCAGGCGGTGCACCAGCGTGTTCTCGTCCTTGGGGTCTTCGAGGAGACCGGGGACCGCGGTCAGATAGACGATCTTCTCGGCCTGCATCGCGACCGCGATGGCGCGCGCCGCCTCGTCCGCGTTCACGTTGTAGGGCTGCCCCTCAGCATTGGCTCCGATCGTCGACACGACCGGCGTCAGCCCGTCGTCGAGCAAGCGGTGCAGCAACTCCGCGCGGACGCCCGTGACGTTGCCGACGAAGCCAAGCGCCCGGTCGGCGGGCGTGACGGTCAGTAACCCTGCGTCTTCGCCGGAGACGCCGACGGCGACCGGCTCAGCGCCCGCCTGGCTGTTGATCGTCGCCACTAGGTCGCGGTTGATTTTTCCGACCAGGACCATGCGTACGATCTCGAGCGTCTCCTCGTCGGTGACGCGGAGGCCGTCGCGGAACTCGGGCTCCTTGCCCACACGTCGGAGCATCGTGTCGACCTGCGGGCCGCCGCCGTGCACCAGCACACAGCGAACGCCGACGCTCCGCAGCAGGAGCACGTCCTGGGCTAGAGCAAGATCGGACTCGCGATCGATCGCTGCTCCGCCGAGCTTCACGACGATCGACTTGCCGGCGAACTGGCGGATGTAGGGCAGCGCCTCGACGAGGACCTGCGCCGTCTCGGTTGGCGTCATGACGTCTTGCTATTCTCTTTGATGTAACCAGGGCCGAGGTCGATGCCGATCATCTTTGCGGAGGCTTTGCCCGCGCCGAGGTGAACCTCGATCTGCACTTCGTCACCCATCATGTGGCGCGCCAGCGCTACGCCATCATGCTCAATTCCCGCGCCGCCTCTGGCGACGACGATGCCGCCGTAAGCGACTCGCGACTTGGCAACGTCCAGCGCAACACCTGCGGAGCCCGCGGCGGCCATCAGACGTCCCCAGTAAGGGTCGCCGCCGTACCAGCTGCATTTGACGAGATTGTTCTCGACGATGTTTTTCGCGGCGATCCTCGCCTCATTGTCATTAGCGGCTCCGGTGACGACGAGGCGCGCGATCCGAGTCATGCCCTCAGCGTCCCGCGCCATCTGCATGGTCAGGTCCTCGCATGCCGCCAGAAGCGCGTTCCCGAACTCCTCGTGGCTCGCCTGCCCGCGCCGGCCCGAAGCGAGCACCATGGCGGTGTCGTTGGTCGAGGTCGCGCCATCGACGTTGAGCGTGTTGAAGGTCGCGTCCGAAGCCGAGCGGAGCACCTTCTGGATCAGCTCCCGCGGCACATCCGCGTCCGTAGTCAGGAACGCCAGCATCGTCGCCATGTTGGGCGCGATCATGCCGCAGCCCTTGGCCATTCCGCCGAGCGTGAAGGTCGATGCCTTGATCACAACCGTCTTAGGTTTGTGATCGGTGGTCAGAATGCCCCGTGCGGCGTCGTCGCCCCCATCCACCGAAAGCTTCTTGGCTAGCTTGGGCGTCGCATGAAGGATCGGCTCCATCGGTAGAGGAGTCCCGATGATGCCGGTCGAGCAGACCAGCACCTGCGACGCATCGATGCCCAGCGCATCGCCGGCAGCCGCCCCCATCAGCTGCGCGTCCTTGTAGCCCGACGCACCCGTTCCGGCGTTCGCATTGCCGGAATTCACGATGACGGCGGAGACACGCCCGCCGTTGGCAGCAAGCAGCTTACGGTCGAGCTCGACCGGCGGCGCCGCGAACTTGTTCTGAGTGAATACGGCCGCGCAGGCGACGGGTTGACGATCCACGGTCGCCAACAACGCCATGTCGAAGCGCCGCTTCTTGATCCCGGCATGGCAACCGGCCGCGACGAACCCTTCGGCCGCAGTAACGCTCATGGATAAACTCCGCATGCAGTGAGCCCGGCCGCTTCGTCGAGGCCGAGCATGAGATTGGCGCACTGGATCATCTGACCTGCCGCGCCCTTTCCGAGATTGTCGATCGCCGAAAGCGCGAGCACCTTGCCGGTGCGATCGTCGTAGCGCGCCGTGAGCTGCACGCCATTCGACCCGCTAACCCACTTCGTCGCCGGCGCCGCATCCGTAGCGTGCACGAACCGCTCGTCCGCATAGGCGGCCTTAAGCGCCTCCAGCGGATCGCCCGCGCCAGTCGCTTCGGCATAGCAGGTCGCGAGAATGCCGCGGGTCATCGGCACGAGATGCGGCGTGAACAGCACGCGCGCCTCTAACGCCATTTCCATTTCGGCCGTGTGGCGGTGACTGAGCAGGCCGTACGCAGCGAAGCTTCCGTCGACGGTACTGAACCCAGTGGCTTCCTTCGCCTCGCGACCGGCGCCGCTGACCCCGGAAGCTGCGTCGACGATAATGTCCTTCGAATCTACGATGTTCGCATCCACCAGAGGCTTCAATGCCAGAATCGCGGCCGTGGCGTAGCAACCTGCGGCGGCTACCGCCTTCGAACCACGGATCGCCACGCGATTGATCTCCGGGATGCCGTAGACGAACTCGCCGAGGAGGTCCGGCGCCTCGTGCGCGTGACCGTACCAGCGCTCGTAGGTCGCCGCGTCGTCAAGCCGGAAATCGGCGCCGAGATCCACGAACGGAATTCCGCGGGCCAAGATCGTGGCGGCCAATGCCTGGCTATGGCCATGCGGGAGCGCGGCGAAAACGAGATCAACATCCTCGAGCGCCGCCTCGTCGAAACGCCCGAAGGTGGTATCTGCATAAACCGGCGCGAGATGGGGATGCACTTCGGCTACAGTCCGTCCAGCCTTGCTTTCGCCGAACAGTTTCGTGGCGCGCAGGCGCGGGTGCGCAGCGATCAAGCGCAGCAGCTCGCCGCCGACATAGCCCGAGGCTCCAAGAATTGCCGTCCGAATCATGGGATGGGCTGTATCCACGCATTTGCATTTGTATGCAAGTTTGTGCATAAGTATTGCATGAGCGAATTGAAGGAACGGCGTCAGCGCGCGGTCGCGGAACTCATCCGAACGGAAGAGCTCGCGAGTCAGGAAGAGGTTGCAGAGCGTCTTGCCAGCCTCGGCTTCGCCGTCACTCAGGCCACGGTTTCGCGTGACCTGGAGCAACTCGGTGCCTTCAAAGTCCGTCGCGACGGGCACATCACTTATGCGCTGCCCGATCAGGTCGGAACCACCGCATCACCGTCCCGCCTGGTCTCGGTCATCCGAGACTGGGTTCGATCGATCGACGTTGCTGCGAATCTCGTCGTGATGAAGACGCCGCCGGGGTCGGCGCACCTCGTGGGCGTTGCGCTCGACGAGGCTCCGCGCGCCGAAATCGTCGGCACGATCTGCGGAGATGACACGATCTTCGTCGCATGCCGCACTTCGCAAGACGCGGCAGCGCTCGCTCAAACGCTCAATGCAATGCCCAGGCCGGGCCTGCAGTAGGCCTCAGCCTTCCTGCTTCTCCAGGACTGACGGCGCCGGCTTGTCGGTCTTCGGGACGTCGACGATCCGGATGTGAAGCTCCTTGAGCTGCTTCGGCATGACCTCGGCCGGAGCGTTCATCATCAGGTCTTCCGCCTTCTGATTCATCGGGAAGAGGATGACCTCGCGGATGTTCGGCTCGTCGGCCAGAAGCATTACGATGCGGTCGATGCCGGGCGCCGAGCCGCCGTGCGGCGGTGCGCCGAACTTGAAGGCGTTGATCATGCCCGCGAAGTTCGTGTCGACCTCTTCCTTCGAATAACCGGCGATCTCGAACGCTTTGTACATGATGTCCGGACGGTGGTTCCGGATCGCGCCGGAACTCAGCTCCACGCCGTTGCAGACGATGTCGTACTGCCAAGCGAGGATATCGAGCGGGTCCTTCGTCTCTAGCGCCTCGAGCTCACCCTGCGGCATCGAGAAAGGGTTGTGCGAGAAGTCGATCTTCTTCTGCTCTTCGTTGTGTTCGAACATCGGGAAGTCGACGATCCAGCAGAAGCGGAAGGCGCCCTTCTCGATCAGGTCGAGTTGCTCGCCAACCCGCGTGCGAGCGAGGCCCGCGAGCTTGGCCGCCTCGTCTTCGTTCCCGGCCGCGAAGAAGATGCCGTCGTCAGGACCAAGGCCCATAACCTCGGCGATGCGGTTCATGCCCTCTTCGCCATGGTTCTTGGCAATCGGGCCGCCCCACTCGCCGCCCTTGCGGGTGGCATAGCCGAGGCCGGCGAAGCCTTCGCTCCGCGCCCACTCGTTCATGTCGTCGAAGAACTTGCGGCTCTTCTCGGCAGTGCCCGGAGCCGGGACGGCGCGAACTACCGCGCCCTTCTCGACGAGGCCTGCAAACAGCCCGAATCCGGAGCCCTTGAAGTGCTCGGACACGTCGGTGATGAGGAGGGGATTGCGGAGGTCCGGCTTGTCGCTGCCGTACTTCAGGATGGCCTCGCGATACGGGATGCGCGGATATTCGCCCGCCGGAGTAACGGTGCGACCGTTAGCGAACTGCTCGAATACGCCTGAAAGCACCGGCTCGATCGCGTTGAACACGTCGTCCTGGGTCACGAAGCTCATCTCGAAGTCGAGCTGGTAGAACTCGCCCGGGGAACGGTCGGCGCGCGCGTCCTCGTCGCGGAAACAGGGCGCGATCTGGAAGTAACGGTCGAAGCCGGCGACCATGATCAGCTGCTTGAACATCTGCGGGGCCTGCGGGAGCGCGTAGAACTTGCCCGGGTGGACGCGGCTCGGAACGAGATAGTCGCGCGCGCCTTCCGGCGAGCTGGCGGTCAGGATCGGCGTCTGGAACTCGGTGAAGCCCTGATCGATCATCCGGCGACGGATCGAGCTGATCACCGACGACCGCAGCATGATGTTCGCGTGCACCTGCTCCCTGCGCAGATCGAGGTAGCGGTACTTGAGGCGGATTTCCTCCGGATAGTCCTGCTCGCCGAACACCGGCATGGGCAGTTCCGCCGCAGCCGACTGCACCGAGACATTCACAGCGCGCACTTCAATTTCACCGGTGGGAAGGTTCGGATTCACAGTCTCCGGGGACCGCGCAACCACCTGGCCTTCCACCGTCACCACGGACTCGACGCGAAGGCGGTCGAGAGTCTTGAACGCCGGAGATTCGCTGTCCGCCACGATCTGCGTGATGCCGTAGTGATCCCTGAGGTCGACGAAGAGCAGATGGCCGTGATCGCGGCGGCGATGGACCCACCCAGAAATGCGGACGGTCTGGCCAACGTCGGAAGCGCGGAGCTGGCCACAGTTATGGGTGCGATAAGGGTGCATGGGTCTGCCGATTAGCGATGTGCGGAATGCGGGGCGGCACTCACTGGCTGAAAGGCTTTTGTCAACCCGAGGACAGGTCGCTAATGCCGCCGCAGAATCATGCGAATACACCCTCTGATCACCAAGTCCGAAGACCTGGTTCCCCTTGTCGACCGTCTCTCCAAGCAGCCGTTCGTCGCCGTGGACACCGAGTTCATGCGCGAAAACACTTATTGGCCAGACCTGTGCCTGATCCAGATCGCCAGCTCCGAAGAGGCTGCCGCGATCGATCCGAAGGCGGACCTCGACCTGTCCCCGCTCCTCTCGCTCCTCGTCGACAATGAGGACGTGCTGAAGGTCTTTCACGCCGGCGGCCAGGACCTCGAGATCATCCACAACCTCAGCAGCAAGGTCCCTCACCCGCTCTTCGACACGCAGATCGCTGCGATGGCGCTCGGCCACGGCGAGCAGGTCGGATACTCGAACCTGATCGAATCGATGCTCGGCCACAGCATCGACAAGGGCGCGCGCTTCACCGACTGGAGCCGCCGGCCGCTCGACAAGCGTCAGATCGACTATGCGATCGCCGACGTGACGCACCTCGCGACCGTTTTTCCCAAGCTGCTGCAGCGCCTCAAGAAGACGGGCCGCGGCGGCTGGCTGGACGAAGAGATGGAGCGGCTGGCCGATCCGTCGAGCTTCGCCTTCCCTCCCGAGGACGCGTGGAAGCGACTGAAGCTGCCGAGCCGGAACCCACAGGTCCTCGGCCGCCTCAAGGCACTGGCCGCATGGCGCGAGACGGAAGCGCGCGCGAAGAACATCCCGCGCGGGCGAATCGTGAAGGACGACACGCTCGGCGAGCTCACGGCACACCCGCCGAAGTCCCAGGAGGATCTCGGAAACGTCCGCGGCCTGTCCGCCGGCTGGCGTACCAACGACATCGGCGCGCGCCTGATCGCCGCGATCAATGCCGCCAAGCCGCTGGAGCCGGACGAGATGCCTGACCGTGAACCGCGTCGCCCGGGTCTGACCAAGGAGGGCGCGCTGGTCGCCGACCTTCTCAAGCTGCTCCTCAAGATCCGCGCGAAGGAAGCCGGCGTCGCACCGCGCCTGATCGCGCGCTCCGACGACTTGGAAGCGCTGGCCGCCGGCGTCCGGAAGGACCTGCGCATTCTTCAGGGCTGGCGATTCGAGGAATTCGGCAGCGACGCGCTCGACCTCGTCGAGGGCCGCCTCGCCTTTGCGATCGAGAACGGGAAGCTCAAGATGAGCCGTGTGGTGCAGGAGGCGGCCGTTGCGTAGCGGGATTGCCTTTGCACCGCTGCTGGCTGCAGCCTGCAGCACCGTGGCAGCTGAAGAACCCACCCCTCCCGCGCATGGCGAAACGCCCGGCTATGAGTGCAAGAGCGACGGGCTCGACGGGTTCGTCGGCCGCGACGGCACGCCCGAAGTCGGCAAGGAGGTACTTGCGAAGTCGGGCGCGAAGTCGCTGCGCTGGCTCAAGCCCGGGATGGCCGTAACGATGGAGTTCCGCTCCGACCGGGTGAACATAGCGGTCGACGCGAATAACAAGATCGAACGCGTGAACTGCGGCTAGGCCGCGTCACCAATCATCTTGGAAGCCGAAAGAGCGCGCCGGATCGTCGGCAGAGTCACGCGCGCCCGCTCCGCAATCGCGTAACGGTCGACTTCCTCGACCGCCCTCTCCGCCGTCCAATATTCGCGGTTGAGCCGCTCGCCCATGAAGCGCAAGGCCTCGGGCGCCACGTGCAGGCCGCGATCGGCGAACAGCAACTGCATCAGCGCCATGAACAAGGCGTCGTCGGGCGGGCTGATCGAGGCGACGGGCGTGATCGCAAGCCGCGTCCGCAGATCCGGCAGCTTGGGGGACCAGGCTGGTGGCGCCTCGTCGGCCACGAGGACCAGTGGCAGCCCGCTGTCCTGAGCCTCGTTCCAAGCGTGGAACACCTCTTCCTCGTCGCGCCGGTCGGCTTGATCGATCAGGCGGCCGCCGACGCGTTCGACGAAGGTTCGGGCGAGCAAGGTCCGACCCGAGCGGCGCGGGCCGGTAAGGATCGTCACCTTGACCGGCCACATGCTCAGCCGGCGGAAATGTTCGAAGGCCTCCCGGTTTGCGTCGGAGACGATGAACCGCGATTCGTCTTCCGTCTGCGGCCAGTCGAGCGGGAGCGCGATCTGGTCCGCGGGGCGCTTCATTGCGGGCGCCCCTGGGGTTGAGGGGGAGTCGTCCCCTGCGGCTGCGGCGGTGGGGCCGGCTGAGGTTGCGGAGGCGGCGCAATCGGCGGGGGCGCCTTCCCGCTCGAAGTCATTCGCAGCACGAACCCATTCTGCTCGACGCTCCAGCCGCGCGCCGCGAGCGCCGAACGAAGATTCGACAGGTCGCCACGGTAGGTGACGTTCACGTAGCTCACGCCGCCCGGATTGATCGCGACGGGCACGACCTGTTCCACGCCGGCAGTCGTCCGAAGATGCGCCATGGCGAAATTATAGATGTTCACTTCGGGCGAGACGATCTGGACCTGATACGTCCACGGCCGCGCCTGCTGAACCGGAGCCACCTCGATCACTTCCTCCGGCGGAGGCGGTGGCTCAGGGATATTGAGGCTCGGATCGCGCACGAGCTGTCCCGCCGCGAGGGCATCCGCGAACAGGCGGTCCATTCGCTGCACGCCGGCCCGCATGATCGCAAGGGAGCTCACGCCTGCCGGGCCGCTGATTGTGAATGTACCGATCGGCTGATGATCGGGTCCGTGGAACCCGATGAAGCGCGCGTAGGCCGGGCCGCCCGGATAGAGGCGGTGGAACTGCACCTGCGCGACCAGGATATCCGCCGCGCCGTACAGGTCGATGACGTTGCGCCACCAACCGCGTCCCGGACGATCGACCTGGGCCGCATTCACGAGCAGCGGGTCGATGCCGGTTCCGGTGACGCGCACATAATCGATCGGGCTCTGTGACGTCCTGAATTCCGCCCATGCGCGCTGCCACGGATTGCGCAACTCCACCGTGGTGTCGGTCCCGGCTGTCAGGAAGACCGGAATCAGCAGCATTGGCACCGAGCGCCTCACTTGCCCGGTCATGCCGAGCAGCTCGGCGGAGCGGGCGCGATCGAACAGGATGCCGAGGTCGGCAATATAGCGGTTCGGTCCGATCTGCTCGCGATCGACCACGATCGAGGCGACCAGTCCGTCGAGTGTCGAGTCCGGAACCGTCGGTGCTTCCGCCTGGGGCCGATTGTGAGTCTTGGCCCACAGGGCTTTGAAGCCCTGCCGCTGCGCGATGCGCCAGCCGTCGTAGCGAGCGGACTGCGCATCCTTGCTCGTCACATCGACGTGAATGCCGGTGACTTCGAGCGTTCCTGAGCTGTCGACGGGCGCAATACCTCGGTCGCCCGTCTCCAGCTGCGCGTAGACGACGCCGGAAAGGCCGACGGCGACAAACAGCAGGATCAGGAGGGAAACGAAGGGGCGTCGCAGCATTCGCGCACGCTTTTGGCGACAACGGCGTGGAAATCCAAGCAGCTTCTCGGTAGGCGCCTTCGGGATGTCTCAAAAGCCGCTCACCTACGCCGACGCCGGAGTGTCCATCGACGCCGGAAATGCGCTCGTGAAGACGATCGGACCGATCGCGAGATCGACCTCTCGACCCGGCGCGGACGTCGAACTCGGCGGATTCGGCGGATTCTTCGATTTGAAGGCGGCGGGATACGACAATCCGCTGCTGGTCGCGGCCAATGACGGGGTCGGAACCAAGCTCAAGCTCGCAATCGAGGCCGGCAAACATGATGGCGTGGGCGTGGACCTCGTCGCAATGTGTGCCAACGATCTGATCGTGCAGGGCGCCGAGCCCCTGTTCTTCCTCGATTATTACGCGACCGGGAAGCTCGACAATGCGGTAGCCGCGGAAGTCGTCGCCTCCATTGCCGAAGGCTGCCGCCAGGCCGGCTGCGCGTTGATTGGCGGAGAGACAGCCGAGATGCCGGGCATGTACTCGGCCGGCGACTACGACCTCGCCGGGTTCTGCGTCGGAGCCGTAAATCGGGACAAGGTGCTGACCGGAGCGGACATCGCCCCCGGGGACGTCATTCTTGGGCTCGCGAGCTCGGGCGTGCACAGCAACGGCTTCTCGCTAGTCCGTCGCATCATCGCCGAGCGCGGCTGGAAGCTCGAAGAGCGTTATCCCTGGGCTGGCGGACGCTCGCTCGCCGATCTGCTTCTCGAGCCCACGCGAATCTATGTCCGCTCGCTCCTGCCGCTCGTGCAGCAGCGCAAAGTGAAGGGCCTGGCGCACATCACAGGTGGTGGACTTCTCGAGAATATTCCGAGGGTTCTGCCGCAAGACTGCCACGCGGTCGTAGAAATCGAAGGCGCATTCCCGGCGCTGTTCGAGCTGCTTCGGGAAGGCGGCGGCATAGAACCGTCGGAGATGGTGCGCACCTTCAACTGCGGGTTTGGCATGGTCGTCGTGGTTTCCGAAGCGCTCGCCCGCGAAGTTGCCACGGCGCTCGAAGGCGCAGGGGAAACGGTCTCGCGCATCGGAGGCATCGAGGCCGGACCTCGCGGCTGCACGGTGAACGGTCCTGAAGGCAGCTGGACCGCGACCCATAATGCCTGATCCGCGGCGCGTTGCCGTGCTCATCTCCGGGCGCGGCAGCAACATGCAGGCGCTCATCGAGAAGGCAAGCGGCTACGAAGTCGTCCTGGTCGCGTCCAACAAGCCTCAGGCCGCGGGGATCGACTGTGCCCGCGCGGCGGGGATCCCGACCTGGACCTGGGACAGCAAAGGCGTCGACAGGCTCCTCTTCGACCGGACGCTCAGCGCGGCACTGAAAGACCATGGCGTCGGCACGATCGCGCTCGCAGGCTTCATGCGCATCCTCACGCCCTGGTTCATCGCCGAGTGGGAAGGCCGCATCGTCAATATCCACCCGTCCCTTCTCCCGAAATACAAGGGCCTGGACACCCATGCGCGGGCGATCGAGGCGGGAGACACGATGAGCGGCTGCTCCGTCCATGTCGTCACGGAAGAGCTGGATGCCGGCGCTATCCTCGGCCAAGTCGAGGTCCCGATCGAGGCCGGCGACACGCCCACCAGCCTGGAGCAGCGCATCCTGGCCGCCGAACATGAGCTTTACTCCCGAATCCTGAGCGAGTTCGTGAGGCGATGATCGAAGTCCTGGACCGAATCCGCCAAGCTGCGCTCGAGCTGCCCGAGACGGAGGAGCGAGTGTCCCACGGACAGCCGACTTTCTTCGTCGCCGGCAAGCAATTCGCTCAGTTCCGGGACAATCATCACGGCGACGGGAAGACCGTCGTCTGCGTGCGCACCAGCGGCCTCGACGAGCAGGCCATGCTGCTTGAAAGCGACCCCGAAACCTATTCGAAGCCGGCCTATTTCCATTCATCGGGCTGGGTCTCGATCAACCTCGCAGGCGACAAGGTCGACTGGGACCATGTCGCGGATCGCATCGCCGAAAGCTGGGAGCTTGCGGCGCCGCGAAGGTTGCTGGAAGCAGGCGGTCGATGAGCGAATCACAAAGCGCCGAAGAAAAGCGGAAGTCGCGGCTGCGCTGGGTCACGTTGGGCGAGTCCATCGCAATTTCCGCGCTGGTCGTCTCCGCCGTGGGGGTCTGGATCAGCTGGAAAGACGGCGACAAGCCCTCCGGCCCGACCAAGATCGTCGAGGAGCGGCAGACTGTCCCGCTCGCCCTGCGCGGAAAGGTACAGGACGAGGGGAAATCGCTCGAAATCGCGCCGGCCAATTCCGACCACGCGCTCCAGTCCCTGAACGTCATCATCGGGAGCAATTCGGTGGTCGATGTCGGCAGCAGCGGCGAAATGAGCGCCAGCGACTTCGAGCGTGCCCTTGGGGACAAGGCGGCGGACGGCAAAGGCGTCAACAGGGTCCGCGTGCGCATCGACGCGAAATATCTGGACGGGGGCACCGACAAGTCCGCCAGCGGCTCCTACGTCATCGCCTACAAATGGGAAGGCGGAGGCCTGTTCGGCGGCCGCTCACTGCGCTTCACCGGGCTGACGCGCGGCTAGAGGGGCTGGACAGACGGGCCGCGATATGCGGCACTGACTGTCATGCAGCCCCTCCAGATGATCCTCGCCGGGCTGCTGACGCTGGCCGAGATCGCCGTTCTGATTCGCGCGATCCTTCGCCCGCATCGGGAGCCGGCCTCTCGCCTTGCCTGGGCTGTCGTCATCATCGTTGCCCCTGTAGTCGGTCTCGTCGCCTATCTTCTGCTGGGCGAGGTCAGGATCAGCCTGGGCCGGCGGGAGAAAGGGCGAGCCATCGAGGCTGCTCTGCACCGTCCGCCGGGCGGCGACCCCAGGGCGCGTGAGATCGACGCCGGATTCTATCGGGCTCCGTTCGCGCTTTCGGAAAGCATCAACGGCCTTGCTCCGACCAGCGCGAACGAAGCGACTTTGGCCGCCGACAGCAACGTGGCTATCCGGGAGATGGTCCAGGATATCGATGCCGCCAAAGAGACCGTTCACCTGCTGGCTTACATCTGGCTGGACGACTGCAACGGCTGCCTGGTCCGCGATGCGCTGATCCGCGCCGCTGAGCGAGGTGTGAAGGTGCGGGCCCTCGCCGACGCGCTGGGCTCAAGGAAATTCATCCGGTCCAAGAACTGGCGCGAGCTGGTGGCAAGCGGCGGGGATTTCCGCGTCGCTCTGCCGGTCGGGAATCCCTTCTGGACCTTCATTCGCGGTCGCGTGGACCTGCGCAACCATCGCAAGATGCTGATCATCGACAATATGATCGCCTGGTGCGGAAGCCAGAACGTCGCGGACCCCGAGTTCCGCATCAAGCCGCACTACGCACCTTGGGTCGACGTCATGAGCCGCTGGCGCGGGCCCGTCGCGCGGCACTGCCAGTATCTGTTCGTGTCCGACTGGATGGGCGATGGCGGGGACGACATCAGCGGCTTGCTGTCAGCGCCCACTACGGCACCCGTCGGCGGAAAGATCACGGCGCAAGTCATCGGAACCGGTCCAACGGTCCGTTACGACGCCATGCCCTCCTGCTTCTCCGAGTTCATTCATTCGGCGCGCGAGGAGTTGGTCGTTACGACGCCCTATTTCGTCCCGGACGAGCAGGTGCTGTTCGCCCTGCTGGCGGCGGCCCGCCGGGGAGTGCGGACCGTCCTCGTCTTGCCGCAGCGTAACGATAGCCGCGTTGTGCAGGCCACCAGCCGAAGCTATTACGAGGATCTGGTCCACGCGGGCGTGAACCTGTTGGAATATCGTTGCGGGTTGCTCCACGCGAAGACGATGGTCGCCGACCGCAAGATCGGTCTAATCGGGTCCGCCAACCTCGACCGGCGGAGCTTTGAGCTGAATTTCGAGAACAACATCCTGTTCGCGGACGAGGATTTTGCCGCGGCCATCCGGGCCCGCCAGGACGAATATATCGCCGATTCCGACCCGGTGACTCAGGTGGATATCGACCGGTTCAGCATCGCGGCCCGCCTGTGGCAGAACAGCGTCGCGATGCTGAGCCCGATCCTTTAAAGCCTTAACCGACGATTTCTTCCGGCTTGAAGAAGAAGTCGATCTCGATCTGCGCGTTCTCGTCGCTGTCCGAGCCGTGAACCGAGTTCGCCTCGATCGATTCCGCGAATTCCTTGCGGATCGTGCCCTCGTCGGCCTGCGCCGGATTGGTCGCGCCCATCACTTCGCGGTTGCGGAGGACGGCGTTCTCACCCTCGAGGACCTGAACCACGACCGGGCCCGAGGTCATGAACGTGCAGAGGTCGTTGAAGAATGGACGCTCGCGGTGAACGCCGTAGAAGCCTTCCGCCTGGTCGCGGGTCATGCGGATGCGCTTCGAAGCGACGACCCGCAGGCCGGCGTCCTCCAGCTTCTTGGTGATCGCGCCCGTCAGGTTGCGGCGGGTGGCGTCGGGCTTGATGATCGAAAAGGTGCGCGTAGCGGCCATGGCCGTGCGATCTCCGTAGCTTGGGGTGAATGGATTGGCGGCAGCGCCTAGCGGTGCGCAGCAGCCGGGGCAAGGGTCAGCTCTTCTGGACCCACTTTCCTCGCTCGTCCTGCGCCCAGTAGCGGCGCTCGACCCCTTCCCGCCCGGCCAGAAGCTTCCATGCGAGTCGCGCGCCTTCGAGTGTCGATGCATCGAACAGGAAGAATGCGCGGTCGAACGTCAGTGCGACGTCCCTCCACTCCCCGTCGGCGATCAGGATGTTGCGCGCGAGATTGGGCGCGTCGGCCTCACTGGCGAGGAGGATGGGCTGGCGCGTGTCGTCGCTTCCGCCGGCGAGACCATGCGGGAGAAAGCTGGTCGGGCCGTTATCCCACAACATCCGGTCAAGCCGCCCGCGCAGGCCCTCATCGCTCGCGACGATCAGCAGGCGTTTGTCTTCGGCCAGCAGCCTTTGCGAAATGGTCGCGATGACCTGCTCAAGCGGTGTGCGTCCCAGCTGGTAGAAGTCGACCTGCATCCAGCTGTCAGCGCGGCTCCACCGACGTCTCGACGAAGCGGTCGAGCAGCCTCACGCCGAAGCCGGTGGCGCCCTTGTCATACGTGTTGTTCGGCTTGTCCGACCAGACCATCCCGGCGATGTCGAGATGCGCCCAGCGCGTTCCGTTCTCGACGAAGCGCTGGATGAATTGAGCCGCCGTGATCGAGCCGCCCTCGCGCGGACCGACGTTCTTCATGTCGGCGATCGGGGAATCGATCAGCTTGTCGAACGCATCAGCCATCGGCTGGCGCCACATCTTGTCTCCCGAGGCCTGGCCTGCGTCGAGAATCTGGGCCGCAAGCTCGTCGTCCGGCGTGAACAGACCGCCGTATTCATGGCCGAGGCTGATGACGATGGCGCCGGTCAGCGTAGCGAGATCGATGATGAGCTTGGGGTGATAGTTGCGCTGAACCCAGGTGATCGCGTCGGCGAGCACTAGACGACCCTCGGCGTCCGTGTTGATGACCTCGATCGTCTGGCCCGACATGCTGGTGACGACGTCGCCCGGGCGTTGGGCGTTGCCGTCGGGCATATTCTCGACGAGCCCGCAGACTGCGACGATGTTCGCCTTCGCCTTGCGCTTCGCCAACGCAACCATCGCTCCGACGACAGCGCCGGCGCCGCCCATGTCCCACTTCATGGCCTCCATGCCCGCGGCCGGCTTGATCGAGATGCCGCCGGTGTCGAACGTCACACCTTTGCCGACGAAAGCGATGGGCGCTTCGCCCTGTGCGTCGCCGTTCCAGCGCAGCACCAGAAGGCGCGGGTCACGTACGGAGCCCTGTGCGACGCCGAGCAGCGCACCCATGCCGAGCTTGCGCATCGCCTCGCCGTCGAGAACGTCGACCTCCAGGCCGAGGCCGGAAACGGCGGCTTGCGTGCGCTCCACGAAGGTTTCGGGGTAGATGATGTTCGCCGGCTCGGTGACCAGTTCGCGGGTGACGCTCACGCCCTCGAACACGGGCTTCCAGCGCTGCTCCCAGCGATCCGAGGCTCCAGCCCCCGCGCCGACGATCGTCAGTTCCTTGAGCGTCGGCTTCTGCTTGTCCTTCAGCTTCGTCCGGTAGCGGTCGTAGCGCCAGGACCGCAGCGCGGCGGCCAGGGCCGCTCGAGCCGCCGCGTCGCCCTCGTAGTTGAGACCACTGACGTCGAGGACGGCATGCGTCTCGCCAGAGACCAACAGGCGGGCCACGAGAGTTCCGCCGAGCTTCTCGGCCGCGTCTTCGCTCGATCCCTCGCCCGTGCCGACGACCAGGACGCGCCGGACGCCGCTCTCAGCGGGAACGAACAGCTCAGCCGCGCTGCCCGCATCGCCGTCAAAGCGCTGGCGGTTCAAAGCAGATTCCGCCTGGGTCCGGCTGTCGCCAAGCGCTTCGAGCGCGCTGCGGTTCTTTCCGGCGACCGGAAGGACGAGTGCGAAGTCTCCGGCGGGGCGGGTGTCGGCAAAGCGAATCTGCATCGAGAAACAATCCTGGAACTAAAAGGAATTGAACGGGCTCTTAGGGCCGCCCTGCCGCATTGGCAAAGCCTCCGCGCGAACGCGGATTGTGAAGGAATGGCTGAGGTGCCAATAGGCACGCAGGCTGGGATCACCGGAAGCTGCGGGACAGGGGTTTGCGTAGATCATTACTTTGCTGTGCGGCGCTTCCCATTGCGCTGATGCCCGCCGCCGCGGCCGCGCAAGTGCAAGACACGGTCAGCCCCGCTCCTCCCGCCCCAGCTCCTTCGACACAGGCTCCGCCTGAAGCCGACCAGCTGATCGAGTTCAGCTCGGACCAGGTCACCTACGACAGCGACAAGGACGTCGTCGTCGCGTCGGGCATGGTGCGCATGTCGCGCGACGGCAATTACCTCGCTGCCGACCAGGTCACCTGGAATCGCGGCACCGGGCAAGTGCTCGCGACCGGCAACGTCGTCGTGATGACCCCGCAGGGCGACAAGCTTATCGGCGAGAATGTCGTCCTGACCGACACGCTCAAGGAAGGCACGATGGATAACCTCCTGGTCGTGCTCGAGAGCGGCGGCCGGATCGCTGCGACCAAGGGCCGCCGGACGGGCGACCTGGCGGTTCTCGACAACGCAATCTATTCGGCATGCCCCGTCACGACACCGACCGGCTGCCCGCGCAATCCCAGCTGGTCGATCACGGCCGCGAAGGTGATCTACGATCCCGACGGCGAGCGCGTCCGCTTCCAGGGCGGGCGGATGCAGATCTTCGGCGTCACCCTGCCGCTGCTGCCCATCTTCAGCATCGCGACCGGATCCGGAGGCGGCGGAGTCAGCGGGTGGCTCGTCCCGGACTTCAGCATCTCTCACAAGAAGGGCCTGGAGCTCGCGGTTCCCTACTATCACCGGCTCGGGCCGAACCGCGACATCACCATCACGCCGCACGTCTACACGTCGGCCTTCCCCGCGATCGAAGCCAAGTATCGCGAGCTCAACAGCCTTGGTGCATTCCAGCTCGGCGGCTTCGTCACCTACGGCCGCATCGAGAAGCTGACCGAGCTCGGCGAGATCGAGGAATCGGAAAAGAAGGGTATCCGCGCCTACTTCGAAGGGAACGGCAAGTACCAGCTCGACCCGCTGTGGAGCGTCACCGGCTCCTTCCGCTTCGTGACCGACAAGACGTTCGCTCGGCGCTACGACATCACACACGACGATCAGCTGCGGAGCTTCATCAACGCAGAGCGGATCAGCCCCAACAGCTACATCAGCATTGCCGGCTGGGCCTTCCAGGGCCTCCGCGTGGACGACGTGCAGAAGCGCATTCCGATCGCGCTTCCAGCGATCGACGCCCGCTTCCTCATCGATCCCCCCGTCCTCGGCGGAAAGATCGAGCTTCAGGCCAACAGCCTGTCGATCCTCAGGATCGAGGGACAGGACACGCAACGCGCCTTCGCCAGCGCCAAATGGGACATCCGGCGGCTGACCAACTGGGGTCAGGAAGTGACCTTCACCGGCTACGTCCGGGGCGACGTGTACCACACCGATGATGCCGAGAGCACGCTTGTGCCCCTCTACCGCGGCACAGATGGCTGGCATGGCCGCGGGATCGCGGCGCTGGCGGCGGATGTTCGCTGGCCCTTCATCGGCCCTCTCTTCGGAGGCGTGCAAAAGCTGACGCCCCGTGTGCAGGTCGTCCTCACGCCGCCGACGAAGAATCTCGACATCCCGAACGAGGACGCCCGATCCGTCGACCTCGAGGACAGCAATCTCTTCGCTCTCAACCGCTTCCCGGGGTACGACCGTTGGGAAGACGGATCCCGCGTCACCTACGGCGTCGACTGGTCTTACGAGCGGCCGATGCTGTCGATCATGACTACGATCGGTCAGAGCTACCGGCTGACCAACAAGGAAGGCATCTTTCCCGAGGGAACGGGCCTTGCCGGCCGGACCTCGGACATCGTCGGACGAACCCGCGTCCGCTACGGCCGTTTCATCGACGTCACGCACAGGTTCCGGCTCGACAAGGACAATCTCGCCTTCCGCCGCAACGAGCTCGACCTGACCGTCGGCAGCGAGCAAACCTATTTCCAGATCGGCTATCTGAGGCTCAATCGCGACATTGACGAAGCCGTCGAGGACTTGCGGGACAAGGAAGAGCTCCGCGCCGCGGCGCGTATCAAGTTCGCGCGCCACTGGTCGGTATTCGGCGCAACGGTCCTCGATCTTACCGGCAAGGGCGAAGATCCATTGGCGCTGTCAGACGGATTCGATCCCGTACGCCAGCGCCTCGGCATCGATTATGAAGACGATTGCATTGCTCTTGGCGTGTCGTGGCGCCGGGACTATGAGCGCTTTGGCGGGTTCTCGGAGGGCAGTACTTTCTCGTTCAGGATATCCCTGAAGGGACTCGGCCGCTAAGCCTGCGTTCAGCGGGCGGGGTTAAACGCTCTCCCGCGCCTATTCGACTGGAACAACGAGGGAATTTCGCACGTGTCAGCAGCATTCGACTTCTTTCCGGTGCGTGCACGGTATGCCGCGGCAGCATTTGCGCTGGCCGTCGCCACCACCGCTGCGGCACAGAATGCAGCCGACGCCGGCCCTGCTCAGCCGAACAGCACGAGCGCTCTTCGTCTTCCGGAAAACCCTCAGATCTTCGGCGCGGCCATGCCTTCGGTCGTGAAGGCCACCGCCATCGTCAACGGTGAAGTGATTACGCAGACCGACGTCGACCAGCGGCTTGCGCTTCTGGCGATCGCAAACGACGGCAAGCTGCCGACCGATCAGATGGAGGCACTGCGCCAGCAGGTCCTCCGTAACCTGATCGACGAAAGCCTCCAGATCCAGGCGGCCAAAGCGGCGGAGATCAAGGTCACCGATAAGGATATCGACCGCACGCTCGAGCGTGTCGCGGGCAACGTAAAGATGAACTCGGCGCAGCTCGGCGACTATCTCAAGAACAACAATTCCTCGGTGCGCAGCCTTCGCCGGCAGATCCAGGGCGAGATCGCGTGGCGGCGCCTGCAGCAGCAGAAGATCGAGAGCTCGGTCAACGTCGGCGACGAAGAAGTGAAGGCCGTTCTCGAGCGGCTGAACGCAGCGAAGGGTACGCAGGAATATAAGGTCGGCGAGATCTTCCTGTCTGCTAGCCCTGCCACGATGCAGCAGGCGATGGCCAACGCCGGCAAGATCATCGAGCAGCTCCGGCAAGGTGCTTCGTTCGCGGGATACGCGCGGCAATATTCGGAAGCGTCTACCGCTGCCGTCGGCGGCGACCTCGGTTGGGTCCGGCCCGAGCAGCTTCCCGACCAGCTGTCGAACGTGCTGCGCCAGATGAACACCGGGCAGGTCAGCGCTCCGATCCCGGTTCCGGGCGGCGTCTCGATCATCGCGGTCCTCGACTCGCGCAAGATCCTCGGCGCGGATCCGCGCAATGCGGTCCTGAGCCTAAAGCAGGTGTCGATCACCTTCCCGGCGGGAACCACTCGCCCGCAGGCCGAAGCTCGTGTCGCCAAGTTCGCGGAAGCGGCGCGTAACGTGGGCGGCTGCGGCGGTGCCGACAAGATCGCCGCGGAGTTCAACGGCGAGGTCGTCCAGAGCGATCAGATCCGTCTGCGCGACCTGCCGCCGGCGCTCCAGGAGATCATGCTCCCGCTGCAGGTCGGTCAGGCGACTCGTCCGTTCGGATCGATCGAGGAAGGCGTTCGCACCCTGGTGATCTGCGGTCGCGACGAAGCCGACGCGAGCGCTCCGACCTTCGACCAGGTCTACAACCAGATCAGCGAGGAGCGAGTGAACACTCGCGCCCGCCGCTACCTGCGCGACCTTCGCCGCGATGCGGTGATCGAGTTCCGTTAATCTCGGAACCCGTATAGGCGTCGGCCGATGGCTCACGCTCCCTTCGGTCCACTGGCCGTCTCCCTGGGAGACCCCGCGGGTATCGGCCCGGAAGTCGTGGCAAAGTGCTGGGACGGGCGCGACGGGTTTAACCTCCCTGCCTTCGTCGCGATCGGCGACCCGCGCTCGATCACGAACGTCTGGGACGGACCCATCGAGATCGTCGAAGATCCGCGTCAGGCAGACGCAGTCTTCGATCACGCCCTGCCGGTCATCCAGATTGCCGCCGCGAGCGCCGACGCTCCGGGCCAGCCGAGCGTCCACGGCGCGCATTGCTCGCTGGATTCGCTGGAGATCGCGGTCGGACTGACACGCTCCGGATCGGCCGCGGCGGTCGTCACCGGTCCCGTGTCGAAAGAGCAGCTCTACTCCATCGGGTTCAGCCATCCCGGCCAGACCGAATTCGTTGCGGAGCGCTGCGGTGTGGGTAGCGGCAACGTGGCAATGATGCTCGCAGGACCAACGCTTCGCACCGTGCCCGTCACGACGCATCTACCGTTGGCCGATGTCGCGCAGCGCCTGTCGCCTGGGCTCATCGAGGCTCGGGGCCGCACGACGCTACGCGGACTTCAAAGGAATTTCGGGATCGCGAATCCCGTTCTCGCCATTTCGGGGCTAAATCCGCATGCGGGTGAAGGAGGCATGCTCGGCCGCGAGGAGGTGGAGATCATCGAGCCAGCGATTGCTGCCCTGCGCGCCGAAGGCTGGCGAGTCACCGGCCCCCACCCCGCCGACACCATGTTCCACGCGGCGGCACGCGCTCGTTACGACGCGGCGCTCTGCATGTACCACGACCAGGCGCTCATCCCGGTGAAGGCGCTGCACTTCGAGGATGGGGTCAATGTGACCCTCGGCCTGCCGATCATCCGCACCGCGCCTGACCATGGCACGGCATTCGACATCGCCGGCCAGGATCGCGCCGATCCTCGCCCGTTGGCAGCGGCAATCCGCATGGCCGCGATTTGCGCGGCGAACCGGGAAGTGGCGGAGTGACGCCAGAAGCCGAGTTCGAACCGCTCCGCGCCGTCATTTCCCGCCATGGGTTGCAAGCGAGCAAGGCCCTTGGACAGAACTTCATCCTCGATCGGCACCTGCTGGCGCGCATTGCGGCGGTGCCGGGGGACCTGAACGGTCAGCGGGTCTATGAAGTCGGGCCGGGCCCCGGAGGTCTCACGCACGGGCTGCTTGCGGCGGGGGCGAATGTCGTCGCGGTCGAGCGCGACCGGCGTTGCCTGCCCGCACTGGCCGAGCTCGAAGCGCTATTCCCGACGAAGCTTCAGGTGCTCGAAGCCGATGCATTGTCCATCGACGAGCAAGCGGCCGTCGGTGCAGGAGCGCACATCGTCTCCAACCTCCCCTACAACGTCGGTACGGCCCTGCTCCTGCGGTGGCTGAGCGGTCCGTGGCTGCCCTGGTGGCGTTCGGCCACCCTGATGTTCCAGCGCGAGGTCGCCGATCGCATCGTGGCGAAGCCCGGGAGCAAAGACTACGGGCGCCTCTCCGTGCTTGCCCAATGGCGCGCTGAGGCGCGGATTGCGATGAACGTGCATCGTTCCGCCTTCACGCCTCCACCCAAGGTTATGTCGGCGGTTGTGCACATCGTTCCGCGGGAAATGCCGGCCAGCGTCACGCCCGCGGTGCTGGAGCGGCTAACCGAGGCCGCGTTCGGGCAGCGCCGGAAGATGCTGCGCTCGAGCGTGAAGGACGTTCCCGGCGCTCTGGAGGCGCTCGAAAAGCACGGGATCGACCCCACGCGTCGCGCGGAGACGGTGAGCGTCGCCGAATTCGTGGAAGTTGCGCGCGAGCTTTCCGCCCGCCGCTAGCGTCAATTCTTCTTGGGAACCTCAGGCGCCTTGGCCGACGCCACGGTCGGACCGCGCGAGATTGCCGCAGAGAGTTCGGCGACCTGCGGACAAGCGCCCGGGCACAGCTTCTGCAACTTGGCCAAGTTTTCCTTGGCACGCGCCACGGCACCCATCTCGACCATCGCCTCGCCCTGAATGGCGATCGCGTCCTTGTCGTTTGGCTCGAGGATTAGCGACTTCTTGGTGTAGCGGATCGCCTGCCCGTAAAGCTTCTCGCGCTGAGCGACCTTCGCCAGCGCATTGTAAGCCGCCCGGTTGCGGGGATCGACCGCCAGCGCCGTCTCGAGAGCGCCATCCGCCTCGGCAAAACGGCCGGCGGCGAGATGCCCTTCACCGACCTTCAACAGTTCCATGGAACGCGGAAGGATCTGATCGTCCGGTCGCTGACCGACGGCGGCGGAAGCCACCAACGCGACCGAGGCACCGGCAATCAAAACGGACGACAAAAGGCGCATTCTCTTCTCCTGGCCCGGCGGTTCTAACAAAAGCGAACCAGCCGCGCGACGAAAAAGCCGTCAGTAGCGTCATGTCCCGGTGTGAGCAGGCGCCCTGCACCGTCCAAACGCCCGGCGGCGATAGGCGTTTCCTCCACAATCCACGATGAATGGCCATCGAGAAAGCCCTGTATCTGGCCTGCCCCCTCCCGGGACAGCAGCGAGCAAACCGCATAAACAAGGCGCCCGCCAGGCTTGACCATCTCCGCCGCCATTTCGAGCAGTCGCTTCTGCACCCCAACGACACGGTCCAGCCGCTCGGGAGTGAGCCGCCAGCGGCCCTCCGGATTGCGGCGCCAGGTACCGCTTCCGGAGCAAGGCGCGTCCACGAGCACCACGTCCGCCTGCCCGCGCCAGTCGGACAGCTCCTGAAGCTCATTCGGCGGGTTCAAGAGCCGCACCTCGATGGCGGCCTGCGCTCGCTCCGCGCGCGGCCCTAGCTTGGAGAGTCTGGCGCGATTGCTGTCGGTCGCGAGGATCGCCGCTGACGGAGCCGCAGCGGCTAGCGCCAGCGATTTGCCGCCTGCTCCGGCGCAAAGGTCGAGAATGCGCTCACCGCCCTTCGCGTCGCACGCGAGCGCGATCAGTTGGCTGCCCTCGTCCTGTACCTCCACAAGCCCACGAGCGAAGGCGGCATGCTCGTCGATCCGCGTGTCCGCCGCCAGGCGGATGCCCCATGGGCTGAGCGGCGTCGGTTCTGCTCCCTCGAATTCTCCGAGAACGTCTTCGCGGCTGGCGCGAGCGATGTTCACGCGCAAGTCGAGTGGCGCCCTTTCGAGCATCGCTCGCCATTCATCGGGCTCGACGAGAGGCGAAAGTTCGGCGCCCAGCCATTCGGGCACCACGCCCCTCTCGGAGACTTCCTCGCCGTCGACCAACGGCTCCGGACCGCGGGGCTCGCCGAAGAGGTCATTCAGCGAAGGATCGTCCTCCGCGAGCGCGAGAACGGCGGCACGTCCGCTTGATGGCCGCTGGGCGACGGCACGGATGGCTCGAAATACAAGCTCCCGCACCGCGCGACGATCCTTCGACCCCGCGTACCGCCGTGTCTTGAAATAGCGCGTGACGATCGTGTCCGCCGGCGCCCCGTCGTCACGAGCTGATACGATGACCTCGTCCAGGATCTCGATCGCCGCCTGGAGCCGTGCGGCCGGAGTCATGGCCTAGCGCGTCGGATAATTCGGCGCCTCGCGCGTGATCGCGACGTCATGCACATGGCTTTCCGACAGGCCCGCATTGGTGATGCGAACGAACTGGGCGCGTTTCTGGAGCTCGGAAATCGTCTTCGATCCGGTGTAGCCCATCGCCGCCTTCACGCCGCCGACGAGCTGGTGGACGATCTCGCGGACGGGGCCCTTGTACGGTACCTGCCCCTCGATGCCTTCGGGCACGAGCTTGAGCTGATCCTTGATGTCCTGCTGGAAATAGCGGTCGGCCGACCCGCGAGCCATCGCTCCGACGGAGCCCATGCCGCGATAGCTCTTGTAGGCGCGGCCTTGGTACAGGAACGTCTCGCCCGGTGCTTCTTCGGTTCCGGCCAGAAGCGAACCCACCATCACGCTCGACGCGCCTGCGGCCAGCGCCTTGGCGATGTCTCCGCTGGTTCGGATGCCGCCGTCGGCGATAACCGGGACGCCGTTCGCTGCCTTGGCAGCGTTCATGATCGCTGTGAGCTGCGGGACGCCGACGCCGGCGACGATACGGGTTGTGCAGATCGAACCCGGACCGATGCCAACCTTCACCGCGTCAGCGCCGGCGTCGATCAGTGCCTTCGCCGCATCGGCGGTCGCGATGTTGCCTGCGACGATCTGGATGGAGTTGGACAGGCTCTTTACCCGTTCGACGGCCTTGCCGACGTCCTGGTTGTGGCCGTGGGCGGTGTCGATGACGATGCAATCGCAGCCGGCCTCCACCAAAGCCTCGGAGCGGGCAAAGCCGGCATCGCCCACAGTCGTCGCCGCAGCGACGCGAAGCCGTCCTTCGGCGTCCTTGGTAGCGTTCGGCGCTGCGACAGACTTCTCGATGTCCTTCACAGTGATCAAACCGACGAGGTGATCGCGGTCGTCCACGACGAGCAGCTTTTCGATGCGCCGCTGGTGGAGGATGCGGCGAGCCACTTCTTCGCTCGTGCCGAGACCCACGACCGCGAGGTTCTCGCGCGTCATCAGCTCAGAAACGGGCTGCTTCAGGTTTTCGGCGAAGCGGACGTCGCGATTGGTCAGAATGCCGCAGAGCTTGCCCGACCTTTCGACGATCGGAATGCCGCTGATGCGATTGGCCTTCATCAGCTCCAGCGCGTCGGCGAGCGTCTGATCCGGCGCCATCGTGATCGGATTGACGACCATGCCGCTTTCGAAGCGCTTCACCGCGCGGACGGCGGCTGCCTGCTCTTCTACGGACAGGTTGCGGTGCAGGACACCGATGCCGCCGAGCTGGGCCAGCGCGATCGCCATGTCGGCTTCGGTGACCGTGTCCATCGCCGAGGACAGCAATGGGATATTGAGCGGGATTTCGCGGGTCAGCTGGGTGCGCGTGTCGGCCTGGCTGGGCAGGACCGAAGATTCGAGCGGCTGTAGCAGGACGTCATCGAACGTCAGGCCAAGCGGAATGTCGGGAGAGTCGTTGTGGAGAGCCATATCGGCCCATGCCAAGGTTCGCCCGATTCGCCAAGGGGCGGGTCAGAGAAGCGGCGCGACGGTTCTCAGCCAGCGCGCGGTTTGCGGCGAAATGTCGGTGGGCAGATCGTCGAGAGGTGCCTCGCACACCTTCTCGACCTCCCAGCTCCAGCGTTTCGGTCGGTATTCGACGTCGCGCACGACCACTAGCGAGGCCAGGTCGCGCTTGAAGTTAACGGACTCTTCCAGCTCGCACGCGAGTTTCGCTTCGCCATGCGATGTCATCCCAATCTCTTCATTCAGTTCGCGCAGCGCCGCCTCGATCGCCGGCTCGCCGGCACTTCGCCCACCGCCAGGCACTCGCCAGCCGGGCGCATAGCGCAACCTGACGAGGACGATCCGGCCTGCCGGCGTCAGCGCAACGGCATGCGCGCCGAACGTGCGCGGGCGTCGGAAGAACCATCCCGCAGCCAGCACTCTATGAGCGGCAGTCGCGCCGATCCGCAGCAGGCGATCGAACATCCGAAGCTAAACGCGGCCGGCGCGCTGAAGCACGCGTTGCGCGGCCTCGATGTGCATGCGCTCGATCATCTCATCCCCGAAACGTTCTGCGCCGCCGGAAAACGCGTCGACCAGCCGACGCGCGCGGTCGATTTCCTCGGTCGCGGGCGCGAAGGCCTCGTTGCAGGGCGCGATCTGGTCGGGATGGATGAGCGACTTGCCGTCGAAGCCGAGGCTCCTGCCCTCCTCCGCCTCTGCACGAAGGCCATCCAGGTCCTTCAACTGGTTGAACACGCCGTCGAAGGCGGGGATGCCGTTCGCACGGGCGCCGAGCACGATCATTTGCAGCGCTGTGGAAATCGGCGCTCGCGTCGCCCCCAACGGCAGACGCAGGTCCGCGCGAAGGTCGTTCGTGCCTGCGACGAGCGCGGCGGCTTCCTTGGCGATCTCGGCGGCGGCCAGGACACCGGCCGCGGTCTCGATCATCGCGAGCATGGGCTTTCCGACGGCTTCACGCGCGCCGTGGAAGAGATGAAGCGACGAGGCCCTCGGCAGGATCGCGAACTGACAGTTCGATCGCGCCACAGCGTCTAGATCGGCGGAGTGCCATTCGGTGCCGACTCCGTTCACTCGGATGGCCACCGGCATGCGCCACTCCGCCTCCACGGCCTCGAGCGCAGCCGCGCGGGCATCGTCCTTGTCGGCAGGCTTCACCGCATCTTCGAGATCGAGAACCACCAGGTCCGCATCGCTGTCACGCGCTTTGGCGATTGCGCGCGGGTTGGAGGCCGGCAGGAACAGGAGCGATCGCACTGCGAACAAGTCGGAATTCACCTCGATTTTCCTTTCGTTCGCTGTCCGGCCACAGCATGATGCTAGAGGTTATCCATTTGGGGGAAGAGATGCTCGTCACTTTCATGACCGCCGTCGCGGTCCTGGCCCTTCTGTACGTGATGGTCGGCATGAAGATCATCCACCAGGGCTATCGTTATACGATCGAGCATTTCGGGCGGTTCGTTCGCGTGGCGCAGCCTGGTTTCAACTTCGTGCCGCCGTTTTTCTATCGTGTCGGCCACCGGATCAACATGATGGAGCAGGTGCTCGACATCCCGGGTCAGGAGATCATCACCAAGGACAACGCCATGGTCGCGGTCGATGGCGTCGTCTTCTTCCAGGTGCTGGACGCTGCGAAGGCGGCTTACGAGGTCAGCGATCTCTACACGGCGATCATGGCGCTCTCGACGACCAACCTGCGCACGGTCATGGGCTCGATGGACCTCGATGAGACCCTCTCTAAGCGCGACGAGATCAACGCCAGGCTGCTCGCGGTCGTCGACCATGCGACCGAGGCGTGGGGCGTGAAGATCACTCGCGTCGAGCTGAAGGACATCCGCCCGCCCCGCGACATCGTCGACGCCATGACCCGCCAGATGAAGGCAGAGCGCGAGAAGCGGGCGGCGATCCTAGAATCGGAAGGCATGCGCGCTTCCGAAATTCTCCGCGCGGAGGGCGAGAAGCAGGCCAAGATCCTGCAGGCGGAAGGTCTTCGCGAAGCGGCATTCCGCGAGGCCGAAGCTCGTGAACGCGCGGCCGAGGCGGAAGCCAAAGCCACCACACTCGTCTCCGACGCCATCGCAGGCGGCAACGCGCAGGCGATCAATTACTTCGTCGCACAGAAATATGTGGAAGCGGTCAGCGAGTTCGCCCGCTCACCCAATGCGAAGACGATCCTCTTCCCTGTGGAAGCGACCCAGTTGATCGGAACGCTCGGCGGCATCGGCGAACTAGCGCGTGAGGTCATGGGCGGCGACAATTCGCCCAAGCCGCCCAGCTCGCAAAAGCCCAAGACGGTCGCCACGCGCGGCGCTCCGCCCAGCGTTCCGGGAGTGCCGAGGGTCGAAGGATGAACTTCCTCGAGACCATGGATCCCGCCTGGCTCTGGCTGATCGGCGGGGTGATCCTGCTCATTGCCGAGATCATCGCGCCGGGCTTCTTCCTCGTCTTCATCGGCGCCGCTGCGATTGCGACGGGCGCGTTCACGTTGCTCTTCGATCTCGGCACCGCGCCACAGCTGGCTTTGTTCGCGCTCTACGCGGTCATCGCCTTCATGGTTGGGCGCCGCGTATACGCGAACCAGAACGTCGACAGCACAGACCCGCTGCTGAACGACCGCTCGGCGCGGCTCGTCGGAAAGGTCGTGACGGTCATCAACGAAGTGGACGAACATAGCGGCCGGGTCCGCGTCGGCGACAGCGAATGGTCGGCGCGCGGCGGGCCCGGTCGTCCGGGCGAGCGCGTTCGCATAACGGGGGTTGATGGAAACTGCCTTCTGGTCGAGCCTGAGCGCCTGATTCCTTCCGCCTGATCCCGGAGTTCTTCCTTGTCACATCTTCAGTTTTCCCGCCGTGATGCGCTGAACGCGCTCGCCGCCAGTGCCGCCCTACCGCTCGTTTCCACCTCCGGTCTCGCCTGGGCGAAACCTGCGTCCGAGGCGGAAGCGAACGCGCTTCTCGAGTCGATTGGTAACAATCTCCTCGCGACTAACCCCGAATACGCCACGGCTCTCGGACTGGACGTCGGCGCCCGAGCTAAGATGCGCTATCAGATGGAAGATCGGTCTCCGGCGGGCCGGCGCCGTCTCGCCGCGACGCTCAAGGCGGATCTCGCCCGGGCCGAAGCGCTGGACACGCCTGCCCTCTCCTTCCCTGTCCGCACGAGCGTCGAGGTCGTGAAGAGCGCCTACACAACCGCGCTCGAAGGCTTCGCTCTACCCTACGGCGACGTGGCTGTCGGCGGCTGGCGCAACACCCCCTACGTCGTGATCCAGAACGTCGGCGCCTACATCGACACGCCGCAGTTCCTCGACACCGATCACCCCATCGAGAACCGCGACGATGCCGAGGCCTATCTCAGCAGGCTCGCGGAATATCCGGCGCAGCTCGACGGCGAGCTCGTTCGCATGAAGGAAGCTCGCGCCAAAGGCCTCGTTCCGCCGAACTTCCTCATCGACAAGGCGCTGACTCAACTCGACATCTCGCTGAAGGGTACGCAGCAGGGCGGCACAATCGTCGATTCCCTCGTCAAACGAACGAAGGACAAGAACATTGCCGGCGACTGGGACGTGCGCGCTCGCAAGATCGCGGTCGAGCAGGTTGCGCCCGCACTTCAGCGCCAGATCGACGAACTCAAGGCCGAGCGTGCCGTCGCAACCGACGTCGCCGGCATGTGGTCGCGCCCGCACGGGGACGAATATTACCGCTGGGCACTCAAGGCGTCGACCACTACGAACATGAGTCCCGACGAGGTCCACAAGATGGGCCTTGAGCAGCTCGCCGAGCTGCACGGCCGCATGGACCCGATCCTCAAGTCGCTTGGCTACACGCAGGGCACGATCGGCGAGCGTATGCAGGCCCTGGCGAAGGATCCGCGCTACAAGTTCAGCGAGGGCGACAAGGGCCGCGAGGAGATCAAGGCCTACATCGCCGAGCGCATCGACAAGATTCGCGCCGTTCTCCCGCGCGGCTTCAACACTCTGGTCCCCGGCCACCTCGAAGTCCGTCGCATGTCTCCGGAGCAGGAGCCCGGAGCGCCGGGCGCCTACGGCGGCGCGGGCTCCATCGACGGCAAGATCCCGGGCAAGTTCTGGATCAACCTTCGCAGTACCGACCTGCACAGCAAGTACAGCTTGCCCGACCTCGCAGCGCACGAAGCGATCCCAGGTCACGTCTGGCAGGGCGAATATGCGAACAAGCTGCCGCTGATCCGCACGCTCTTGGCGTTCAACGCTTACTCAGAAGGCTGGGCGCTGTACGCGGAGCAACTGGTGGATGAGCTCGGCGTCTACGACGACTTCCCGGTCGGCCGCCTCGGCTATCTGCAGTCGATCGCCTTCCGCTGCTGCCGGCTCGTCGTCGACAGCGGCCTGCACGCAAAGCGGTGGACGCGCCAGCAGGGTGTCGACTTTTTCGTCCAACGCAACGGCTCGAACCCGCTCGAAGTGGCGTCGGAAGTCGACCGCTACTGCAGCTGGCCCGGCCAGGCGTGCGGCTACAAGGTCGGGCACAGCACTATCAACCGGTTGCGCGACAAGGCGAAGGCGGAGCTAGGCGCGAAGTACGATCTGAGGGCCTATGACGATGCGGTCGTCCTCGGCGGTAACGTTCCGATGGACGTGCTCGCCAAGAACGTCGACGACTATATCGCGCGGACTAAGTCTAAGGCCTGACGCTTACTGCTGAGCGACCGGCTGAGGCGGGAAGTTTGCCAGCGCAGCGTTCACCGCCTCGTCGATCTTCACGTAATTGACGTTGTCCGAGTAGGCTCGGTTGGTAGCCACACCATGCCAAACGGGCCGCTTCGTGGCAGCGTCATAGACGTCGATGATCACGCTGCGTTCGACATATTGGTCGATGTCGACGTTGGAGTACGGTGCGCCCCACCAGCCGCCGCCCCAGCAGCAGCCCCATCCGCCCCATCCCCAACCCGCTCCGGGATAGAATGGGCCGTAGTCGTAGACCTGGAGGCGATCACGCTCACCAATGGTGAAGGATACCTGGAAATCACCCGGGTTTCCCGGAGTGAACCCGCGCGCTGCGAGCGAGCGGTCTATGGAGGATCGCACTCTCGCAAACATGAGCGGATTCATGCCTTGCGGCACCGCCGGTTCCAGCCAGCTGTAAGTCCGATACTGATGAAAATTCGCCGCGGGATCGAAGTCGGTACGTACTTGCGGTCCGTAAGCACATGCTGCCAGGAGGAGCGTGGCTGCCAAGGGTAAAGCGCGCATTACTCGTCTCCCGTACATACCCCGTCCTCCCACTATACGCCGATCATATTCACAGAACCATCGATAACGGTTCATGAACGCGGCATGCTCATGAGGTCCGGTTCGACATATGTCAGGCGGGCCTCGACGCAGAATAGACGCTCACGGCTGTAGAACCGCAAGGGCCAGTCGCGCCGGCCCATCGGAGATTTCAGCAGATCGTTGACGAGCCTGTGCAGAGGCGCGCTCCCGTCCGCGTCAGCGAGAAACAGCCGCACCCCGTATAGGAAGGCCCGCGTGATCGTCTCGTGATACCCCTCGGTCTCGCTGTTCACACCGCCGACGCTCTCGTTGAAGCGTCGGATTATTCCCGGAAGCTCGACGTCGAGCGATATGTCCGGGCGCCTCTGTTCCAGGTAGGTCGTTGCAGCGAGGTGGGCCTCGTGAGTCCATTCCGGCCGCGTGAGCGTGCAGGCGAGCAGGCCTTCGCCGAGATGCTCGATCTCGCCGTCGGTGGTGAAGAGTCGTGGTGAATATTCGGTCATTGGATCGGGTCCTAAATTTGGGAACCCGATCCTCGATGACGGGCAATTACGCGGCGGCGGGAACCTTGGGGGCAGCTTGTCGCACGCCCTCGTCCACTTGGTCCGCGAATTGCGCGAAGTTCTCGATGAAGAGATCCACCAGCTTGGCGGCCGTGCGATCGTACTCGTCCTTGTCCGCCCAGGTGCTACGCGGATCTAGGATCGAGCTGTCGACGCCAGGGACGGCAACCGGCACTTCGAAGCCGAAGTTCGGGTCCTTGTGGAACTCGACGTCATTGAGGCTACCGTCGAGCGCGGCGTTCAGCAGCGCGCGCGTTTCCTTGATCGGCATGCGCTTGCCCACGCCATATTTGCCACCAGTCCAGCCGGTATTGACCAGCCAGCATTCCGCGCCGCCCTCGGCGATGCGCTTCTTAAGCAGATTACCATAGACCGACGGCGGGCGCGGCATGAATGCGGCGCCGAAGCAGGTGCTGAAGGTTGCGGTCGGCTCGGTCACGCCGATCTCGGTGCCGGCAACCTTGGCGGTGTAGCCCGAAAGGAAGTGGTACATCGCCTGATCGGGGGTGAGCCGCGCGATCGGGGGCAACACGCCGAACGCATCGGCCGTCAGGAAGATGATCGTCGACGGCGGAGGGCCGAGGTTCTTCTCGCTAGTGTTCGGAATGAACTCGATCGGATAAGCGCCGCGGGTATTCTCGGTCTTGCTGGCGTCCGTGAAGTCCAGCTCGCGCGTAGCCTCGTCCATCGTCACGTTCTCGAGGATCGTGCCGAACATCTTGGTCGTGGCGTAAATCTCCGGCTCGCCCTCGGCCGAGAGGTTGATCATCTTCGCGTAACAACCGCCTTCGAAGTTGAAGACCGCCGTATCGGACCAGCCATGCTCATCGTCGCCGATCAGTGTGCGGCTTGCATCAGCCGAAAGCGTGGTCTTGCCGGTACCCGAGAGGCCGAAGAAGATCGCGCTCTTGCCGTCCGCGCCAATGTTCGCGGAACAGTGCATCGGCATCACCCCCTGCGCCGGGAGCAGGAAATTGAGGAGGCCGAACACGCCCTTCTTCATTTCCCCTGAATATTCGGTGTTGCCGATCAGAATCATCTTCTCAGTCAGATTGACCGCGATCACCGTGTCGCTGCGGCTGCCGTGGCGCTCCGGATCCGCCTTGAAGCTGGGCAGGTTGATGATCGTGTACTCGGGCGTGAACCCGGCCAGCTCATCCGCATTCGGCCGCACGAGCAGGGTGCGGACGAACAGATTGTGCCAAGCCATCTGCGTGATCACGCGCACGTTGACGCGATATTCCGGCTGGCTGCCGCCGAAAAGATCCGCGACGTAGAGCTCGTTCTGCTCTTTCAGCGCGGCCATGAAATCGGCCTTCAGGTTCGCCCAGTGCTCACCCGTCATCGGCTGATTGATCGAGCCCCAGTTGATCGTGTCCTCGGTCGTGGCGTCGCGAACGACAAATTTGTCCTTCACGCTGCGACCCGTGAACTTGCCAGTATCGACCAGAAGCGCGCCATCCTTCGTCAGCCGGCCCTCTCCGTGCTGAACTGCGGCTTCGACGAGGGGTGCCGTGGACAGGTTCCAGTGGAGGATCGCACCAGTTTCGATGCCCTGTTCTTTAAGGCCGATATTCGGCACCCTGTCGGTCAACTAAAATCCCCTTTCCTCAATACATTAAACGGCGGCGACCGGGCTGGCCTGCCGCCGCATACGTATGCGCTGAGCGCCTATAACCCCTAAGAAGTTGCCTCGTCAAAGCGGTTCGGCCCCTGCTTGTGTCACTCCGGCACGATGCTAAGCGATAGCTGGATGAGCGACACAGGGCCCCAATCTACGGCATGAATCAAGAGATCGCGCTGGTCGACGACGACCGCAACATCCTGACCTCGGTGTCGATCGCGCTTCAAGCGGAAGGCTTCGTCACGCGGGTCTACACGGACCCGACCGCGGCGCTCAAGGCGTTCCTGGAGAAGCAGCCCGACCTTGGCGTCTTCGATATCAAGATGCCTCAGATGGACGGCATGGAGCTGCTTCGGCGCGTTCGTGAATTCAGCGCGATGCCCGTCATCTTCCTGACATCGAAGGACGATGAGTTGGATGAGGCGCTCGGTCTCGCCATGGGTGCCGACGACTATATTTCGAAGCCATTCTCGCAGCGGCTGCTGATCGCGCGGATCCGGGCACTGCTCAGGCGTCAGGAGCTCGCGAAGGGCGAAGCGATGGCCACGGACGATGAGCCCGAACCGATCCTTCTGGAGCGCGGCCGCCTTCGAATGGACCCCGCGCGCCACAAGGTCATCTGGGACGGAAAGGACGTAACCCTCACCGTTACGGAATTCCTGATCCTGGAAGCGCTGGCGCAGCGGCCGGGCGTTGTGAAAACCCGCAACCAACTGCTCGACGTCGCCTATCACGACGACGTCTACGTAGACGACCGCACCATCGACAGCCACATCAAGCGAATGCGGCGCAAGTTCCGCGCGGTGGATCCGGTCTTCGACGGTATCGAGACGCTCTACGGCGTGGGGTACAAGTTCGAGGATGAGTAAGCCTCGCTCCCTGTGGTTCGGCCACTGGACGCTGGCCCACCGCATCCTGGCGGTGAATCTGCTCACGATCGTATTGTTGGCCTGCGGCGTTCTCTACCTCGATGCCTTCCGCAACCAGCTAAGCGAGGAGCGGCTGGGGCTTATCCGTCGCGAGGCGAACATGAGCGCGGGCGCGCTAGCCGTTTCGCCGCGGGAAGCCCGCCCAAAGGTGCTGGAATCGCTTGCGCGCTCAAGTGACAGCCGGATTCGCGTCTTCGGGCCGGACGGTCGCCTTGTAGCAGACAGCTGGCAGACGACGGGCCCGACATACGAGCTTCGCGATCCCAACACGCAGAAATGGACGAAGGACGCCGCCAGGGCGATGGACCGCGGCTTCAACATTCTCGTCGGTGCGACACCGCTCGACGACTTCATCGAGCCTGAAAAGGATAGCCTGCAGGCCTGGCCCGAGGCGCTTCAGGCCAAGGCATCCAAGACTGCGGTCACTCAGGCGCGCAATGCTCCGGATCTCACCCCCGTCTTCTCGGCCGCCACGCCTGCCGCGGACGGTGTCGTCCTGCTGACCACCAACGACCGCGATTTCACAAGAACGGTCCGCAGCCAGCGCCGGTCGCTGTTCGTCGCCATGGCGCTCGCAGTCCTGCTTTCGGTCCTGCTTTCCCTGTTCCTGGCGCGGACGATTGTAAGGCCACTGAGGCGCATTGCGCTGGCAGCTCACAGAGTTCGCCTCGGCCGCGCGCGCGAGGTGAAGGTCCCGCGGCTCCCATCACGCACCGACGAGATCGGCCTACTGGCCCGCTCGATCTCGGACATGAGCCAGTCGCTCCGGCACCGTATGGACAATATCGAGCATTTCGCAGCCGACGTGACGCACGAGTTGAAGAACCCACTGGCGTCCCTGCGCTCTGCGGTCGAGGGTCTTGAGCGGGTTCAGGATCCGGAGTTGCGCACGAAGCTCCTTGCCGTCGCCCGCAACGATGTGGTCAGGCTCGACCGGCTGATCGGAGACATCAGCGAAGCGGCTCGCACGGACGCCGAGCTTGCCCGCGCCCGCTTCGAGCCCGTCGACCTGGGCTCGCTGATCGAGCAGATCGTCGGCGCTTGGGAGCATCGCCGCGAGACGGGAGACGCCCGACTCGCCTTTGCGCGTCCACGCAAGGACACGGCCGTCATTCTGGGCGATCCAGGCCGTCTGGCGCGGGCCATCGATAATATCATCGACAATGCGATCAGCTTCTCGCCGTCCGGCGGCCTGGTCGAAATCGCGGCCGCGCGCGTCGGGGAGGAAGTCCGCATACGCATCGACGACGAAGGCCCCGGCGTGCCCGAAGAAGCACGTGAAGCCATCTTTAACAGGTTTCACTCAGTAAGGCCGGAGAGCGAGGATTTCGGGCGACACAGCGGCTTGGGGCTGGCGATCGCCCGAGCCATCGTCGAGGGCCATGACGGGGAAATAGACGTGCAAGACCGTGACGACGCGCCATCGGGCGCCCGATTCACTATTCGCCTGCCGGCAACGGAGCTCGCATGAGCAGGCTCCTTTCATCCGAAACCGTTCACGCCAGCACTGTGGCGACGGAGGGTCGCGCAGTCCTGATCACCGGACCGTCGGGATCCGGCAAATCGGATCTGACACTGCGCCTTCTCGATCGCGGCTTCACGCTGGTCAGCGACGACCAGACCATCGTCCAGCGAACGGGCGATCGCTTAATCGCCACCGCTCCGGCGAATATTTCCGGCAAGCTGGAGATCCGCGGAGTCGGGATCGTCGACATGGACACGGTAAAGGACGTTCCAGTCGCCCTCCTCGTCGAGCTGACGAGCGAAATTCAGCGACTCCCGGACGATCGACGGGAACGCCCGGTGCTCGGCGTGAACCTGCCGCTGGTGACAGTCGACGCGCTCACGGCATCGGCCGCGTCTAAGGTTGCGCTCGCTCTCGACCGCCTCGGCTTGAAATTCTAAGACCGAGGCGGTGTCCAGCCGCCGACAATCCCCTCGCCTCCTTCTCGTCACCGGCATGTCCGGCGCCGGCAAGTCGACCGTCCTCGATGCGCTCGAAGACATGGGATGGGATTGCGTCGACAATCTGCCGGTTTCGCTCCTCGATAGTTTCGTCCACGGCGATGAAGGCAAACAGTGCCGCTTGGTGCCCGCCGCCGTCGGCATGGACGTCCGCAGCCGCGGCTTTGATGTCCAAGCCGTGCCGGCCGTCCTGAGATCGATCGAAGGCGTCCAGCCCGAGATTCTCTACCTGGAGTGCGCCGGCAGCGAGCTGATGCGCCGGTACAACGAGACTCGTCGCCGTCATCCGCTTGCGCCCGATCGGCCGGCGGAAGATGGAATCGCCCGTGAACGCGCCCTCACGGAGCCGCTGAAGCGCGCCGCCGACAGCGTCATCGACACCACGGACCTGACCCCGCCCGAGCTCCGTGAAGAACTTCGCCGACGTTACGGCGATCACGACGACCAGCCCGTGCTGACGATCGTGTCCTTTGGATATGCCCGCGGAGTATCGCGCACGGCGGACCTGATGTTCGACATGCGATTCCTCGATAACCCGCACTGGGTGCCCGAACTTCGCCCGCTCACGGGCAAGGACCGTCCCATCCGGGAACATCTGGCACAGGACCCGGCATGGAATGACGCCATGACGCGGCTGGAGGCGCTTCTCACCGACTGGATTCCCCGCTACTGGGCAGCAGGTAAGAGCTATGTCACCGTAGCTTTCGGCTGCACTGGGGGACGGCATCGGTCGGTTTGCGCCGCGGAGGAAATGGCCGAACGGCTGCGGAAGGCGGGCTTTTCCCCGAACGTCCGTCACCGGGACCTCTCCTCCGAGCCGAGCGACACGATTGAGGAACACCGGGGGGACGCCGAATCCGGCGAGTTGGGTTAGCGAGTTGAAAGAATGATCGGATTGGTTTTGGTGACCCACGGCCGGCTTGCGGCCGAGTTCGTGGTTGCCATGGAGCATGTCGTCGGACCGCAGGACGCGATCGAAGCCATCTGCATCGGCCCTGACGACGATATGGAAGCCCGGCGGCAGGACATTGCCGACGCCATCGGCCGCGTCGATCGCGGCAAGGGCGTCATCATCCTCACCGATTTGTTCGGCGGAACACCGTCCAACCTCGCCATCTCCCTGATGAAGACGGAGAACATCGAGGTGATCGCGGGAGTGAACCTGCCCATGCTCATCCGGCTGGAGGGCGCCCGCAAGGTCATGGGCGTGCACGCGGCCGTCGCTGCCGCCCGCGAAGCCGGCCGCAAGTATATCTCGGTGGCTTCCGAGATCCTCGGGGAAGCCGCGGCTTGAACGCGCTCCGGCGCGAGGTCCAGATCACCAACCAACGCGGCCTTCACGCGAGGGCCAGCGCCAAGTTTGTCAATCTCGCCAGCAGCCTGGATGCGACCGTCGAAGTCGAGAAGGACGGCAACAAGGTCTGCGGAACGTCCATCATGGGTCTCATGATGCTCGGCGCTGCGATGGGCGACGCCATCGTCATCCACGTGTCGGGCATGAATGCCGAGGACGCCCTGTTGAAGCTGGCGAGCCTCGTCGAGGAACGTTTCGGCGAGGACTGAGCGCATGCCGCCGTCCCAGGGGCATGGTGGACCGCGAACTCGCGCCTCCGTAGGAGGCGAGTATGCCTCGGCTCGTCACTGCCTTTTCCAATCCGACCGTCAAACGGCTTCGGTCCCTCCGCGACAAGAAGGCACGCAAGGAGGAAGGTCTCTTCCTCGCCGAGGGGCTGCGTATCATCGCCGAAGCCCGCGATAGCGGCCGCCTGCCCGAGATCGTCATGTTTTCCGCCGAAGGCGCGAGGCACTCGCTGGCTGCGGACATCATCGCAGCGACCGAAGCCGCCGGCGGCGAGGCGATCGAGACGACGCCGGACATCCTCTCCAAGGCATCCGGCAAGGACAATGCGCAGATGTTGATGGCCGCGTACCGTCAGCCAGAGACGACCCTCTCCAACCTGGATCGATCGGCCGCCCCGCTGTGGTTCGTCGCTCAATCGCTGCGCGACCCCGGAAACATTGGAACGATCCTGCGCACGGGAGATGCAGTCGGCGCCGGCGGCCTGATCCTGATCGACGACAGCGCGGACCCTTATTCGGTCGAAGCCGTGCGGGCGTCGATGGGCGCAATCTTCACGCAGCAGGTCGCGAAGGCACCCTGGAACGAATTCCTGACTTGGCTGCGGTCGGGAAGCGGACAGCTCGTCGGGACGAGCCTGAAGGCCATGCAAGACTATCTCGACGCGGACTATCAGCGCCCGTGCTTCCTTCTCATCGGGAACGAGCAACAGGGATTGCCGTCCGCATACGAGGACGCCTGCGATCTGCTGGTGAAGATCCCGATGGCCGGACGGGCGGACAGCCTGAACGCCGCGATCGCCGCCGCTGTCATGGCCTTTCAGGTCAAGGCAAGCTGGCGGTAGGCATCAGGAACCCGCATGAACTGCAGTGGTTGTTCCGGCTATGAAACTTTGGACCGCCATGCCCGCATCGCTGCTCCTGAGCGCGTGTCTCTCGCATCCGGATCCTTCGCCCGCTCCCTATCGCGCCGTTGGCCAAGAGCCCGGGTGGACGCTGATCATCGACGAGCACGACCTCACCTTCATCGGCATGGGTGCCCAGCCCATCCGGCAGCCGCGGCCGGAAGCGATCGTCGGGTTTGCCGGCGAGATTTATCAGACGCCGAGAATCCACGTGAATGTCGTCCATGCCGCCTGCACCGACCCCATGTCCGGGCAAGGCTACCGAGACCGGGTGCAGGTCGATGTTGACGGGAAGCGCTACGAAGGGTGCGGCGGCGACGCAGCCGCGCCCGCGCGCCTCGCGGGAACGAATTGGCATGTCGAAGCCGTCAATGGGCGCCCGACGCCGCCAGACGGACAGTATTACGTTCGCTTTGACGGCGACCGCATCTCGGCCAAGTTCGGCTGCAATGGGATGGGCGGCACCTACACGGAGAACGGCGGAGTCGTGACCGTCGGGCCCATGATGTCGACGCGCATGGCCTGCCCGGGTCCCGCGATGAGCTTCGAGAATGAAGGCGGCGCGATCCTGGCTCGGCCGGTCACCGTCACGGCAAACGGCGACCGCATGACCCTCGGCAACGACGTCGGCCGGATCGACCTCAAGCGAACGTACTGATCATTCGGCCGCGATTTGCGGCGGCTCCTCGTCGTCGTTGTATCGCGGCAAGGCCTCGACCGGCGGCACGATCTCGATTTCTCGTGCGCCTGGCTCGATGTTGAGTTCTCTGAACTTCCGCGCCGTAACCAGCGATCGTGTCTCAAAGGACGATACGAAGCTGTTGTAATTGTTCACGGCAGTGGTCAGTCCGCCGCCGACGCGTTTGAGATCCTGAGCGGCCTTGGCAAGCCGGTCATAGAGCTCCTTGCCAAGCTCGCCGATTTGCCGCGCTTCCTTCGCCAGCTTCTCCTGCCGCCACACTGCAGCCACTGTACGCGCAATCGCGATCAGGTTGGTCGGTGTGGCCAGAAGCACGCGTCGTTCGAAGGCGTAATCCCAAAGCTTTCCATCCTGCTCGAGTGCAGCCGAGAGGAAGTGCTCTCCAGGAATGAACATCACGACATAGTCGGGCGCATCGGCGAACTGGGCCCAATAGGCCTTGTTCCCCAACGTGTTCACGTGTGCCTTGATGGCCGCGGCATGAGCCGTGAGGTGCATCGCGCGCTCGCTCTCGTCGACCGCACCGAACGCGTCCTGATATGCGTTCAGGCTGACCTTGGCGTCGATCACGAGGCAGTGACCGCCTGGCACGCGTAGGGTGACGTCCGGCCGCAAGCGTCCGCCATCCTCGTCGGTGCGACTGACTTCGGTCTCGAAGTCGCAATGCTCCGTCAGACCGCAACTCTCCAACACGTTGCGAAGCTGCTGCTCACCCCAACGGCCGCGGGCCTTGGGGGCGTTGCGCAGCGCGTTGACCAGTTTCGCGGCCTCCGCCGAGACGCGCTCGGTTCCGCTCTTCATCGCCTCGATATGGCCGGTGAGCAGACCGAAATCCTTGCGGCGCTCTTCCTCGACTTTAGTGACGGCGTCTTCGTAGCGCTGCAGACGCTCGTGAACCGGCTGCAGCAAGGCCTTGAGATTAGTCCCGGCGCTTTCCTCCGATTGGCGGAAGCGCTGCTCCGCGCGCTCCAGGAACTGCTTCTGCGCCCCCTCGAGGAGCTTGCTGCCGACTTCCGCGAATTGCGCCGACAGCGCCTCGCGTGCTGCGGTCATCTCGGCAATGCGTTCCTCGAAGGCTCGCTCCCGCGCTTCCTGAGCGGCTTTCACAGCCGCCAGCTCCTGCGCCGCATCGCGATTCGCGTCGCGTTCCTTGACGACTTCGTCAAGCTGCAGGCGGAGGCTGTCGACGGTCTGCTTAGCGCCAACGCCATCGCGGCTGCCGATCAGCCAGCCGATGAGAGCACCGACTGCCAAAGCCGCCAAAACACCTGCTACAAGCCCCACACCCATCTCGATTCCCCCACGGAACGAAATGTGAACTTACGACCGTCGGACCCGCTGCTCAAGCGGAACGTTGGTCATTCGAGCGAGGAGAGAAAATCCATGTCCATCCGCAAGATGATCAGCCTTCACCCCGACGTGCACGGCCATGTCAATCAACCGCTCGGCGATGCGGTCCATCACCTGATGTATTGCGCGAAGATGTGCCTCAGCTGCGCGGACGCGTGCGCCGCCGAGAAGATGGACATGCGCGAGTGCATTCGCACCTGCATGGACTGCGCGGATGTCTGTGAGGCTGCTTGCCGGGTCGCGCTGCGCCGCACCGGCTCCAACGAGGAAGTCATCCGCGAGATGCTCGAACTATGCGCTCGCGTCTGCGACGTCTGCGCGGCCGAGTGCGAGAAGCACGACCACGAGCATTGCCGGCTGTGCGCGCAAATGTGCCGCGAATGTGCCGAGGATTGCAGAAATGCGGCCGCGTCGGTGACGCCGGCGATGGCCTAAGCCGCGACCTTCCGCTGCTTGGCGAGCTTGTTGAGGATCATGTTGCGCTTCAGGCGCGACAGATGGTCGATGAACAGCACGCCGTTCAGGTGATCCATCTCGTGCTGCAAGCAGACTGCTAGAAGCCCTTGGATCTCCTCCTCGCGGACCTTTCCGTCCAGCTCCATCCAGCGTGCGCGGATGCGATCGGGGCGATCGACTTCGGCGAACTGATCCGGAACAGACAGGCAGCCCTCGGTGTAGGGTACCTCCTGCACGGAGGCGGTAAGGATCTCCGGGTTGATGAAGACGCGAGGGTCCCTGACCGGCTCGCCGTCCTCTTCCTCCGGCTCCTGAAGGTCGATGACCAGGACGCGCAGCGGGACACCCACCTGGATTGCGGCGAGGCCGATGCCCGGCGCGTCGTACATCGTCTCGAACATGTCGGCGACGAGCGTGCGCAGTTCATCGTCCACGCCTTGCACGGGCTTGGAGATTTCGCGCAGGCGCGGGTCGGGAACTTCAACGATCGGACGAATGGCCATGGCGTAGATTTAGTCTTTCAGCCCAGTCGCTTCAAGCAACCGGCCGACGCGCCCTGAGAGCCTGCGCGAGCGTCCCCTCGTCGAGATAGTCGAGTTCGCCGCCGACCGGCAATCCATGAGCCAGTTGGGTCAGTCGGATGGGGAATTTCTCGAGCCGTTCCGCCAGGTAGTGAGCCGTGGTCTGCCCTTCGAGCGTCGCGTTCATGGCGAGGACGACCTCCTCGATGCCGCCAGAAGCCACGCGCTGGATGAGCCCGTCAATGGCGAGATCCTCGGGCCGAATGCCTTCAAGCGCTGAAAGACGACCGCCAAGCACATGATATCGCCCGGGAAAGAGCCGTGACCGATCGAGAGCCCATAGGTCCGCCACCTCCTCCACCACGCACAGTGATTTCTCGTCGCGGCGCGGATCGCGGCAGATGCCGCAGGGGTCGGACGTATCGACGTTGCCGCAGACGGAGCATGTCGACAGCTTCTCCGATACCCGTTGCAGCGCCGACAGGAGCGGCTCCAGGGCCGTTTGGCGCTTCTTCACGAGGTGGAGCACGGCACGGCGCGCCGAACGGGGCCCAAGCCCCGGCAGCCGTGACAGAGCGCCCGCGAGCGCCTCGATTTCCTCAGAAGCCATTGCAGCGCTGAGGTAGGCAAATTCCCCGACGTCCGCCATAGGGCGCCGCAATGCGGATCATCTTCATGGGCAGTCCTGACTTCGCGGTGCCGGCGCTGAATGCGTTGGCCGATGCCGGTCACGAGGTGGTTGCGGTGTACTGCCAGCCTCCGCGCCCCGCCGGACGCGGCAAGGCCGATCGCAAGACGGCTGTGCACGAACGCGCGGAACAGCTGGGGCTGGAGGTGCGGACCCCCCGCAGCCTGCGAAGTGATGAAGAGCAAGAACGGTTTGCGGCCTTGAAGGCCGACGTTGCGATCGTAGCCGCCTATGGGCTGATCCTGCCCAAGCCGATCCTGGATGCGCCAAAGATGGGGTGCGTAAACATCCATGCTTCGCTGCTTCCACGCTGGCGCGGTGCGGCCCCCATCCAGCGCGCGATTTTGGCCGGCGATACGGTGAGCGGCGTGACCATCATGCAGATGGATGTGGGGCTCGACACGGGGCCGATGCTGCTGACACGTAAGCTCATGCTTGAACGAAAAAATGCGGGGCAAGTTACTGAAGAGATGGCTCGACTAGGCGCTGACGCGCTGACGGAATGGCTTTCGGACCCGACAAGCTATCGACCGCAGCCACAGCCGGATGAGGGCGCTACCTATGCGCCGAAGATCGACAAGGCGGAGGCGCGGATCGAGTGGACTCGGTCGGCCGAAGAGATCGAGCGGCAGGTCCGAGCCTTCGCGCCAGCCCCTGGGGCATGGTTCGACGTGAACGGCGAGCGGATCAAGCTTCTGGACGCGGCGGTCGGGAACGATGCATCCGGCCGCCCCGGCGAAGTGCTCGACGACTGCCTGAGCATCGCAGCCAGCTCTGGTTACGTCCGGCCCTTGCGGGTCCAACGTGCGGGCAAGAATGCGATGACGGCGGAGGAACTTCTTCGCGGCTTTCCCATCCCGAAGGGCACCGTCCTTCCGTGACGCGGTGGCGGCTGACCATCGAGTTCGACGGCCGTCCCTTCATGGGGTGGCAGCGGCAGGACCATGGGCCCTCGGTGCAGCAGACGCTTGAGGAGGCCATTCATCGCATGACGGGCGAGGCGACATCCGTTCATGCCGCAGGCCGTACCGACGCCGGCGTTCACGCGCTGGCGATGGCCGCCCATGCCGATATCGAGAAGACGGTGACGGAGCACCGGCTGCGCGAGGGCCTGAACGCGCTCGTGCGTCCCCAGCCGATCTCGGTCACGGCGGCCGAGCAGGTCGCCGATGACTGGCACGCCCGATTCTCATGTATCGGGCGCAAGTATCTGTATCGCATCCTAAATCGCCGAGCACCGCCTGCGCTTGATCGGGGCCGGATCTGGCACATTCCAGTCCCACTGGACGCGGAAGCAATGGCGGAGGGCGCTGCGTTGCTAGTCGGCAAGCACGACTTCACGACCTTCCGCTCCGTCCATTGCCAATCCGATAGTCCGCTGAAGACGCTGGACCGACTGGACGTGAAGCGGGTCGGCGAAGAGATTCACATCGAGGCAGCGGCGCGAAGCTTCCTGCATCATCAGGTGCGGTCGATGGTTGGATGCCTTGCGCTGGTCGGTCGAGGCCAATGGCAGCCGGATGACATTCGCAAGGCGCTGGATGCGCGTGATCGCGCAAAGCTCGGACTGAATGCGCCTGCCGAAGGTCTTTACTTCGTGGAAGCGATTTACCCTTAGACCAGCAACTCGCGCGCTCTCGGCTGGCTGAGGAATTCCTGGGGGCTGGCGCTGAGGCCGTAGGCCCCTGCGCAGAAGATGGCGACCAGATCGCCCGGCTCAGCGCGCGGAAACGCAACTTCGTGCGCGAGCAAGTCCAGCGGAGTGCAGAGGCATCCTGTAATCGTGATCGCCTCCGAAGGTTCGGACGTGAACTTGTTGGCGATCGCCACCGGATAGTTGCGGCGGAGGAGCTGACCGAAGTTGCCGGTCGCTGCCAGCATGTGCTGAAGGCCGCCGTCGGCGACCAGGAAGGTTTCGTCGCGGCTTTCCTTGCGGTCGACGATGCGGGTTAGGTAGACGCCAGCTTCTCCTACGAGCCAGCGGCCGAGCTCGATAGCAAATCGTGTCTCAGCGAGGATCTTCGGGCGCTCTGCCAATACCTTGCTCAGCGCTGCTCCAACGGCCTCGAGGTCCAGCGGCTCATCGCCGGGGAAGTATGGAATGCCAAAGCCTCCGCCGAGATTGACCTCGGGTGGAGATGCCCCCGCCTGGGCAGCCAACTCAGCCGCGAGCGCGACCGTCGCTGCCTGAACGTCGATCAGGGCCTCGGCGTGAAGCGACTGGCTTCCGGTGAAGATGTGAAGGCCGCGCCACTCCGCGCCCGCCGCTACCAACCGACGGATCAGCGCAGGCGCGCGCTCGTGATCGACGCCGAACTGGCTCGCCAGCCCGCCCATCTTCATCCCAGCCCCCTTCAAGGTGAAAGGCGGGTTCACGCGAACGGCCAGCCTGGGCGGCCGCGACCCATGGGCAGCAATGGCCAGAGCGCGCTCCGCCTCGCCTTCGCTCTCCAGGTTGATGGTGACGCCCGCGCGGATGGCGGTCTCCAGCTGCTGATCGGTCTTGCCCGGGCCCGCGAAGCTGATGGGCAAGCCGAGGTGAGCGACGCGCCCCAATTCCCCGAACGACGCAATGTCGAACCCGTCGACCTGCTGCGCAATCCATGAGAGCAACTCGCCGTAAGGATTTGCCTTTACTGCATAATGGAGAGCTACCTCGGACGGCATCGTCGCGCGGAAACGCTCGATCTGCCGCTCAATGATCCGGGTGTCGTAGACGAAGAGCGGCGTACCGCCCGCCTCCGCCACGATGTCGGACACGAGCCGCCCACCAATGAGCAGCTGCCCGCTTGCATTCGCCTCGAAACCGGGCGGGATTGGGCCCATGGGCTTCATGCGAACTCCTTCACGAGCGCAGCCCGATCCACCTTACCGTTGGGCGATACCGGCAGCGCGTCGCGCCAGACAATCTCCTTCGGCAACATGTAGGCCGGAAGCTCCCTCGCGAGATGAGCCCTCAGCCGCTCTTCGGCATTTTCATCCTTTGCTACAGCAATCAGCATCACGGCCTGGCCGAGGCGCTCGTCCTTCACACCCAATGCAAGGACCTCGCGGACTGCTCCGCTGGCCAGCGCGGCTTCCTCGATCTCAGTCGGGCTCAGGCGGTTGCCGCTGACCTTGATCATCGCGTCGTCGCGGCCGCGGAAGCGGATGAGGCCGTCTTTCCCTCGGACTGCACGGTCTCCAGACCAGACAGCAGTCCCACCATATTCGGAGAAGGCCGGTGCCGGCTTGTAGCGCTCGGCCGTCTTAGCCGGATCGTTCCAATAGCCCTGCGCAACCAGTGGCCCTGCATGGACCAGCTCACCCTCTTCGCCGGCTCCGGCTTCGCTTCCATCGGGACGCACGATCATCACCTCGGCTAGGGGGATGGCCGAACCCACACTGTCGGGATGCTCATCGCCGAGATCAGGGTCGAGGCTGGTCGAACGGAAAGCCTCGGTTAGACCGTACATGAGATGGATCTTGGCCTGCGGGCACAGGTCGCGGAGCTTCCAATACACCGTCTCGGGCAAATGCCCTCCGCTGTTGGTGAGCGTCCTCAGAGACCCGCCCACGCCCTTTGACCAGTCGGCGTCGGCGAGCTGGATCCACAGAGGAGGTACGCCAGCAAGGACGGTGACGTCATGGCGTCCTACTGCTTTCAGCACGTCCTTCGGCAAGAGATAATCCAAGGCGATGGCATGACCTCCGGCCGCCCAGGTCGAGAGCAGCTGGTTCTGGCCATAGTCGAATGCGAGCGGGAGCACGGCGAGAGTCCGGTCGGCCCGCGACAAGCGGAGGTAATGAGCGACGCTGATCGCTCCAAGCCAGAGGTTTGCATGGCTGAGCATGACGCCCTTTGGCTTACCGGTGGACCCTGAGGTGTAGAGCAATGCCGCAAGACTGGCGGGGTCGTTGGACGAGAACGGCAGGGACTCCACGCCGGCTTGCCAGGTTTCGAACGCCAGCAGTTGCGCGCCGGCGCCCTCGCCCTCCGCAAGCGATCCGAGCCGCGCTTGGTTGGCGATCAGAAGCTTGGCATCACTGTCCACCAGAATGTGGGCCGCCTGCGCATGCTTGAGCACCGGGTTGATCGGGACGTGCACCAGTCCCGCCCGCGCTGTCGCCAACGGCAAGATGCAGGCCAACTGTGTCTTGGTCATCCAGCTTGCGACGCGGTCGCCGGGCTCCAGACCATGCTCGAGCAGAGCCGCGGCGGTGCGGCCCACCTCGCGCTCCAGCTCGGAGTAGGTCAGGCTCTCACCGCCCACAGTCAGCGCGGGCACACTCCCGTCCCCTCTTCCCGTGAGGTGATCGAGCGGAAATGGCGTCGGGTCCGGCGTCACGCCTGCCGTCATTGCCGCGCCGGAACGCCGACGCAATGATATTGCCGTTGAGCAATGGGTCGAGTAGGCGCGCGAACGTGCTGAAGAAGGTTGAGAAAGCGCCCGACGAGGTCATCGCCGAGGTGACCCTGCGTGAGTTGCTCGCGCAGGTTCTCGGGCTTGCAGAGGGGCAGGTCAGCGGCTTCGCGGATTCGACTGCGCTGTTCGGCGCTCTTCCCGAATTCGATTCGATGGCTGTCGCGAATTTCCTGACCGCGCTCGAAGAGCGGCTCGGCGCCCTCATCGAAGACGATGACGTCGACGCCGAAGACTTCGCCAGCTTCGGTAGCCTGCTGGCCTTTGTAGAGCGGCTTCAAAGCCGCTGACGTCTATTCGGCGGCCAGCGCCTCGAATTCCTGCGCCGCCAGATACCTTTCAGCGTCGAGCGCGGCCATGCAGCCCGTTCCAGCGGCAGTCACCGCCTGGCGGTAAATCTTGTCCATGACGTCACCGCAGGCGAACACGCCCGGAATGCTGGTGCGCGTCGTCCCCGTCTCGACCCCGATGTAACCATCGCTGTCGAGCTTGAGCTGATCGGCGAACAACTCCGTAGCGGGCTTGTGGCCGATTGCGACGAAAGCGCCCTCGACCGGAATGCGGCTAACCTCCCCCGTGAGCCGGTTCTTGATGTCGAGACCGACGAGCGCTTCGGGTTCACCGCCGGCAACGAATTCGGCGACTTCCGAATCCCAGATGATCTTGATGTGTGGATTGGCAAACAGACGGTCCTGCAGGATCTTCTCGGCGCGAAGGCTGTCGCGGCGATGGATCAGCGTGACGTCATGGCTATGGTTCGTGAGGTAGAGCGCTTCCTCGACCGCCGTATTGCCGCCGCCGATGACCGCGACCCGCTTCCCGCGGTAGAAGAAGCCGTCGCAGGTCGCGCATGCGGACGCGCCCCTGCCCTTCATATGCTCTTCGGACGGCAAGTTGAGCCACTTCGCCTGAGCGCCAGTGGCGATGATCAACGTATCGGCGAAATATTGCGTGCCGCTGTCGCCGGTCAGGCGAATCGGACGGCTCCGCAGGTCGACCGCAGAAATGTGATCCCACACCATGCGCGTTCCGACATGCTCGGCCTGCGCCTGCATTTCCTCCATCAGCCACGGCCCTTGAATGACGTCACGGAAGCCGGGATAGTTCTCTACGTCGGTGGTGGTCGTGAGTTGACCACCGGGCTGGATGCCCTGGATCACGATGGGCGAAAGACCGGCCCGAGCGGCGTAAATGGCCGCCGTAAGGCCTGCCGGGCCCGACCCGAGAATCGCGACGCGGGTGGAAATGGTGTTCGTCATGCCGCCGATTTAGGGGCCGCTTCCCGCAGCCGCAACGGCTGAACTAGACCGCCCTGCGCCCGCGAACGAAGTGCAGCACCAGCATGATCACGCCGATCAGCAGGAGGATGTGGATCGCAGCGCCCACCGTCTTGAAGGCGACGAGGCCGACGAGCCACAGAACGATGAGGATAATGGCGATGGTTGCGAGCATGAGCGCGTCCTTTCGCGCGCCCAACCCTCGCGGGCTTCGACGTGTTCCGTGAAACCTAGCCGATCAGCCGAGCAAACTTACGGACACTGCATCCGAGAGACACGAGTGCCCCTCTTCATTTCGCAGTAGAAGCTGTTCTGCTGATTGGCGCACATCCGCCAGCTGATCCCATTCGTTTGCGGGACCCAGGCGCCGCACGTGCCGGGCAACGGAAGATTGATGGCGGCCGTTGTGACCGCAAGTGCAATCGTCAGATAACGCATGCCGGTTCTCCCCATCGAAGAACTGACTCGTTCTATCAGAATCCGCGTCGATCCGCCACGTTAGGGGCGGATGTTCCCCTAGACCAGCCGCGACTGCTTCAGCGCGGCACCGATGAAGCCGGCGAAGAGCGGATGCGGTTCGAACGGCCGGCTCTTCAGTTCCGGGTGGAACTGGACCCCGATGAACCATGGGTGGTCCGGACGCTCGACGATTTCCGGCAAGCGGCCGTCAGGCGACATCCCGGAGAACACGAGGCCGCCCTTCTCGAGTGCGTCCTTGTAGTGGATGTTGACCTCGTAGCGGTGGCGATGGCGCTCGCTGATCTCGTCCTGACCGTAGACGCCACGGACGACGCTATTGCCGTCGAGTTTCGCCGGATAGGCGCCGAGACGCATCGTTCCGCCAAGGTCGCCACCGGCGGCACGCTCCTGCAGGCCCTCCGCGCTCATCCACTCGGTGATGAGGCCGACAACCGGTTCCGAAGTCTCGCCGAACTCGGTCGTGGATGCTTCCTTGATCCCCGCCTGGTTCCGGGCGGCCTCGATGCACGCCATCTGCATGCCGAGGCAGATGCCGAAGAAGGGCACTTTGCGCTCGCGGGCGAACTGGACCGACGCGATCTTGCCTTCGCTTCCACGCTCGCCGAAGCCGCCGGGAACGAGGATGCCGTGCAGTGGCTCGAGCTCCTCGGCGAGCTTGGCGTCGGGATGTTGGAACATTTCCGCGTCCAGCCACTGGATGTTGACCTTGGTGCGGTTGGCGATGCCGCCGTGGATGAGCGCTTCGCGAAGGCTCTTGTAGGCGTCGGGAAGCCCGACGTACTTCCCGACCACGCCGATCGTGACTTCGCTGTCGTAATGGTCGATCGCGTCCATCACCTCGTTCCAGCGGCTCAAATCCGGCCGAGGCGCGTCTTCGATCCCGAAGGCATAGAGCACTTCATCGTCGAGACCGGCTTCATGATACTGAAGCGGCACGTCGTAGATATTGCGCGCGTCGAGCGCCGGGATGACCGCCGTCTTCCGGACGTTGCAGAACAGCGCAATCTTCTCGCGCTCGGATTCCGGCAGCGGTCGGTCGCAGCGGCACAGCAGCACTTCGGGCTGCACGCCGAGGCTGGCGATTTCGCGCACCGACTGCTGCGTCGGCTTGGTCTTGAGCTCGCCCGCGGCCGCGATCCAGGGAACCAGCGTCGTGTGAACGCTGACCGAATTGCCGCGTCCAAGGTCGTTCCGGAGCTGCCGGATCGATTCGATGAAGGGAAGGCTCTCGATGTCGCCGACCGTCCCGCCGATCTCACAGATGACGAAATCGCAACCGTCGATATCGCTGAGCGCGAATTCCTTGATGGCGTTCGTGACGTGCGGGATGACCTGCACGGTCGCACCGAGATAGTCGCCGCGGCGCTCCTTCGCGATGATGTCGCGGTAAATGCGGCCGGTGGTGATGTTGTCCGACTGGCGCGACGAAACGCCGGTGAAGCGCTCGTAGTGGCCGAGGTCGAGGTCGGTCTCCGCGCCATCGTCGGTCACGTAGACCTCGCCGTGCTGGTACGGGGACATCGTGCCCGGATCTACGTTGAGATACGGGTCGAACTTACGAATGCGGACCTTGTAGCCACGCGCCTGAAGGAGAGCCCCGAGAGAGGCTGAAAGGAGACCCTTACCAAGCGATGAGACCACGCCGCCGGTGACAAAAATGAACCGCGCCATGGGAGTCGGGGCTTAGGGGCGAACCGCGCGACCGCGCAACCCGCCCAACGAAAAAAAGTTGGCTTGAGCCTTACTGCGCCAGCGGAACGGCCGGTGCGTTCTGGTTCTGCGTCGGACCAGCGGGCGTGGTGGCCGGCTGGGTCGACGGAGCCGGAGCACCCTGCTGCGGCTGCTGCTGCGCGGGGGCGACCTGGTTGACCAGCGACGTGTCGACCTTTGCTGGCTCACGCGAGGCGCCCGCAATCGCCGCGAGCAGGATCGACAGGACGATGAAAAGTCCGCCGAGGACGGCCGTCGATCGCGTCAGGAAGTCGGCAGCGCCGCGCGCCGTCATGAAACCCGAGGAGCTGCCGCCGACACCGAGGCCGCCGCCTTCCGAGCGCTGCATCAGGATGACGCTGACGAGCGATGCGGCAACGAGCGTCTGAACGATCAGAAGAAACTTGAACATGACGGCCTTTCGGGAGGTGCGGCGGCCATCTAGCTGTCGATGGCCGCCGTTTCAATGCCGGGAGCTTACTTGCCTTCCGGCTTTGCTTCCGCGGCCGGAGCGTTCGCCTGTAGCTCCGCTGCGGTGAGGCCGACGACGACCTCGCCGTTGCCGGCTGCGATACCCGACCGCGGGACGCGGACGAGGGCACCCGAGGCGAGCTCGATCGTGACCGTGTCGGCATCGACCGCGTCGATCGTGCCGGCGGCCGCGCCGTCGCTGCCCTTCACCGCCGCGCCCGGTGCGATCGCCTTGGCCGCTTCGGCCTGGCTCTTTTCGACTTCCGCATTGAGCTGCGCCTGCGTCATTCCGAACAGGAGCTTGCCCTCGTTAGCAGTGAAGCTGGTCTTCGGAAGCGCAACCTCATGCTTGTCGGTCTTCACGACGACATTCCCGCCGTCCACGCGGACGACCGTGCCGACGGCTGCGCCGCTCGTGTCAACGACCTGCTGGCCGGCGGTCTGGGCGAAAGAAGGCGCGATCGGCGCCGCAACGGTCAACGACAGGACCGCAATCGAACGAAGAACGAGTTTCATGGTCTCCTTTCCCATAGCTTCGCTACTGGACTGTCAAAGCAAGGCTGATTGAAAGCTGAACAGGGCGACAAGGCCCGGAATCTCAACGGTGAATCGCTGCTGCGGCTTCCACGATCGGAAGGAACTTGTCCGCGGTCAAGCTGGCGCCGCCGACCAGGGCTCCATCGACATCCTCTACCGCGAAAATCTCCGCCGCGTTTGATGCATTCACCGACCCACCATACAGGATGCGCACTTCGCGGCCGGCATCGCCATAAGCGACCAGCAGGCGCTCCCGCAGGGCCGCATGCATCTCACCAAGGTCGGCCAGCGACGCGACCTTGCCCGTTCCGATCGCCCAGATGGGCTCGTAGGCGACGGCCAGACGGGTGGCGACCGAACCGACGGCTCCCTCGGGCAGAGACGCGTCGAGCTGCGCCTGAACCGTCATAACGGCTGTACCGGCTTCGCGGATGGCGAGGCTTTCGCCGACGCAAAGAATGACTGAGAGGTCGTCGGCGAGCGCGGCCTTGGCCTTCGACCGGACTTCCTCGTCGCTCTCATGCTGGCCTTCGCGGCGTTCCGAGTGACCGACGATCGTCAGTTTCGCACCCGCATCGCGCAGCATGGCGGAGGAGACGCAGCCCGTGTGCGCACCCTTCTCGGCGAAATGGACGTCCTGCGCTCCGATCGGAAAGCCGGGAACGGCGCGAGCCGCGCGTTCGATCAGGATCGAGGGCACGCACAGAGCAACATCGACGCCCGGATACGACTTCGCTCCCTCGGCGATGGCCTGGATCTGAGGAATATCCTCGGCCACGCCGTGCATCTTCCAGTTGCCCACCACGTACATCCGCCGCGTCATGCAATTCCTCGCGAAGTTGAAGTACGGGCTCGTAGCGGGGCGCACGCGCTGTTGGAAGCGGCGCTTGATGACCCGTTGAACCCCACCTAAAGCGGCCTTTCCCTATCGGCCTCACAAGAGACCTTCATGCTTGCTTCATTCCGCCGCCTGTCGAAATCGACGGTCGGCACGTCCATCATGGTGCTGATCCTTGTTCTGATCCTGGTCGGCTTCGCGCTCGGCGACATTCAGAGCATCATTCGAGGCGGCGGTTTCGGCAGCCCCGACACGCTTGCGAAGGTCGGGTCCGAGCGGATCACCGAGCGTGAGGTCAGCAGGGCGATGGAGCATCGTCTGTCGCAGGTGCGACAGCAGAACCCGGCCGCGGACTATTCCGCGATCATGAAGGACTATGATCCGCTTCTCAACGCGCTGATCGACGCCAAGGCGCTGGAATCCTTCGCGAACAAGAACGGTTTCTCGCTGTCGAAGCGGCTTGTCGACGCGCAGATCGCGACGCTACCCGGCACGAAAGGCCTGAACGGCCAGTTCAGCGAGCAAGCCTATGCGCAGTTCCTGGCGCAGCAGCGCATGACGGATGAGGAAGTGCGCACGATCATCCGCAACGGCCTTTTGCAGCAGCTGCTGATCGCGCCGGTTGCGGTAAACGCACGCGCTCCGGTCGGAATGGCCACGCCCTATGCCTCCATTCTCCTCGAGGGCCGCGAGGGTGAGGTCGCCTTCGTGCCGACCGCGGCGTTCCGCTCCGGGCTCAATGCCACGGACGCGGATCTACAGAAATATTACGCTGCGAACCGGCAGCGCTACGTGGTGCCCGAGCAGCGCGTACTGCGCATCGCCAAGATCGGCCCGGAGATGGTCGCCAACGTCCAGCCGACGGACGCGGAGATCGCCGAATATTACAAAGCGAACCAGGCTGCTTACGCCCCCAAGGAAACGCGGGTCATTAGTCAGGCCGTGGTCGCCGACCAGGCAGCGGCGCAGGCGATCGCCAACCGTGCGAAAAGCGGCCAGACGTTCGCAGCGGCCGCAGCTCCCGCGGGCCTTAGCGCGGCAGACATCTCGGTCGGGCCGCAAACTCGCCAGGAATTCACAGATTTGGCAGGCTCGAAGACGACCGCGGCCACCTTCAGCGCAGCTCAGGGGGCGATCGTCGGTCCGATCCAGGATCAGGGCACGTGGCACGTCGTGAAAGTCGACGAGATCCGCCGAGAGGGCGGCAAGACGATCGAGCAGGCTCGCGCCGAAATCTCGGCCAAGCTGATCGCGGACAAGCGCAAGGAGGCGCTCGAAGCCCTCGTCGACAAGGTCCAGGATGCGCTCGACGGCGGGTCAAGCTTCAGCGAAGCGGCCGCCGCTGCCAAGCTCAAGGTCATGGAGACCCCGCCGATCACATCCGACGGCAAGTCCCGGACCGATCCCGGCTTCCAGCTCCCCGCGGAGCTCGCTCCCGCGCTGAAGAGCGGGTTCGATCTGGCGGAATCGGACGAGCCAGTCGTCGAGACCCTGCCGAACGATGCGGGATACGCACTCGTGGCGCCTGCCCGGGTGATTGCCGCCGCTCCGGCTCCGCTGGCGCAGATCCGCGACCGCGTTGCCCAGGACTGGCTCGCCTCGCAGGCTTCGCAGCGGGCGAAGCAGCTGGCGGATTCGATCACGGCCAAGGCGGCCCGTGCTCCGCTCACCCAGGCGACGGCGGGCGTTCAGGTCCCCGTCCGCGTCGAGCCCGTGCGTGCGCGCAGGTTGCAGCTCGCCCAGTTCCAGGGCCGCGTTCCCCCGCCCCTCGCCGTCATGTTCAGCATGAAGCAGGGCACCACCCGCACAGTCGCAGGCGCTCAGGGCGAAGGCTTCTACGTCGTGAAGCTCAACAACATCATCCCGGGCAACGCCATGGCGCAGCCGGGACTGATCGGCTCCACCCAGAAGCAGATGTCTGAGACGCTCTCGCAGGAATACGGCATGCAGTTCCTGAACGCTGTTCGCAACGCGACCAAGGTCAAGCGCAACGACAAGGGCATTGCCGAAGCCAAGGCGCGAATGGCAGGCAGCGGAAGCTAAGTCGGTATCGCTACCGTCCGCTTGACGGGCTTCATTTTGTTGCCTACACGTTCCCTGTCTGTTCCAAGGGGGATGGCTGGCAATGCTCACCGCCAAGCAGCACGAGCTGCTCCTGTTCATCAATACGCGCCTCAACGAGTCCGGCGTCAGTCCGAGCTTCGACGAGATGCGCGAAGCGCTCGACCTCAAGTCGAAGTCTGGCGTCCACCGCCTGATTTCGGCACTTGAGGAGCGCGGATTCATCCGGCGGCTGCCCAACCGGGCCCGCGCACTTGAGATCCTGAAGGTACCGGAATCTGCGGCTCCTGCCGCCCATGCCCCGAGGCCGGTCATCCAGGCGGCTGCGAACGACACGATCGAAATCCCGATGCATGGCCGGATTGCCGCCGGCACGCCCATCGAGGCATTGCAGGGCACTGAAGGCTTTGCGGTTCCCGCCGCGTTGCTCGGGCCCGGCGAGCATTATGCGCTGGAGGTGTCGGGTGACTCGATGGTCGAAGAAGGCATTCTCGACGGCGACTTCGCTCTCATCCGCAAGGTCGACACAGCGCGCGATGGCGAGATCGTCGTCGCGCTCATCGACAATGAGGAAGCGACGCTCAAGACTTACCGTCGCGAGGGCCGCACGATCCGCCTCGATCCGGCGAATGCCCGATACGAGCCGCAGCGCTACGACGAAGGCCGTGTCAGCATCCAGGGTCGCCTGGCCGGCCTGATCCGCCGGTACTAACATGGCGGCCGCGCGCATCGATTACGTCGAGCTCCCAAGCGCGACGGCACATGAGCTCACCCGAGCTTTCTATTCGAAAGCTTTCGCTTGGGCGTTCACCGACTACGGTCCTGACTATTCCGCGACGACCACGGGCGACGTGGACGTCGGGCTCAACGGGCAGCCGGAAGAGGCGCTCTCCGCTCCTCTCCCGGTCATCCGCGTCGGCGATCTCGAAGCCGCCTTTGATGCAGTAACCAAGGCCGGCGGCACGATCGCAAAGCCGATCTTCGCCTTCCCCGGAGGACGGCGCTTCCACTTCATCGACCCGTCGGGAAGCGAGCTCGCAGTCTGGCAGTCCGCCCAATAGACTAAGGCTGAAGCAGCTCGGCAGGCCTGACGTCGATCGAGCGGTAGACGATCGTACTGTTCACTAGGATGAAGACCAGGATCGAGCCAACTAACTGAACACGCATGCTCTTCGACCAAGCCATCAGGCCGAAGATGGCGAGCAAGGGTATCGTCTGCCAGGGGAATTTCGTGGCCAGCTCGAAACCGCTGACCGACCGGCCCACGACTGCTTCGAATAGGTCCATCAATCGCACGAAAACACCGATGACCCACAAGGTCGTTAGCAGGTAGAGCAGCCTTCGGTTGGCCATGTAGTGCTGGGCGAGGTCCAGGCCCTCTTCCGGAATATCATCCGGAAGAACCGTCATGGCCGCGAGCGAAAGAAGAATTGCGGGGACGATCAGCGTCAGCAAGTCGAAGTAGGTGAACCTCTCCACACCGGTGAACCGCCAGAGCCCGAAGAACTCTTCGAGAATGGCCATGAAGACGGTCGCCGCCGCGATGAGGGCTGTAAAGCTCCACTTCACCCGGCCCCGGGCTCTCAGCAGCTTGTGAAAGCTCTGAACGAGATCGCTTACGGCAAGCGCAAGGATGATGCTGACGAACGCCGCCAGGTACGCGAACATGTCGATGCTCGTCGCCATCGGCTTGCCCCCTGTCCCGAGCGGCGCCCCCGCGCCTGACTTCTACTCCGCCGTGGTCGGATCGATCACGTTTCGGACCTGCGAAATCCTGTTGGCCGGGAACCCGCCTCGCTGCGCATGCTCGCGGATGATCTCCTCATTCGGCGCCCGATAGATGCAATAGATCTTGTCGTCGGTGACGTAGCTCTGCACCCACTGGATCTCAGGACCGAGTTCCTTGAGAACCGAACAACTCGTCTGCGATGCGCCCTTGAGCTCGCTCTGCCCCAGCGATCCTACGCCCGGCATGTCCCGCTCGATGACATATTCTGGCATACGCGTCCCCTTCACAAAGGCGACCGGCATAGCGGATTTTCACGGTTCCGTCAGTGCCCAGGGATGCTCGCCCAAGCGCTCGGAAACGCTCGTCGCCCGAGGTTCGGAACCCAGATAGAGCGCGACGCCTCCGGCTCGGGAAAGAGCCTGACGATCGAGCTTCAGCCAGCGCGGCTCGCATCCCAATGGCAAACGGCGGTCCGAGACGACGATGTCGGCGTCCGCGCAAGCCTTGGTAAGCGCCTCCCAATCGATGCGGGTGCTCGTACGAGTGGCGAGAAGGCGCCATTCCCGGCCTTCGCGCCGAATGACCGCGACGCAGCTGTCCTTCGAACAGGTGCCGAACGGGGCGCTCGCGAGCAGGCCGGGCACATCGTCGAATCCTGACGCCTCGCTCATCAAATCCTGTGTGAAATCGCCACTGCGCTCGCGAAGCATCATGGGCTGCCCGTCCGGCGCGACGATCGCCAGATAGCGCCCGTCGCCGGTGATGAGGACGTCGGAAGCCTGCGTGCTCCATGCAGCGACCGCGCCGACGAACACTGGCATGAGACCCAGCAGCCGCTGCCGGCTCGTCCACAGGCAGAGCCAGAGCCCGCCAAACACGATCAGCCCAAATGCCCATGTCGGCATTCCTGCCTGCGTCACCACCGCGCCGCGCGCGTCGGCAACGTTGTGGGCGACCCACAACAGCAGCCCGATGGCCTTGCCGGTGAGCCACCAGAGCGGCGCTCCGAGGCCGAACGCGTCCAGCAGCAGCGCGGCGGCCTCGAGGGGCATGATAGCGAAGGTTGTCAGCGGAATGGCGATCAGATTGGCCCCGACGCCGTACAGTCCCGCCTTGTGGAAGTGGTAAAGTGCGAAGGGCAGCAGCGCGACCTCGACGACCAGGCCGGTCAGGAAAGTGCCGAGCAGCATGCGTCCGAAGCCTGCGATCCTCCCATCGTCCTGCCGTGTGAGGTGGCGCTTGGCCCATTGCGAGGAGTGCAGGACGATGATCGCCGTCACGGCGGCGAAGGAGAATTGGAAGCTCGGTCCCGCCAGGGCTTCGGGCCGGATCAGGAGCACAACCAGCGCGCCCACCGCCACGAGCCTCAAGCTGAGCGCCTCCCGGCCTAACGCAATGCCGAGCAGCACCAGCAAAGCGGCGATGCAGCTTCGGACGGTGGGAACCTGGGCGCCTGTCAGCAACGTGTAGAAGATGCCGGCCACGGCCCCTGCCCCAGCCGACACGAGGACGAGGTTGAAGCGCAGCGCGAGCCGCTCGCTGAGCGATAGAAGCTTCAGCGTAAGCAGCATCGCCGCTCCGATCGCGGCGGCAATGTGCAGTCCGCTCACGGACAGTAGGTGCGCAAGCCCGCTCCTGCGCATCGCATCCGCATCCTCGTCCGAAACCGCGTTCTGGTCTCCGGTCACGAACGCCGTCGCGATGGTGCCGGCGGCCCCAGGGAGTCGCTCGCGGACGTGCCTGTCAAGCCGGTCGCGAACGGCATCAAGGCCGCTCGCCCCCGCGGACCGAAGCACTTCGATGGGCCCCAATGCCCGGCCCACGGCTCCAATCCCCCAGAACCAGGCATCGCGAGCGAAGTCGTGAGTTCCAGGAAGAGCCATCGGGGGTGGCGGCGCGAGCCGCGCGCGAAGGCGGATCCCTGCCCCCGGCACGATGCCCTCCGGCGCTCCGTCTGCCTTGATGGACACACGGACAGTTGGCGGAAGTGCTGAGTCGACGGGATGCAGCAAAAGCCGCAGGTCGCCTTTTGCCGCCATCGGCTCCACGCGCTCCACGGATGCTTGGAACTCCGTCACGACTGGCCGTTTGAGAACCGGCGCTCGCACCCACCCCGACCGCAGCCAGATCAGGGCGCAGCCTAGAGCAAGCGCCAGCCCCAGCCAGCCGACCGCGCGTTCGATCCGTCCCCCCTCGACGGCGAAGCCTCCAATCGCCGTTCCAGACGCGAGCAACAGCAGCGCCGACCACTGGACCGGCCCGCTCAACGCAAACCAGGCGGCAATGCCTGCGCCGAAGCCGGCGACCAGCCACAAGGGCAATTGGCCGCGCTCTCGCTCGAGGAAGCTTTCCACTTCCCCGCGAGTTGCGCTGATACGCGCCTTCCAATAGCCCCGAGCACGCTGTGGAAGAGGCGCACCCGCTATGTTAGGGGCGCTCGTCCGTTGCATTGCACAATCGAAAAAAGAAGAAAGCGCGCCCGAGCGCAAGCGGAGATAATTTGAACAGTTCGAGTAGCACCGTCGTCACGCGTTTCGCGCCCTCGCCCACGGGCTTCCTGCACATCGGCGGGGCGCGCACGGCCCTCTTCAACTGGCTGTTCGCGCGCCATCACGGCGGCAAATTCCTTCTGCGCATCGAGGACACCGACAAGGTGCGCTCCACGAAGGAGGCGATCGACGCCATTCTCGACGGGATGAGCTGGCTCGGTCTCGATTGGGACGGCCACGAATATTACCAGTCACAATTCTGGGCTCGCCACGCAGAAGTCGCTCACCAGCTGCTGGAGCGCGGGCACGCCTATCGCTGCTACATGACGCAGGAGGAGCTGGCGGCGCAGCGTGAGAAGGCTCAGGCCGAGCGACGTCCCTTCCGCATCGAGAGCCCGTGGCGCGACAGCACGGAAGACCAGGGCGACAAGCCTTTCGTCATTCGCCTTAAGGCACCTCGCGACGGCGAGACGGTGATCGAGGACCGCGTACAGGGCCGTGTTGCGGTGCAAAACGTCGAGCTCGACGATTTCGTCCTGCTCCGGTCGGACGGTTCGCCGACCTACATGCTTGCGGTGGTCGTTGACGACCACGACATGGGGGTCACTCACGTGATCCGCGGCGACGACCATCTCAACAATGCCTTCCGGCAACTCGCCATCGTTCGCGCGATGGGTTGGTCGGAGCCGGTTTATGCCCACGTCCCTCTGATCCACGGCTCGGACGGTGCGAAGCTTTCCAAGCGTCACGGCGCGCTAGGCGTCGACGCCTATCGCGACGAGCTCGGCTTCCTGCCGGAAGCGCTCTCAAATTATCTCTTGCGCCTCGGTTGGGGACACGGGGATGACGAAATCATCAGCCGCGACCAGGCGATCGAATGGTTCGACATCGACCATGTCGGCAAGGCGCCGTCGCGGATGGACCTCAAGAAGCTCGAGAATCTCAACGGCCACTATATCCGCGAAAGCGACGACACACGGCTCGCGGACCTGATTTCGCCGAAGCTGGGACTCTCCGAAGATCAGAAGCAGCCTCTCATCCGGGCCATGCCTGAGCTCAAAGCTCGTGCGCACGATCTCAATCAACTCGCTGACGGTGCTCGCTTTTTGTTCGTATCCCGGCCGCTCGAACTCGACGATGCGGCGACTGCTTTGGTCGTGCCAGAGTCGCGCCTGTTGCTGAGCTCCATCCATGCAACGCTCAACCGGGTTGCGGATTGGGACGTACCCTCGTTAGAGGCGGCAATCCGCGAGGTCGCGGAGGGTAGCGGACTGAAGCTCGGCAAGGTTGCCCAGCCCCTTCGTGCTGCCCTCACGGGGCGCACGACGTCTCCCGGAATTTTTGATGTGCTGGCGTTGCTCGGCCGGGACGAAAGCCTCGCGCGGATCGCCGATCAGATGTTGGAGCCGAATGAATGACCGATAAGACCGCTACCCTGGGAGTCGACGGCAACAATCACGTCTTCCCGATTCTGGAAGGATCGGTCGGTCCTGAGGTCGTCGACATCCGCAAGTTCTACGCCGAGACGGGGATGTTCACCTACGACCCCGGGTTCACGTCGACCGGAAGCTGCCGCAGCGCGATAACCTACATCGACGGCGAGAAGGGCATCCTCCTCCACCGCGGCTATCCGATCGACCAGCTCGCAGAGCAGTCGAGCTTCATGGAGGTCGCGTACCTCCTGCTTCACGGCGAGCTTCCGAAGAAGGATGAGCTCGACAAGTTCGTCTACACGATCAGCCGGCACACGATGGTGCACGAGCAACTGGCGACCTTCTATCGCGGCTTCCGCCGTGACGCGCACCCGATGGCCATTATGTGCGGCGTCGTTGGCGCTCTGTCCGCCTTCTACCACGACAGCACGGACATCACCGATCCCGAGCAGCGAATGATCGCGTCGCATCGCCTGATAGCGAAGATGCCGACCATCGCGGCGATGGCGTACAAATATTCGATCGGCCAGCCATTCCTCTACCCGGACAACTCCTTGTCCTACACGGGGAATTTCCTGCGCATGACGTTCGGCGTCCCTGCCGAGCCGTACCGGGTCAACCCCATCGTCGAGAATGCGATGCGTCGGATCTTCATCCTCCACGCCGACCATGAGCAGAATGCGTCTACCTCGACAGTCCGCCTCGCCGGTTCTTCCGGCGCGAACCCCTTCGCCTGCATCGCCTCGGGCATCGCCTGCCTGTGGGGGCCGGCGCACGGCGGCGCCAACGAAGCCGCGCTCAATATGCTGCGCGAGATCGGCCGTCCGGAGCGGATCCCGGAATATATCGCCCGCGCCAAGGACAAGGACGACCCGTTCCGGCTGATGGGCTTCGGCCACCGGGTCTACAAGAACTTCGATCCGCGCGCGAAGGTGATGAAGGAGACGGCCGAGGAGGTCCTGAAGGAGCTCGGCGTCAACGATCCAGTCTTCGACGTTGCCCGCGAACTCGAGCAGATCGCGCTCAATGACGAATATTTCATCGAGAAGAAGCTCTACCCGAACGTCGACTTTTACTCGGGCATCATCCTGTCGGCGATCGGCTTCCCGACCGACATGTTCACGGCCCTCTTCGCCCTTGCCCGCACCGTCGGCTGGGTAGCGCAGTGGAATGAGATGATTTCCGACCCCGAGCAGAAGATCGGCCGTCCGCGTCAGCTCTACGTAGGATCGCCGCAGCGCGAGTACGTTCCGGTCGGCCAGCGCGGCTAAGCCGCGTCAGGCTGCCGGCAGGATCAGCGTGAAGCGCGACCCTTCGCCGGGCGCGCTTTGCAGCTCGATGTCTCCGCCCATCGAATGAGCGAGGCGGCGGGCAATGGCGAGACCCAGGCCGGTGCCGCCCTCGCCGCCTTTGACGCGCTCGAAGCGCTCGAAGATGCGCTCCTGGTCGGCCGGATCGATTCCGGGCCCTTGGTCGATCACGTGAGCCTGGGCCTTTCCGTCTGAGCTTTCGAAGCTCAATGTCACGGTCGAGCCCGCGGGCGAATGCCGGACGGCATTGCCGATCAGGTTGACAAGGATCTGGATAATCCCGCGAGAATCGCCGCGAGCGCCGATCGGCGCACTCGGGTCGAGCGCGATCCTTACCCGGCGCGCATGGGCGGTGGTTTCTAACATACCGCCGGCTTCGGTGCCGAGGGCGACGAGATCGACGCGGTCCTGCTCGCCCTCGCCTTCCCCGTTCATCGAGCGAATCACCGACAGCAGGTGGCGCGCCGCGGCGGCGATGTCGCCCGCATAGTCGGCGTAGTCGCTGCGCAGCGGCCCTTCGGACTGCTGAACGATTCGGTCCGCGCTCTCGATGATGCGATCGAGCGGCGAGCGCAGGGCCTCGTCGATCAGCTGGTCAAGCTCGGACGAGTCCACGCTCGAGCCGGAGCGGCGATCGAAGTCCCCAACGACATCACCCTGAAAGCCGGCAAAGCGGCCATCGGGCGCGCTGACCGGCGTCCCGCGCAAGGTCAGCACCTCGTCCGCTCCATGACGAGGCCGCGCGCGCTGGCCATCGAAGTCGCTGCGGCTCGTCGCCGCCAACAGCAGCGGCAGCTCGCCATCTTCATTCTCTTCCAGCTTCAGCAGGCGTGTCAGTGGCTTGCCGATCGCTTCTTCAGGCGTCGTTCCAAGTTTCTCGGCCAGTCCCGGCGAGATCGAGACGATCGACAGATCCTCGTTCGTGGCCCACTCCTCCGGCGCTCCGCCAAGATCGATCTGCTGCTCGTGAGGCACCAAGGTCCCGAGCCGGGGTGCGGCCGGGGGGCGATAAACCAGTCGCTCCAATGTCAGGTCGACATCGTTGCCATCGGGAATCGCCCGAACGCCCATCTCCACGTCCTGGTCGGCTCCCGCCGCCAAGGCGTTCCGGTAGATCGGGACACCCAGCTTCCGGGCGAGGCGTGCGATCGAAAGAATCTGTGGAAGCGCGAGTTCCGATCCAACGTGCGATCCGGCTTCGGTTTGAAGCGTGACGAGCTCAGGATCGGCCGAGATCAGACGGTCTTCGCCATCGAGGCGGCCACGAACGGGTCCGCGTTCGGATGGTGCGGTCGCCACTCTAGGCTCCCAACGTCCTGAGCGCGGCGCGATACGCGGGGTCGAGCCTCAGCCATTCGCACATGGAGCGCGCCTGCGCCTCGTCGAGTGCATCGAAGCGGGCAATCTCGGTTCCGAGGTCGCCGATGCCGACCAGGTCGCCAAGAAGCGCCAGCAACCGCGCCGCGAACTCGCGCGATACACCTGCCAGCCGGAGCAGCAGGACCAGGCGCCCATCGTCACCGTCCGCCAGATAATCCCACCCAGCAGGGCCGCTGAGGCCTGCAAGCTCGCCGAGAGCGTAGGCGACGAAGGGCACATCCCCCTCCTCCGCCGCATTCTCGAGCAATTGCTCCTGAAGCCGTCCGGCATCCTTCAAAGCCGCCACGAGAGCAGCCGTAAGGCCGTCGATGGCCTTCGCCGCGTCGCGGCCGTCGCAAAGCTGGGCGGCAGCACGACCGAAGGGCACATGCCCTTCCTTGGAAGCGACGCCCCCCACTCGCTGCCGCAGCGCGGCTGCAACCGCGTAGGCCAGTGTCTTTGCCAGCGGCCCCGGCAAGTCCTCAAATTCAATTCGTGGCTGTCCGAGGCGATTACGGCGGCGCCCGCGCGCCAGGATCAGGGCCATGGCTGACGCCGAAACTCGCTCATTTTCATCGGCGATCAGCGCCTGCAGATAGGACCCGCGCGGCGCGGATCGGCCGCGCACCGCGTTCGCAATGCGCTCTTCGTCTGCACGGCGGAGAAGAAGCGCGATCAAATCGGCCTGGTCGATCAGGCCCGCGGCGGTGAGGTCCCGCAGCAATTGCTGGCTATCGTCGTCGTTTGCCGGAAGCAGCCCGCTGGGCAGAGCGGCACGAATTTCCTCTTCAATCGCCTCGAGCAGCTCGACGAGCATCGCCGTCATCAAGGCGCGTTCCTGCTCCGTCAGTCGATCGCGGGGATCGAGAAAGAAATCCTTCCGCACGGTGGGCAAGCGGCGGCGCCCCGCGGGCCGCGCAGGATAACCCCCATCATCCTCTGGCGGGGTCGCGATCGGCCATTCGTCTGGCGCCATTACCCGGCCATTATCGGATTGAGGTTAATGCGCCGTCAATTCTGGCCGAACGCGGTGCACAATATATTGCACGAAGAAGAACGAGATAGCGGCGTATACGAGCACGCCAACAACATAACCCGTCCACGCTCCGGCAATCGCGAACGGCAGGCCGGCGAGGATCGCGTTGCGGCGTGACAAAAGCCAGGCGGGCATCGGCAAGTCCGACCCTGTCTTTTCCAGGTCGTAAGCCTGGGCGAACGCTAAGCCGGTCGCCACAGCCAGCATCGCTCCCCACCCTGATCCGGCCTGTGCCTGCCACCAGCCAAGCGCGAGCAGCGCGAGGCCGGCTGCGGGCCACAATAGACGCCGTGAAAGAGATTTCTCTGCAAGTGGCCGGAGCCGAAGAATGCCGAGGCGGCGAGCAATCAGATCGAGCGGCGTGGAAAGGACGAGAGCGATCAGCCCCGTCCAAAGCCATCCCCGCGTGAACGCGAACGCACCTGCCAGCGTGAGGATCAGCGCTGCGTAGATCAGTAAGACCGGCCTGACGTTGGTCTCCATTAGCCGCTCGGTCGCGAAGTCCTCGACCAGCGGAAGCGCGAAACGGCTAGCGAGATCGGTACACGGACCGCGGGAAGCGGCGACCAACGAGCGCTCAAAAATCGCAAGCTCGCCTGCATTCCGGGCCAGCAGGGGTTCGCTGCCCGGCGCGACAGGCACCAGCCGCGCTCCGTCCTGAAGCGTGCGCCGCAGAAGCGTCGACGGCAGGTCCCAGTCGCCGAGCATGGCCGCGGTTGCCCCAAGCATTCGCGCTTCGATCAGTGCCACACCGCTCCAGCGGCTCGCGCCATCGATGCGCTCGTAATCCTGATGCGGCTCATCATCTGGAACCGTCACCACGAGGGATTCGGCGTCGGCTTCGAGCCCGATGAGGAGATCGAGTGGCGGCGCGACTCCATCACCGATCAGAAGCACCAGTTCTCCGGCCTCAAAGCGGGTCGCGGCTTCACTGCCGTCGCTGACCGGGATGACGTTCAAGCCCTCGCCGCGAAGCCGATCGAATGCTTGGTTGAGCGCGGCTGGGATGCGTTCGACAAGTACGATGATCGGTGACGCACCCGCGGCAGACACGGCACGCACCTGATATTCGAGCAAAGTCCGGCCAGCGAGCGGCAGGAGCGCCGCCAGTCCGCCCGAATCATCCTCCTGGTATGCGCCAATGAGAGCGCCGAGCGCCAAACACCCCTCCCAATATCCCGAACGCGACGGGTCCCCGGATTCGTCGTGTGACTACACTCTCTAACCGCTTTCGCAGCAGGACAAAGATGGTAAACTGCCACTCATGAGCCCGAACCCGCAACGCGCCAAGCATCCGACCACTCAGGAAGAAGGGTTCGCAGCCGCGAACGCGGAACCGGAGGTTGCGACGAGTTTCGACCCAATCGCGTGGCGCGAATCCGAGGCGGAGAAGGAATTCAGCGGCGCCGGCGGACGCGCAGTCCTTGGCAGTGCTCTCACTATCCTCGCCGCGCTCTGGCTCGGCTATTGCGCCTGGGCCGCGGGAAGATCGCTCGCCGGCCAGCCGCTGACCTCCCCGCAAATTGCCCAATGGCTGGCACTTGCTGCTGGCCCGCTGGCGCTGCTCGGGCTCATCTGGCTCATGTTCGGCCGCACGCGCCGCAAGGAAGCCGAGCGCTTTACGCGGTCGGTCGTCGCGATGCGGGCTGAGGCACGTTCGCTCGAAGGGCTTCTGGGTGTCTTGTCGCAGCGCATTCAGGACAGCCGTTCCGAGCTCAGCATGATCGCCCAGCACCTGATGCAGCTCGGCGACGAGACTACCGGCAAGCTTGGTGGCATCACCCGCGAGTTCGATTCGAGCACCGAAAAATTGGTGAAGCACGGCGTCGCGCTTGATCGCGCGGCGGAATCCGCCCGCAACGACATCGCCGTCCTCCTTGATGACCTTCCACGCGCCGAGGCGACGGCAAGGAGCATGTCGGAGCAGCTTCAGGTGGCCGGAAGCGCGGCATCGCGCCACGCCTCGGCATTCTCCGAGCAAGTCGAGGCGCTTTCGGCGCAGAGCCAGGCTGCCGAGCGCAACGTCGCAACTGCAGTCCAGAGCCTCTCCGACCAGCTCGCCCGCATCGACTCTGCCGGCGCAGCGGCGGCTGCAACGATCGGTGACGCCAACTCCCGCCTGTCGGCTACGGCAGACGATCTGATGCGCCGCGCCGCGGGTACGCTCGAGCAGATCCGCGCCGGTATCGATGCGCAGGCAGCCGCGGTAGCGTCGCTCGTCGAGCAGGCGTCCGCCGGCATTGGACGTGCTGGAGCCGAATCGGCAGAGGCTCTCGCCGCGAACGTGGGAAGCGCGAACAGCGCGCTCGATGGGCTGACGGCCCGAATCGCCGAGCAGGAGCGAGCCTCGCAGCGCATTGTTGCCGAGACGAGCCGAGCGCTCGCGGACCTCGATCAGCACTTCACCAACCTCGCCGAGCAGGGAGATCAGCGCTCGGCCGCCTTCCAGCAAGCCATCGGCCGGGCCCGTGGCGAGCTTCAGCAGCTCTCGCAGGAGACTGGAACACAGGGCGATGCAGTCGCAGCGCTGGCCGAACGCGCCGAGGCGCTGCAGACCTCTGTCGGCCGCCTGACGGGCGAAGTCCGCGAACAGCTTCAGACCGCCATCGGCGATGCCGAAGCGGGCGCGAACCGCCTCACGGAAGCAACGACGACGATTCGGCCCGAGCTGGAATGGATGCGCAATGCCGCCATCGAGGCCAGCGACCGCATCAGCTTGTCCGCGGCGGGCATTGCAGAGCAGCAGGACAAATTCGCCGCGCTGCTCGCCGCGCTGGATGAGGGCGTGAGCGGCGCCGGCGAACAGCTTCTGTCGCTCGCAACCGCAATTTCGGCGGCTCAGAACGAAGCGACGAAGCTCAGCAACGAGACCGGCCCTGCCCTCATCGATGCGATGGTGCAGGTGAAGGAAGCGGCATCGCACGCCGCCGAGCGCGCTCGCGAGGCGATCGCCAACGTCGTTCCGCAGAGCGCTGCGAGCCTCTCTTCGGCGACGCGCGAGGCGCTCGAAGGCGTGATCCGCGAAGAGGTCGAGCAGCGGCTGGTCGACGTTCAGACGACCGCGGCCAGGGCAGTGGAAGCAGCGCGAGCCGCTTCGGATCGCCTGACCGAGCAGATGCTTACCCTCGGCCGCACTGCTGCGGCGCTCGAGCAGCATATGGAGCAGGTCAGCACCGAGCAGCGCGAAAAGGACAGCGAGGCATTCGCCCGCCGCGTCGCGATGCTGATCGACTCGATGAACTCAGCCGCGATCGATGTCGGCAAGATCCTGTCCGACGAAGTCGACGACAAGGCTTGGGACTCCTATCTCAAGGGCAACCGCGGCGTGTTCACCCGGCGCGCCGTGCGCCTGATCGACGGATCCGAGACTCGGGCAATCCGCGCCCACTACGACACGGAGCCGGAGTTCCAGCAGTCCGTGAACCGCTACGTCCACGACTTCGAGTCGATGCTGCGGCGCGTGCTGGCGGAGCGCGACGGCGGCATGATCGCCGTGACCCTGATGTCGTCGGATATGGGCAAGCTCTACGCAGCGCTCGCGCAGGTGGTCGACAAGCGCCGCTAGGCGCCGAACCTAATTGTAGAAGTCGAGGTCCTCGGCTGTGATCCAGCCGTTGACGTAATTCACGTAGTAGGCGGCGGTCAGTATCGCGCCCAGGAGCGCGGCCTTCAGCAGATGCCGCTTGAGGTCGAACCGGTGCGGTGCGCTGTCCGCCTGTCCCGGGACCTTTTCGATCCCGGCTTCCTCATGCGTCTTCACTCCGAACGGCAGAAGCACGAAGGCGCTGGCGACGAAGAACAGGAAGTAGATCGCGGAGATCGACGTCCACTTCATTCCTTGGTCTTCACCAGCATGACATCGACCAGCGGCCGCTTGCCCGTCCAGGCAGTCGCGCAGCGCCTGACGGCGAGGCGCACCGCTTCGCGCATCTGGTCCTCGCTTGCCGAAGGGTTGAAGGCACTCTCGGCGGAGTTCGTGGCGTCGGCGATGAAATCGTCGCGGTCTTCCTCGACGGGGATGCCGAACGGGCGGACGACCGGCGAGCCCGCAAGTTTCCCGTCCGTACCGACCGGCACAGCGACGCTCACTAGACCTGTAAACATTAGCCGGCGGCGCTCGGTAACGGTTGACCCGTCGGCGGGAAGGATAACGTCACCATCTAAGACCATCCGCCCGACGCGAACTTCGTCGAGCTTCTTGGGTCCATTCGGAGCCAGACGAACGAGATCGCCATTATGCTGGATGATGGCGCGCGGAACGCCGTGCGCCAGCGCGAAGCGGGCATGTTCCGCCATGTGCCGCGGCTCGCCGTGGACCGGCACGATGATCTCCGGCCGGATCCAGTCGTACATCTGCGCCAGCTCCGGACGCCCCGGATGCCCGGAGACGTGAACATGGGCCTGCCGGTCGGTGACGATGATCACGCCCATGTCAGACAGCGCGTTCATGATGCGCCCGATGGCGGCTTCGTTGCCGGGGATGATCTTTGAAGAGAAGATCACCGTATCGCCTTCGGTGAGCTTGAGGTCGTGATTGCCCGTCGCAATGCGCCCGAGGGCGGCGCGATGCTCGCCCTGCCCGCCCGTCGCGATGATCAGAACCTCGCTCTTCGGCAGCCGCATGGCGGTGTCGAAATCGACCGTCTCGGGGAAGTCGAGCAGATAGCCCGTGGATTTGGCGACGCGCACGATGCGGTCGAGGGAGCGGCCCGCCATGCAGACGCGCCTGCCAGTTTCGTTCGCGACCCAGCCGATCGTCTGGAGGCGTGCGGCGTTCGAAGCAAAGGTCGTGACGAGCACTCGGCCACGCGCCTTGGCGACTTCGTTGCGAAGGCCTTCGTGGACCGCCGCTTCAGAGCCCGAAGCCGAGTCCTGGAAAACGTTCGTGGAATCGCACACCAAAGCGAGCACGCCCTCGTCGCCGATCGCCTTCAAAGTGTCGTGACTGGACGGCGTGCCGAGCACCGGCGTCTCGTCGATCTTCCAGTCTCCGGTGTGGAAGATGCGTCCGTACGGCGTTTCGATGAGCAGTCCGTTCCCTTCCGGGATCGAGTGCGCGAGCGCGACGTAGGTGATCTTGAACGGGCCGACCTGAAAGCTCGAATCGCGCGGGATGACGTTGAGCTTCACCTGTCCGGTCAGCCCCTCCTCCTCCAGCTTCTCGGCGATAAGGCCGGCGGTGAACGGCGTCGCATAAAGCGGTGCCCTCAAGTCCGCGGCGAGATACGGAATCGCGCCGATATGGTCTTCATGACCGTGCGTCAGGACGACGCCCGCGAGGCTGTCCCGTTGGCGCTCGATGAACTCGAGATCAGGCAGGATCAGGTCGATCCCCGGATAATCCGGATCAGCGAAGGTCAAGCCGAGGTCGACCATCAGCCACTGGCCCTGGCAGCCGTAGAGATTGACGTTCATGCCAATCTCGCCCGACCCGCCGAGCGCGCAAAACAGCAGTTCTTCGCCTGGAACCATCTACTTCGCCGCCACCTTCTCGTGCAGCAGGCCCAACCCCTGGATGGTGAGATCGGGTTCAACGGCGTCGAACAGGTCCGTGTGCTTGTCGAAGAGGGCGGCAAGCCCGCCCGTCGCGACGACTTTCACGGGACGACCGATCTCCCGTGTCAGGCGCTCGACGAGCCCTTCCATCATCGCGACGTAGCCCCAGTAGATGCCGATGAGCATCTGGCTTTCGGTCGTGCGTCCCACGACCGACTTGTCGTCCGGAACGTCGATGGCGATGCGGGGCAGCTTGGCCGCTGCGTTGACCAGCGCATCGATCGACAGGTTGATTCCGGGCGCGATGATCCCGCCCTTGTAGGCCCCCGAATAGTCGACGACGTCGAAGGTCGTCGCCGTACCGAAGTCGATGACGATCAGGTCACCGGGGAACTTGGCATGAGCGGCGATTGCGTTGAGGGCACGGTCGGCGCCCACGTTTTGGGGCTCGTCAACGTCCAGGGCAATGGGCCAGGCGGCCGTTCCCTCCCCCGCCACGAGCGGATCTACGTGGAAATATTTGGTCGCGAGCACTTCGAGGTTGTGTGTCGCCCGAGGAACGACCGTTCCGATGATCGCGGCCGTCACGTCCGCCTTCGAATATCCTTCGAGCTGCAGAAGCTGGTGCAGCCAGACGGCATATTCGTCCCCGGTCCGCCGAGGGTCCGTTGCGATACGCCAGCGCGTCTTGATCTCGCGTCCGTCCACGAGCGCGAAAACCACATTCGTATTGCCGGCGTCGATGGCGAGCAGCATGGTTGCGCCCTAGCCGTCCCTTCTATCGTTCACAACTTGGCGGTGGACCGACAAATGCAGATCGCCGAAAACGCGCCCTACCATGCCCACATCTACTTCACAGCCGAGGACCGTTCCGCCGCCGACGAGCTCAGGAGCCGGTTTGAGGCGGAGCCGTGGGTTCTCTTCGTGGGCAGGATGACCGAGGGAAAGGCAGGGCCGCATCCCATCCCTCAGTATGAAGTACATTTTCGTAAGGCCTCGCTCGACCGGGCGCAGGGGATGATCCGTGCCTCCGGCCTCCGGGCTCTGGTCCACCCGCTCACGAACGATGATCTGGCCGATCATACGGCCCTCGGCGAATGGATTGGTGAGCCGCTGGAACTTGACCTGACGACGCTCGACCCGCCGGGCGTGAACCAGGGAATTCCCAGGTTCGGAAAGACCGACTTTTAAAGTTCGACGTCGCCTGCGCGGATGATTTCGACGTCGGCTCCCCGGCGCAGGCGAAGGGCGCCATCCGGCTCAATCCCGTCGAACGCGCCAGTCACCACCTCGCGGGTGCCGCCGTGCACCGTAAGCTGCGTGCTGATCGGATGGGCACGGGCAAGCCAGGCCCGCGCAAAGGCTTCGGGCTGCGAGGCTCTCCACAGTGTCAGCATTCGCGCGAAGCTTCCGGCGAGCAAAGGCGCGAAGGCCTGCGGGAGCATCGCCTCGCTGAGTGCAGCAGTTTCGCGACCTGGAATTCCAGGCGCAAGGGCAAGGTTCACGCCGAATCCCACGACAACACGGTTGGCGCTACGCTCCATCAAGATACCCGCGGCTTTGGCGCCGCCCAGCAAGAGGTCGTTCGGCCATTTGAGCATCAGCGGCAGGCCGGGAAAGGCAACGTCCGCCGCCTCGATCAAGGCCAAGCCGGCGACTAGCGAGAGCGATTGGGGCTGCGGGTCGGACGGCGCAAGCTCAACCAGCGTGCTTCCGAAGAAATTGCCGGTTTCGCTGACCCACTGCCGTCCCTGCCGTCCGCGACCGGCCTCCTGCACCATGGCGACGAGCCAATAGCCTTCCTTGGCATAAGCGTCGGCCAGCAGGTCTGCATTGGTCGAGCCGGTCCGCTCGACGATCCGGATTCGGCTCAGAAGAGCGATCCCGCCGCCCGGTCGGTGATCGCACCCAGCGGTCCGATCAGAAGATAGCCGATCGGCGAGATGACCAGCGCGGCAAGGAAGATCAGCGCGCCCTGGATCGGTTCGCGTACGCGTCCGAGCGGCGCCGCCGCATCGTCGAAGTACATGACCTTCACAATCCGCAGGTAATAGTAGGCGCCGACGACCGTGCCGACGATCGCCGCGACTGCCAGCGCCACGAAGCCGGCGTCGACCGCGGCGCGGAACACGAGCAGCTTCGGCCAGAACCCGAACAAAGGCGGGATGCCGGCCAGGCTGAACATGAAGATCGCGATCGCAGCCGCATAAGCCGGGCGAGTCTGCGACAGGCCAGACAGCGCGGAGATTTCCTCGATCGGCTCGCCGTTGGCATCGCGCATCCACAGGACGCAGAGGAACGCGCCGAGCGTCATCACGACGTAGACTGCCATGTAGAAGAGCACGGACGAAGCGCCCTGCGGCGTGCCGGCGGCGAGGCCGACAAGGGCGAAGCCGACGTTGTTGATCGACGAATAGGCCAGCAGCCGCTTGATGTTCGACTGCCCGAACGCCGCAACCGCTCCAAGGAAGATGGAGGCGAGCGCCGCAAAGATGACGATCTGGCGCCATGCGTCGGTCGCTGGCGCGAGCGCGTCGAGGCAGATGCGGGTGCCGAGCAGGACCGCAGCTGCTTTCGGCGCCGAAGCGAAGAACGCAGTGACCGGTGTCGGAGCGCCCTCGTAGACGTCCGGCGTCCACATGTGGAACGGGACGGCGCTGATCTTGAAGGCCACGCCTGCTAGCACGAACACGAGGCCGAACAGCAGCCCCAGCGACGGAGCGCCGCCCCGGTCGAACGCCGCGGCAATGCCGTTGAAGTTCATCGTGCCGGTGAAGCCGTAGAGCAGCGAGATGCCATAGAGCAGGATGCCGCTCGCCAGCGCGCCAAGCACGAAATATTTTAGGCCGGCCTCAGCGGAGCGGTCGTCGGTGCGGCGATAGGAAGCGAGAACGTACGCCGCCAGGCTCTGCAGCTCGAGACCGACGTAGAGGGTCATAAGGCTGGTCGCGGAGACCATGACCGCTCCACCTAGTGCGCTGAACAGCACGAGCACGGAATATTCGGGGCCGTGCTCCGTATCGCGCTCGAACCAGCCGTGAGCGGCGATGATCGCGACCGCAGATGCTAGAAAGACGATGGCCTTGCCGAACGCGCCGAAGAGGTCGGCTGTAAGCAGCCCACCGAAGATCCCACCCGCGTTCGAGGGTGCCCCGTTCAGCGCGAAGGTGGCGGCGATCAACAAAGTGACGGCGGCCCAGGCGGTCAGGCCGCCGCTGCGACGCCCGCCGAACGCGGCGACCATCATCAGGACGATGCCGCCGACCGTCAGGATCAGCTCAGGCAAGATGGGTGCGAACTGGTTCATTAGTGTGCTGCCTCGGGCGCCGCATGAGCCGCATGCGGCCGCGGCTTGCCCGGCGTGAGTTGCATGTCACCCGGCGGCGTCGCGCGCTCCACCCGCTCGAGCAGGCGGCCGACGTCGTTGCGGAACGGACGGATGAAGCTTTCCGGATAGATGCCCATCCAAAAGACGCCAGCGGCGATCGGGGCGAGCAGCCACCACTCGCGGGCGGAGAGATCGACCATCGTCGCCGCCTCCTCTGTCCGAGCGACACCAAACGCGATGCGCCAGTAGAGCCACAGCATATATGCTGCGCCAAGGATGATGCCCGTCGTAGCGACGATCGCGGCCCAGCTCGACACCTTGTACGTTCCGAGCAGGCTCAGGAACTCGCCGACGAAGTTGCTCGTGCCGGGAAGCCCGACGCTCGCCATGGTGAAGACCATGAACAGCAGGGCATAGCCGGGCATGTTGTTAGACAGCCCGCCGTACTTGGCAATCTCGCGGGTGTGCATGCGGTCGTAGATCACGCCGACGCAGAGGAAGAGCGCGCCCGACACCAGACCGTGTCCGAGCATCACCATCATCGCGCCCTCGATGCCCTGCCGGTTGAAGGCGAACAGGCCGAAGGTGACGAACGCCATGTGCGCGACCGACGAATAAGCGATCAGCTTCTTCATGTCGGTCTGAACCAGCGCGACGAGGCTGGTGTAAACCACGGCGATGCCGGACAGAACGAACACGAACGGTACGAAGAAAGCCGATCCTTCGGGGAACATCGGCAGCGAGAAACGGATGAAGCCGTAGCCACCCATCTTCAGGAGCACGCCGGCCAGGATGACCGAGCCTGCCGTCGGCGCCTGCACGTGAGCGTCGGGCAGCCAGGTGTGGACCGGCCACATGGGCATCTTCACGGCGAAGCTGGCGAAGAAGGCTATCCATAGCCACTTCTGCACATCCACGGGGAAGTCGTGGGCCATCAGTGCCGGGATCGAGGTCGTGCCGGCGTCGACCACCATGTAGATCATGGCGATCAGCATCAGGACCGAGCCGAACAGCGTATAGAGGAAGAACTTGTAGCTCGCCTTGATGCGCTCGGCGCCGCCCCAGATGCCGATGATCAGGTACATCGGGATCAGGCCGCCTTCGAAGAAGACGTAGAAAAGGAACAGGTCCTGCGCGGCGAACACGCCGAGCATCAGCGCTTCCATCAGCAGGAAGGCAGCCATGTACTCTGGAACACGCTTGGTGATCGCCTGCCAGCTCGCGCCGATGCAGATCGGCATCAGGAACACCGAGAGCATGATCAGAACGAGCGCGATGCCGTCGATCCCCAGCGCCCACGAAATTCCGCCCCCGAGCGGCAAGTTCTCGACGAACTGCCACTGCGCGCCGTTCGGATCGAATGCCGCCCACAGGTAACAGCCGATCGCCAGGTCAGCGAGGGTCGCGATCAGCGCGATCCAGCGCGCGCCGTTCGCATTCACGAACAGGCACGCGAGGCCCGCGAGCAGCGGGAGGGCGATAAGGATGGTCAACAAGGGCAAATCGGTCACTTCTGCGCCCACCAAATTGCCCAGGTGGCCGCGCCGATCAGGCCAAGCAGCATCACGAGCGCGTAAGAATAGAGATACCCGGACTGCAGGCGGGCCGTGATCCGATTGCCGACGCTGACCGCATAGGCCGCGCCGTGCGGGCCGAAGCGGTCGATCGTTCCCTCGTCACCGCCCTTCCAGAACAGGCGGCCGAGCCACAGCGAGGGTCGCACGAACAGGAAGTCGTACAGTTCGTCGAAGTACCACTTGTTCTTCACGAAGGCGTGGATGCCCGGGAACTGACGGACGAAGGCATCGGCCGCTCCAGGATTGCGGATGTAATTGTTGTACGCGATCGCGAGGCCGATCAGCATCACGACCGTCGCCGTATGTTTCACCCACACCGGCACCTCGTGCATCGCGTGCGCCAGATGTTCGTTGAACGCGATGCTGCCGTTCCAGAACTCGGCCGAGCTCAGGAAGTAGTGGGAGAAGGCGAAGCCGGCGCCGATGGCGCCAATCGCCAGCAGGCAGATCGGCACGAGCATCGAAAGGGGACTCTCGTGCGGATGGTATCCGCCCGTGCCTTCCGGCGGCATGCCGCTGTCGTGCGAGCTGTCGCCATGCTCATCGTCCGGATGATCTTCGTGATCGCTGTGGACCGCGTGTTGGATATGCTCCGAGGCGCCCCAGCGCGGCTTCCCCCAGAATGTCAGGAACATGAGCCGCCAAGAGTAGAAGCTGGTCAAGAGAGCCGCGAAGGCACCGAGCCAAAAAGCGATGATGCCGTGCGTCGTGCCGCTCGCAAAGGCGCTTTCGAGGATCGCGTCCTTCGAGTGGTAACCCGCGAAACCGACACCAAGAATGCCAACGCCAGTGATAGCGAGCGTTCCGATCAACATCACCCAGAAGGTGACCGGGATTTCCTTCCGCAGGCCCCCGTAAAACCGCATGTCCTGCTCGTGGTGCATGGCATGGATGACCGAGCCCGCGCCCAGGAACAGCAGCGCCTTGAAGAAGGCGTGCGTGAAGAGGTGGAACATGGCCGCGCCATAGGCGCCGACGCCTGCCGCGAAGAACATGTAGCCAAGCTGCGAGCAGGTCGAATAGGCAATGACACGCTTGATGTCGTTCTGCGACGTACCGACCGTCGCCGCGAAGAAAGCGGTTGCCGCGCCGACGAAGGTCACGACCATCATGGCCGTGTGGCTTTGCTCAAACATCGGCGACAGGCGGCAGACCATGAACACGCCCGCAGTCACCATGGTCGCCGCGTGGATCAAGGCGCTAACCGGCGTCGGGCCCTCCATTGCGTCGGGGAGCCAGGTGTGCAGGCCGAGCTGGGCCGACTTGCCGCAAGCGCCGACGAACAGCAGCAGGCAGAGCAAAGTCATCGTGTCGACGTGCATGCCGGCGAAGCCGATCGTCGAACCCGCCATCGAGGGTGCCGCCGCGAGCACTGCAGGGATCGACAGCGTGCCGAAGACCCAGAAGGTGCCGAAGATGCCGAGCGAGAAGCCGAAGTCGCCAACGCGGTTGACGACGAAGGCCTTCAGCGCCGCCGCATTGGCGGACGGCTTGTGGTACCAGAAGCCGATGAGAAGGTAGGACGCGAGGCCGACACCTTCCCAGCCGAAGAACATCTGGACGAGGTTGTTCGCGGTGACGAGCATCAGCATCGCGAAGCTGAACAGCGACAGATAGGCGAAGAAGCGAGGTTGGCCCGGGTCCTCCGCCATATAGCCCCAGCTGTAGAGGTGAACGAGCGACGAGACCGTCGTCACCACCACCAGCATCACCGCCGTTAGCGTATCGACGCGAAGCTCCCAGGCGACCTGAAGGGCGCCCGAGTTGATCCACGACAGGACCGGGACCACCGCCTCCTGCGATCCACCGCTCAGATAGCCAAAGAAGACCGGCCAGCTGAGAGCGGCGCCGACGAACAGCGACCCCGTTGTCACGACCTTGGCCGGCGTCTTGCCGATCCAGCGGCCAAACAGGCCGGCGATGATCGCGGCCAGCAGCGGCAGGAAAACGATGAAGAGTACGGGGTGCATCAGCCGTGCATCCGGTTGACGTCGTCGACCGCGATCGAGCCGCGGCGACGGAAGAAGATGACGAGAATGGCGAGGCCAATAGCCGCTTCAGCGGCGGCGACGGTCAGGACGAACATCGCCATCACCTGGCCGACGAGATCGCCGAGGAAGGCCGAAAAGGCCACGAGATTGATGTTCACCGCGAGCAGGATGAGCTCGATCGCCATCAGGATGAGGATGACGTTGCGGCGATTGAGGAAGATCCCGAGCACGCCGAGCACGAACAGGATCGCCGCGACGGTCAGGTAGTGGGCAAGCGTGATCACAGGGACATGCCCTCCCCTACCTCCGGGTTCTCAAGTCTAACGGCGTCTTCCGGCCGGCGGTCGACCTGACGCCAGACCTTCTGTCCACGGACGTCGCCGCGGCTACGGTGAGTCAGTACGATCGCACCGATCATCGCCACCAGCAGGATCAGCCCCGCAATTTCGAACGGGAACAGGAAGCGGCTGTAGAGCACCTGGCCAAGGCCGACGATATTCGGCTGCGTCGCCTCATGCGCGACGGCGCCGCTCATTGCAGGACCAGCCCGCCACGCGCTCCCCGCGATGATGATCTCGAGCAGGAGTACGACGGCGAGTATGATCCCGAACGGCAGGTTCTTGGTGAAGCCGGACCGCAGCTCCGCAAAATCGATGTCCAGCATCATGACGACGAACAGGAACAGCACTGCGACGGCGCCGACGTAGACGATGACCAGAAGCATCGCGATGAACTCGGCGCCGATGATCAGCATCAGGCCCGCAGCGTTGAAGAACGCCAGGATCAGCCAGAGCACGGAGTGCACCGGGTTGCGCGCGAAAATGACCGCCACCGCGGATGCGATGGTGACCGTCGCGAAGAGGTAAAAGGCAATGAGAGCGATCAAGTGCTGGACCCTGTTGCGGCGCGCTTATCTGTAGGGGGCATCGGCGGCAAGATTGGCGGCAATCGCCCGCTCCCAGCGGTCGCCGTTCTCGAGCAGCTTCGCCTTGTCGTAGAGCAATTCCTCGCGTGTCTCGGTCGCGAACTCGAGGTTGGGCCCCTCGACAATGGCGTCAACCGGGCAGGCTTCCTGGCACAGGCCGCAGTAGATGCATTTCACCATATCGATGTCGTAGCGGGTGGTGCGGCGGCTGCCGTCCTCGCGCGGCTCCGCCTCGATCGTGATCGCCAGCGCCGGGCAGATCGCCTCGCACAACTTGCACGCGATACAGCGCTCTTCGCCGTTGGGATAGCGGCGCAGGGCATGCTCACCGCGGAACCGTGGGCTCTGCGGCGCCTTCTCGTACGGGTAGTTGATCGTCGCCTTGGGCTTGAAGAAATACTTAAGCGTCAAGGCGTGCGCCTTCACGAACTCCCAGAGGGTGAAAGCCTTGATGGTGCGGGAAATCATGCCGCGCCTCCGTAGCGGGAGAACATGAGCCAGCCCGAGATGATGACGACGAAGAGGATGCTGAGCGGCAGGAAGATCTTCCAGCCGAGCCGCATGAGCTGGTCGTAACGGTACCTCGGCACCGTCGCCTTCACCCAGCTGAAGACGAAGAAGAAAAAGCAGATCTTGGCGAACAGCCAGAGAATGCCCGGAATGTAGTAGAGGGGTGCCCAGTTCACCGGCGGAAGCCAGCCACCCCAGAACAGGATGGCGTTGAGCGCGCACATCAGGATTACATTGCCGTACTCGCCAAGCCAGAAAAGTGCGAAGGCCATCGAGCTGTATTCGGTCTGGTGACCGGCAACGAGCTCGCTCTCCGCCTCGACCAGGTCGAACGGCGTGCGAAACGTCTCGGCCATCGAGCTGATCAGGAAGACGATCGCCATCGGGAACAGCAGCGGGTTGAACCCGTAGCCGTTCAGAAGGCCGAACAGCTTGTGGCCCTTCTGCGCCATCACGATGTCGGTCAGATTGAAGCTGTTGGCATAGAGGACGACGCAGATCAGCACGAAACCGATCGAGACCTCATAGCTCACCATCTGGGCGGCCGCCCGAAGCGCCGAGAAGAAGGGGTATTTCGAGTTCGACGCCCATCCGGCGACGATCACGCCGTAAACGCCGAGCGACGAGGCCGCGAGGACGTAGAGCAGTCCCACGTTGATGTTGGCGAGCACCACGCCGTAGTCGAAGGGGATCACCGCCCACACGATCAGCGCGGTCGTGAACGTCACGATCGGCGCGATCAGGAAGAGGCCCTGGTTCGCGCCTGACGGGACGATGGTTTCCTTGAGGAAGACCTTCAGGCCGTCCGCAAAGCTTTGCAGCAAGCCCCAGGGCCCGACCACGTTCGGACCGCGGCGGAGCGCGATCGCGGCCCAGATCTTGCGGTCGGCATAGATGATCATCGCGACCGCCAGCATGAGTGGCAGTGCAATGATCAGCACTCCGATGAGCATGGACCAGAACCATGCCCATTCGTAGCTTACGCCCTGCGACATGAAGGCGCCGGTCGGCGAATGAAAGAACTCGCACCAGAAGTGCCCGAATGCGCTCACTCCGCGGCCTCCTGCACGGCGCGGCCATGGATCAGCTCCGCCGAGCACTGGTGCATCGTCGGGCTGGCTCGAGTGATGGCGTTCGTCAGGTAGAAGTCGCGGACCGGGTAGACGACCGCACCCTCCGCCTTTGTAGAAAGCTTTGGCGGCGACCATTCCAGGGGAATGATGCCGGCAACGCCAAGCTGCGGATATTCCTCGATCATCTTCGCGCGAAGCTGATCGAAGCGATCGAACGGCAGCGGTGACCCGAGCAGGTCGGAAACGGCGCGGAAGATCGTCCAGTCCTCGCGAGCCTCGCCCGGAGCGAAAGCCGCGCGTTCGCTGCGCTGAACCCGGCCTTCCGTGTTGACGTAGATGCCATGCTTCTCGGCGTAGGCCGCGCCCGGAAGAACCAGGTCCGCCTGCCGCGCGCCATTGTCGCCATGGTGCCCGATGTAGACTTTGAAGCTGCCAGCAAAGCGCGCCGGGTCCATCTCGTCGGCGCCGAGGAAGAGCACGACTTCCGGCTTCGCGGCCTCGAGATCGGCAATGCCGCCGGTCTGCGCGTATCCGAGAATAAGTCCCGCCATGCGCGATGCGCTGGTGTGGAGGACGTTGAAGCCATTCCAGCCGTCGCGGACGAGGTTCAGGGAGTTCACCAGGCCGAGCGCCGCGCCGAGCGCGTTCGCAGCAAGCGCGCCCGCGCCAACGACAACGGCTGGTCGCTGAGCATTTGCAAAGGCTTGTGCAACGTCCTTTGGAAGTTTTCCGAGCATCCTCAGGTCGTTGCCGAGCCAGGTGACGCGCATGCCGAGATCGGCCTCGGGACCGACCGCGAACACTTTCGCGCCCTTGCGAACTGCCTTGCGCAGGCGGGTGTTGAGCAGCGGGGCTTCCCAGCGCGGGTTCGATCCGACCAGCAGCATGACGTCCGCGTCCTCGATGCCGGCGATCGTCGAGTTGAAGTTGACAGCCGCCAGGTTGGAGACGTCGTAAGTCAGGCCTGTCTGCCGCCCCTCGATCAGCGACGAGCCCTGCCCCTGGAGGAGCTTTTTCGCCGCATACATCGTCTCGGCATCGAGCAGATCGCCAGCGACAGCTGCGACACTGGCGCCGGCGCTCTTCAACTTGGCCGCGAAGAGCTCGAGCGCTTCGGTCCACGATGCCTCGCGGAGCTTGCCATTCTCACGGACCCATGGACGATCGAGCCGGTTCCGAACCAGCGCGTCCACGTGGTGGCGCGTCTTGTCGCTGATCCACTCCTCGTTCACGTCGTCGTTGACGCGCGGAAGGATGCGCATGACCTGGCGCTGGCGGACGTCGAAGCGGATGTTCGAACCCACCGCGTCCATCACGTCGATGCCGGGAACGCGACGAAGCTCCCACGGACGGCTCTCGAAGCTCTGCGGCCGCTGCAGCAGCGCACCCACCGGACAGACGTCGGCGAGATTGCCCGCCATCTCCGTCTCAACCGCATGCTCGAGGTAGGACGTAATCTGGCTGTCCTCGCCCCGGTAGAGCATGCCGAGCGCCGGAACGCCGGCCACTTCTTCCGAGAAGCGGATGCACCGCGTGCACTGGATGCAGCGCGTCATCGCGGTCTTGATGACCGGACCCATGTACTTGTCGTCGATGGCGCGCTTGTTCTCTTCGAAGCGGGAGAACGGGCGGCCATAGGCCATCGCCTGATCCTGAAGGTCGCACTCACCGCCCTGGTCGCAGATCGGGCAGTCGAGCGGGTGGTTGATGAGCAGGAACTCCATCACCCCTTCGCGAGCCTTCTTCACCATCGGCGTGTCGGTGCGGATCGTCTGGCCGTCGGCGGCAGGCAGCGCACAGCTCGCCTGCGGCTTGGGCGGTCCCGGAGCGACCTCGACAAGGCACATGCGGCAGTTGCCTGCGATCGACAGCCGCTCGTGATAGCAGAACCGCGGGATTTCCTTTCCGCCGAGCTCGCACGCCTGCAGGACGGTCGCGCCCTGCGGAACCTCGATCTCAGTGCCGTCGATTGTAACTTTAGGCATCGGTGCCGCTCTTCTGGTCTTCTGTTTCCCGCCGCGTTTCGATCGTCGTGACGCGAGGGCCGGAACGCTGGCTCGCAATGACGACCACGAGAAGCGCAATCACCACGGCCACAAGGGAGATGATCAGCGAAGTGCTCATTCCGCGGCCTCCAGCATGCCGCGGGCAGTGCGTTCGGCAATGCGACGCTCCAACTCGGGACGGAAGTGGCGGATGAGGCCCTGAATCGGCCACGCGGCGGCGTCGCCGAGAGCGCAGATGGTGTGGCCTTCCACCTGCTTGGTAACGTCGAGCAGCTTGTCGATGGTGGCGACATCGGTGTCGCCGGTCCGTAGGCGCTCCATGATGCGCCACATCCAGCCTGTCCCTTCGCGGCACGGCGTGCACTGGCCGCAGCTCTCGTGCTTGTAAAAGTAGGAGATGCGGGAAATCGCGCGGACGATGTCAGTCGACTTGTCCATGACGATCACGGCCGCGGTTCCTAGACCCGATCCGACCGCTTTCAGGCCGTCGAAGTCCATCGGCGCGTCCATGATCTCGGCTGCGGGAACTAACGGGACAGACGAACCGCCCGGGATCACGGCGAGAAGGTTGTCCCAGCCGCCACGAATGCCGCCTGCGTGCAGATCGATGAGCTCACGGAAGCTGATGGACATGGTGTCTTCGACCACGCAGGGCCGATTCACATGGCCGGAGATCTGGTAGAGCTTCGTGCCTTCGTTCTTCTCGCGGCCGAAGCTTTTGAACCAGGCCGCACCACGGCGAAGAATAGTCGGGACAACCGCGATGCTCTCGACGTTGTTGACGGTCGTCGGACATCCGTAGAGGCCGGCGCCAGCCGGGAACGGCGGTTTCAGGCGCGGTTTGCCCTGCTTGCCCTCTAGGCTTTCTAGCATCGCCGTCTCTTCGCCGCAGATGTACGCGCCGGCGCCGCGGTGGACGAAGAGGTCGAAGTCGTAGCCGGAACCGGCGGCGTTCTTGCCGAGCAAGCCAGCTTCATATGCTTCCGCAACTGCCCGCCGTAACACTTCGGTTTCGCGAATGAATTCGCCGCGGATGTAGATGTAGCCGGCCCGCGCACGCATCGCGAAGCCTGCGATCAGCGCGCCTTCGATCAGCTTGTGCGGATCGTGACGAATGATCTCGCGGTCCTTGCACGAACCAGGCTCAGATTCGTCCGCGTTGATGACCAGGAAGTTCGGCTTACCTGGCTTCGGCTCCTTGGGCATGAAGCTCCACTTCATGCCGGTGGGGAAGCCGGCGCCGCCCCGGCCGCGAAGGCCCGAGGCCTTCACTTCCTCGATGATCGCGTCTTGGCCGACCTGCATCAGCTTGGCCGTGTCGTCCCAGTCGCCGCGCTGGCGAGCGGCCTTCAGCCACGGCTCCTGGAAGCCGTAGAGGTTGGTGAAGATCCGGTCCTTGTCGGAGATCGGGGTCACGCTACCCATTACGCGCCCTCCCCTACCGTCGCCGAGTTCCACTGCGGCCGATAATCGTAGTTGCGCTCGGCCATCTTCTTGAGCGTCGTCGGACCGCCCTCGGGGCAGCTTGTCTGACGATCGATCTGCGGACCGGGCTTGGGATGCTCACCGCGAGCCAGCGCGTCGAGCACCGCGCCCATGCTCTCCTCGGTGAGGTCCTCGAAATTGTCGTCGTTGATCTGGACCATCGGCGCATTGGCGCACGCGCCAAGACACTCGACCTCGGTCAGGGTGAACAGTCCATCCTCGGTCGTGTGACCCTTGCGAAGGCCGCGCGCCTCGCACGCCTTGAAGACGTCGTCGGAGCCACGAAGCATGCACGGGGTGGTCCCGCACACTTGCACGTGGAAGCGCCCAACCGGCTGCAAATTGAACATCGTGTAGAAGGTCGCGACCTCGAGCACGTGGATCGGCGCCATGTCGAGCTCGCGCGCGACAAATTCCATCACCGGAAGCGGCAGCCAACCTTGAGTATTCGTCTCCGCACCAACCTGGCGCTGCGCCAGGTCGAGAAACGGGATAGAAGCCGACATTTGGCGGCCTTCCGGATAGCGCGCGACGATTTCCTTCGCCTTGCGCGCATTCTCCGCCGTCCACTGGAAGCCTTCCCAGCGTGCGCGGACTTCCGGATCGTCGAGGATTCCGCCCTGACCGGCCATTAGAGACTTCCCCCGGCTCGGGCGCGAAGTTGGGCTCCGATGACGGCGGCCAAGCCGATCCCGAGTCCGAAGATCAATCCAGCTGGTAGATAGAAAGAGGCACCCGCAAGACTACTCCCGAGCCAGGAGCCGACGGTCGTCAGTCCTGCGGTGAATGCGAAAAGTGCAAGAAGTTTCAAAGGGCTCACCGGTCCACCTCCCCGAACACGATGTCGATGGCGGAGAGAACGGCGGTGACGTCCGCGAGCATGTGACCCTTCATCATGAAGTCCATCGCCTGCAAGTGCGAGAAGCCTGTCGGCCGGATCTTACAGCGATACGGGCGGTTGGTTCCGTCGGAGACGAGATAGACGCCGAACTCGCCCTTCGGGCTCTCGGTGGCGACGTAAACCTCACCCGCGGGGACGTGATAGCCCTCGGTGTAGAGCTTGAAGTGGTGGATGAGCGCTTCCATCGACGTCTTCATCGTCGAGCGGCTCGGCGGGAACACCTTCTGGTTGTCCGAACCGACAGGGCCCTTTGGCATTTCCTTCAGGCACTGACGCATGATGCGCGCCGACTGCCTCACCTCCTCGACGCGGACCATGAAGCGGTCGTAGCAGTCGCTGGCCGTGCCGACCGGAACGTCGAACTCCATGCGGTCGTAGACTTCATAGGGCTGCGAACGGCGGATGTCCCACGGGATGCCGGCGGCGCGGATCATCGGACCCGAGAAACCCCAGGCGATGGCGTCTTCCTTGCTGACCACGCCAATGTCGACGTTGCGTTGCTTGAAGATGCGGTTGTCGGCGACGAGGCTGATCGCGTCTTCGAACAGCTTCAGACGGTTGTCGAGCCAGTCGCCGAGGTCGACCAGCATCTTCTCCGGCAGGTCGTAGCGAACGCCGCCCGCACGAAAGTAGTTGGCGTGCATGCGCGCGCCGGAAGCGCGCTCGTAGAACTGGAGCGTGTCCTCGCGCACTTCGAACAGCCACAGGTTTGGCGTCATGGCGCCAACGTCCATGATGTGGCTGCCGAGGTTTAGCATGTGATTGGAAATGCGGGTCAATTCCGCCATCAGCACGCGGATGTACTGCGCGCGTAGCGGGATCTCGATGCCGAGCAGCTTCTCGATCGCCAGCACGAAGCTATGCTCCATGCACATCGGCGAGCAGTAATCGAGCCGGTCGAAGTAGGGCAGCGCCTGTGCGTAGGTTTTGTATTCGATCAGCTTCTCGGTGCCGCGGTGGAGCAGGCCGACGTGCGGGTCGACGCGCTCGACGATCTCGCCGTCGAGTTCCAGGATCAGGCGGAGCACGCCGTGCGCGGCCGGGTGCTGCGGCCCGAAATTGATCGTGTAGTTGCTGGTCCGGTCATCACCCGGATCGTGCCCCTCGGGAGGCTCGGCGGTGCCGGCGGCGAGAGCGCCGACATTCATCTCGACGGTGCGCGTGCTCATCCTGCACCTCCACCGGGCCGGCGGCGGCCAGAGGGTTGGGGCTTCGGATCGGCCACGTCGCCGTCCTTGCTCACTTCCTTCTTCGCCTTCGCAACGACAGGCTTGCGAGCCTCCTTCGTCGCCTGCGCATCCGCGGGCGCGCCGCCACCCGTCTGGGCCGGCGTGTCGGTCGTCTTCGGCGTTTCGGCAGGCGTCTTCACGTTCGACGGCGGATTGCCCGCCGGCGCCGGCGTGGGCGTAGGACCGCCGGCACCCTCCGGCTTCGCCTTCTCGTCGCCGGGCAGGACATATTCCGGCCCCTGCCAGGGCATCAGGAAGTCGAACGTACGGAAATCCTGCGGAAGCTGGACAGGCTCGTAGATGACGCGCTTCTCTGCCCCGGAGTAACGGTACTCCACATGGCCGGTCAGCGGGAAATCCTTGCGGAGCGGATATCCCTCGAAGCCGTAATCCGTCAGGATCCGGCGAAGATCCGGGTGCCCGGTGAAAAGCACGCCGTAGAGATCGAATACTTCGCGCTCGAGCCAGTTTGCAACAGGCCACAGCACGGTCGCGCTCGGAACCGGCGCGGTCTCGTCGGTTAGAACCTTCACGCGGATGCGGCGGTTCTTCGTCAGCGAGAGGAGCATGTAATTGACCTCGAAGCGCTCGGGCCGCTCCGGATAATCGCAGCCGGCGATCTCCATCAGCTGCTGGTATTCGAGGCCCGGCGTGTCACGCAGCGCGCGAAGCGCATCAACGAGGCCTTCGCGGCGCACCGTCAGCGTGATCTCACCGACGTGATCCTTCGCGTCGAGCAGCAGGTCGCCGAGCGCAGCCGTCGCCGCCTCGATCACCCCCTCGTCCGACGCGGTCTTGGGGACATGCGGAGCAAGATTGACGGCCATCAGCGCTCGATCGTCCCTTCGCGGCGGATCTTCCGCTGAAGCTGAAGGATTCCGTACAGCAGTGCCTCGGCCGTCGGCGGACAGCCCGGCACGTAGATGTCGACCGGCACGATGCGATCACAGCCTCGCACCACCGAATAGCTGTAGTGGTAGTATCCGCCGCCATTGGCGCAGCTACCCATGGAGATGACGTAGCGCGGCTCGGACATCTGGTCGTAAACCCGCCGAAGCGCGGGAGCCATCTTGTTGCAGAGCGTTCCCGCGACGATCATCACGTCCGACTGGCGCGGGCTGGCGCGCGGAGCGGCGCCGAACCTCTCGAGGTCGTAGCGCGGCATGTTCACGTGGATCATTTCGACCGCACAGCATGCGAGGCCGAATGTCATCCACCACAGCGAGCCGGTACGTGCCCAGTTGAACAGGTCTTCGGTCGTGGTGACCAGGAAGCCCTTTTCGTCCAGGCTCTGCTTAAGCTCTTCGAGCTTCTTTCGGTCGATGTCGCCCGGAACCAGGCCCGCCAGGCGTGCGAGCTCCTCCTCGGTCGGCATGCGGTCATGCCGCGGATCGAGCATCACTCCCATTCGAGCGCACCCTTCTTCCACGCATAGGCAAGGCCGAGGCCGAGTTCCGCAAGGAAGATCATCATGGCGATCCAGCCCGACATCCGGGTGAAGTCGAGGCTGACCGCCCATGGGAAGAGGAACGCCGCTTCAAGGTCGAAGACGATGAAGAGGATCGCGACGAGGTAGAAGCGGACGTCGAACTGCGCCCGGGCATCCTCGAAGGCCGGGAAGCCGCACTCATATTCGGCAAGCTTCGCCGGGTCCGGCTTGTGCGCACCGGTCAGGCGCGACACCAGCATCGGCAGAACGACGAAGGCGCTCGACAGCGCCAGCGCGATGCCGAGGAAGAGCAGGATCGGAAGATATCCGGCAGCAACGCTGGACAAGGGGAAACTCCGGGGCTCGAAACTTGGCGGGGCTTTAGGCCAGCGAGTTGCGCCCCGCAACCCGCTCGCACATGCAAAAAGGAGCGGTTTTTCCTAGCGGAGCGCTCCGGCAATCAGCTTCTGCAGGCGGCTGTGAATGGAACCTGCCGCCGCGATATATTCACGGCGCTCGAAGATGCGGTCCGAACCGCGATAATCGCTGACGAAACCGCCCGCCTCACGAACGAGAAGAACGCCCGCCGCGCTGTCCCATGGATCGAGGTCGTCTTCCCAGAACCCGTCCATTCGGCCAGCCGCCACCCAGGCGAAATCGAGCGCGGCGGAACCGAAGCGGCGGACGCCCGAAACCTCGGGCGCCACGGCGGTGTAGACCTTCGCCCAGTTTGCAGGGACGCCGCGTCCGCAATGCGGAATTCCCGTTCCGATGACACAATCGATCAGGTCGCGGCGCGCCGACACGCGAAGGCGACGATCCTGGAGCCAAGCGCCCCTGCCCTTCTCCGCCCAAAAGCTCTCGTCGGTCAGCGGCTGATAAACCAGCCCGTGTGTGATCTCAGGGCGGCCGTCCGGACGCTTCTCCTCGACGGCGATCGAGATCGAGAAGTGCGGAATGCCGTGAAGGAAGTTGGTCGTGCCATCCAGTGGGTCGACTACCCACCGAGGCTTCGATGGATTTCCCTCAATCTCACCGCTTTCCTCGGCCAGCACGCCCCAGTCCGGACGCGCATTGCGCAGCTCTTCGAGGATCGTCTGCTCGGCGCGCTTGTCAGCCATGGAGACGAAGTCGGCAGGCCCCTTGCGGCTGACCTGCAGTTGTTCGACCTCGCCGAAGTCGCGACGCAGACGCGGAGCAGCCTTGCGAGCTGCTCGCTGCATGACGGTGATCAGGCCGGAGTGGGCTACCAATGTGCGTCTACTTAGTCGGCGCGGCGGACATATTCGCGGGAGTACGTATCGACGACGATACGGGTTCCGCTTGCAATGTGCGGCGGGACCATGACGCGGACGCCATTGTCGAGAACCGCCGGCTTGTAGCTGGATGAGGCCGTTTGGCCCTTCACGACGGCGTCTGCCTCGACGATCGTCGCTTCGATCTGGTCGGGCAGCTGAACGCTGATCGGACGCTCGTTGTAGAGTTCCATGACGACGTCCATGCCGTCCTGCAGGAAGGCGGCCGGCTCGCCGATCAAATCTTCGGCAAGCGAGACCTGCTCGTAATTATCCTTGTCCATGAACACGAGCATGTCGCCGTCATGGTAGAGGAACTGGAAGTCCTTGGTGTCCAGGCGGACGCGCTCGACGGTCTCGGCGGAGCGGAAGCGCACGTTTGTCTTGCGGCCGTCGATGAGGTTCTTCATCTCGACCTGCATGTAGGCGCCGCCCTTGCCAGGCTGCGTGTGCTGGATCTTCACGGCGCGCCAGATGCCGCCCTCGTACTCGATGATGTTGCCGGGACGGATGTCCACGCCGCTGATCTTCATGATCGCCTACCTGCCAAGACTGAATGAAAGAGCCGCCACGGGACTTAACGGCCCGCGGATTGGACGCGCCCTTAGCCGCTGGCCTTTTTTCCGGCAAGCAGGGGGTAAGGATTGATCGGAGCGCCCTGCCACCATTTCTCACCCGGCTGCATGCGGTTGATGGCGAAATGCAGGTGCGGTCCTTCGGGGTTGGCGTTGCCCGTGTGGCCGACGCGACCGATCAGCTGGCCGCGCTTCACCTGCTGTCCTTCCGCAAGCCCAGGCTGATAGCCCTGCAGGTGAGCGTAATAATACGTCCAGCGCTGGTCTGGCGAGCGGACGTAGATAGTATTTCCCCCACCCCCGTTGGAATAGAAGAGCTTCTCCACTGTGCCGTCCGTTGCGGCGATTACCGGCGTTCCTTCGGCGGCCATGATGTCGATGGCGTCATGAATCCGGGCGCCACCCGCGCGCGCCTGGGTGAACGTGTCCGAGAGCTGGTTAGCCTTGATCCCCTGCACCGGGATCGCCAACCCCGCCGGCCCGACCTCGACGCCTTCAGCGATTGCGACCGGCTGGCCGCTCTGCGGCTGGACCACGGCGACATCGCCCGAGGCTTCGACCTTGCCATTCTCAGCGGGTGCGGAGCCGAGGTTGAAATAGAATATCCAGAAGGCGCTAGTCAGGATCGCAGTCACGATCGCAGTGCTGAAAATCCTGAACATCGCGCCTCCTGTTTACGCCACGAACTTCGCCTGGAAGCCAGGCTTCATCATCCGCGAAAGCCGCATCACATCCCAGTTGGTGAGGCGCAGGCAACCATGGCTCTGCGTCTTGCCGATGACCTGGGGCTCCGGCGTTCCGTGAATTCCGTAATGTTTCTTGGTCAGGTCGAGCCAGGCCACGCCCACCATCCCGTTGGGGCCCGGCGGCAGCTTCCGCTCGGCCTTTTCGTCAGACACGTCCCAGAAGAGATCCGGCTGATAGTTGAACGGCGGAAGGTAGGAGAAGGTCGGAACCTTCCAGTTGCCGAGCGGCAGCGGGTCATGGCCCGAGCCGGTCGTCACCGGGAATTGCGCGATCAGCTGACCGTCGACCTTGGCCGATCCCGCCGGGAACTCGCCCTTGTAGACCTTCAGTGTGCCTTCGCTCTTGTCGACGACGATATAGTCGCCCTGCGGCTGGTTCCCGTCGACGTTGAGCGCGGCTAGCAGCGGTTCCTGCTTCTCGTTGGCGCCCGAGTAATCGCGGGATTGCGGAACGACGTTGGGCAGTCGCAGCGTCTGGCCGATGCCGATGCTCTTGTCCGGGCCGTTCAGGGCTACGATCGTCTGCGGCGTCGTGTGATACCGCTCCGCCAGCTTCTCCAGCATGTTTCGATAGCCGAGGAAGCTCAGCTTCTCCTGATCCTCGGGCTTCTTCGGGAACGGATAGGTGAACGGACCGCCGACATCGTCGGCTGTCAGCTTCACGTCGACCGTGGAAGGACGGTTCTGGCTCAGCAGGGCCGACCGCGTTTGCCCGTCCAGCTTGCCGGTGACCTTGAGCCCCTTCGACTCCTGGAAGCCCCTGATCGCCTCCGTCAGCGAGCTTCCGCTGCGGCCGTCGATCACACCCGGCGAGAAGCCGGCCATGTCGAGCAGGACCTGTGCGTGAAATTGCTCTCCCTTGATCGGAGAGCCCGGAGTACCCGGCGCAACCCAGGACTTCTTGCCCTCCGAGGCGGACGCATTGTCCGCTGAATTCTGGGCGATTGCTGCTCCGGCGACGAAAGCTGCCGCAGCGGCACTGATCAACATGGGACGATAACGCACGCAACTCTCCGAGAAAAACAGTGTTCGAAGCTGCAACGATGCAGGCAACAACTGTTTCCAACGACCGCGGGCGGACGATCCACGTCGGCTGCTCCGGATGGGTCTACAAGCACTGGCGCGGGCTCCTCTATCCCGAGGGCCTGCCGCAGAAGCGCTGGTTCGAGCGCTACGCCGAGGATTTCGACACAGTCGAGATCAACGCGAGCTTCTATCGAGTGCCGCTCGCCTCGACGTTCGAGGGTTGGCGCGAGAAGGCACCTGCGGGCTTCCGCTATGCGGTGAAGGTCAATCGCTTCATCACGCACATGAAGAAGCTGCTCGGCTGCGAGGACGCTCTGCAGCAGTTTATCGACCTTGCCCGGCCATTGGGGCCGGCGCTGGGGCCCCTGCTCTACCAGCTTCCGCCGAGCTTGCACAAAGACCTGCCGCGGCTGGAAGCATTCCTGAACCTGCTTCCGACGGATCTCGAGCACGTTTTCGAGTTCCGCCACAAGAGCTGGTACGAGGAGGACGTCCGCGCGCTCCTCGACCGCTACGGCGTCGGCTTCGTCGCTCACGACCTGAAGGGCTTGGTGTCACCGCGTTGGGCTAGCGGGCGAACAGCCTACGTCCGCTTCCACGGCGCCGGCGGCAAATATTGGGGCAGGTATTCGGACGAGGCTCTGCTCGAATGGAGCGACTGGATCTTGGACCAGTCCAGCCGCGGGCGAAGCGTGTGGTGCTATTTCAACAACGACATCCACGGCCACGCGATCGAGGACGCGCGGACCCTGAAGTCGATGGTCGGCCAACTCGCCCGCTGATCAAAAGAATTCCCGGGCGAAGCATGTGCCTCGCCCGGGACCCCTTTAGCTCAGATCTTCGGTTTAACCGCGTTCCGGCGCCGGCGGCGGCGGCGGAGGCGGAGGCGGCGGAGCCGGACAGGTCTCGGTCGCCAGGATCACCGTTCCGTCCGGGCAGGTCTGCGTCGCAGGGGGCGGCGGCGGAGGCGGCGGGGGCGGAGGCGGCGGAGGCGGCGGCGGAGCAGCTTCCGCACCACCGAAGTTGAAGATGAGGCTGGCCATCAGGCTGTGCGAACGGAACTTCGATTCAAAGTCCGTGAACAGAGCCGCATTGGTGGTCACGTCTGTCACGACGGGCGCGCCGGCCGCATCCGTTCCGACCACCGTTTCGGTGTTGCCCAACAGGGCCGCGCCGGTGGTGTCGGACAGGTCGAGGCTGCCGGTGCGGAAGTAGCGGTACTTCAGGCCCAGATCGATGTTCCGGCTGAGCGCATAACGGGCGCCCAGGATAGCCTGCCACGCCCAGGCGCTGTCGCTTTCTCCAGCAAACTTGACGCGCGCACGACCGAAGCCGCCGCCGCCGTAGAAGGAGAAACCGTTCTCGTCGCCCACATCGAGCAGGGCGTTGATCATGCCCGACAGGACGCTGACGTGATCGTCGAGATCGAAGTCCGTTGCCGAAAGAGCCGGAAGCGTCCCGACTGCATCCGGAGCAACGTCGCGGTCAGGACGGTTCAGACCGGTGTTCAGCGACGCGATGAAGCCGTTGTCGACTTCCAGCGTGTCGAGCTTCGCACGCTTGTAGCCGATTTCGCCTTCGAGGCGGAACATGCCGAAGTCGTAACCGCCGATGGCGTCGACGTCGTAGCCCTTCTTGTAATCAATGCCGAAAGCATTGCCGAAGGTGGCATCGGCCGGGCCGATGATGGTGGGCGTCGTGGCGACGGTCTGGCTCGTGGTATAGTCGACGAACACGTCCGCATCCTGATCCTTCGGGAACAGGATGCCGCCTTCGATTCCGACATAGCCGGAATTGTCGCGAGCGACCGCGGGCGTTGCCGAAACAACGACAGCAGCCGCAGCCAAGAGGTATTTGCGCATTAGGGTTTCCCTTGCAGTGTTTCCGGCGCCCCAACCGGTCATCAGAGGGATTGTTTCGTTACATTCGCTCCTCCGGGCCTTTACGGAGAAAAGTGATGCGCTGGCGCAACACCTTTCAAAAGGAATGGCGGAAAACAGCCGTTTTTGAAACCTGAAGCCGTTCAGCTTCCACTAACATTTGTGAGCAGGTCATTGAATTCTGACACAATTTTCGCGGGGTCGTGAGCGCCCCAGACAGCTTGCGAGACCGCGAGGAAGTCCGCTCCGGCATCGATCAGCGGTTTCGCGTTGCCGGTCGTGATGCCGCCGATCGCGACGCAGGGAACCTCGAAGAGGCTCGACCACCAGCTGAGTATGGAAGGATCGGGCCGGTGTAGCGTCGACTTGGTCTGCGTTGGATAGAAGGCGCCGAAGGCGACATAGTCCGCGCCGGCGTCTCCGGCCTCCATAGCCAGGTGGCGGCTGTCGTGGCAGGTGACGCCAATCTGCGCCTGTGGACCCAGTAGCGCCCTCGCCTCCCGCACGTCGCCGTCCTGCTGACCGAGGTGTACGCCGTCCGCGCCCAGGCGCTTGGCGAGGGTCGCGCTGTCATTGACGATGAAGGCGACGCCTGCGTCCGCGCAAACGCGCTGCAACGGCTCGGCGAGCCGGGCGAGCTCATGCTCGGCAACGTCCTTCACGCGCAGCTGGAAGGCCGCCACGCAATCGAACTCGACAACTGAGCGGAGACGTTCAACGAAATCGCCGCCGACGTCCTTCGGGGAGATCAAATAAAGTCGGCAGGGCTCCTTTCGCGCCGGAGCCCTGAATTCCGCCGGGTCGAAATAGTCGATCAAGCTAGGCAGCGACCTTTTCGGTCGAGGCGTCGTAGATCTCGTCGATCGCCTCGCCGAGCGAACGGTCGAACTCTTCCTCGCTCGTATCCTGGCGCAGTTCCTCGAGCAGCGCGCGCGAGAAGCTGGCGATCATGCCGGGGTTCTTGGCAAGCTCGCGGCAGGCGTCGCCGCGCGAGAAGCCGCCCGACAGAGCGACGACCCGCAGCACTCGCGGGTGGGCGATCAGAGCATCGAACGTGCCCGGAACCGCCGGGATCGAAAGCTTGAGCATGACCTCGCTGCCTTCCGGCAGGCGATCGAGGTGACGCAGGATCTCGTCGCGCAGAAGCTCGTCTGCCTCGGCCCGCTCGGCGCTCTTGATGTTAACTTCCGGCTCGATGATCGGGACAAGCCCGTGACGCAGAACCTGGTTGCCGATCTCGAACTGCTGGCCGACGACCTCGGCAATGCCCGCCGGGTTGGCGAGGTGGATGACCGAGCGCTCCTTGGTTCCGAAGATGCCCTTCGCAACCGCGCGCTCGAGCAGCGAGTCCAGTTCCGGCATCGGCTTCATCAACTGCACGCCGTTGGCCTCGTCCGCGAGACCCTTGTCGATCTTAAGAAAGGGAACGACGCCCTTGCTCCAGAGATAGTCCGGCACCGGCTGCCCATTGGCTTCGCCGTCCATCGTCCGCTCGAACAGGATCGCGCCTAGGACCTTCTCGCCGGTGAACACCGGCGACGAGATGATCCGCACGCGCATCTTGTGGACGAGGTCGTACATCTCATCTTCGGACGACCATTCGTCGCCCTTGTAGCCATAGCCCTTCAGGGCGCCCGGAGTGGAGCCTCCGCTCTGGTCCAGCGCCGCGATGAAACCGTTCGCATTCTTCACTTTCGCGAGCATCTCTGCGTTCGCCATTTTCCGTCCCCTTATTCCTGCAGGGCCGCCACGCCCGGTAGCGTACGCCCTTCCATCCATTCAAGAAATGCCCCGCCAGCCGTCGAGACGAACGTGAAGTCCGCAGCGACGCCGGCATGATTGAGTGCCGCAACCGTGTCGCCACCGCCGGCGACCGAAACCAGGCTGCCTTCCTTGGTCAAGGCAGCCGCAGTTTGCGCGAGCTGCACCGTGGCCGCGTCGAACGGTGGAGTCTCGAAGGCGCCGAGGGGACCGTTCCAGACGAGGGTTCGGCAGGTCTTGAGCACGTCGGCCAAGGCTTCGACCGCGGCAGGTCCGACGTCGAGGATCATCTCGTCCGCCGCGACCTCGTGCACGTTGACGGTACGCATGCTCGGCGGATTAGGCGCGAACTGCTTCGCCACGACGACGTCGTACGGCAGATGGATCGTGCATCCGGCCTCGTCGGCACGATCGAAGATCGCGTTCGCCTCACCTGTCAGATCATGCTCGCACAGCGACTTGCCGACGTTCACGCCGCGCGCCGCCAGGAAGGTGTTGGCCATGCCGCCCCCGATGATCAGGTGATCGACCTTGCCGACTAGGTGACCCAGCACCGCGAGCTTGGTCGAGACTTTCGCCCCGCCGACGACGGCCGCGACCGGCCGCTCGGGATTGCCGAGTGCGCGCTCCAGCGCCTTCAACTCGCCTTCCATCGCCCGCCCGGCGAAGCTCGGGAGGAGATGGGCGATGCCCTCGGTCGAAGAGTGCGCACGATGCGCCGCGGAGAAAGCGTCGTTGACGTAATAGTCGCCAAGCGCCGCCATGCCCTTGGCAAGCTCCGGGTCGTTCTTATCTTCGCCGGCGTGGAAGCGCGTGTTTTCGAGGATGCCGATATTGCCCGGAAGCATCGTCTCGATGGCGCGCTCCGCCTGCGGCCCCTGGCAGTCCTCGATGAAGCGAACGGAGCGGCCGGACAGCCGATGCACCGGCAGCACCAGCTGCGCCGTCGACATGTCCGGACGGATCTCGCCCTTCGGACGGCCGAAGTGCGACAGCAGCAGCACGATTGCGCCGCGGTCGCTGAGCTCCAGAACGGTGGGCAACATGGCCCTCAGACGCGTATCGTCCGTGACCCGCGCACCATCCATCGGCACGTTGAGATCGACGCGGACAAGCACGCGCTTGCCGGTCAAATCCTCAGGCAGGTCGTCGAGCGTCTTGAAGGCCATGCTCAGCCTCAGCCGAGCTTCGCCATCGCGGCGGCCGTGTCGACCATGCGGTTCGAGAAGCCCCACTCATTGTCGTACCAGCTGACGACGCGGACGAGCTTGCCTTCAAGAACCGAGGTTTCGAGGCTGTCCACGGTCGAGCTGGCCGAGCTGTGGTTGAGGTCGATCGAAACCAGCGGCTCTTCCGTGTAGGCGAGGATGCCCTTCAGGCGGCCGCTCTCGCTGGCGGCCTTAAGCGCGCCGTTGACCTCTTCCAGCGTGGTGTCGCGCTTCGGCGTGAAGGTCAGGTCGACAAGGCTGACGTTCGGAACTGGAACGCGCACGGCCGAGCCGTCGAGCTTGCCCTTCAGCTCCGGTAGCACCTCGCCCACCGCGCGGGCGGCGCCGGTCGTCGTCGGGATGATGGACATGGCCGCGGCGCGGGCGCGGCGCAGGTCGGAGTGGATCTGGTCGAGGATCTTCTGGTCGTTGGTGTAGGCGTGGATCGTAGTCATCAGCCCGCGTTCGATGCCGATCGTGTCGTTCATCACCTTCGCGACCGGCGCCAGGCAGTTGGTCGTGCAGGACGCGTTCGAGACGATCTTGTGCTCGGCGGTCAGCTTGTCGTCGTTCACGCCGTAGACGACCGTCAGGTCCGCCCCCTTGGCCGGAGCCGAGATCAGGACGCGCTTGGCGCCAGCTTCCAGGTGCTTCTCGCCGCCGGCGCGGTCGGTGAAGAAGCCGGTGCATTCGAGAGCGATCTCGACGCCGTTCGCGGCATGCGGAAGCTTCGCGGGGTCGCGCTCGGCGGTGACGTGGATGCGCTTGCCGTTGACGATGATGTCGTTGCCGTCGCTCGACACCTCACCCGGGAAGGCGCCGTGGACGCTGTCGCGCTTGAACAGCCAGGCATTTGCCTTTGCATCGGCGAGGTCGTTGATCGCGACCAGCTCAAGACCGCAGTCGGGACGTTCAAGGATGGCGCGCGCTACCAGCCGGCCGATGCGCCCGAAGCCATTGATCGCAACTTTGGTCATTGAATGCCTCTCTGTTTCATGTGGCCGAGAACTCGCTCGGCGACCTTGTCAGGCGTGAGCCCGAAATATTCGTAGGCGTCCTTCGCAGGAGCCGAGACGCCGAAGCGGTCGATGCCGATGCGAAGGCCGTGAAGGCCGGTGTAGCGTTCCCAACCGAAGGTGGTGCCAGCCTCGATCGAGACGCGCAGGATCTCGCGGTTGGAGACATCCGGAAGAATGTCCTCGCGATAGTCCGCCGGCTGTGCGTCGAAACGCTCGGTGCTGGGCATGGACACCACGTCGGTACCGATGCTCTGCGCTTCAAGCTTTTCAGCCGCCGCGAGAGCGATTTCAACCTCGGAGCCGGTCGCCAGGATGATCACCTTTCGAGCGTTCTCGGCCGACTTGAGGCGGTAGGCGCCGCGAGCGGAGAGGTTCTGGGTGAATGGTTCCGTGCGTACCGGCTTCAGATTCTGGCGCGTTAGGGCGAGCACACTCGGCTCGTCGCTCGCCAGCGCAAGCGCCCAGCATTCGGCGGTCTCGACCGCGTCGGCAGGGCGGTAGACATCGAGCTGCGGAATCGCGCGCAGGCTCTGGAGATGCTCGATCGGCTGGTGGGTCGGGCCGTCCTCACCTAGACCGATGGAATCGTGAGTCATCACGTAGATGACCCTGGCCTTCTGCAGCGCGGAAAGACGGATTGCCGGGCGCGCATAGTCGGTGAAGACCAGGAATGTTCCGCCGTAGGGGATGACGCCGCCGTGCAGCGCCATGCCATTCATCGCCGCGGCCATGCCGAACTCGCGGACGCCGTAGTAGATGTAGCGGCCGCCGTAATTGTCGGCGTCGAGCACCTGGAGCGCCTTGGTCTTCGTGTTGTTCGAGCCGGTCAGGTCGGCTGAACCGCCGATGGTCGACGGGATGGCGGCGTTAATCGCCTCAAGCGCCATTTCCGACGCCTTGCGGGTCGCGACCGGCTTCAGGTCGGCGAGCAAGCCGTCGACGTAGGGCTTGAGCCAGCTGTCATCGACCATGCCGGAAATCCGGCTAAGAAACGCGTCCTTCTTGGCGCTGGCGTCGAGACGCGTCTGCCAGTCCGCTCGAGCAGACGCGCCTTTCTTCCCCGCCTCGCGCCAAGCTGCGAGTACATCGTCGGGAACGGCGAATTCTTTCGGCTCAAGGCCGAGCCCGGCACGTGCGGCTTCAACCTCGTCCTTGCCGAGCGCCGCGCCGTGTGTCGCCGCCGTGCCCTGCTTGTTCGGCGCGCCGTAGCCGATGACGGTCTTGCAGCGGATGAGCGACGGGCGAGGATCGGCCTTCGCTTCGTCGAGCGCGCGCGAAACGTCGTCGGAGTCCAGGCCATCGCACTCGGTGACGTGCCATTGCGCGGCCACGTGGCGCGCAACCACGTCCTCGTTGCGCGACAGGTCCGTCGAACCGTCGATGGTGATCTCATTGTCGTCCCACAGGACGATGAGGCGGCCGAGCTTCAGGTGGCCTGCAAGACCGACCGCCTCGTGATTCACACCCTCCATCAGGCAGCCGTCGCCGGCGATGACGTAGGTGTGATGGTCGACAAGCTCGTCGCCATAGGCGGCATTAAGGTGCCGCTCTGCAATCGCCGATCCAACCGCCATTGCGACGCCCTGCCCCAGCGGCCCGGTCGTCACCTCGACGCCCGCGAGCTCGAAATTCTCCGGGTGACCGGCGGTCGGGCTGTGCAGCTGGCGGAAATTCTTGATGTCGTCGAGCGTCGGCCGCTCATAACCGGTCAGGTAAAGCAGCGCGTAGATCAGCATCGATCCGTGGCCGGCGGAAAGGATGAAGCGGTCGCGGTCGGGCCAGTGGGGGTCCGACGCATCGAACTTCAGATGGCGTGTGAAGAGCGCTGTCGCCGCGTCGGCCATGCCCATCGGCATGCCGGGATGGCCGCTGTTCGCAGCTTCGACTGCGTCCATCGCCAAGGCTCGAATGGCATTGGCAAGTCGGCGCTGAGTCGGCTGCAAGGTCTGCTCCATGAACGGGATGCGGCGGCCCTTGGCCGGATAGCGACGAAGCGTCAACCTCGCGACATTGGCGATGGCCCTTCTCGGCTTGCCGCGAGGGAAAATCTTTCCTAGCGAAAACCTCATGGATGAAGGCCGTCTCACCGCCGCGCTCGACCGCGCCGAACGTGCGATTCTCCGAATGGAGCGAGCGCTCTCGCAACCTAAGAAGCAGAGCAGCCGTGACGAAGAGCTTCGCGCCAAGGTCCGGGAGGCCGTCGCCGAGCTCGATCACATCATCCGCATGGCGGAGGACGCCTGATGGCCGAAATCGACGTGTTCATCGCCGGGCGCGCCTATCGCGTCGCCTGCCGGGACGGCGAGGAGGATTCACTCCGCAAGGCCGCCTCGCTGGTCGATGCCAAGAGTCGCGAGGCTCTTTCGGGTCTCGGAACACTCTCGGAAGCGCGGCAGCTGCTCTTCGCCTCTCTCCTGCTGGCCGACCAACTCATCGACGACGGCCGGACGCCCGAGCCGACGCTTCCCGACCCGGCCCTCGCCGAGCGGGCTGAACGGATTGCCGACCGGCTCGAGTCGCTCGCTGAAGCCCTTGAGGGCGAGGCCGAACACACCTAGATAAAGGATGACGGGTACTGCCCGGTACGAGCCTTTGAATATCCCTGAGGCTTATCGATCCTAATGGGAGCTGTCCCTGCCCGGACCCTGGTCCGATGTATACGGCGCCCACCTGACGTTTGTGGCGTCAGAGGATTTCCGGCAAACGGCCACGGTGGTCCCGTCACTTCCCCCTATGCCACCGAACTCATTCGAGCCTGGATCCGCAGTGCCGCAGCACAAGGACATGCTGCGCCAGGCTGCGCTCGACGCGCGTAAGGCCTTCGTTCGCACCGTCGATGATGCGCACCGGACGCTGCTCGAGCAGAAGCTCGCACAGCATCTGACGTCCCTTTGCGCGCACGCGTCGGTGGTCGCAGGCTATCACCCGCTCGGGAGTGAGATCAGCCCGCTGCTGGCGATGGAAGAGGCGCGAGCGGTGGGCCGAATCGTCGCGTTCCCTGCGTTCGCCGACCCGGCGAAGCCGTTTCGCTTCCTGGCTGGCGATCCGCTCGAGCCTGGGCCGTTCGGAATCATGCAGCCCAAACGGCGTGCGCCCGTTGTGGAGCCCGACCTGATCTTCGTGCCGCTGGTCGCAATCGACGGTCGAGGCACGCGCCTTGGCCGCGGCAAGGGACATTACGATCGAGCGCTCGTTCGTCTCCGCAAGACGGGCGCCAAGCTGATCGGCGTGGGCTGGGCGATGCAAATGCTGCCGACCGAAATCCCGCGCGACCCCTGGGACGTTCCGCTTCACGGCTTCGCGAGCCCGGACGGCGTGGAGTATTTCGGATGAACGAGCCCAGCTGGCGCAGGCTTGCAGGAATCGGCGCAATCCTTCTGCTCATCCTCTTCTGGGCCGTGCTCATCGCAAGCTTTGCAGGCACGGTCGGGCGCTGGCCGGTGATCCTCCAGGCGCTGTTCCACCTTGCCGTCGGCATCGCCTGGATCGCCCCTCTGAAGCCGCTTCTGCGATGGTCACAAACGGGACAGTGGAGGGCCGATCCCCGCCCGAAAGATTGAAAGAAGCGTGTTAGAATCCTATATCACCCGCTCCAATGACACAGGCTATTGCCCTAGCGACCTCGCGCCTGTGGCGCGAACGTCCGAAGGAGATGCTCCTTGCCGGCGGGGTCGCGTTTGCGGCGTTCGTCGCCGCAGGGACGGCCTATTCGACTCCCGATCTTGCGAGCCTAAGCGGCCGTAACGACCCCACGAAGGTGGGCCCGCCTGCGCCGCCGCCGCTGCTCATCAAGGAGCTGCCGCCTGAGCAGGCGTTAGCCATCAACAAGCAGATTCCGCTGACTCAGGGGCCGAATCCGGCCGCCCAACCCTTCTCGCTCAATAAGTCCGATACCGCCGCGCGCGACCGGGCCCTCGAGTGCCTGACGAGCGCGATCTATTACGAGGCCGGGAGCCAGGACGCCGACGGCGAGCGCGCAGTCGCGCAGGTCGTGCTCAACCGGGTCCGCCACCCAGCCTTCCCCGCTAGCGTTTGCGGCGTGGTCTATGAAGGGTCCACCCGGCCAACGGGTTGCCAGTTCACCTTCACCTGCGACGGCTCGCTCATGCGGCAGCCGGACCAGGCCGGTTGGGATCGCGCGCGAACGGTCGCCGCTGCGGCCCTGAACGGCTTCGTCTACGCGCCGGTCGGAACCGCGACGCACTATCACGCCGATTATGTCGTGCCGTACTGGGCAGAAACTTTGTCCAAGAATGCCGTGGTCGGCGCCCACATCTTCTACCGCTGGGCGGGCAGCTGGGGCCGGCCGGCAGCGTTCACGCAAGCCTACTCGCGTTCAGAGCCCAACGCAGGCGCGCTCCGTAGCGCGGCTATCATGGCCGAACAGCGCGACCGGGCGACGCGCAGCATCAACGGCGAAGAAGCTCAGGCGATCGCCGAGATCCCGGGCGCGGAGGCCATCAAGCTTGAACCGTCCATGCGCGGCGACAAGCGCGTCGCTGTTCGCTTCAACCTGACGGCTCGGAAAGCGTCGGACTCGGTCAAGCACGAAGCCTACGTCGAGAAGGTGAAGGCGTCGGACAATCTGCGCTTCGCACTGACGGGCGGCGAGCCGCAGGCGGATGAGAAGCCGCTCGGCCAGCCGGCGGCACCGGCGCCAGCATCAGGCGGCAGCGCGCAATAATCGCGGCTGCTTCGACACAATTCTTTTTCAGAAATGGCGCGAGTGACGGGGCTCGAACCCGCGACCTCCGGCGTGACAGGCCGGCGCTCTAACCAACTGAGCTACACCCGCGTTTTTGGCGTGGCGGCGAACTAGGTGGCAGCCCGCGGGGTGTCAACATCGGTGGAATCTTTTTCCGTCTCTTCTTCGCCCGCATGCGTCAGCGTGCCGTGTTCGAAGAGGAAGCCGGCGATGTCCGGAGTGCCGGCGGCGGAGAAGATCGTCTTCATGATGATGAGCAGCGGCACGGCGAGCAGCGCTCCGGTAGTTCCCCACACCCAGGACCAGAAGCTCAGCGACACGAGGATCGCGAGCGGACTGATGGTCAAGCGCTTGCCGACGATCATCGGCGTGATGAGGTTCGCTTCAATCAGGTGAAGGCCGACGAACACCAACGGGGGAAGTAGGGCCGACCAGACGTCCGGGAAGATCATCAACCCGCCAAAGAACAGGAGCAACGCCGAGCCGATTGGGCCCAGGTACGGAATGTAGTTCAGCACCGCGACGATGCCGCCCCACATGATCGGTGAATCCATGCCCAGCTGCCACAGCACGAGTGCCGTTAGCGCTCCTAGCGTCACGTTGATCAGCGTGATCGTGCCGATGTAAATCGAGGTCGCATCCACGACCTGCTGGATGACGCGGGCAGTGGTCAGCGCGCCTTCGAAGCTGCCGCGGCTGACGATCGTCCGCTTCCGCATCGTGGTCCAGCCGGCCAGGAAGAAGAAGATCACCAGCAACGCGAAGAACAGCTGGATCAGCACGTGGGGCGCGGAAGTCGCCAGCAATCCGGAAAGCGAGTTGGGCGTCTCAATCCGGACGGTCCGGCCGCCCTGCGGCGTGATCGTGACCTGCGCCATGATCTTGCCGACGAACTTGTCGAACGCCTTGTAGAGGTCGAGCACCGGGTCGAGCGCGGCACGGACCTTCGGCAGGCGCTCCGGAATCAACGCGACCCAGTCGATCGCCGGAAGCACGATCGACGCGACGGCGAAGACCGCGATCGACAGGAAGATGATCACGCACAGGCCCGCGGACAGCCGCGAAGGCACGCCGCGCCGCTCGAACCATTCGAGCAGGGGCACAAGGGTAATCGCGACGACCAGCGCCGCGGTAACCGGCATGAAGAACTCGGCCCCGGCCCGGAGCGCGAACGGAAGAGCGACGAAAATGCCTGCGCCTGCGATCAACGCGATGGAAGCAAGCAGGCGATCACGCTTCGCATTGGTCTCGGCAAGCGGGTGTGGCGCTTCAGCCGATTCCTGTGCGTTGCTGCTCGTCCGCGCGTCCATGGTTAAGAGGATATCGGGCGAAGACGCTCCCGGCTAGCGGGCTGGCCAAGCTTTTCGAACGTAAGTGGTGCCCCTGGTCCGACTCGAACGGACACTCCGGTTAGGAACTCGATTTTGAGTCGAGCGCGTCTACCATTCCGCCACAGGGGCCCCCGCAGCCGGTCCTAGCTAAAGGCGAAGTCTTGGCTAATCAATTGCGAGGCGCTTGCCGCCGGTAGCTGAGGGCTTCGGCCGCATGGATGCGCCCCACCTGCTCCGCGCCGGCAAGATCGGCGACGGTCCTCGAGACCCGGAGGACCCGGTGAAAGCCCCGAGCAGAAAGGCGCATCGCGGCCGCCGCATCCGCCAGGAGCTTGCGACCGGGCTCGTCCGGCGTGGCGACCTTCTCCAGAAGCTCACCATCCGCCTCCGCATTCGTGCGCACGCCCGATCCGTTGTAGCGATCGGCCTGCACCTGGCGTGCTGCGGCGACCCGGCCGGCGACTTCGGCGCTTCCTTCGGCAGGCGGCGGCAGGGTCAAATCCGCCGCTGAAACCCCCTGCACGTCAACATGCAGATCAATGCGGTCGAGAAGCGGCCCGGACACTCGTGCCTGATAGTCTGCGGCGCACTTGGGCGCCCGGCTGCAAGCAAGCGCCGGATCGCCCAAGTGGCCGCACCGGCAAGGGTTCATCGCTGCCACGAGCTGCACACGCGCCGGGAAGGTGACGTGCGTATTTGCCCGCGCAACGCTGACGTTGCCGGTCTCGAAAGGCTGCCGAAGCGAATCCAGAACAGCTCGCTGGAATTCCGGCAGCTCATCAAGGAAGAGGACGCCGAGGTGAGCGAGACTGATCTCACCCGGTCGTACGCGAAGCCCGCCACCCACAAGCGCGGGCATGGACGCGCTGTGATGCGGAGAGCGGAAAGGACGCTGCCTGGTCATTCGCCCGCCTTCGAGCTCGCCGGCGACGGAGGCGACCATCGATACCTCGAGGGCTTCGGCGGGCTGGAGCGGCGGGAGGATCCCGGGAAGGCAGGAGGCAAGCAGCGACTTGCCCGCTCCGGGAGGGCCGCTCATCAGCATATTATGACCGCCCGCAGCCGCAATCTCGAGCGCGCGCTTAGCGACCTCCTGACCCTTCACTTGCCTGAGGTCCGGCCCGCCAACAGGCAATTCCGCCTCACCCGGAGCCGGCGGACGGAGTACCGACGAGCCCTTGAGATGCGCGAGCAAGGCAAGAAGGTCGGGCGCGGCAATGACTTCGACATTGCCAGCCCAGGCGGCTTCCGCGCCTTGAGCCGCAGGACAGATGAGCCCCTTCCCTTCGCTCGACGCCTGGATCGCGGCCAGCAACACGCCCGGCGAAGAGGCGATGCGACCGTCGAGCTTCAGCTCTCCGACGATGACGTAATGAGAAAGTGCTTCCGCATCGGCTGCACCTATCGCAGCGAGCAGGCACAGCGCGATCGGAAGGTCGAAGTGCGATCCTTCCTTGGGAAGATCGGCCGGGGACAGATTGACCGTGATACGCTTGGGCGGGAGCGCAAGACCGATGGCGGCAAGCGCGGCATGCACGCGCTCACGGCTTTCGGCGACCGCCTTGTCCGGCAAGCCGACGATCGTGAAACGCGGAAGACCTGCGGAAAGCTGGACCTGAACTTCGACCGGACGGGCTTCGAGGCCTAGATACGCAACAGTGGCGACGGTGGCCGTCATCCGGCACCGCCACGGCACAACATTCGGTAAAGCAGACTTCCCCCTAGCTCGGCGGCGCCTTGCTAGCGCGAGGCCGTTGCGGACCGCAAGTCCTTGCAGCCACTGCTATTCACGCCCACATGCCGAAGCGATGATCACCAAGAGCCAATGGCGGAAATTCATCGATCAGCCGTGGGTCGAATGGGGGCTCATGGCCCTCGGCGTCTTGCTGATCATCGGCGGACTAATCATCTCCCCTTTGCCCGGCCCAGGCGGCGTTTTTCTGATCGCGCCGGGCGTCGCGCTCATCCTGAAAACCAGTATGTGGGCCAAGCGCCGCTATGTGCGGTTCAAACGGTGGCAGCCGAAAGCGGGCGGCTGGGCCGACTGGGCGCTGCGCAGGCGAAGCGCGCAACGACGCGCGGAAATCCGGAAGCAGGAAACGGCGCGCATCGAAGAGGGCGGAGCGAATTGACTTTGGGGCGCCCCTCCCCTATCGGCCCGCTCGACAGCGGCTGCCGGAACGGCGGCCCTTTTTCTTTAGATTCTTGAATTTGAGGCATGAGCGATGAAGCGCACCTTCCAGCCGAGCAATCTCGTCCGCAAGCGCCGGCACGGCTTCCGGTCGCGCATGGCGACCGTGGGCGGCCGCAAGGTTCTGAACGCGCGCCGGGCACGCGGCCGCAAGAAGCTCAGCGCCTAACAGTCCTTAGGAAACGCTCGGACTTCCTCGCTGCGAACGCCGGACGGCGCGCGGCGATGCCGGGCTTTGTCCTTCTGGTTCGCAATCGCCAGGACGGCGATGATACGAAGCGCATCGGCTTTACCGTGAGCAAGAAGGTCGGTGGCGCCGTTGTGCGCAACCGGATGAAGCGCCGCTTCCGCGCGCTTGCCCGCGAAATCCTGCCCTCCGAGGGTCACGCCGGGTCCGACCACATCATGATCGGCCGTTCCAGCGGCATCGAGCGCGAGTTCGCTCTTCTCCGCCAGGACTTCGCCAAGGCGCTGGAGAAGACGCGCCCGTGATAGCCAAATTGCTCATCCTGATCGCCCGCGGCTGGCAAAAAGGTCCGTCCCAAATTCTCCCGCCGAGCTGCCGATACCAGCCCAGCTGTTCGGCCTATGCGATCACGGCAATTCAACGCTATGGCGCCGCCCGCGGTGGGTGGCTCGCTCTGAAGCGAATCATGCGCTGTCATCCCTGGGGCGGCCAGGGCTACGACCCGGTTCCCCAAGTCGAGGATCATAAGTGAACGAGAATAAGAACCTGATCCTCGCGGTCGTGCTGAGCGCGCTCGTGCTGCTCGGCTGGGGATGGCTGTCGAACAAGATCACGCCGGCCAACCCGTCTCCCGTGAAGGTCGAGAACGGCAAGGTTCAGCCCGTTCCGCAGCCGAATGCGAGCCCAGCTCCGAGCACTCCGGCCGTCCTTCGCGACCGGGCCAAAGTCCTGGCCGAAACGCCGCGCGTTCGCATCCAGACGCCGAGCCTCCAGGGCTCGATCAATCTTCAGGGCGCAAAGATCGACGACCTCGTTCTCGTTCGTGAGCGCGAGAGCGTGGGCAAGAATTCGCCGCCGGTGCGGCTGCTCTCGCCGGCCGGTGCGCCGGGCGCCTACTTCACGTCCTTCGGCTGGAGCGGCCAGGGCGTACAGGCGCCGCCGCCCGACGCGGTCTGGACGCCGAGTGCGCAGGTGCTCGAGCCCGGCAAGCCGGTCACCCTGACATGGTCGAACGGCGGCCCGCGCTTTGAGATCACCATCTCGGTCGACGACAATTACCTTTTCACAGTGCAGCAGCGCGTCGCGAACACCAGCGCCAACGCAGTGGCCGTGCGGCCCTTCGGCCTGGTCAGCCGGGCCAACAAGTCGCCCGATCCGGACAGCTGGACCGTCCACGTTGGCCCGATCGGCGTCTTCAACGGTGCGGCCAATTATGACGTGAACTGGAAGACGCTCGACGAGAATGCGGCGGGCGAGCAGTTCACGACGCCCGGTGGCTGGCTGGGCTTCACCGACAAATATTGGCTGACGGCGCTCGCTCCTGCTGGCGAGCGCAGCTTCGCCGCGAGCTTCCGCAAGGGGCCGAGTGGCGCCTACCAGGCCGACTATTCCGACGCGCCCATCGTCGTGGAACCGGGCAAGGCGGTGACGACCGAGACCCGCCTCTTCGCCGGCGCGAAGGAGAAGAAGCTTCTCGATCAGTATGAAGCTGCAGGCATCCCCAAGCTGTCGAAGGCGATCGACTGGGGCTGGTTCGAATGGTTCATGCGGCCGATCTTCGACCTGCTGAACTGGCTGTTCCAGCACATCGGCAATTTCGGTGTCGCCATCATCTGCCTGACGCTGATCGTGCGTGGCCTGATGTTCCCGATCGCGCAGAAGCAGTTCCAGTCGATGGCTGCCATGCGAAAGCTCCAGCCGAAGATGAAGGCGATCCAGGAGCGCTACAAGGACGACAAGCCCAAGCTCCAGCAGGAGATGATGAAGCTGTACCAGGAGGAGAAGATCAATCCGGCTGCGGGCTGCCTTCCGATCCTGCTGCAGATCCCGATCTTCTACGCGCTCTATAAGGTGCTGCTCGTCTCCGTGGAGATGCGCCACCAGCCGTTCATCCTGTGGATCAAGGACCTTTCGGCTCCGGACCCGCTGACTCCGGTGAACCTCTTCGGCCTGCTGCATTTCACGCCGCCGCACTTCCTCGCGATCGGCGTGCTCGCCATCCTTCTCGGCGTCACGATGTGGTTGCAGTTCAAGCTCAACCCGGCACCGATGGACCCGACGCAGCAACAGATCTTCTCGATCATGCCGTGGGTGATGATGTTCGTGATGGCGCCTTTCGCGAGCGGACTGCAGCTCTACTGGGTGACCAGCAACGTGCTGACGATCCTGCAGCAATGGTGGCTGTACAAGAAGTACGGCCTCCACTTTGCCGACACTCATCCGGTGACGACCTGACGTGGACGAGGCGGACGACAGGGAAGAACTGACGGAGCGTGCCCGGAAGCTGTTTTCGGGCCCGGTCGACTTCCTGAAGTCCGCTCCTTCCCTCAAATTCCTGCCCGATCCCGAAGCGCCGGAGATCGCGTTCGCCGGGCGGTCGAACGTCGGGAAAAGCTCGCTCCTGAACGCGCTGACCAACCGCAAAGGGCTGGCGCGTACGTCCAACACGCCGGGACGAACGCAGGAACTCAACTTTTTCGACGTCGGTCGGCCGCCGGAGATTCGCCTGGTCGACATGCCGGGTTACGGTTTCGCCGAGGCTCCGAAGGATCTGGTGAAGCGCTGGCGCTTCCTCGTGAACGACTTCCTGCGGGGGCGTGCCGTTCTTCGCCGTTCGTTCGTTCTGGTCGATTCGCGACATGGGCTGAAACCCGTCGATCTCGAGATCATGGAGATGCTCGACGACGCGGCCGTGAATTATCAGCTGGTTCTGACCAAGGGCGACAAGATCAAGCCGACGGCGCTGGCGGAAGTGCTCAAGCAGACGGCGGAGCAATCTGCCAAGCATCCTGCGGCGCACCCGCACCTAATCGCGACGTCCAGCGAAACCGGCGACGGCATCGCCGAGTTACGAACGGCAATCCTCGAAGCAGCAATGTCCTAGGGAGAGAGCGGCTTGCTCAAGGTCATCATCGGAAATCGCGCTTATTCCAGCTGGTCGATGCGCGGCTGGCTTGCGGTCAAGCAATCCGGCGAAGAATTCGAAGAGCTTGTCGTGCCCATGTTCGACGAGGACTGGGAGAAGCGCCGCGAGGGCGACGAATTCGCCCCTTCCCTCGGCAAGGTTCCGATTCTGTGGGACGGCAACTGCGTCGTCTGGGACAGCTTGGCGATCATCGAGTTCCTCGCGGACCGCTGCGGCAAAGAACTCTATTGGCCCGAAGATGAGTCCGCTTGCGGCATGGCCCGGTCGATGGCGGCGGAGATGCACTCCGGCTTCGCCAACCTGCGACGCGAGCTGCCGATGAATGTCCGCAAGACCTTTCCCTTTAAGCCGCTGTCGGACGAAGTGCGCGGCGAGATCGAGCGAATCCTCCAGCTGTGGGCGCAGGCTCGCGCGCGTTTCGGTGGGACGGGCGGAGACTTCCTCTTCGGACAGTGGTGCGCGGTGGACATCATGTACGCGCCCGTCGTGACGCGCTTTATCACTTACTCAATCCCTATGCCGCCCTTCGCCGAGTTGTACATGAAGGCGGTCCTGTCACACCCGCACGTCAACGAGTGGATAGACAAGGCACAGGATGAGCCTTGGGTCATCGAGCATTACGAGCACGAGCCCGCCTAAGCGGGGCGCGTCGTATCGCCGAAGGGCGAGCCGTCCTTGTGGACGTAGCGGCCATCCGTAGTGAACAGCATGTCGATGTCCGAATAGCCGCCACCCGTGTTCGTCCCGCCTCCAAATGCGAGGAAGGTGCAGTCCTCACCGCTTTCGTTGCGGAGGTGGTGGCCATTGCCGGTGCCCTTGGGCCAAGCGGCGAGGTCGCCCGCGCGCAGCACCGTTCGGCCCTCGTCCTCGACCAGCACAGCCTCGCCTGACAGCATCACGACGAACTCGTCCTCGCCGTCGTGCCAGTGACGCTGGCTGGACCAGGCTCCGGGTTTCAGCGTCACGTGGCTGACCCCAAAGTCGGTGAGGCCCGTCGCCGGGGCAAGGCGCCTGTACCAGCGGCCGGCGACCGCTTCGTTGTGCGGCGGCGGGTAGCCCGTGCGGTTGACCTGCTCGATGGATTCAAGGTCGATCTTGGGCATGCCCCGCTCCTTTGCTACGCGGACGAAATGTCAGTCGACCCAATCGCGCTTGCGCGGGACCTAATCAACTGCGCAAGCGTGACCCCCGCGAGCGGCGAAGTCTTCGATGTTCTGGAGCGCGCGCTGGCGCCGCTGGGCTTCACCGTCCATCGTTTCACGCTGGGCGAGCCGCCGGACGGGCCGACTGAGAACATGGTCGCGATCCGCGGCGATGGCGGACCCCACTTCGGCTTCGCGGGGCATCTGGACGTGGTACCCCCGGGCGATGGCTGGAGCAGCGATCCCTTCGACACCGTGATCGAGGATGGCGTGCTGTCCGGCCGTGGCGCGGTCGACATGAAGAGCGCGATCGCCGCCTTCGTCGCTGCTGCCTCTCGCACCGATCAGACGAGCGGCACCACCTCGCTCCTGATCACCGGCGACGAGGAAGGCTATGCGACCTACGGGACTCCGCGCATCATCGACTGGCTGAACGAGCGCTCGATCCGGCCGGACATGATCCTGATCGGCGAGCCGACATCGGTCGATCGCCTCGGCGATACGGTGAAGATCGGCCGCCGCGGATCGGTCAACATGTGGATCGACGTTCCGGGCACGCAGGGCCACGTCGCCTACCCTCATCGCGCGGACAATCCGGTGCCGAAGCTGGCCCGCGTCGTCGAAGCGCTGAACGGGCTGCATCTCGACGACGGGACGGAAGCCTTTCCGCCATCGAACCTGGAGTTCACCGCTGTCAGCACTCCGACGCAGGCCAGCAATGTCATCCCGGCCACCGCGACGGCGCAGCTCAACATCCGCTTCAACAATCTTCAGCGAGGCACCGATCTCGTGCGGCTCGTGGAAGAGATTGCCGAGCGGGAAGCTCCTGGCTCAACCGTGCGCGCTCGCATCTCGGGCGAGGCCTTTCTGACTCCGCCCGGGCGACTTTACGACGTGATCGTCGAGGCAATCCGGGAAGAGACCGGCATCGAGCCGGAGCTGTCGACCAGTGGCGGCACGTCGGACGGCCGCTTTCTCATCCAGCTTTGCCCGGTGGTCGATTTCGGCCTGCCCAATGCGACGATGCACAAGCTCGACGAATGCGCGGCGGTCGAGGACATTCACGCGCTCGCGCGCATCTATGAGCGGGTGCTCACGAAGGTCTTTGCTTAGGCGACGGAGCGGTTGGTCGCGCCGGCCGAATCCCGGGTCCAGGCCAAATACTCGCCCTCGAACATGGGCTCGGCGAAAACGTAGCCCTGGATCGTGTGGCAACCCATGGCACGTAGGATGTCCGCCTGCGCAGAGGTCTCGACCGCTTCGGCGACGACCTCGCAACCGACACCCTGGATGAGGTGTATCACCGCTTGCACGACCACCCGGGCCTTCTCCGAGCCCTCGATGTCAGCGATCAGGGACGGATCGAGCTTCACGCGATCGATCGGCAGCGAGCGCAGCCGCGCCAAGTTTGAGTAGCCGGTACCGAAATCGTCGATCGAGATGCGGGCGCCGTCCTTTCGAAGTGCCGCGATTTCCGCGACAACGGCCTCGCTCGCCTTCATTGCGGCGGTCTCGGTGAATTCCAGCTCGACCATCGACAGCGGCACACCTTGCTCAACGAAGGCCTGACGCAGCCGCGCGAAGAAATCCGCGCGGTCGAGCTGCCGCGGGCTGACGTTGAACGCGAGCCTTCGACCCAAGCCGTCGCGATTCCAGCTGCCGAGCGCCGAGGCGACCTCGGAGATGACCCATTCGCCAATCTCCGCGATCAGGCCCGTGCTCTCGGCGATCGGAATGAAGTCCCTCGGCGAGCGCAAGCCCTCGCGCGGGTGGTTCCAGCGCAGCAGCGCCTCGGTGCCGACGAGCTCGCCGGTCTGCAAGCTCAGCTGCGGCTGGTAAGCGAGCATGAACTCGCCGCGCTGCACCGCTTCGGTCAGCGCCTTTTCCGTGTCGATCCGCCGCTGATAGTCGGCCGCAAGTTCGTCATTGAACAGGCAGTGCTGGCCGCCGCCGAGCGACTTGGCCCGGTACATGGCGATGTCCGCCGCGCGCATCAGGGACTCCACGCTGTTGCCGTGGTCCGGGCAGAGCGCGACGCCGATCGACGCGCCAATGTCGACGCTATGACCGTAAAGCTCGAACGGCTCCGAGATGGCGACCGCGATGCGGCGCGCGATCCGCTCGATGTCTTCGGTCGAGGCAATCTCGGGGAAGAAAAGAGTGAACTCGTCACCCGCGAGCCGGGCGAGCAAAGGCCGGCGGTTGGCGGACTCCGAAAGCTCAGCGGTCACCACGACCCGAAGGCGGTTCGCGACCATGATAAGCAGCTGGTCGCCGCGCGCATGGCCAAGGCTGTCGTTGACTCCCTTGAAACGGTCGAGGTCGACGAACAGCATTGCCGACCGTGCGGCCGGCGCAGCTGAGCCGAGCAGCTTGTCTGCTTCCGACCGGAAATGCAGGCGGTTGGGCAGCGACGTTACGGGGTCGTACATGCCGAGTGCCTGGGCATTCTCGATTGAGGCGCGCACCTCAGCGAACAACGTGTCCACGGCGGTCGCGAGCTTGGGCATGTTCTGGCGAACGATTGCGGGCGGCGGCGAGACAAGGTCGCCGTCCTCCACCGCCATGAGGCGATCGCCCAATGCCGCGAGCGCGCGGGCGCTTTCGCTGTTGGGCCGCTCCGATGCGATGTAGCTGACGAGAAGGCAGAAGGCGCCGGCGGTGATCGAGGCGACCAGCTGCTCGTCGAACTCGGTGATGTAAAGGAAGGCCATCAGCGAGAAGAAGAACGAGGCGATGCCAGCCGCGCCCGACAGAAGCGCGTTGCTGATCTTCTGGGCCGTGCCTTCTTTCATCGAGTGATTTGCGCCCCGAGCGGCGGCATTTCGCCGTTTAGGAGGCTCTAAATCGGCAGGGTTAATAAACGGTGCAGTGGGAAGGTTACCGGCGGCGGAGAACGATATAAAGACTCCCGCCGCCGCCGTGCCGGGGATGCGCGCCTCGCACCGCAGCGATCTTGGAAGCATGCCGGGACACGGCGAGCCAATCATGAACGGCAGCCCGGATCCGGCCGCGCTGGATCGGCGGCTCTCCTGGGCGATGATGGCCGGTAACCAGCAGGATAACGCGGTCGCCCGCGTCGCTCGCACGTTCCAGAGCTGCGTCGATGGCTGACCAGGCGCGGTCAAGGGTCATCCCGTGCAGGTCGACCACCCGGTCGGGCTGGATGGCCCCACTTCGCAGCTTGCGATCCCAAGTGCCGTCGAGCGTGGTTCCCGGGCGAGCTGGCACCGGCGGCGCCAGTGGAGCTCGCCGAACCGGCGACGTCGTCAGCCTGACGGCTACGGTCGGCCTCTGAACCGCCGTAGGCCCCTCTAATTCGGGGATCTTCTCCGGCTCACGCGACAGCGGCCGGATCGTTGCAGTGACCCTAGCCCAAAGCTGGGCCTCGTCAGGGCTGAGTGATCGCGCCACTGGACGGGGACGCGACCGGCGCGCTGCCTTTGGGAACGAGGACGAGCGCGACTCCTGACGACGCCATTCCGCCCGCAATCTGAGTGGCTTCCGCACCTGCACCCCAGAAGGTGTCGAAGCGGTTCGCACCCTTGATGGCGCCGCCCGTGTCTTGGGCCACCCAGAAGCCATAGGCTTCGGGCCGGTCCATCGCGAGGAAGACCGGGGCACCTAGGGGCACGAAGTTCGGATCGGCGGCAACCGTCGCCTTCGGCGTGACCGCGACGTTCATAGCTCCGAGCGGGCCCGGCCCGGTCAGTTCGCTGAAGAAGATGTACGACAGATTCTCGCGCATGAGCGCCCTGCCCTGGTCGGGATTCGCCCGCATCCACGCCTTGATCGCCTGCATGTTGGCGCCACCCGGCGGCAGGATGCCGCGCTCCTTAAGGAGTCGACCGATGGCCACGTAATCGCGCCCATTCTGGTTGGCGTAGCCGAGGCGCATCACCGAACCGTCGGGAAAGCGTACGCGCCCGGATCCCTGGATTTCTAGGAAAAAAAGCTCGATCGGATCGGCCGCCCAGGCGACCTCGAGGCCCTTGTTGGCGAGGACCCCGTCCTCGATCTCCGGCCGCGTGTAATAGAGCACGCAGGTTCCTGTTTCATCGATCCGGCCGCGGCCTGTTCCGCCATCGGGGCGAGTGCAGCGCGTCAGGTCGGCAGGCGTAGAATAAATGGGTACGTAGCCCGGCTGCGGCGTACGCGAGCCCAAAATTTCCGGTTCGTAATATCCCGTGGCGAAGGCCTTGCCTCCCCCGACGCTCAGCCAGTCAAAGCGATCGCGGAAGAAGGCGGCCGCATTTTCAGGCGCGACCGCGGCGGCTTCGGTGCACACGCCCGTCCACGCCGTGGCCGCGGCCAGGCCAGACTTGTCCTGCCGCTTGAGCAGAGCCGGGCAGCTCGCCTTGAAGGCGCTAAGAGCCTTGCCAGCGTCCATCTGTGAAACGAACGGCGGCGCAGCACTCAGCGTCACGCCAGCAGCCAGCGCGTTGGCGGGAGGCGGCGGCACGACTGGTGCCGGTGCCGGTGCGGGAATGGGCGCTGGAACCGGCGCGGGCGCCGAAGGACTAACCTCGGCGGGCCGAGTAGCGCAGGCGGATAGAATAACGAAGGACGCGAGCGCTAGCGCCCTGACGAACGGGGTCACTCTTCCTCGTCGGTCTCGATCAGCAGCCAGTTGGGATCGCGCGAGCCGATCTGCCGCCTGAAGGTCCACAAGTCACGCGTCTGGACGGCGTCGCTCAGCGAACCGGCGACGACTTCGCCTTCGCGGTTGCGAGTAACGGCCGCAATATCCGCTTCGAGGCGGACCGTGACGACCGCGAGATCATGCTCTGCCGAAGCGGCAGTGATCAGGGCCTGCTCGACATTGACCAGCCGGTTGTCGAGGACGAGGCCGTCCTTCTCGCGCTGCTGGATGGCGCCCGTGAACGTCTCATACACGTGATCGTCCACGAACGGCCGAAGCGCGGCGCTGTCGCCCTTCCAATAGGCCTCGAGCACCATCTGATAGGCGGACTTGGCGCCTTCCAGGAAGCGAGCGACATCGAAGTTGGGATCGGCCGCGAGAAGCGCCCGCACGCCGGGCCCCGCAGTGGGCAGGTAAGCCAGATCGGATCCGTCGCTGATCGTCGGCTGTGCCGCGACCGGCCGGGTTACGCGCGGTTCCACAATCGCCTCCGGGTCCGCGGGCTTCAGGATCGGCTGCTGCTGCTCATGCCCGGTACGCTCGCCGAGCACGCTATAGAGTCTCAGCCCGATGAAGAGGGCAACGAGTGCAAGGACGACAATTACGGTCAACTGCTCAGTTCCGATCCTTCCGTGTCGCGCATGAACATAATGCGCGAAGCCTTTCAATTCAAAGCCCGCCTTTAGGCGTGCTGCCGCCATTGCGCGCCACTTGGGCGACTGCTAGGCGCGCATTTCACAAAACGCGCCCGGACCACAAGCGGGTCCGACCCTCCCATTCGACCGAGGCAATACTGACATGGCCGACCAGGACTTAATCAACTCCGGAAACGGCTCCGGGGACGCTAACACGGGCCCGCAGGCTGCGACCCTGGCGCAATACATCAAAGATCTCTCGATCGAGAATCCTAATTCGCCTCAGGTTTACCAGTGGCAGGAACAGCCGCGCGTCGACGTCCAGTTCAACATCAACGTCGAAAAGGCGTCGGACGAGCTTCATGAAGTCATCATCAAGCTCGAAGTGTCTGCTCGCTCGGACAGCGGCGTCCAGTTCCTCGTCGACCTGAGCTACGCCGGACTATTCGGCCTTCGCAATTTCCCGGAAGAGGCGATGGGCCCCTTCCTTCTCGTCGAGGCTCCGCGCCTGCTCTTCCCGTTCGCGCGTCAGATCGTTGCCGAAGCGACTCAGAACACCGGTTTCCCGCCGCTGCTTCTGGACGGGATCGACTTCGGTGCGGCCTATCTCGCGCAGCTGCAGGCGCAGCAGGGTGTCGAGGGCGATGCTCCTCCTTCGGACGAGAGCGGACCGGCCGACGAAAACTCCGTGAACTGATCGCCACGAAGTCGCGGGTGATCGACGGATGAACCTGCTCAAAGCGACGGGAACGATCGGGGGGCTGACTCTCGTCAGCCGCGTGGCGGGCTTCGCGCGCGAGATGCTCATGTCTCGCGTCATGGGCGCAAGCTGGCAGGCCGACGCTTTCTTCGTCGCCTTCCGCCTTCCGAACACCTTCCGCCGGCTGTTCGGCGAAGGCGCGTTCTCGGCGGGCTTCGTGCCGCTCTATAGCCAACGGCTGCAGGGCGAGAACGGAGAGGTGGAGGCCAAGAACTTTAGCGAGGAGGTGCTGGCGGTCTTCCTACCGACGCTGATCGTGTTCACGCTGGTCTTCGAAGTGATCATGGGACCGTTCGTGTTCCTGATCTCCGGCTATCACGGTGAGAAGCTGGCCCTCGCGACTTTCCTGACGCGGGTTACTTTCCCCTATCTCCTGCTCATCAGCCTCGTTTCGCTCTTCTCAGGCATCCTCAACAGCCTGGCGAGGTTCACGGCGGCGGCGTTCGCGCCGGCACTGCTCAACCTCGCCATGCTGACCGCTCTAATCTTCGTGCCGGTAGGCGGAACGGTGACAGCCACGGCGCTAGCGATTGCAGTCGGTGCGGGCGGTATCCTGCAGCTCGGCCTGCTCCTCGCAGCCTGCAAGCGCGCCGGTATCGTTCTGAAGCTGCGGCGTCCGCAGATGACACCCGGCGTTCGCCAGTTTGTTCGGGTCGTCGTCCCCGCAACGCTGGGGGCGGGCGTGTATCAAATCAGCGCCTTCATCGACACCTTCTTCCTGACGCGCATCGGCACCGGGGCGATGAGCTATTTCAATTATGCCGACCGTCTCAACCAGCTTCCGCTGGGTGTGATCGGAGCCGCGCTGGGCACCGCGATCCTTCCACAAGTCAGCAAGCATGTGGGCGCCAATGAGCCGGGCAAAGCCGCCCGCGTTCAAGGTCAAGCCGCAGAGCTGGCGATGCTGCTGTGCCTTCCGGCCGCGCTCGCCCTCGCCGTCAGCGCGCAGCCGCTCGTTTCGGCGCTCTTCCAAGGCGGCCGCTTCAACGCTGAAGATGCGCGCCTTACCGCCCTTACCCTCTCGATCATCGTCCTCGGCCTGCCAGCCTACGTGCTGGTGAAGGTGCTGACGCCCGGCTTCTACGCGCGGCAGGACACGGCTACGCCGGTGAAGATCGCCGTCTTCGTGTTGATCGCAACGGTAGTGCTCAACTTCATTCTGATCCCGCCCTTCGGAATTGCAGGCCTCGCCTCGGCAATCGCAATCACGTCCTGGCTCAACTGCCTGATGCTCTACGTCATCCTGCACCGCCGCGGACATTTCCGCATCGAGGGCTGGCTGGCGTCTCGCGTCATTCGTCAGCTCATCGCCGGCGCGCTGATGGTCGCCGCGCTGTACGCGATCCGCATGGTTCTCGGCGGCTGGTTCGACGGCTCCGTCGGCAAGCGGATGGCCGGAGTGGTCGCCTTGGTGGGCGGCGGCATGGCCGTCTACTTCCCCGCGGTGTGGCTGCTCGGCGGCACGGACAAGGAAGAGCTGCGCTCGCTCGTCAGGCGGAGGAGGCCTTACACCGATGTCGCCTAACGTCCCCGCCATGCGTGTCGTTTCCGGAATTCAGCCCACGGGCGGATTGCACCTTGGCAACCTGCTTGGCGCGATCCTGCGCTGGGTGCGCATGCAGGAAGAGGCCGAATGCCTCTTCTTCCTCGCCGACCTCCACGCGTTAACCATCGACGTCGCTCCCGGTGAGCTGCGCTCGAACATTCGCGAGATGGCCGCGGCGCTGATAGCCAGTGGCATCGATCCGGCCAAGTCGATCCTGTTCCAGCAGAGCGCCATTCCCGCGCATCCGGAACTCGCCTGGATTTTGCAGTGCACCGCCCGCGTGGGCTGGCTGAATCGCATGACGCAGTTCAAGGACAAGACCGGCAAGTCGCGCGAAGGCGCCAGCGTCGGGCTCTACACCTATCCGGTCCTGCAGGCGGCCGACGTGCTTCTCTACCGCGCCACCCACGTGCCGGTTGGCGAGGACCAGAAGCAGCACATCGAGCTCGCCCGCGACATCGCGATCAAGTTCAACACGGATTACGAAGTCGAGCTGTTCGTTCCGCCCGAGCCGTTCATCGGCGGCGGCACGGCGGCTCGCGTCATGAGCCTCCGTGACGGCAGTGTGAAAATGTCCAAGTCCGACCCGTCGGACATGAGCCGCATCAACCTCACCGATAGCGACGATCAGATCTCGCAGAAGATTCGCAAGGCGAAGACCGATCCGGAGCCGCTGCCCGACGATCCGGCGCTGCTCGATGCGCGTCCTGAAGCCAAGAACCTGGTCGGTATCTACGCGGCCGCGACCGGCGAGAGCGTCGAGCAGGTGCTGGCTCGCTTCGCGGGTCAGGGCTTCGGCGCGTTCAAACCCGCGCTTGCAGACGCCTTGGTGGCTCTCCTCCATCCGCTGCGTACTCGGCTCGACGAGCTTCGTACGGATACGGCGGAACTCGACCGGCTGCTGGGCGACGGTTCCGCGCGCGCGGCCGAGCTTGGAGCGCCCGTCCTCAAGGAAGCCTATCGCGTGGTCGGCCTGTCGCGCTGAAAACTCACTTCATCGCCAGTTAAGCCGTCAGCCTTCAAGGTTTTGTGCATCTCAGAGTTTTCCCCGTTCGAGGTGTAAAATGCGTATCCGTAACATCGCCGCCGCAGCTCTGCTCGGCGTCGCGGCGCTGGGCGTCTCCGGTTGTGCGACCGGCTTGCCCGCCAACGTCACCCGCTATTCCGCAATGCCGATCCCGCAGGGGCAGAGCTTCTACGTCGTTCCCGCGAACGGCGCACTGCCGACGCTGGAGTTCAACCGCTTCGCCGCGCAGATCGCGCAGCAGTTGGAAGCCAAGGGCTATCGTCCTTCCGGCGCTCCGGCTGGCGCGGACATGCTGGTCAAGGTCTCGTACGGCGTCGATGGAGGCACGCGCGAGGTCACCGTCGATCCGTTCGCGCGGTCGCGGTATTACAGCCCGTTCTATCACGGCTTCTACGACCCGTTTTACGGCGGCTTCTATGGGCGTCCGTACTACTCGCGCTTCGGCTATTACGGCGCGCGCTCGCCCTTCTACTGGGGCTGGGACGATCCCTACTGGTACGGCTTCGGGCCCGACCCGATCCGCCAGTACGTCGTCTACAAGAGCGAGCTGAATCTCGACATCGTTCGCCGCACCGACAGTGCGCCGCTGTTCAACGGCAGGGCGGCTGCACGTTCGCAGACCGACGAACTCGGAACGCTGGTGCCGAACCTCATCGAGGCGATGTTCACCAACTTCCCTGGCACGAACGGGGAGACAGTGAAGATCACCGTGCCGGCAAAGAAGCGCGCTTAGGAGCGACTGCAATCAAACAGATAGGCCCGTCCGGTTCGCCGGGCGGGCCCTTTCTTTGGCTCAAGAGCCTCGGCGCTCGCCGTCACGGCGTTCCATTTGGCGCCGACCGGGTTTGTCAGGGTCGCTCTGCCTGCGCTGCGTCTGGCGGCGCTCGTCGCCTGATCTCCGGTCCGTGCCGCTTCTGCGATCCTCGCCCGATCCGTCCTGCACCATCCGTCCTCCCGAACACCGAGGCCATGGCGTGTCGCACGTCCCTTATCACGGTTTGCTGACACAGCGTAGCGTACGCTGAATGCGAAAAGGCCCGGCAGGATTGCGCCTGCCGGGCCTTTTCCCCTCGGCCGTTGGGGCGACCGAAATACCCCCCTCCCGGAACTCGGGACGCTTACCCTTCGAGCTGGCGCGTCAACAGGCGAATGTCCGCATCTAGCTCGGCGTCACTGGCGCGGAGCTTCTCGATCTGGCGTACCGCATGGATCACGGTTGTGTGGTCGCGACCACCAAAGCGGCGGCCGATGTCCGGAAGGGACTTCGGCGTCAATTGCTTTGAAAGATACATGGCGACCTGGCGCGGACGAGCGACTTCACGGGCGCGGCGCGCAGAGGTCATCTCCGCCTTGCGGATGCGATAATGCTCGGCGACTTGCCCCTGGATTTCGTCGATCGTGATGCGACGCTGGTTGGCGCGCAGGACGTTGGCGAGAACCTCCTCGACGAAGGCAATGTCGATCGCTCGGCCGGTCATCATCGCATAGGCGGCGATGCGGTTGAGCGCGCCTTCGAGCTCGCGAATGCTCGACGTGACGCGGCGGGCGAGGAACTCGACCACGTTGCGCGGCATGTCGACCGCCGGAAGAGCCGCCAGCTTGGTCTCGATGATGTTGAAGCGCAGCTCGAAATCGGCCGCGTTGATGTCGGCAACTAGGCCCCAGGACAGGCGGGACAGGATGCGCGGGGCAATCCCGTCGAGATCCTGCGGGGCGCGGTCGGACGTAATCACCAGTCGCCGGCCGGCGGTGATGATCTCGTTCATCGTGTGGAAGAATTCTTCCTGCGTCGAATCCTTGCCGGCGATGAACTGTACGTCGTCGATCAGCAGCAGGTCCGCGTTTCGCAGCCGCTGCTTGAAACCGATCGTGTCGTTTTCCTTCAGCGCACGAATGAACTCGACCATGAACTTTTCGGCCGACATCGAAACGACTCGGGCCGAACGATTCTGCGCCAGGAAGGCATGGCCGATCGCGTGCAAAAGGTGCGTCTTGCCGCGGCCGGTGCCGCCATGAATGAACAGCGGGTTGAAGCTGACGGTCTTTGCGGTTGCAAGCGTCTTCGCAGCCGTCGCGGCGACTTCGTTCGCCTTGCCGATGACGAACGTCTCGAAACGGTATCGCGGATCGAAGTTCGGTGCCTGCGGGTCGCGGCCGCGAGCAGCCGGTTCCGGCGCTTCTTCCAGGATCAGCAACGGCGTCGGGCGCGGGCCGTCCGAGCTCGCGACGACGCGAACCTCGCGAACGATCGGGAGCGTCGCCTTCCATGCAAGGGTCAGGCGATCGCCGAAATGCGAGCGAACCCAATCGGCCATGAACTGGCTAGGCATGACGACGTCGAGTGCGCCCGTAGCGGGATCGAAATCGCCCAGCGCTGCCGGCTTCAGCCAGCCGTCGAACGTGCGAGCACCCAGATCACGCCGAAGTCCCGAACGGATCGATTCCCAGGCGGCCTCGAGCGGTGCGGCGACCTGCCCTTCCGTCCGCTCTTGGCACGACTCCGAACGTTGCCCCTGCACTGGCTCGCGCCTCCCTGAGTTCCCCGATGCCAGAGACAAAAAGAGGGCGTTCCGACCAACACGAGTCGGTCGCTTTTAGCTTCTTCTCTCTCTAGCCCCCCGGCGCAGATTCGCGTCCGGAAAGTTCGTTTTGAAAGTCTGCGGCTACTGTTTCAAGCGCGATTTTTCACATGAATGAAATAATCAGCCTTGACACCGGAAACGCGGGACTTTTGGCTGGAAACGGCGGAAAACCGCCAATTTCGTGGTAACCACGAAGTTAACATTCCCGCGAATCGCGGGAATTGCTGCATTTTTTTGACGCGCAAAAAACAACGGGCCGCCGGCACCGCCGACGACCCGTTTCACATTCGAGACTAATGCCTGTTAGCCGAGAGCGGCGACCCGCTTGGCCAGGCGCGAAATCTTTCGCGAAGCCGTATTCTTGTGGAGAACACCGCGGGAAACGCCACGCGCCATCTCCGGCTGAGCCTTGCGCAGCGCATCGGCAGCCTCATCCTTCTTGCCCGAAGCAAGCGCCGTTTCGACGGCCTTGATGAAGGTCCGGATGCGGCTGATGCGGCTGTGGTTGACGGCTGCGCGCCGGTCGTTGCGGCGGATGCGCTTCTTGGCTTGCGGCGTGTTCGCCATGAATATTCCTCTAAAACCCTGTGGCTCAATGAAAAAGCGGCGCGTAGCCCATCAGGCCGCGCCGACACGCCGCTCCCCTAGCGAGGGAGGTCCGAATCGTCAACCTGTCACCGCTGGCAGCGCGGACAGTAGAAGGTTGACCTCCCGCCCTGCACGATTCGCTTCACCGTTCCGCCGCAGGAGCAGGGCTTTCCTTCCCGGTCGTAGACGGCAAACGCCTTGGAGAAATAGCCCAGCTCACCGTTGGGCGCGGCATAGTCGCGAAGCGTCGATCCGCCCGCCTCGATGGCTTCGGCCAGAACCTCCTTGATCGCCACTACGAGCCGCTCGAGCCGTGCGAGCGAGACAGACCCCCCGGGCCGCCGGGGATGGATGCCCGCGCGGTAGAGCGCTTCACAGACATAGATGTTGCCCAGCCCCGCGACGATGCTCTGGTCGAGCAGGAGCAGCTTGATCGCGGCGTTCCGCCCGGCGAGCTTTCGCTGCAGCTCACGAGCCGTGAGATCCATCGGCTCGGGCCCGAGAGCGGCGAACGCCGGCCACGCGGCAAGCTCGTCGGTGGGAACGAGGTCGAGCGAGCCGAACCGCCGCGCATCGTTCAGCGCGAGGCGCCTACCCTCGTCCGTCTCGATGACGAAATGATCGTGCTTGTCGAGCTCGGCCGGGTCGATCCGCCATTTCCCGGACATGCCCAAATGAAAGACCAGAGTATCTCCCCGATCGGTGCTGATCGTCCCGTATTTCGCGCGACGCCCCAAGTCAGTGACCCGTGCGCCGGTCAATCGCTGGCCCAAGTCAGGGGGCAGCGCGCGCCGGAGGTCCGGCCGGCGCGGTTCGACACGGACGAGCTTCCGTCCCTTAAGGACGCGCTCCAGTCCGCGGACGGTGGTTTCAACCTCGGGAAGCTCCGGCATCGGCGCGATATGGCGGAGCAGCCGCAAGCCCGCTAGAGCCCCGCCGATGTCGGATAAGGTGAGCTTCGGCGAAGAGCTTGTAACGCCCGCGGAAAAGACGCGCCGCGTCGGCGAAGTCTTCAGCTCGGTCGCGCGCCGCTACGACCTGATGAACGATCTGATGTCGGGCGGCCTGCACCGCCTTTGGAAGGATCGCTTCGTCAATCGCGTGAAGCCGCGCGCCGGCGAGGACATCCTCGACATGGCCGGCGGGACAGGCGACGTCGCGTTCCGCATGGCGCGCCGAGGAGCCCGCGTCACGGTCTCCGACATCAACGCCGACATGCTCGAAGAAGGCAAGAAGCGCGCCGAGGCCCGCGATCTCGACCTTCGCTGGCAGGTCGAGAATGCCGAAGCCCTCACGTTCGACGATGCGCAATTCGACGCCTACACGATCGTGTTCGGCATTCGGAACGTTACCGACATCCCTGCCGCTCTCCGCGAAGCCCATCGCGTCCTGAAGCGCGGCGGGCGCTTCTTCTGCATGGAATTCTCGTCGAGCGACTGGCCCGGATTTTCGCAGCTGTACGATCGCTGGGCGGACAATGTGATCCCGAAGCTCGGCAAAGCGTTCGCCGATGATGAAGCGAGCTACAAATATCTCGTCGAATCCATCCGCCGTTTCCCGCGTCCGCTGCAGTTCCGCGCCATGGTGACGGAAGCCGGTTTCGTTCGCGCGGCGGCGGAGCCGATGCTCGGCGGGCTGGTGACCATCCACAGCGGGTGGAAGATTTGACTTCTTCCACAACGCATCTGTGGCGCCTGATGAAGTGGGGCCGGACGCTTGCGCGCCACGGTGCTCTTCGCGGGATTCAGAACGATCCGCTGACGCCTGCACCCGTCCGCTCGCTCATCTGGTTCATCAGTCTCGGCGTCCGACATCCATCGGTCCCCGACTATGCGGCTGCACTTCAAGAAATCGGGCCCGCCGCAATCAAGCTGGGCCAGGCCCTGTCGACGCGCCCCGATCTTGTCGGAGCAAAGGCGGCCGAAAACCTGTCCCAGCTCCAGGACAATCTCCCCCCCGCCCCCTTCGCGGCGATCCGACAGACAATCGAGTCATCGTTCGGAGCGCCGATCGACAGCCTGTTTTCCGAGTTCGAAGAGACACCCATCGGCGCCGCCTCCATCGCCCAGGTTCACCGCGCGGTGACGACCGAGGGCCGCGTGGTCGCCGTCAAAGTCCTTCGCCCGGGCGTCGAGCAGGACATCGCCAAGGCGATCGACACCTACGAATGGGCGGCGGCCCACGTCGAGACTATGGGCGACGAAGCGCAGCGCCTTCGTCCGCGTCTTGTGGTCGCCCAGTTCAAGCAATGGACCGCACGGGAGCTCGATCTTCAGCGCGAGGCGGCGAGCGCGTCCGAGCTTCGCGAGAACATGGTCGCCGAGCCGGGTTATTACGTGCCGGAGATCGACTGGCGTCGGACTGCGCGCCGCGTGCTCACGCTCGAATGGCTCGACGGCATCAAGCTCAACGATCGGGAAGCACTGATCGCCGCCGGTCACGACTGCAATGCGCTTGCCGCGATCCTCGTCCGCGCGTTCCTGAGGCAGGCCGTCGTGGACGGATTCTTCCACGCCGATCTCCACCACGGAAACCTCTTCGCGCTGAAGGATGGGCGCATTGCCGCCATCGACTTCGGCATCATGGGCCGGATCGACCGCCGCGCCCGCATGTGGCTTGCCGAGATCCTCTACGGCCTCATCACCGGCGACTATCGCCGCGTCGCCGAAATCCACTTCGAAGCTCAGTACGTTCCTTCGCACCACAACGTGCAGGAATTCGCGACCGCTCTCCGCGCCGCAGGCGAACCGATCCGCGGGCTTCCGGTGAAGGAAATCTCCGTCGGCCGCATGCTCGAGAGCCTGTTCTCGATCACCCGCGACTTCGACATGCCGACGCAGCCGCACCTGCTGCTGCTGCAGAAGTCCATGGTCATGAACGAGGGCGTGGCGACCGCGCTCGATCCCGACATCAACATGTGGGAGACCGCGGAGCCCTTCCTCCGCGAGTGGCTGCGGTCTGAACTGGGTCCGGAGGCCTACTACGCCGACCGGCTGATCGAGCTGGTCCGCGCGGCCAAGCTGATCCCCGAACTGATCCAGCGAATGGACCAGTATTACCCGCCATTCGGGGCTGCTCCCCCGCCCCCTCCTCTTCCGGAAATCGCCATTATCGAGCGGCGTCACTGGGGAATGTATGCGGCAATCGGCATCGTCGCGGCGGCCGTCGGCGTGGTAGCGACCCTGGTTCTGATCTGAGCGGATAGGGGCTCCAAATCAGCCCTGGCCTGAAGAAGTTCCGGCCGACTCGGCGGCATGCGTCCGCCGGTTGTAAACCTACGCCAAGTCACTGGAATTAACCGGAACGTCCGCCGTTGCCTGTCCGTTGGAATGACGTGGGCATCAGCCCCGACCCCATTGGATTCACCTCATGACAGGAGGCCTCGAAATGGCGAGAGGATATGGAGATCAGGGAGGCCGCGATTTCGGCGGCGAAAACCGCGAGCGATGGCGCGATGAGGACCGCGAGCGGTCGCACCGCAGCGGCGGCCGCGACGAGGACCGCGGCTTGTTCGAGCGTGCGGGCGAAGAAATTCGCTCATGGTTCAGCGATGACGACGATCGCTCCGGCCGCGACCAGGAGCGCGGGCGTTCCGGCGAGCGCAGCTATGGCCGTATCGGCCGCGGCGGTTCCGACTATATGAACCAGGATCGTGGCCAGCAGGGCCGCAGCTCCTGGGATCGCGACCAGAACCGCAATCAGGACCGTGCCTACGGCCCGTCTCGCGGCGGCGGCTACTGGAGCGAATCCGGCAATCGTGACCGCTCGAGCTCGTCCAACCGCGGCTTCGGCGGATTCCGCGACGAAAGCGACTTCCGCGGGCAGCACCGCCGGGACCATCCGCAAAGCTGGGGCGAGGCCAATCGCGGTGAGAACGAGTCGCTCGGCTACAGCGAATATAGCGGCACGCTGGGCGGCTTCGGCAACCAGACGTTCGGAAGCAGCCAGGACGATCATTATCGCAGCTGGCGCGACCGTCAGATGTCGCAGCTCGACAAGGACTATGGCGACTATTGCCGCGAACGCGAGCAGCAGTTCCATAGCGACTTCGACAGCTGGCGGCGCAAGCGCCCTAGCCAGAGCCCGCTTAACCTCGGGCCGAGCGACGAGCTCGGCGTCAGCTCGAACGCCGGCGTTGGAACTACAACGGCATCGATGACCGGCACGGGCGGCCAAGGCTCAGCCTCTGCGGGCGCCACCGGAACAGGCGGCTCGGTCCAGGCCGATACGACCGGCTCGACGGAAACGTCGGACACCGGTGGCGGAAGCGGCCGGGGATCGCGATCCCGCACCTAATTGACGCTTCGTCACGGAAGGAGGCGGGACCCTTAGCGGGTCCCGCCTTTTTTCGTGCGCACTCGACTTGCGGGCGCGCTAGGGGCATTTGCTCCTCATGGCGCGAGTACTGCTGATCGTCGGCGGAGGAATTGCCGCTTACAAGAGCCTCGAGCTCGTACGGCTGTTCAAGAAAGCTGGGCACGACATCACGCCGGTCCTAACCCGTGGCGGAGAGCATTTCGTCACGCCGATGGCGTTGGGCGCGCTTGCGAAGAACGTCGTCTACAATTCGCTTTGGGAGCTCAAGGACGAGATCGACATGGGCCACATCGAGCTCAGCCGCTCGGCCGATTTCGTTCTCGTCTGCCCGGCGACCGCCGATTTACTCGCAAAGATGGCGGCGGGGCTGGCGGACGATCTCGCAACCACCCTCCTCCTCGCCACCGACAAGAAGGTGGCCGTCGCACCCGCGATGAATGTCCGCATGTGGCAGCACCCCGCCACCCAGCGGAATGTCGCCCAGCTCAAGGCCGACGGCGTGGGGGTCATGGAGCCCGATGAAGGCGAAATGGCCTGCGGCGAGTACGGCCCCGGTCGCCTGCCGGAGCCTGAAGCCATCGTCTCCTGGCTTTCCTCGAACGGATTCCTCGGCGCGAAGTGAGCCTCGTCGGCAAGCACGTCCTGATCACGGCGGGGCCAACCCACGAGCCCATCGACCCGGTGCGCGTGATCGCGAACCGCTCTTCCGGCCGTCAGGGTTTTGCCATCGCTGCTGCAGCGGAAGAGCTGGGCGCCCGCGTGACCCTGATCGCCGGCCCCGTCTGCCTCGATACGCCGCGCGACGTAACGCGCATCGATGTCGAGACAGCGGAGCAAATGGCGGACGCCGTCATGGCCGCCCTGCCTGCCGACGTCGCGATCATGGTGGCGGCCGTCGCGGATTGGCGGGTCGAGGTCTCGCCGAGCAAGCTCAAGAAGGGCGACGGTCCGCCGAAGCTGAAGTTCGTCCCGACCCGCGACATCCTGGCCGAGCTTTCATCGCACGTGCAGCGGCCGCGCCTCGTCATCGGCTTCGCGGCCGAGACGAATCGCGTGGTCGAGAACGCCATCGGCAAGCAGGTCGGCAAAGGCGCGGACTGGATCGTCGCGAACGACGTCTCGGGCGACGTCATGGGCGGAACGCGCAATCGCGTGCACCTTGTCACCGCCGATTCCGTCGAGGATTGGCCCGAGGATTCGAAGGAAGAAGTCGCGCGGCACCTCATCCGCCGCGTCGCACAGGAGTTTGCATGATCGAGATAAAGTTGACCCGCCTGCCCCACGGCGAGGGCCTGCCGCTGCCCACCTATGCGACCGAGCATGCAGCGGGGCTGGACGTCGTCGCAGCCGAGAATCTGGTGCTTGAACCGGGTCGGCGTCACGCGGTTGCCACCGGGTTCGCGATCGAGATCCCGCATGGAAACGAGGTTCAGGTCCGTCCCCGCTCCGGCCTCGCTCTCAAGAACGGCATCACCTGCCTCAACACGCCGGGCACGATCGACAGTGACTATCGCGGCGAGGTGAAGGTCATTCTCGCAAATCTCGGCAGCGAGCCTTTCGAGGTGAAGCGCGGGGAGCGCATTGCGCAACTCGTCCCAGCCCCTGTTCTCCGGGCGCACTTCACCGAAGTGCACGAGCTTGCCGAGACAGCGCGCGGCAGCGGGGGGTTCGGAAGCACCGGGCGGTGACCGAACTCAGCGACGACGAACTCGAACGGTACGCAAGGCACATCGTCCTTCCGCAAGTTGGAGGCATTGGTCAGCGGCGGCTAAAGGCGGCCAGCGTCGCGATCGTCGGCGCGGGCGGCATCGGAAGCGTGGTCATCTCCGCACTGGCAGGCGCTGGTATCGGGAAGCTGACGATTATCGACGATGACGTCGTCGACCGCACGAACCTCCAGCGGCAGCCGATCTTCCGCAACGATCAGATCGGTCAGTCCAAAGCGGTGCTAGCCGCGAAATTCGTCCGTGCACTCAACCCGTACGTCGAGGTCGACCCGATCCGGCAACGCCTGATCGCCGACAACGCCGAGACGCTCCTCGGAGGTCACGACCTCGTCATCGACGATTGCGACAATTTCGCGACACGGCTGGTCGTGGGCGATAAGCTCACCCGCCTCGGCATCCCGCTCGTGTCGGCCGCAGCGGTCCAGTTCCAGGGCCAGGTCGCGTTCTTCCGCGGCTGGGAAGCGGACAAGCCCTGCTACCGCTGCTTCGTCGGCGATGCCTTCGACAGCGACGATTGCGATACCTGCGCCGAGCAGGGCGTCCTGGGAGCGCTGACGGCCACGGTCGGCGGTTTCGCCGCGCTCATGGCCATCCGAGCGATCGTCGGCATCGGCGGAGACGTCGCGGGCAGCCTGTTCCTGTTCGACGGAGAAGCCCTCGACTGGCGGAAGATCCGCCTGCCGAAGGATCCGCGCTGCAGGACCTGCTCGGCCTAGCCCTTCTTCTTCCGCGCCGGCTTCTTCTTGCCCTTCGACGGTCCCTTGGCCTCCTTCGTCTGGATCCACTCGACCGCCTGCTCCAGCGTGACCGCCTTCGGGTCCGAGCTCTTGGGCAAGGTAGCGTGCGTCGTGCCGTCGGTGACGTAGGGCCCGAAGCGGCCGGACATCACTTTGATCTCCTTGCCGCTCGACGGATGCGCGCCGAGCACTGCAATGGGCTCACGCGATGCACCCTGCCGGCGACCGCCACCCGCCGCGACATCGGCGAGCTTCGCCACTGCCGCGTTCATGCCGGTCTCGAACACTTCGGCGGTCGAGTGCAGTCGCGCATATTTGCCGTCATGCTCCAGATACGGCCCGTACCGGCCGATCGACGCCTTGATCGTCTTCCCCGTCTCCGGATGCGCGCCGATCTCGCGCGGCAGCGACAGCAACCGCTCCGCCATGTCGACATCCACATCCGCGACCGGAACATCCTTCGGGATCGACGCCCGCTTGCCGTCGCGCTCGAGATACGGGCCGAAGCGTCCGCTCTTCAGCTCGATGCCGTTGCCGAGGTCCTGCGGGCCTTCGCTCGCCTGATCGCCGCCCGGCTGGCCGAACTTCTGCGTGTATCGGCATTCCGGGTAGTTCGAGCAGGCCACGAACGCTCCGAACTTGCCGCCGCGAAGCGACAGCCGCCCGTTGCCGCACGCCGGGCAAACCCGTGGGTCGCTCCCGTCAGGCTTCGGCGGGTACAGCCAGGGCGCGAGGAACTCGTCGAGAGCCGCCGTCACTTCCGAGGGCTTCTGCTCCATGACTTCGCCCGCCTTCGGCTGGAAGTCGCGCCAGAATTCCTGCAGCAATTTCTGCCAGTTGAGCCGACCGCCTGAGACGTCGTCGAGCTCTTCCTCGAGCTCCGCCGTATAATCGTAGCTGACGTACTTCTCGAAGAAGCGCTCCAGGAACGCAGTGACCAGCCGCCCGCTCTCCTCGGGGATGAACCGCGCCTTCTCGACGCGGACATATTCGCGGTCCTTCAGCGTCTGCAGGATCGACGCATAGGTCGAAGGCCGGCCAATCCCCAGCTCTTCCAGCCGTTTGACCAGGCTCGCCTCGGAATAACGCGGCGGCGGCTGCGTGAAGTGCTGCGTCGCCTCGACGCCGGTCTTCAGCGGCGCATCGCCCTCACGAAGCGCGGGCATGCGCGCACCTTCCTCGTCGTCCCCCTTCTCGTCGCGCCCCTCTTCGTAGAGCGCTAGATAGCCCGGGAAGAGAACAACCTGGCCGGTTGCGCGAAGCACCGCCCTGCCCGTCCCGTCGGTCAGCTCGACGGTCGTGCGCTCCAGCCGCGCCGAAGCCATCTGGCTCGCCAATGCACGGTTGTAGACAAGCTCGTAGAGCCGGGCGTGATCGCCTGAGGCCGCCTTGGCGCGGCTGAAGTCCGTCGGCCGGATCGCTTCGTGCGCTTCCTGTGCGTTCTTTGCCTTGCTCGTGTAGCGGCGCGGCTTGTCCGGCACGAATCCGCTGTCGTAGCGATTGGCGATGGCCTTGCGGGCGGCGCTGATCGCCTCCTCGGCCATGTCGACGCCGTCCGTACGCATGTAGGTGATCAACCCGTCCTCGTAGAGCGACTGGGCGACCCGCATCGTGTGGCTTGCCGCGAAGCCGAGCTTGCGCGCGGCCTCCTGCTGCAGCGTGGAAGTCGTGAACGGCGGCGGCGGGTTCCTGGCGAATGGCTTGGTCTCGACGGAGGAGACGGTGAAACGCCCGGCCTCGACCGCCGCCTTGGCAGCGTCGGCTTCACTTTTGCTGCCGATCGACAGGCGGTCCAGCTTCTTGCCGTCGAGCTGGACGAGACGCGAAGAGAATTGCTGGCCATCCGCCTCGAACGTGGCGCCGACCTGCCAATATTCCTGCGCCTTGAAGACCTCGATCTCGCGCTCGCGGTCGACGATCAGGCGCAGCGCAACCGACTGGACGCGCCCGGCCGACTTTGCGCCCGGAAGCTTGCGCCACAGGATCGGCGAAAGCGTGAAACCGACCAGATAGTCGAGCGCGCGGCGCGCGCGGTAAGCATCGATCAGATCCTCATCGAGGTTCCGCGGATTGCGCATGGCCTCGGTGACGGCCGCATTGGTGATCGCGTTGAACGTCACCCGCTGGACGTCCTTCGGCAGCGCCTTCTTCTGTCGGAGCACTTCCTGCACGTGCCAGCTAATCGCCTCGCCCTCGCGGTCGGGGTCCGTCGCCAAGATCAGCGCGTCGGCCTTCTTGGCCTCGTCCGTGATGAGCTTCAGCTGCTTCGACCGGTCTGGCGAGACCTGCCACTGCATGTCGAAGTCATGCTCGGGATCGACCGATCCGTCCTTCGGCGGAAGATCGCGCACGTGCCCGTAGCTGGCGAGCACACGGTGCCCCCCGCCCAGATACTTTTCGATGGTTTTCGCCTTCGCCGGCGACTCTACGACGACCAGTTTCACAGGATGTTCTCACGCATACGCGTAAAGGTGGGGTGCCTCGAATCCGTCCGTCAAGCCGGACGAAGGCTGACCTTTCCGCCGGCGTGCCGGTCAAGCCGTCCGGCGAGGTCTAGCTCCAGCAAGGCCATCTGGACGGCGCCGCTCGGCGCGCCCGACAGGCGAATGATCTCATCGACGGGGACTGGGGACGGACCCAGCAGTTCCTCGACAATGCCGAGCGCTCCGCCATCGCCGTCCACCCATTCCGGTTCTGGCGGGCGGTATGGCGAGTGCGGCGACGCGAAACTCGGCTGGATCGGTCGCACCGCCTCCAGCACGTCGGCTGCATTCTGAACGAGAGTCGCGCCATCGCGGATAAGCTGGTTGCAGCCCTGCGCTCGCGGATCGAGCGGCGAGCCCGGCACTGCCATAACCTCTCGCCCCGCCTCGGCTGCGAGCCGCGCCGTGATGAGCGAACCAGACCGCGGAGCCGCCTCCACCACGACCGTTCCGAGGCTGAGCCCCGCGATGATGCGGTTGCGGTACGGGAAGTGCCGCGACCGGGGCTCGGTTCCGGGCGGCATTTCCGCGATGACCAGGCCGCGCTCGCACATCGCTTTCTGCCTCGCCTCGTTCTCAGGCGGGTAGAAGACGTCGACGCCACCGGCGACCACCCCGATCGTGCCGCTTTCGAACGCGCCGTCATGCGCCGACGTATCTATTCCGCGGGCCAGCCCGGACACAACGACTGCGCCTTGCTGTCCGAGATCGTACGCGAGCTGCCGAGCAAAACGGCACGCCGCTGCCGACGCGTTCCTCGCACCGACGATCGCCACCAGTGGCTTTTCCAGCAGACCGAGATCGCCCTTGACCGTCAGCAGCGGCGGCGCATCGTCCAGCTCGGCCAATGCCCGCGGATAAAGACCGTGCCCGAGCAGGAGATATCTCGCACCCAATGCGTCCACGCGAGAAACCTCTCGCTCCGCGTCACTGGTGGACGCCAGGCGCGGCGTTCGCCCGCCACCGCGCGCAGCGAGATCGGGCACCGCTTCCAGAGCGGCCGCCGGTGATCCGAAACGTGCGATCAACTGGCGGTAGGTTACAGGCCCGATGCCGGGCGAACGGACCAGCCGAAGCCGGTCGACCAAATCACTACGCACTCGGTCTTCTTCCTACCTTCGGTTCTGTCCCCGCCCACAAGCGGAGAATGTTTTCCTTGTGCTTCCAGATTACGAGCAGCGCGAACCCCAGGAACATGGGCAGCAGCTCCTGCTCGCCGAGAACGGCTGCACTGACGGGCGCACTGGCGGCTGCGGTCATCCCGGCCACCGACGAAATTCTCGCGACCAGCAGCAGCCCAAGCCAGATGACGGCGTAGACGACCGCTGCCTGCCACATCAGCGGAATGAGGATCCCGAGAAGAGTCGCAACGCCCTTTCCTCCCTTGAACTTCAGCCAGACCGGATAAAGGTGCCCGACCAGTGCCCCGGCCGCAGCGAAATTCTCCGTTCCCGGCCAGAAATGGCGCGCGATTACGATCGCCGCCGTCGCCTTGAGGCAGTCGAGAATGAGCGTTCCCGCTGCCAGCGGCTTGCTCCCGGTGCGGAGCACGTTGGTGGCGCCGATGTTTCCGGAGCCGATGTCGCGGACGTCGCCCTTGCCCGCCAGGCGCGTGAGGATCAGCCCGAAGGGAATCGATCCCAGAAGATAGCCCAGCGCTAGCGCGAACAGCAGTTCCGTATCCATCGGCCGTGGGTGGTAGCAGAAGGAAACGGGCCTGCAATTGCGCATCGGCAGCCCGCATGCGAAGCGCCCGCCCATGGACGCGAATTCGCCAATCCTCTTCTTCGATTCCGGCGTGGGCGGCCTGTCCGTGCTCGAGCCGACACGCGCACTGCTTCCCAACGCGCCCTTCATCTACGTGGCGGACAATGCCGGCTATCCTTACGGCAAGCGGAGCGAGGCGGAGATTGCCAGCCGCGTGCCCGCACTGCTCGGACGGCTGGTGGAGCGCTTCCATCCGCGCCTCGCCGTGATCGCCTGCAACACCGCCTCGACCATCGCACTCGATCAGGTCCGCTCGGCGCTCGACTTGCCCGTCGTCGGCACCGTTCCGGCCATCAAGCCGGCCGCCGAGCTTTCGAAGAACCGAGTCATCGGAGTGCTCGGCACGGAGGCGACGGTCCGCCAACCCTACGTCGACAACCTTGCAGCGGAGTTTGCGGCCGACTGCACGATCGTCCGCCACGGCGCGCCCGACCTCGTCGATCTGGCGGAAGCGAAGCTCGCCGGAGAAGACGTCACGGTAAAGGCCGTCCGAGCCGCAGCTCAGCCGATGTTCGATGCCGAGGCTGGCGATCGCATCGACGTCGGCGTCCTCGCCTGCACCCATTTCCCGCTGCTGTTGAGCGAACTGGAGCAGGCATTCCCGGGCGTCACGTGGATCGACGGCGGACCTGGCATCGCTCGCCGCATCGCCTATCTCACGCGAGAACAGCCGTGGCCAAGCGAACCCGAAGAAGGCATCATGGTCTTCACGGCCGAACCGCGGTCCCCGCTGCTCGGCACCCTGGCGCAATATGGAATCGGCGACGCCAGAACCATCTAGTTGCGAGTCGTTCGCAATGGAATTCACGAGAGCTCGGCGATAAGTGGCCGTCAGCGAGGATCAGCAAAAACCCGTGGATTACGACAGCATCTTCAAGGCAGCGATCGCGAAGCTGCGCGAGGAAGGCCGGTATCGCGTCTTCATCGATATCTTGCGCAACAAGGGCAACTTTCCCAACGCGCACTGCTTCGGCGGCAACGGGCCGAAGCCGATCACCGTCTGGTGCTCGAACGACTATCTCTCGATGGGCCAGCACCCCGCGGTGATCGATGCGATGGAGAAGGCGCTCCGCGAAGTCGGCGCCGGTTCGGGCGGCACTCGTAACATCGGCGGCAACACGCATTTGCACGTCCAGCTCGAGGAAGAACTTGCCTCGCTGCACGGCAAGGAAGCGGCGCTGCTGTTCACTTCAGGCTACGTCTCGAACGAGGCGGCGCTGTCGACGCTGGGCAAGCTCCTTCCGGGCTGCATCATTTTCTCCGACGAGCTCAACCACGCGTCGATGATCGCGGGGATCAAGAATAGCGGCTGCGAGAAGCGCGTCTTCCGCCACAACGACCTGGAGCATCTCGAAGAGCTGCTGGCCGCAGTCGATCCCGAAGCGCCCAAGCTGATAGCCTTCGAGAGCGTCTATTCGATGGACGGCGACATAGCGCCGATCGCCGAGATCTGCGACCTCGCCGACAAGTACAATGCCCTTACCTACCTCGACGAGGTCCATGCGGTCGGCATGTACGGCGAGCATGGCGGCGGCATTTCCGACCGCGACCAGGTCGCCGACCGGCTGACCCTGATCGAAGGAACGCTCGGGAAGGCGTTCGGCGTGATGGGCGGCTACATTTCCGCCAGCAAGACCATCGTCGACTGCATCCGCAGCTACGCGCCGGGCTTCATCTTCACGACCTCGCTTTCGCCGGTGCTCGTTGCCGGCGCGCTTGCCAGCGTTCGGCATCTCAAAGCCAGTTCGACCGAGCGCGACATGCAGCAGCGCGCGGCCGCGCAACTGAAGGCGAAGTTCACAGCGGCCAAACTTCCGGTGATGCCGAGCGCGACTCACATCGTCCCGCTTCTCGTCGGCTGCCCGGTGAAGGCGAAGCGGATCAGCGACATCCTGCTCGCCGAATACGGCCTCTACGTTCAGCCCATCAATTTCCCAACGGTGCCGCGCGGCACGGAGCGCCTGCGCTTCACGCCGGGTCCGCATCACACGGTTGAGATGATGGACGAGCTGACGTCCGCCCTGGTCGAGATCTGGGACCGGCTGGAGATGCAGCTGGCGGCGTAAAGCCTCTATTTAATCGCCATTAAGTGCTGGTAACATTCCCTTGACGAGTCGGTCAGGGGCCTCCGGTTCAGCACATGTCGATAGTGAAGGCGTTTCTCCAACCACCCGCGCGCTTGCGCAGCTTGCCCGATCATTGGGCCAATCGCCTGCGTCCGCTTTGGATGGTCCTGTTCGGACTCGCCGTTCTCACGGTCATGGTGAGCACGATCTACGCCGTCCGCGCCAGCTACTACACGCAGCCCGTCATCCATGAATTTGGCCTGGACTTCGACGTCACGACTTCGAGCGAGCTGCTCGTCGGTACCTACGCACCACAGGGCGAGACGCCGACTGTTCCCCTGAAGAACAAGGTCGTCTCGATCGATGGCAATCCGGTCCCGGCCGACCTTCAGGTGTCCCAACTCGCCAAACGGCTCGACAAGGCCGAAGGGAACCCGGTCAAAGTCGTTCTCCGCCAGCCGGACGGAAAGCTGATCGAGCTGTCGCAGGAGCGGCACAAGGTCGCCATCTCTCCCGCCGACCTGAACGAACGCAATTTCCGCATCTGGACGAGGCTGGCCACCGCGTTGTTCGCATGCGTTGCGCTGCTCGCCTGCGGAATGCTGCTCGCGCTGAGGCGGCCTAACGACCCCGTGGCTATGCTCCTGGCGTTCGCCTTCATCGCCATGGTGGCGGTGGGCGACCCGCCGATGCAATTCTGGCTCTGGACCGGCAAGCATTACGTCATCGACATATTCGGGTCGGTTTTCTTCTACCTGCTGCTCGTCGGTCTCGCGGCCTTTCCTGACGGAGTCTTCGTCCCGCGCGCGCTGCGCTGGCTGATCCCGGTCGGTATTCCGCTCGCGATCTTCGTTTCGTCACCGGCGGTGAACGAGGACCTGCAGGGCGTTGTCGCAATCGGCGGCCTGTTCGCCGTTCTTGCGTGCCAGGTCATCCGCTTCAGGCGAGAGCCAGTCGGAATCGTTCGACAACAGATCAAGTGGGCGGGCTTCGGTTTCGCGGCTGGACTACTCCTCGTTCTCGCCGCGGTCGTCTTGGCGGCAGCCATCGGCGATCAGAGCAACTTCACGCCCTTGATGAGCCTCGCGGTGCTAGTCCTTTTCAGCCTGGGCCTGGCCACCATGGCCTTGGGCCTGATCGTCGCGCTGATCCGCTTCCGCCTTTGGGAAGCGGATACCGTAATCACACGCTCGGCAGCCTACGCCGTCGTGACACTCATCGTCGGCGTGGTGTGGGCGGCCAGCTCGGATCTTGTGAAGCTCGTCATCACCGAGGTCATGGGACACGATAGCGAGGCTGGCGCAACGACCGTGGGGGCGATCATCGCCGCGGGCGTCTTTTCGCCGACTCAGTCCGCGGTGCTCGGGTGGACTCGAAAGCATTTCGGCGGCCCGCTCGACCAGATCCACGATTCCGCGAAGCGTCTGAAAAGCTGGGGCCTGACGGAATCTCCGGAAGAGGTCGCGACCCGAGCCTTGTCGATCATCGACCAGGCCGCTCATCCCGCTGCTTCGGCGATCGTGCTGGACACGGCCATGGGCCACGAACTGATCGCCGCCCGCGAAGTGACGTCCGCAGACGATTCGAAGCTGATCGAGAAGCTAACGATCGAGGATGAAGAGAGTTCGGTCGGCACGTTGCTCATTGGCCGCAGGTCGGACGGCAACCGCTACAACAAGCAGGAAATCGAGGCGATCCGGGAGATCATCCCCTCGCTCGCCGAAGCCCTCCGCGTAGCCCGCGGCCGCTTCTCCCGTGAGAGCGCCATGCAACAGCGGATGGAAGAGATGGCTGCCAGGTTGGCGCAGCTTGAAGGTGGAACACCGAAGCCGGCCTAGGCTAATGGCAACTTTCGACCCAAAGCGGACATTAGGGTTCGACTGCAGGTCGTCGCACTGAACGGCCTATCTTAATCAGGGCGACGCAATGGCCCCTGTGATTAGTGCCCCTTCGAGATTGCCGCGTGGGTTTCTGCCGGCAACAGCGCCAATGACGCTCAGGACGCATATGAAACCAGCGCAGTAGCCATGGAAGGCGATCAACAACCCCAGTAGGCGTCTGCTGCTCAGGCTCCTGTCGGAGTTCCACCCTTGCTTAGCTCCTTGGCCAATTGCGGTGGCGAGCGAAGTTGCGTGGTTATCAGGGCGTATCCATGTCGCGTCATTACGTGGCAGCGACCTTTCAAATAGCTAATGTCCGCTTTCCACCCATTCCGGACCTTACGGGAATGTCTGCTTTCGACCCAAACCAGACATAGGCTTTGGTAGGCTGCTCGGCTCAAACGTGCTAATGATGTCCAATCAGGCCACGAGACACGTTTCTGTGGGCACGGCCTGGCTGAGAGACAATCGCGCTCCCGCTTGCAAAGGGAGCAGTGCAATGGACCTCCCCGATGGCGTAGCCTTCATCCGCAACAATACGGGTGCTGAAGGCTCAATAAGAGCAAACGAACGACAACGCGTTTCACAGGACCTGCACAACGCCACTTCGCAGTTGCTGACCGCATTGCAGCTTCACATCGGGCAGCTTGGGCGTCAGGACCTTCCGACCGTCGTACCCATCATCGCCGAGATGGGCCTGCTCATCGAGGAGATCAGGGTGAGCATAAAGGAGATTGGGACGGAGCAATTGCAGGATGGTCACAACTGCTGCGAACCTAATGCGGCGATAGCTAAGAGGTTTTACGCACTCAGGCATTGGGACGCTCCGGCCTCGTGATCGAACCGGCCGAAGCTCGCAAGAATTATTCGCTTTCTAGCCGCAACAGACGGCAGCCGGGTGTCATCTGTCGACCATTCCGGATCGGATGATCCCAGGCTTCAGCGCTTAGGCGGCTCCATGCTACGCACGCATTCGTCACCTGTCTTGCCTTGGCAACCAGGGTCCAAGGGCGACGCCTCACCTACTTTCCCTTCGGCCCGGATTTCTTCGGCCAGCTTCCGATAAGGTGTCATTGCCGGCAGGCTATCCCACGGATTGGAGGAGGTCTGACTCGGCCCGCGCGGCGTTGGGGGAGCATTGGTGACGGGAGCTTTGCCTGTCTGCGCTACCGGCGGAGCCGTCGCAACCAACGCGCCGATCAATATTATGAGGTTCATGGCCGTTCCTCCTGAGACTGGGCAAACGCCCTTAGGAAACACGCATGACCGTTGGCATCCGGTATGACCCGGACGCGCCCTGCACGATCCCGGCAAATTCTAATGTCCGCTTTCCACCCATTCCTGCCATCAAGGTGGCCCGCATCCGGACTCGCAAAATAGGAATGCATTTGCTTGGCCTCGGTCATGGCAATCCTTACCCCGTCAACATGCTCGCATTCGCCTTCAAAGATGCGAGCGGAAGCGCTTCGCGCGTTGAGGAGTGAGCTTAGCGAACTTTTGGGCCGTTCGATCGCCGCAACAGTGGCGCGCTGCGGCATGGCGCGCTAGGAGGTCGGCATGCGCATTGCCCTTTCCGCGGACCACGCGGGCTTTGAGATGAAGGACCAGCTCGCCGACTGGTTGCGGGCCGACGGCCATGAGATCGTCGACCTTGGCACCAACGGTCCGGAGAGCGTCGATTATCCACGCTACGGCGCCCTCCTTGCGGAGGCTCTCGCTGACGGCCGTGCGGAGCGGGGAATCACGGTTTGCGGCTCCGGCATCGGCGTTGCGATCGCCGCCAATCGCAACCCGGCGTGCCGCTGCGCCCAAGTGGCTGAGCCGGTCTCAGCAGCGCTCGCCCGCAAGCACAACGATGCCAACGCCATTGCGCTCGGCGCCCGGCTGATCGGCCTCGAAATGGCCAAGGCCTGCGTCACCGCATTCCTCTCGAGCGACTTCCTCGGCGGACGCCACCAGCCCCGCGTCGATCAGCTCGCCAACCCCACGCACGAACAGGAACCTGCCTGATGGCTTCCGCCGCCAACCTCAACGACGTCCAGCCCGACGGTTTCTTCACCCGCAAGCTTGCCGACGCCGACCCCGCGGTCTTCGAAGGCATTAAGAACGAATTGGTGCGTGAGCAGACGCAGATCGAGCTGATCGCGTCCGAGAACATCGTCAGCCGCGCGGTTCTGGAGGCGCAGGGCTCCGTCCTGACCAACAAGTATGCGGAAGGCTATCCGGGCCGCCGCTACTATCAAGGCTGCGCTCCGTCCGACACGGTCGAGACGCTGGCGATCGAGCGGGCCAAGAAGCTGTTCGGCTGCGGCTTTGCCAACGTGCAGCCGCACTCCGGCGCGCAGGCGAACGGCGCGGTGATGATGGCGCTGCTCCAGCCCGGCGACACGATCATGGGCATGAGCCTCGCCGCGGGCGGGCACCTGACCCACGGCGCACCACCGGCTCAGTCGGGCAAGTGGTTCAACGCGATCCAATATGGCGTCCGCCAGGACGACCACCTCGTCGACTTCGACGAGGTCGAGCGGCTGGCGAAGGAGAACAAGCCGAAGCTGATCATCGCCGGCGGCTCCGCCTACCCGCGCCATCTCGACTTCGCCCGCTTCCGCGTGATCGCCGACGAGGTCGGCGCTTACCTCTTCGTCGACATGGCCCATTTCGCGGGCCTCGTTGCGGCCGGCGAGCACCCCTCGCCCTTCGGTCACGCGCATGTGGTCACGACCACGACGCACAAGACCCTCCGCGGGCCGCGCGGCGGCATGGTGCTGACCGATGACGAAGCCATCGCGAAGAAGGTCAACTCGGCGGTCTTCCCCGGCCTGCAGGGAGGCCCGCTGATGCACGTCATCGCCGCGAAGGCGGTTGCGTTCGGCGAGGCGCTGCAGCCCGAGTTCAAGACCTACGCAAAGGCCGTTATCGCCAATGCCAAGACACTCGCCAACCGTTTGAAGGAACGCGGCGCGGACCTCGTTGCGGGCGGCACGGACACGCATTTGGCGCTGGTTGATCTCCGGCCGCTCGGCCTCACCGGCAAGCACGCCGACGAGAGCCTCGAGCATGCCGGCATCACCTGTAACAAGAACGGCGTTCCGTTCGATCCGCTGCCGCCGGTCAAGACCAGCGGCATCCGCGTCGGCTCTCCGGCGGGAACGACCCGCGGCTTCGGCGAGGCGGAATTCAGCGACATCGGCGACATGGTCGCGGACGTCCTCGACGGCCTCTCCAAGAACGGGCCGGAGAATAATGGTGCGGTCGAGCGCGAGGTGAACGGTCGTGTGCGAGAACTCTGCGCGCGCTTCCCTATCTATAGCTGATGCCCAAATATAACTGATGCGATGCCCGTTCTGCGCCCACGAAGATAGCCAGGTGAAGGACAGCCGCCCGTCGGAAGACGGCGCGGCGATCCGGCGCCGGCGGCAGTGCGAAGCATGCGGGGCGCGGTTTACGACCTTCGAACGCGTCCAACTGCGCGACCTCACCGTCGTCAAAAAGGACGGCAAGCGCGAACCGTTCGACCGCGACAAGCTTGCCCGCGCCATCGGCCACGCCACTCGCAAGCGCGAAGTCGATCCGGCCAAGCTCGATCGGCTGATCAGCGGCGTTCAGCGGCAGATGGAGACGCTGGGCGACGAGGTCACCTCCGTGCGCATCGGCGAGGCGGTCATGGCGGGACTGAAGTCGATCGACCACGTCGCCTACATACGTTTCGCCAGCATTTACAAGGACTTCAGCGATCCCAGCGAGTTCGCCGAGATCGCCGAGCGGGTGGAGAAGGAAGCCGTTCCGCCCAACCACGACAAGCTGCTGTGAGCCCTCCGAAACCCGTTATCGTCCTCGTCCGTCCGCAGCTTGGCCAAAACATCGGCAAGGCGGCTCGCGCGATGCTCAACTTCGGCCTGACGGAGATGCGACTGGTGGCGCCACGGGACGGCTGGCCCAACCCCGACGCGGGCCCTTCTGCAAGCGGCGCCGATCTCGTGCTGGAACAGGCTCAGCTGTTCGACACCGTTCAGGAAGCGATCGCCGATTGCTCCACGGTCTACGCCTCGACGGTCCGCCGACGCGATCTCGTCATGCCGGTGGTCACGCCCGAGGCGATGGCCGACGCCATCGTCGGGACGGAAGGCCGAACCGCCATCCTTTTCGGACCGGAACGGTCAGGGCTCGAAACGGAAGACGTGGCGCTTGCGAACGCCATCGTCACGGTGCCTATCAATCCCGAGTTCGGCTCCCTCAATCTCGCCCAGGCGGTGATTCTGCTCGCCTACGAGTGGTCAAAGCGGTCAGAGCTCGCCGTGCCGCCTTCGAAGGAGCTCGAAATTTCGGCCCCTCACGGCGAGGTCGAAGGCCTCATCGGCCAGCTGGAGGAGGAGCTGGAAGCAAAGGGCTACTTCCACCCGCCATCTCGCACCCAGGCGACCAAGAACACGATCCGCACCATCTTCACCAAGACGGGCTGGTCGTCTCGCGAGGTGAAGGCGATCCGCGGTATCGTCCGCGCGTTGGTGAACCCGGCGCGCAACCGCTCCGAAACTTGACCTTCGGAGCCTCCTCCCCTAGGTGCGCCGCTCGCAATTGATCCCACACGTCCGGTGAAGTGGTGATCGCGTCGGGCTTCAAGTCCGCCGGTGCGGTCCGGGCACGACATAGAAGCAAGTTGGAGAACAGACGTGAGCAAGCGCTCAAGCGCCAAGTACAAACTCGACCGCCGCATGGGTGAGAACGTCTTCGGACGTCCCAAGAGCCCGGTCAATCGCCGCGAATACGGTCCCGGTCAGCACGGCCAGCGCCGCAAGAGCAAGGTGTCGGACTTCGGCATCCAGCTCCGCGCCAAGCAGAAGCTGAAGGGCTATTACGGCGACGTCACCGAAAAGCAGTTCAAGCGGACGTACCAGGAAGCGAGCGCCATGAAGGGCGACGCTTCGCAGAACCTGATCGGCCTGCTCGAGCGCCGCCTCGACATGATCGTCTACCGCGCCAAGTTCGCGCCGACGATCTGGGCGGCCCGCCAGTTGGTCAGCCACGGTCACATCCGCGTCAACGGCGTGAAGTGCAACATCGCGTCACGCCGGGTGAACGTCGGCGACGTCGTCGAGCTCGGCTCGAAGGCGCAGGAAATGGCGCTGGTGATCGAGGCTCAGAGCCTCGCCGAGCGTGACGTTCCCGACTACGTCGTTCCGGACGGAACTTCGAAGGTCACCTACAGCCGCGTTCCGACGCTCGACGAGGTGCCCTATCCGGTCCGCATGGAGCCGAACCTCGTGATCGAGTTCTACTCGCGCTGACCTTTGGATCGGTTCGAGCAAGTGGGGCGATCCTTCGGGGTCGCCCTTTTTGTTTGTCATTGCTAGGCGCGCCGTCATGACGTCGTCCAATCTTGGCCCACCCCTGCCCGAATGGGCACCGCATCAGGCCGTCTGGATCGGCTTTCCCTCGGACCCCGACCTCTGGCTGGCCGACCTCAAAGAGGCCGAGCGCGAGGTAGCCGCCTTCGCGAAGGCCGTTCACGCCGATGGCAAGGGCGACGAGATCTGGCTCGTCGCCGCGCACGATGATGCTGCCGCCAAGGCGCGCGAGCTCGCTCCGTTCGCCAAGGTGATCGTCGAGAAGTTCGGCGACATCTGGCTCCGCGACAGCGGTCCGATCGTCATGGGCGCGGGCAACCAGCGCCGCGCGCAGGGGTTCCGGTTCAACGGCTGGGGCAACAAGTACGACCTCGAGGGCGACCAGGACGTCGGCGAGCGGATCGCTCGCGAGGCAGGCCTCGCCTACTCCCAGGCCAACTGGGTTCTGGAAGGCGGTGCCATCGACCATGACGGGTCGGGCACGGTCGTCACGACCGAGCAGTGCCTCCTCAATCCAAATCGCAATGCGAATCTGACCCACGAAGAGGTCGAGGGTCGGCTGGAGCATGACCTGGGCTTCGAACGGGTGGTGTGGCTCGGAGACGGGCTGATGAACGACCACACAGACGGCCACGTCGACAATCTCGCTCGCTTCGTAGCGCCTGGCCGCGTCGCGATCCCCACGGCCGCCAGGGACGATCCCAACGATGCGATCTATCGCGATGCCGCCAAGCGCCTGAAGGCCGCAAAGCTGGACGTCGTCACCCTCCCCTCGCCCGGCCGCGTGCTGAGCGAGGACGGCGACATCATCCCGGCGAGCTACATGAACTTCTATATCGGCAATGCGGCGGTCGTCGTGCCGCAATACGGGGCCGAGAATGACCGCGCGGCTGTGGAAGTCGTCCAGGCGCTCTTCCCCGACCGCGTTGCAATCGGCCTGCGCGCCGACCACATCCTGACCGGAGGCGGAAGCTTCCACTGCATCTCGCAACAGGTTCCCGCATGAGCAAGCTCACCGTCGCTGCACTGCAACTCGCCTTCACCGACGACACGGTCGCGAACATCCGCGCCGTCAGTAACCTAGTGCGCGAAGCCGCGAGCAAGGGCGCGGAAGTCGTGCTGCCTCCGGAGCTGTTCGAAGGCCCTTACTTCTGCCGTGTCGAGGATGAAGGCCTGTTCGCCAACGCACGCCGCACCGAGGAGCATCCGTCGGTCGTGGCGATGCAGGAGCTGGCGAAGGAGCTGAAGATCTGGATCCCAACGAGCTTCTTCGAGCTCGACGGCCCGCATCACTACAATTCGCTCGCGATGATCGGCCCGGACGGGAAGGTCGCGGGCGTCTACCGCAAGAGCCACATCCCCGATGGCCCAGGGTACGAGGAGAAGTTCTACTTCCGCCCCGGCAATACCGGCTTCAAGGTCTGGAACGGCCCGCACATGTCGACGCTCGGCGTCGGCGTTTGCTGGGACCAATGGTACCCGGAAACCGCCCGCGCGATGATGCTGATGGGCGCCGAAATCCTCTTCTATCCCACTGCGATCGGTACCGAGCCGCACGATCCCGACCTCGACACGTCACGCCTGTGGCGCCGTGCGATGATCGGCCATGCCGTGTCGAACGTCGTGCCCGTCGTCGCCGCCAACCGCATCGGCACCGAGCACGGCCAGCGCTTCTACGGCCATAGCTTCATCTGCGACGAGCGCGGCGACATGCTCGCGGAGTTCGGGGCCGATGAGACCGGCGTGCTGGTCGCGACGCTGGACCTCGCGCAGGCGAAGAAGCACCGCGCCGCGTTCGGCTTCTTCCGGGACCGCCGGCCGGACCTTTACGGGCGGCTCACTCAGGACGTCTGAGTTACAACTCTAGCCGGAAGTAGATACTGTCGCAAAGCTCGTCGCCGACCTGCCATGTGCCGGTGCCACGACCCGTCTCGACGAAGCCGTGTCGCTTGAGAAGCCGGATCGACGACAAGTTCCTCGGGTCGACGTCGGCGGTCAGCTCCGTCGCGCCGCGATTGCGGCAATGTTCGATGAAGGCCACCATCGCCTCGCTCGCATAGCCTTTCCCCCAGTGAACCGGGTCCAACAGGAACCCGAACTCGGGAAGCTTCCAGGCACCGAACTTGCCGATCACATCGCCGTCGAGGGTGACGAGGAAGTCGTCGCCGACTGAGGGGTCCGCCTCGACCATCGCGGCGACCCAGCGCTCAGTCTCATCCAGCGTCCGGTGAGGCGGGCTCGACCAATATCGCATCGCGACCGGGTCGCTCATGATCCGGTGCATGGCGACGGCATCTTCATATCCAGCACGCCGAAGCACGAGGCGTTCGGTGCGGATCTCGTCAGCCATCGCGGAGCGCCAGCGCTCGCTCGAATACGCTTTCGAACATCTCGACGTTCAGCCGGTTCGTGTTCTGGTTGTAGCGCGAGCAGTGGTAGCTCGACAGCAGGATGCGCCCGTCCGGAGCGACCGCCTCCGCGCCATGGCCGAACTTCGTCGAAGCCGGCGGGAGTCCCAGCGCGCGCGCCGCGGCGACGTGCGCAATCTGCCCCAACGCGACCAGCACTCGCACTTTCGGCAGGGCAACAAGTGCCGCTTCGAAATAATTGCGGCAGGTCGCGATCTCGCGCGGCTCGGGCTTGTTCGCGGGCGGAAGGCACTTCACCGCATTGAGGATAACGGCGCCCCTAAGCTTCAGCCCGTCCGCCGGGTCCGCGCGATATTCTCCCTCCGCCAGCCCGAACTTCAGTAGCGTCGCGTAGAGCAGCTCACCCGCATAATCGCCCGTGAACGGCCGGCCCGTGCGGTTGGCGCCGTGCTTGCCCGGCGCAAGGCCGACGATGCCGAGCCAAGCATCAGGGTCTCCGAACGCGGGAACGGGCGCATTCCACCAATCGGGGAACTCGGCGCGGCACTCATGCCGGAAGATCACCAGCCGCGGGCACAGCGGGCAGTCGCGCGGCGCTTCGGCCTGCGGAACTGGCGACAGATCGGCGGGGCTGGCGAACGGCATTGCGCTGACGTAGGCGAGCCTAAGTGTCCGGCGCAACGCACCTCTACGCCATAGCGATTGGCTCCAACCGTCCGCATGGCCGTTTCGGTCGACCGACGGGGGTCGTCGAAGCCGCCATCGGACGTCTCGATCAGGACTTCGACCTGTTCGATGCAGCTCCAATCCTGATCAATCCGGCGCACGGCGCTGCGGGCCGCGACTTCGCCAATTCCGTCGCGCTCATCGAAAGCGATCTCGACCCTCCGGCAATGCTGAAGCGCCTGAAGGGGCTGGAACGCGACTTCGGCCGCAGGCGCGGGCGCCGCTGGGGCTCGCGCGTCCTTGACCTCGACATCGTCGCATGGAGCGGCGGCAAATGGTCGAGCCATGGCCTCACCATTCCGCACAAATCGGCCGCCAGCCGCAACTTCGTGATCGGGCCATTGGCGACGGTGGCGCCGGGGTGGAGGCTCGACGGCCACGTCACCGCGCATCATTTCGCCCATCGCCTTGCCCGGCGCCGTCCACACAGGTAACGGGGCTCCGCTGGTCGGGCCCATAGCTCAGTCGGTAGAGCAACTGACTTTTAATCAGTAGGTCGCTGGTTCGAATCCAGCTGGGCTCACCAGCACTTCCCGCCTGTATTGGCTGCCTCTCCAGGCAATTCGCGCAAATGGAGAGAGTTTCGCCTCTCTATCGGACGATAACTGCCGTCCGTCGAAGGATCGCGATAGGTCATCCGACGTTAAGGGACCTTGGACGACCGGGCGGGCATGAACCTCGATAAACAACTGCTGTTCCAAACCTCGGCAGCGCTCGCGTTCTGCGTCGCCATTTCCACTCCCGCGTTCGCGCAGACCCAGACCGCTACGCAGAGCCAGGCCCAAACTCCTCCCACCGAGGAAACATCGACCCAAGCTCCCGCGCAGGGATCCGAACAGCAGGCGCCTCCTGCGGCAGCCCCTGAAGAGGATCCCTATGCGGAAGGCGGCGAGATCGTCGTCACTGGCGTGCGGCGCGGATCGGTCATCGGGGACATCCCGCCGGAGAACCAGCTCGGCCCGCGCGACATACGCGCAACGGGCGCGACGGACCTGTTGGAGCTCCTGGACGCCCTGGCGCCGCAGATCGGAAGCGCCCGCGGTCGCGGCGGTGAGGCTCCCGTGCTTCTGCTCAACGGCAAGCGCATTTCCGGCTTCCGCGAGATCCGGGACATCCCGCCCGAGGCGATCGAGCGGCTCGACATCCTGCCGGAGGAGGTCGCGCTCAAGTACGGCTATCGCGCCGACCAGCGCGTCGTGAACATCGTCCTTCGCGAGCGCTTCCATTCGACGGCGACGCGGCTCGACGGAACCGTGCCGACCGAAGGCGGCAATTTCGGCGGAGTCGCGGACGTGACCCGGCTTGCCATCAACAAGGCCGGTCGGACAACGACCAACATTCATGCCGAGGGCAACACGTCGCTCAAGGAGAGCGAGCGCGACATCGAGCTCGAAGATCCGAATGGGCCCGACGATCGCTCGGCCCGTACGTTGGTCGGGTCGAAAAAGCTCATCCGCGGGACGGAGACGATCAACCGCACCGTCCTCGGCGACGCCAGTGGCACGCTGAATGCGGAAGTGCAGTACAACGAGGGTCGGTCGCTGTTCGGCCTGTCGGACGTCGCGCTCGAACCGCTTGTTCGGAACATCAGCAACGCCACCGGCCATCTCGGCTTCTCGCTCAATGGCGACAAGGGAAAGTGGCACCTGTCGGCAACTGGCAACGGCGACGTCGGCCGGGCGGTGACGTACAGCGACCGTCTCGACGAGGGCGACCCGCGCAATCGTGCAGAATCCGTCTCAACCTCGGCGGACATCAACCTGATGGCCAACGGTCCGCTGGTCTCACTGCCCGCGGGAGACGCGAACATCACGGTCAACGCAGGCGGTAGCACGCTTCACCTCGACAATGAGAACCGCATCCAGGGGATCTCCGCGTCGAACGATCTCGGCCGGACGCAAGGCAATCTCGCCGCCAATGTCGACCTTCCGATTTCACGTCGCAACCGTGACTTCAGCGCGCTGGGCAACCTCACGCTGAACGCCAATGCGGAAGTCGACCAGCTCTCGGACTTCGGGACGCTGACCGTGCTTGGTGCGGGCGCGAACTGGTCTCCCGTGGACCGCCTCAACTTCCTCGTGAGCTGGACCCGCGAGGAAGGGCCGCCGACCATCCAGCAGCTTGGCGACCCGATTATCTTCACGCCCGACACGCGCGTGTTCGATTTCACGACCGGTGAGACGGTCGAGGTCACGGCAATCAGCGGCGGAAACCCGGATCTGCTTGCCGACAAGCGCAATGTCCTGAAGTTCGGCGGCAACTGGAAGCCGTGGGAGAAGACGGACCTCCGGCTTCGCGCCGAATATGTTCACCAGACGATCGACAATGTGGTGGCGAGCTTCCCCGGCATCACCGCCGAGCTCGAGGCCGCCTTCCCCGATCGTTTCATCCGCGACGCGTCCGGCCAGCTGGTCAGTGTCGATTTCCGGCCGGTGAATTATGACGAGTCACGCCGGGATACGATCCGGCTGGGTTTCGACTTCTCCAAGCCGCTGAAGTCCGCACGCCCGTCGCAGGCAGCGATCGACCGCTTCCGCGCGCAACGGGCTGCCGCGGGTGGTCGCACGCAAGGCGTTGCTCCTCCGCCACCGCCGGAGGGTGGACCCCTTGGCGGCCCTGGACCGGAGAGCGGACCCCCACCGGGCGGTGGTCCTGCCGGTGGCGGCTTCGGTCCTGGCGGTGGCGGTGGCGGAGGTGGTTTCGGCCGCTTCGGCGGCGGTCGGCAGGGCGGACGTCTTCAGTTCTCGGTGACCGACACGATCACCCTGGTCGACGAAGTCACCATCCGGCCAGGACTTCCGAAGCTGGACTATCTTCATGGCGATGCGTTGGGGTCGACGGGGGGCCGTCCACGGCACCAGGTTGAAACCCAGGCAGGTTATTTCAACAACGGCCTTGGTGCGCGCCTTTCCGCCAACTGGCGCGGCGGCACCCATGTCGACAGCCTGACCGGAAGCGATCTTGACTTCTCGCCGCTGGCGACGTTCGACGTTCGATTATTCGCGAACCTCGGCGAGCGCTTCGACCTCGTGTCGAAGCATCCCTGGCTGCGCGGCTCATCGGTTCGGTTCGAGGTCACGAACCTGTTCAACTCGCGGCCGCGCGTTCGCGACCAGGCGGGACAAGTGCCGAATAACTATCAGGCAGATCTGCTCGATCCGCTGGGCCGGACGATCTCGATCTCGATCCGGAAGCTGTTCCTTCCGCCGCCGGGCTTCTTCCGGAGACAGAACGCGGACCAGCAACGGCCTCAAGGCTGATTTGCGACGAACGGTCCAAGCCGGTGCAAAGGTCAACGATCTGGTAAGGGCCAACCGATATCGATGATGTGCTCGGGAGAGATATGGGGCGGAGCGACGAGTGCAGAAACAACCGGTCGAGACCACTCTGTACTCGTTCTCCGAGCATACGCCGGAACCCGCGGAACGTCGCGACGATGAGCGCCACCTGACGCTCTTCCGCGTCGGTTCGCTCAACATCGGCGACCGCCGCGAGCTTTGCCTAATCAAGAACATCTCTGCCGGCGGCATGATGATCCGCGCTTATTGCCCGCTGACGCAAGACATGCGCGTTTCCGTCGAGCTGAAGCGCGGGGAGCAGATCTCGGGCCGTGTCAGCTGGATCCAGGACGGTTCCGCCGGCGTGGAGTTCGACAAGCGCATCGACGTCGTCGAGCTTCTCGCGAACTCTATGGACGGTCCGCGCCCGCGCATGCCGCGCGTCGAAGTGCGCTGCATCGCCTCGATCAGGCTCGGCGCGCAAGTCTACGGCATGCGCGCGCACGACATTTCACAGGGCGGCCTCAAGGTCGAATCGAACAGCAGTCTGCCGATTGGTTCGGAAGTGGTCGTGGCGATTCCCGGTCTGCGCCCGCAGCCGGGCGTCATCCGCTGGCGCGAAGGCTCCTGCTACGGGATCACCTTCAGTCGGCTTCTTGCCCTCAGGGAATTGGTCGACTGGCTTCAATCGCAACGCGAGCTGCTGCGCGCCGCCGGTTAGTTCACTCGCCTGGGCGATTCGCGCCCGGGCTCCAGATCCAGCTTTCCGCCAGGCGCTGCTGTTCGGAGGTCATCGACCGAGGCGTGAAACCTGGACGGTATGCACGCGGCTGAATCTTCGGCCGGGGCTGCGGAATGTGCCGAAGCACTTCTTCCGGGTTCAGCTTCGAATTGAAGGCGATGCCGGCGAAACTGCCGTTCACCCAGACGACCTTGCCTTGGACGCACAATTCCTTGCGGCAGAACACCACCGGCGTGCCTTCGATCGGCAGCGACTTGCTTTCCACAAGCGCGCCGTCCGCAGACATGTTGCGGAGTTTCACCGATTGGGTCGCACCCGCGTGCTCGATCTCTGCCGTAAGCAGGACCTGAGAACGACGCGATCGCCGATTCTGACAGTTGCTAGCGTCCATGCGCATCGAGATAAACGAGCGAGGTAAAGCTTTGCTTAAGTGCGAGGCGAATTCGTCAGCCTGAACAGCAGCATGAGGTTGTTGGCGGGCATTTGGCGGGTTTGGGCCAGAACGAAACCGGCGCGCGATGCCGCGTCCGCGAAATCTTCGACGCGGCGAAGGCCCCATGCAGAATCGCGGCGCTTCAGCTCGGCGTCGAACGCGACGTTCGATGGGGCGGTCTCGAGGTCGTCCTTCAGCCACGGCCCGTAGAGGATCAACGGACCACCCGTCTCCAGCACGCGTGTCGCGCCCGCGATCAAGCCGAGCGAAGCGCTCCAAGGGCTGATGTGCGCCATGTTGATGTTGAGCACGGCATCGGCACGGTCGACAGGCCAGTCGGCCTGCGAGGCATCGATGACGACAGGCGCAAGCAGGTTCGGCAGGGCAGCTTCATTCCGCCGCGCGGCGAGCGATGCGAGCGCGTCCGGATGCGTGTCGCTCGCCTGCCAATCGAGGCCGGGGAAGCGTTCCGCGAAATACACCGCGTGTTCGCCGGTCCCGCTCGCGACTTCGAGTACGGTACCGCTCTCCGGTAACCATTGACGAAGCACATCCGCAATCGGCTCGCGATTGCGGAGCGCTGCAGGAGCGGAGCGGCGCGCCTGGCTCCCGGCGGGAGCTTCGTAGAAGCGCCGGTCGCCCACCTACTCCGCCGCTTGGGCCGGCTCCGCGTCCTTGTAGACCAGCACCGGCTTGCGCGCGGCGAGCGTCTCGTCGAGGCGGCGCCGCGGCGCATAGACCGGGGCAGCCTTCAGTCTTTCGTCCCCCGCCTTGGCCCGCTCGGCGATCGAGCGGAACGCGGCGATGAACTGGTCGAGGCTCGCCCTCGATTCCGTCTCGGTCGGCTCGACGAGCATCGCGCCATGCACCACCAAGGGGAAATACATGGTCATCGGATGGAAACCCTCGTCGATCAGTGCCTTGGCGAGATCCAGCGTGCTGAGCCCCTCGCCGAAGCCGCGATCGGAGAAGAGAGCCTCGTGCATGCAAGGGCCGCTCGGGCCGAACGGCGCATCCAGCAGGTCCTCGAGCGAGCGCAGGATGTAGTTCGCGTTGAGAACCGCATCCTCCGCAACCTGCCGAAGACCGTCCGAGCCATGGCTCAGCATGTAGGATGCCGCGCGTGTGAACATGCCCATTTGCCCATGGAACGCGACCATGCGCCCGAAGCTCTGCGCGTGATGCTCTTCGGCCGTCTCTTCTTCGACGAGGACGAAGCGATCACCCTGCTTCTCCACGAACGGGAGCGGAGCGAAGGGCGCTAGCGCGGCGCTGAGAACGACCGGACCCGCACCCGGACCGCCACCGCCGTGCGGTGTGGAGAAAGTCTTGTGCAGGTTGATGTGCATCGCGTCCACGCCGAGGTCGCCCGGACGGACCTTGCCGACGATCGCGTTGAAGTTGGCTCCGTCGCAATAGACGAATGCACCGGCCGCATGCACCGCGTCGCTGATCGCCTTCATGTCCGGCTCGAACAGGCCGCACGTGTTCGGATTAGTGATCATCACCGCCGCGACGTCCGGCCCCAGCCGGGTCTTCAGCGCTTCGAGGTCGACGCGGCCCGCCTTGTTCGCGGGGATGTTCTCAACGCGATAGCCGGCGAAGGCCGCCGTTGCCGGGTTCGTCCCGTGAGCGCTCTCCGGAACAAGCACGACCTCGCGTGCATCGCCGCGCGCTTCGAGCGCCGCGCGAATGCAGAGCAGGCCGCACAGCTCGCCATGCGCCCCCGCCTTCGGGCTCATGGCCACCGCCGGCATGCCCGTGAGCGTCGTCAGCCAGTTGCCGACCAGATCGATCAGCTCGAGCGCACCCTGGACACTGTCGATCGGCTGCAGCGGGTGCGCGTCCGCAAAGCCCGGGAGTCGCGCGACCTTCTCGTTGAGCCGCGGGTTGTGCTTCATGGTGCACGATCCGAGCGGGAAGAGCCCGAGGTCGATCGCGTAATTCTGGCGCGAAAGCCGCGTGTAGTGCCGCACGGCTTCCGGCTCGCTGAGCCCGGCCAAGCCGATACCGCGATGGCGCTCCAGATCGCCGAGGCGGCCCGCGTTCGCCTTGAACTCGGGGAAGTCGACGCCGGTCTGCTCGGTCGAGCCGATCTCGAACAGCAGCGGCTCTTCGAGCATCAGCGCCCGATTGCCGGTCACGGTCTGCATTTCGCCCTGCTCGTTCGCGCGAGTCGACGGCCGCCAGCCTGAAGGATTGACGGTCACTTGCACACCTCCTTCAGGCCCGCTTCCAGGGCGTCGATATCCTCGTCGGTCGCGGTCTCGGTGACCGCGATGACTAGCCCGTTCTGAAGCGCATCGGCGCCCGGATAGAGACGGCCGAGCGAAACGCCGCCCAGGATGCCGTTGTCGGCAAGGTGACGAACGACGGGGCGAGCCTCGACGGGCAGCTCGATCGTGAATTCGTTGAAGAAGCTGTCGTTGACCAGCCGAACGCCCGGGATCGCCGCCAGCCGGTCCGCGACCTCGCACGCGCGCGCGTGATTCAACTGAGCGAGCTGCCGCAGCCCCTTCTCGCCGAGCAGGCTCATGTGGACCGAGAACGCTAAAGCGCAGAGGCCGGAGTTGGTGCAGATGTTCGACGTCGCCTTTTCGCGGCGGATATGCTGCTCGCGCGTCGAGAGCGTCAGCACGAAGCCGCGCTTCCCCTCGGCATCGACCGTCTCGCCCGCGAGGCGGCCGGGCATCTGGCGAACGTATTTCTCGCGGGTGGCGAACAGACCGACGTACGGCCCGCCGAACTGCAGCCCGACGCCGATAGATTGGCCCTCGCCGACCACGATGTCCGCGCCCATTTCGCCCGGCGAGCGGATCAGGCCGAGCGCGACGGGCTCCGTCACCACTGCGATGAGCAAAGCGCCATTTGCGTGAGCAGCTTCGGCGATCGGAGTCAGGTCGGTAATCCGACCGAGAATGTCCGGGTATTGGACGACGACCGCGCTCGTTTCGCCGTCGATGGCTGCAATCAGCTTGTCGGCGTCAGTTGCGGCGTTCAGCTCGGGCAGCGACGTGTTGAGAACGTCGCCCGTGAACTTCGCCATCGTGTTCGCGACGCTGACGTAATGCGGGTGCAAGCCCGACGAGAGGATCGCCTTCGTCCGCCTCGTGATCCGCCGCGCCATGACGATCGCTTCCCAGCAAGCCGTCGAGCCGTCGTACATCGAGGCGTTGGCGACCTCACAGCCGAGGAGGCGCGCGACCTGCGTCTGGAATTCGAAGAGCACCTGCAGCGTGCCCTGAGCGATTTCCGGCTGATACGGCGTGTAGGCCGTCAGGAATTCCCCGCGCTGAATGATATGATCGACGCTCGCCGGGATGTGGTGCTTGTAGGCGCCGCAGCCGAGGAAGAACGGCACCTCGCCGGCGGCAAGGTTCTTGCGCGACAGCGCCGTCAGTTGGCGCTCCACGGCAAGCTCGGACGCATGAGCCGGAAGCTCGGCTATCGGTCCGGCAAGCAGCGCATCCGCCGGGACGTCGCAAAAGAGATCGTCGATGGCGGAGGCCCCGACGGCTTGCAGCATCTCGCCGCGGTCGGCTTCGGAAAGTGGAAGGTATCGCATCCTAATTCTCGAAAGGCGGGGGTTCAGTGGAAACGACCGAGCGCAGGCTCACCACGGTGAGGTCGGGCGCGCGGTCGAGGCAGACTTGGACGACGCAGCCGGAGTCGAAGCGTGCGTCGAATTCGACGTAGGTCGGCAAAAGCGGCTGGATCGTCTGGTCGAACTTCGCATCGGTCGCGATCGAAAGATGCTCTCCCGCACCCTCGGGATCCGAGGCCGGGCGCTCATCGATGGCGCACGACAACGAGCGGCAGGAGTTCACCCAGCCCTGCAGCCGTACGGTTCGCCCGTTAAACTTCTGCGGATCGGACCGGATGGCGGCGATCGTCGTCGCGACCGGCGGCGCCGGAGCGGGCGCCAGCTCGATTGGCGCGAACATCGCAAGCCAGATCACTTCGGCTTCCTCATGATGAAGCGAAGGCGCACGTAATCGGCATTGTCGGAAGCGACGGTCTCGGCGACGGCTTGCGCAATGTCGGCGCGGTCCTCTTGCGGGACGCCGGCGCGATCAAGCCAGCCGCGGCGAAAGGTCGTAACCCACTGCCCCACCCCATTGGGCAGCGGCGTTGGGCGCTCGATCAGCCGGGCATCGATCTCGTCGAATCCGGCAGCCTCGTAGATGTCGGCGAACTCTTCGACCGACGGATACCAGTTCGAGGATTCGAGCGGCGGCGGGTAGCCACGAGCGACGAGCTCCGCATCGAGCGCCTCGCGAAGCCGGCGCAGATTGCCCTCGCCGCCCATCTCGCCCGCAAAGCGGCCGCCAGGCTTCAGCGCCTGGAACGTGGCGCGAGCAACGCGCTCCTTGTCGAGCATCCAGTGCAGCGCCGCGTTGGTGAAGGCCGCATCGAACTCGGCAGCGAACGTCATGTCCGCTGCGTCCATCTCTAGCACTTCGATGCCGATAGCGCGCGCTGCGGCCACCAGTTCGGGCGAATTGTCGACCCCGATCACCTCGGCACCGCGCTCGATGATCTTGTGGGTCAGCGCGCCGTCGCCGCAGCCGACGTCGAGGATCCGCTCGCCCGGCTGCGGGTCGAGCAGATCCAGCGCGGCCTCCCCCAGATCGGAGACGAACCGTCCGATCCGGGCATAGTCCGCAGCGTCCCAGCTGCTGGTCGAGGCGGCTATTTCGGTCAGAGCGTCTTCACCCACTCGCGGTAGGACGCCTCGCCCATGAGTTCCTCAAGCTCTCCCGGATTGTCGAGGCGCAGCTTGAAGAACCAACCTTCGCCTTCGGGATCGCGGTTGATCAGCGCGGGATCGTCGGCGACCGCCTGGTTGCCTTCGGTCACTTCGCCCGCGACCGGCGAGTAGACGTCCGAAGCTGCCTTCACCGATTCGACGACCGCCGCTTCCTGCCCCTTCGCGAGCGTGCGCCCGGCCTCGGGCACTTCGGCGAAAACGATGTCACCCAAAGCCTCCTGCGCGTGATCGGAAATGCCGACCGTCGCCGTATCGCCGTCCACGCGGACCCATTCATGTTCGCGGGTGAAGTAGACCGTCATGCATTTGCTCCCTTGCGGTGATAGCGGTGGGGGACGAACGGCATCGTCGTGACGCGCACGTCGAACAGCTTTCCGCGCTGCTCGGCCTTCAGCGTCGTGCCCATTTCGGCGAGATGGCTTGCGACGTAGCCCATGGCGATCGGCCGCTGCAGCGAGGGCGAGAAGCCGCCGCTGGTGATCCGGCCGACTTCATTGCCTTCCCCGTCGAGAATGAGAGCGCCCTCGCGCACCGGCTGGCGACCCTCGACATCGAGCCCGACGCGCTTCTGCGCGGGACCGTCCCGAAGTTCGGCGAGGATGCGCATGTCGCCCGAGAAGCCGCCTTCCGCGCGGCGGCGCTTGCCGATGGCGAAGGAGAGACCCGCCATGACCGGCGTCGTGCTGCGGTCCAGGTCGTGGCCGTAGAGGGGCAGACCGGCCTCAAGGCGAAGGGAGTCGCGAGCGCCAAGCCCGATCGGCTTCACCCGCTCGTCGCCTACGAGCCAGTCGGCGATCGTCTGTGCCGCAACCGAGGGGACCGAAATCTCGAATCCGTCCTCACCGGTATAGCCGGAACGGCTGATCCAGACCGGATGGCCGCCCGCGCGAAACGGTCCACCCTGCATGAAGCCGAGATCCGAAACGCCGGGCGCCATGGCCTCGAGCACTTCGGCCGCCTTCGGCCCCTGGAGCGCCAGCAGCGCCTGCTCCCGCATATGATCGACGACGACATATTTCGGCAGCCGGTGCTGCAGGATGTCTATGTCCTCGTGCTTCGTCGCGCCGTTGACCACGACGTAGAATTCCTCGCCGCGGCGGGTCGCCATCAGGTCGTCGATGATGCCGCCGTCTTCGGCGAGAAGCACCGAATAGCGGAGCTTCATGTCACCGAGCAGCTTCAGTTCGCCCGGTAGAAGCGTCTCCAGCGCGACATCGACATGGTTGCCGTGCACTAGCAGCTGGCCCATGTGGCTGACGTCGAACAGGCCGGCATTCTCGCGGGTCCAGAGATGCTCGACCATGATCCCTTCGTACTGGACGGGCATCTCGTAGCCGGCGAAGGGCACCATCCGGCCGCCGTGGCGCCGGTGCCATTCGTCCAGTGGAAGCTTGTCGAGAGTGGGCTGCTCCAGACCCGCGCCGCCCTCAGGATCGCCGCTATAGGGCGTACCCCGGGCCTGGGTCTCGTCGGTCGGGCCGTTGTGGACTTCCTTGCTCATCAAGCACGCTCCGGCATGAGTGCGACGACTTGCGCTCGCGAAAGCGCCACAGCCACCGCCCCCGTCTGTCGCGCGACCTGAGAGCTTTCACCGGCACGGGAGCCGGCTTACCCCTTCGGTGGTCCGCCACGCCTTGCGGCGAGCGAACGCTTTCCAGACTGTCAGGCGCGCGCGGTCCCTTTGCCTGAGAGATTCCGGGGGCGGTTGCTCCTTCGGCGCCGCGACAACCCATTGAGGGCAATCGCGAACTCTCCCGCGCAGCCTTTCCGGAGACCGAGGCCTCCGGCGACGCGGCTGCCTTGGCGTTCGCCAAGGCCTGAGTCAACGGCCCGTGTTAGCGAGTGACGTTGTAGCGGAGCTGCTGTTCGGTCAGCTGAAAGCCGACCAAATGCTCGAACGTCGCATTGGCGACCGCTTCACGGATCTTCGGATCGGTCAAAGGATCGACTGCTGCGGTCGGGTCACCGGCCTTGCGTGGCCGGCTAAGAGTCTGCTGGACGTCCGCCGGCAACGCAGCCGCACCGCGATGCACGCGGGCATAGGCCTGGCCGGACGTCTGGGCGCGATAGCTGCCGGGCGCGAAGGTCAGGCCAACGCGGCCGACGCGCTTGGCGGTCACTTCACTGCCTGCGCGTAGGACGACGTCGTAATATGGCAGGACGACCTGACGCGCCTCGGTGGGGTCGCGGCGCGTGGCAACGACGTCGAAGCTCAAGGTCGAAACGAGCTGGTCGCCCTCTTCGTGGCAGCTGGCGCGAAGGTTCGTGATCGTCGCGGTCACGTCGATCGCCGCTGCGGTCACGTTGTTCGACGGGTTGAACAGGGTCACATCGCCGGTGCCGGCCGTGATGCCGGGAATCGGGCAAGGATTGCGCTTCGTATAGACCCCGCCGTCCATTAGCTCCTTGTCTCGCGAGCAGGCCGGCAGAAGGGCGAGGACGATCAGTGGGAGGTAGCGAAGCTTCACTGGGCTTGGATTCCTTGACGGCCTGGACAAGTCGAATTGCTCATAGGAAGCGCCTTCAAAGGCTGCAAGCGATGGCTTACATGGCACGCGAATGCCTGAACCTAAGCCTAACCCCAAGCCGGCGTTGCGCGTCCTGATTGCAGCGCCCCGCGGATTCTGCGCCGGCGTCGACCGCGCGATCCAGATCGTCGAGCTCGCGCTCGAGCGCTTCGGCTCGCCGGTCTACGTCCGCCACGAGATTGTCCACAATCGCTTCGTCGTGGAGCGTCTCAAGCAATTGGGCGCCGTCTTCGTCGATGAGCTGGACGAAGTTCCCGACGATCGGCCGGTCGTCTTTTCGGCCCACGGCGTGCCCAAGTCCGTGCCCGCGGCGGCCCGAGACCGCAGCCTGACCTTTGTCGATGCCACCTGCCCGCTCGTCTCCAAGGTTCATCGCCAGGCCGAGCGGCTGATCGAGGAAGGTCGCCACATCCTCTTCATCGGCCACGCTGGTCACCCGGAAGTGATCGGCACGTTCGGCCAGGTGCCGGCGGGCTCCATGACCCTGATCGAGACCGTCGAGGAGGCGAACGCCGTCAAGATCGGGAACCCCAGCAACATCGCCTTCCTCACGCAGACGACCCTGTCCGTCGACGACACGGCAGCGGTCGTCGATGCGCTGAAGGCCCGCTTCCCCGACATCCGCGCTCCGCGCAGCGAGGACATTTGCTACGCGACCTCGAACCGGCAGGCCGCGGTGAAGGCGATCGCCGGCGAGTGCGACCGGATGCTGGTGATCGGCGCCCCGAACAGCAGCAACTCGCTTCGCCTCGCCGAAGTCGCCGAGCGCATGGGCGTCCCCGCGCGCCTGATCGAGCGCGCAGACGACATCGACTGGGATTGGCTAGGTCAGCCGTCGACCCTCGGTCTAACCGCCGGCGCTTCGGCGCCCGAACTGCTCGTCCGCGAAGTTCTCGATGCCCTGCGCGAAAGGTTCGACGTGACTGAAGAAATCGCGGACCACACGCCCGAACGCATGACCTTCAAGCTCCCGCGCGAGCTCGTCGCCTAGTGGCGGAGCTCTCCGAGGTCGAAATCTACACGGACGGAGCGTGCAAGGGGAACCCGGGCCCGGGCGGCTGGGCCGCGCTCCTGCGCATGGGCGCAAAGGAGCGGGAGCTGTCCGGCGGCGAGCCCCTCACGACCAACAACCGCATGGAGTTGATGGCGGCGATCAAGGGCCTCGAAGCTCTCAAGCGACCGTGCCAGGTCCAGCTCTTCACGGATAGCAATTACGTCCGCGATGGCATCACCAAGTGGATCTACGGCTGGCAGCGCAACGGCTGGCGGACCTCGGACAAGAAGCCGGTCAAGAATGCCGAGCTGTGGCAGGAACTGCTGGCCGCCGTCGCACCGCATCGGATCGAATGGCACTGGGTGAAGGGCCACAGCGACCATCCCGAAAACGACCGCGTCGATGCCCTCGCCTGCGCCGAGGCGGACAAGTTCAAAGCGGGACGCATCCCGGCCTGATCAACTTTGCGTTGAACCGCGGCGCCCCAAGCGCGTTTTGCGCTCAAACACTGATTTCGAAGAGAAAAGCCGTGAAACTGCTCTCAATGCGCAGCGTGCTTGTTGCTGCCGTAGCGCTGTCGTGCGTCCCCGCCACTGCTTTGGCTCAGTCCGTCACGACTCCGAGGCCCGCAATTGCTACCGGTCTAGCAATTCCGGTGGGAGCGACAGCGGCACCGCCGCTCGCTTCCGCGGACATTCCGTCTCACGGCCGGTTCGTGCTTGTGGATGCCGCGTCTGCCCGCCTCTTCATGATAGAGAACGGACAGGTCGTGGATTCGATGAAGGTGATTGTCGGAAAGCCGTCGACGGCAACGCCGCAGATCCGCAGCACGATCTATTATGCGACGCTGAACCCATATTGGAACGTGCCGGTAGACCTGGCGCGCACGCTCATCGCGCCGCACGTGCTGCAGTCCGGCATGAGCTACCTCAAGGACCGCGGCTACGAGGTCGTCTCCGGCTTCAAGCGCGATGCCGAAGTGCTCCCGCCAGAGGACGTGGACTGGCACGCCGTCACCGACGGGACCGCGACGGTCTACGTCCGCCAGCGGCCGGGACCGGCCAACTCGATGGGCCGGATGAAGTTCGCCTTCGCGAACGACGAAGGCATCTTCCTGCACGATACGCCCCGCAAGGATCTGTTCGCTCAGGACCAGCGCGATCTAAGCAATGGCTGCGTCCGGCTGGAGGATGCGCCGCGATTCGCGCGCTGGCTGCTGGGCCATGATGCGCAAGCCAGCTCAGACACGCCGGAGCAGTTCCTGCCGCTTCCGGGCGCCGTTCCGATCCAGATCACCTATCTGGACAAGATGCTGCCTGTGCACATCGCAGCGCTGGAGACCGGCGCCTCAAACTGACACGAGCGCTCCGCGATATGATGCGTCCTCGAGCGTCATCCCCGCGCCCAGGGCCACGCAGCTGAGCGGGTCGTCCGAGACGCGAACCGGCAGCCCGGTCTCGTCGGCGATCACGCCCGCAATATCGCGCAGGAGCGATCCGCCTCCCGTCATGGTGATGCCTTCGTCGAGGACGTCGGCCGCAATCTCCGGCTGTGTGTGCTCGAGAGCGGAGCGGACGACGTGAACGATCCGGCTGACAGGCTCCGCGACCGCTTCTGCGACCTGTGCCTGGGTCAAAGTGATCTCGCTCGGAACGCCCCGCGCGACGTCCCGGCCACGAACGTGGGCAATCGGGTCGTCACCGGCACCCCGGCGGGCTGCGCCGATTTCCATCTTCACGCGCTCGGCCGTGCCCTCTCCGATCAGCAGGTTGTAGTTGCGGCGCACGTAGGAGGAGATCGCTTCGTCCATCTTGTCGCCGCCGACCCGCGCCGATTCGCAATAAGCGAGGCCCTGCAATGAGATGACACCGACCTCGGTGGTGCCACCGCCGATGTCGACGACCATGGAGCCCACCGGCTCGCGAACGGGCAGACCGGCGCCGATCGCGGCAGCCATGGGCTCATCGATCAGCGAAACCTTGCCGGCGCCTGCGTTGGAGACCGCATCGCGGATGGCGCGGCGTTCGACAGAGGTCGATCCCGACGGGACGCAAATCACAACCTCGGGCGAGCCCGAAAAGCGGCTGCCTCCGCCATGCGCCTTGCTGAGGAAGTGCTTGATCATCTGCTCTGCGACTTCGAGGTCGGCGATCACCCCGCTGCGCAGCGGCCGGATGGTTTTGATGTTCTCCGGCGTCTTGCCCATCATGAGCTTTGCGTCATCGCCAACGGCACGGACCTTCCGAACGCCGTTGAGGATTTCCATGGCCACGACCGACGGCTCCTGGAGCACGATGCCGCGCCCCTTCACGTAGACCACGGTATTTGCCGTGCCGAGATCGATCGCGATGTCACGCGACGCGAAATTGAAGATGCTCTTGATACCCACTGCGCCCCTCCCCCGAACCTGAAACAAGCCCGGCGCGCGTCCAGCCTAGGCGAGCAAATCTTACCCTCGGCGGGACGCAGTAACAGCGAGGTTCCAGTGGCCTGCCAATCGCAGGGCGCATATCGCCGTAAACGCCGTAAACCGTTGTCGGCACGTAAGAATTAATGCCAGCTGACTAGCGGAAGCGCGAAGCTGCGTAGGGCGCCGGATCGACCTCGAGCCGCGACGGTTCTCCGAGGAGCAGCGATGCGGCGAGGTCGCTTGCGGCTGGCGCCGTCTGAATGCCGAACCCGCCCTGCCCCACGCACCAGAAGAAGGACGGGACGTCTCGATCGAATCCGTAGACGGGAACGCGATCGCGCGAGAAGCTCCTGAGCCCGGCCCAGGTCCGTTCGACCGCCTCGACCGGCCAGTCGACGACGTCCTCGAAACGGGCCACTGCCGTCGCCACATCGATCTCATCGGGGGCGGCATCGCAGGGATCGCTGTCGATCTCGTCGTGCGGAGTGAGCCAGATGCTGCGGTCGCCCTCGCCTTTGAAATAGAAGGTGCCGGCCGCGTCATCGACCAGCGGCAGATCCCGCAGTCCCGATCGGCCGACGCGGAGCTGGACCATCGTCCGGCGCTTGGGCGAAATCGCCAACGGTTCGACGCCGGCGGCCTCGGCCACCTGGTCCGCCCAAGCTCCCGCCGCATTCACGAAGATCGCGGCCCGCAGCGTCGACCCGTCCTTCAGGTGAACGGTCCATCGCCCGTCGAACCAGCTCGCGCTTATCATTTGCGAATCGGCTGCGACCGTGCCGCCGCTTTGACGGAAGCGCCGAAGATAGGCTGCATGAAGCGCGGCGACGTCGATGTCCGCGCAGCCCGGCTCAAGCAGGGCACGCCGCCAATCCGGCCGGATGCCGGGCACAAGCTGCTCCAGCTCGCCTCGCTCGATGACCCGACTTTCGACACCGGCTGGGAGTTCTGGAAACGCATCCCGCGCAAGGTGGATCGCGCCACGAGTTCTCAGGAAGCCCCGTTCCGAAAAGTCTTCCGGCGGGCGCATCAGGAAGTCGTGTGAGGCGGCGCTCAGCACCGCCACGTGCGGGCCTCCGTAACTCTCCAGCCAGAACGCCGCAGACCGGCCCGTCGCATGGTATCCGCAGTGCGATTCGGCCTCGATGATCGCGGTCCGCCTGACCCGCGCGGCCTTCGCGCCGAGGCTCGCGCCGGCAATGCCTCCGCCGACGATCAGGACGTCAAAATCGCTCATTCCGTGCGCCGGTTACGGTTTGGAAAGCCCTGCCGTCTAGGTGTCGCGGCTATGACAAACGTTCCGTTTACTGAAATCCTGTGCGTGGCCCTCGCCCTGCTGCTCGTCGTGGCGGCGGTGATCGACGTCCGCACGTTCACGATTTCGAACCGGCTGAACCTGGCGGTCGCCCTCGGCGCGCCGTTTTTCTGGTGGTCGATCGGCCTGCCGCTGACCAATATCGGCGTGCAGACCGCCATCGCTGCGGGCGTTTTCGCATTGCTGGCGGGAGCGTTCTACGCGGGCATGATGGGCGGCGGTGACGTCAAGCTCGCGGCTGCTCTCGCGCTGTGGTTCTCGCCGCTGTCCACGCTCAAGTTTCTGGTACTGATGTCCCTTGCCGGCGGCGTCCTGACGCTGGTCGTTCTGCTCATCCACCGCATGCACAAAAAACAGGGTCGTCCGGAGATTCCGTACGGCGTCGCGATCGCCTTCGGTGGCCTCGCGATTCTCACCCAACGGTTTCTTAACCAATTTGCCTGATCTCTGTGATCGATACCGGGGCCCAGATGGGGAGGCGATTTCGCCATGAATGTTAAGAAGATCATGCTGCTCGTTGGAGCGCTCGTGATCGCGGCAGTCACCGCAATCATGGCCAAGAACATGTTCGCCGGAGCAGGCGCTGAGCAGGCTCAGGCGGCAGCTGCGGCAACGCAGGCGGTCCCCACGGGGCCGAAGGTGCTGGTTGCGCGCAAGGCGCTTCCGGTCGGCACGATCATCGATGCCGAAAGCCTCACCTTCCAGCCCTGGCCGAAAGAGATGATGCAGAGCGCTTACTACACGGAAGGCCAGCCTGACTCGGATCTGCCGAAGTTGCTGGGCACCGTGGTGCGCTATCCGGTCACCGCCGGTCAGCCGCTCACGCGCGGCGCCGTCGTCGGCCCGCAGGATCGCGGCTTCCTCGCCGCTGCCCTCGGCCCGGGAATGCGCGCCATCACCGTTCCGGTGAATGCAACGACCGGTGTCGCCGGCTTCGTCTTCCCGGGTGACCGCGTCGATGTCATGCTGACGCAGGAAGTCGCCGGCGGCGGCCAGGGCACGCCGCTCAAGGTCACCGAAACCATCATCCGCAACGTGCGTGTTCTTGCGACCGACCAGCGCGTCGACAGCAAGGGCGAGGACGGCAAGACCGAGGTCAAGGCCTTCTCCAACGTCACGTTCGAAGTCACTCCGCGCATCGCCGAGAAGATCGCCGTCGCGCAGAGCCTGGGGTCGCTGTCACTGTCGTTGCGTTCCATCGCCGACAATTCGTCCGAGCTCGAACGGGCAATTGCGGCTGGCGACGTGAAGGTCCCGGAAGGCGTCAACCCCGCTCAGGAGCGTCAGATGCTCCTCGCGGTCGCCAACCGGCCTGCCGACAGCAACACGACCTTCTCTACCGGTGGCGACGTGTCGCGCTTCCAGCGCCGCAGCGTCCCGGCACTTGCACCCAACCCTGGCGCCGCCGGCGCAGGTGCACCTTCGGGTCAGGGCGTCGCAGCGGTGATCCCGACCGGTCCGGTCGTGCGCGTCGCTCGCGGCAACAATGTCACCGTCGTTCCGGTGGGAGCTCGCTAAAATGACCAGTCGTTACAACCATCGCCGGGCGCGCCTCGGCACCGCCTTCGCGGCCCTGGCCATCGGCCTCGGCACGATCGCGGCTCCTGCTCCGGCGACCGCCCAGGCCGCCGCGGCACGGCCCTCGGAGACGCTGAACCTCAGCGCCGGAACGGGGACCCTGGTTCGCCTGAGTGCGCCGATGACCGACGTGTTCGTCGCGAACGACGCGGTCGCCGACATCCAGGTTCGTTCCTCGACCCAGCTGTACGTGTTCGGCAAGGGCAAGGGCGAGACCACTGTCTACGCAACGGGCAAGAACGGCCGGGTCGTCTATGCGGCGAACGTCCGCGTCGGCAACAATCTCGGCTCCGTTTCCGAGATGCTTCACCTGGCGATGCCGGAAGCGAGCATCCAGGCGACGCCGATGAACAACCTCGTGCTGCTCACCGGCACGGTCGCTCAGCCGACCGACGTCGAGGAAGCCCAGCGCCTGGTCCAGGCTTACGTCGGCGAAGGTACCCAGGTGGTCAGCCGCCTGCGTTCCGCGACGCCGCTGCAGGTCAACCTGAAGGTCCGCATCGCGGAGGTGAACCGCTCGCTGCTCAAGCAGATCGGCGTCAACCTTCTGACGAGCACCGGCGGCGGCTTCCAGATCGGCGTCGCACAGGGACAGGGCATCTTCCTGCCTACCCCAGGCTCGACCACGACCAACGCCACTCCCCGACCGATCCGTCCGGCGATTGGATCGTCGATCATCGGACGTGGCGCGCTGTTCGGCATGGACATCCTGTCTTCGCTGGATCTGGCCGAAGTCGATGGCCTCGTGAGCACTCTGGCCGAGCCGAACCTGACCGCTCTGTCGGGTGAGACCGCCAGCTTCCTCGCGGGCGGCGAGTTCCCGATCCCGATCTCGCAGTCGCTTGGCGCCGTGTCGATCGAGTACAAGCAGTACGGCGTCGGCCTCGCCTTCACGCCGATCGTGCTTGCCGATGGCCGCATCTCGATGCGCGTCCGTCCGGAAGTCAGCGAATTGTCGAGCGAAGGTTCGATCAAACTCAACGGCTTCGACGTGCCTGCTCTGGTCACCCGGCGCGCAGAGTCCACTGTCGAGCTCGGTTCGGGCCAGAGCTTCATGCTCGCCGGCCTGATCCGGAACAACACGACCAACAACATCGACAAGGCGCCATTCCTCGGCGACCTGCCGATCCTTGGTGCGCTGTTCCGCTCGACCAGCTTCCGTCGTCAGGAAACCGAGCTGGTAATCGTCGTGACGCCGTACCTGGTCCGTCCGGTTTCCGGCCGCATGGCACTGCCGACAGATGGCTACCGCGCTCCTTCGGACGCGGTCCGTAACTGGGAAGGCCAGAGCTACAGCAGCCAGGGCCGCGCTCCTGCTCCGGCAACCGGCCCCGCGCCCGCCTTCGGCGGATCCGCTGCCGGCGCCGCTGCCGCCGCCAATCCAGGGTTCAAGCTGTGATGCGCCGCTACATCAGGAAGGATGCCACGATGGCTTCGAAGTCTGCACTCCTGCTCGTCGCAGCGGCTCTGACCGGCTGCGCCTATCATCCCGGCCCGGAACCGCTTGCCGGCCTCGAGGCGGTCAATCAGCCCGTGCTCACCCGTTCGGACTTCGTGTTCGACGCGGCCGCGCCGAACGGCACGCTGCCTCCGTCGGAAGCGGCTCGGCTGGACGGCTGGTTTGCTGGCCTTGGCCTGCACTACGGCGACAGCGTCTACGTCGACGGCCCCTACTCGGACGCAGCCCGCGCCCAGGTCGCGGAGATCGCCGGCAAGTACGGGATGCTGGTCTCGCAGAGCGCCCCGGTGACGGCTGGCGCCGTCCAGCCCGGCAACGTCCGCGTGGTCGTCACGCGGTCGGTAGCCACTGTTCCGAATTGCCCGAACTGGGAAGAGAAGTCCCAGCCGAACTACAACAACAAGATGTTGCCGGGATCTGGTTGCGCGGTGAACTCGAACCTCGCAGCCATGGTCGCGAACCCCGAGGACCTGTTCCACGGGCGTGAGGGCGGCAGCACTGTCGACACGACGACGGCTACGAAGGCGATCAACTCGTATCGCACGCAGCCGCCGACGGGGACCAAGGGTCTCGCGGACGTCAACACCAAGAAGGGCGAATAACGATGAACGCTCCGTTCCAGGCACGCGCCGGTCTGCGCGATCCCTTCCAGGCCTTCGTCTGCGACGACGCGACCGCCGATATGCTTCGGCCGGTGGCGGTCGAGCACGGCTGGAGCCCGGAGAAGGTCAACAAGGGCGGTCTGCGGAACGCGGTTCAGTCCTTGTCGGTCTCGGCGAGCCCGAACATCCTGTTCGTGGACCTGTCGGAATCGGCGGACCCGCTCAACGACATCAACGCGCTTGCGGAAGTCTGCGAGCCGGGGACCATCGTGATCGCTTCGGGCCAGGTGAACGACGTTCGCCTGTACCGGGATCTCGTCGCCAGCGGCATTCACGACTATCTGCTTAAGCCGTTCACGGTCGATCACCTGCGCGACACGTTCGCCAATGCGCAGATGATCCTGTCTGGACCGCGCGGTGAGGCCCAGGCCGACAAGCCGCATGTGATGGCAGCAGTCATCGGCGTTCGTGGCGGCGTCGGCGCTTCAACGATCGCGACCTCCCTCGCCTGGCTTCTGGGTGAGAAGGCGCACCGCTCGACGGCGCTTCTGGATCTCGACATCCACTTCGGCACCGGTGCTCTCGCGCTCGACCTCGAGCCGGGTCGCGGCCTGACCGACGCAATCGAGAACCCGAGCCGCATCGACGGCCTGTTCATCGAGCGCGCAATGGTTCGCGCGAATGAAAGGTTGTCGGTGCTTTCCGCAGAGGCTCCGATCCACCAGCCGCTGATGACCGACGGCACCGCCTTCTTCCAGCTTCAGGAAGAGATGCGGAACGCGTTCGAATCGACGGTCCTCGACCTTCCGCGTCACATGCTCATCCAGTTCCCGCACATGGTGCATGACGCCCATGTCGCGGTGGTGGTGGCCGAGCTGACGCTGGCGGCGACCCGCGACACCATCCGTGTGCTCGCCTGGCTGAAGTCGAACGCTCCGCAGACCAAGGTGATCGTCGTTGCCAACGGCGTTCCCTCGGGCGGCGCGCTGGAAATCAGCCGCAAGGACTTCGAGCAGTCGATCGAACGCTCTGTCGACATCGTCATTCCAGCGGACGGCAAGCTTGCGGCCCAGGCTGCCAAGCTCGGCAAGCCGATGGCGGAGATCGCGACGGGCAAGATGACGGCGCCCTTCACCGCTTTGTCGAGCATGGTCCTGAGCCATGCGACCGAGGACGGCGCGAAGGCCGAATCCGGCGCTGCCGCCGGTGCCAAGTCGCTGGTCGACAACCTGAAGTCGATGCTGGCCAAGCCCAAGGCGAAGGCTGCCTAAGAGTGCGCGCGGCAGTTCACGCTGCCGCGCCTGACAAGGATCGGACGGTCGAATGCTGTTGACCATCATCATCATCCTCGGCGGCGTGGCGACACTCGGGCTGCTCGTCAGCGCGACCCGTGGTCCCTCGCCGCAGAAGGCGTTCAAACGCCGGATGGAAATGATCAAGGAGCGTCACGGTGACGTGATCGCGGCGAATGCCCAGGCGCAGATCCGCAAGCTCTTTGCGAACCGCAACAGCCGGGTGGAAGGCCTCGCCTCCTCGATCATCCCGAAGCCCGCGCTGCTGCGCAAGCGGCTCGAGATGACCGGCCGCGACATCACGCTTGGCAAGTACGCGATGGTGACGCTCGGCATCGCGCTCGTGATTGCCACCCTGTTGATGATGAAGGGCATGCCCTTCCTCCTGGGCATCTTCCTCGGCCTCTTCGTAGGTATCGGCCTGCCGCACTGGGTCGTCGGCAAGATGATCAAGCGCCGCGTGGCGAAGTTCACTTCGAACTTCCCCGACGCCATCGAGCTGATGGTCCGCGGTTTGCGCTCGGGACTTCCGATCACCGAAACGCTCGGCATCGTCGCCGGCGAAATTCCCGGCCCGGTCGGCGTCGAGTTCCGCATGGTTGCGGACAAGATGAAGATCGGCCGTACGATGGAAGCCGCGCTCCAGGAGACGGCCGACCGCCTCGGCACGCCGGAATTCCAGTTCTTCGTCATCACGCTGGCCATTCAGCGCGAGACCGGCGGCAATCTGGCCGAAACTCTTTCGAACCTGGCCGACGTGCTCAGAAAGCGCGCGCAGATGAAGCTGAAGATCCGCGCGATGAGCTCGGAATCGAAGGCTTCGGCCTACATCGTCGGCTCGCTGCCGTTCATCGTGTTCACGCTCGTGTACCTGATGAACCCCGATTACATGGGCAAGTTCTTCATCGATCAGCGCCTGATGGTCGCCGGTCTCGGCGGGCTCATCTGGATGAGCATCGGCGGCTTCATCATGGCCAAAATGGTCAACTTCGAGATCTGAGGGGGGACGCTTAGTTATGCCTTCTGGTGGGCCAACCCTTCTCGGCTTCGACGTCATCTGGATCGCCACGATCCTGAGCGGCATCGCGACCATGGCCGTCATGACCGCAATCTATGCGGCCACGACGGTCAAGGATCCGATGGCCCGCCGGGTGAAGGCGCTCAACGAGCGGCGCGAGCAGCTCAAGGCCGGCATCGTCGCGTCGACCAACAAGCGCAAGAAGCTGACCAACCGCAACCAGGCGGCGGACCGCGTCCGCTCGATCCTGGGCAGCTTCAAGATGCTTCAGGACGATCAGATCCAGAAGATCCAGACGAAGCTGATGCAGGCGGGTATCCGCACCAAGGACCTCGCCTTCTTCATCATCGCCGCGCGCTTCATTGCGCCGGTCGTCCTGGGCCTGACCGCAGTGATCCTGATCTACGGCGTCAACTACTGGCCCGACTGGTCCTGGTTTCGCCGTTACATCACCGTCGCCGGCGTGCTCGTCGGCAGCTACAAGGCTCCGGACATCTGGCTGAAGAACAAGGTCACGAAGCGCTCGCATGCCGTGCGCAAGGGCCTTCCGGACGCGCTCGACCTGCTGGTCATCTGTGCCGAAGCCGGTCTGACGGTCGACGCCGCCTTCGGTCGTGTCGCCCGCGAGCTTGGCAAGGCCTATCCGGAGCTCGGCGACGAGTTCGGACTGACCGCGATCGAGCTGGGCTTCCTTAACGAACGCCGCAACGCCTTCGAGAACCTCGCGACGCGCGTTGACCTCGAAGCCGTCCGCGGCGTGGTCACGACCATGATCCAGACCGAGAAGTACGGTACGCCGCTGGCGTCCGCCCTTCGCGTGCTGTCCGCCGAATTCCGTAACGAGCGCATGATGCGCGCCGAGGAAAAGGCAGCCCGTTTGCCGGCGATCATGACCGTGCCGCTGATCCTTTTCATTCTGCCGACCCTGTTCGTCGTCATCCTGGGTCCGGCGGCCTGCGCGATTAGCGACAGCTTCATCAACGGCTGATCAACCGAATGTGGTGGGGGGTGCCGCCCGCGTCTAAAGGCGCGGGCGGCTACCGCTTTGGAACCAACCGCGTTACCTAAGCTTGTTACCTCGACGGAACATTCGAAGGGGTGCGGAATGACGACCTTCTCTCAAGACCAGTGGTTCATCCTCCTGCTGGTCTTCGTCCTCGGGATGCTGATCGGCCTTTTCCTGACCTCGGGCGGCAGGAAGAAGTGGAAGACGCGCTACAATGACGAGATCGAACGCCGGAAGGTGCTCGAGCGCGAGCATGCCGACCGCGAGCAGCACTGGACCAACCAGGAGCGCGAGTGGCGTGAGCGAGATAGCCTCCGGGCCGCGGCCGTGCGGGATCGCCGCGACCCGGCCGAAGAGCAGCCGCTCTAGGCGTTAGCCTTCGATCTTCGAGAAGTCGGCGACGCGGTTCACCGCGTCCCGCAGCCGCGCCAGCAGGTTCAGCCGGCGCTCCCGCTTCTCCGGATCGGGATCGTTGACTGTCACATGGTCGAAGAAGGCGTCGACAGGTGCACGCAGCGACGCGAGCACTTTCATGGCCCGCTCGAAATCCTCTTCCTCGATCGCCTGCTCGGCGCGCGGTTCGGCGGCGTCGAGCGCCTCGTCCAGCTCGGCTTCCTGATGCAGCGGTTCGTATGAGTGAGAGCGCGGATCACGCCGCTCCTCCCACTTCTCCTTGCGCAGGATATTGGCCGCCCTCTTGTAGCCGGTGAGCAGGTCGGCTCCGTCCTTCGTGCCGATGAACGCCTGGAGTGCCTTCACCCGGGCGAGCAGGCGGACAATGTCGTCCTCGTCGCCGAGCGCGAAGACGGCGTCGATCAGGTCGTGGCGGACCCCGGCGTCGCGCTGCTGAACCTTCAGGCGGTCTTCTAGGAAATCGAGGATCTGCTCGGAGATGCTCGTGGCTTCTTCGATGATCTGCCCGCGCTCGATCTTGGGTGTCTTGGACGAATCCCAGCGAACGACCACCCGGTCGCCGTGGCGATAGGTGAAGGACCCCACCTCGGCCGTGATCTCATGCTCGTCCTCGTCGGGCTCGAGCAGGTCCGGAAAAGTCACCGTATTGATCGCCCCGAGACGCGAGACGATGAGCAGGACCGCTGCCTCGACCAGCACGTCCGACAACGGCATTCGCAGGCCGTTGCGCGTCAGGATCTGCAGGAAGCCCAGCGCCGCGCGCCGGAGTGCGAACGGATCGCGCGAACCCGTCGGCTTCTCGCCGATCGAAAAGAAAGCGACCAAAGTATCGAGCCGGTCAGCGATGTTGACGGCGACGGTAACCGGGTCGGTCGGAACGTCATCGCCCTGCCCCGCCGGGCGGTAGTGATCGCGCAGTGCGTCGGCGACGGCATTCGGCTCGCCCTGCGCGCGGGCGATATAGCCGCCGAGCGTTCCCTGCAGCTCGGGGAACTCGCCCACGATCTGCGTAACGAGGTCCGACTTCGCCATCTTGGCCGCGATGCGGACCTGGTCGGGATCGGCGCCGGGAACCAGCCGCTCCTTGACCAGCCACTGGGCCAGCTTGGCGACCCGCGCGACCTTGTCGGCGACCGTCCCGAGCTTCTCATGGAAGACGATGCCGCCGAGCTTTGCCGTCTGCTCGTCCAGGGGAACCTTCAGGTCCTGCTCCCAGAAGAAGCGTGCATCGGAAAGACGCGCGGCAAGGACGCGGCGATTGCCCTCGACAATCGCCTGTCCGCCGTCATTTGCGTCGATGTTCGCGGTGCAGATGAACGCCGGCGCGAGCAGGCCCTCGGCATCCGTGCAGGCGAAATACTTCTGGTTCGTCCGCATCGTCAGGACGATCACCTCGCGCGGAACGTCGAGATAGTCCGCGTCGAAGCGCCCGAGGAGCGGCACCGGCCATTCAGTCAGGCCGGCATTTTCAACGACCAGGCCCTCGTCGGCGACCAGCTCGAGGCCCGCGTCCGTCGCCGCCTTCGCAGCGCCTTCGCGGACCAGCTTCTCGCGCTCTTCGTGATCGACGATCACGTGGCATGCGCGCAGCTTCTCCGCGTAGTCGTGGGCACCGCCGACTGTGATCGGCCCGGGGTGGTGGAAGCGATGGCCGACCGTCGTCGCTCCGGACGTGATCCCGTCGATCTGGATCGGGACGATCTCCTCGCCCAGCAGCGCGACGATGCCGTGCAGCGGGCGGACCCAACGCAGCGATGCCGTGCTTTCCGACGACGCGCCCCAGCGCATCGACTTGGGCCAGGGAAAGCCGCGGATGATCCGCTCGACGATCGGTCCGAGGAGGTCGCGCATCGGGCGGCCCGGCTTCTCGACGATCGCGAACCAGACGCCGTCGCGCTCCTGAAGCTGCTCGTGCGGCAGCCCGACCTTGCGCAAAAAGCCTTCCAGCGCCTGCGGAGGAGCGCTCGTGCGAGGCCCCTTGATCTCCTCGCTCACCGCCTGCGTCTCGACCGGCAGCCCGCGTGCAACGAGGGCGAGGCGGCGCGGCGTCGACCAGACGTCGATCGCCTCGGCGGCAACGCCGAGCTCTTCCAGCTCCTCGGCCAAAAGGCGGGCCAGATCGTTGCGCGCACCAGCCTGCATCCGGGCCGGGATTTCTTCGCTCAGCAGCTCCAGCAGGAAATCGACGCTCACGCCGCCCACCCGTTACAATCCATCCACGTCGCGCAAGCCGCCTTCGCGAGGTCACGCACGCGGCCGATGTAGGCCTGCCGCTCAGCTACGGAGATTACCCCCCGCGCCTGCAGCGTGTTGAAGATGTGGCTCGCCTTGATCGCCTGTTCGTAGGCCGGAATCGGAAGCTTCGCGGCGATGCAATTCTCGCTCTCCGCGGCCGCCTTGCGGAACAGGTCGAACAGGGCCTCGGTGTTCGCGACCTCGAAATTATAGGCCGACAGCTCCTTTTCGTTCTCCAGGAACACGTCGCCGTAGGTCACCCCGGCGTCGTTGAAGCGGAGGTCGAAGACGTTGTCGACGCCCTGGATGTACATTGCCAGGCGCTCGAGCCCGTAGGTTAGCTCACCTGAGACCGGCTTGCAGTCGAAGCCGCCAACCTGCTGGAAATAGGTGAATTGCGTGACTTCCATCCCGTCACACCAGACTTCCCAGCCAAGCCCCCAGGCGCCGAGCGTCGGGCTTTCCCAATCGTCCTCGACGAAGCGAATGTCGTGCTTCAGCGGATCGATGCCGATCTCGGCAAGGCCGCCTAGATAGAGCTCCTGAAGGTCCGGCGGGCTCGGCTTCAGGATCACCTGGTACTGGTAATAATGGCCCAGCCGGTTCGGGTTCTCGCCGTAGCGGCCGTCCGTGGGACGCCGCGACGGCTGGACGTATGCGGCCTTCCACGGCTGCGGCCCGAGCGCTCGCAGCACGGTCGCCGGATGGAAGGTCCCTGCCCCCATCTCCATGTCGTACGGCTGCAGAAGCACGCATCCCTGCGCGCTCCAATAGCGATGCAGCGTGAGGATCAGGTCCTGGAAACTCAGGCTCAACGATTATGCCCCGTCATGACGTGAACGGCGGCTTTGGCGCATGGAGTTTGAGCGGGCAAGTGGACGGTGGGCCTTCGCGTTCATACATCGGGGGTCAACGCTAGCCCGGGCAGAGGAAATTGATGTTCACGAACCTGATCAAGCGCGGCCTCGCCGCCCTCGGCCTCTTGTCCGCGGCCATCACAGGCACGCCCGCCCTCTCCCGCGAGACCGGCCCTGCCCTCTGGCAAATCTCCGACAAGGACACGACCGTCTACCTGTTCGGCACCATCCATCTGCTGCCGAGAGACTCCCGCTGGCAGACTTCAAAGTTTCAGCAGGCCGTGCAGAACTCGCAGTCCCTAGTCCTCGAAACGCTCATCGATACTGCCAATCCGCAGCAACTCGCCGGGATCATGGCTGCGATGGGCTTTTCGAGCGGTCTTCCGCCGATTACCGAACGCGTCCCGCCGGAGAAGCGTGCGCTGCTCGAAGCGGCCATTACCAAGACCAAGATCCCTCGGCCGATGTTCGACCGCATGGAGACCTGGGCGGCAGCCTTCACCTTGCTCGGCGTGCAGTTCCAGATGCTGGGCGTCGAAGGCGAACAGGGCGTCGAGGCTGTTCTGCGCCGCTCCTTCACCGCGTCCGGAAAGCAGGTCGGCCAGCTGGAGACCAACCAGGAGCAGCTCGGCTTCTTTGATCGTCTGCCTGAGGCCGCCCAGCGCGAGCTTCTTGTCGGCGCAATCGATAATCCGACGGAGATGCGCACGAAGTTCGACGGCATGCTGAAATCGTGGTTGGCGGGCGACGTGAAGGACATCGCGAACACCTTCAACGCGGACCTGCAAGGCTCGCCGGAACTCAAGGCAGCGCTCCTCACGCGTCGGAACTACAGTTGGAGCCAGTGGATCGAGCGGCGCATGAACCAGCCGGGCACGGTCATGGTCGCCGTTGGGGCCGGCCATCTCGCGGGCGAAGAGTCCGTCCAGCGCTATCTCGAAAGCAAGGGCTACAAGGTGAAGCGCCTGCAGTAAGCCCCGCAGAAAACTCACTAATCTGGGATAGCAGACCCGCCGTTAAGCACGACCGGCAAGAAAGACTTAGACCGGTCCGGATTAAGTCCGTTTTGGCGTGGGGGCCTTAAGTAGAAGGCCTTGGGGTTATGGGTGAGTTTGGTAAGCGTTAGGGTGGCGGGCGGCGTTCGGCGGCCCGCACATCCTTTCCTTTGATTGCCGTCATAACGACCCTTCGGGACTCGCGATCGGCGGTACTTGCAGATGTTTCGTCGACGGGTGCTCGTTTGCGAGGGCGCAATCTACCGGCGGAGCACGAAGATCTCTTCATCGCCGTAGACGGCCTGTCCGTGTTCGGAACGGTCGCCTGGGCAGACGGCGACGAACGCGGCGTCTCGTTCGACGTGCCTTTGCAGCCCGGAGACGAGGCGATCCTGCGCGAGAGGATGGTGCAGGGTCAGGGGTTACCCCTGGAGCTCAAGGCCGCGCTCGACGACTGGGCGCAGGGCTTCGCGCGCTAGTCCCCTTGGCGAAGGGCGGAGGTGATTGCCTCCGCCGCTCAGCTCGTCGCGAATATTTCGCTTCCTGCTGAATTCGCTAGACATTTCTTAACGTGTCGATGACCATCCTTAGCATGGGTATCGGGCTGGGGGGCTGCGATGCACCGGGTGCGGAAGGGCGCGCCCCAGGCGCGCCGGCTGGGATCGATGCGGCACGCCGTTTCTAAGTCTTAGCCCCACCTTCCTGTCCGGTTTCATCCTAAGTTCCTCAACCCATCCGTGGGATTAGGAGTGCTGGGATGATCACTGCACTGATCGCCGCTGCGATAGCAGCTTCGCCGGCCCCGGCGCCTGCCGCCGAGGCTCCGCTGCACGAAGCTCGGCCAGCGATCTGGGTCGTCAACGACCAAGACACGATCATCTATCTGTTCGGCACGTTCCACGCGCTCGATGGGAAAAGCGCTTGGTTTAACGAGCAGGTGAAGACCACCTTCGGCGCATCCAGCGAGCTGGTTCTCGAGACCTTGGTGCCGCAGGCTCCCAAGGCAATCGCCGCTCCCGCCTTCTCGCCAAGAGCAATGCGCGCGCAGCCAGTGGGACCGTTCGCCGGCTCTGCGTCCTTCCTGTCGACCAGCAAGGCGGTCATGTCCGCGGGTCGGTCGCAGGGCATGTCGACTTCGCACGGCGCCGATGCCGTGCTGCGCGAAGCCGCCGAAGAGCTCGGCAAGCCGGTCGTCGGCCTCGAGACCTTCGAATTCCAGCTCGGCATGTTCAGCCGCCTTCCGGGCGCGCCGCCGCCGAAGGACGCAGCCGCTGCCGCGCGGGACAGGGCCGCGATGGCCGCCGTCCTCAATCACCTCCAGGCGGCCTGGAACCGCGGCGACATCGAGAGCTTCACGCCGATGCTCAACCAGATGCGCACGGGCTCTCCGCAGAGCTACAAGCTGCTTTTCAATGACCGTAATGGCCGCTGGGCGCAGTGGATCGCACATCGCCTGCAGCAGCCCGGCGTGGTCTTCGTCGCGGTCGGAGCGGGCCATCTCGCGGGCGCGGACAGCGTCCAGAACAAGCTTGCGCTGCTGCACGTGAGATCACAGCGCATCAACTGACGGCTGCTATTTGCCAAACTGCCGGGTGTCGCCTATAGGCGCGCCTCCCTTAGCCATGGTCATCCCTGGAGGCGTGGCGGGGGTTGAAAACTCTATCAAGGAATGAGCGAAATGAGCGAACAGCTGACGCTGCCCGCCCAAGCGCGCGATGGGCTTGGCAAGGGAGCCTCCCGTGAACTGCGCCGCAATGGACGGGTACCGGCCGTGGTTTACGGCCAGAAGAAGGATCCTCTCTCGGTTCACGTCGAGGAGAAGCTTCTCTCCAAGATGCTTTCCAGCGGCCACTTCATGAACTCGGTCGTGATGATCGACGTGGATGGCAAGCCGACCCGGACGCTTCCGAAGGCCGTGGATTTCCACCCGGTCACGAGCCGCCCGGTTCACGTCGATTTCCTGCGCATCAGCGAGCACACCAAGGTGAACGTCGCTGTCCCGATGCGCTTCGACAATGAAGAGGCCTCGCCGGGCCTGAAGCGCGGCGGCGTCCTGAACGTCGTCGTCCACGAGCTCGAGATCGTCTGCGACGCGGCCCACATCCCGGCCGAGATCCACATACCGCTCGACGGGCTGGAGATCGGCGATTCGATCCACATCAGCGGCGTGAAGCTGCCTGAGGGCGTGACGCCGGCGAACACCGAAGAGGACTTCACCGTTGCGACGATCGTCGCTCCGTCGGCCATGAAGTCCGAAGAGGAAGAGACGGCTGCTGCCGATGCGGTTCCGACCGTGGAGGGCGAGGAAACCGAGGGCGAAGGCGAAGCTGCCGAGGGCGGCGAAGAAGCCTAAGCTTTCTTTCTCAGCGAATACCAAGACCGCTCACCCGAAAGGGTGGGCGGTTTCTTTTTGCCCAACGCTCACGCTAGGTGGACACGATGCAGATCTGGGTGGGCCTTGGAAATCCCGGCGCGAAATATGCGCTGCACCGGCACAACGTCGGCATGATGGCTGCCGACATCATCGCCGAAGTGCACGGCTTCGGTCCCTGGTCGAAGAAGTTCCGCAGCCTGATCTCGGAAGGCCGCATCGGCCGTCACAAGATCCTTCTGGTGAAGCCGCAGACCTTCATGAACGATAGCGGCGACGCCGTTCAGCAGGCGCTGCACTTCTACAAGCTCGACGAGGAAGCCCTGACCGTCTTCCACGACGAGCTCGATCTCGCCCCGTTCAAGGTGAAGGTTCGCGTGGGCGGCGGGCTCGCCGGACACAACGGTCTCCGCTCCATCAACGCCGCGCTCGGGCCCGACTTTCGCCGCGTGCGCATCGGCATCGGCCATCCCGGGCCCGGGCAGAAGGAAAAGGTCACCCCGCACGTGCTCGGCAACTATCACAAGGCCGAGATGGAAGAGCTTTCCGACATGCTCGCCGCGATGGCGGCGGAGGCCAGTTGGCTGGCCGACGGCGACGACGCGCGCTTCATGAGCGAAGTGGCTCGCCGGATGCAGCCGTAGCCTCTTCTTCCGCATCGACGCAGGCGATGCGCTTCTTGGCGGCTTCATAGATCGCCTGAAAGCGAGGACTATCGCGGACAGGATCCAGATCCGAGTCCATGTCCGCGCGCCGAACGATCGATCCCACCGACCGGGTAAATACGTAATCGATATGATCGAGCGCGGTATCGTGATCGTCCGAATAACCGAGCAGGGTGCAGGCGAAATTATAGCGCATGTTGAGATTGTCGGGATCGAGAAGGAGCGCCCGCTCCATCCACCCTCTCGCCCGGTCTAGATCGCCGAGCATCACCAGCGCGTTCGCGCCGCTTCCAAATGCTGCGTTATCACTGGGATTTTTCTCGATCGCCGCCTGCGCCAGTTCGAGCAGCTTCGTGGCGGCCCTGCGAGAACCGGCCTGATCGTTCAGGGCACGGTAGGCCATTCCCAGCATATCGCATGAGTGGCGATCGTCTTCGGTCAGCTCGATGCATCGTTCGTAGTGCGGGATCGCTTCACGATACTTGCGTTGCCAGATGAACGTGGCAGCGGCCTCATTTTGGACCTCCCAAAGATCTGGCGCGAGCTTGAGAGCAATCTCGATCTGCTTCTCGGCCTCCTCGAAATTCCGGCTGGCAGCGGCCGCGCGCGCTTTCACGCAGTAAGGCTCGGGAAGCCCCGGATCGAGTTCCAGCGCTCGGTCGGCAGCCCGCACGCCATTCTCGCCACCCTTGTTGTAACCGAAGAACAGATAGGCTTGCGCGAGCGCCTTCAGAGCCCAAGCGCGGCCATAGTTCGGCTCCATCTCGATAATGCGACCGCACATGCGGATGACGGTCTCCTCCCGGCGTGCGTCGCCGTGAGTCCCGTTGACCCATGCCTGCCGTGCCATCAGGAACAGGTTGTAGGCGTCCGCATTCGTCGTGCCGCGGTTCTCGATCGCCTTCTTCTCGTCCGCCAGCAGCCTGACCTTGAGAGCGTCGACGATGGCCTTCGAAATCTCGTCCTGAAGAGCGAAAATGTCCGTAAGGTCCCGGTCGTAACGCTCGGCCCAGACGTGGCCCCCGGTCCTTCCATCGATCAGCTGAGCGGTAATCCTGACCCGCCCACCTGCCTTCCGGACGCTGCCTTCCAGCACATGATGGACGCCAAGCTTCCGAGCGACGTCGCAAATATCGACCGCCTGGCCCTTGAACGTGAAGGCCGTATTGCGCGCGATAACCGAGAGTGCGGACACTTTCGAGAGGTCTGTGGTGATGTCCTCGCTGATGCCGTCGCTGAAATATTCCTGTTCGGCATCCCCGCTCATGTTCACGAACGGCAGCACGCAGATCGAAAATCGGCGCGGCGCCGGTCTTGCCGGCTCCGGCCTCGCCGAATTCCCGGCAAGCTCCGCGACGCTCGCTGCAAGCTTCCGCCACCCGTCGGTCTCCCCGTTGCCATTCCAGTCCCTCAAGTCGGCGCACTGGATCTGATTGAAGGGCAGCGGGGGCAGCGAACCGTCCAGAGTGACCTGAACGAGAGTACCGGCCAGCCTCGCCGCATCCGCCTCGGCGCGAACCCACTGAGATTTTGCGGCATTGGGCGACCACAACACGACCACCGCCTTGGAGGAATTCAGCCGCTCCTGAATCACGTCGGCGTAAGCGCGATGCGCGGGAAGCTCATCATCGCGCCAGACGCTGAACCCCGCCCGACGCAGCGCATCGGCGACGCGCTTCGCATCCAGCTCATCCGGCCGCGCGTAGGAGACGAATACGTCCGCCATGACTGAGCCCCTCTTCCGCGTTGGATATCAGGACTCTACGGGGGAGTCATGGGACGCCGTCTCTTCGTCACGCAGCTTTACGATGCCGAGATCGCCGACGAGGGGATGCTGTCCGAACTGGCGCATTCGATCCGCAGCCTTACGGAAGACGATGAGGCTGGCATCGGCTGGAGCCGCGAGCACCGCTACGCCGGCTATACGAGCTACGCTTCGCTCAACGACCTGCCCCGCCGCGACCCGGCGTTCTCGGATCTGGCAAAGGTGCTGACGAAGCACGCGGCGTCGTTTGCGAAAGAGTGCGCCTTCGATCTCACGCGGAAGCCGCGGCTGGATAGCCTGTGGGTCAACCTGCTGCGCGGACCTGGCCACCACAGCGCACATATCCATCCGCACAGCATCATTTCAGGCACGCTCTACGTCGAGGTGCCCAAGGGCTCCGGCGCAATCCGATTTGAGGATCCTCGCCTGCCGATGATGATGGCCGCTCCGACGCGGAGCCCGCAGGCGGCAGAAGAGCTTCAGCCGTTCGTGAGGGTCGAGCCCCGTCCAGGCCTCCTGCTGCTCTGGGAAAGCTGGCTCCGGCACGAAGTGCTGCCCGGCACGGGCCGCGGGGAGCGGCTCTCAATCAGCTTCAACTTCGCCTGAGCTCGCGCGGAGAGCTTAGCCTTTCGAAGGAATCTGCAGTCCCCGCTGCACGGCGGGACGGGCGAGGCCGCGTTCCAGCCAGGCGGGCACGTTCTTGAGCGAAGCGAAGTCGACCAGCTCGCCCGCCTCGTAGAAGCCGACGAGGTTCCGCACCCAGCCGAGCAGTGAGATGTCGGCGATGCTGTAGTCGTCCATCACCCATTCGCGGCCCTCCAGCCGGTCGTCGAGAACGGCCAGCAGGCGCTTCGATTCATCGACGAAGCGCTTCAGCGGGCGCTTGTCCTCCCACTCGCGGCCCGCGAACTTATGGAAGAAGCCGACCTGGCCAAAGAAGGGGCCGATATGCCCCATCTGCCACATCACCCACTGGATGGTCTCGTAGCGCTTGGCGCCGCCGGGCAGCAGCATTCCGGTCTTGTCTGCAAGGTAGATGAGGATCGCGCCTGACTCCGCCAGGCCGAAGGGCTTCCCGTCCGGTCCATCGGGATCGATGATTGCCGGGATCTTGCCGTTCGGGTTCAGCGACAGGAATTCGGACGTCCAGCTCTCGTTCTTCCCAATGTCGATGAGGTGCGGCTCGTACGGTAGTCCCGTCTCCTCAAGCATGATCGACGCCTTCACGCCGTTCGGCGTGTTCAGCGAGAAGAGCTGGAGGATGTCGGGGTTCTGCACCGGCCAGCGGCGCGTGATCGGAAATGCGGAGAGATCAGTCATCGCGCCCAGCTAAGGCGCCGAACGGGACGTTTCAAACTCAGCCCATGTACACTTTCGCCGTCCGCGTCGCGCACTGCAGGACGATCCTGGCCGCGAGCATCGGATCGATGGTCCCCTTGCTCACATCCATCGCCTTCTGGATCGCATAGCCGATCGCGGTGGCCCTCCGCATCGGCGGCACTTCGTATAGGTCGAGCGGTTCCATGATCTTCGGAATGAACACCCTCGCCCATTCGGTCGGACGATCCACCATGTGCTCGGGCGGCAGATCGAGCTGCTCGAACTCCGGGCCGCCGACACTCCCGGCGACCTTTCTCATCTCTTCGTGGATCATCTCCATCGTCACCGGCGCGCCGAGCGACTGGGCGGCTCCGAATGCGAGGCTGATCACCGAATCTGGCGATTCCACGAGCAGGCGGTTGGGCGGATCGCCGAACAGGTACAGGCGTCCGTCGTTTCCTTTGACGCCCATCAGGCCAAGCTGCTCCAGCGTCGCATCGGGCGGCGCGGCGTTGAAAATCGGCGCAATGCACTGCTGCCCGGCAACCGACGCGAGCATGGCGAGGAGATTTTCGATGCGGACGCCGCGCTCGTCCTTCATCAGCTCATAGGCGAAGTCGAAGAGGATCGCTCCCGCGAGCCGCTCGCGAATGCCCGGGTCCTTCTTCTCCTCTTCAAGAAGATGACGAAGTACCGCCTGGTGACCGGGCTGGTTCTTTTGATCTTCGATGCCTTCACCGGAACCGCCTCCGCCAGCAGGCGCTACTTTCTTGCGACCGAACAAAGCCATGATCTTACCCCCGTCACGCCACTAACTTGTTGAGCTTAACAACAAATCCGCCGCGCGGAAGGTGATGCTTCATTTTCGCGGCTCAGGCGGCTAAGCGGTCTGAAATCCCTTCACTTCAGGACATTCCATGGGCTTCCGCTGTGGCATCGTGGGTCTGCCGAACGTCGGCAAATCCACGCTCTTCAATGCATTGACCGAGACTGCGGCGGCGCAGGCGGCGAATTATCCCTTCTGCACGATCGAGCCGAACGTCGGCCGGGTCGCCGTTCCCGACGAGCGCCTCGACCGTATCCGCGACATCGCCAAGTCCGCCCAGGAAATCGAAACCCAGATCGAGTTCGTCGACATCGCCGGGCTCGTCCGCGGCGCATCGAAGGGCGAAGGACTCGGCAACCAGTTCCTTGCGAACATCCGCGAGGTGGATGCCATCGTTCACGTCCTCCGCTGCTTCGAAGGCGGCGACGTGACCCATGTCGAAGGCCGCGTCGACCCGATTGCGGACGCCGAGACGGTCGAGACGGAGTTGATGCTCGCCGACCTCGACAGCCTCGAGCGACGCGTGCCGAACCTGGTGAAGAAGGCGCAGCAGGGCGACAAGGAAGCGAAGATCGAAGCATCCGTCCTCGGACAGGCGCTGGACCTCCTCCGCGAGTCCAAGCCCGCGCGTCTGACCAGGCCGAAGGACGTCGAAGAGGAAAAGGCGCTGCAGCGCGCGCAGCTGCTCACGGCCAAGCCCGTCCTCTACGTCTGCAACGTCGACGAGAGCGAAGCGGCGACGGGCAACGCCTTGTCCGAACGCGTGTTCGCAAAGGCGGCGGCGGAAGGCGCCAAGGCCGTCGTCATCTCAGCCGCGATCGAGGCGGAAATCGCCACCCTCCCATCGGAAGAGCGCGAGGCGTTCCTGTCGGACCTCGGCCTGCACGAGACCGGCCTCAACCGCATGATTCAGGCGGGCTACGAGCTTCTTGGCCTGATCACCTTCTTCACCGCGGGCCCGAAGGAATCGCGCGCGTGGACGGTACACCGGGGCGCGAAGGCTCCCGAGGCGGCGGGCGCCATCCATTCCGACTTCGAGCGCGGGTTCATCCGCGCGGAAACGATCGCCTACGACGACTTCATCAAGTTCGGCGGCGAGACCGGCGCCAAGGACGCCGGGCGGATGCGGGCCGAGGGCAAGGAATATGTTGTGCAGGACGGCGACATCCTGCTCTTCCGCTTCAACGTCTAGCTTCGCGGAACAAACCCCATGCCAGCACGGCCGGGATCGCCACGCCCAACAGACTGATCCAGCCGGGCAGCACGTGACTGCCCACGATCACCTGGAAATGCGTAACGAGCCGAATGACGTGAATGACCGCGATCAGTGCGAAGATGACGGCTGCGATCAGCGTGAAAGGCTTGCTTGAGGTCATTGTGCCCTCCCCTCGACGCGGACCGGGCGAGCGGTCCGCTGCGCAATCCATAGCATGAGAAGGCTCCAGAGCGCACCGAAGCTCCAGCCGGCAAGAACGTCGCTCGGCCAGTGAACGCCGAGCATCACCCGGCTGAGCCCGATCAGGAATGCGAGCACCAGGGCCGAGGCGGCCCAATACACTCGCCTGCGTTCGTTGCGCACAATCAGCAGCGCCATCGCGACATAAGTCAGCATAGCGTTCGACGAATGCGCGCTGGGGAAGCTCATCGTATAAACCGTCACCAGGTGCGGATTGAGGTCAGGCCGGATGCGGCCGAACTCATACTTCTGAACTTCGACGAGCATTCGCCCGACGAAATTCCCCGCGAGCAGGATGAGCGCCGTGCGGGGGTGTTTGCGCACTGCGAGCGCGACCGCGGCGGCGACTATAACGATTGTAACCACGTAGCCGCTGCCGAACAGCGTCAGCACTCGCGCAGCTTCGGCGATCGCTGGTCGGTGCCCGGCATAGAGCGCCGAAAGGACGGCCCGATCGCGCGGCCCTGTCCCTTCCACGAACGCAAGCAGCCAAACCGACGCCAAACCGGCGGCGAGCGACACTGAGGCGATGACGGAGCGGTTGGACGTCACAGTGGACGCCCAACCCATTAGCCGCTCAAACGCTCCCGACTAGAAGCGCGTCCCGACCCTCAGGCCGATCGTCCGCGGCGTGCCGGGAACGATGTGGATGTTGGTGCAGATGCTGCACGAAACGCTGCGCGACAGCTCGTTGCGTTTGTCGAACACGTTCGTCGCGAACAGCTCGAAGCTATACTTCTGCCATTCGTAACCGGCGAACAGGTCGACCAACGTGTAAGCATGCAGCTTGCCCGTCAGTTCGTTGTCATCGATCCGGAGAGCCGAGCGCGCGGAACCCTGATGGACGATGCCGATCTGACCGTGCGCTTTGCCCGGCCCCATGTCCCAGGTGTAGCGCGCCGTGCCGGTGATCTTGAACTTCGGCGTGATCGGAAGCCGCGTACCCTTCGGCGCCGTGATGAAGTCGTCCTCGACCCCGTCGCAGTCCGGAGCCTCGTCAGCGGCAACCGCGCAGATGTTCTCCTTCGTCTTCGCGTCCGTGTAAGCCGCCGCGGCGTTCAGCAGCCATCCACCATTCACGTAGCTGACGTCGGTCTCGATGCCGTTGATTTTCGCGTCGCGGCCGTTCTGGACGACGGTCAGGCTGTTCTCGCCCAGGAAGCTGAACTGGAATTTCTCCCATAGCTGGTGGTAGATCGCGCCGTTCCAGCGAAGCGGGCCCCAGGAGGTCTTCCACCCCAGCTCGTAGTTGACGAGGAAGTCCGGATCATAGGGTGCGAGACCCGGCTGGCGGTTGATGCCGCCCGGCCGGAAGCCCTTGGACCATGTCGCATAGAAGAGCTTGCCTTCCACGGGCTTCCACGTGCCGTTGAAGCGATAGGTGAAGCCGGAATCCTTACTCTGCTTTGGCTTGAGCTTCCCGTCCTTGAACTCGGCGACGTTGATACAGGGAGTGCCGCTCAGCACCCCGTCCATGATCAGCGTCGTGTCGGTGCCGTCGATCTGCGATTGACGCAGCGTATCGCCGCTCGTCGTGTAGCACTGTGCGACACCGGTCCGGGTGCTGCCGACCGCGTTCGGCGGCGGGTTGTCGTCAGCGCCCTGGAAGAAGGCCGGGTTCCGACCGAAGCCGGCGAAACCGAAGACCGTGTTGTCGAATTTATACCAGCGGGTGCCGCCGGTCAGCGTGATCTCCGGCGTGACGTCGAAGCTCGCTTCGCCGAACAGCGCATAGTCGCGGTCGATACGCTCCTGCTTGGTCAGCCAGATCAGGCCGGGGCGGCCGTTGACCGACAACAGCGCGGCGAGATTATCGACGCGATATTCCTGGAGAATGTCGTTCGACTGGCGCTGGTAGAAGGCGCCGCCGATGACTCGGAACGGCTTGTCGACCGGCGTCGAGACGCGCAGTTCCTGGCTCAACTTTTTGAAATTGTTGCCGCCCGTGATGTATTGGCGCGGATCGATCGGATCGCCGTTGTCGTCGAAGTAATACTGGTAGTTCGCGATACCGCCGTAGCTTTCGTAATAGGCGTCGTACGCGTCGGCATAATCGGTGTAGTCGTTCACGCCCGAATTCGGGCGGTGCATGTAGGCGCCGGCATAGGTGATGTCGAAATCGCCGATCTTCCCTTCGACCGTCAGCGCGTACTGCGTGAACTTGTCGGTCGCCGGCTCCTTGCGGAAGCGCTGCGTCTGCAGATCGCCGAGACGCTCGTCGAAGTACCACACGCCCTTGGTCTTCGAATGCTGGTGCATGATCGCCGGCGTGATCGTCCAATTGTCGTCGAGCTCGATCCTGAGTGCCGCGCGGCCCCCGTACGTGTCATTCGTGTTGAAGTTCTTCTTCACGAACTCGCTATTGTCCGCGTGGAATCCGTTGTGGACGCAGCCGTTGATCTCGCCTTCCTCGTCGAAAGTCGGATCGCCGCAATAATCTCGAGTGCCGTGGACGTTGTCGATGTAGCCGGCGTCACGCTGGTAAAAGGCGGACGCGCGGAACGCGATATTGTCGGCGACCGGCAGGTTGACCATGCCCTCCAGGCTGCCACCCACGCCGCCGTGTGCGACCGTGTTGATCTCGGCGTCCATGCGCCCGGCAGTCACGCCGAGCTCCGGCTTGTTGGTGATGATGCGGATCGTGCCGGCTTCGCTCGATGCACCGTAAAGCGTGCCCTGCGGACCGGCGAGACTCTCAATACGAGCGATGTCGTAGATGTGGACGTCGAGCGTTCCGCCGATGGTAGTGACCGGCTGCTCGTCCAGGTACGAACCGACAGACGGAAGCGAGCCCGTGTGGTTGCCGTCGCCGCCCGTAGCGACGCCGCGCATGTAGACGATGGTGAAGCCCGGCGCCGCCGTCTGGAAGCTGACCGACGGCAGCTGCTTCGTATATTCCTCGAAGTTCGAGATGTTCAGCTGGTCGAGGCGGCGGGTTCCGATCGCCTGCACGCTGATGGGGACGTTCTGGAGATTCTCCTCGCGCTTCGTAGCGGTGATGATGATCTCGTTCGAGTCCTGCGACAGCTCTTCGGTACTAGTCGGCGCTGTCTGAGCGGCTGGCGGCGCAGTCGTCGCCGGAGCCTGAGTTTCGTCGGTTGCCGGCGCCGTCTGTGCGAACGCAGGCGCGGCAATTGCTGTTGATGCGAGAAAACCGAAAGTGAGCGCGCGAATTTTCCGAGCGGTCATCAAAGCCCCCTTTGACGTGAATGACTGCATCGCGGCAGAGCGGCTTCGACTTGTCAACGGGCACTCGTTGCGTACCCGTCACTTCCCTGTGGATTGTGACAGCGGCGCTACAGAAATTCGACCGGTGCACCCGGATAAGCGTCGAGAACGGGGCCCAGCGCGCGCTTCAACGGGTCCATATGCGCCTCGTATGCGCGCCACTCTTCGGTCGCATCGCGGTAGATGGGGCGGCGAACCTGCTCCGAACTTGGGGTCCGTACGGCGCGCTCGGTCTCGTAAAACGACAAGCACGCCGGCTCGAACTCCAGTCCGCAATAGTCGAGCAGCGCCCGGATCTCGGCCTCGGTATCGTCCACCATCCGCTCGTAGATCACGCGGTGCACTCGGCCCGGAAGAACACTGTCCATGTGCGCCATCAGCCGCACGTAATCGGCATAGTAACGGCCAAGATCATCGAGATCGTAGGTGAAGTCCTGGCCCCGCGCGAAATGCTGGCGGAAGTTCGAGAAGCAGCAGCCGAGCGGATGCCGCCGCGCATCCACGATCTTCGCGTTCGGAAGGACAAGATGGATGAACGGCGCGAACATCCAGTTGTTCGGCAGCTTGTCGATGAAGAACGGCCGGTCGGTGCGGCGCTGCACCGCCGTCCGCTTCAGATATTCCTCGCCCGCCTCGCGGCGCCCTTGCGGGCCAAGCTCCGCCGCCGACGCCGGATATTTCCCCGATCCGCGAGCGATCACCGGCATGTCGGGAAGCTCCGACGTACCTTCGACCTTGCTGTGCGACGACAGAATCTGCTCGACGAGGGTGGAACCCGCACGCGGCATGCCGACGATGAAGATCGGGTCGGCGGCGGGGCTTCCGCCGGGACTGTTCAGCAGCTCCGCCGTGAACAGTTCGATACTGCGGTCGACCATTTCACGAAGGTGCCTGGCGTTGAACGGGTGGTACTCGCGCCGGAGCCGGTTGCCCGCGGCGTAATGGGCAAAAGCGTCGTCGATCCGTCCGACGTCGTGGAGCGCCTTGCCGAGGGCGAACTCCAGATGGAAGCGGTCGCTGTCCTTCAGATCCGGACGCCCGAGCGCCTGCTCCATTGCGGCTATGTCGTCTTCGGCAAAACGCACCGTCTTGAGGTTGGCGAGGCTCCACCAAGCCTCCCCCAGCGCCGGGTTGATGGAGATCGATTTCCGATAAGCCTCGATCGATTCATCCAGCCGCCCGACCGTCTTCAGCATGTGGCCGTAGCTCATCAGCACGCGCGGCTGGTTTGGGGCACGATCGAGTACCTGCCGGTAAAGCGTCAGCGCCTGCTCAAAGTCTCCCAGCCGTCCCAGCGTCGCCGCCTTGAGGTTGAGGTGGCCGACGCGGTCCGGCTCCGCCTCGAATATCTCATCCATCAGCTCGAGCGCTTCGGCCGGCCGGCCAAGGCGCCCAAGCACCATCGCGAGGTTCGCACGTGCGGCCGTGAAATTCGGATCAATCTCCAGCGCCCGGCGAAGAAGAGTCTCGGAATCCTTCAGCCGTCCCAGCCGCGCCGCCAGTTCGGCGAGCATGCGGATGGCTCGGACGTCGAACGGGTCTTCCTTGAGATGCGGCTTCAGGATCCGTTCGGCGACGTCGAAACGGTTCTCATGCAGGGCTCGCGCCGCCTCGATGAGACGCGGATGCCATCGGCCGGCCAGCGGAGCTTCGGTTGCCACGGCCGTTTCGTAGCGCGGGCTTTGCACTCGCGCCAAGCCATGTCGCTCGCTATGCCGCCGCCATGCGATATTTCGAAGACCTGGAGGTTGGAGCGGAAACCTATTTCGGCTCCTACGGCGTGACGCGGGAGGAGGTGCTCGAGTTCGCGCGCAAGTACGATCCGCAGCCGTTCCACCTGTCGGACGAAGAAGCGGCAAAGACGCACTTCGGCCGCATCGCCGCAAGCGGTTGGCATACCTGCGCCATGGTGATGGGCGTCATCGCCCGCCATGTGGTCGAGGATGAGCAGGCGGGGCTGGGATCGCCGGGGATCGACGAGTTACGCTGGCTGAAGCCGGTCTATCCGGGCGACACGCTCCACGTGCGCGGCAAGATCGTGGAGAAACGGCCGTCGAATTCGAAGCCGGAGATCGGATCGTTCCGCACGGAGACGACGGTGACAAACCAGGACGACGTCCCGGTCATGCGGTTCACGTCGATCGTGCTGATCCGGCGCAGGCCGAATTAGCAAAGGGCGCCCGCCGCATCGGCGAACGCCCCCTGCCCTTTAGTCGTTCTCGGTTCCACGTGCGTTGCGCACGCGAAGGCCGCGACGTTCGGAACGAACCTCCTCGCGAGACGCGCGACGCTCCGCCTTCGCCGACGAACGCTCCTGCGAGCGAGCCTGCTGAGCATCGAAGCGGGCGCGAGCGCGCTCCGCATTGATTTGCTGCTGGACGCTCACGTTGCGGTCGCGGAACGTGCCATTGGTGTTGGTGCGTTCCCGCAGAATCTGCTGCTGACGGATAACTTCCTGCTGGCGAGCCGTGTTCGTTGAACTCGGTCCGTTCTGGAAGTCCGCCCAGTTCTGGACGATGCGGTTCACCGAGCTGTCGCCGCGGTTGTAGCGCTGGCGGCGACTTTCCCAATAACGGCGCTGGTCGTCGCTCCAACGGTGCGGACGACGATACTGGTCGTACACGTAGTAGCCGGTGCCCGGATAATAGAAGCCGTTGTTCCAGCCGTAATACGGGTCGCCGTAACCGTAGCCGTAGCCCGCGCCGTAACCGTACGGCGAATAGCCGTAGCCGCCGCCGTAGTACGGATCATAATAGCCGTTGTTGCCGTAATAACCGTTGCCGTAACCGACGCCGACACCGCCGTAAGGTCCATAAGCGCAGCCGCCGAGGCCGAGGCCGGCCACAAGTGCTATCGCAGCGGTGCGAAGTGAGAGGACGCGCATAAGGTTTCTCCGGGATTACTAGGAGTTATGCACCAAAGAACGCTTCAGCACGTGAATAGGTGCTGAATTTGGTTTTCCCTCGGAGGTTTGAAGCGAACCCGCCTGAACGACACTCGTCGCGCAGGCGGGTTCGATATTCGGATTAACCCTGAATGCCCGCCTTGCCGCGCGCCCGCGCGGTCTTGGCCTGGTTCTTCGGGTCGAGCACGCCTGTCTCGCGGACGACCGACTTCTCCGTCCGCCAGATGTTCTGGTAGGCGAGATAGCCGAGGATAGTCGCGAACAGCAGGAAGATGGAGACGGCGATGCCCGTTGCATGGCGCTGCTCGAGCTTGGGCTCGGCCGTCCACACGAGGAACGCCGAGACGTCCTTTGCCATCTGGTCGACCGTCGGCTTCGGATTGCCCGGAGCGTAGGTGACCTGGCCCTCGCTGGTCAGCGGCGGCGGCATGGCGAGGTTCAGGTTCGCGAAATACGGATTGTAGTGCAGCCCGTTCGGCGTCTTCGCGGACGGGAACTTCTTCACCAGCTCGGCCGGCTGGGGCTGGAAGCCCGTCAGCAGCGAGTAGACGTACGCACCGCCGTCATGACGCGCCTTGGTCATCAGGGACAGGTCAGGCGGAAGCGCGTTGTTGTTGGCAGCGCGCGCGGCAACTTCGTTCGCATACGGAGCCGGGAAGCGGTCGCTCGACAGGGCCTTGCGGGTCGCCGGCTCACCCGTTTCCGGGTTCACCGAAGGAACTTCGGTCTGCCACTGGTTGGCGATGGCCTTCACTTCGGCCTCGCTATAGCCGAGCGCTTCCAGGTCGTGGAACGCCACCAGGCTCAGGCTATGGCACGCCGAGCAGACTTCCTTGTAGACCTGGAAGCCGCGCTGAAGCTGCTGGCGATCGAAACGCCCGAGCGGTCCGTCACTGGCGAGTGCCAGATGCTTCGGATGCTTGTGGAACTCTTCCTCCGCCGTCGGGGCCGGAGGGCTGCTCAGATAGTTCGAGACCCCGACGAAGAAGGAGATCAGCAGGACGCCGGCGAATGCAGCGCCGACGAGATACTTGATGGAGCGCAACAGCATTGATCCCCCTTACCCGGCAATCGTCGTCGAGTGCGCCGGAGCGCCTACCGGTGCAGCTTCCTTCTTCTCTCCATGCAGCCGCGAAGAGCTGATCGAATCCGGAAGCGGAAGCGTCGTCTCGAACTTCGAAATGAGCGGCAGGATGATGAGGAAGTGCGCGAAATAATACGCGGCCGCGAGCTGGCTCAGCGCGACGTAGAACGGCGTCGCAGGAGCGCCGCCGCACCAGCCGAGAACGAACACGTCGGCGACCAGCAGCCAGAAGAAGCGTTTGAAGATCGGACGGTAGGATCCCGAACGGACCGGCGAACGATCGAGCCACGGCAGGAAGAACAGCAGCAGGATCGAGCTGAACATGGCCACCACGCCCCACAGCTTCGCGGGCAGGATGAAGTCCACGGTGAAGGCGCGCAGGATCGCGTAGAACGGCCAGAAATACCATTCGGGAACGATATGCGCAGGCGTCGCCAGCGGATTGGCCGGAATGTAATTGTCGGGATGCCCCAGATAGTTCGGCGCGAAGTAGACGAACAAGGCGTAGAGCAGGACGAACCCGGCTGCGAACCAGCCGTCCTTGGCCGTGTAGAACGGATGGAACGGCAGCGTGTCCTTCTCGTCCTTCACGTCGACGCCGGTCGGGTTGTTCGAACCCGGGATATGCAGCGCCCAGATGTGCAGGATCACGACCGCCGCGATCACGAACGGCAGCAGATAGTGCAGCGAGAAGAAGCGCGTCAGCGCGGCCTGATCCGGCGCGTAGCCGCCCAGCAGCCACACGCGGATCGGCTCACCTACCAGCGGGAATGCCGAGAAGAACCCGGTGATGACCTGCGCACCCCAGTAGCTCATCTGGCCCCAGGGAAGGACGTAGCCCATGAAGGCCGTGGCCATCATCAGCAAATAGATGACGAGGCCCAGCATCCACACGAGTTCGCGCGGCGCCTTGTACGATCCGTAATAGAGGCCGCGGAAGATGTGGATGTAGGTGACGATGAAGAAGAAGCTCGCGCCGTTCATGTGCGCGTAGCGGATCGCCCAGCCGGCGTTCACGTCGCGCATGATGTGCTCGACCGAGTTGAACGCGCCGTCCGCGGACGAATAGTACCACATCGCCAGCACGATGCCGGTGACGATCTGGACCATCAGGAAGATGCCGGCGAGGACGCCGAAGTTCCACCAATAGTTCAGGTTGCGTGGAACCGGATAACCGCCCCCGATCGCACCATAGACCAGCCGCGGAAGCGGCAGGCGCTCGTCGAGCCAACGCATGATCGGCGCTTTTGGTTCGTAGGGTCTTGCCCAGGCAAAGCTCATCTTACGGCTCTTTCCCCTCAGCCGATCCGCACGGTCGTGTCGGAAACGAATTCATAGTCAGGCACCACAAGGTTCTTGGGTGCCGGCCCCTGCCGGATACGCGCGGCGGTGTCGTAGGCCGAACCGTGGCACGGGCAGAAATAGCCGCCGAACGGACCCCGGTTCTCACCCTCGCCGGTTCCGAGCGGAACGCAGCCGAGGTGGGTGCAAACGCCGAGCGTGATCAGCCAGTTCGCCTTGCCCGGCTTCGTCCGCTGCGCCAGCGTCTGAGGATCGCGAAGCTCGGACAGAGGGACCGAGTTCGCGGCCTTGATCTCGTCCGGCGTCAGGTTGCGGATGAACACCGGCTGCTTGCGCCACACGGTCTTGATCGCCTGACCCGCGGCGATCTTGGAAATGTCGACCTCGGTCGATGCGAGCGCGAGAACGTCGGCCGGCGGGCTCATCTGCTGGATCAGCGGAAGAGCGACCGCAACTACGCCGACGCCGGCGAAGCTGACTGCCGCAACGTTCAAGAAATCGCGACGGCGGACGCCGCCTTCCGATTCAGCCGGGTCCGAACCCTTTGCGGATTGTTCCAGCGTGGCCATGCTTCCCCTTGTGACGCAATGTGCTGCTAGTGCCGGAAGGGCACATAACGAAGTCGCCCGAGAGGACCTCCAAGGCGATTGGCGGGCCTGATAGCGGGGCGTTTCAGGGCTGCCAAGGGGCGGAATCGGTCAGATGGTGACCGTAGCGGTCGCACCCTCTGCGATGTGTTCGCGGCGCCCCACTATCGCGGCGCGGCTCATGACCGCCGCCGCGTATAGGACGACCACGATCACCAGCCAGCGAAGCGCCTCGAGCGGCATGCTCTTGACGATGAAGGCCGCAAGCAAGACTGCGGGGATACCGCCCAGCGCCATTCCCAGCGCAATGCGCACGTCGATCTGGCCGAGGCCGATGTGTCGAACACCCGCCCCGGCAACGGTGAGAGCCCCACCGCCCGCCATGATCGGGAAGCACAGTTTGGGGTCCAGGCCCATCAAACTGAGCATGACGAGGCTCGGCGCATAATGTCCAACCCCGAAGTTGAGCAGGATGCCGAAGACGAAATTGCCGACGATCGCGACGACCGTCAGGTTCATCGGCAAGCTCGAAGAGGTACCGCCGCCAGGCATCATGTGCAGATTGGTCATGACGTACAGGACGGCGGCGAGCAGGAGGGCAACGGCGACCGCCGCCTGTATCATCCAGACCTTGGTCCTCGCGACCATGGGCGCGCCGATGAGCCCGCCCATCAGCAGCGCGATCATGCAGCCGACCAGTAGCACTGGATCGACCAGTACCCCCAGAATGAACAGGTAGATGACTGCCTGAACCATAGTCGGCAGCGAGTGGCCAACGAGCATCGTCGGCGGGATCAACCGATCCGGCACCAGCTTGCGGAATTTGAACCAGGCCATCGTCGGCGCGAACGATCCGATACCGAGCGTATCGAAGAAATTGGTGATCGCCCCAAGCACCAGTCCTTCGCGGCTGGGCGCGGCGTTCCGCGAAAGAGCGGCTCTGAACAGGATAAACGCGAAAGCAAGGCTAGCAAGAACCAGCGGCACCAGCAGGGCAATCAACATCGCCGTCCCCTTTGCGATGCGTTGCGACCAGGATGTTGTAGCTCATCGCGCCAGCGCCACCAACAACACGCTGACAATCGCGCGGCAGTCCGACTAAAGGGCCGCCATGCTTCCGCTCGACGAACAACAGCAAGCCGCCCGCGACTGGTTCGAATCCCTCCGCGACCGCATCTGCGCCGAGTTCGAGACAATCGAGCGCGAGGCCGGTAGCGACGCGGCTTTGGTCTACACGCCTTGGGATCGCACGGATCATTCCGGCGATCCCGGCGGTGGCGGGGTGCGCGGACAGATGACCGGCAAGGTCTTCGAGAAGGTGGGCGTGAACGTCTCCACCGTCGGCGGCACCTTCTCGCCTGAGTTCGCCAAGAGCATCCCGGGGGCCGAGGAAAACCCGAACTTCTTCGCGACCGGCATTAGCCTCGTCGCTCACATGGCCAACCCGCATGTGCCGGCGGTGCACATGAACACGCGCTTCCTGACCACGACCAAGCGCTGGTTCGGCGGCGGCGCCGATCTCAATCCGGCCATTCCGAACGAAGAGGACACCGAAGCCTTCCACGCCCGCCTGCGCGCGGCCTGCGCGGCCCACGATCCGACCTTCTACCCGCGCTTTTCGAAGTGGGCGGACGATTACTTCTTCATCCCGCACCGCGGCGTTCCGCGCGGGGTCGGCGGCATCTTCTACGATCATCTCGACTGCTTCGAACCGGGCGAAGGACCGACCTTCGACGCCAATTTCGCCTTCACGCGTGACGTCGGCGAGGCCTTTCTCGACATCTTCCCCAAGATCGTCCGCCAGCGGCGCGACGCGCCGTTCGGCGAGGAGGATCGGCAGCGCCTGCTCGAGTTCCGCGGCCGTTACGTCGAGTTCAACCTGCTCTACGATCGCGGCACTCTGTTCGGCCTGAAGACCGGCGGCAACATCGACGCCATCCTGATGAGCCTCCCGCCGCTGGCCGCCTGGAAATGAGCTACGATCCCGTTGCCGACAGTGACCTCGCGGCGGTCGTCACCTTCCTTGAAATGCACGAGCCGCCTTCGGGCGCGGTGCCGCCGTCCCTATTGTCACTGCGACGGACCGAAGAGCCCGACCCCGACGCCTATCGCGAACTGTTCCGGCTGATCGGCTCACGCTGGCTGTGGTTCTCGCGCCTGATCATGAGCGACCAGGAACTTGCGGCTATCATCCGCGATCCGAAGGTCGAGCTCTATGTCGTCGAGCAGGACGGTCGCGACGTTGGCATGCTCGAGCTGGACTTTCGCGAGACCGGCCAGTGCGAACTGGCATTTGTCGGCTTGGCGCCCGAGCTGTCAGGTCAGGGACACGGCCGCTGGCTACTTGCCCAAGCGCTACGCCTGGCCTGGCGCGACGGCATCAAGCGCGTGCACGTGCACACCTGCTCGCTCGACCATCCTGCGGCCCTGTCAGCTTACCGGCGCGCGGGCTTCACGCCCTATCGACGCGCGATCGAACGCTTCCCCGACCCGCGCCTTCTAGGCTTCCTGCCGAGGGACTGCGCGCCTCAGGTGCCGCTGCTCGGAACGCTCGCCTCGGCATCGCGCCCCGCGACCTGAGCGTAGACGCGCGCCAGCATCAGCGCCGCCATCACCGAGAAAATGCCCTGCGCCGCGCCTGCGACGAGCGAGAGGATGAGCGCGCCGATGGAGAAAGGCTCGATGTTCGGGCTGACCATCTTCGCCAGCAGGCCGCCGATGATCCCCGCCGTGAACAGCAGGAAGATCGCCGCAATCAGCAGGAGGCCAACGAAGCCGGCAAGGCGCCAGTAGCGTCCGGTCGTCAGGTTCCAGCTCCGCTTCAGAATGGCGATCGGGCCGATCTCCTCTGCGCTGGAAACCGGCGACAGCAATGTGAAGCGGACGGAAATCGCGATGATGATCAGCAGCACTATGAGGATCAGCGTCGCTTCGGGTCCCTTCGGCTGCGCGGTCATATGCGCTATGTCGGCACCGAGCAGCGGCGCCAGAACGAGCACCAACGGGATGGTGACCAGCATCATCGCGATCACAAGGAGGATGATGGCGCCGAGCGCCGACGGAAAGCGGCGGGCGCCGTGACGGATGGCATCGCCGACGGTGGTCGACGGGCCGATCGCGAGCCGGATGATCGAGAGCTGCCCGATCAGCGCGATCAGTCCCGCGAGCAGCCGGAGCAGCTGAACGCCACCCGACGGCGTGTTCCCCGGATCGGGCGCAATGACGCCGACGGCGACTTCGGGAAGGACGATCATGGCGAGCGCAACGGCGACATACAATCCGCCGTCGCGGCGAAAGATGTCCCGGGTCTCGTCCCATGCGCGCGAGATCGAAAACGTGCTTGCCACAATGGGCCCCTCCAGTTGAACGCGGACGTTATGCGTGGCCGAACGGGCACTTGCAACGCTTGCCCAGAGTTCGCTGCGGGGCCATCTGCGCAAGCGTGACGGAGACGGCGGACATCGAATGGCGCGTTAGCGACAGGCTCGTCCCCTATGAGGAGGCGCATGCCTTCATGGAGAAGCGCGCCGCGGACATTCGCGCCGGCACGGCCTCCGAATGCGTCTGGCTGCTCGAGCACCCGCCCTTGTTCACTGCGGGGACGAGCGCGGACCCCGCGGAGCTGTTCAATCCCCTCGGCTTTCCCGTTTTCGAGGCAGGCCGCGGCGGCCGCTACACCTATCACGGGCCGGGGCAGCGGGTCGGATATCTGATGCTAGACCTCGACAAGCGGGGCCGCGACGTCCGCTGCCTTGTTCATTCGCTCGAAGGCTGGATCATCGCGACGCTGACAGACCTGGGCGTCGACGCGCACCGCGCCGAGGGGCGCATCGGCATCTGGGTCGGCGAAGGCCCGACCGAAGCGAAAATCGGCGCTTTGGGCATTCGCGTGAAGCGCTGGGTGACTCTCCACGGCTTCGCGATCAACGTGGATCCCGACCTGTCGCACTTCGGCGGGATCGTGCCGTGCGGCATCAGCGATTTCGGCGTCACGAGCCTGTCCGCTCTTGGGAAGCCGGCGTCGATGACGCGCGTGGATTCCGCTCTCAAAGCCAATTTTGACAGCTTTCTCAGCACCTTGCGGAGCGCCTGCAAAGTCTCTTGATGGTGGCGAGCGCTTCAGACTATTGTGCCCGCGATTTGCGCGTGGGCATCCCCCGCTCTCAGATCGGATAATTAGGGAGTTTTGAATGCGTGCTCTTATCCTGGTCGCTGGTGCGGCCCTGGCGGTTTCTGCTTGCAGCAGCAACGAATCCGCTGACAACACGATGAACGTCGACAACCTCGCGACCGACAACCTGATGGTGAACGACACCACCGGTCTCGACGCGACTGCGAACACGGACGCCAATGCGACCATGGACGCGAACATGAGCATGAATGCTGCGGACGCTGCCAACAGCGCCGCCGACGCCGCCAACAGCGCAGCCGACGCTGCGAACGCTGCGGCGACGAACGCTCAGTAAGTCTTCTGCACTCCTTCGGGAGTGTTGGATTTCAAGAGGCTGCCGGGTTCGCTCGGCAGCCTCTTTTTTATACCTAGGGAAGCCCTAGAAGCTTGTGCGTCTGCAAGGACAGGCGCCACTGGGGCCGCTCCATCACCAGCCGAATCGCCGCGTCGAGCGCCTCTTCCCGCGCCTCGCAATCCAACGGCTGGATCAGGAAGTTGCGAAAGTCCCAGCCCTCCAGCGCGTCGAGGTCGACGCCGGGCTGCGGCCAGACCAGCTTGAGCTCGTCGCCGCTCCGCTGAACGACGTCGGTGCCTGCCTTTGGACTGATGCACAGCCAGTCGATGCCTTCGGTCGCCGGAAGGGTGCCATTGCTCTCCACCGCGACCCGGAAGCCCTGCTCATGCAGCGCATCGAGGAGCGGCCGGTCGAGCTGCAGCATCGGCTCTCCGCCCGTAATCACGACGAGGCGGTCGTCGCAGCCCCTGCCCCAGACGTCCCGCACATGATCGGCGAGCGCTTCCGCACGGGCGAACTTGCCGCCCCCCTCGCCGTCGGTGCCCACGAAATCGGTGTCGCAGAACGTGCACTGCGCGCTCTCCCGATCCTGCTCCCGTCCCGACCAGAGATTGCAACCGGCAAAGCGCAGGAACACCGCGCGACGGCCGCTCTGCACGCCCTCGCCCTGCAGCGTGAGAAAGCATTCCTTGACGGCGTAGGTCATGCGTAGACCGTTGGATCCTTGATGCCGGCGTCCGCGAAGCCCTTGGCGCGCAGGCGGCAGGCGTCGCATTCGCCGCATGCGCGGCCCTGAGGGTCGGGATCGTAGCAGCTATGGCTCTGGCCAGCGTCGAGGCCGAGACGCTGCGCCTCCCGCGCGATGTCCGCCTTGGTCATGTGCTGCAACGGCGCATGGATGGTAATCTCGCCGCCTTCGCTCCCGGCTTTCGTAGCCAGCCGAGCGAGCTTCTCGAAGCCGCTGACGAACTCGGGGCGGCAATCGGGATAGCCGGAATAATCGAGCGCATTCACGCCGATGAAGAGGTCGCTCGATCCCTCCGCCTCTGCCCACGCCAAGGCAAGGCTCAGGAAGACGAGGTTGCGCGCGGGCACATAGGTGATCGGAATTCCGGGCTGAACGCCGTCCTTCGGCACGGCGGCGGCGCTGGTCAGCGCCGATCCGCCGAAGGCCCGCAAGTCGAGCGGCAGGACGATGTGGCGGATACCCATGCGTTCCGCGATCCGACGCGCCGCCTCCAGCTCCACGCGGTGACGCTGGTTGTAGTCGATCGTCAGCGCGAGAACCTCGAATCCCTGCTCCTTCGCCAGCGCGGCGCAAACCATGGAATCCAGTCCCCCGGACAGGAGGACGACCGCCTTCTTCTGTTGAGCCTGTTCAGCCATCGGCGCGCATCTAGGCGCGACGGGACGCCAAAGAAAGAAGGGCCGCCGTCCCGGAGGAAGGCGGCCCAGTTCCGGGTCAAACCCGTTTGGGAGGAAAGCGTGCCAAGTCCGGCACGAGCCCTTCCTAGCCTCTATTGGTTAAACCCTTGCTTAATGAGCCGAGACTTTTCTCAGCAATTTCCGACTTTTCGTGCCTGAATCGTGTAGTGGAACGGCGCATTGTCGGAAATGCCCTGCGTCTCGATGCGCAGCGCACGCGGCGTGATCTGCTCGATCGTCGTCGTGCCGAAGCCGCCGCCGGCACACGTGTAGCTGATCTCCGCCGAGGTCGGCGCATCGCGAACCACGTCACGCTTGCAATTGCCCGTGCGGTGCTCGAGCTGCGCGAGCACCAGTGGATTGGCGACGCAGATCTTCGGCCGGCCGCCCTGCGGGCCGCCCACGATCTCCCAAAGGCCGGGACCGGCCTGGACGAGGACTGCCGGATGCATTGCAGCCGTCAGGCCGAGCAGCATCACGATGCCGCCCGCCACTCCGGTTATCGCTCTAGCAACTCGGCTCATCGTGCCCGCTTACCACAAAATTGTTAACGGACGTAATCACTTTGGGCGTCCTAAGACACTTCCTCCAGAGTGATCGGAAAGCTCGTCGAGCAAAAGGCGCAGTCCACGGTGATGAATCCATCCGGACCCACCATCGCCTCGCGCTCCTCCTCCGGGAATCGTGCGATCACTGAGCGGACATAGGCCGGGTCGCAGCGGCAGCCGCGCTTGAGGTGAACGGGCGTGAAGGTGCGGACCTCCGCTTCCTCATGGAAGAGGCGCCAGATCAGCTCGTCGAGTGGTAGCTCCGGGTTCGTGAGCTCTTCCGGCTTCACCGACCCCGCAAGGATCGCGACGTGAGGCCAGTCGGGATGATCGAGCTGCGTGTGCAGCCGCTCACGGCCCTCTTCGCCTTCAGGCAGGTGCTGGAACAACAGTCCGCCGGCGGTCCAGCGGCCGTCGCGCTTCTCGGCGGCCAGGCGGACAAGGCTCGGGATCTGCTCCGACTGCGCGAAGTAGCTTTGCGCGGCCTGGGCGAGGCTATCTCCCTCCAGCGGGACGATGCCCTGGTAGCGCTCGTCGGTCAGCGGCTGGTCGAAGGTGATCGCCAGATAGCCCTTGCCGAACAAGGCGAAGAGCGAGGGGCTCGGCCCGACGTCCGCAAGGCGTGCAGGGTCGTGCCGGACGTAGCCGCGAAGCTCGCCGTTCAGATAGTCGCAGACGAGCAGGTCGATCGCACCATTCTCGGTCTGCGCCTGGAGCGTCATCTGCCCCTCTGGGTCCTTCAGGAGGGTCCCCAGGAGCGCGGTCAGAGTCAGCGCCTCGGCGAGCAGCCGCTCGATGACGGGCGGATATTGGTGCGCCGACAGGATCTCGTCGAGCACCGGGCCGATACGGGTGGCGCGACCACGCGCATCGCGCGCGGGGATGGTGACGCCGATTGCGACGTCGATGGACAGGCCGGTTGTTGGCATTGCGCCTAAATAGGAACCGCCGGACCGCCTTCCAACCTCTCAGGCCGCGGCGGCCGGAACCTCATATTGCGCGGCGGCGGCCGACAGACTCTCGACGAACTCGCGGACGTTGGCCTCGTCGATCGTCAGCGGCGGAAGCACGCGCATGACATTGTCGCCGGCCGCGACCGTCAGCAGGCCCTGCGTGCGCAGATAGTTTACGAAGGCGCGGCTGTCGGTCTTCATCTTGACGCCGAGCATCAGGCCCATGCCGCGAACGCTGTCGAAAAGATGATCGTGGTTCGGGATCATCTGCTCCAGCGCCGAACGCAGCCGCTCGCCCATCAGGCGGACGTTGGCGAGGAACTCGTCGTTCGCGACCACGTCGAACACCGCCTGACCGGCCGCCATCGCAAGCGGGTTGCCGCCGTAGGTCGAACCGTGCGTCCCGATGACCATGCCGCTCGCCGCCTTCTCCGTGGCGAGGCAGGCGCCCAGCGGGAAACCGCCGCCGATGCCCTTGGCCGACGCCATGATATCCGGCGCGACGCCGTACTGTTCATAGGCATAGAGCGTGCCGGTGCGTGCGACGCCGCACTGCACTTCGTCGAACACCAGCATCAGGTCATTCTCGTCGCAGACCGCGCGGAGGCCGGCGATGAACTCGTGGCTTGCCGGACGGATGCCGCCTTCGCCCTGCACCGGCTCGAGAAGGAAGCCGGCCGTATTCTCGTCGACCGCGGCGAGCGCCGCGTCGAGGTTGTCGAACTCGACGACCTTGAAGCCCGGCAGGAGCGGCGCGAAGCCGTCGCGCAGCTTTTCCTGATTGGTCGCGCTGATGGTCGCCATCGTCCGCCCATGGAAGGCGTTCGAAAAGGTGATCAGGTCGTGCTTGTGCGGATTGCCCTTCGCATGGTGATAGCGGCGGGCCGTTTTGATCGAACATTCGACCGCTTCGGCGCCCGAATTGGTGAAGAAGACCGTGTCGGCGAAGGTCAGGTCGACCAGGCGCTGAGCGAAGGCCTCACCCTGCGGGCTGCCGTACAGGTTCGACACGTGCATCAGCGTCGCGGCCTGCTTCTGGATCGCCTGGGTCAGGTGCGCGTGGCCGTGGCCAAGCAGGTTCACCGCGATGCCCGACGCAAAGTCGAGGTACTTCTCACCGTTCTCACCATAGAGATAGACACCCTCGCCTCGAACCGGCCGCACTTCGCAACGCGGATAAACGGGCATGAGCGGAGTGATTGCCATCTCGGGCGAGTCCTTCTGTGGTGGTTTGGAACGGCTGTTGCAGCCGCGGCACCTATAGCCAGAGCGCCCGAAAAGGAAAAGGCGCGCCGAGTTTCCCCGGCGCGCCTCTCATGGATCCTGGCGTTTCCGCTTAGTCGTGGCGGTAGCCCTGATCGTCTTCGTAACGGTCGTTGCGGCCGTCGCGGTCCCGGTCGACCCAACCGCTATTGTTGTAGCCGTTGTAGTTGTTATAGCCGTAGCGGCGGCCGTCGTTCACCTCGTGCGAGATGCGCTGCTCCAGGCGCGCGATGCGTCCCTGGATCTCGGCGTACTCGCGCCGGTTGAGGCCGTTGCGGCTGCGATCGGCGAGACGGCGCTCGACGTTACGCGCGTCATGCTGGAGACCGTTGTACTCGTCCCGGCTGATCGCTCGGCGCTGTGCGAGCCGATCGATCTGGCGCTGCAGCTGGTTCACGCGAACCTGCAGGCTGCGGACGCCGCCGTAGTTGTTGTTGTAGCCGTAGCCATACTGCGGCGCAGGCGCCCACTGGGCGGCGGCGGGAGCCGCAAACGCCAGGACCGAAACTGCGGCGGCGGCGGAAATCAGAACCTTACGCATCACTTGCTCTCCTTCGAGCGGGTTGATGCGCATCTTGTGGAGGACAGCGGATATTTGGACCCTGAACGCGCTCGTTATCCGGCGTTCAATTAGCTTAACGGGCTAAGTGGCTGAAAAGGCTACTGCTTGATCTTCCAGCCACGTTTTAGCAGCGTGTAGCAGGTCGCCCATAGGACGATGTTCAGCAAGAAAAGGACGAGCGCGCCGATGAGCACAGGCGAATCGCTCACGCCCAGGAAGCCGTACCGGAACCCGCTGATCACGTAGAAGAAGGGGTTGGCGTGGCTCACCTTCTGAAAGGCGGGCGCCAGCTGGTGCACCGAATAGAAGGTGCCCGACAGCAGCGACAAAGGCGTCACCACGAAGTTCGTGACCGCCGCGGCATGGTCGAACTTGTCGGCCCACAGCGAGGTCAGCAGCCCCATGAAGCTCAGCATCAGCGCGCCCATCAGGCCGAACCATAGCGCCCACTGAGGATGCCGGACTGCGACCGACACGCCCGGCCACAGGAACATCGCAAGCCAGACTGCGAAGCCGACGAGGAAAGCACGAGTCACCGCGGCCCCCACCAAACCCGCGATCAGCTCGCCCGTCGAAAGCGGCGGCATCAGATAGTCGACGATATTGCCCTGCATCTTGCCGACCAGCAGCGAGAAGCTCGAATTGGCGAAGGCGTTCTGGATCATCGCCATGACAATCAGGCCCGGCGCGATGAAATCGGCGAAGTGAATCCCCATCACCGTCTTGCCGCCACGACCCAGTGCGACGGTGAAAATGGCGAGGTACAGAAGGGTGGTAATGGCCGGAGCCCACACCGTCTGCATCTGCACCTTGAAGAACCGGCGCACCTCCTTGATATAAAGGGTCTTGAGCCCGCCCCAGTTGACGCCGTGCAATACCGGCTCTCCTGGCGGTGTTTGAACCCAGATTGGAGATTGCTCGCTCGAACTGTTCACGCGGGTGCGCCTATCGGTTGGCGTCATCCCCCGCAAGACGAGCGATATTGGAGAAGCAAGTTAGATGTCCTGGACGGAAGAGCGGATCGAACGCCTGAAGGCGATGTGGACTGAAGGATCGACGGCCAGCCAGATTGCCGATGAACTTGGTGGCGTGAGCCGTAACGCAGTGATCGGCAAGGCGCACCGCCTCGGTCTCGAAGCGCGTCCCTCGCCGGTGAAGCCGGGTGAGGAAAAGGAAAAGCCGGTTCCGGCCGCCGCCGCTCCCGCGCCCAAGGCCGAGAAGGTCGAGCGCCCGGCCCCGCGCGCCGCAGCGCCCGCTCCTGCCCCCGAGCAGGCCGCGCCCGCTCCCGCGGCAGCGGCTCCGACGCGTTCGCCGCAGCGTCCCGCCAATCCCGACCTGCAATATCGCTCGATCGGTCCGGGCGGTTTCGTCCGCCAGGGTCCGGGCGACCAGCAGGCGCCGATCCCGCCGGCTCCGCCGCGCCGCCTCGTTCCGGCCAAGCCGAGTCCCGAGGTCGCCGACAAGACGAGCCTGCTCGAACTCAACGACCGCATCTGCAAGTGGCCGATGGGCCATCCGGGCGAGCCCGACTTCCATTTCTGCGGCGCTCCGTCGAACCCGGGCTTCCCGTACTGCGTGCAGCATTGCGGCGTCGCCTACCAGGCGCAGCTTCCGCGCCGCGATCGGCGTCCGCCCCCGCCACTTCCGTTCGGCGGTCCCCGGGTTCGTTAACCCCGCAAAAACGCCCTAGCCTGGCGCGTGAACTGGCGCCAGGCGGGTTCGTCGCCCAGCAGCACGTGGTTCGCGCTGTCGAGCTCGATGAAGCGCGCGCCCGCGATCGCCTCGGCGACCTGCCGGCCGACATGGACCGGCGCGTTGCCGTCCTTGTCGGCGTGAAAGATCAGCGTCTCCGCCTTGATCTTGGGTAGCTCGTCGCGGACGTCGATCATCGAGGCGAGCTGGATCATCTTCTCCATGTTCGGCACCGGCCCGAGCGTCTGGAAATGCTCGTTATGCCAGGCGATCAGCTCGTCGCTCGCGGACGGGAAGTAGAGCGTGATGAACATCTCTCCGAGCAGGCTGCGCCGGAAGGACGGCCGCTGGCGGTTCATCTCCAGCAATGACTCCCGAAACGCGATCTCCTGAGGATCCGCGCGCACGCGCCAGCCCGCGGCGAAGCTGTTGACCAGCACGAGCTTGCGCACCCGTTCAGGATGCCGCGCCGCATAGGCCATCGCGAACGCGCAACCGTGCGAAACCGCAACCAGGTCGAACCTCTCGAGCTGCGCGTGGTCGAGCACGACCTCCATGTCCCCGACCATGTCGTCGAACGTGAAGCTCGGCGTGTCCCAGTCGGAAAGGCCGAACCCGCGCAAGTCCATTCGGATTAGCTTCCCGAGCTGAACGGCGAACTCGTACCAGTGACCGTATACCGGGCTCGTCCAGTCGTGCTTCAGGTGAGTCATCCAGTTCGGCGCCTTGACGATCGGGAAGCCTGACCCGTTCGTCGCGTAGGCGATGCGGGCGCCGTCCGGCCCGTTGCACGTGTCGAATTCATCTTCCGAGCGCGTCCGGGTCGCGATCGCCGGCGCCGATGCTTCCCAGTCGCCGGAGTTCAGAAACTCGCGGGACACGCGCGTGAAGTGCTGCCAGGCGGCTTCCTTCTCCAGGATGATGTGGTTGTCGCCCTCAAGCGGGACGAAGGTCGCGCCCGGAATGTGCTTCGCCAGATTTTCCCCAGCCGCGAACGGCACCACCTGGTCGTCCTTCGAATGGAAGATGAGCGTCGGCACGCTGACCTTTGGAAGCAGGTCGCGGACGTCGATCAGCGACAGCGCACGCTGGAGCTTGACGGCATTGGCGGGCGAGCAGCTCACCTTCTGCATCTCGTTCCACCAGTCGACCTGCTCGCGGCTGCCGTCGGGAATGTAGAGGTTGGTGAAGATCTGGCGGTAGGTCGGATGGTCGGCCCCCCATCCCGTTTCGGTCAGCGTGATCAGCGCCTCGCGCCGCGCAATCTCCTCCGCGTCACCGCGCGTCGCCCAGCCCGCGGCATAGCCGCCGCAGATCAGCAGCTTCCGCACTCGGTCGGGATGGCGGACAGCATAGGCGATGGCCACCGACGCGCCCTGGCTGATGCCGAGCAGGTCGAACTTCTCGACCCCCGCGCAATCGATCACGCATTCCAGATCGTCGACGAAGGCCTCGAACGAGATCTCCGGCGTGTCCCAGTCGGACATGCCGTTGGCCCGCTCGTCGTAACGGATGAGTGTGTGGCCGGTCGTCAGCTCGTGAAGCCAGTGCCGCCACACCGGGCTCTTCCAGTCATGCTCAAGGTGATTGAGCCAGTTCGCCGCCTTCACCAGCGGCGGCCCATCGCCGACCGCAGAGAAGGCCAGCCGAGTCCCATCCTTGGCCGTGCAATAGCGAACGATCTGCTCGGGAAGTCCGCCGGCGGCACGTTCGGCGCGCTCCTTCGCCTCTTCCTCCATCCTCCGCCGCCACGTGGCGGGCGGCTCGCCATACTCGCGCTTGAACGCGCGCGTGAACGCCGCCTCCGAATTGAAGCCGACCGCATAGGCCACGTTCGCGGCATTCTGCTTGCCGTCGCGAAGCATGTTCGCCGCAACGCGCATGCGCCATTGGGCGCAGTACCGCATCGGCGGCTCGCCGATGAGCTCGGTGAACTTCTCGCCAAGGACAGTTCGCGAAACCCCTGCCTCGCGCGCGAGAGTCTCAACGTCGATGTCCTCGGCGTAGCGGCTATGGATGATCGACAGGGCCTTGGTCACCGCCGGGTCCGTCAGCCCGCGCAGCCAACCGCTGGCCCCCGCGGGAAGATGCTCGACATATTCCCGGACCGCCTGGGTCAGGAACAGCTCGGCCAGCTTTGCGACGACCTCGGAGGACGGATTCTGCTCGGCCAGGAAGCGCATCGACGTGTCGAGCCACTCAGCCTCCCCACCCACGACCTTCAGCGTCAGCAGAGGAGGAAGCGCGTCGAGGATCGGATGATCGCTGGTGTTCGCCGTTTCGAGGAAGCCGCACCAGACTTCCGCCTTCTCCCCGTCGGTTCCGGTCGTGACCCGGTGAACGCCCTCAGCCGTGACCCGGCTGATGTCGTTGGGATTGGCCGGCGGGATGCCGGAGCGGCTGGCCAGACGGTGCGGGTCGTTCCGCGGCAGGATCGCGATCGAACCCGCTTCCAGGGTCACCGGGGCCATCCCGTCCAGCTCGACGATCAGCTTGCCCGAGCGGACATAGTGATAGCTGACGAGCTTGTCGGGAACCGGGAAGAACGGCGTGAAGTGCCCGGGCGTGAATTCTGCGGCGACGCAGAAATCCCCGCTGAACTCCCCATCGACCACCACGCCTCCGCTGAGGCGCAGCGACCCTAGAATGTCCGACAAAACATCCATGAGCAGCCTCGCTGCGCATACGTATGCGGCGTTTCGATCAAGTTATCCGGCAAGCCGGTCATTTTAGCAATCCGCCCCCTCACGTAGAGAGCTGGCCATCGAGTTAGAGGAAATTCGAAGATTCGGAAAGCACCGCTTCCGAAGTCGGGACCTCATGTGCCTAATACCAAGGGGAATTGAAATGAATAACGACGTACGTTCGCGGACAATAGTTGTTCTATTCTTCGCGGTTGTCTCCGGAATGTCTGCTGTTGCGACAGCGGTTCTTCCTGCGATCCACGCCTAAGACTTCACCCGAAGGGAAATGAAGATGTATCACAACTTCAATTACGAGACGACGCTCGCGTCCTCACTTAAGGCGCAGTGGCAGCTCGACGACGTTCTTCGGACGGACCAGGAACTCGACTTCAGCCGCAACTTCATGCCGGAAAGCCTGGCGCGAACTGCGAATGTCGAAGGCCTGAACCCGTTCGAGCAGCGCCTGCTGAACCAGATTTCGGCGCACCAGTACCTGAGCATTTTCGGCATCGTCGAGGAGTTCCTTCTCCCGTTCGTGCTCGATCATGCCCGGCCGCATCTGATGGATGACGACTGGCTCGTCCGTGCCCTTCTCAACTTCGCCGGCGAGGAGGCCAAGCACATCCACTTGTTCAAGCGCTACCATACGGCGTTTGTTCGGGGTTTCCCTGTCGAGTGCCAGGTGATCGGACCATCCGAAGCAATCGGCAGGGAAATTCTCCGCCACGATCCGCTCGCGGTCGGGCTGGTGATCCTGATGATCGAATGGATGACGCAGGCCCATTACCTGGGCAGCATCCGCGACGATCAGGACCTCGATCCGCTCTTTAAGAGCCTGATGAAGTTCCACTGGATGGAAGAAGCCCAGCACGCGAAGCTCGACACGTTGATCGTGGACGCGCTCGCCGAAGGCCGCACCGCCGACATGGACAGGGTCATCGACGAGTTCTTCGAGATCGGCGCCTTCCTCGACGACGGATTGAAGATGCAGACTAGCTTCAATCTCGACGCGCTCGAGAAGGTCATCGGCCGCAAGCTCGATAGCCGCGAGGCGCTTCAGGAGCAGCAGCACCAGGCCGCACGCTGGACCTACATCGGCTCCGGCATGGTGCACGAGCGCTTCAAGGCAACGCTCGAGAGCATCTCGCCGAAGGCCGCGGCCCGCATCGCGGAAGCCGCTCCGCTCTTCGCCTGAACCTAATCAACCCAAGGAGAATAATGATGTTGGATACCGTCAAGAATGCGCCCGTGAACGGCCTGGACCTGCAGGCGCTCGGCGAAGTCGTCGAAGCGATCGAAGCGGATAAGTCGAAGGCCATCGTCGGCTTCGACGTGACCACCCGATGGCTTGGCCAGACCCGCAGCGAGACCATTGTCGAGGGCTTCACCCTGGCCGGCGAGCGCATACCGCGGAGCCACAAGATTGTCGCCGACGAGCCGCACGAGCTGCTCGGGTCCGATAGCGCGCCGAACCCGCAGGAGCTGCTGATGGCGGCGTTCAACGCCTGCATCACCGTCGGCTACGTGGCCGGCGCGGCGCTCAAGGGCATCACTTTGGACTCGCTGGAGATCAAGACCCGCGGCGAGCTCGACCTTCGCGGCTTCCTGGGCCTCAGCGACTCCGTGCCGCCGGGCTACCAGAACGTCGACTACGAAGTTCGCATCAAGGGTGACGGATCGGCGGAAGACTTCGCCGAGATCCACGAGACCGTGATGAAGACCTCGCCCAACTACTTCAACATGAGCCGCCCCATCAAAATGAACGGCTCACTCCGCGTCGGCTAGCCCCCACGGCCATCGCGGACGGCGTCACGGTCGAAGATCCTTCGCCGTGACGCCGACCCCAGAGGAGACAAGACCAGTGACTTACCTCGGACTGATCGAACGCAAAGAGACCTCTGCCCTGGAGCGCATCCTGCTCCGCCCGAAGTGGCAGCGCCGCGAACAGCCGAAGCCGGCCCATTCCGCGGCTGCCACGCACTTCGCAAGCACCTGCGCAGCCCTTGGCGGAACGACCATGCTCCGTGACCTGATGCCCGACATCGTGACGGTCAGCTTCGGTCCGAGGACTTCGGATATCTACGCGCGCCTCCGCGCTCGCGGCTGGAAGGCCGTCGGCAAGGGCGACTGGGGCGGCGAGCTTGTGCTGGGCGTGACCTTCGGCAGCGACCGTCAGGCGAGCCACAAGGCCGACGAGCTTGTCGACGCCCTGGTCCAGATCATGGGCGAAATGGAAATCGCGGAAACCCGCGTCTGGTGACCCCCCGCGCCGGCCGGCTCTCCCCTCACTCCCCAACGGCTGGCGCAAAACAAAGGCCCCGGAGCTCAAGCGAGCCCCGGGGCCTTCCCTTTGGCGCTCAAGCGCGCCGGTTAGGCGTTCTCAGCCTCCCGCTGCGCCTCGAGCGTCTGCTGCGAAGCAGGCTGCTCGCCGCCGATGCTGATCTTCCGGGGCTTCATCGCCTCGGGGATCTCACGCACCAGTTCGATCGCCAGCAGGCCGTCCTTCAGGTCTGCGCCGCGCACCTGGATGTGATCGGCAAGCGCGAAGCGGCGCTCGAACGAGCGGGTCGCGATGCCGCGGTAGATGTAGTCGGAGCCCTTGTTGTCGGACTCTTCCTTCTTCTTGCCGCTGACGATCAGCACGTTCTGCTGGGCCGTGATGTCGATCTCGTTCGGCTGGAAGCCGGCAACCGCGAGTTCGATCCGATAGTCGTTCTCGCCGAGCCGGATGAGGTCGAACGGCGGATAGTTCTCCTGGGCCTGGCCGGTTCCGCTGTTCTCGAGCATGTCGAAGAGCCGGTCGAAGCCGACGGTGGAGCGCCGGAACGGCGCGAAATCGAATGCACTGCGCATGTTTTATCCTCCTCTTGATGAGCAAGGGCGGAGGAAGCGGCCGAGGCCGCAGCCCCCGTCACCGGACCCGATTGGCGCCCGGCAACAATGATTTGGAATTGCCGTTTGGGATTTCAAGCCTGTGGAAAACAGGTCGCCGCAAGCTTGGCACGGCTGGAATCAGGGCCTTATAGCTGTCGCTCACATGGCCGACCTCTTCGCTTCCTCTTCCGCCACGCCTTCACCCGAAAGCTACGACGCTTCCTCGATCGAGGTTCTCGAAGGTCTGGAGCCCGTCCGCCGTCGTCCGGGCATGTACATCGGCGGCACCGACGCCCGCGCGCTCCACCACCTCGCTGCCGAGGTCATCGACAATGCGATGGACGAGGCGGTCGCCGGCCACGCGAGCCGGATCGAGGTCACGCTCGACAAGGGCAACCGCCTGACCGTGTTCGATAACGGCCGCGGCATCCCCGTCGACCCGCACCCGAAATATCCGGGCAAGTCGGCGCTCGAGGTGATCATGACCACCCTTCACTCGGGCGGTAAGTTCGAGGGCAAGGCCTACAGCACCTCCGGCGGCCTGCACGGCGTCGGCGTCAGCGTCGTCAACGCCCTCTCGACCGAGACGATCATCGAGGTCGCCCGCGACAAGAAGCTCTACCGCCAGGCCTTCTCCAAAGGTGTCGCCATCTCGCCACTGGAAGAGGTCGGCGCTGCTCCGAACAAGCGCGGCACCACCGTCACCTTCACGCCCGATCCGGAGATTTTCGGCGCGGAGAGCATCTTCGATCCGCTCCGCCTGCTCAGGCTCGTCCGTTCCAAGGCCTACCTCTTCGCGGGCGTCGAGATCCGCTGGCGGTGCGACCCGTCGCTCAGCTCAGCGGACGTTCCCGAACAGGCCGTCTTCCAATTCCCCGGCGGCCTCGCCGACAGCCTCGCCGAGCAGCTTGGCGACCGTCCTACCGTCACCAACCAGCCCTTCGCCGGCAAGCAGGACTTCCCCGCCGCCGACGGCGCCTCGCAGGGCAGCGCCGAATGGGCCGTCGCCTGGCCGCTCTATTCGGACGGCTCCGAAAGCTATTACTGCAACACCATCCCAACCCCCGACGGCGGTACGCACGAGGCGGGCCTCCGCGCCGCTCTTACCAAGGGCCTCCGCGCCTTCGGAGAGCTGGTCGGCAACAAGAAGGCGAAGGAGATCACCGCCGACGACGTCTTCAACGGCGTCGAGCTGATGCTCAGCGTGTTCATCCGCAACCCGCACTTCCAGAGTCAGACCAAGGACCGCCTCACCAGCCTCGAGGCCGCGCGCTTCGTCGAGAATGCGGTCCGCGACCATTTCGATCATTACCTCGCCGACAATATGGACCGCGGCCGCGCGCTCCTGGGCTCGATCGTCGAGCGGATGGAGGAGCGCCTCCGCCGCCGCGCGGAGCGCGAGGTCAAGCGCAAGACCCCCACCTCCGCGCGCAAGCTCCGCCTCCCCGGCAAGCTCACCGACTGCGCCAGCGACGACCCCGAAGGCACCGAGCTGTTCATCGTCGAAGGCGACAGCGCCGGCGGCTCCGCCAAGCAGGCCCGCGACCGCAAGACGCAGGCGATCCTCCCCATCCGCGGCAAGATCCTCAACGTCGCCAGCGCCACCGCCGACAAGATCCGCGCCAACCAGGAAATCGCCGACCTCAACCTCGCGTTGGGCTGCGGCACCAAAGACAAGTTCGACGAGGCGAGCCTCCGCTACGAGCGGATCGTCATCATGACGGACGCGGACGTGGACGGCGCCCACATAGCGACGCTCCTCATGACCTTTTTCTTCCAGGAGATGCCGGAGCTGGTCCGCCGCGGCCACCTCTTCCTCGCCCAGCCGCCGCTCTACCGCCTCACCGCCGGAGCCAAGACCCTCTACGCCCGCGACGACGCCCACCGCGCCGAGCTCGAAGCGACCGAGTTCAAGGGCAAGAAGGCCGAAGTCAGCCGCTTCAAGGGCCTCGGTGAGATGAACCCGAACCAGCTCAAGGAAACCACCATGGACCCGAAGACGCGGTCCATGCTGAAGGTGACGCTACCGGCGGCCTACGAGGACCGGCAGCCCGTCAAGGATCTGGTCGAGCGCCTGATGGGCAAGGACCCGGCGGAGCGCTTCAAGTTCATCCAGTCGCGAGCAAGCGCGGTGGATGAAGAGGAAATCGACGCTTAGCTTGAGCGCCTAAGCGGCGCTGCGAGATGCGTCCTGACCTCGAGGTCACGATTAGGTATGCACCTGCTGATGTGGTACAAGCACCGCATCGGGCGCCTTCCATTCGTGAGCCTGCGCCTGCCTGAGAGACAACTCGTCGTGCTCCCGCTAGCTGCGCTTGGAGCACCATCATGTCCTCTGAAGAAACGAATACTTTCGCATGCGCGCCCTTGAGGAACGTCAGCGAGCAGTCAATGCGGCGAGCCCTGTCGTCCGGGCGGCCCACCTGGAGTTCGCCAATAGGTACGAGAAATTCGCCGGTGAGCTGAATACCGCTGGCGAGATGCGCTCGTCTCTGTTGGCGGTCGCACGCTCCATGGACTTGCTCAGGAACACCGACGAGCTGGTGCGGGGCAATCACGACGGGGACCGAAAGATTATTCAGACATCCTAATGTGGGGCAATTTTCTATACGGCCCGCCGCGCTATGGGTCAGGCGAAATGCCTATCATAGAAACTCTCACAGACGTTACCCGCCTCGCTCGCGATCAATCGTACCGAGCAAAAGCGTGCAGCGCAGAGGCTCGCCAATCGGTGAAATTGGCGAAGCGTGAAACCAGAGAAATCGTGACGCGCTCAAGAGAGACGCTTGGTCTGAAGCTCTACCCGTACTGAACGAGAGTCTCAGGCCTGACGTTCTGCGCGCCGCTTTTACGCCTTGCGCCAGCATGCTAATAAAGCCGACCGAGTGAGCTACTTTCGCGAGCCTTCACCCGGCTGAGAGACATTCCGTGTGCTCCCGCTTGCTAAGCTTGGAGTGTGGGATGTCCGACGAAAGCGTGGGCGATTTGCGGCGGCACGCGGAACATTGTCGTAAAATGGCTCACCATTTTGCTGAGGGTCGAACAAGAACGATCCTTCTGACGATGGCAGACGAGCTGGATGGTCAAGCTGAAGAATTGGATATTCGGGCGCGTCCAGGCTGGCTACCGCCCGTCTAGGGTCTGCGCCCATCGCTACAATGCGTTGCTTAGTCGGCGTTAGGTGCGTCGCCACTTCCGTGTTATAAGCTATTCATCGCGCGGAGAATTATTCGTAGGCTCGCGCGGCTGAGAGACCAGTGCTCCCGCTTACAACGAGGAGCGCAATCGTGGATCTCAATTACCTTTATTTTCGTCAGCAGGTTTCGCAATTCAATGCGGACAACGCGGCGTGCGAGTATTCGCGCAGCGCTCACCAGCAAATGGCAGATGCGTACAGCGCACGGATCGCGACTGAGCGGCGACCGATGCTCGAGGTGCGGTCGTGACTCAGATGCCATCCAGAGTCGAGGCCGCTGATGATCTGCGTGAACACGCCGCATCTTGCCGCAGGCTCGCTCGCAGCTCCTCAACTGTCGGTGGATCGGTTGCGCTGAGGACGGTGGCCCATCAATACGAAGCTGACGCCGAGCGAATTGACCCATCGTTCCCGGTCTCCGTAGGCGCCGGGTCGTCTAGCGACTGGGACGCGCTGGTTCGGGTTCGCCTCGCCCTCAAGAGGCAGATGGCTTTTAGATATCCTCACAACGGCGTTAGGGGCTGAGAAGCTCCACGACCCGCGTCCAGGAGCATGGGATCACGGGCTCCGCAGGAACGCAAAGTGAAACTGTAACGTCGCATACGCCCGTATTCGCTAGTTTGCGCTCTTTGTGCTAAGTCATTGACGCTACTAGTCGCAATCGGTTGGTCTCAAGGCGCTTTGCGGCTCCTCCATTCCTTCTCTTCGCCTCTCCTAGCGCGAGAGGACTGGCTTTCGGTCCTCAATGAAAAGGAATGATCATATGCCGATCGGCACAGTAAAGTTTTTCAACGAGCAAAAGGGTTACGGCTTCATCGCGCCGGAGGACGGCGGCAACGATGCTTTCGTGCACATTTCCGCGGTTGAGCGTGCAGGCATGCAGACGCTCCAGAAGGACCAGCGCGTAAGCTTTGAGTTGGAGCAGGATCGCCGCGGCAAGGCCAGCGCCGTCAATCTTCAATCCGCCTAAGTCCCATGGCCTCTCTGACCGGAGGGGCCACATTTCCGCGCGAAGGAGCGTTCATGGAAAAGCACATCATCGAACGAGCGTACGAGCTCGCCCCAGAATGTCTGAACATCGAGGCGATCCGTACGGCCCTGCGGCACGAGGGCTACTCGAATGTCGACGCACATCTCGCCGGCCGAATGATCCGCGCTGACCTCACCAAGTTACTCAACCGCTAGTTCACGTTGGTCTGAAGCCCGCATGGTAGCCTATCGGCTCTACTGCCTAACCGACGAAGGGCACATAGCCTCCGCGGACTGGATCGTCGCGGAGAACGATGAAGTTGCTGTCCACGAGGTGCGACGGCTTCGTAAGCCACACAAGTGCGAGATTTGGTTCGAAGATCGGCTGGTTGCCGAGATCCCGGGACCACCCTGAAAAGCGGCCCAGGGTCACGCTAATGCTGGCTCGCGTCGCGCAGGAGTTCGCACCGATTCAGATGGAATAGTCGCTGCCGCAACGACTGGCTCACTCACCTCAATCAGTAATCGGAACTCCGGCTTTGTTGCACGATTGTGCGCTCTGAAATGGAACCCGATCAGAACTATTTTGCCCGACGTTCTCGCGAAGAGTGGATCGCTGCTCGATTGGCCATCAACCCCATCGCCCAATCGAGGCATGTCGACCTGGCCATCCGGTACGAGGAACTGGCTGTGCGCGAGGACGCGCTGTCGCTGGTGCGCTTGAACGCGGCGAGCGCCACGCCGAACTGGTGAGATACCTGTTCGAGGCGGGCCTGGAACCTGATGCGCGTTAGTCGCGCGCTCAGTTGGGCCAGTAGACATACTCCTGGCCCGGCTTCCACGGTGCGTTGGCGGGGACATCGATCCGGATGGGCTCCTCCAGCAGCGCGGGCCACAGCGGCTTCGCCAGCTCGCGGTCGTGAGCTGCGAGCTCGGAGCGCAACCGGGCAACCATGTCGGGGCGTCGTAATGACAAATCGGTTCGCTCGGTCGGGTCCGCGCGGAGGTCGAACAGCCAGATGCGCGACGGATTGCGGGAGACTTGCAGCTTCCAGTCGCCATCGCGCACCGCTTCGTACGTGCCGGAACGCCAGAACAGTGGACGGCTCACGGGCGTCCCCGCCTGACGCGCGGCGATGAACGGGAGAAGGTCGACGCCGTCGATCCGCCGTCCGCGGGGCAGCGTCGCTCCGGCCGCTGCTGCGAGCGTGGGCAGCACGTCAATGTGCTCGATCGGTATGTTCACTCGCTGTCCCGGCGCGATCCTGCCCGTCCACCGCATGAAGAACGGAACACGGATTCCCCCTTCGAAGAACGTCTGTTTCCAGCCCCGATAGGGTCTGTTGATGTCTGGAAGGCCCGCGTACCAGGCGCCGCCATTGTCGTTCGTGAAGATGACGATCGTATCGCGCTCGAGGCCTTGGGCCTTCAGCTCAGCGGTCACCCTCCGCACTCCGCGATCGAGCGCCCGGATCATCGTAGCGTAGACCCGCGTGCGTTCGTCCCCGATCGCGTCGAGCGCATCGTAGTCGGCCTTGGCGGCCTGGAGCGGCGTGTGCGGCGCGTTGTAGGCGAGATAGAGGAAGAAGGGACGATTGCGATTGGCCTTGATCGCGGCGACCGCCTGATCGCTAAGATAGTCCGTCATATATTTTCCGGCGTGGAATGGCAGACTGCCGTTGAACTGAACGCCATCGCTGAGAGCCAGCCACAGGAAGCGGTCCAGCGGGTCACCGGGCAGCTTGGCGTTGATGGTCGTCTCATCGGGCGCATATTTGGAAGCGGCCGCCATGAAGCCCAGACTCTCGTCGAAGCCTTGGTCTTCGGGTCGCATCCCGGATGCCTCGCCCAAATGCCATTTGCCGATGTGGAGAGTGTGATAGCCGCGCGATTTCAGTAGCTCGGCAATCGTCACCTCGCTTGCCGGCATGCCCATTCGTTCCATCGGTGGCGTCAGCGCCTCCAGGTCCGCATGATAGATCGTCGGATGCGGCCGGTTCTGCGGGGAATAGCGCGGCACATATTTCGCGAGTTGGTCAGGAACGGCCGTGAACTCGAATCCGAACCGCTGCGGATAGCGGCCCGTGAGCAGCGCGGCGCGCGACGGCGAGCAGGTCGCATTGGCCGAATAAGCCGTCGTGAAATCCGCACCCTCGCGGGCAATGGCGTCGATGTTGGGCGTCGGAACCACGCCGCCTGCCACGCCGGTGCCATGGCCTTCCGCGGTGAGGTCGTTGATGCCGAGATCGTCGGCAACAATCAGGACGATATTCGGTGGGCGTTCCCCAGCGGGAGGCTTCGCCGGCCCCTCTTGCCACTGCACCGCGCGGTTCGCGGCCACCGGATGCATGAAGCGATAGGCCAGGACCATGATCTGCACGGGCCAAATCTGCCATGCCGCAGCGGCTGCGATCACGGCAGCAAGAAGAAGCAGGACCAGGGTCTTTAACCGCTTCACCGCCTGGCCGTAGCGAGAGCGCGTTCCCGCTTGAAGTTACAAATTCTGGTGCACTGGCACACGCCACCTTTAACGTAAATCACTGAAATTTAGCGGGAAGGCGCGTGAACCGCGTGGGTCTGCGAACGTTCATCGTATTGAAAGCAAATGGGTCAGTTGCAGGAGGAAGTTTTGCCGAGAGAGCTGATCGATACGGGAACAGACAAGCGCTACGTACGCCGTGACAGCGAGGGCCGTTTCAAGGAATCGGACGATGTCGGGCGCAGCCTTGCCCAGGATCAGAAGCGCGATTCAAAGACCAAGCCGAAACGCGGCGAAGGCGACAAGGGTGATCGATGAATGTTCCGGCAATCCAGGATGACGGCCATGTGGGTTTCGGCCGCAATCATCGCCGTGTTCGTGTTCGCCTATGCCATCAATTTGGAGTTCTGAGCGCTCTTCGAAGCGGACGGCGTGACTATAGGCGACAGCTCGATCGCAGGGCGGCGCCCTAGCGGACGCTACTTCCCGCCGGCTTCCCCGCTCATGAGGTAGTTGGGCGTGACGACCTTGGACTGCTTCGGCGCGGGGTTTGCGGGCTGAAGCAGCTTCAGGTCGAACTTGTCCTTGAACTGCACCCCGAACTGAGTGCCCTTGGCCCAGCGAACGATGGCGGGGATCAGGCCGCCGGCCGCGAAGTCGAGTTGGATATCGGCGCCGACCTCCACCTCCTCGCGGCACTCGACCAGGGCGCCGCCGCTGGAAATGTTGCGGAGACGCGCGCCTTTGACCTGACCCTTGTGGTGAAGGAGCGCCGCGCGGATGATGCGGATCCGCGGCTCCCGCGCGGCATACTGGGCCTCGGGGCGCTCGACGGCGCCCTTCGCCGCAAGCTCGCGCGCTTCTTCGACAGGCATTGGTTTGCCGAAGAAATATCCTTGGACGAGTGAGCAGCCGAGGCTGCGGACGAGCATAAGTTCTTCCTGCGTTTCGACGCCTTCGGCGGTCGTCTGCATCTTCAGGTCCGAGGCCAGGCCGACCATGGCGCGGATTAGCACCGCGTTCCGGCTCGCCGGATCGGACGCGCCGCGGACGAAGCTCTGGTCGATCTTGATCTTGTCGAACGGAACGCGGAGCAGATAGCTAAGGCTCGAATAGCCCGTACCGAAGTCGTCCAGCGCCAGCTTGACGCCGATCGCCTTGAGAGCGTGGATCATGTCGTGGACGTGCTGGTCGTTGTTGAGCAGCACGCCCTCAGTAATCTCCAGCTCCAGCCGCGTCGCGTCCAGGTCGGCCTCGGCCAGTATGGCGCGGACGGTCGATGGCAAGGCGTGCGATTTGAATTGCACCGGCGACAAATTGACCGCGACCGAAATGTTGTGCGGCCATTTCGCTGCCTCGACGCAGGCAGTTCGCAGCACCCACTCGCCGATCTCGTTGATCAGGCCGATTTCCTCGGCCAGCGGAATGAATTGTGCGGGGCTAACCGGGCCGTGTTCCGGATGGTCCCAGCGGATAAGAGCTTCGAACCCCGTGACCGCCTCGGTCGAAGCGTCGACGCACGGCTGGAAGACCACACGCAGCTGCCCCTTCTCGAGCGCTACGCGAAGGTCGGATTCCATCCGCTGCCGTTCGCGTGCCGCCTCGTGCATCTCGGGCGCGAAGAAGCGGAAGCAGCCCTTGCCCGCGGCCTTGGCGGCGTAGAGCGCAAGGTCGGCGTCGCGCATCAGGTCGTCAGAGGTGCGGTCGTCATAGTCGGACGTGACGATACCGACCGAAGCGCCGATCGAGACCGCCGTACCGTTGATCGTGTAGGGCCGCGAAAGATTGTCGATGATCCCCTGCGCGAGCTTCGCGAGATCCTCCTTCGACGAAGTCGACGGAAGGACGACTTGGAATTCGTCGCCGCCGAGACGTCCCACCCGCCCCATCTTGCCGACCTCGTCGCGCAGGCGCAGCGACACCAGGCGCAGCAATGTATCTCCCGCTGGATGGCCGAGCGTATCGTTCACCGCCTTGAAGCGGTCGAGATCGAGCAGGAAGACTGAGCACAGATGCTTTCGCCGCGCGGCCCCCAACAGCGCATCGTCGAGCGCGCGCCGAAGCGCCTCGCGGTTGGCCAGACCCGTCAGGGAGTCCTGCCGAGCGAGACGGTCGAGTTCGACCTCGGACTGGCGGACTTTCGTCAGGTCCGACGCAAAGCCGCGATAGCCGAAAAAACGGCCAACCTCGTCGTGAACCGGGCGGCCGGAGATGGACCACCAGATTTCGTTCTTGGTCTTGGCCCGGACGATGAGGTCCTGAAACGCGACGTGGGACGACAAATAGAAGCCCAAAGTCCTTTCCGAAGTCGCGCTGCCGTCGGCGGTCTCCGTCGAAATCAGGTCGGTGAACGGTCGATCGATCAGGTCGGCTGCGTCTCGGCCGACGGCACGAGCAACGCTGTCGCTGATATAGGCGAGCGTTCCGTCACGGCCGGTCTCCCAGAACCAGCCCTTCTCGCTGTTCTCGAATTCCCGGATCAATCCCTCTGCTCGCGAGGATTGCGGACGCGCCTCTTCCTGCGAAGAGTTGCCTCCCGCCCTCAACAAGCTTCTGATGCTTCCCACTCAGCCTCCCAGTCGAGGAGGCAGACCTAGAACAATATGGTTTAAATTCCGTTAGGCCGCGGAGGTAAACAGTGACGCTAGAAGCAGTAAAAAACGAAGGGCTTGCCGGCGATGCACAGGTCTCTCGGGCTTCACTGGCGATCGCGGCCTTTTCGACCATCGTCGAATGGTACGATTTCACGCTCTACCTCTACTTCGCGACGGTGCTCGCACGTGTTTTTTTCGGGCCGGGGGAAGCATCGCTGCTGGTAACGCTCGGCGGGTTCGCCGTTGCCTATCTGATGCGACCGCTGGGCGCGGTTTTCTTCGGGCATATAGGTGATCGCAGCGGCCGGCGGCACATGCTGCTGGTCTCGGTCGCCCTTATGACCGCCGCAATGTTCGCAACGGCATTGCTGCCAACCTACGCGCAGGTCGGCTCCGCGGCCGGCGTCCTGTTGATCCTGTTGCGGTGCGTAATGGGTTTCTCGGTCGGTGGCGAATATACCGGTGTTGTCGCCTATTTGCTTGAAGGCGCTCCCGAAGGACGGCGGGGACTGATCGCTTCGTCGGCGTCAGCCGCGAGCGAGATCGGCGCTCTTCTGGCGGTCGGCATATCCGCGATCACGGTGGCGTCGATGAGCGAGGCGGACCTAGCGAACTGGGGATGGCGCATACCGTTCCTCGTCGGTGCCGCACTGGCGGGCAGCGTCTGGATCGCTCGCTCGGCGATGGAGGAATCGCCTGAGTTCCAGCGGCAGTTGGCCGAGCGGACGGTCCCCGACAGCCCGCTCCGCCACAGCATCGCCAACCATCGAGGCGGCATCGCCCGCGCCTTCGCGATCTCCTCGCTCGGGTCGATCACCTATTACGTCGGAATAACCTACGTGCCCGCCTTCCTGACGTCCGCAGGCTCGCGGACCGAGACCGCCTCGCTGTGGCTTTCGACCGCCGCGGCGGTGGTCGTCATCCTGGTGACGCCGCTCACGGGTATCCTGTCGGACCGAATAGGACGGAAGCGAATCCTCGTCGTGCTGGCAGTAGGGAGTGCCCTCCTCCCGGCGACGATGTTCGCCTTGATGGCCAGCGGATCACATGCGCAGGCGGCGGCCGGCGCGCTCGTCCTCGCCGCGCTGGCGGGTGGCGTCAGTGCGGTTGGTGCAGTGGCCACGGCGGAGCAATTCCCGGGGGAGGGACGGGTCACCGGCTTGGCTCTCGGGGCGACCATGGCGACGGCGATTTTCGGTGGGCTCACGCCCTATGTCGCCCAACTCCTCGTTCAGCGGACCGGATGGACGATGGCGCCCGGAGCAATGATCGCGCTCGTGAGTCTGTGTGTTTTGCCCATCTTCCTTCTCATGAAGGAAACTGCCCCGCGAAAGACCAGCGCATGACCACGGCCTTTCTGTTCGACCTCGACGGCACGCTTGTCGACAGTGTCTATCAGCACGTCCGGGCGTGGCACCTCGCGCTCCGGGACGAAGGTATCGACCTGTCCGTCTGGCGCATCCACCGCAAGATCGGGATGAGCGGGGGCCTGTTCACCAACCAGCTGCTGCGGGAGCTGGGCCGCGAGGTCGATCTGGAGACCATCGACCGCCTCCGCCTACGTCACGCCGAACATTATCTGTCGCTGTCTCACGAAGTGCGACCGCTGCCGGGCTCGGTCGAACTGCTGCAGACTCTCTCCGCGCTCGACTTGCCATGGGCGATCGGCACAAGCGGCCGGCTTGTGACGGCGGAGCCAAATGTGCGGAGCCTGGGTCTCGAGCCGGACGCCATTGCCCTTGTGACCCGCGACCAGGTGCAGTACGCGAAGCCGGATCCCGACCTTTTTGTGGAGGCCGCTCGTCGCGTCGATGCCACGACCGTCGGCTCCTACGTAATCGGGGACAGCATCTGGGACATGCTGGCGGCCGCTCGCTGCGGAGCGCTCGGAATCGGACTGCTTTCGGGCGGCTATGGTCGCGAGGAGCTTGAGCGCGCGGGCGCTCTCAGGGTCTACGACGATCCGGGGGACATGCTGGGGCACCTCGACGAAATCGCCCCTCGAACTCGAGACTGAATTCTAACGAAAGAGGCCGCATCCATCGCTGGATGCGGCCTCCTCAATCGGCCGGCAGCCCGAGGGACTGCTTCCCGAAACTCAGGCTGGCTTAGGCGAGCTGCGCCAGAGCCGGCTTGCGCGAACGACGCAGCGCGACGCCAGCCGCGCCAAAGCCGAAGAGCATCATCGCCCAGGTGCCCGGTTCCGGAAGAACCGTTGCACGAACGATGAAGTCGTCGTGGTTGTCGTCCTGCTGATTGATCTGGTCGTCATAGCCCAGATAGAAGACGTTGGTATTGAAACCGCTCGCGGCATTCGGACCCAGGAAGATGCCGAAGCCATCGTCGCCGATGGTCGCATCCGCACCCGGACCGGAGCTCGAGAAGTTCAGGAAGCTCCAGAGATTGCCGGCGAACAGTTGATCCGCACCAATCGTGATCGGAGCAGCAAAGTGGTTCTCACCCGGCGGAGCCGACGTTTCCGTGTAGGACAGGTTCGGCATCGCTCCCGTCGTATAGAACGTGTCGTCGAAGCCGCTCTCGGAGCCCAGGAATTCGAACAGAATCTGGGCGTCTTCATTGAGCGTGATCGTCGCCCCCGTGGTCGTAAACTGGGTCAGCCCGAGGCCGGCCAGATTGCCCGCGAAGTCGTTGTTACCCGGAACGGGGTTCGTCGAATTAAAGGTGATCGTAACATCCGCGTACGAGGGCGTCGCCATCGCTAGCGCTGAGATGCCAGCCAATGCGGTCAGCAGTTTCTTCATGTCGCTTCTCCCAACCAAGTCACCCGGCCGAAGCCGGCAACGGAAAGCGACACGCGATCTACGGAACGACGCCCTCCAACGCCCTAGCCCCGTTAATCGCCCGACCCCACCGAACGTAACTGCCCGCCGTCAACGAGCAGTCGGGGTCGCGGAACAAGGTTGATTGTTCCGAGTCGCGATCTGGTTAATATAGGGTAAATTTCGCAAAAATGAAACACGTGTTAATAAGTTTGTTATCCCGAAATGGGACAAACTTCGAGAAAGGGGGTAAATGACCCTTTCCGGGCTCAGAGCGACCAGCGGGTCAACGACGAACTGAATTCGCGATCGCGCCACATCCCCTTGATATCGGCAAGTAGGCCGCAGGGTTTCAGCAGCCTCTCGACCTGATCGGCAGTCAGCTCGCAGAAGGCTTCGTGCGGTACGGCACCGACGACCAGATCGTAGGGGCCGCCGTCGAGGACCTTCAGCTCCAGATCGTGTTCGCGCCGGAGTTCGTCCGGGTCGGCAAGCGGGTCCGACACGTCCACAGAATAACCAAGCTCGACCAAGCGTTCAACGACGTCGAAGCTGCGGCTGTTGCGCAGGTCAGGCACATTCTCCTTGAAGGTGACGCCGAGGACGAGAGCGCTCCCGGCCTGACCCCCGCGCCGCTCGTGCAGCCTGTCCGCGATCCAGGCGCCCATGCCGTCGTTGGTGCCGCGTCCGGCCAGGATCACCTGCGGATCATGGCCCAGCTGCTGAGCGAGATGGCTGAGGTAATAGGGGTCAACGCCGATGCAGTGTCCACCGACGAGTCCGGGCTCGAACGGCAGGAAGTTCCACTTCGTCCTGGACGCCGCGAGCACATCCCAGATGGACACGCCAATCTTCGAAAAGATCTGCGTGACTTCGTTCATGAAGGCGATGTTGATATCGCGCTGGGCGTTCTCAATCGCCTTCGCCGCCTCGGCCGCCTTGATGGACGCTGCGCGGAAGACGCCGCCGCTGGTCACGGAGCCGTAGATCGTCGCGAGCTGGTCGAGAACTTCCTCGTCTTCGCCGGCGATGACCTTGGTGATCTTGTCGATCGAATGGGCGCGGTCGCCGGGATTGATCCGTTCAGGACTGTAGCCGAGCCGGAAATCCCGTCCGCGGGTCAGTCCGGAGAGTCGCTCGATCTCCGGACCGCAGACGTCCTCGGTCACGCCGGGATAAACGGTGCTTTCGTAGACCACTGTCGGCCGAAGCGCAGGATCGATGGACTCCGCGACGACGCGCGTCGCGGCCAGGACGGCGGTGAGGTCGGGCCGGTTCTCCTGGTCGACCGGCGTGGGCACCGTGACGATGTAAACGTCGGCACCGGCGCAATCCCCGGGATTATGCGTCAGCTTGAGACGCGACGCCGCCAGGACGTCCGCACCGATCTCCCGCGTGCGGTCATAATCCTCGCGCAACTCACCGATGCGGTTCGGGTCGATGTCGAAGCCAAGCACCTCGAATTTCCGGGCGAGCGCCACGGCGAGGGGCAGCCCGACATAGCCGAGCCCGACGACGACGATTCGCGTCAGCGAGCCACCTTGACGTCGTCAGATCCGTTTTTGACCAGCTTCAGGTGTGCGCCGTTGCCGCCGATGCGTCCGCGGCCAAGTCCCGAATAGTCGAAGCCAGCCTCTTCGGCCTCGGCCCGGTCGTAGACGTTGCGAAGGTCGACGAGCACGTTGCCCTTCATCGTCCGCGCAATGCGCTCGAGGTCGATCGCACGGAACTCGTCCCACTCGGTGACGACGACCAACGCATCGGCATCCTTGGCCGCCGCGTACGCGTCGTTGGTGAACTCGACTTCCGGCATGAGATCCTTGGCATGGCCCATCGCCGCCGGGTCAAAGGCCGCGACCGTCGCACCCTGATCCTGAAGCCCCTTCACGAGCGGGATCGAAGGCGCATCGCGCATGTCGTCGGTGTTCGGCTTGAAGGCGACGCCGAGCACAGCGACGCGCTTGCCCTTGAGGTCCCCGCCCAACGCGTGGAGCACGCGCTCATGCATGGTGGCCTTGCGCTCGTCGTTGACCTCCACGACCGTCTTGACGATCCGCTGCTCGACGCCGGCGGCGTTCGCGGTCTGCAGGAGCGCGAGCGTGTCCTTCGGAAAGCAGCTTCCGCCATATCCCGGACCGGGGTGAAGAAACTTGGGCCCGATGCGATTGTCGAGACCGATGCCGCGCGCGACTTCCTGCACGTCGGCATCCACCGCCTCGCACAGGTTCGCGATCTCGTTGATGAAGCTGATCTTCACCGCCAGGAAGGCGTTCGCCGCATATTTCGTCAGCTCGGCCGTGCGGCGGCCTGTGAACAGGATCGGCGCCTTGTTGAGGAACAAGGGGCGATAGATCTCGCGGAGCACCTGGCGGGCGCTTTCATCCTCGGCACCGACAACGATGCGGTCGGGATGCTTGAAGTCGGCGATGGCCGCGCCTTCGCGCAGGAATTCCGGGTTCGATGCCACGCTGGTACCAGCGGGTGCGCCTTCCTTCTTAAAAAGCTCGGTGATGCGGTCGCCCGTGCCCACGGGAACGGTCGACTTGGTGACCACGACGGCCGGGCCCTTCAGCGCATGCGCCAGTTCCTTCACCGCGTCGAAGACGAATGTCAGGTCGGCGTGGCCGTCGCCGCGTCGAGCCGGCGTTCCTACCGCGATGAACACCGCTTCCGCACCGTCGACACCTTCGGCCAGGTTGGTGGTGAAGTTCAGGCGCCCGCGCTCGACGTTCGACTTGACCAGAGCTTCGAGCCCCGGCTCCCAGATCGGCATGACCCCCTGCTTCAGGCGATCGATCTTGCCGGCATCCTTGTCGACGCAGACGACCTCGTGACCGAAATCGGCAAAGCAGGCTCCCGAAACGAGGCCCACATATCCGGTGCCGATCATCGCGATGCGCATTCTTTACTCCTGTTGCGAGGGGATGGGCCTCTTAGGCGGCAGTCGAACGCATTGCCAGCGGCGGTGGCGGACTGTCCCTAAGTTGCACTCGAATAATGACTTACGGGGTTTTTATGACAGGTGAGACCGAGATTGGCTAAGTCTTATTCACTCCATCTTTCTGGCGCGCTGCAGCCTAGGTTCATCTGAAAGCCTCGATTTCGCCTGAAAGTTCGGTTAAGGGCGCCGCCTTCCCGATGGAAACGAAAACTCTGCCTCGACCCCCACGCGTGGGCCTGGTGTCGCTTGGCTGTCCCAAGGCGTTGGTGGACAGCGAGCGGATCATCACCAAGCTGCGCGCCGACGGATACCAGATGTCCCCCGATTATGCGGGTGCGGACGTCGTGCTCGTGAACACCTGCGGCTTCCTCGATTCCGCGAAGGAAGAGAGCCTGGAGGCGATCGGCGAGGCCATCGCGGAGAACGGGCGCGTGGTCGTCACCGGCTGCATGGGCAATGAGGCGGAGGTCATCCGCCAGCGCTTTCCCGACGTACTCGCGGTCACGGGCCCGCAGCAGTACGAGGAAGTGGTCTCGGCGGTGCACGATGCGGCGCCGGCCGCGACATCGCCCTATCTCGACCTGGTGCCGGAAGCGGGCCTCAAGCTCACCCCGCGCCACTACAGCTATCTGAAGATCTCGGAGGGCTGCAATCACCGCTGCAGCTTCTGCATCATCCCGAGCATCCGCGGCGACCTCGTCAGCCGCCGTCCCGACGCGATCCTTCGCGAGGCGGAGAAGCTTGTCGAGGCCGGAACGCGCGAGCTCCTAGTCATCAGCCAGGACACGTCGGCCTACGGCGTCGACATCCGCCACCAGCCGCGCATGTGGAAGGGCGAAGACGTCCGCGCTCACATGACGGACCTGTCCCGGGAGCTCGGCAAGCTCGGCGCCTGGGTGCGCCTACATTACGTCTACCCTTACCCGCACGTCGACCATGTCATCCCGCTGATGGCAGAGGGCCTTGTGCTCCCTTACCTCGACATCCCGTTCCAGCATGCGAGCCCGAAGGTTCTGCGCTCGATGAAGCGGCCGGCCAACGAGGCCAAGGTGCTCGAGCGGCTTAAGAACTGGCGTTCGATCGTGCCGGACATGGCCGTGCGCTCCTCCTTCGTCGTCGGCTTTCCCGGCGAGGCGGAGGAAGACTTCCAATACCTGCTCAACTGGCTGGAAGAAGCGCAGCTCGACCGTGTCGGTGCGTTCAAGTTCGAGCCGGTTTCAGGCGCGGCTGCGAACGCTCTCCCCGACCCTGTTCCCGAAGAGGTGAAGCAGGAGCGGTACGAGCGCGTGATGGAATTGTCCGCGCGCATCTCGGCCGAGAAGCTCGCGGCGAAGGTCGGCCGCACGCTCGACGTGCTCATCGACAATGTCGACGCGGAGACGGGCGGAGCGACCGGACGATCCAAGGCGGACGCTCCGGAAATCGACGGCGAAGTCCACCTCCGTGACGCAGGCCATCTCGCGCCAGGCGACATCGTCAGCGTCCGCGTCGAGGAGAGCGACGAGCACGACCTTTTCGGCGTTCCCGCCTGATCGAACCACAATCCGTCGCGCTCACAGGCGAAGGACAGGAACTTGCCAACGATAGAGTCTGTTCGCCTGCCTGAGCCCCGGGGCAGGAGAAACTGCCGTGCGTCCAGACTATCGCGTTGCGTTTGCATTGGCGGGAGCCACGCTGCTCGCCGCCTCCACATCTAATGAAGAGACGCTGACCGTCCCGCTGAGCGGTCAGGCCGAGTTGAACTTCGCACATCCCTTTGGAAGCACCGGAGATCTTGACGGCTCGGGCCTCGTGAAGCTCGCCATTGCGCCGGCGCAGCGGAAGGTCTGCTACGACTTCAGCCTGTCTGACGTGGGGACGCCGATGATGGTGCACATCCGGCAGGCGAAGGCTTTGCAGAACGGCCCGCCGATCGTCTCGCTGTTCACCGGTCCGGGCGGCGAACTCGATGGCTGCGCTCCAGCAAACACCCGTCAGCTGGAGGACATGATCGCCCATCCCGACGACTATTATGTGAGCATCGCGACGACCGAATATCCGGACGGAGCGCTGCGCGGCCAACTCGCGAGCTAGAGCGCGAATTCCTCGTCATGGACAGCGGCGCGCCAGCGGCTAATCTGCCGCTGCGCTTCGTCGCGCGGGGGGAGAGACGGCTTTGAGCCTTTCAACGATCGATGTCATTGTCGTGATCGCCTACGCGATCGGTATTTTCACTCTCGCCCAATGGGTTAGCCGCGAGAAGGCCGGACACAGCAAGGACACGAGCGACTATTTCCTCGCGTCGAAGAACCTTCCCTGGTGGGCGATCGGCGCGTCCCTCATCGCCGCCAATATCTCCGCGGAGCAGATCGTCGGAATGTCGGGCTCCGGCTATGCCATCGGCCTCGCGATCGCGAGCTACGAGTGGATGGCAGCCCTGACCTTGCTGATCGTCGGCAAGTTCTTCCTGCCGATCTTCCTCCAGAACCACATCTACACGATGCCGCAGTTCCTGGCGCGGCGGTACGGGCGCCTGCTGCCAATCATCATGGCCATCTTCTGGCTGGCTCTCTACGTCTTCGTGAACCTGACTTCGATCATTTGGCTCGGCTCGATCGCGGTCACCAAGGTTGCCGGCATCAACCAGGACGTCGCGCTGGTGATACTCGGGGCCTTCGCGTTGCTCTACCAGCTCAAGGGCGGCCTGAAGGCCGTGGCGCTAACTGATATCGTTCAGGTGACGCTTCTTGTGCTCGGCGGCCTCGTCGTAGCCTTCCTGACCTTGAGCCAGATCGGCGGCGACGCCGGCTTTATCGGCGGGTTCCAGAAGCTGACCGCCGCCGCCCCAGATCACTTCCACATGATCCTCGAAAAGGGCGATCCGCATTACATCGACCTACCCGGGCTTTCGGTGCTGATCGGCGGCATGTGGATCGCGAACCTGAGCTATTGGGGCTTTAACCAGTACATCATCCAGCGCGCCCTTGCGGCGAAGAGTCTGGACGAGGCGCAGCGCGGCGTCCTGTTCGCGGCCTTCCTGAAGCTGCTGATGCCGCTGATCATCGTGCTTCCAGGCATCGCCGCAGTGATGCTGGCGCCCGGCTTGCCGAAGCCCGACGAAGCCTATCCGACGATGATGCGGCTGCTGCCGCCGGGCCTGCTCGGGCTCGTCTTCGCGGCGCTGGTCGCGGCGATCATCGCGTCGACGGCCTCCAAGATCAATTCGATCGCGACCATCTTCACCCTTGACCTCTACGCCAAGTTCCGCGGCGACCGGACGAAGGCGGAAGACGACCAGGGCGACCGCGGTGAGGAAGAGCGCCTCGTTCTCGTCGGACGCGTCACCGCCGTCGTCGCCATCCTCATCGCCGTCATCGCCGCACGACCGCTCGTCGGCGCGTCAGAGCAGGCCTTCCAGTTCATCCAGGAATTCACCGGCTTCTTCACGCCGGGCATCACGGTCATCTTCCTGCTGGGCCTGTTTTGGAAGCGAGCGACCGAGGCCGGCGCGATCGTCGCGGCAGTAACGTCGGTCCTGCTGTCGACGGTCATGAAATATGCCCTGCCCTCGCCCGCCCTCTCGCAGGCCGCAAACGACTATCTGACGCCGTTCATGAACCGCATGGGCGTCGTCTTCATCGTCTCGCTGCTGCTAGCGGTAATCGTCTCGCTGGTGACCAAGCAGCGCGCCGGGACGGACACGATCGACATGAGCGATGTGAGGTACAGCACGCGCGCCGGATTCAACGTTGGCGCGCTGGCGGTGATCCTCATCCTGATCGCGCTGTACGCGACTTGGTGGTGAGCGCGCTCCTGGCGAACGCCGGTCTAACCGAGCTCGCTGATCCATGTCCCAGTATGGGACATATAATCTCAATTGTTATTATATTGAGTGCGACGGGCTTTTAGTTAACAATACGTTAATGTCTCGGCCGAGTCGCTACGGCCTTCGTCGCGTCCCTGCCCAGGCATGCTCCTTTCGGGGAAAGAAGGAGAAGCCCTATGTCGCGTGTACGTAAATCGAGGGCGCTGGCGTGGTGTGCAGCCTCAGCGCTCGCCATGGCATCTGTCACCTCAGTAGCGAATGCACACTTGGTACAATTCGGTTGGCAAGAAACAGCCTCAGGGACGGTTCTCTGGGGTGAGCACTGGCACGGCGATCTTTCGTCTCCCTACACGGCGAACGGCGGCATCCACATCACCGATGTGAACACGATGCAGTCGATAACCGCCCAGTGGTCGGGCGTATTGAACAACACTCCGGTTGGCAGTCTTGGCCTTACGGGATCGCAATGTGATCCGGTGAATGCGGGCTGCAATACTTACAACGACTGGATGTTCACGGTTCCGGTCCCCCTTGGAAACGGCACCTATGATTTTTTCACAGGTCCGGAATGCTGCATCGACACGATGGGCGACGCGGTAAGGGTCGTCATCACCGGCATCACGACACAGCCGCCGGGAATCGGCGACGGAGCCGTACCGGAACCGTCGACTTGGGCGATGATGCTGATCGGCTTCGGCGCGATCGGTTACGCGATGCGACGCAGGCGTTTCCTGCACGCAAAGCCCATTCCGCAACTGACCTGACTCTACCCCCGAAGTCAGTCATGAACTGCCGCCGGCGAACGCTGGCGGCATTTCATTTCGGCGCTTGACTTCGCCTGCCCTTGGTCGAGCCTGCTATCGATCGAACGCGAGCCAGGACCATGCCAGATCCGCTGTTCAGCCTCTCCGGTGCATTCGGGACCGGTCCCAACCGTGAACTCGAACTCAGAGCGCAGCTTGCACAGGATCCGGCAGACATTGCAGCAGCACGGGAACTCGCGGATTTGCTGGCTCAGCAAGGACGCGCCGCCGAAGCAATCGACCTTCTCGAGCGAGCTCTCGATCGTTGCCCGGACGACCAGAAGGCGCGTGCCACGTTGGCCGCATTACTCCTGCACAGCGGCAACTTCGAACGGGCGCTCAAGCAGTTCAAACAGCTTCGCCCTCCTCTTCGAACCTCATTTGAGACCCAGACCAGCGAGGCCGGTGCGCTCGGAATGCTCGGGCGCCATGCCGAGCAGGTCGAGATTTACAGGAAGCTTTTGCGGCAACATCCGAACGACCCGCGTCTGTGGGAGCGGCTCGGAAATGCGCTCAAATATCTCGGACGGACTGCGGAGGCCGTTCGAGCTTTCCAACGCTCCGTAAAGATCGACGCGTCGTACGGCGAAGGCTGGTGGGCGCTCGCAAACGTGAAGACGTTCCGCTTCGGCGCTGATGATGTGACTGCGATGCGCAAGGCCCTCGCCGGCACTGCACATCCCCTTCATACGGCGCAGCTGAACTACGCGCTGGGCAAGGCCCTGGAGGATCAGGGCGAGTTCGAGGAGTCCTTTCGGCATTACGCGGAAGGAAATCGGATCAAGGCGACCGAGTTCTCCCCCGAACAAATGACCACGGCGCGCTTGACTGACTATGTGGACAGCGCAATCGCAACGTTCGACGCGGCCCTCCTGAGCAGAGCGTCACGCACCGGCGACGATGGAAACCATCCCATTTTCGTGGTTGGCCTTCAGCGCTCGGGCTCCACCTTGGTCGAGCAAATTCTTGCCAGCCATTCGAGCATCGAGGGGCTCGCAGAACCGGACGCCATGTTGCACGTGTGGACTGACCTTGAGTCCGCTGCAGCCAAGTCGGGAAAGACGGTGTGGAAGACAATCGGCGACCTGACGCCGGCTGGTCTTGATGCGATCGCGGCGGAGTATCTCCAGCGCATCGCCCCGTTCCGCAAGGAACGCTGTCCGTTCTTCGTCGACAAGCGGCCGGCGAACTGGATGTATGTCGGCCTCATCCGTCTGGTCCTGCCGAATGCGAAGATCGTCGATGCGCGCCGGCACCCGATGGCATCCGGCTTCTCGAACTTCAAACAATGCTATGCGGGAAACGCGTTTCCGTTCTCGTACAATCTGTCGAGCATCGGTCGATACTACGCCGAATATGTTCGACTGATGCGGCATTTCGACGCGCTTCAGCCGGGCGCGATCCATCATGTTCTCAACGAAGAACTGATCGAAGATCCAGAAGGGCAGATCCGAAGACTGCTGGATTATGTGGGTGTGCCGTTCGAGCCGGCATGCCTGGAATTTCACCGGACGAAGCGCGCGGTAACCACGGCGAGCGCAGAGCAGGTTCGAACGCCGCTGAACCGGCAAGGAGTCGACCAATGGCGCAACTTCGATCCCTGGTTGGGAGAACTGCGCGACGCATTGGGACCGACGCTCAGCGATTGGGACGAGATCCCGCGATAGGCGGCTCTCTCGACAGCAGCGGGAGCGGCGTTACGGTAGAGGCATGCTTCGCCACGTAACCGCGCTATTCGCGCTCGTCGCCGCTCCCGCGTTCGCCCAACCCCTCAGCCAGTCCGACGTTGCCCAGATCGACAAGGCGGTCGCCAAGGCGCTCGCGGAAACGTCCGTACCGTCCGCGTCGATCGCAGTCGTCCGTGACGGGAAGATCGTGCTGACAAAGGCCTATGGGAAGGCGTCGGAGATGCTGAGCGCGCGGCCCGATCTGCCCTACCAAATCGCGTCCAATTCCAAGCAGTTCACGGCGATGGCGATCCTGCTGCTCGAGGACGAGGGCAAGCTGAAGCTCGACGATCCGGTGTCTAAGTGGATCCCGGGGATCACCGACGGCGACAAGATCACCATCCGCCAGCTGCTGAGCCACACGTCGGGCCTGCAGGACTTCTGGCCGCAGGATTACAGCTTCGCTGCCATGGCCAAGCCGACGAAGCCGAAAGGCATCGTCGATGGCTGGGCCCACAAGCCACTCGACTTCCGGCCCGGTGACCAGTGGCAATATTCGAACACCGGCTACGTCGTTGCCGGTATGATCGCTGAGAAGGCCGCCGGCGAGCCGCTGATGACCTATCTCAAACGCAAGATCTTCGATCCCCTCGGAATGAAAAGCGTTCGCGACCTCGACGAGACGAACGGCCCAGCATTCCCGCACGGCTATGGCCGCTACGCGCTCGGCCCGGTGCGGCAGGTCACTCCGCCCGCCGACGGCTGGTTGTGGGCGGCGGGCGAGCTGTCGATGACCGCCGAGGATCTGGCGAAGTGGGACATCGCCCGGCTCGACCGCACGCTCGTTCCCGCGGAGGATTGGACGACGCAGGAAACGACGATCAAGCTCAACGACGGCAAGGACAGCGGCTACGGTCTCGGCGTGTTCGTCCGCGATGGAGAGCGCAAGGCGATCACGCACGGCGGCGAGGCTGTCGGATTCCTGTCCACGAACAACGTCTATCCGGCGGAGCGTGCGGCCATCGTCGTACTGACCAACAGCTGGTCCGGCGACGCTCATTCGCGCATCGCTCGCGACATTGCCAAGATCGTGCTGCCCCCGGTGCAGTCCGACGCGACCACGCAGGCGCAGGCCGCTCGCGCGCGGTCGGTTTTCGATGCCCTGAGGGCCGGAAGACTCGACCGCTCACAACTGACGGAGAACGCGAACTATTATTTCACCCAGCAGGCGATTGCCGACTATCAGTCGAGCCTTGCGCCGCTCGGCAATCCGATTGCGTTCGAGCCTGCCGGCAAGCCCATCCTGCGCGGCGGCTTCGTCATCCAGGGCTACACGATCAAATTTCCCACCCGGATGCTGGAGCTCTCGACCTTCTACGAGCCGGGGTCCAATGGGCGCATCGAACAATTCCTGGTGACGCCCGGCGAATGACCGACTTCGCTTCGCTACTTGTGCCCGATCGCGGGAAGAAGGCGCACGCCATCCACCTCGTCGACAAGACGAGTTTCGAGACATGGGTGAAGGGGCGGCCAGCCGGCGACCGAGCACTGCTCAAGGCGCATCGCTTCGACGGGAAGACCGGGTTCGCCTTCGTAATCCTTCCGCATGGCTCGGACGAGTTCGAAGTGGTCAGCGCGGTCGCGGATGCCAAGTCGCTTTCGCCCTGGTGCCTGGCGAAGCTTGCCGAGCGCCTGCCCGAAGGCAGCTATCGCCTCGCGGAAGGTGAGCCCGGGCAAGCCGCGCTCGGCTGGCTGCTCGCGCAGCACCGCTTCGATCCCTATCGGTCGAAGAAGGATGAGGCCGAAACGGGGCCGCGCGTGCTCGTCACGGGCGAACCGGCGCGGATCGAACCCACCGTCCGACTGGCCGAGGCCACCGCCCTTGTACGCGACCTCGTCAACACGCCGGCGCTCGATCTTGGGCCTGCTGAACTCGAAAAGGCTGCGCGAGAGCTTGCCGAACGTACCGGCGCGGAAATCCGCATCACCGCGGGCGACGAGCTGGAGACCGGCTATCCGCTGATCACGGCCGTCGGCGGCGCTGCGACCCGCGAGCGCGCTCCTCGCCTCATCGAGCTCGAATGGGGTGACGCGAAGAACCCGCGCATCGCTGTCATCGGCAAGGGCGTCTGCTTCGACAGCGGCGGTCTCGATCTTAAGCCGGCGAGCGGCATGCGGCTGATGAAGAAGGACATGGGCGGCGCTGCGCACGCAATGGCGCTCGCGGGCCTGATCATCGGAGAGAGGCTGCCGGTACGCCTGCATTTGCTCATCACGGCCGTGGAAAATGCGGTTTCGGGAAGCGCCGTGCGCCCGGGCGATATCGTCCGGTCGCGCCAGGGCCTGAACGTCGAAATCGACAATACCGACGCGGAAGGTCGCCTCATCCTAGCGGACGCGCTCGCCAAGGCGGGTGAGAGCAAGCCGGAACTGATCGTCGACTTCGCGACCCTGACCGGCGCGGCCCGGGTCGCGCTCGGCCCCGATCTCCCCGCCCTTTTCTCAAACGATGACTGCCTCGCCGAGGACATCCTTTCCGAAGGCAAGACGATCGTCGACCCCGCCTGGCGGATGCCGATCTGGGAAGCCTACGACGAAATGCTCAAGAGCGACATCGCCGACCTCGTCAACGCTTCGAACTCACCTATGGCCGGAGCGGTGGTCGCAGCCATGTTCCTCAAGCGCTTCGTGCCCGCGGACACCGCATGGGCGCACTTCGACACGTACGCATGGCGCGACAGTGCTAAACCGGGACGTCCGAAGGGCGGCGAAGCTCTTGGTTTGAGAGCCGTTTTTGCTGCGCTTGCGAAGAGGTACGACCGGACCTGAAAAGGGGTTCCATCGGAATTAGAAGCATATTTCGCCGATTGTTTCGGCTCCGAACTGCAACATTTCTCGTTCTTGCCGGTTTACTTCCCGGTCACGCGACGGACGGGAGATGGTGCCGCAATGGGCGACGAATCGCTGGCAGGTTGGATGCGGGCTCTTATTGCCTATGTCCGTTCTGGCGAGCCTGACCTCACCAATCGCCAGATGGCGCTCTTGATGATGGTCTATCTCACGCCAGGACCGCACACCGTGCGCGGACTTGCGAAGGTCTTGGGCGTATCGAAGCCCGTGGTAACTCGCGCCTTGAATACACTGGGCGCGCTCGGTTATCTCCGGCGCGAACGCGACCAGGACGACCGTCGGAACGTGTTCGTCGTCCGGACCAGCAACGGGGCTGATTTTCTTGAAGGGTTCAAGCGTAACCTCCGCGAAAGCGACCGAGTCTCAGCGTCGCACCGGCCCGTCATCGGACAGCAGCCCGCCTTCGCCCACGGCCGTTGAGGCTTTCGCCCTCACCGGGCGCTCGTTCCCGCCGGATCCCCAATTCAATGCCTATCGCGCAGACCTTGCGGACGTGTGCCTCGCCGGGCGGGTGATCGCGTCGCACTATGCGGAGCCGCTCCAGCGATCGGTGCAGCAACCTTCACAGCTCCGCGAAGGCCCAAGCGAAGACGCGGATGCCACGGCCGAGCTGGAGCCCGGGACGATCTTCAGCCTGCTCGACGACGCGCTCGGCTGGGCTTGGGGCTATGCCGGCGCCGAGCGTCGCGTCGGCTACGTGCGCTCGGAAGCAGTAGCCCCCGCCTAGCCTACATCTCGCCGCGTTGGCGGCGGATGGCGTACCAACGCTGCACGTTCGCCTGGTGCTGCTGCAAGGTGTCCGCGAATACGTGCCCGCCCGTACCGGCGGCCACGAAGTAGAGGGCCTTGGTCTGCGCCGGGTTGAGCACCGCCGCGATGCTTTCCTTGCCCGGATTCGCGATGGGCCCGATCGGCAGACCGGCCTCGCGGTAGGTGTTGTATCCGGTGATCGCGTTCAGCTCGGACTTCTTGATGCGGCGGCCCAGCGGCTTGCCCTTGGTGATCGGGTAGATGACGGTCGGGTCGGCATCGAGCTTCATGCCGATGCGCAGGCGGTTGCAGTAAACGCCCGCAACCATCCGCCGCTCCGAGGCCTTGCCCGTTTCCTTCTCCACGATCGACGCGAGGGTGACGACCTGCTCGCGCGAGCTGACGGGGCAGCCGCTGCCGCCCTTCTTCAGCAACTGATCGAGGGTCCTGGTCATCGCGGCCTGCATACGCTTCACGACCGAGGCGCGGGTCTCGCCGCGTTCGTAGCCGTAGCTGTCGGGGAGCACCGAACCCTCGCCGATGGCCGGCGTAGGGCCGGTGAGATAGCCGTTCGCCGCCAGCTTCTCCTCGACGATGATCGACGGCATGCCTTCTGTGACGGTGATCAGCCGCTGGACCGGACGTCCATGCTGCAGCAGGTCGAGGATGGCCGAGCCGCCCATCCCCTTCGGGATTTCAAATTCCCCGGCCTGAATCGGGTCGGACGACGCGAAGAGACGCGCCAGTGCCTTGAAGCTGGTCGCATTCCCCGGGATCGCGCCTTCCTTTTCGAGCTGCGCCGCGACCGTCCCGAGGGTCGAACCCTCTTTCACGACGATCGTATGCGGACCCGGCTTCGGACCGGGACTCCACCACAGCAGCCAGAGGACCAGTAAAGCAGCGGCGAGGAGAACCACGCCGCCGAGGATCAAGCGCCTCACACGGCCTTCATGACCAGCGAGGCGTTGGTCCCGCCGAAGCCGAAGCTGTTGTTCAGAACGGCGCGGACGGTCCGCTCCTTCGCCTTGTGCGGCACGAGGTCGACGCCGGCCGTGCCCTCGCTCGGATTGTCGAGGTTGAGCGTCGGCGGGACGATCTGGTCGCGCAGGGCCAAGATGCAGAAGATGCTTTCGACCGCGCCTGCGCCGCCGAGAAGGTGGCCGATCGCCGACTTCGTCGAGCTCATCGACAGCGAGCCGATGGCGTTGCCGAACAGCTTGCGCACCGCGCCCAGCTCGAGCTCGTCGCCAAGCGGCGTCGAGGTGCCGTGCGCGTTGATGTAATCGATGTCCGTCGGCTGGAGGCCCGACTTGCGCAACGCCATTTCCATCGAGCGATAGGCGCCCGAGCCTTCGGGATGTGGTGCCGTCACGTGATAGGCATCGCCAGACAGGCCGTAGCCGACGACTTCGGCATAAATCTTCGCGCCGCGGCGTTTGGCATGCTCATATTCCTCGAGCACGACGACGCCTGAGCCCTCGCCCATAACGAAGCCGTCGCGGTCCTTGTCGTAGGGGCGGCTCGCCTTCTCAGGCTGGTCGTTGAACGCCGTCGAGAGCGCGCGGGCCTGCGCGAAACCGGCAATGCCGATGGGGCAGATGGTCGCCTCGGCGCCGCCCGCAAGCATGATGTCGGCGTCGTCGTCCTTGATCATGCGCGCTGCGTCGCCGATCGAATGCGCGCCCGTCGAGCAGGCCGTGACCACCGCATGGTTCGGACCCATCAGGCCGTACTTGATCGAGACCTGGCCCGAGATGAGGTTGATCAGGCGACCGTGAACGAAGTGCGGGCTGACGCGTCCCGGACCCTTTTCGGCAAGCACGAGGCTTTCGCTCTCGATGCCCGGAAGGCCGCCGATCCCCGAACCGATCGAGCAACCCGCGCGGAGCCGGGTCGCATCGTCGAGATCGGTCAGACCAGCGTCTTCGATCGCCTGGCCGGCCGCATCGAGGCCGTAGACGATGAAGGGATCGACCTGGCGCTGGATCTTGTGATCGACGCGCTTCGACGGATCGAAGCCATATTCGTGGTCGGCCGGCTTCACCTCGCAGGCGATGCGGCACTTCTGATCGCTGGCGTCGAACCTGGTGATCGGCCCCGCGCCGCTCTTGCTTGCGAGGATGTTCTTCCAGGTCGTCTCGACGTCTGCGCCAAGAGGCGTCACGAGCCCGAGACCAGTCACCACGACACGGCGCATCTTTTCACTCCACGTACGTCTTCAAAAACAAACGGCCTCCCGACAGGCTGCGGGAAGCCGTTCGTACCGCCAGTGTATCATCCTGCCGGCGGCAGAATTCGGAACCGTTAGCCCTTGTTCTGCTCGATATAGTCGATCGCGTCCTTCACGGTCGTGATCTTCTCGGCAGCATCGTCAGGGATCTCGACGCCGAACTCTTCTTCGAACGCCATCACCAGCTCAACGATATCGAGGCTGTCGGCCCCCAGATCGTCGATGAAGCTCGCGTCCTCGGTCACCTTGTCCTGTTCGACACCGAGATGTTCGACGACGATCTTCTTCACCCGATCGGCAGTCTCGCTCATGAGAAGCTTCCTCCATTATGAAATTTTGCGCAGCCCTAGCCCCGCAGTCGTTGTCCGGCAAGTGGCGCGGAAGGCCGACCTTCCGCTACGGTTCGCGTGCGCAGATAGGCTGAAGCTCACGATGGTTGAACGCTCGAGTTCCAATCCGGCTTCCAGGCCGCTCACCAGCGGCGAGATCGAGCTCGCAAAATCCGTCTTCGCGGACGCGATCGACTATTCGCGCGTACGCATGGTCCGCCGCAAATGGTGGCCCTTCCAGCCGCGCAATGTGGCGATGGCGCCGACCGGCAACATCCATTTCCACCCGCACTCCGATCTTTGGTCCGAAGATTTCGCCCGCGAGCCACTGCACCGGCAGGGACTGTTCATCCACGAGCTTACGCACGTCTGGCAGACGCAGCATCGCGGACGTTTCTACCTGCCGCTGATGCGCCATCCCTTCTGCCGCTACCGCTACGATCTCGTGCCCGGGCGGCCGTTCGACCGGTACGGCCTTGAGCAACAGGCGGAAATCGTGCGTGACCGCTTTCTGGCGGATCGCGGGCGGGCTCGGCCGGTGTGCCCGCCGGCCGAAATTCTTCCGTTTTCGGCCAAAACCGGTCTGTAGCAGATCAGCAACACAGCAGCGGCAAAGCAGCCACTCGTTACGCCTGCAGCTTCCATCGAAGCCCGTTCCGCTTAAATCTCCGGGCATTAGCGCAATTCAAAGGGGGCTTTACATGCGCAGCTCGGCAATTCTTCTCATCGGCACGGCCGCCGTTGCACTCGCAACTCCGGCTCTCGCTCAGACCGATCAGGCGGCAACCGCTCAGGCGGCCGACCAGACGCTGGCGCAGACTAGCGGCGACGACATCATCGTGACCGCCACGAAGCGCGCGACGAGGGTTCAGGACGTTCCCTTCTCGATCAACGCGCAGACGGCGGAAGACATCGAGCGCGCCAACGCCCAGACGATCGAGGACATCAGCCGCAACGTCGCTGGCCTGACCGTCCAAAACCTGGGACCCGGGCAAAGTCAGGTCTCCGTTCGCGGCGTTTCGGCCGGACAGATCGCTCGCGACCAACCGGGCGTGAAGGAACAGGTCGGTATCTACCTCGACGAGACGATCACTTCGCTCTCGCTGTTCACACCCGACTTCGACCTGTTCGACCTGAACCGCGTGGAGACCCTACGCGGTCCTCAGGGCACGCTGTTCGGCGCTGGCAGCGTCGGCGGCACGATCCGTTACATAACCAATCAGCCGAACCTTGATCGCCTCGAAGGCTCCGTAGAGGCCGATGCCAACATCCTGAAGGGCGGCGACATGGGCTATGGGCTCAAGGGTGCGGTGAACGTGCCCATGGGTGACATCGCTGCGTTGCGTCTGGTTGGATACGGAACGAACTTCGGCGGCTTCATCGATTCCGAAGGTCCGTACAGCAAAAAGCATGTGAACGACGGCGACCGCATCGGCGGTCGCGCCTCGCTGCTCTTCCAGCCGACGGCCGAGATCAAGATCACGCCGCGTATCGCTTACCAGAAAGTCGAAGCCGGCGGTTTCAACCGTGAGGACCATTACATCCTCTTCGACAACCAGTTCACGACGACGGGTGGCGACCTGATCGGCAAGCGCAAGCAGTATCTCAACTTCCGGGAGAAGTTCCGTGACAAGACGCTGCTTGCGGACCTCGTCGCGAGCTGGGACTTCGGTCCTGCGGAGCTGACCTCCGTGACCAGCTACGTCCACCGCGACATCCTGGTGAGCCGCGACGCGTCGGCGCTGACGGACTCGGTCAGCATCAGCCTCGGACTTCCGCCCGAGGGCATCGCATTGCCGTCGAACCTTCGCGACACCACGAAGCTCAAGCAGTTCACTCAGGAAGTGCGCTTGTCTTCCACGGGTGCTGGACCGTTCCAGTGGGTGTTCGGCGGCTTCTACAGCCATGTCGACCGCAAGTATGAACAGCGGCTGCCTACGCCCGGCTATGACGCGGTTGCCGACGAATTCTTCTTCACGCCGGGTTGCTTGAACGCAGGACCGCTGCCGTCTCAGCAGGGCCTTTGCGCTGTGAAGAATGCGGATCCCGCGTTACGCGTCCCGCTAACCTCGGCGGACCTCGCAAACGGCTTCCCGGCGGATTCCCCGTACAACGCCGACCTTCCGTACGTCATCAAGCAGAAGGCTCTATTCGGCGAGGTCAGCTACGATTTCGGGCAATTCAAGCTGACCGGCGGAGCTCGTGTCTACAGCTTCGAAGAGACGCGTGACTTCGTTTCCGGCGGCGTCTTCTCGGACGTGAGCACCTTCATCGGCGACAATACAGAATCGTCTGGTGTTTCGCCGCGTGTCATCGCGACCTGGGAGCCGACCAGCAACCTGAGCGTCAACGTTCAGGCGGCGAAGGGCTTCCGTCTTGGCGGCATCAACGACCCGCTCAACGTGCCGCTTTGCACGCCGGCGGATCTGACCATCTTCGGCGGCCTCGGCGCGTACGACGACGAGACGCTGTGGAACTACGAAGCCGGAGTGAAATATTCGAAGGCTGGCTTCACCTTCAATTCGGCAATCTTCCACAATGAGATTCGCGATCTGCAGGTGACGCTCACGGCGGGTAGCTGCTCGTCGCGCGTCGTGTTCAACGTGCCGAAGGCGCATTCGACCGGTATCGAGGCGGAGTTCGCCGCGCACCCGCTGCCGGGCCTCGATTTCTCGATCAATGCCAACTTCCAGAACGCGGAGTTCGACTCCACGGTCGAATCGGGTGCCGGAGCGGTCATCGGCGGTATCGAAAAGGGCAACCGCCTGCCGACGGTGCCGAAGTTCCAGATCGCGGCGTCCGCGACCTATGGCGCGCCCTTCAACGACCAGATCGACTGGTCGCTCACTGCGAGCGTCCAGCACATCGGAAATCGTTGGGGCGAACCTGGCGATCAGGTGTCAGGCGCCGGCTTTGTCGGAGACGCTCTGTTCTTCGACCCGATTACCAACACGCCGGGAACGGGCATCAACGACATCGGCTCGTTGCAGCTCCCGGCCTACACGCTGGCCAATCTGTCGTTCAACCTGAACTGGGCGAGTGGGCTAGACTTCACGCTCTATGCCAAGAACCTGTTCGACGCGAACCCGAAGCTCTCGATCGATCGTGAGCGCGGCCTGCGGGCTCGGTTCGGCTACCTGATCGGTCAGCCGCGCACCATTGGCCTCACTGCTCGTTACAAGTTCCGGGGGGCGGAACCGCTTCCGCCGGCGCCACCCGCTCCGCCGCCGCCTCCGCCGCCTCCTGCAACGCAGACCTGCGCGGACGGTTCGGTGATCGCCGTGGATGCGACCTGCCCGGCTCCGCCTGCACCGCCGCCTCCGCCGCCGCCGGCTCCGGAGCGTGGCTGACGGTGACTGAGGAAAGCGGTTCGCCTCCGGGCAAGCCGCAGGGTAACGTAACGCGCCGCTCGCTCCTCAAGGGGGCGGGCGGCGCAGCCGTTCTGGCAGGGAGCAGCGCAGTGGCAGGCCAGGCGAAGGGTCAACGCATCGTCGTCGTCGGCGCGGGCGTTTTCGGCGCCTGGACCGCGCATCATCTCCAGAATGCCGGCCATCGCGTAACGCTGGTGGACGGCTGGGGCGCTTCCCACAGCCGCGCCTCGTCCGGCGGTGAGTCCCGCCTGACCCGCGCGGGCTACGGCAAGGACGCGATCTACACGCGCTTCGCTTCCGACAGCCTGCCTCAATGGCAAGCACTGAGCGCGGTGTCGGGCCTGCCGATCCTGATCCCGTGCGGCGTGGTTTTCTTCAGCGCCGTGGAGGACGATTACTTCCGCGGCAGCATCGAGGTTCACAAGCAGCTCGGCCTCCCCATCGAGCAAATGGATCGCGCGGCGATGCAGCGCCGCTTCCCGATGATCGATTTTGAGGGGATCGAGATCGGCCTTTTCGAGCCGAAGTTCGGCGCGCTGATGGCTCGCCGGTCGGTCCAGACCCTGGTCGACCGGTTCGTCCGCGCAAGCGGCGAATACCGGCGCGGTCAGGCGCTGCCGCTCGGTGCATCGAACGGCAAGCTCGATGCGGTGAAGCTGCAGTCGGGCGAGAGCCTTGCCGCCGACCGTTTCGTCTTCGCGCTGGGCCCATGGCTGCCGAAAATCTTCCCCGACATCCTCGGCAAGAAGATTTTCGCAACGCGGCAGGAAGTCTTCTATTTCGCAACGCCGCCGGGCGACCGGCGCTTCCTGCCTGAAGCCATGCCGGGGTGGGCGGACTTCAACGAAGGCGACATTTTCTACGGCTTCCCCGATCTCGAGAACCGAGGCGTCAAGTTCGCGCACGACAAGCATGGCGAGCTGATCGATCCTGACACGCAAGACCGACGGCCGACGCAGGCGGCCCTCGAAGAGATCGTCGCCTTTCGCGACCGGCGCTTTCCGGCGCTGCGCGGCGCTCAACTGACGGGCGCCGAGGTCTGCCAGTACGAGAACAGCTCGAACGGCGACTTCCTCATCGACCTCCACCCTACCCTCGCGAACGTGCTGCTGGTCGGCGGCGGATCGGGGCATGGCTTCAAGCATGGCCCCGAAGTGGGGCGCTACGCCGCCGCACGCCTGTTCGGTGCCGTAAAGGAAGAACCCCGCTTCAGCCTCGCGACCAAGGGCGAAACCCAGCACCGCGAAGTCCACTGACGGGATACAAGCTGGTCTCGATACCTCGCTGACTTGCATTGCCGTTACAACCACTTGTCGCTAGTCGAGACGGCCTTTCGACTGACATTGGATCCCAAGTGCGCCACTCGACCGACGACTTACGCATCCTCGAAATCAAGGAGCTTGCGCCGCCGTCGCATGTGCTGCGCGAGTTTCCTGCGAGCGATCGCGCGAGCGAGACGGTGTTCGGCGCGCGCCACGCAATCCACGACATACTCTCGCGCGACGACGATCGCCTGCTGGTCGTGGTCGGCCCCTGCTCCATCCACGACCCCGCGGCCGCGCGCGAATATGCGGCGCGCCTCGCCGAGCAGCAGAAGCGCCTCGCCGGCTCCCTCGTCATCGTGATGCGGGTCTATTTCGAAAAACCGCGCACGACGGTGGGTTGGAAGGGCTTGATCAACGACCCGGCGCTCGACGGCAGCTTCGAGATCAACAAGGGCCTGAAGATCGCACGCGAGCTGCTGCTGGACATCAATGAGATGGGCCTGCCCGCGGGGACCGAATTCCTCGACATGATCACTCCGCAATATGTCGCGGACCTCGTGTCGTGGGGCGCGATCGGCGCGCGCACCACGGAATCGCAGGTGCACCGCGAGCTGGCGTCGGGCCTCTCCTGCGCCGTGGGTTTCAAGAACGGCACGGACGGCAACACGCGCATCGCCTGCGACGCGATCAAGGCGGCGAGCCGGCCGCACCACTTCCTGTCGGTCACCAAGGGCGGGCATTCGGCCATCGTCGCGACGGCCGGAAACGAGGACTGCCATGTCATCCTGCGCGGAGGCAGCAGGCCCAATTACGACCGCGAGAGCATCGATGCCGCCTGCGCCATCGCTTCAGACGCGGGGGTCGAATGCCGGATCATGGTCGACGCGAGCCACGGCAACAGCAGCAAGGATTTCCGCCGTCAGCGGACGGTCGTGAACGACGTCGCCCGCCAGCTCGCAGACCGCGAGCGACGCATCTTCGGCATGATGATCGAAAGTCATCTCGTCGAAGGCCGGCAGGAGCTCGGCGATGGCACAGACCTCACCTACGGGCAAAGCGTCACCGACGCCTGCCTTGGATGGGACGATACCGTCGAGTTGCTCGATGTGCTGGCAGGCGCCGTTGAAGAGCGCCGCCACATCGCGAAAGCCGCGCAGCCCGCCTAGATCAGGGCTTGCGCGCCACTCCGACGAGTGCGGGCCGCAGCAGGCGGTCCTTCAGCATGTAACCCGGCTGCATTTCCTGGACGATCGTTCCCGGCTCGGCATCGTCCGAGGGGACTTCCATCATCGCCTGGTGCTTGTGCGGGTCGAGCTGCTCGCCCATCGCGTCGATGCGGCTGATGCCGTGGCGGGTGAATACCTGCTCCAGCTCGCGCGCCGTGGACTCGATGCCGGCCAGGAAGTTGCTCGCCACCTTGTCGGCCCGGAGCTCGTCCGAAACGGCGCCGAGCGCACGTTCCAGATGGTCCTTGATCGCTAGCATGTCGCGGGCGAACTGGGTCGTCGCGTAGAGGCCGGCCTGCTGCTTTTCGGTCTCCAGCCGCCGGCGAACGTTCTGGATCTCGGCGGCTGCGTACAGCGCCTTGCTGTTCGCCTCCTCCAGCTGCTTTTCGAGCGCCGCTACGCGGTCGTGCTCGGCAACCTCGGGCGAACCCTCGGCGGTTTCGCGGCGGATGTCTTCCGCTTCTTGTTCAAGTCTGTCTTCGTTCTCGATCATGCCATCAGTCTCGTAAGGGCCTTCGCCGTGAAGTCTACCATTGGGATTACCCGGGCGTAGTTCAACCGCGTGGGCCCGATGACGCCGACAACGCCGACGACCTCGCCCTGGCTCCCACGGTAAGGCGCGGCGATTACGGAAGATCCTGAAAGCGCGAACATCCGGTTCTCCGATCCGATGAAGATTCGGCACCCCGGAGCATCCCGCGCTTCGTCGAGCAGCCGAGCGATTTCCTGCCGGTTCTCGAGCTCTTCCAATAGGCTGCGAACGCGTTCCAGGTCCGCTGCCGCGCTCTCATCGATCAAATTGGCCTGTCCGCGGACGATCAGCACCGGGCGATGCGCATTGTCTTCCGTCCACGCCGCAAGCCCGGACGCGACGAGCTGCGCCGCTGCCCGATCCAGCGCCTCGCGATGATCGCGGATTTCCGTGAGCAGCCGCGCCTGTGCCTCCGCCAGCGTCAAGCCCGACAGGCGTGCATTGATGAAGTTGGCGACCTCATTGAGCGCCGCAGGCGTCGTGCCGGCCTCCAACGACAAAATCCGATTTTCGACCCCGCCGTCGCTTCCGACAAGCACCGCCAACGCCCGCGTCGGGCTGAGCGGCACGAAGCTGAGCTGCCGAAGCCGCATTTCCTGCTTCGGGGCGAGCACCACGCCGGCCGCCTGAGACAGACCCGAAAGCGCCGCCGACGCGGCCGCTAGAGCATCCTCGATCGGCTGGTCGCGAACGATCTGCCGCTCGATCTCTCGCCGCTCGCGAGGGTCTGGCGCGGCGACCTGCATGATGCCGTCCACGAACAGGCGCAGACCTGTCTCGGTCGGGATACGCCCTGCGGACGTGTGCGGATGGGTGAGGAGTCCCCTCTCCTCCAGCTCCTGCATGACGCCGCGGATGGAGGCGGGTGATAGGTTGATTGTGCCGGTAAGCGCCTTCGATCCGACCGGAATCCCGCGCTCCAGATACGATTCCACGACGAGTCCGAAGATCTCGCGCATGCGATTGCTGAGCTGGGCGATCGGCTCGGTCATCATCGCCGATGTATGAAGCGCGCGCTCCGACCTCAATGTTCTTCTTTGGCGGGATGCCGTTCCACCCCGGTTGAATGAATCGGCCCGCAACCATATTGCCGCCGCAAATCTTAGACGAGAGGAATCACATGCGCCCCAGCGGCCGCACCCCCGATCAAATGCGGCAATTGACCTTCGAACCGGGCTTCACTCGTCATGCGGAGGGCTCCTGCCTTGTCTCCTTCGGCGACACCCGCGTGCTGGTGACGGCTTCGGTGGACGAGAAAGTCCCGCCCTTCCTTCGCGGCAAGGGCCAGGGCTGGGTCACCGCCGAATACGGCATGCTCCCCCGTGCGACGCATACGCGCGGAAACCGTGAAGCGGCCAAGGGGAAGCAGTCCGGACGCACCCAGGAAATCCAGCGCCTCATCGGTCGCTCCCTCCGCGCGGTGGTCGACCTCCAGAAGCTTGGGGAGCGCCAGATCATCGTCGACTGCGACGTGATCCAGGCCGACGGCGGCACCCGCACCGCGTCCATTTCCGGCGCGTGGGTCGCCCTGCGCATCGCGGTGAACAAGCTGCTCGAGGCGAAGGCGATCGCGGTCGACCCCATCCGAACGCAGGTTGCTGCCGTCAGCTGCGGCATTCACCAGGGAACTGCGGTGCTCGATCTCGATTACGAGGAGGACAGCTCGGCAGGTTCGGACGGCAATTTCGTCCTGACTGCCGACGGAGCGATCGTGGAGGCGCAGGTGACGGCCGAGGGTGAGACCTACGACGAAGAAGGCCTGCTGCGGCTCCTGCGGCTCGCCCGCATCGGCTGTTCGGAGATTTTCGAGGCGCAGCGCAAGGCTGTCGGTCAGTGAGGCCGATCGGCGACCGCCTGGTCATCGCCACGCACAACCCGGGCAAGCTCCGCGAGATCGCGGAGCTGATCCAGCCGCTGGGCATCTCCTGCGTCGGGGCTGAGGAACTTGGCCTGCCGGAGCCGGAGGAAATCGGGAACACGTTCACCGATAATGCGGACCTGAAGGCACGCGAGGCGGCAGACCTTTCGGGCCTACCCGCGCTCGCCGACGACAGCGGCCTGTGCGTCGACGCGCTTCACGGCGCTCCGGGCATCTTCTCAGCTCGCTGGGCCGAGGACTCGGAAGGCAATCGCGACTGGAACCGCGCGATGGAAAAGCTGTGGCGCGAGGTCGAGGCAACCGAGCCGGACGCGGCACCGGCGGCCCATTTCGTCTGCGCGCTCGCCATCGCCTGGCCGAACGACGGGCAAGCCGAGAATTTCGAGGGTCGCGTTGACGGCACCCTCACCTGGCCTCCACGGGGCGACAAGGGCTTCGGCTACGACCCCATCTTCGTGCCGGCGGGTCGTGAGACCACCTTCGGAGAGATGGACCCGGCGGAAAAGCACCGCATCAGCCATCGCGCCGATGCCTTCCGCAAGCTGGTGGCCGCGCTCCAGGACTAAGCTGTCCTACACGGCGCTTGCACACTAAATAGGTGGGTGATGCTCACCCCCACCATCGAGAATGATCCAACTGCGAGCGATAAAGTCACGGCAAAGGCGCCGCTCTCCGTGACTTTAGCGACCTTAAGCCAAAGATCCGCCGATCTCGCGCTCTACGTCCACTGGCCGTTCTGCGTGAGCAAGTGCCCGTATTGCGACTTCAACAGCCACGTTCGATCCAGCATCGACCAGGACGAGTGGCGTGACGCGCTCCTAGCCGACCTGGCGCATGAAGCTCGACTGCTGCCCGGTCGGCAGCTGACGTCCATCTTCTTCGGCGGTGGGACGCCCTCGCTGATGGAGCCCGCGACGGCTGGGGCCATCATCGAGGCTGCGCGTGAACATTGGAGCACGTCTGACGACGTCGAGATCACCCTCGAAGCCAATCCGAATTCGGTCGAGGCCGCGCGCTTTGCCGACCTCGCCGCCGCAGGCGTGAACCGCCTGTCACTCGGCCTGCAGAGCTTCGAGGATGACCGCCTCGCCTTCCTTGGCCGAGCGCATTCTGCCGACGAAGGTTTCCGCGCTTTGGAGACCGCGCAGAAGCATTTTCCGCGAGTCAGCTTCGACCTGATCTACGCGCTACCCGGCGACAGCGAGGAAGGATGGTCGGCCACCCTAGCCGTGGCCCTCTCACTCGGTACTTCGCACCTCTCGCTCTACCAGCTGACGATCGAACCCGGCACGCGCTTTGCCTCCATGGTCGCGAAGAGCGAGTTCGAGCCTCTCGACGCCGATACGGCGGCGAACCTGTTCGAAATGACGGCGGAAATGACGGAGAGTGCCGGCATTCCCGCCTATGAGATCAGCAACCACGCCCGTGCAGGCCAGGAGAGCCGCCACAACCTCACCTACTGGCGCTACGGCGATTATGCGGGCGTCGGGCCCGGCGCCCACGGCCGCAGGCTCGGCATGCGCACCGTGCGTCACCGCAAGCCGGAAAACTTCCTCTCCGGCCTCCACCGCAACGGCCACGGGATCGTCGAGGAGGAGGCGCTGGACTCACGCGAAGCCGCCGATGAGGCGCTGGTCATGGGTCTCCGGCTTGCCGAAGGCATCGACGCGGGCTCACTCGAGCAGCGATTCCGGACACCGATTGTGAATTGGCACGCAGTGCAGCGGTTGAAGGATACGGGATTGCTGGAGGTCGAAGATCAACGCATCCGCGCAACGCCGCAAGGGCGCCTCGTACTCGACAGCCTTCTCGCCGCGATCGCCGCCTAGCTCAGCCTAGGGAGCGGTCTCGGCCTCGTACCGTGCTTCCGCCGACGTGACGAAGTCGTCGATCTGCACATTGGCGTCGGACTCCGACTGCTTCTTCGACACCTTGTTCTTGGAATCGAACGCCCAGACCGCTGACTTGAACGACGTCGCCTGAGCCGTGCATTTTCCGCGTACAAAATCCGGAAAGGCAGCCGCCGCGATCTTCTGCGCTTTCGCGTCAGTCGCTGCGGTTTTGATGCATGTCCGAAGTTCCGTACGGGCACCGTCCGCAGCTGCACTCTGGAACGCTGCGGCAAAGATGGCCGACGTGACCATCAACTTAATCATGACCCTTCTCCCCGAGAGCCGGAGACGGGAACATGACTCCTTTTGCAGGTCATTGGAAGTAGGGGATTTATTACGCCAGATCAGTACCTTGTTGCAGATTGTGCGATTTCGGTGCGATTGAGCTGCGCACATGAATGACGAGCGCCTCCCTCCGGGTCTTTACGTAGTCGCGACTCCGATCGGGAATCTCGGCGATTTCACACCCCGAGCGGCCGAGACTCTGCGCCGCGCGGAACTTGTTCTGGCGGAGGACAAAAGGGTCAGCGCAAAGCTCCTCGCCCATGCCGGCGCGAAGACGCGCATGGCGACCTATCACGATCACACCAGTGAGGCTGAACGCGACGCAATCGTCGCGCGGCTGGGCGGCGAAGCCATCGCTCTCGTCAGCGACGCGGGAACGCCTTTGATCTCGGATCCGGGCTACAAGCTGGTGCGAGCGGCGCGTGAGGCGGGGCACGCGGTCCACACCGTGCCCGGCCCCTCGGCCGTGATTGCCGCGCTCACGCTCGCCGGACTGCCGACCGATCGCTTCCTCTTCGCCGGCTTCCTGCCGCCCAAAGCCAAGGCGCGAGCCGATGCCGTCGAGGAGCTGAGCGGCCTGCGCGCGACGCTCGTCTTCTACGAGAGTGGTCCGCGCTTGGCCGATAGCCTGGAGGCCCTTCGAGACGGTCTCGGCGAACGTGATGCCGTCGTCGTGCGCGAGATCAGCAAGCTGCACGAAGAGTGCGTGACGGGCACTCTGTCTGAGCTAGCGGAGCGCTACTCGAACAATGCGCCGAAGGGCGAGATCGTGATCGTCGTCGGACCACCCGCCGAGGCCGAGGAAGCGACGGACGATGAGCTGGACACCGCGCTCGATGAAGCGCTGAAAAGCCTGTCGCCCTCGCGCGCCGCAGCGGAGGTCGCAGCGCGCCTCAGTGTGCCGCGCAAGCGCGCCTACGCCCGCGCACTCGAACGCTCCAAGTGAACCGCGAAGCAGCGGAAAAGCGCGGCCGCGGGGCTGAGACGCTCGCCTGCTGGTACTTACGCCTGAAGGGCTGGCGCATTCTCGCCCGCCGTGCGCGCGTGCCAGGGGGCGAGGTAGACATCGTCGCCCGACGCGGCCGCACGCTCGCCTTCGTCGAGGTGAAGGCGCGAGCCACGAAGGAAGCCGCAGCCATGTCGCTGGATGCCTGGCGTCTGCGCCGCGTGGTTGTGGCGGCAGAGCGCCTTTCGGCGCGCTATCTCCGACCCGGTGACGACGTCCGCATTGACGCCATCTTCATCGTGCCTGGACGCCTGCCGCAGCACATGCCGAACGTCTGGCAAGGGTGACAAAGCCCTGATGCTCGCCTAGGCGCCAGCCATGCCGCTACGCGTTGCAGTGCAGATGGACCCGCTGGAGCAGATCAATATCTCCGGCGATTCAACCTTCGCAATCATGCTCGGAGCGCAGGCCCGCGGGCACACGCTGTACCACTACCTCGCCGAGGACCTGACCTATCAGGACGGGCGGCTCTACGCGGGCGCTCACGAGGTCAGTCTGCAGCCCGTTCCCGGCGATCACTTCAAGCTGGGCGAGTTCAAGATCCTCGACCTCGGCAAGGACGTGGACGTCGTCCTGATGCGCCAGGACCCGCCGTTCGACCTCGGCTACATCACCGCGACACACCTGCTCGAGCGCATCCAGCACGAGACGTTGGTCGTGAATGACCCCGGCGCCGTCCGCAATTCGCCCGAGAAAGTGTGGGTGCTCGACTTCGCGCGGTACATGCCGCCAACAATGATCACCCGCTCGATCGGCGCAGCGAAGCATTTCGCGGCGGAGCATGGCGAGGTCGTGATCAAGCCGCTCCACGGCAATGCTGGCAAGGCGGTTTTCAAGATCGGGCGCGACGGCGCGAACCTTGCGCCCCTGATGGAGCTGTTCAACGCCACCTATCGCGAGCCGCACGTGCTCCAGGGCTTCCTTCCCGAGGTATCCGATGGCGACAAGCGCATCGTCCTGATCGACGGCGAGGTAGCCGGCGCGATTAACCGCAGGCCGGCTAAGGGCGATATTCGCTCCAACCTCGCCGCGGGCGGAACGGCAGAAGCGACCGAGCTGACAGAGACCGAGCAGGAAATCTGCGATGCTCTCGGACCCGAACTGAAGCGGCGCGGCCTGCTGTTCGTCGGCATCGACGTGATCGGCGGTAGATGGCTGACGGAAATCAACATTACGTCGCCGACGGGCATCGTCGCGATCGATAAATTTAACGGGACCGATACTTCCGGTCGGATATGGGACGCCATCGAGGCGAAGCTCGAGGACAGGCGGACCGCTTAAACGATGAATGACTGGGTCATCCGCCTGATCGAGCAATCGGGCTACCTCGGCGTCGGCTTCCTGATGTTTCTGGAAACCGTCTTCCCGCCGATCCCGTCCGAAGTGATCATGCCGATCGCCGGCATGGCGGCGGCCGAGGGCAAGCTTCAGTACAGCCTCGTGGTCGCCAGCGGCACGGCGGGCGCGATGCTCGGCAACATCGTCTGGTACCTCGCCGCGCGAGCGCTCGGCGTTGCGCGGCTGGAGCCGATTATCCGCCGCCACGGGCGGTGGGTGACGATGACCTGGGCGGAGGTCGAGCGCGCGCAGACGTGGTTCCGCGAGAATGGCATCTTCTTCGTCTTCCTCGGTCGGCTGATCCCGACCGTCCGCTCGCTGGTCTCGGTGCCCGCAGGACTGCTGAAGATGCGCTTCAAGACCTTCTTCATCGCCTCGACGCTCGGCACGCTGGGCTGGACTGCCCTACTCGCCACCGCAGGCTTCAAGATGCGTGAGCATTATGGCGACATGGCCGAGGTCGTTGGAACGGCGTCGAACGCCGTGCTGGTCGTGCTGGCAGCCGGCTATGTCTGGCGCCTCTGGACGCACCGCCGCGTCGAAGACTGATCAAGCGCGCGGGTGCGCGTGCCGATAGACATCCAATAGCCGTGCGGCGTCGACCGCCGTGTAAATCTGCGTCGACGACAAGCTCGCGTGCCCCAGCAGCTCCTGCAGCGCCCTCAAGTCCGCCCCCCGAGCCAGCAGGTGCGTAGCGAAGCTGTGCCGTAACGCGTGGGGAGTGAGCGTGTCGGGCAAGCCGAGCCGCCTTCGCGCTGCCGCCACGGCCCGGCGAACGAGGTCCGGGTTAAGCGGTCCGCCGCGAACTCCGACGAATAACGGGTCGTCACGCCCAATCGGCCAAGGGCACTGGCGCACATAATCCTCGATCGCCTCGCGAACCGCCGGCATGACCGGCACAATCCGCGTCTTCGACCTTTTGCCGGTAATGCGCAGCGTCTCCCCGATGGGCCTTGCGGCACCCGTGAGCGACATGGCTTCGGCGACCCGCAGGCCGGCACCGTAGAGCAGCAGCAGGATTGCGAGGTCGCGCGCCCCGACCCAGCCTTCCGCCGGAGCATCGCCAGCGTCTTCGGCAAGCGCCATCGCTTCCGAAGCGGCCACGGCACGCGGTAGCGTTCGCTGCTTTCTCGGCGCTCTCGTCCGGGGAAGCTGCGCCAGCTCACCTTGGCTCTCCGCCGCATAGGTTAGAAAGGCGCGCACGGCCGACAGCTCGCGTGCCGCGGAAGATGCGCCGAGCCCCTCCCCCCTCCGCTGGGCGAGAAAGGCACGCAGGTCCGGAGCTCCGAGCGAGGTGAGCAAACCGACGTCAACGGCCTCGCCCCGATACGTCCCGAGAAACCGGATCAGCCGATGCGCCGTGGCCTCATAGGCCCGCGCGGTATGAGCGGAACGCCTGCGATCATGGAGAAGGTGAGCCGCCCAGCGCTCGACGAGAGCGCTAGCGGGATGAACGTTCAGTCCGTCGGATCCACCAGCCACCGGCGGATGATAGCGGCAAGACTCCGGCCAAGGAACATCAGCAATTCAGAGCCGTGATGGCCGTCAAGCGTCTGCTCGGACCGCTGGCCGAGCGCAATGAGCCCAACGGGAAGCGGCGGCTCGCAATCGATGCGGATGATCGCCTCGGCACGGATCAGGTCGCAGGCCGGGCCGAATAGGGTGTGGCCGCGCTCGACTGTCCGCATCGCGACCCCGTTCACTTGCTCGATGGATCTCAGCAGGAGCTGCTTCTCGACATTGTGAACGCCGTTGCAGTCCGCGCGGAAAGCCTTGTCGCCGACGACGAGCGCCAACGCGACGGCGTCGATGCCGAGGATGAGCGGCCATTCCTGAGTCACGACATGAAGAAGGTCGTCAACGCTGTCGGCTTCCATCGCCGCGAGGACCGCTTCATGAATCGCAGCCACTGCGCCGGAATGCCCCCGCGCAAAGGCGATGAGGTCCTGGTTGGCTTCTTCAGCAGCGCCGAGACGCTCGCGCAGGCGCGCAAGCGCGTGGTCCTGGAAGGGGATCACTCGTGCCATGAGCGGGAGCTTACGCCCGCGAGAGTTAATTTCCTACAACATGGGCGAAGTGCGCGAAGCACCCCATCCACGCGGGAGATCAGCCGCGCTCGCCCCGTCGAAGGCTCATGATGAAGCGGTGCGTTCCTGGCGCTGTCTTCAGCCGATTTTCTGGCCGGTCTTGTCCCAGTCGGCGAGGAAGCTCTTGATGCCGTTCTCGGTCAATGGATGCTTGAAGAGCTGGTGGATGATCTTCGGCGGCGCCGTCATGACGTCGGCGCCCAGCTTCGCGGCTTCCAGTACGTGGACCGGATGGCGGACGCTCGCGACCAGGATCTGCGTGTCGAAATCGTAATTGTCGTAGATCAGGCGGATGTCGGCGATCAGCTGCATGCCGTCGAAGCCGATGTCGTCGTGACGCCCGACGAACGGCGAAATGAAGGTCGCGCCAGCCTTCGCCGCCAGCAGCGCCTGCACCGCGGAGAAGCAGAGCGTGACATTGACCATCGTGCCGTCGCTCGTGAGCGCCTTGCAGGTCTTGAGGCCGTCCTCGGTCAGCGGAACCTTGATCGCGATATTGTCCGCGATCTTCCGCAGCACCTCGGCCTCGCGCATCATGCTGCCATGGTCGAGAGCGACCACCTCGGCGGACACGGGGCCGGGAACGATGCCGGCGATCTCACGCACGACCTCGAGGAAGTCGCGGCCCGACTTGTGGATGAGCGACGGATTGGTGGTGACACCATCGAGCAGGCCAGTCGCGGCCAGATCGCGGATTTCGGCGATTTCGGCCGTGTCGGCGAAGAACTTCATGGTTTGCGTAGATCCCGGCTTTGTTGGATTTGGGGCCGCATAGCCGGTGACTGCCTTTCAGTCACCCGATTCGGGAGGGCGGCATGAGCGAGCATGTTCGGATCGAGCGCGACGGTGCCGTGCTCAGGGTCACACTGGCCCGGCCCGAGCGGCGCAATGCCATCACGGTGGCCATGTACGCTGCGTTCGCGGACGCGATAGAATCCGCTGCCGGCGACGATTCTATTCACGTAATCACGCTCGAGGGCGAAGGGCAGGATTTCACCGCGGGGAACGATCTAGCCGACTTCATGGCGGAAATGCCGCGCGACGGTTCGGACATCCCCGTCTGGCGGCTCCTTCGGGTGCTGGCGAAGAACCAGGTGCCGATCGTCGCGGCCGTGCACGGCAATGCCGTCGGCATCGGAACGACGATGCTCTTCCATTGCGACCTCGTCGTCGCGGAGGAAGGAACACGCTTCCTGATGCCATTCGTCGATCTTGGGCTCGTTCCGGAGGCGGCCAGCTCACTGCTGCTGCCGCGCCTTGCTGGGCGAAGGCGCGCCGCACGTCACCTGCTGCTTGGGGAGCCGTTCGGTCCCGAGGACGCCCTCGAGTTCGGCCTGGTCAGTCATATTGCGCCAAGCGGGCAGCTTGCTCAGACGCTCTCGAAGATCGTTGGAGCGCTGATCGCCAAGCCAGCGCAGGCGCTGCGGCTGACGCAAGACCTGCTCCGCCGCGGAGACACGGACGAGGTGCTCGAGCGCATGCAGCTCGAGAATGATCATTTTGCTGAACGGCTGACCTCATCGGAGGTCCGCGACGCCATCACCGCCTTCTTCGCCAGCAGGGCGAAACCGGCTTAGGTCGGCATGTAGACCCTCTTCGACCGGGTCAGCGTCACCGTCGTGACCGGGATGAAGAGGAAGTGCATCTGCTGGTTATAGGTCAGCGTCATGTCCTTGTACTGCACGACGCCACCGCTCGACGTATCGGCAATCTGGAGCGAACCCAGATTGCCGTTGTACGTGCCGAACTTCTTCGCCAGCACGCGATTGCGGATGTCCGTGTCGGTTGGCGTGGGGAAGATCGTCGCGTAGCGCGCACCTTCACCGAGAGCATGCTGCATTCCGGCGTTCGCCTGGAACAGCAGACCGATCTGGAAGATGCCCCAGATGAAAACGACCAGGATCGGCAGCGCGATCGCCATCTCCACGGCGGCGACGCCCTCTTGATCCTGCAGAATGCGGCGGCGGATCATCATTGCACGCGGATCCCTGCTTTGCCCTTCAACGTCCAGGACCCGTCCGAATTGCCGCCGGCGAACCCGGCGTAACGCGTCTTGAACATCGGTGTGTATTTCTTGCGCACCTCGACGGTCAGGTAGCGAGCGTAGGTGTTCCCGTTCGGGCAATTGGTGTTGTAGTTGGTCTGGCGAGTGCCGTTGCACTCCAGCCACCAATCGACGGTCACGTCCGTAGTGGGAACGCCTGCAGCCGTGGCGGCCTCGGTCGTCAGAGCCTGGTACACGGTCGTGTTCTGCGTGCCCTGCATGACCTTCTCGATCGAACGCTGTGCGGCCTGCGTCAGTTGAAGCTTGGCCGAGTAGCCGCGGCTGAGATCGACCATGCCGATCATCAGGACGGCGAGCACCGGGGCTGCCATTCCCAGCTCGATCACGGCGGCACCGCGCTTGTCGCGGCGAAGTGCTGAAAGCCAGGTCATCATGCCACCAACCGGATGTGCCGGCCCTTGAAGCTGCCCGATCCGCTGTTTGCGGGACAGGTGTTGTTGATTGCCGAATTGCCGGTGAAGGTCACTCGGCGCGCCACCAGCTGCATGCAGTTGGTGTTGATCCCGGCGGTGCCGTTGAAGATCACCGGCTGGCTGGGGAAATACATGGCGCCCTGGAAGAAGGACGAGCTGTTGCCGTTGATCTTTGACGTCTGTGAGTCCGTGGCGCGGCGATCCTGGTAGAACAGGATGCCCGAGTACGTGCCGCTGTCCGGCGCCTTGAGCTTCATCGTCGCGCCGCCGTTGATGTCGACGTTGCCGATGCTGGTCGACGCCGCGTTGCTATTGGTCAGGACGAACGTCACGTCAGTGCCTTCGACGTAAGCGCCTGAGTTGACGTTAAAATCGCCGCCATCGATATAGTAGACGCCGGGCTGCAGCTTGACGGTGCCCTTGATGGTGAACCCTCGGTAGCAGCCGGGCTGCAGGGCATCGTCGTTGGTGCTCGACGTAGAGCCTGTCATGTCCGTCAGCGTTTGGCTTGGCGACACGTTCGGATCGTTGCTGCACGTCGACGGTGCCGACGGCGGATAGACGTCCTTGAACGGATCCTGCTGAGCCAGGGTGAACGGCAGAAGCTGCGTTCCGGCCGCCCAGTTATCAGTGGCATCCAGGCCGCCGACCGCGGCGATCGGGCTCGCGTCGACGTATGAGCTACCGAAGGCAACCGCCGCGTCCAGCGACGTCGAGTTGGTGATCATCCCGCAGCCGAGATCGACGTTGGAGTTACCGCCGACGCTAATGCCGGTGGTAGAAGTATTCTCCAGGCTGACGACGCAATAATCGCCTGTTTGGATGGCCGCGGCCGTCGCTTCGGCCGTGATCATGGGCGGTGAACTTAGGAACAGCGAAGAAAAGCTCAGCCGCTTCTGCACCGCAAGGACCACCCGCACAGCATTGTTGTAGCTCGACGTGTTCGCCGGATAGGTGATGCCCGGATAGCCGCTCACCAGAGCGATCTGCGTCTGGTTGTTCTTCGAGAGGTCGGTGCTCACCGCGCTCGGAATGTCCTGGCCCTGGAACTTGGCGTACACGCCGGCAAATGCCGCCGAGTCCGCGGCGCGCTGCAACTGACGCTTCCAGAGAACCCACTGGATGGTGTCGCTTGCAAGGCCCGCAGAACCCATAACGAGCGGGAGTGCCGCTGCCATCACGAGCAGCGCGTTGCCCTTACGGTCGCGGGCAAGTCTTTTCAGGAACGAAATCATCAGACCTGTCTCACCCAATGATGCGCAATGGAGTTCATCTACGGTCAGTAAGGTGTGCGAAACGTTCAAACTTTCGGTTAACGGAAGGTCACTACTGCGCTCTCGCGCCGCTTGAACCCTGCCGTCTTATTCCTATAATACAGTGAAGTTACGCTTGCGCGCTCCAAGTCAGCCGTTCACGCTGACCAGAGCCGAGCGGAGAGAATGAGGAAGCTTTGATGGCGACGGAACCGGAGACCACGACGAAGACGGAAACGAAGCTCAAGCTCGATCCGCCCGAGGCCCTGAACCCCATCGCTCCTGCCGAAGCGGCCGGGCTCGTTCCGCTCAAGACCGAGGAGACGACCGAGCTCGACAAGCGCGTCTCCCAATTCGTCGACGAACTCGCCGCGCTGGACGCCAACAGCCCCGAATTCGGCAAGAAGGTCGATCAGCTGACCGCCATGGGCCGCAAGGAGATTGCGGAGGCCGCAGGCGCCTCGAACCGCTTCCTCGACCGCCCGGTCAAGGCGATCGACAAGGACACCGGCATAGGCGCTGACCTGACCGAGCTTCGCCGCACGGTGGAATCGCTCGATCCGAAGGAAGCGAGCAAGACGCGCAAGCTCCTCGGCATTATCCCGTTCGGCAACAAGGTCGACCGCTACTTCGACAAATACCGCAGCTCGCAGACGCATATTTCGAAGATCCTCGGCAGCCTCGCGAACGGCAAGGACGAGCTGCTGATGGACAATGCCGCCATCGACACCGAGCGCGCGGGCCTGTGGAAGACCATGCACAAGCTCGAGCAGATGGTTCACATATCCAAGAGCCTCGACAAACAGCTTGAGGACAAGGCGAACGAGCTGGATGCGACCGATCCAGCGAAAGCAAAGGCGATCCGCGAGAGCGCCCTCTTCTATACGCGCCAGCGCACAACCGATCTGCTGATGCAGATGGCCGTGACGGTGCAGGGCTATCTCGCCCTCGACCTAGTCAAGAAGAACAATGTCGAGCTGGTGAAAGGCGTCGATCGCGCCTCGACCACCACGGTGTCGGCACTACGCACGGCCGTCACCGTCGCGCAGGCTATGACGAACCAGAAGCTCGTGCTGCAGCAGATCACCGCGCTGAACACGACCACGGCGGGCATGATCGACAGCACAGGCGAGATGTTGCGCACGCAGACGGGCGCCATCCACGAGCAGGCGGCGTCCTCGACGATTCCGCTGGAGACGCTGCAGCGCGCCTTCCAGAATATCTATGAAACCATGGACCAGATCGACCGGTTCAAGCTCCAGGCGCTCGACAACATGAAGCAGACCGTGAACACGCTTTCGTCCGAGGTGGAGAAGTCAAAGGGCTACATCGCCCGCGCGGAAGGCGTGAACCAGGGCAAGCTGGAAGGCGCCACCTCCCCGCTGACCCCTATTGAGAGCAAATGACGACCGAACGCTTCGACAGAGTGATTGCCCGGGCCGACCGCGTGATGCGGCAGCTCGACGAACGTGACGGAGCGGTGCGCGACGCAGCGCGACGGGAACGGCAGAGGCTGAACAACGACCTCGTTCGTCGCTTCGCCAGGGTTGGTGTCGCCATTGGCGTGGTCAGCCTGATTACGATCATTGTCGGCCTGATCGTGCCGATCGGCATGTTCGGCTTCCTCGCCGCCGTCGGCATCGCGATCGGCATCGCGGCTGTGCTGGGCTTCATGCCTTCGCAGTCGAGGGGTCCGGCCGCGCCCCCCGCAGATTTGCCCAACGGGCAGATGGTTCAGCGCTTCGACTCCTACATCTACCGCCAGCGAGCCGCCCTGCCCGCTCCCGCGCAGGCGAAGCTCGACGCCATCAGCTCGATCCTGCCTTCCCTCAGGCAAACGCTGGAGCGCATCGACGATCTAAATCCGGAAGCTCAGGATGCTCGCCGGCTTATGTCGACGCATCTGCCAAGCCTGATCGACCGCTACGTCAATGTGCCGCCGGCCTACCGCTCGCAGAAGGACGGCGAGGACGTGACGGTCGACGAAAGACTCGTCGAGGGTCTGGAAGCAGGCCGTGCCGCGCTCGCCGAAATCTCCGACAAGCTCGCCCGGTCCGACGTCCAGGCGCTCGAAACGCAGGGGCGCTTCATCAAGAGCCGGTACGGCGAAGAACGCATCGACGGCTGAGTTTGCTATTCCTGCCGCGCGCCCATGCTATTGAGGTGCAGGGGTAAACAGGGGCGTAGGCTGGCATGGCGACGGATTCCGCGATGGGCTTCGACCCAGGGCGCTGCTCATGGCTCCGCTTGCCGGAGCGCATTCCCGACCTCAATCGCCGCTGGCTGATCCTCTTCCAGGTCCTCTGGGTCCCGGCGCTTCTGCTCGCCATCGTGGGACCGATCGCGGGTATCTGGTTCCGCTTCGACCAGGCGGCCGACAATTCCGTCCTGATCACCGGCAGCCGCGTCGGTCTCGCTCTCTCCGAAGACGATCTCACCACCGTCCGGTTTCCCGTCGGCCAGGCTGCCAAGGCCGCGGGTGTAAAGCCGGGAGACGATATCGTCGCCATCAATGGCCTTCCGATCGCCAAGGTCGTGCCGATCTCGAAGCGCGGGCTCGAACGGCCGCATGACGCGACCGAGACCGACTATGCGATGTTCACGCCGATCATCGAAGGCGGCGACGATTCCGATTACACGCTGCGCGTGCGCTCGAAGGATGGCAGCGAGCGCGACTTCACGGTCAAGGCGAGCGAGGACCATGTCGCCCAGGCCGCCCGCTCCGCCGGTCTTCCTCCCGTGCTTCTCAGCGTCGTCGATCTGCTTCACGTCCTCACCTACCCGTTCCTGATCTTCGCGGCGTGGATCCTGCACAGGCGCAAGCGCGAGGACCTGATCAGCTCCGTCCTGTCGCTCGCCGTCCTGCTGACGATCATTTCCGAGCAGCCTTCCGCCGCGTTCCTGACGTTCGTCGCCCACGTCCCCGAATGGCTGCACCAGCGCATCTACGATCTCGGCAACATCTGCCTGCTGGCCGGCATCCTTCTCTTCCCCTTCGGCGAGCTACGTCCGCGCGCGACCTTGGCCATACTCGCTTTGCTGCCGGTGCTCTTCTTCCTGTCCGGCGATCTCTACCGCGCGGCCTTCGTCCTCTTCATGATGGCCGGTGTCCTGACCCTGCTATGGCGGCTGCAGAACACGCCGCCGAGCCCAGCACGCCAGCAGATCAAATGGGCCCTGCTCGGCTTTTCCGGGTACGGCCTGTTCCTCGGCATCGCCTTCGCCAGCGACGGCGCAAAGCTCGGCGTTCACTCCTTCGGCGCGCAGCTTTCGCTGGAGCTGATCGCCGGGCTGAGCTTCGGCCTCGCCTTCCTGCTGCTGCAGCTTGGGCTCCTGGTCGCCCTGCTGCGCTTTCGGCTCTACGATGCGGAAGCGGTCATCAGCCGTTCGGCCAACTTCGCGCTGATCACCCTGGGTGTCGCGGCAGTCTTCGCCGCCACGGCCGACGGGCTGAAGCAGCTCATCCTCAACTATTACGGGAATACGGGCAGCACGGCGCCGGTCGTCTTCGCCGCGGCCATCGCGACGGTCGTCATCAGCCCGCTGCAGGAGCGAATCCAGCGCTGGTCCGAGAAACGCTTCCAGCGCAACCTGGTGAAGCTTCGCGACGACTTGCCCGACTGTGTCCGCGAACTGCGCGAGAGTGCGTCGATGGACGAGCTGCTGGACGATACGCTCCGGCGCATCGAAGAAGGAACGCGCACGACGCGCACCACCGTGATTGTCGAAGGCAAGATACTCGCCATTCGCGGGACGTCGCCGGAAAGCGTCGAGAATTGGCTGACCGGCTTCGATCCCGAAGGCTGCAAGGACGAACTCTGCAGCGTCAGCGACAAGCTCTTCCCGATCCGCGTCCCGCTGCAGACGGCGACCGACGATCATCCCATCGGTTGGCTCCTGATCGGCCCGCGTCCCGACGGCTCCCTGCTGAGCAAGGACGAGCAGAAGGCCCTCGTCGAGGTCGCCAGCCCGATTACACGGGCCATTCGCGTCGTCACCCGCCGCGACGAGCGGGAGCGAGTCATTATCGGGCGGATCGAGGCCCTCGAATGCCGTTTGCCGGCTGCGACCTCGTCCGCTGGCCGAGAACGAAACGCAGATTAAACGCGATTTGATTGACCCCCTTATAATGCAAGCATAATTTGAGGTCTGTCTCAGGGGGACGAGTCCATGCTTCGCGTATCGATCATTGCCGCTTTGTTGCTGGCAGTTCCGGCTACTCCAGCGATCCCGGCCGTCCAGGGCGCCGTGCAGGAACAAGGCAAATGCGCCGATACCGCGGAGAAGAAAGCAAAGCGCTCGATGTTCGGAAGCATGCTCGGCGGTTTGGCCAGCGGCGTGCTCGGCCGTGCGGGCGGCGTTGCCAGTTCGCTGGTGCCGGTAAGCTCGATCGTCGCGGACGAATTGCTGAAGCTCCTCGACTGCAAGGAACAGAAGCAGGCCGCGGACGCGACCAACGAAGCCATTCGCGGCGGCGTTGGGACCGAAGTGAAGTGGACCAGCGAGACGCGCCAGAACGTCACGGGTTCTTCGAAAGTGACAGGCCAGGAAGCGCTTGCGGACGGTACGCAGTGCATGACCGTCACCGACGTGGTGATCATCGATGGTGAAGAGACCACCGTTCCGAAGAAGATGTGCCGCGGAAAGGGCGATAGCGGCTACAAGAAAGCGTAGCGTGAGTGCCCTCGCGTTGCTCATGGCGGTGAGCCTCACCGCCACGGAGGTGGAGACTGCCATCGCGGCGATCCCGCCTGACCCGGACAATCCGTCCTGCCCGCGGACGTTAAACTGGTCGACGTATCGCGAGATGCGGTTCACGCTGGAAAAGACCGAGGCGCGGCGCATCCTCAAGGCGGAGGGCCGCATCGACGCCGATGCGGCAACGCGGTTGCAGCAGGCCTTGAAAGACAATAACCCCGTCGACGAAATCTGGCTGCGCTCCCCGGGCGGTGATGCGCGCGTCGGAAACGAAGCCGGCGCGATGATCCGCAAGGCCGGCATTCCGACACGGATCCCGCAAGGCTGGGCCTGCTTCTCCGCCTGCAACTTCATGTTCATGGGCGGCCCCATCCGCTTCGTCGACGACGGCGGCATCTTCGCAGTGCACATGTTCACGCACCTCAGCGACAAGGAGGCGGTGCACGCCGAAGTCGCGCAGAGCGCCGACAAGGCCGCTCAGGTCATCGGCGACGTCGAGCAGGACTCCGCGATGCTGGCCAGCGAGGACAACGACTTCCTCATCAAGATGGGCGTGTCGCGCAAGCTGCTGACGGAGGTCATGTACAAGCAGAAGGCGGTCGCGGCCGGCGACGGGGACAAGTCCACGCGGCGCTGCCTGACGCTGATGGAGGCCGTGAAATATAATGTCGCAAACGCCCAGTAGGGCGAAAGCGAGGGAGGCGCTGACGATGAACTGGCGGATGACGATACTCGCGGCAATGGCCTGCGTGGCGGTCCTCGGCGCGGATGCGGTTTTCGCGAAGGCTCTCGTGGTTCGGTCCGTCGGACCGTCGGCCAAGGCCTATCCGCCCGGCAAGGCGCTTCCGGACACGGCGAAGCTCGCGCTCCAGCCGGGCGATAGCGTCACGCTGGTTGGCGGCAACAGCGCGCGGACGCTTCGCGGACCCGGCACCTTCCCCGCCTCATCGGGCGGAGCGCAGGAGCTGGCTATGGCGGCGTCGAAGCGCGGCCGTTTCGGAGCAATGCGTTCCGGCGACCTCACGCTCAACCCCAGCCCGTGGAACCTCGACGTGACGCAGAGCGGAACGATTTGCGTCGCCGGCAAAGGGCTGAAGATGTGGCGGCCGGACTCCGCCGCAGCGACCAAGCTGACGATCAGCAAGGGTGCGGGCGCGGGAGCGACGGTGGACTGGCCCGCAGGCAAGGCCGTCATCGACTGGCCGGCCGCCGTGCCGATTAGCGATGGCGCGGAATATCAGCTCGCCCTGGCCGACGGCGCAGAGGCGCAGAAGGTGAAGTTCGCGATGATGCCCGCCGTGCCTGCGGAAGCGGTCGATGCAGCGCAGGTGCTCGTCGATCGCGGCTGCCAAAACCAGCTCGACGTGCTGGTCGAAGCGCTGAGCGACGAGAAGTAACGCCTAGCCTGCGACGCCGTCCGCGCGAAGGCGCGCGATCTGCGAAACGTCGAGCGAAAGGGCTCGGAGCACTTCATCCGTATGCTCGCCCAGGCCCGGGGGCGGCAGGTCCGAATCCGCCCGCTCTCCATCCAGCCGCACCGGGGATCCGACCAGCGGCATCCCGGCAATCGTCCTGACCGTCTGTCGATGCTGCGCCTGGACGTCGTGCAGCGCCTGAGTGATCGTGTTGATCGGACCCGCCGGAATACCCGCAGCCTCCAACTCGGCAAACCATTCGTCTGCAGACTTCTGGCGGATGCACTCCGAAACCAGCTTCACCATCTCCGCCCGGTTCGCGACGCGCGCGGCATTGGAGGCGAAACGCTCGTCGCTGGGCCATTCCGGATGGCCGCAGATCGCGGCAAGCTTTGCGAACTGGCGATCATTGCCCACCGCAATCACCAGCGGCTTATCGGCCGCCTCGAACGGCTGATACGGCACGATGTTGGGGTGTGTGTTGCCCTGCCGCGGCGGGTCCTTGCCGGAGACCAGGGCATTCGACGCCTGGTTGGCGAGCACCGCCAGCTGCGTATCGAACAGCGCGGCGTCGATGTGCGCGCCCTCCCCGCTCCGCTCGCGCCGGAACAAGGCCGCCAGGATCGCGACGGCTGTGTAGAGTCCGGTGAACAGATCGACGACCGCAACGCCAACCCGCATCGGTCCGCCGCCGGGCGAGCCGTCGGGCTGGCCGGTAATGCTCATCAGCCCGCCCATGGCCTGGATGATGTAATCGTACCCGGCGCGCTCGGCGTAGGGGCCGTCCTGACCGAAGCCGGTGATCGACGCGACGATCAGGCGCGGGTTCGTCGCACGCAGGCTCTCCGCGTCCAATCCGAACTTCTTGAGACCGCCCACCTTGAAGTTCTCGACGACGATGTCGCTCTGCTCGGCGAGCTTGCGCACGAGTGAGGCGCCTTCAGGCTTCGCAAAGTCGATTGCCGTCGACTTCTTCCCTCGGTTCGCGCTGAGGAAATAGGCCGCGACGCGGTCTTCTCCGTCGCCGTACCACGGCGGACCCCAATGTCGCGTATCGTCTCCCGCTCCGGGGCGCTCGATCTTGATGACCTCCGCGCCGAGGTCGGCGAGAAGCTGCGTGCACCAGGGACCGGCGAGGACGCGGCTCAGGTCGAGCACGCGGATGCCGGCAAGCGGTGGGCTCACGGCTTGCGCCTGCTCCACGGCTTGCGGTCGGCAAGCACGGCGTGGGCCGCATTATGGCCCGGCGCGCCTGTCACGCCACCGCCGGGATGCGCGCCCGATCCGCAGAGATAGAGGCCCTTGAGCGGCATGCGATAATCGGCTGCACCGATCATCGGGCGTGCGCTGAATAATTGGTCCAGGCTCATCTTGCCGTGGAAGATGTCGCCGCCGATCAGGCCGAAGCGGCGCTCGAGGTCGAGCGGCGAATGGATCTGCCGCCCGATGACCGATTTGGCGAAGCCCGGGGCATGCGAGTCCACCTTGGCGATAATCGCATCCGCCGCCTTCTCGCGCTCGTCGTCCCAGCTGCGGCCGGGCCCAAGATCGTAGCGGAAGTGCTGGCAGAACAGCGACGCGACATGCTTGCCGCGCGGGGCCAGCGTCGTGTCCAGCGTCGACGGGATCAGCATCTCGACGATCGGGTTCTTGGTCCAGCCGTTGAGCTCCGCATCGAGCCAGGCCTGGTGCATGTAGCCGAGGCTCGGCGCCATGATGATGCCGGCGGTCAAATGGTCGCCCTTCTTCGGCAGCACGGTGAACTTCGGCAGCTCCGACAGCGCCACGTTCATGCGGAAGGTCGCGCTTTCGCCCTTCCAGTGATGCATCCGGTTCTGGACGTCGGCATCGACCGCGCCCTGCGGGATCAGCCGGTCGAACAGCAGCTTCGGGTTGACGCCCGCGACGACGGTCTTCGCCCGCCACGCCTTGCCGCCCGCGACGACGCCGGCTGCCTTGCCCTTGTCGACGATTATCTCCTCGACCGGCGTCCCAAGAAGGATGTCCACGCCCTTCTCTCGCGCAGCGCGGGCCATCGCCTGAGTGATCGAGCCCATGCCACCGATCGCATGGCCCCAGGCACCCGGAACGCCGGCGGCCTCGCCGAACAGATGATGCAGAAGAACGTAGGCGCTTCCCGACGCGTTCGGCGACGCGAAATTGCCGACGACGCCGTCGAAGCCGAACAACGCCTTGACGATGTCCGTCTCGAAATAGCGGTCGAGCACTTCGGTCGCGCTGCGCAGCGCGAAATCGTGGACGATGCGCGTCTCGGCGAGCGAGAGCCCGGCCATGTCCTTGCCCAGCGTCAGGACCTTCGGCAGCGCGCTCAGCTTCGCACCGACGTTCGGTGGGGCGCGGAGCAGCCACTTCTTCAGCAGGCCCACGACCGCGTCGAGGTCGGAAACGTAGCGGTCGTAGCCTTCCGCGTCGCGCTTCGAATGCCGCGCGATCTCCTTGCGGGTGAGCCCGTTGCGGCCGGACAGCAGATACTGCCCGTCGCCCGGTAGGAAATTGTCGGTCTTGCGAAGGACGACCTTCAGCCCGTGCCGCTCCAGCTCCAGGTCGCGGATGACCTTCGGATTGAGCAGGCTGACGGTGTAGCTCGCCGCCGAATTGCGGAAGCCCGGCAGGAACTCGTCGGTGACAGCGGCCCCGCCTACCGTCTCCGCGGCTTCCAAGACCGCGACCTTCAGGCCCTTGGCAGCGAGATAATAGGCGCAGGTAAGGCCGTTATGACCCGCGCCGATGATGATGACGTCGAATTCCATCCAGTCCCCACCGGTATCGAAGCTTTCCGCCTAAAGGGGCGGCCTGCCCGCGTCCAGTAGCCGACAGCCGCGCACAAATTTGGCATGAACAACCGCGACTTTGCGCTTTTTGGCTACCGTATTGCTCTAGTAATACGCCTACAGGTGTTTTCGGAGTGCGGAGATGAAGTACGTGACCTTGATGATCGGTGCCGCGACGCTCGGCATTTCGGCGGCGAGCAATGCGGCACAACCCGCGCCCGCGCCTGTTGCGAGCGCCACCCAGGTGGACGCCAAGGCGGTCGTAGCGGACGTCCGCCGCATCATCGCCGCCAACTACGTGCTCGCCGATGTCCGTCCGAAGCTGGACGCCGCGCTGGCCAAGGGGCTCGAGGCCGGCCGCTACAACGTCAGCGACCCCGGCGATCTCGCAGCGCGGCTCAACGAGGATATGACCGCCGTCGCGCACGACAAGCATCTCGGCATCCACTACGATCCACGCGAGCAGGCAAGCCTCGCCGCCCGGCCGCCCGGAGCGGGCGACGATGACGCCCCTCCGAGCCCCGAAGAGCTGCACCAGGCGACGCAGTTCAACCACGGCATCCTTCAGCTCAAGGTCCTGCCCGGAAACATTCGCTACATGGAGACGCTCGGTTTCTTCTGGGGCGGCAAGCCGACCGCCGAGGCCTACGACAACGCGATCCGCTTCCTGCGGGACGGCGATGCGATCATCATCGACCTGCGCCGCAACGGCGGTGGCAGCCCAGACGCGGTCCAGTACCTGATCAGCCACTTCCTGAAGCCCAGCACGCCGATCGTGACCTTCTACATGGGCGCGAACAAGGTCGATAAGCTATCGAGCCTGCCGAACCTCCCGGCCGGCCGCCTGATCGGGAAGCCGCTTTACGTGCTGACCAGCGGCAACAGCGCCAGCGCCGCCGAGGAATTTATCGGCCACGTCGCCGGGTTCAAGCTTGGCGAGATCATCGGCGAGAACACGGCCGGCGCGGGCTTCCGCAACAGCTTCTTCCCGGTGACCGGCGGCTACGTGATCAGCGTTTCCGTCGGCCGTGCCGTTCTCGCCTCGACCGGCAAGGACTGGGAAGGCGTCGGCATAGCGCCGACGACCCAGGTCGACGTGGACAAGGCCCTCGAGGTTGCCCAGGTCCACGCCCTGAAGCGCATCGCCAGGACCGCCACGGGAGAAGACAAGCGCGTCCTCGAAGCGCGCGCCGCCGTGCTCGACGCGCAGCTAAATCCGGTCGCGACGGCGCTCCCGCTGAACGATTATGCGGGTGCCTATGGCGAGCGGTCGGTCAGCCTCACGAACGGGAAGCTGTTTTGGCAGCGCGGAAACGGCCCCAAGATCGCAATGGTCGCCATCGCGCCGAACGAATTCTCGTTCGAGGACGACCCGGTGACGCACGTGAAATTCAACGTTGCGGGCAATGCCGTGACCGGGCTCGAGCTGTTGCGTGGTGACGGCAGCAGGGTCGCCGCCTCCCGCAACCGCTAGCGCATCAGGACCAGCTCTTCCGCCATGGTCGGGTGGAGCGCGATCGTCGCGTCGAAGTCGGCCTTCTTGAGCCGCGCCTTCACTGCGACAGCAGCCGCCTGGAGAATCTCCGGTGCATCCGGGCCGATCATGTGGACTCCCACCACATGGTCGGTCTCGCCGTCGAGCACGAGCTTGTAGAGCGAGCGCTCGTTCCGGCCCGCCAGCACGTTTTTCATCGGCCGGAAGTCGGACACGAACGTCTTCACTGATCCAAGTCGGTTGCGCGCCTGCCCTTCCGTCATCCCGACTCCCGCAAGCGGCGGGTGGCTGAAGACGGCGCTCGGCACGCAGGAATAGTCGACCCGGTGCGGCTTGTTGCCGAAGAAGGTGTCCGCGAACGCATGACCCTCGCGGATCGCGACCGGGGTCAGCTGGATGCGGTCCGTGACGTCGCCCACCGCGAAGATCGAGGGCACGCTGGTGCGATTGTCTTCGTCGACTTTGATCTGGCCCTTCTCGCCGAGCTCGACGCCCGCCGTCTCGCAGCCGAGGTTCTCGACGTTCGGTCGGCGGCCTACCGCGAACAGCACCTGGTCGGCCTCGATATCGTCGCAGCCGGTCATTCGGACGTGCAGAGTGCCGTCGTCGCGTTTCGTGATTTCCTCGATCGTCGAGTTGAACCGGAAGTCGATGCCCTTCTTGACGGAAATCTGCATCAGCCGGTCGACGACCTGCTGGTCGTAGCCGCGCAGCAGCACGTCCGTCCGGTTCACCAGGATCACGTGGCTTCCGAACTGGTGAAAAATACCCGCGAACTCATTGGCGATGTAGCCGCCGCCGACGATCACGATCCGCCTGGGCAGTTGATCAAGATGGAAGGTCTCGTTGGAGCTGATGGCGTGCTCAATGCCGGGGATGTTGGGCATCAGCGGCCGGGCGCCGGTGGCGATCAGGATCTTGTCCGCGGTGACCGTTCTGCCGGATGCAAGCTGAACGGAGTTCGGCCCGGTCAGTACTGCACGTTCCTTGAAGACCGTGACCTGGTGGTTGGTCAAAGTCTCGGTGTAGGCGCCTTCCAGCCGACCGACTTCGCTCAGCACGTTGTCGCGGAGGACCGCCCAGTCGAACTTCTTTTTCGGCACGTCCCAGCCGAACATCGCAGCATCGTCCAGGTCCTCGGCGAAATGCGCGCCGTAGACGAGCAGCTTCTTCGGAACGCAGCCGCGAATGACGCAGGTCCCACCGACCTTATATTCCTCGGCGATGGCGACGCGCGCACCATAGGCGGCGGAGACACGCGCTGCGCGCACTCCGCCGGAGCCGGCGCCGATAACGAAAAGGTCGAAGTCGGCCATTACAGCCCCGCTCTCTCGATCAACGCACGCGTGGACGGGTCGAAGCTGTCGTCGTCGGCGGACTCGTCGAGCTTGCGCGCGATTTCCTTGCCGAGCTCAACGCCGAACTGGTCGAACGGATTGATGCCGAGCAGGACTGCGTTGGCAAAGGTCCGGTGCTCGTAGAACGCCAGCAGCGCGCCAAGCGTCCGCGCATCGAGCCGGTCGAGGAGGACCGTAATGCTCGGACGGTCGCCCGGATAGCTGCGGTGCGGATCGTCGCTCTGCCGCCCCGCCATCAATGCGGCACCCTGCGCGAACGCGTTGAGGAGAAGCTGCCGATGATGCGCGGGGGGAAGCGAGTCCTCTGCCTCCGTCACCGCAACGAACTCCACCGGCACCAGAACCGTGCCTTGGTGCAGCAGCTGGAACACCGCATGCTGAGCGTCCGTGCCCGTCCCGCCCCAGGTGACCGGAGCGCTTGGCTGACCGACCGGCGAGCCGTCGACCTTCACCGACTTACCGTTCGATTCCATCTCCAGCTGCTGGAGGTAGAAGGGCAGCAGCCGCAGGCGCTCGTCGTAAGCGAACACCCCGCGGGTCTGGCATTCGAACTTGCGCACGTAGAGCCTGTCGATGAAGGCACCCACGAGCGGCACGTTCTTGCTAGGCTCCGCATAGCGGAAGTGGCGGTCCATCTCCGCGGCGCCTTCGAGAAGCTCCTCGAACACGCTCCAGCCGAGCGCCAGCGCCGCCGACAGGCCGACAACGCTCCACAGCGAATAACGCCCGCCCACGCCTTCCGAGAATTGCAGGATGCGGCTCTCGTCGATCCCCGCTTCGAGAGCGGCTTCTGGACGAGCCGTAACCGCGATGACGCGCCCGTAGGGGTCGTCGACGCCGCCTTCCTTCAGCCATTCCATCGCCGCGCTGAGGTTCGCCATCGTCTCGGCGGTCGTGAACGTCTTGGACGCGGCAACGACGAGCGTCGTCTCCGGGTCGAGCATGCTGACCGCATCGTCGAACGCCTCGCCGTCGATGTTCGAAAGGAAACGCACTTCCAGCCGTTCCAGCCGCCGGCCGAGAGCATCGACCAGGAGCGCGGGGCCGAGCACCGAGCCGCCGATCCCGATGTGCAGGATGCCGGTGATCTCGCCGAAGGCTCCGGCCTCGATCGCGTCGACCAGAGCCCGCATCCGCGCGCGTCGGCTCGCGGCCAGCTCCACGGCATCCGGCGCGCCCGTTCCACGCTCGGCTGCATGCTCGGCGGGACGGCCTTCGGTCGGATTTACGATTCCGCCCTGGAAGAAGGAATCGCGAAGGGCTGCAAAGCCTTGGGCCTCGGCAATGCTCGTGAACGCGGCAAGCAGGTCGGCCGACAGATGCGTCTTCGACCAATCGAAATAGATTCCGGCGACTTCCTCGCTGAACGACGCAATTCGGTTGTCGTCTCGCTCGAACAGAGTTGCGAGCGGCTTCACGTCGTACGCGTCGATCGCGTCCCAAGCCTTTCCAGTCATGCCGGGCGTCATAGTCAGGCGCCGCGCAAAAACCATCCCCGCTTGACGCGGGGGGTCCGCCCCGAAAGAAGCTCAAGCGATGGCATTCAGTTATGCTCGCCGGGCCGGCGCAAGGGATGGTCGTAAGGAGCGCCGGGGCAGCCTGCTGCGCCTCGTCGTGGAAGTCCTCCTGATCGCCTGGGTGATCCGGAGCTTCGTCTTCGCGCCCTTCAACATTCCGTCCGGGTCGATGCTGCCCGCATTGTACATCGGCGACTACGTCCTCGTCGCGAAGTGGCCCTACGGCTTTTCGCGCTACAGTTTCCCTTGGGATATCCCTTCCTTCGACGGCCGCCTGTTCGGCGATTTGCCCAAGCGCGGCGACGTGGTCGTCTTCCGCGTTCCCGGCAGCGAAGACGATTACATCAAGCGCGTCGTTGGGCTTCCGGGCGACACGATCGCGGTCCAGGACGGCATGCTGATCGTGAACGGGCGGCCCATCCCGCGTCAGCAGGAGGGCACGTTCGCGATGCCGATCTCGGCTAACAGCCCATGCCGGGTCGTCTCGGGTGCAACGGCGATGACTGGACAAACGGACAGCGGCGAACCGGCCTGCCTGTACCCCATCTATCGCGAGACCCTGCCGGCGGGACGGTCGTACCGCGTCATCGATCAGGTCGATAACCCGCGCGCCGACCATGTCGCGCCGATCAAGGTGCCCAACGGCCATGTCTTCCTGATGGGCGACAACCGCGACGACAGCCTCGACAGCCGCTTCACGACTGCGGAAGGCGGCATCGGCTTCGTCCCCGTCGAAAACCTGATCGGTCGGGCGACGACCGTCTTCTGGTCCACCAACGGGACCGCCGAGTATGCGAAGCCGTGGACCTGGTTCAGCGCGCTTAGACGCGACCGGATCGGCAACGGATTCAGCGGCAAAGAGCAATGAGCGAGACCGCGAAGTTCCTTCAGGACACACTCGGATACCGGCCCAAGGACTCCTCGCTCTTCGAACGGGCGCTCACCCATTCAAGCGTCGGGAAGGATAGCTACGAGCGTCTCGAGTTCCTCGGAGACCGCGTCCTCGGCCTCGTCATCGCCCGCTGGCTTTGCGAGCGCTTCCCGAATGAGCCCGAAGGCAAACTCTCCCGCCGCTACAACGACCTCGTGGCGCGCCAGACGTGCGGCGAGATCGGGCGCGGCCTCGGGCTTCCAGCAGTCATCCATGTCGGCAAGCAGGCGCGCGAGGATGGAGCGAACTGGAGCGAAAACGTCGTCGGCGACGTCGTCGAAGCGCTGCTCGGGGCAATGCTGCTCGATGCAGGGCTGGAGCAGGCCGAAAGTTTCATCCGGCGCGCCTGGGAGCCCTTCGTCGAATCGCAGGGCAAGGCGCCGAAGCATCCGAAGTCCGCGCTTCAGGAACTCGCCGCGGCCCGCAACCTCAAATCCCCGGAATATGAGCTTGAACGCAAGAGCGGCGCGCACCATGCCCCGCGCTTCACCGTCCGCGTGTCCGTCCCGGGCCTGGGGGACGCCACGGCGGAGGGATCGAGCAAGCAGGAAGCGGAAACCACCGCGGCCGCCGAACTGTTGAAGAAGGTGCAATGACCGACGCCACACCTCGCGCAGGCTTCGTCGCCGTGATCGGCGCTCCGAATGCCGGCAAGTCGACGCTGGTGAATGCGCTCGTCGGGCAGAAGGTCGCCATCGTCAGCCCGAAGGCTCAAACCACCCGCGCCCGTCTCATGGGCATTGCGATCAAGGAGACGTCGCAGATCCTCCTCGTCGACACGCCCGGCATTTTCGAACCGCGGCGGCGGCTCGACCGCGCGATGGTCGCCGCGGCATGGGGCGGTGCCGGGGACGCGGATCTCATCCTGCTCGTCATCGATGCCGACGCTGGCCTGAACCGTGCAGTCGAGCGGATCGTTGAAAGCCTGCAGGAGCGCCAGCATCCGCTGTGGATCGCGCTCAACAAGGTCGACATCGTGAAGAAGCCCAAGCTCCTGGGTCTGTCCGCGGCGCTGACGGAGCGGCTGAACCCGGACAAGGTCTTCATGATCAGCGCGGCGCAAGGCGAAGGCGTGTCCGACCTCAAGGAAGCGCTTGCCGAGGCTATGCCCGAAGGGCCTTGGCTCTACCCGGAAGACGAAGTCTCTGACGCCACCGACCGCATGATTGCGGCCGAACTGACGCGCGAGCAGGTCGTCAACCAGCTCCACCAGGAACTGCCCTACGCGACGGTCGTCGAGACCGAGAGCTGGGAGGACCGGGAAGACGGCTCAACGGTGATCCACCAGCAGATCCTCGTCGAACGCGACAGCCAGAAGGCGATCGTGATCGGCAAGGGGGGGTCGCGGCTGAAGGCCATCGGCGCAGGCGCGCGCGAGGAAATCATGAGCCACCTCGGCCGCAAGGTGCACCTGTTCCTGCACGTGAAGGTCAATCCGCGCTGGGACGAGGACCGCTCGATCTACCGCGAGATCGGCCTGGAATGGGCCGACTAGCCCAGCAGCTCGTCCACCCACTCGGGCACCAGCTTGCCCGCCGGACCGGTCCGGCTCTCATCGAAGAAATAGCTGCCGAGGCTGGGCTCGAGGTTCATTTCCAGCGTCTTCGCGCCGCAATAGCGGGCAGTCTGGACGAAGCCGGCCGCCGGATAGACTGCGCCTGACGTTCCGATCGATACGAACAGGTCCGCGCGCTGAAGCGCCTCGTCGATCCGCTCCATGTCGTAAGGCATCTCACCGAACCAGACGATATCCGGCCGGACGTGACCAGCGGCACCGCAGTCGGGGCAGACAGCCCCTTCGCCCATTGGCCCCTCCCACGCGAACTTCTCGCCGCAGGCCAGGCACCAGCCGCGGGTAAGCTCCCCATGCATGTGGAGCAGGCGCCTCGACCCCGCCCTCTCGTGCAGGTCGTCGACGTTCTGGGTGACGAGCAGCAGGTCGCCCCGCCATTCGGCATCGAGCCGAGCCAAGGCCTTGTGCGCCCCATTCGGCTGCACCGTACCAAGCTTCTCGCGGCGGGCGTCGTAGAAGGCATGCACCAGAGCCGGGTCGCGTCGGTATGCCTCGGGTGTGCAGACGTCCTCGACGCGATGCCCCTCCCAAAGGCCATCCGGACCGCGAAAAGTGGCGAGGCCACTCTCCGCCGATACGCCGGCGCCTGTCAGGATCACGATGTTTCGAATGTCGGCCATGCCGCAGACTTACGACCCATCACGAGTATCCGCTACGGGTCGAAAGGACATCACCAGGGTACGACGAACCCGATTACTATGAGCGTGAAAAGGGCGGTCAAAAGCCATACATTCGCCCGGCGGCCCAGGACGAAAACCGTGACCAACGCCCTAGTGAAAAAACCGCGTTGAACCCGATGACCCACCACGACGGCTGAACTTTGGTGCGGGGACCGGAAAGTTAGAGTCTGGCCGCGGTTCTTTCCGGACGCCGTACGATTTCAACGGCCGCTGGCGAAGGTGCGCTAAGCAGCTCAATCAATATCCAATTGAAATATAAAGCATTTTGGCTTTCAATCCGTACCGGCGACTGAGTCGAGGCTTGAGAGGCAGGTCATGGGCTACTCCGGTGTCATCGTGTTCGGCGACAGTCTGGTCGACCCCGGAAACGCACTCGGTCTAGCCAACTGGTACGGCAGCCTGCCCTTTACCGAGGACGTCGATGCAGCACCCGCCGCTGCCAAGGGGTATTACGCCGGCAGGTTCACGAACGGGTTCACGTTCGCCGACTTGATCAGCAACAAGTACATCGGCGTCGCGACGAAGCCCGTCTTCCCTTACGAGTATAAGGACCCGTATCTCGGCGTCCGAATAGCGCCGTTCGCATCCGACCCGACGGGTAACAATCTAAATTTCGCGTACGGCGGAGCCCAGATGCGGCGTGGCGACGAGAAGGTTCCCGACATTGACGGTCAGACGGATGCCTGGCGCGATGCCGTCGACGGTGATGCGGACCCCAACGCCCTTCACCTGTTCGCATTCGGTGCCAATGATGTGCACGATCTCGTCCCTAAAACAGGTGCTTGGGCCAGCCTCGCGACCGCCACTGCGACGCTGACCAAAGCGGCCGACAAGTTCATCCACGAAATTCTCCAGACGATCGAGGACGGCGTAAATCACGTGCTCGTGATCGGAGTGCCCGATATTGGCATTCAGCCGTACTACAACGGCCTCACGGACGAAGCGGCACGGCGGGCCGTCGCCACACAATATTCGGCGCTGCTGGACAGCATGACCCAGTCCAGGGTCGCGGCCCTTCAATTACCGGCCGACGTAGAGTTCCGCTACGTGAGCTTCACGCAGATGGCGGCACAAGTGATCGATAAGATCGATGACTTGTACCCGGCCTCGCAGATCTATCCGCTCAATCAGAGCACAGTCGTCTTCTTCGACAAGGCTCACCCGACAGCTCAAGTGAATGCGTTGGGCGCGGCATATCTTCTCGACCAGCTGAACGGAACGGTCTCGGGTGACAAGCTGCCTCTGAACGCGCCTGATTACAGTTTGAACGCCGCCATTAGTGTGAAGGGCGAGGTCGACAGCGTCGTTCTCTCGCTCGCTGCGAACACCACTTACACCCTCAACATGTTGGGCTTGAGCTCCCTCGGTGGCAATTACTCCGTACTTGCGGATTCCACGCTTAAAGTACTCGGGCCGACAGGAGCGGTTATTGGCTCGAACGATGACGGCGGCGTCGGACTGGATGCCAGCCTGACCTTCACGACGACATCGGCTGGCGATTACGTTCTTCAATTAGCCGGCGTTGGCAGCATGACCGGGACGTACAAGCTGCAGGCCGACGGAACTGCGGCAGCCAATACCAACTACTTCGTGACCCACAGTTCGGCGGTCATCCTCGAGCGTGCCGGCGAAGGGACCGACACCGTTTTCAGCAGCGTCAGCTACGTTCTTCAGCCGGAGGCATCGATCGAGCTGCTGAGAACTGCATCCGATGGCGGAACGCCAAGCATCAATCTCACCGGCAACGGCTTGGCCCAGACCATCGTCGGCAATGCTGGCAACAACATCATCGAGGGAAAGTCTGGCGCGGACTCACTGTGGGGCCTCGCCGGGAACGACAAGTTCGCTTTCAGCACGCCCCTTGGACCGGCCAACGTTGATCGGATCTACGATTTCAATGCGGTCGATGACACCATCCTCCTTGAGGATACGATCTTTTATGGTTTGAGCGTTGGAGCTTTGACTGTTGGCGCCTTTGTCGCTGGAGCCTCGGCGCAGCAGGCGGATGACCGTGTCATCTACGACCCGCTTACGGGCTCGCTCTATTTCGATCCGGACGGTGCAGGCGGCGTGGCACAGATCCAATTTGCCACGCTGTCGAGCAGCCTAACGATCTCCGCGGCTGACTTCGTCGTGGTTTGATGAAGAAACTTGAAGCCGATACCCTTCCCAAAGACCATCTCCACCGCGGAGTCGCGGGGCCATTCTCTCCCGGAACGCCGCCGACCGTCAGAATAACGATGTTTGTCAATAACATGTCGGTCTACACATATGTTAGAAGCTTTTGTGCGCGTGTATCGGTGACAGGAAATTCCCGCTTGATATACAGTGGCTTCGACGGGAACTCTTTGACTGGCGGGGGCCACGATCCGGAAGATCCTTCATTCGCGATTGCCGCAGCGTTTCGCCGACCGGGTGCCGCCGTCGCTCCTGGAACTCGCGGTGGGCTTGGCGCTTGCGTTCATCGCCTTTCTCGTTCGCGCGAACCTTACGCCCATTCTCGGCGGCGTCGCCCCCTACGCGACGGTGTTCATTGCCACGGCACTTGCCTCGGTTATTGGGGGCTGGCGCAGCGGGCTCGTCTGCATGCTGGCCGGGCAGATGCTGGTGTCGATCTACATCCTGGAACCGGCGGGGGCTTTTTCTCTTTCGAACGAGCAGCAGCGCAGCACCTTCATCGTTGCGACCATTTCACAGCTCATCCTGCTGCTCATCATCGGCCTCTATCAGCGCGAAGTGGACAAAGGCCTTGCCGAACGTGAGCGTCGGCTCGACCTCCTCGACAAGGCGCTGAACGAGATCGATCACCGCACGCGCAACAATTACCAGACGGTACTCGCGCTGGTTCACCTGCAGGCGCAGCGCGCCGCGGAGCCAAAGGTCAAGGAGGCCCTGCAGCAGGTGACTGATCGCATCCAGGCGATTGCGTCCGCATCGGAGCGGCTGGCGCTCAAGAGCGGCGACCTGGGCCAGATCCGTCTGGACGAACATCTCACCGAACTCTGCGATCAGATCGGCCGCGGACTGTCGCGGGAAGAGATACGGGTAACTTGCGAGGTCGACAGCGTGACCGCGAACGCGGATGCCGCGACTTCCATCTCCATCATCGTCAACGAGCTCGTGACCAACGCGATCAAGCATGCCTTCAACGGCGAGCAGTCGGGCAGCGTGCATGTCAGCGGCAAAGGCGGCGGGGCCTTTGAGTTGACCGTTGCCGACGATGGCCGGGGCATCGCCGCGGTTGGGAAGAGCAAGCGGGCCGGGCTGGGCACCAAGCTCGTCGAAAGCTTCGTGCAGCAGCTCGACGCGCACCATGAGGTGATATCGAGCGAGAATGGCACTATTCACCGCCTCGTCATTCCGAACCTGGAGTAGCGATCGGGTTCCAGTCCGCGTGCGTTCGACATTGGGGAGGACACGCGATGATCATCAAGACTGCAACAGCCCTGGCGCTTGTCACCATGGCATTGTCCGGTTGCAACAAGGAGGCCCCGGCCAAAGTCGACACGGCCGCGATCGAGCAACAGATCCGCGACAATGAAGGGAAGTGGCAACAGAGCTACAATGCGCACGACGCCAAGGCGCTGGCGGCCAATTACGCCGCCGATGCCGCGCTGGCGAACCCCGGCGAACCGCTGATTACGGGCACGGAGGGGATCAACAAGACGACCGCCGGCTTTGCTTCCGATCCGAACCTGAAGGTCGAGTTCGCGGCCGACCGGGTCCAGGTCGCGGCGTCGGGGGACCTCGCCTACACGCGCGGTCATTACACGATGACCACGACCGATCCGGAAACGAGGAAGCCGGTCGAGGGCGCCGGAAGCTATCTGACGGTTTACAAGAAGCAGACCGATGGAAGCTGGAAGGCGGTCGAGGATTTCATCACGCCTGGTCCGGCACCGGCTGCAGCCAAGTAGCGTCGAAGGAGTTACTGCCGTTGTGAGCGAGGGCACGATCCGCATCGGTGTCGGCGGTTGGACGTACGAACCGTGGCGAGGGACCTTCTATCCCTCCGACCTGCCGCAGAAACGCGAGCTGGAATATGCGTCGCGTGCCCTCACGGCCATCGAGATCAACGGCACCTTCTACTCGCGGCAAAGCCCGAAGAGCTGGGAAGCCTGGGGCAAGACCGTGCCTGACGACTTCCAGTTCGCGGTCAAGGCGTCGCGCTACTGCGTCACTCGACCGAAGCTCGCCGAGGCAGGCGAAGGCATCGGCAATTTCTTCGCCCAAGGCATGACCGCGCTCGGCTCAAAGCTCGGGCCGATCCTCTGGATGCTCGCTAAGTTCCGCAGGTTCGATCGCGAGGACATCGCCGGGTTCCTCAAGCTGCTGCCGAGCGAGTGGGACGGCATTCCGCTTCGGCACGCCATCGAGCCGCGGCACGAGAGCTTTCGCGACGAAGCCTTCTACGACCTCTGCCGCAATCACAATGTCGCGATCGTTTACGGGGACGACGACGAGTTTCCGTGCGTCGACGCCGACACGGCCGATTTCCGCTACGCGCGCCTTCAGCGGATGAACGAGGACGTCCCGACGGGATACGACAGTGCTGCGCTCGACAAGTTCGCCGAGCAGGCGCGCGGATGGGTTTCGGGCGGCGATTCCGCCTACATTTTCATGATCAACGGAGCGAAGGTCCGCGCTCCGGCGGCAGCGCAGGCGCTCCAGGCTAGGCTGGCCGTCTAACTGGCGTTAGGCGCGACTCGGTACGGCAGTTTATCAACGCACGCGGAACGCCGTAGTTGTTGCTTCCAGCTTGAGCGCCGGTCCTTTTGGCCGGTCGGCCGCTAGAGAGCGCGGCCCAATATCGGGGGACAATCCAATGCGGAAACTTCTACTCGGCGCTGTTGCGCTGGCTGCCTTCACGTGGGCGCTTCCGGCGTCGGCGCAGGACAGCTCCGTGAAATCGGGTCCATTCTGGCAAGCGAACCGCATCTATGTCGAAGACGGACAGTTCGAGAACTACATGGACTGGCTGACGAAGACCTGGGCGTCGAACCAGGAATTCGCCAAGTCGCAAGGCTGGGTGCTCGAATATCACATCCTCAACAGCGTGAACCCGAGGGACGGTGAGCCCAACATCATTCTTCTCACGCGCTTCAACGACTTTCCTTCTGCCAAAGAGGCAGACCGGCGAGGCGCGCTCATCAACCAGCACATGCAGCAAACGGACCATACCGCCGATTCAGCGAGCGGTGACCGCACCAAGATGCGCAAGCTGATGGGCAGCGCTCTCTACGTCGAGATGCTCAAGCGCTAAGACGGCGTCAGCGCCGGTGCCTGTTGCGCGGGCACCGACGCTGAGCCATCAGTGCCACCACCATGCGCACTGACGACCAGCCGATCCGCATCAGCCTTTTCGCTCCGAACGGCCGCATGGGCATAGCCATTGCTGCGGCGGTGGCCGAAGACCCTGGGTTCGAGATCGATGCGGACCATGGCGACGTGCTCGTAGACTTCTCGGCTCCGTCAGCCCTGCAAGCGAGCCTCGATCGAGCGATTGCGGCAGGGACTCCGATACTGGTCGGCACGACCGGGCTCGACGACTTCGCGAGCCGCCGGATCGCAACCGCTGCGGAGCAGGTTCCCGTCCTTCGCGCGGCGAACACGTCTCTGGGTGTCGCCCTGCTCTCCGATCTCGTGGAGCGCGCCGCGCGCGTGCTTGGGCCGCAGTGGGACATCGAAATCCTCGAGATGCATCATCGGATGAAGGCCGATGCGCCTTCGGGAACGGCCCTCGCTCTTGGCGATGCGGCAGCGCGTGGACGCGAAGCGAAGATGAAAGCGGAGCGCGGACGCGACGGCACCAACCTCAAGCGCGAGGAGGGCGCGATCGGCTTCGCATCGCTGCGCGGCGGAACGGTGGCCGGCGATCATGACGTGATCTTTGCCGGGCCGGAGGAGCGGCTGATCCTCTCCCATCGCGCCGAGAACCGCATGATCTTCGCGCGTGGAGCGCTCGCTGCAGCGCGTTTTCTCGTTGGCAAGCCTGCCGGTCTTTACTCAATGCGCGACGTCATCGGGGCCGACGAAGCTTGAACGAGGCCGCGGCGGCGCCCGCTACGTCTCACGGGCTCGTCCGGCGGCTCGGCCTGTTCGATGCGACGATGCTGGTCATGGGCGGCATCATCGGATCGGGCATCTTCGTAAATCCCGCCGAGGTCGCCCGGCACGTGCAGAGCCCCGGACTGATGGTCGGCGTCTGGCTGCTCGGCGGCCTTATCGCCCTCACCGGAGCGCTGGTTTACGCCGAACTGGCGGCGAGGCGCCCGGAAGTGGGCGGCCAATACGCCTATCTTCGCGACGCCTACGGGCAAACCCCCGCCTTCCTCTACGGATGGTCGCTGCTGCTCGTCATCCAGTCGGGCGGGATGGCTGCGGTCGCGATCACCTTCTCACGCTACTTTAATGATCTGACGGCGCTGCCCCTGTCGGACAGCCTGGTGGCCGTCGCGGCCCTCGCCCTCCTGACGCTCATCAACTGTTTCGGCGTCCGCTCCGGCAGCAATACGCAGAATGCGCTGATGGTCCTGAAGATTGGAGCAATTGCGGTGCTGGTGGTCGCGGGACTCTGGTTCGCACCGGCGAACACCCAGGTACTGCCTCCGCCGCAAGAATCCGGATCCATGCTTGCCGGCATCGCGGCCGCCATGACCGCCGTCATGTTCTCCTACGGCGGTTGGCAGACGTCGAGCTTCGTCGCCGGGGAAATGCGCAACCCGCAACGCGACCTCGCCCGCGGCCTGCTCCTGGGCGTCGTCGGCGTCATCATCCTTTACACGGCGGTCGCATTCATCTGCGTGCAGGCGCTTGGCCCGCAGGGGCTCGCGGAGTCCAAGACACCGGCCAGCGACGTGATGCGGCTCGCGTTTGGCGAGAAGGGCGCTGCCTTCATCGCTCTGGGAATCGCCATCTCGGCACTCGGCTTCCTCAGCCAAGGCATGCTGACGGCGCCGCGCGTCTATTTCGCGATGGCGGAGGACGGCGTCTTCTTCCGCGCGCTTACGAAAGTGAATGAGCACAGCCGCGTGCCCGTTCTCGCAATCGCGCTCCAAGGCGTGGCCGCCGCCGTAATCGCGCTGTCTGGCACGTACGGGCAGATCCTCGCCTATGTCGTTTCCGTCGACTTCCTGTTCTTCGGCCTGACCGGCGCGGCGCTCTTCATCTTTCGCCAACGCGATCCCGAATCCTCGGGCTTCAGGGCTCCCGGCCACCCAATCACGACGGGCATCTTCGTCATCGCCTGTTTCGTAATCGTCGCCGCAACCGTCGCGAACAATCTGGCGAATAGCCTGATCGGCTACGCGATCCTGCTCCTCGGCATCCCCGCCTGCCGCTTCTGGCAACGCAGGAACCAAGCCGCGTGACCGGCCGCATCATGCAGTCCGACTACATGCACTGGGCCAAGTTCAAGCCGCCCGTGCGCTACGCGCTGACCTCCAGCGAAGTGGCGCATTTTCGCATGGACCGGCTGCCGCTCGCCCTCGCCAACCTCGACATGGATGGCGCGAGCCACCCGCGTTACGCGCCCCTGCGGGAGGCGATGGGCAGGCGCTACGGCTTTCCGGTGGAGCAGATCGTTGCGGCCGACGGGACGTCGATGGCGAATTTCCTCGCGATGGCGGCGCTGATTTCTCCCGGCGACGAGGTGCTGATCGAGCAACCGACCTACGAACCGCTGATCGGAGCTGCCAGCTTTCTCGGCGCCGAGATCAAGCGGTTCGACCGGCGGGCTGAAGACGGTTTTTGCGTCGATCCGGCCGCTGTGGCGGGAGCGATGAGCGATCGAACGCGGCTGATCGTCATCACCAACCTGCATAATCCGAGCGGCGCACTGATCGAGGAAGACGTGCTGCGCGATCTCGGCGCGCTCGCCGCCGACCGGAACGCCCGAATCCTGATCGACGAAGTCTACCTCGACTCCGCCGTTCCGCCGCGCAGCAGCGCCGCCCGTCTCGGTCCCGAGTTCGTCTGCACGAACAGCCTGACCAAGGTCTACGGCCTGAGCGGACTGCGTTGCGGGTGGATCCTTGCGGAGCCGGAACTTGCCGAACGGATGTGGCGGCTGAACGATCTGTTCGGCGTGAACCAGGCGCATCAGGCCGAGCGCCTAGCCTGCATCGCGTTCGAGCATCTCGACGAGATCAACGCCGGCAACCCTGAAATGCTGGCCGCCAACCGAGCCCTGTGGAACGAGTTCGCTACCGCCCGGGACGATCTCCAGTGCATGCTGGCTGAGCACGGAATCACTGTCTTCCCGCGCTGGACCGGCGGCGACACGCAGCGGATCGAAGACCGCCTGCGCGAGGAATACGACGCCGCAATCGTGCCTGGCCGCTGGTTCGAAATGCCGGGGCATTTTCGCGTCGGCCTCGGCCTGCCCATGACGGACTTCGCGGAAGGCCTTAGCCGCCTCGGACAAGCGCTGGACGACCTCCGATGAATCGCGAGCAGATCTTCGAATTCTTTCGCAGGCTGGCCGAGGAGAACCCCTCGCCGACCACTGAGCTGGAGTATGAGAACCCCTACACGCTGCTGGTCGCGGTCGTTCTTTCGGCACAGGCAACAGACGCCAGCGTCAACATTGCGACGCGGCCCCTGTTCGCGCACATCAGGACGCCCGAGCAGATGGTCGCCTTCGGCGAGGAACGCCTGCGCGACGCGATCAAAACGATTGGCCTGTTCAACACCAAGGCGAAGAACGTCATTGCGCTCAGCCAGGCGCTGATCGACCAACATCACACCCAGGTGCCGCGCACCCGCGAGGAGTTGGAGGCGCTGCCCGGGGTCGGCCGCAAAACCGCGAACGTCGTTCTCAACACGGCATTCGGTGAGGAGACGTTCGCCGTCGACACGCACATCTTCCGCGTCGGCAATCGCACCGGCCTCGCCCCCGGCAAGGACCCGCTTCAGGTCGAGCTCAAGCTGGAGAAGGTCGTCCCGCAGCCGTTCCGGCTGAACGCGCACCATTGGCTGATCCTGCACGGCCGCTACATCTGCAAGGCACGCACGCCCGAATGCTGGCGCTGCCCGGTAATCGACCTCTGCCGTTACAAGCCGAAGACGCCGCCTCCGGGGACTAAGCCCAGCGCCTCTCGAACCGCGAGCCCAAGGTCGTCAGCAGCTCGTACTGCGACAGGCCGGAAGCCTCGGACGCCGTCGGCAAATCGTAGTCGATCTCGACCCACTCGCCTTCCCTGAGGTCCCTCGCGACGTCGCAGCCGACCGCGATCAGGTCCATCGATACGCGCCCGAGCACCGGCAGCGCATATTCACCCGCGAAGACGACCCCCTTCGACGAGAACCCGCGCAGGTAGCCATCCGCATAGCCGACGTTGAGAATGGCGGCCTCGGTGTCCTCGCGGGCCTCGAACGTGGCTCCGTATCCGCAGCTCTCGCCCGCGCGGATCGTGCGGCGCTGCACGACCTGCGCCTCGACGTGCGCGACGCGGCGGATTTCGCCTTCCGCCTCGTGCCGCGGGATGCCGCCGTATAGGGCGAGTCCGGGCCGAACGAGGTCGAAGCTATAGTCCCGGCCGAGGTAGATGCCGGCGGAATTGGCAAGGCTGTACCGCTTCGCTGCCACCGCCGCGGCGACTTCGCGGAAGCGCGCGAGCTGCGCGGCGTTGAGATCGCTGTCCTCGTCGGCGCACGCGAGATGGCTGTGCAGCGTCTCGATCGCGAGACCGTCGAGCACGGCTACTTCTTCCGGCCGCAGACCGAGGCGGTTCATGCCGGTGTCTATCATCACGTCGCAAGGCCCGCCGGCGCCAACTTCTTTCCACCGCGCGACCTGCTCGACCGTGTTCAGCACCGGCCGCGCGTTGAGCCCCGCTGCCGCCTCGATATCGTCAGGACCGACGCCGTGGAGGACGGCGAGGTTCGCATCCTCGGGGATGCGCCCGAGCTCTTCGGCCTCGGCCCAGATCGACACGAAGAAGTCGCGGCAGCCGGCCTCGTAGAGCGCGTCGAAAGCCTCGCGAGCGCCGAGGCCATAGGCGTTCGCCTTGATTGCCGCACCCGCGATAACGCCGGCATGCTCGGCGAGCGTCCGCCAATTGTGGACAAGCGAGGCGCGATCGATCGTCAGGCGAAGGGGGCGGTGCATCGAGCGGCGATAATGCGGTCAGTTCGAAGCGTCGAGGCGCGCTTTCGACTGTTCCCAGTTCCGCCCGTCGAATTCCTCGATCACGAGCTCGACGGGCTCGTCGAAGCAGTTCGCGTTCACGCTCCAGCAGTCGGGATGCGAGCGCGGCTGGTAGAAGCTCTTCACTCCACAGGTCGAACAGAAGAGATGGTCTGCCGCCCCTGTCCCGAAGCGATAGCTTTGCAGCGCGTCACGGCCCGTCAGGAGTTCGAAGTCGCCATGCGCAACCATCACGTGGAGGAAGCCGGTCATCGAGCAGATCGAGCAATTGCAGTCGAGCGCGGGCACGGGGCCGTCGGGCAATTGCATGGTGAAGCGGACCGCGCCGCAATGACATCCGCCTGACATCTCTCTGCTCATGCGGCGCTGGTATGACGGCCGCCTGCTCCGGACAAGGCGAAGGGCGCCTCGGGGGTGCGAGGCGCCCTTCTGGGAGTGGGCCGGACGTTACCGGCTTGCGGTGATGGCGATGGTCGCTCCACGCTGGGCGGCGGCGAGAAGCGCCTCACGCTCACCGGCGGCGCGGCCGACTGCGTCCTTGCGGCACTGGCGGACCTCGTTCTTGCCCTTCACGTCGACGTCGGACGCGGTGCCGCAAACGTCACGGGCGGCGAGCGATAGACGCTTCTGAAGGACGCGTTGGCCCTGCTCGCTCGAAAGATCGAGGTCGGAGGTGTGGACGTAGCTGGTGTAGGTCTGGACCTCCGGCGAAGCGGGTTCAGCGAGCGCCGGCGCCGCCTTAATCGCGCCTGCAGTGATCAGTGCGGAGATCAGGACGATGCGAAGAGTGTCTTTCATGGTCGCTATCCCTTTGATTTGTTGGGACCGGTTTCCCGGAGCGACCTTCCATCTAGTCCTTCACAACAGTTCGCGGGAGCAACGAGTTCGTGCTATGGTTCTGCAAAATTGCAGAACGGAAGTAGCGCCTAAAGGCGCTAGATTGACCGCAGATGATGGACTGGAACGACCTTCGTTACTTCCTGGCGGTGGCTCGCGACGGCAGCACCCTTGCCGCCGCGCGGGTGCTTCGCGTTAGCCAGACGACGGTCGCGCGCCGTATTGCCGCGCTAGAGGAAGCACTCGGTTTTCCGCTCTTCGAGAAGAGACAGGCCGGTTACGCGCTGACGCCGGCAGGCCAGGATTTGCTAAAGCGAGCCGAAGGCGTCGAGACGGCCGCCAACTCCTTCTCCGAAGCAGCCTCGGCCCAGTCGCGCGACGTCACCGGCATCGTAAAGATCACGACCGAGGAGGTCTACGCGATCACCATCCTCGCGCCGCTCCTGCGCGAACTCCACGAGACACACGGGGAGATCGTGATCGAGCTCGATACCAGCCAGCAGGTTCGCGACCTTGGCGCGGGCGAAGCAGACATTTCCCTGCGAAGCACGAAGAATAGCACGCAGCTTTCCGCCGGCCTCGTCGGCCGCCAGCTCTGCATCGACGATTGGGCGCTTTACTGCAGCCGGGATTATGCCAGCCGCCACGGCGTGCCGAGGAACCGCGCCCAGCTGCGGCAGCACGCCTTCATCGGCGGCGGCGGCGGCAATTTGTGGATCCACTATCAGAACTGGCTCCAGACGCTCGGCCTGGAAAGCAACGTCGCCATGCACCACGCGACATCGGGAGGATTGCTGTCCGGCGTCCGCTCAGGCTTCGGGATTGCGGTGCTGCCGTGCATCGTCGCGGACAGCGATCCCGATCTTGTTCAGTGCCTCCCGCCGCGCGGAGAGCATGGCCGCGTCCTGTGGCTCTTCACGCACGAACGAGTCCGCCACACGCCGCGCGTGCGCGCCGTCATCGACTTCCTTTACGAGCGCCTCAGCCGCCACGTCCGGCAGCTCGAGGAGAAACGAGCCGCTGCCTAAAGGCGGTGATGCCGTTCCCAGTGATGCTTGGCCGCAGCGGCGAACGCATCGAAGTCCGCACGGGTAGCAAAAGCGCGCTCAGGCACGATGAAGGCTTGGTGCCGCGTCGAATAGACAAAGACGCGCGTATCATCCTCGACGATCCTGGGGACTGCGGACCAACGCACTTCGGTCTTGCCGCGTGAGGATTCTGCGCGAAAGCAGTCGGCAGCAACTGTGAACGTCTGCTCCCTCAGGATGTCGCTGCGCCGCGCCATTCGGTCGAGTGCCCAGGCGCTAATGTCGTAGCCGAAGCGGTGAAGCAGCAGGTACACTACGAGCAGAGCGAGCAAGGCAAAAGCGTAGGGCAGCACCCGCGTCGAGCCATTCAGCATGCAAAGCGCGATCAGCAGCGCGGCGAGGGCGAACAACACCCATGCCAGCTTGAACAGCCAGCCGACGATCCGCGGGCGGCCAAGCTTGGCGAGAGCGAGGAAGTCCGCTCGATCGTAGCGGAACGGCAGCGTGTGAGGGCCGCCGGTCTCGCTCACTCGACCGTGACGCTCTTCGCAAGGTTGCGCGGCTGGTCGACGTCCGTCCCCTTCGCAACGGCCACATGATACGCCAGCAGCTGCACCGGCACCGCGTAGACGAGAGGCGCGATCAGCGGGTGCACCTCCGGCATCTCGATCGTCGCGATGCAGCCCTCGCCCGCCTCTTCGAGCCCCTTGGCGTCGCTGATCAGGACGATCTTGCCGCCGCGCGCACGGACCTCCTGCATGTTGCTGACGGTCTTCTCGAACAGCGGGCCCGACGGCGCGAGCACGATGACGGGCACCGCCTCGTCGATGAGTGCGATCGGCCCATGCTTCATCTCGCCCGCGGCATAGCCTTCCGCGTGGATGTAGCTGATTTCCTTGAGCTTCAACGCGCCTTCGAGCGCCAGCGGATAGTCGGGACCCCGGCCGAGATAGAGCACGTCGCGCGCAGGGGCGATCAGGTGCGCCATCGCCGCGATGTCGTCGTCATGGCCGAGCGCTGCGTTCAGCGCCGCCGGCGCTTCCTGCAGGTGGGCGACGATCTCCTGCTCTTCGTCGCGGCTGAGACGGCCCTTCGCTCGCGCCAGGTTCGCGGAAAGCGCCGCGAGAACGGCGAGCTGGCAGGTGAAGGCCTTCGTTGAAGCGACGCCGATTTCGGGCCCCGCGTGCGTAGGCAGGAGCAGGTCCGCCTCGCGCGCCATCGAGCTGGTCGGGACGTTCACGACCACGGCGATACGTTGTTGCTCGGAACGCGCGTGCCGCAGCGCAGCTAATGTGTCGGCCGTCTCGCCCGATTGGCTGATGAAGAGCGCCAGGCCGCCCGGCTCCAGCACCGGCTGGCGGTAGCGGAACTCGCTGGCGACATCGATGTCGACGGGGACGCGGGCGAACTGTTCGATCCAGTATTTCGCAACCATGCCCGCGTAGAAGCTGGTGCCGCAGGCGACGATGGTGACGCGTCCGACTGTCGCCAGGTCGAGGTCGCCGGTCGGCAGCGCGACCTCGCCTTCGAAGGGACGCACATAGCTCTGGAGGGTCTGGGCAACCACGATCGGCTGCTCGAAGATCTCCTTCTGCATGTAGTGCCGGTAATTGCCCTTCTCGACCGGCGCCGACGAGGCTCCGGACTGGACGACCTCCCTCTCGGCCGGCTCATTGTCGCGGTCGAAAATCTCGATGCTGTCGCGGCGAACCACCGCCCAGTCGCCCTCGTCGAGATAGGCGATGCGCTGCGTCCACGGCGCCACGGCAAGCGCGTCGGAGCCGAGGTAATTCTCACCATCGCCATAGCCGACGGTCAGCGGTGCCCCCATGCGGGCGCCAATGATCAGGTCGGGATAGTCGCGGAACAGGAAGGCGATGGCGAAAGCGCCCTGCAGCCGCGGAAGGACGGTGGCGACGGCGTCCTGCGGCGAAGCGCCGGCCTCGACTTCGCGGGCGACGAGATGGGCGACAACCTCCGTGTCGGTCTCGCTTTTGAACTCGCGCCCATCGGCGATGAGCTCCTCGCGAAGCGGCTTGAAGTTCTCGATGATGCCGTTGTGAACGATCGCCACCGGCCCCACGATGTGCGGGTGGGCATTGTCGACCGTTGGCGCCCCGTGCGTCGCCCAGCGAGTGTGAGCGATGCCGATCGTTCCCCCGAGAGGATGCTGCGCCAACTCTCGCGCGAGATTGTCGAGCTTGCCCTCGGCCCGGCGCCGTTCAAGCTCGCCATGGTCGATCGTGCAGATGCCGGCACTGTCATAACCGCGATACTCCAGCCGCTTCAGCCCATCGAAAAGGCGCTGAGCGACCTCGGACTTGCCAACAATTCCAACGATTCCGCACATAGACCCTCACTGGACGATCACGTCCGACCCGTGGGTTCAGCCGTACTAGGTCCATTTTGGATGTAAACATCTCCACATTGGACCGGCCAATTCCTCGTAACCGTAAGCGGAATAACGGAAATCCGCTCCACATTCGCTTCAGAGGGTCCAGTTTGGTGTCATCTCGAGGCGACCTCGCGCGAACGAGTTCGATTATTGCGTGGATTTAGCCGACAGCCTTCTTCGCCTGCATCTTCTCGCGGAAGCGGCGTGCCCAGCCGGCGATGCCGCGTTGCTCGCTTCTCTCGACTGCGAGGCTATCGGCCTCGACGTCCTTGGTGATCACCGAACCGGCGCCGACGATCGCGCCCGCGCCCACGGATACCGGAGCAACCAGCGCCGTGTTGGAACCGATGAAGGCGCGCTCGCCGATCACGGTTCCGTACTTGCCGAAGCCGTCGTAATTGCAGGTTATCGTGCCCGCGCCGATGTTGGCGTCGGCACCGACGTCGGCGTCGCCGATGTAGCTCAAGTGGTTGGCCTTCGCACCGGGGCCGAGCACGGCCTTCTTCACCTCGACAAAGTTTCCAACCTTGGCCTTCTCGCCGATCTTCGCCCCGGGGCGGAGCCGTGCGAACGGGCCGATGACGGCCTTGGTGGCGATGGTTGCGCCTTCGATGTGGCTGAACGCCTTGATCGTCGCTCCATCGGCGACTTCGACGCCGGGGCCGAAGACGACGTGCGGCTCGACCGTCACATCCCGGCCGAGCTTGGTGTCGGCGGCAAACCAGACGCTCTCGGGGTCGATCAAAGTCGCGCCGTCCTGGAGCGCCTGCTCGCGCCGGCGGCGCTGCCAGTCGAGCTCGAGGTGGGCGAGCTCGGCGCGGCTGTTCACGCCTGCGGTCTCGTACGGATCCCCTTCGATGACGACCGCGTCGCGACCCTCTGAAGCGGCGACGTTAACAACGTCGGGCAGGTAAAATTCGCCCGCGGCATTGTCGTTTCCGACCTTGTCCAGCCAGCGGAACAGGTCCGTCGCGCGGACCGCCATCATGCCGCTGTTGCAGAGGCGGACGGCGCGCTCCTCCTCCGTCGCGTCTTTATACTCGACCATCTTGGCGATGTGGTCGCCCTCGCCGAGGATGATGCGCCCGTACTTTAGCGGATCGTCGGGCGTGGACGCCAGGACGACGACACCCGGGCCGCCGTCGCCATCGAGGCGATCGAGCATGCGCTTCAGCGTCTCCGGCTCGACGAAAGGCGTGTCGCCGTAGAGGATCAGGACGGCGCCGTCGTACCCCGCGAGCGCATCCGCAGCCTGCTGCACCGCATGTGCCGTGCCCTTCTGCTCCGCCTGATGCGCAATCAGGACGTCGCGCCCTGTCAGCGCCGTCTCGACCTGATCGCGGCCCTTGCCGACGACCACGACGCGCTTCTCGGCGCCGAGCCGGTCGACGCTGTCGAGCAGGTGCATCAGCAGCGCCTTGCCGGCGATTGGATGCAGGACCTTGTGCGTGTCAGAGCGCATGCGGGTGCCCTGCCCCGCCGCGAGGATCACGACTGCGAAATTGGGTGTGTCGCTCATTCGGGTGCGAGCAATGGCACCTTAGCTGAGACCGGCCAAGTGCCTTTGCCGGAGCGCGTCGATCGGCTGGAGCAAACCACACTCTTCGACATGCCAGAAGCTCCAGCCGTTGCAGGATGGGGCGCCCTGCAGCGCGGCGCCCACCTTGTGGATCGACCCGGCATGCAGTTCGCAGGCGATCGAGCCGTCCGCACAGACCTTGGCCTGCCACCGCCGTTTGGAGTCCGTCAGCATCGTCCCCGGTGCGACCATGCCGCTTTCCACGAGCAATCCGAACGCGACACGCGGCGCGGAACGCTTGTCCGGTACCACCTGCATCGCGCTCTCATCGAGCGGAAGGGTCGACGCGATGCGCTGCTTCGCGACTTTCACGTAGGACGGTTCGCGCTCGATGCCGATCCAGCGGCGGCCGAGGCGGCGTGCGACGGCCCCCGTCGTACCCGTGCCGAAGAATGGGTCGAGCACCACGTCGCCCGGCTTCGTGCAGGCGAGCAGGATGCGGTAGAGCAGCGCCTCGGGCTTCTGCGTCGGATGGGCCTTGATCCCATCCTCGTCCTTCACGCGCTCCTGGCCACTGCAGATCGGCAGGACCCAGTCGGACCGCATTTGCAGGTCGTCGTTGAGCGCCTTCATCGCGCGATAGTTGAAGGTGTAGCGCGCCTTCTCGTCTTTCGCGCACCAGATGAGCGTCTCATGGGCATTGGTGAACCGGGTGCCGCGGAAGTTCGGCATGGGGTTCGCCTTGCGCCAGATCACGTCGTTGAGGATCCAGAAGTCGGCGTCCTGCAGAAGCGAGCCGACGCGGAAGATGTTGTGATAGCTGCCGATGACCCAGATCGTGCCGTTGTCCTTGAGGATGCGGCGGGCCTCGGCGAGCCATTCGCGGGTGAAATCGTCGTAGGCGCCAAGGCTGTCGAACTTGTCCCACTCGTCGTCGACTGCGTCGACACGGCTGCCCTCTGGACGGAACAGGTCTCCGCCGAGCTGCAGATTGTAGGGCGGGTCCGCAAAGATCATGTCGACCGACTTGTCCGGAAGGCGCGCCATTTCGGCGATGCAATCGCCCATAAGAATCTGGTCCAGCGGCAGCTCCCGCTTGGGCTTTGCCGTGCGCGAGCGCACACGGATCTCCGGCTCCGCAATGCGGGCAATTAGGTTCATGCGACTGGCCCCTTCTCTCGGCAGGAAAGGTGAGTCAGGCCCGACTCGCGGTCAAGCGAACAGAGGTTAACGCGGTTCGGCCGGCGGGTGGAACGAAGAGAGTCCATGAGGACTCCGCCACAACATATTGAGTCTGCGGGGTCCGTGGGGACTCAACCGATGGTGGTGTGACTCAAAGGACTCGCGGTCGCGATTTCAGAAAGACCGAGCTCCGGCTGGGCTGCCGCGGCGATCATATCGCGGACCAAGCCGAAGCTTTTGCGGTGCAATGGCGTCGGTCCAAGCTCGCGCAGCGCGCGACGATGATCGGGCGTCGGATAGCCGCGGTTCCGCTCCCAGCCGTAGCCGGGATAGGTCTCCGCGTGCTGCACCATCATGCGGTCGCGCGTGACCTTGGCGATGATCGATGCGGCGGCGATCGAGCGGCACTTGGCGTCGCCGTCGACAATCGCCTTCGACGGGCGCTGCCACTTCGGACAGGCATTGCCGTCGACGAGCACCCAGGCGGGTTCGACGCCCAGCGCCTCGACCGCGCGAGTCATGGCGAGCATCCGCGCCCAGTAGATGTTGATGCTGTCGATCTCTTCGACGCTGGCAATTCCGACGCCGAAGGCGGCGACCTTTGTCAGGCGCGCGTAGATCGCCTCACGCTTTTCCAGCGGCAGGTTCTTCGAATCGTCGATCCCGCGCGGAAACTTGTCGCGGCTGAGGATGCACGCCGCGGCAACCACCGGACCCGCGAGCGGAGCGCAACCCGCTTCATCCACGCCCGCGAGCGGTTGCGGGAAGTCGAGCTCGATCTTGAAGGAGCAGCGGCGCGGCATGGCTCAAGCCTATGAACAGGCTGCCTGAGTCGCCAGCCGTCGAATCGCGAAATTGTGGATTAATCGATCCGCCAGGGCGGGAAGCGGCGCGCTTCGCCGGCCTTGTAGAGGAAGATGATGTTGCCCGAGGGGTCGCGAAGTCGCGCCTCGCGCCACATCCACGGCTGGTTGCGGGGCGCGTGCTCGAACGGAATTCCGGATCGTGCCAACCGCTCGACCTGAACGTCGAGGTCGTCGCATTCGAGATAGACCGCCGTCGTCGCGGAGATCTTCTCTTCGGGATCGGCCTGGATCGACAGAGTCGCGCCGCCCGCCGTTTCGAAGCGGGCGTACTGGTTCTCCGGGCTGTCGACGATCTGTTTAAGCCCAAGCAGCGCGTAGAAGTGAACGGACTTGGCATAGTCGTTCACGGTCAGCGTCACCTGGTTGAGCCGCGGCCCCGGCCCGACATCGAGGCGAACGTCGCCGGAACCGACGGGCCCCGACCCCTGCCCCAGGACGGGCGCCGCATGGAGCGCAACGCGTACGAAAGTCCGTGCACGCTCGACCGCGGAGGAAAGGCTGTCGCCACGACCGAGGAAGGTCGCAATGGCGCTCGCCATCGTGCACCCGGTGCCGTGAGTGCTGCTGGTATCGATGCGATGACCTTGCCAGCTCGTCATATTGTCGGTTTCGATCAAGGCGTCGGCGAGCGCGTCGCCTTCCTCATGGCCGCCCTTGATCAGCACCGCGCAGCCATGATTGCCGACCAGGCCGAGCGCGGCGGACACCGGGTCGTCCTGCCCGCTGAGCTTGGCCAGTTCCGGCAGGTTCGGCGTCGCGATCGTCGCGATCTCCATGAGCTCGCCGAAGGCCTCGATCGTCGCATCGTCGGCGAGAACCGAGCCGCTGGTCGCAATCATCACCGGATCGAAGACGATCGGCAGGTCGGGCTGCTCGTCCTTCAACGCCTTGAGACGCCTCGCAACCTGTTCGGCCGCGAAGGCGCTCCCAATCATGCCGATCTTCACTGCATCGACGCCGATGTCCGATACGACCGCGTCGATCTGCGCGAGGATGATCTCTGCAGGCACCGGGTGCACTGCCGTGACGCCGAGCGTGTTCTGGGCGGTGATCGCGGTGATCGCCGTCATCGCGTGACCGCCGAGCATGGTGATGGTCTTGATGTCTGCCTGGATGCCCGCGCCGCCGCCGGAATCGGAGCCGGCGATGACGAGAACGCGCGGAACGACTGCGGTCATGGCGACCTTTCGCGAGCCTCGCGGATCGAGATTCTCCATGCGCACAATCGCAGGGTTTCGCGTGCAATTGCGAACAAAGTGTTCACGCCGCGCTCTGAACCGCCTCGCAAATGTCGTCTACCAGACGTTGTACCAGCACCGGATCGTCGCCCTCCGCCATCACCCGGATCAGCGGCTCGGTGCCCGACTTGCGGATGACGAGACGGCCTCGGCCCTGGAGTTCCGCCTCGGCCGAGGCGATTCGTTTCTGCACGCTCTCGGCCTCCAGCGGCGCGCCTCCGCCGTTGAAGCGGACGTTCTTGAGCAGCTGCGGCACCGGCTCGAACTGGCTCAGCACCTCACTGGCCGACTTGCCTGAGTCCACCAGAGCGGCGAGCACTTGAAGCGCCGCCACCAGCCCGTCGCCGGTCGTCGAATGGTCGCTAAGGATCAAGTGGCCGGACTGCTCGCCGCCAACGTTGCAGTCCTTCTCACGCATCGCCTCGAGGACGTAGCGGTCGCCGACGGCCGTGCGCACGAGCGCGATGCCCTGCTCCTCAAGCCGCCGCTCAAGTCCGAGGTTGGACATCACCGTTGCGACTACCGCGCCTCCGCGAAGCTCGTTCCGGCGTGACAGGTCGAGCGCGACCAGCGCCATCAACTGATCGCCATCGATGATGCGGCCGTTCTCGTCCACGACGATCAGGCGGTCCGCGTCGCCGTCCAGCGCGATGCCGATGTCCGCACCGCTGGCCACCACCGTTTCCTGGAGCAACTGCGGCTTGGTCGATCCGCAATCCTGGTTGATGTTGAGGCCGTCCGGCTTCACGCCGATCGGGATGACGTCGGCGCCCAGCTCCCACAGCGCCTCGGGCGCGACGTGATAGGCAGCGCCGTTTGCGCAATCGACGACGATCTTGAGGCCGTCGAGGCGGAGACGCTCCGGGAACGTCGACTTCACATGGTGGATGTAGCGCCCCCGGGCATCGTCGATGCGGCGGGCCCGGCCGATCTTGTCCGGCGCGACGAGCTTCACGCCCTTCTCGATCTTGCTCTCGATCGCCTGCTCGGTCTTGTCGCTGAGCTTGTACCCGTCGGGCCCGAACAGCTTAATGCCGTTATCGGCGAATGGGTTGTGCGAAGCGGAGATCATCACGCCGATGTCGGCGCGCATCGAGCGCGTCAGCATCGCAACCGCAGGCGTCGGCATAGGGCCGAGCAGGACGACGTCCATGCCGACCGAGGTGAAGCCGGCGACCATCGCCGATTCCATCATGTAGCCGCTGAGGCGCGTGTCCTTGCCGATGACCACGCGATGGCGGTGGTCACCGCGAAGGAAGTGGGCGCCGGCCGCCTGGCCAACGCGCAGGGCGGTTTCGGCCGTCATCGGCTCGGCGTTGGTAAGGCCGCGGATCCCGTCCGTTCCGAAGAATTTTCTCGTCATTGCCTGCGGTTTAGCGCGGCTGCCCCGGCAGCGCGAGTGGTCAGCCAATCCAGCGCCAGAACCCTGCAGGAAGCGGGTGGAACCAGGTCGCAAGGAAGAAGAGCAAGGTCCCGCCCACAAATGCCGTTGTGCCCGGATAGGCGCCGCCCTTCGCGAAGGGGGTGAACGCGGTCTGCGCCCGCCACTCGTGCCAGCGCTCGCCCATCAATCCCTGCTTCTTTCGGTCCTGCGCGGCCGCACCGACGAGGGCGAGGAACAGGATCGCGCCGTCCAGGACCAGCGCCTTTGGCGTGGCCTCGACGAGGATGTGCACGATCGCCCAAAGCGCGAAGCCCCACATCATCGGGTGGCGCGTGATCCTGAACACGCCTGTCGGCGCTCCCTTCGGGCGCCGCGCTCCCGGAAGCGCCGGATTGCGCATGAAGGAGCCCACGAACAGGATCGATCCGAACCACATCAGCAGCGACGCGAGCAGCCACAGCGCATCGCCCGCCGACCATAGCGGAGCCTCACGGCCGATCTTCCCGTAGAAGTAGATCATCGGCACAAACGTCGCCGCGGCAACGAGCGAGTAGAAGGCCTGGAAGAGTCTCTCGCCCATTCGTCCCGCCAGCGGGGCGCGCAAGGGATGCGAGAGCAGGAAGTGCGTGCCAACGAAGACGACCGAGGCAAGGACCAAGGCCGCCATCGGGCTCACCGGCTGTACGCCTCGGGCAGGACGCGCTCATCGATGTCGCGATAACGGTCGCGGAGCTTGGTCTGCCGCGTTTCCAGCGGTTGCTGGACGCCGTCGATCAAGACCATCTCGACATTGCTCGAAACTTGGAGCGGATCGTCCGACCAGACGACCACGTCGGCACGCCGCCCCGGAGCGAGGCTCCCGAGTTCCGAGCCCAGCCCGAGGGCCTGCGCGGGCCGGGAGGTGATCATCGCCAGCGCTTCGCCCCAACGAACGCCCGTCGCCCCCGGCACGTTGGTCAAGCCGACGAGGTTTCCGGCATACTGACGCTCGTTGAACAGATAGCGGGTGTCGTTGTCGTCGATCATGCCGATCGAGACGTTGACCCCGGCTTCGCGCATGCGGCCGACGTTCGATTGGGTCGCAGCCAGCTGCTCGAAGCTCGCCGGCAGGTCGTTCACCGCGGAAGCGATGACGGGCACTCGCGCAGCGGCGATACGGTCGGTGACGAGCCAGCCTTCGGACGCGCCGACGAGGACGATCTTTAGCGCAGGATAGTCGCGCCTGAGGCCGAGCACGTTGAGGATGTCGCGCGCCCGCTCGACGTGGACGAGCAGTGCCTGCCGGCCCTGTAGAACCGGGACCAAGGCCGCCGCGTCGAACCGTGTCAGCAGGACGTCGTCGCTCCTCTGCGCGTCGGGTCCATAGAGGCGGGACTCGTTCGGATTGCGCACGACGGGTTGGTTGCGGGCGTCTGGCGTGCCGACGCCACTCGACGTCAGGCTCGGGGCGTAACGGCGCAATTCGGAAGCTTCACGAAGGGCATTGCGGAACAGCACGTACGCGGAAGGCCTGGATCCACCCGCCGTATTGCCGCCGGTCTCGCCCAGCTCGACGAACTGGAATGCGCGGGCGTGGGTGATCGGCTCCATGTCGGCACCGAGGTCGATGACCGCGCCCTGCCCGCCGAATATGCTCCGCGCGACATTCGGCGCGACGATGGCGCGCGTCACTCCATCGGCACGGTTCACGGCGATAGTGGAATCGCTCGGATTGATCCCTGGAGCGACGTCGATGGCGGCGCCGAACGGGCCGCTCTCCGCCTTGTCATCGGTCAGTCCGCCGGAAAGATCGACTTCCGACAGGCCGAGCCGCGAGAAGCCCGCGACGATCCCGGGCGTCACCCACTTCCCGCGCGCATCAACCATCTGCGCGCCTTGCGGGATCGGCACGTTCATCCCTGCTGCGACGATGCGACCGTTGCGCACTACCACCGTTCCGCCGGGCATCGGGTCCGACCCATCGCCAAGCGCGACCGTCCCGCCGGTGATGGCGATCGTCTGCGCCGCGACTGGCGCAGCGCTCGCTAGCAGGACTGCGGCCATAAAGAGGCGGATCATTTCACGTCTCCCTCGCCCGGCTGCCCAAGCTCGAAGTCGGTTACGGGCCGCAGACGCGGGTTGGCGCTGTAGTAGAGCAAGGCGCCGTCGATCCACACGCGCTCCGGACGCGCATAGGTGCTGAACGGGTCGGCGTTCCACAGCACGACGTCCGCCATCTTGCCGACGCGCAAGCTCCCCGTCTTGTCCGAGATACCGAGCGCCCTGGCCGGATTGTAGCTGAGCCACCTCCACGCATGCTCTTCGGAGATGTTGATCGCCGCGTGCCGCGCGTAACCGAGAACCTTTGCGACCTCCTGGTTGAGACGCTGGATGCCGTTCGGATCGTCGGAATGGATCATCGCGCAGGCGCCGGCCCGGTCGAGAAGCGCGAGGTTTTCCTTGATCCCGTCATAGGCTTCCATCTTGAAGCCCCACCAGTCCGCCCAGACCGCCGCGCAGGTGTTGTTCGCCTTCAACAGGTCGGCGATCTTGTAGGCTTCGACGGCGTGATGGAACGCGGTGATGTGGTAGCCCATCTCCTTCGCGAGATCGAGCATGATGGCCATTTCGTCGGCGCGATAGCAGTGGTTGTGGACGAGGATCTGGCCGCTGAGCACGCCCATGAGCGTGTCCATGGCGAGATCGCGCTCGGGCATCTCGCCGCCGTTCTTGTTATACTTGTCCCACTTGCGCTTGTACGCCTGAGCCTTGATCCAGGTCGCGCGAGTGACGGCGATATTGCCCATGCGGGTCTGCGGCATCTGGCTCTTCGAACCGTAGACGCGCTTCGGATTTTCGCCGCAGGCCATCTTGAGTCCGTAGGGCGCACCGGGGAACTTCATCCCCTGCACCGTGCGGGCGGGCACGTTCTTCAGCGTGACCGAGCGCCCACCGAACAGGTTCGCCGAGCCGGGCAGGATCTGCAGCGTCGTGACGCCTCCGTTCATCAGCGCACGGCTGAAGCCCGGGTCCTGCGGCCAGACGCTATGCTCGGCCCAGACTTCGGGGCGGACCGGACTTGTCGCCTCGTTGCCGTCGCTCAGCGCCGGAACGCCGGGCGACGGATAGTCGCCGAGGTGGCTGTGCACATCGATGATGCCCGGCGTCACGTATTTGCCGGTACCGTCCACCTCATACGCGCCCTGCGGGACCGGAGTGTCAGCACCGCCGATGGCGATGACCTTGCCGTCGCCGAAGATGACCGTCCCGCGATCGATCCGCCCGCCCTCGCCGTCGAAGACGGTCGCGTTGCGGATCGCCGTCAGGGCGCCGGGATAGGCGTGGTACGTCGACGGGTACGGGTCGAGGTTGACCCGTACCGGCGGCGCAAGCTTCTTCGGCTGCTCCGTCGCACATCCCGGGAGCAGCAGGACGACCGCGGCGAGCGCCGCGATCAGCCCTTTATTTGACACCATGCATCCAGCGCTGGAGCGGCCAGCTCAGCAGGAACAGCACGACACCCGCGCCAATCGCGATCCATGCAATGGTCGTGAACGTCGCCGTGTAGGTGTCTAGGCTGACCTTCAGGTTGGTGACCTGACCGCCGACCGTCTCGACGCTCGCGAACTGCGCGACGACGCCGGCCACGTACTGCGCGACCGAGATCGACAGGAACCAGACGCCCATCATCAGGCCGACCACGCGGGCGATCGACAGCTTGGTGATCATGCTGAGGCCCACCGGCGAGATACACAGCTCCGCCAGCGAGTGGATCAGGTAAAGACCCGCGAGCCACCAGAGGCCGACCTGCCAGTTGTTCTCAGCCGTCGCGAACTGCGTACCCAGGACGAGGAACAGGAAGCCTGCACCCACACCCATCAGCGCGATCGAGAACTTCACCGGGATCGACGGTTCGAGCCCGCGCTTGGCCAGGAAGCCCCACAGGATGCTCATCAGCGGCGCGAAGAGCACGATGCTGATCGGGTTGAAGTTCTGAGTCTGCGGTGCGGACATGGAGAAGAGGCCGAACACGCTGCGATCGGTGTTGCGGTCCGCGAACAGGGTCAGCGAGGAGCCAGCCTGTTCGAACAGGGTCCAGAAGAAGACGTTGAAGACGATGAGGATCATCGCCGCCGTCATCATCTGCGCTTCCTGCTTCGTCCCCTTCGCATAGGACCAGGCGAGGATGCCCGGAACGGCGATGAGGAACGTGCCGAACAACAGCTTGCCCATCAGCGGAAGCGAGACGAGGTAGCCCAGGAAGCCCGAGCCGGGCTCGGCTTCGGTCGCGTTCATCAAATTGCTGAACAGGAACACGAAGACCGGCACCGCAAGCAGCGCGCAGACGTAGATCACAATGTCGCGGTTCTTGCCCGTCTCCGGCCGTTCCCCGTAACCGGAGAGGCGTCCGCCATCGAACTGGATGAGCGCGTAACTGATCAGCATGCCCACGCCGGCGAGGCTCAGACCGGCCCACCAGCCGAAGGCATCGGCCAGGAACGGACAGAGCAACTGCCCGCCGATCGAGCCGAGGTTGATACCCATGTAGAAGATGGTGAAGCCGCTATCGCGGCGGCGGTCGCCCTGCTCGTAGAGTGCGCCGACGATCGTCGAGATGTTCGGCTTGAAGAAGCCGTTGCCGACCGAGATCAGGGACAGTGCGATCAGCATGATCGTCAGCGTGAGCGGATTGCGCTCACCGCCGAACTCGACCGAGCCTTTCGGAAGATTGCGCGCTTCCTGGCCATTGTTGAGGAGCGAGACCGAGCCGTCCTCATTGCCGCGAATCTGCAGCTTCTGGCCGTTGTCGACGATGTAGCGAGCCTCGTTCGGGTCGCTGGTCGGGCGGTCGACGAAATTGTCGCGTACCACCTCGTAGCGCTGGCCGTCGATCGTCGCGATCGGCTTAGCTGGCGAGCCGCCGAAGGCGAGCGTGAAGTAACCGATTGCCATCAGGATGGCGCCGAATTTGATCGACCGCTTCGAGCCGAGATACTGATCGGCGATGAAACCGCCCACGAGCGGCGTCAGGTACACCAGCGCGGTGTAGCCGCCATATAGGCCGGTCGCCTGCTGGTCGGAAAAGAGGAAGTGCTTCGTCAGGTAGAGCGTAAGCAACGCCCGCATGCCGTAATAGCCGAAGCGTTCCCACATCTCGGTCGTGAACAGTCGCGCGAGTTGTCGCGGATGACCGAACCACGTTTCTTTTTTGGCAGGATTAGTTCGCCCGGATGCTGGCGAAAAAGGTTCTTCAACGGCCGGTGTATCGACCATCAGCTACTCTCCCCGAAGCGGATGCGTTTTCGGGCGGGACCGTAACGGGCAATTCCGCCTTGTGAAGCGGATTGTTGCGGACGCTCCACATCCCTAGATGAACGGCCACATGCTGAATGACCGCTCCACGCCGCTCTCCCTGCTGGAAACCCGCCGATCCGGACGCCCTCGCGAAATGGTCGCGCCCGGACCGACCGATGAAGAGCTTCAGCGCATCCTGACCATTGCGATGCGGGTGCCCGACCACGGCAAGCTTTCGCCTTGGCGGTTCGTCGTCGTCGGCAAGGACCAGCGGGAGCATCTCGCGGTGCTGCTGCACAAGGCCCTCCAAGCCGAGGACGAATGTGCGGGCCCGGCACATCACGAGAAAGAAGACGAGTTCGCTCGCCAGGGCGAGACTCTCATCGTTGTCCTTTCTGCCCCGACCCCGGATCACAAGATCCCACTTTGGGAGCAGGAGTTGTCGGCAGGCGCCGCGGCGATGAACCTGCTGAGCGCCGCGCATGCCATGGGTTACGTTGGCGGCTGGCTCACCGGGTGGCGCGCCTATTCGCCGATGGTGAACGCGGCCGTCGCGCGGCCTGGCGAGCGGATTGCAGGGTTCGTCTTCCTCGGCTCGCCGGGACGGGAACTGGAAGAGCGCCCGCGGCCCGATCCTGCTCAAATTGTTCGGAAATGGGACCCACCCTTGGATTGACCCTTTCTGCGCGGTGCTGTATTAGAACAGCATGACGCTTCGCACGAGCCACGAAAAGCCCGTTTACGTCCGCCTTCGCGAGACGATCGCCGACGCAATTCTCTCCGGAAAATATCGCGACGGGGACCCGCTTCCCTCGGTGCGGGCGCTTGCCGCCGAACAGCAGGCGAACCCGCTGACGGTCGCCAAGGCCTATCAGGGCTTCCAGGACGAAGGGCTCGTGACCGTCCGGCGCGGCGTCGGCCTGTTCGTCGCACCGGGCGCCCGTTTGCGCCTTCGCGACGGGGAACGCCGCCGCTTCGTGGAAGAGGAATGGCCGGCGATCCAGGAGCGCATGGCGCGCCTGGGCCTCAACCCTTCCGAGCTTCTGAACCGTGAGCGGGCTTAAGCCAACTCCTCGGCAGGAGCACGGAAGAGCAGTTCCGCTCCTGACTCCACCGCAGAACCGAGCCCGATCGCTTCGGGCACGATGACCGACAGGAAATATTCGATTGCCGAGCGGCGCCCGGCGTTGATGTCGCCCGCCTCGCCCATGTCGATAGCGCGGCTCAGCCGTTCCATCAGCCAGCCCGCGGTCATCACCGCGGTCATCGTCATCAACGCATAGCTTCCAGCGAGCCGGTCGTTCGGCTCGGCCTCTCGCGCCGTTGCGACGAGGATTTCCACGGCATCGGTCAGCGCGATCAGCTGCTCATGCTGAGCCTCGGCACGAACGTCCGCGATAAGGCCGTCGAAAGGCAGCCCGCCCTCAAGGCTGATCTTGCGCGCCACCAGGTCGGCCGCCTGGATTCCGTTGGTGCCCTCGTAAATCGGCGCAATGCGGGCGTCGCGCAGGTACTGCGCTGCTCCGGTCTCCTCGATGAAGCCCATGCCGCCGTGGACCTGGATGCCGAGACTCGCGACTTCGCAGCCGACGTCGGTGCACCAGCCCTTCACCAGCGGCGTCACGATGTCCGCGCGCAAGCCGGCCTCGCGGTCGCCGAGGGTCTCCCGGTCAACCTGGCCGAAGGCGTAATAGGCGAGGGCCCGCGACGCCATCGTCAGCGCGCGCATCCTCACCAGCATACGGCGAACGTCGGGATGATCGGCGATCGGCATCGGAAGCCCGGCGCGCTGCCCCTGCTTGCGCTCCAGCGCATAGGCCACCGCGCGTTGCGTCGCCCGCTCCGCAATGCCCACGCCCTGCAGCCCGACGTTCAGCCGCGCATTGTTCATCATCGTGAACATGGCGCGCATGCCGCCGCGCTCCGGCCCGACCAGCCAACCGGTCGCCCCTCCATTCTCGCCAAAGCCCATTACGCAGGTCGGCGAGGCGTGGATGCCCATCTTGTGCTCGATCGACTGGCACTGCAGATCGTTCGCTTCGCCGCTGTCGAGAACCTTCGGGACCAGGAACAGCGAGATGCCCTTCGTTCCTTCCGGCGCATCCGGGGTCCGGGCCAGCACGAGATGAACGATGTTGTCCGTGAGGTCGTGCTCGCCGTACGTGATGAAGATCTTCGTCCCCGAAACGCGCCAGCTGTCGTCGCCCGCAGGCACGGCGCGGCTCTTGAGCGCTCCGACATCGCTGCCCGCTTGCGGCTCGGTGAGGTTCATGGTCGCGGTCCATTCGCCGCTGACCATCTTCGGGAGATATCGCCGCTTCAACTCGTCGGAGCCGTGCGCCTCGACGGCCTCGATCGCACCGAGGCCGAGCATCGGGCACAGAGCGAACGCCACGTTCGCCGCGTTGAAATCCTCCATCATCGCGGCGGTCAGGCTGTGCGGAAGCCCCTGCCCGCCCCACTCCACGGGCGCGGAAAGCCCCATCCAGCCACCCTCCACGAACTTGCCGTAAGCCTCGCGCCAGCCGGTCGGCGTGGTGACGGCGCCCTCGTTCCAGCGGGAGTGCTCGCGGTCGCCGACTTCGTTGAGCGGGGCCAGCTCGCCCTCCGCGAACTCCGCAGCCGCTTCGAGAAGCGCGTCTACGGTATCGGATGTCGCTTCGGCGAAGCGGTTCGACTTCGCCAGCTCCGGCATACGCACGATGTGGGTGAGGACCAGGCGCTGATCGGCAACAGGGCAGGCAAAACTCATCGGCTCATCCTTGCTGAAGACCTGCCGCGCCTATAGCGGCGGCGCGATGCCCGAGGCCACCCGCATACTGCCGTTCAGCGACGATTCGATCGCCGAGGCGGCGCGCCTGATCGGCGAAGGCCAGCCCGTCGCGATTGCCACCGAGACCGTCTACGGCCTCGCCGCAGATGCCGAGAATGCGGAGGCGGTCGCTCGCATCTACGAGGCAAAGGGCCGCCCGAGCTTCAATCCATTGATCGTCCATGTGCCGGACCTGCTAGCGGCACAACGCATCGGCGACTTTTCCGATGACGCCAAAAGGCTTGCGGAACAGCATTGGCCGGGGCCACTGACGATCGTCCTTCCGCTGAAAGCGGATGCAAGGGTTGCGTCGCTGGTGACCGCAGGTCTTTCCACCATCGCGCTGCGAGTCCCGGCGCATCCGGCGATGCAGGCGCTTCTGCGCGCTGTGGGTCGGCCGCTAGCGGCCCCATCGGCGAATGCGAGCGGGTCGATCAGCCCCACACGAGCCGAGCACGTGCTGAAGAGCCTTGGCGGGCGAATTCCCTTGATCGTGGATGCGGGACGCACCGAGCGAGGGTTGGAGTCCACGATCGTTGCTTCAACCGGAGGGGAGTTGCGGCTGCTTCGGCGGGGTCCAATCGAAGTGCCTGACGCGCGAGAGGAAACTAGCGGTGCGATCGAAGCGCCGGGCCAACTCGCGAGCCACTATGCGCCCTCGAAGCCGCTGCGGCTGAACGTCACCGCGCCCGAGCCCGGCGAATTCCTCATCGGATTCGAAAGTATCGGCGGAAGCGAAAACCTCAGCGCCACCGGAGACCTCGTCGAAGCGGCAGCGCGTCTGTTCGACCTGCTCCACCACGCCGATGCTTCTGCGGAGCCGCGCATCGCCGCCGCCCCCGTGCCCGACAGCGGCCTCGGCGCGGCGATCAACGACCGCCTGCGCCGAGCCGCCGCACCACGCTAGGCGTCCGCGCCTGCGCTCTTCACGCGCGCCTGGAAGCTCTTGCGAAGCTTCTGCAGCTTCGGCGGGATAACGGCGAGGCAATAGGGGTTACGCTGGCCTTCGCCTTCCCAATATTGCTGGTGGTAGTCCTCGGCGGGATACCAATCGCCCAGAGGCTCGATCGTCGTGACGATGCGCCCGCCGTGCCCTTCATTGTTGCGCTCGATTGCCGAGCGGGCCTTGGCCTCCTGCTCGTCATTCAGCGGGAAGATCGCCGAGCGGTATTGCGTGCCGATGTCGTTGCCCTGCCGGTTGAGCTGGGTCGGATCATGGGTCGCAAAGAAGATGTCGAGCAGGTCGTCGTAGCTGACGACTTCGGGATCGAAGGTGACGCGGATCGCTTCGGCATGGCCGGTGTCGCCGCCGCAGACCTGTTTGTAGGTCGGATTGACGAGGCTTCCGCCGGTGTAGCCGCTTTCGACTTTCGTCACGCCCACGACGTCGTTGAACACGGCCTCGGTGCACCAGAAGCACCCGCCCGCGAAGATTGCGACTTGCTCGGCCATCATCCGCTCCTTGCTTGAGAGCGGCTGAGATAGGGATGCACAGCCGTACCTGCCAGTACCTTCGCGGCGGCGAAGCTTATTGCTTCTGGAAAGACGCCTTCAGGCTGGCCAGTTCGAGCCTCTTGCCGACCCACTCGGCGAGTTCCTCGAACTCCAGCGGCTGGTCGAACACGATGCCGGCCTTGCGGTCGGAATACCAGCGGACCTCCCCGCGGATCGGGCGAAGGCTTTCGACGACCACGACGACCTTCTTGCCGAGGCAATATTCGTCGATCGGCTCGACCTTCATGCCCTGAAGCGAGATGTCGTGGACGTCGACCGTATAGTAGATCTTGTCGACGCGGAGCGACGCCTTGCAGGCAACCTCCAGACGCGGCGGACGCGGGCGGAAGCCGTGACGGGGCTTGCGGCCGGCGAGAAGCTCGCCGAGATCGAGGTTCTGCTCGAACTTGATGCCGATCGTCCCCTCGCGAACCCAGACGATGGAGCCGGGGATTTGCTGCGACGACAGTTCGATCTTCACGACGTCGCCGACGTTCACCGACTGACCCGATTCCGCCATCAGTCCGCCCGCCGATACATTACGGACGCGGACGAGCTGTTCGCGGTCTCCGACCTTCAGTTTCGCGATCCGCAGCATGGGCAGAACGCGCTCGTCGGTGCGGCGCTCCGATGGTCGCGGAACGGCGGTGCTCAGCGAGAAAGTGGTCGAATCAAAGGCGCCGTCCTCGACGCCCAACGGGCGCGAAGGCTTCCGGCGAATCAGCGATCCGAACATGAAACAGTCTCCGAAGCGTCAAATTAGGACAGGCAATGCTACTAACTTGCGGTTAAAAAGGCGTTTCATTCGTTTGACGCCGACCATGGTTCAGGCGCAGTGTTGTAAAGCCGGATCGGCGAGGGAGTGTTAAGCCGATGAAGCAGCCTCAGCTGCTGCTGATTGACGATGAGCCGGCTCTCGCCGAGTTCGTGGCGAACGCGGCTCAGGAAGCCGGATATTCTCCATCCGTCACGTCCGACGACGCCACGTTTCGCGAGGTTTTCCGGTCCAGCCGCCCCGATGCCGTGGCTCTCGACCTCGGCATGCCGGGCATGGACGGCGTCGAGCTGCTGCGCTTCCTTTCGGACGAGGATTTCCAGGGGCCGGTGCTGATCATCAGCGGTTTCGACCGGCGTGTGCTCGATTCCGCCTTCCGGCTCGGCGAAGCGATCGGGCTCAACATGGTCGGACCGCTGGAGAAGCCGGCGCGGCTCGAGGAGCTCGAGGATTTGCTCATCCGGTTCAAGCCGGTCGTGACTTCATGACGGCAGCCGACCGCAAGTTACTGGAAAGCTTTCGGAAAGCGCTCGCAGCGCAAAAGCTCAGTCTGGTCTATCAGCCGAAAGTCAGCCTTAAGGACGGACATCTCGGCCGCGTCGAAGCGCTCGTCCGCTGGGACGACCCGGAGCTTGGCCCCATCTCCCCGTCGCGCTTCGTGCCGCTGGCCGAGGAACATGGCCTCATCGACCCGCTGACCGAATGGGGCCTGCGCACGACGCTTCGCCAATGGCGCATCTGGCGCGACCAGGGGCTCGAAACCCGCCTCGCCTTCAACATTTCCGCGGTCAGCCTGCAGCGCCTCGATTTCCCCGACCTCGTCGAGCGCATGTGCCGCGCTCTCGACGTGCCGACGGATCGCCTGGTCCTGGAGCTGACCGAAGGCGCGACGCAGCCGCTTGTACGGCTGATGGACACGCTCACGCGCTTCCGCATCAAAGGAATGGGCCTGGCGATCGACGATTTCGGGACGGGTTATTCTTCCCTGATGCAACTTCGGCAGCTGCCTTTCACCGAAGTAAAAATCGACCGTTGCTTCGTCAAAGACCTCCCGGCGGCCCATGATTCCCGATTGATCGTGAAAACGATCACGGAGCTTGCCCACGGCCTCGGGCTTATTGCCACAGCGGAAGGCGTGGAAACCGTTGAGCAACTCCGCAGCGTTCGCGAGCTCGGCTGCGACGTCGTCCAGGGCTACCTTATCGCGCCGCCACTGCACCCGGACGAACTGATCGCCTGGAACAGCGATTTTGCCCGCCGCTGGCCGACTTTGCTTTCCGACGAAAGCCTTGAACTATGGAGCGACGTCGAAACGGATGCCCTGGGCGAGCGGTAGGTCGGTCCCGTAATTGATGGTGTTGGTCTGCCGCCGCATGTAGGCGCGCCACGCGTCCGAGCCGCTCTCGCGTCCTCCGCCGGTTTCCTTCTCACCGCCGAACGCGCCACCGATCTCGGCGCCCGAAGGACCAATGTTGACGTTGGCGATGCCGCAGTCGGACCCGGCCGCGGACAGGAATTGCTCAGCCTCGCGCAGGTCGTTGGTGAAGATCGACGACGACAAGCCTTGCGGCACCGAATTGTTGAGCGCGAGCGCTTCTGAGAAGTCGCGATAGCGCAGCACGTAGAGGATCGGCGCGAATGTCTCCTGGAGCACCGTTCCCTCCTGCGCAGGTGCTTCGACGATCGCGGGCCGGACGTAGAAGCCTCCGGAAACCGCCTCCACGCGTTCGATGCCGTCCCCGAGCACACGTTCCATTCCGTCGAATGCTGCCTCGTCGATCAGAGGACCGATCAGCGTATCCGGCTCCCGCGGGTCGCCGATCCTCACGTTGGCGAAGAGTTGCTTGAGCCGCGCGACCAGAGCGTCAGCCACGCTCTCGTGGATGATAAGGCGCCGAAGGGTTGTGCAGCGCTGGCCGGCCGTTCCTGCTGCGGAGAACAGAGTCGCACGCTCCGCCAGCGCCAGGTCCGCCGTGGGGCAGACGATCATGGCGTTGTTGCCACCGAGCTCCAGCAGGACCCGACCGAAGCGCTGCGCCACGCGAGGACCCACTGCGCGCCCCATCGCTGTCGAGCCGGTCGCTGAAACGAGCGCAACGCGCGGATCGTCGACGAGAGCCTCGCCGACGTCACGGCCACCTTGGATTAGCGTGACGAGCCCCTCGGGCGCGTCGCCGAACCGCTCCAGCGCGCGACCCATGAGCGCAATCACAGCCTCGGCGACCAGCGGCGTCTTCTCGCTCGGCTTCCAAATGACAGGGTCGCCGCAGACCAGCGCTAGCGCCGCATTCCACGCCCACACGGCCACGGGAAAGTTGAACGCGCTGATGACGAGCACCGGGCCGAGCGGATGCCATTGCTCCATCATGCGATGGTTCGCGCGTTCGCTGGCGATCGTCAGGCCGTAGAGCTGACGCGACAGGCCGACGGCGAAGTCGCAGATGTCGATCATCTCCTGGACCTCGCCGAGGCCTTCCTGAACGATCTTCCCGCTTTCGAGCGTGACCAGTTGGGCCAGAGGCTCCTTCGCCGCGCGCAATTCCTCGCCCAGCAAGCGCACGAGTTCGCCACGACGCGGAGCCGGTACAGTCTTCCAATGATCGAACGCCTGCGCCGCTTTCGCCGCAGCGACCGATGGGTCGCCCGTCGCCACGCGCCCGATCTCGCTGCCGTCGATGGGCGACGTGCTCGCAAGGTCGCCGCTTGAGCCGACGCCGAACTGCTTCAGGATGGATGCGGCTTCTTCGGCCGGTGTCATGTGAATAGCTCCCTGGCGCGGGCCATTGCTTCGACCCCCGCATCGATGGTTTCGTCACGCTTGGCGAAGCACAGGCGGACGAGGTGCCTAGACGGGTCCTGCTCCGCAAACGCCGACACAGGCACGGTCGCCACTCCGGCCTGCTCGACCGTCGCCTTTGCGAAGGTCTCGTCGTCCACGTCCAGTCCGGAAGCGCGAAGATCGACGCAAAGGAAGTAGGTTGAGGCGGGCTCCAGGACTTCGAATCCGACCTGCTTCAGCCCCTCGCTCATCCGCTCCAGCGCACGGGAAAACCGCTCCCGCATCGGGGCGATCCACTCGTCGCACCCGAGGCCAAAGGCGACGGCGGACTGAAGGTTGGGTGCCGTCGAGAAGGTGAGGAACTGGTGCGCTCGCGCGGCGAGGGCGGCATTATCCGGCGACGCCACGATCCAGCCGACCTTCCACCCGGTCAGCGAGAAAATCTTGCCCGCCGATCCCGCCTTCAGCGTCCGCTCTGCCATCCCCGGAAGGCTTGCGAGCGGCGTGAACTTCTCGCCGTGAAGGAGCACATGCTCCCACACCTCGTCGCTGAGGACGGTCAGGTCGTGTTCGACAGCGAGGTTCGCGATGACCTGGAGCTCGTCCGCGCCGAACAAGCGTCCCGTCGGGTTATGCGGATTGTTGAACAGGATGGCGCGGGTTCGCGGTGTCACGGCCGCCTCCACGGCATCCCGATGGATGCGCCAATGCGGGGGCTGGAGCGCCACTTCGCGAGGCGTGGCCCCGGCCCTGCGGATCATCGGCGCGTAACTGTCGTAGGCCGGCGTCAGGATGATCACCTCGTCGCCAGGCTCGACGACCGACAAGATCATCGCGCCCAGAGCCTCGGTCGCTCCGCTCGTCACGCAGACGTGGTCCGGATCAAGTTGCTGCCCGAAGTGACGATCGTAATGGGCGGCGACGGCCTCCCGCAGCGCCGGCGAGCCGCGCGACGGCGCATATTGGTTCGACCCCTCTTTCACAGCTCGAGCGGCGGCATCGAGAATCTCTTCCGGCCAGCCGAAATCGGGGAAACCCTGGCCTAGGTTCACCGCGCCATGCTGCGCGGCAGCGAGGCTCATGCGCTCGAACACGCTGACTTTCATGTCGCGGTACAGCGGATTCAAAGCAGCACGCCTTCGGAGCGCAGCCGCGCAATCTCGCCGTCGGTGTAGCCGAGCTCCACGAGGATGAGTTCGCCGTCCTGGCCCTCTACACGGGGCGGATCGGGGCGATCGAGCGACATCGCCGAATAGCGCGGGGCCGGAGCTGGCTGGAACACGCCGTCCAAGTCGAGGAAGGCTCGCCGGGCGATGTTGTGCGGGTGAACCGGCGCCTCTTCGAGGTTGAGGACGGGCGCCACACAGGCGTCGGTGCCAGCGAAGTGCGCCGCCCACTCGTCGCGCGTCCGGCTCTTGATGACGGCCGCGATCTCCTCGCGCCCCGACCCGGGCCGCAACGCCAATCCTTTCAGCAAGGCCTCCTGAAACGGGCGCTCGATCGCTCCGATAGCGAGGAACTTGCCGTCGGAGCAGCGGAAGATGCCGTAAGTGTCGCCGCCGCCGTCGAGCAGGTTGGCTTCGCGCTCATCCTTCCACAGCCCGGCCGCCCGCAGACCGTAGGTAAGTGCGCCGATCAGCGCCGTGCCGTCGCTCATCGCTGCGTCAACGACCTGACCCGGCGCTCCTCGCTGCACGGCGAGTAAGGCTGCAGTCATCCCGAACGCCAGCATCATGCCGCCGCCGGCATAGTCGCCAAGATAATTGCCGGGAACGACCGGCCGCTCCCTCGGGCCGATGCCGTTCAGGAGTCCGGTGATGGCGACATAGTTGATATCGTGACCGGCGCTGGAGCTCAAAGGCCCGTCCTGCCCCCAGCCCGTCACGCGGCCGTAGACCAGTTTCGGGTTCGTCTTGAGCAACTCGTCCGGGCCTAAACCGAGGCGCTCCATCACGCCCGGGCGGTAGCCCTCGATCAGGCCATCGGCTTTCGCGACCAGCCGGCGGAGGGCCTCACAGCCCTCGTCCCGCTTCAGATCGAGCGAGATGCTCCGGCGCGATCGCAACAACGGGTCATTGTCGAAGCCGATCATCCCTGCCCGCTCGACGCGGATGACCTCGGCGCCGTGATCCGCCAGCATCATCGCGGCGAATGGCGCGGGGCCGATGCCGCCCATTTCCACAATCCTGATGCCCTGGAGCGGCCCAGCCATGTCCGGAGCCATACTGCGGACAGGTACATTCACAAGCCCGACGTCGGAACGAGCGCCGCCCGGCGCGAGTTGAATCGGCAAAGGAGCTTGAAATGTCAGAAGAAAAGCAGCCGGCTTCGCGGCCGATGACGGAAGGCCAGACCGGAAAATCCGGCGGCGGTAACTATCCCAATCCGCATCGCGGCAAGGAAGTGGACGCCGGCGATTTCAAGGGCGGCCAGTCCGACCAGGCCTATTACGGCGAGAGCCAGCTCGGGGACGAGCAGCTCGACGAAAACCACAACGCCGCATCCAAGCAGCACTAAGGGAGACATCCATGGCCGAGGCCAATGAGGCCATCCTGTATCGGATGGTCCTACCCGAACACACTTGTCCCTACGGCGTGCGCGCCAAGGAGATGTTCGAGGACGCGGGGATCGACTTCGAAGACCGCGTCCTGAAAACGCGCGAAGAGGTCGAGGCGATCGAAGAGCAATTCGGCCGTTCTACAACACCCGTCGTCATCATCGGCGGACAGGTGATCGGCGGAAGCGAGGATCTCGAGGAGTATCTCGCCGAGCGCGCTTAGCGCGTCTTGGGCAGCCGGTAGTTGTGCCGAAGCCATTCGAAAACGGGTAATGCGTCATGGTTCTTGTAGTCGAACCAGGCCGCATTCTCCCAGTCTGAGCCCTTGCCCCAGCGCGTCCCGCACTTGGTCGAGACCCAATAGGGCTCCCAGTAGACGACCCCGATGCCGCCCGCGTCGAGGGTGAGCTGCGTGAGATCGATCATGAACTTGCGCTGCCCCTCGGGCGTGGCGGGATAGCCGGGCACTAGTCCATCGGTTCCGAGGAGATTGCTGGCGGTGTCCGCGCCCTCCAGCGTGAACGGATAACCCGTTTCCACCACGATCACGTCCTTGCCGTAGCGCGACTTGGTCTCGGCAATCGTCGCCTTCAGCTGATCCGGCGAATAGGTAGACCACTTCTTGTAATAGCTGATGCCGATGAGGTCGTACCCCGTCACACCGAATTTGGTCGCTGCGTCGAACCACGGCAGCACATTCTCGGGCTGCGCGATGTGCAGCATGATCCGCGGCATCTTGGAGCTTGATCGGCCCGCCTCCTGCACCGCCTGGATCCCCGCATTCAGCAGGCGCGCGTTCCGCTCCCAATTGATGGGTGGGCCGGGCACCTTGCCGCCGAGCAGCTCGGGATTGGTCTCGTTGCCGACCTGAACCATCTCCGGCATCGCCTTGTCGGCGTCGAGCTTGCGCAACGTGTCGAGCGTGTAGTCGTATAGCGCCTTCACCTGATCGTCGGTGCTGAGCTTCGCCCAGGCGGCAGGCGTCAACTGCTTGCCGCCGTCCGCCCAATCGTCCGAATAGTGGAAGTCCAGCAGCGCCTGGAGCCCGGCCGCATGGGCTCGACGGATCGTCTTCAGAACGTCGTCGTAATTGCTGTACTTCGTCCAGGTCGGATCGACCCAGATGCGGACGCGAACGAGGTTGCCGCCTTCCTTCTTCAAGAGGACGAATGGGTCGATCGGCTTGCCCTTGAGCCGGTAGACCGCCCCGCAATCCTCCATCTCGTTCACGTAGGACAGGTCCGCGCCGAGATAGAGGCCGGGCTGTGCCGCCAGCAGCTGCGAAGGCGCAACGGCAGCCGAAAGCGCGGCCAAAGCCGACAGAATGCGAACCTTCATAGGGCAACGATCCTTAGTCGCGAGCCGGCCAACCCGGCACTGGATACCGCCAGATTGACGGGCCCGGACCGATTGATCCGGACGATCGCCTGCGCGAGCCCGTTGAACGCACGCCGTTCGGTGGCGAGGTCAGGCTCTACGCTGTTGGGATTGCCGTTGCCTACGCCGATCACCTCGCCGTTGGCGACGGTAAAGCGCAGCAGGTTATCAGCTGTGGGCATCGGCCGCCCGCGCGAGTCCACTACCTCGGCATTCAGGATGACCACGTCGCCGGCCTTCGCCATGCGCCGATCGACCTTCAGCTTCACAGCATGCGCAAGACCGCTGGTTTCGCGCACGTCGCGAGCGACCACCCTGCCCCCGTTGTAACCGATCGCCTCGAGCCGGCCCGTAGCATAGGGCACCTGCCATTCGAGATGGCGGTTGCGAGGCATGCCCTTGCGTCCGAGCGAGCGGCCGTTGAGCTTCAACTCCACCTCTTCCGCATTGCCGTGAGCCCAGACCTCGATCGGCTGGCCCTCGCGCCCTGCCCAGTTCCAATGTGGCAAGAGGTGCACCAGCGGCTGATCCGGCCGCCACCAGGCGCGGTAATAATAGTAATTGTCCTTCGGGAAGCCGCAGGTGTCGAGGATGCCGAACTGCGAGGAAACGCTCGGAAAGGCCGCGTAGGGCGTTGGCTCGCCGCGATAGTCGAAGCCCGTCCAGACAAAGCCGCCCGCGATGTACGTGCGCTCGGCGACGATGGTCCACCACTCCTCGGCCGTGCTGGCCCACCAGGGATGCTCGGTGTCGTAGGCGCGAACAATGTGGCGCGCCGGATCGTTGGTATATTCGCCGCGCGTGGCGACGGTGCTTCCGGTCTCCGAACCGTAGACCGGCTGGTCCGGGTGCCTGCCGTGATACGCCTCGATCTTGTCGGTGCGGTAGTTGAAGCCGAGCACGTCCACGACGCGGCCGACGCCCGTGTCCCAACCCTGGTCCATCGCAAAGGTGCTCTGACGGGTCGGGTCGAGCCGCTTCACGCGCGCGGCCAGTTCTGCGTTTATGCGCGCGCCCCGCTCGGTCGCCTGGTGCGGCTCCTCGTTGCCGAGCGACCAGAGGATCACGCACGGGTGGTTCCTCGAGCTCAAGACCATCCGCTCGATTTCGCCAAGCGCCTCGTCGCTGGTCGAGTTCTGGCGCGCTTCCGCGATCATCAGCATTCCCATTGAGTCGCAGGCATCGAGCAGAACCTGCGCGGCCGGATTGTGCGCGCTCCGCCAAGCGTTTGAGCCCATCTCCTTGAGTTGCGCGACGCGCCACGCGTGCAGCGCATCCGGTATCGCGGTGCCCACGCCGGCATGGTCGTGATGGTTGCACGTGCCGAGAAGCTTCACCGGCTTGCCGTTGAGGAAGAAGCCGCGCTCCGCGTCGAAGCGAATGCTACGGATCCCGAAGCGCGTTTCGACACGGTCGATTACCTGCCCGGCAACGATCACCTCGCTCACCATCGTGTAGAGATCGGGGTTCTCGAGGGACCAGAGCGAGGGCGCGTCCACGAAGGTGCTGCCGTCCTGCGCACTTCGTTGACCCGGCGCGAGCGTGAAGCGGGCGTCCTCACATTCCGCGACGATGCGCTTGCGGCTGTCGAACATTTGCTGGCGGAGGAGCACTTCGACCGGCGCCGCCCCGTCGTTGACGACATCGGTCGTGACCAGAAGCTGGGCGCGGCCGGACCCGAGCTCGCTTCGGACGAAGGTTCCCCACTGCGGAATGTGCACCGGCGCCGCGCGGACCAGATCGACATGACGGTAGATCCCGGCGCCCTCGTAGAACCAGCCCTCGCCGAGGCTCGCATCGACGCGCACCGTCAGGACGTTCGGGCCGCCGTCGTAATCGAGGAAGTCGGCGATATCGACGCAGAAGGGTGCGTATCCGCTCGCGCTTCCTCCGGCGGCATAGCCGTTCACGAAGACGATACAGTCGCGGAAGACGCCGTCGAACTCGAGCCAGATCGACTGGCCCTTGTCGGCCGGTCCGACAGGAAGCGTAACGCGGTACCAGCCGATACTGTTCTGCGGGAAGTCGCGTCCAATGGCCTTGAAGCCGTGCGCCGCCATGGCATCTGCGCGGTCCTTAGGCGGCGACTTCGGTTCGGCGAAGGGCAACGCGACTGCCCAATCGTGCGGCACGCGCACGGATTGCCAGACGCGGTCGTCGAACTTGGCCAGCGTCGCGTCGGCTGTGCCCGCTCCCGCCTTTGCAAATGTCCGCTGGTCACGGCCAAAACCGAAGTCGCGCTCGACATCTACGGCATGGCCGAGGCTGAACTTCCAGCCTGTTTCGAGACGAGTGACTCGACGCGGCTGCGGCGCTCCGTCGGGGGCGGCTGTGCTTGCGAACGCTGGCCGATGGGCAATCAGGCAGGTCCCGGCGACCGCCGAAATGAACTCGCGCCGCTGCAGGGGAAGGTCCGATGGAGGCATCGAACGCATCCGATATCAAGATCGGCGCGCGGTCAACGGCTGGAGGAAGTGCTGGCTGGGGCGGCAGGATTCGAACCTGCGAATGCCGGTACCAAAAACCGGTGCCTTACCACTTGGCGACGCCCCAGCAGGCGGCCCGTCGATGCGGGGAAGGCGCGCTTATAGCCGCGACTTCCCCCAAGGGAACCCCAACTTAGCGTCTGGCGCGTCTTCTGCTAAATGGCGCGCATGCTCGGCATCCGGGACTTCCACGCCCACATCTATTTCGACGCCGACCAGCTCGATCGTGCGCAAAGCCTTGCGCGTGCCGCCCGCGAGCGGTTCGGAGTTCCGGTGGGCCATTTCCACACCGATCCCGTGGGCCCCCACCCTCGCGGAAGCTGCCAGCTGACCGTCCGTCCTGAGCAGTTCGGGGAGTTCGCGCAGTGGATGGCGTTGAACCGGGACGGGCTGACGATCTTCGCACACGCGAGCACGGGCTACGACCTGTCCGACCACACGGAGCACGTGATTTGGTTCGGGGAGAGCGAACCGCTGCACCTCGACATTTTTGCCGAGGGTTAGCCGCGGGGCGATCTCAGATAATTTCGGTCCAGCCGTAGGGATCCGGTGCGTCGCCCCGCTGGATGTCGACCAGCGCTGACCGCAGCCGCATTGTCAGTGGACCTGAAGACTGGCCACCGATCGTGAAACCCCCGTCCACGCCTTTGACGCTGCCGATCGGGGTGACGACCGCCGCGGTTCCGCAGGCGAAGGACTCCGTAAGGCGGCCGCTTTCGGCATCGGCCTTCCACTGGTCGACCGAATAGAGCTCCTCGCGAACGGTCAGCCCCATGTCGCGGGCCAGCCGGAGCAGCGAATCGCGCGTCACCCCGTGCAGGATCGTCCCATCGAGCGGCGGTGTCTGCATCGATCCGTCGTCAAAGACGAAGAAGACGTTCATGCCGCCCAGTTCTTCGACCCACTTGTGCTCGATCGCATCGAGGAAGACGACCTGGTCGCAGCCGTTCCGGATGGCCTCAGCCTGGGCGATGAGGCTGCCGGCGTAATTGCCGCCGCACTTCGCTTCCCCGGTACCGCCGCGAACGGCCCGGACGTAATCGCGCGTCACCCACAGCGACAGGCTCGGCGCGTCCTTAAAATAGGACCCGACCGAGGAAGCGATCACGGCGTAGATGAATTGCGTGGACGACCGCATGCCGAGGAACGAGCCACTCGCGATCATGAAGGGCCGCAGATAGAGCGACCCATCTTCCGTATCCGGAATCCACTCGCGATCGGCTCGAACCAGCTCGCGGATCGACTCCAGGAACATCTCTTCCGGCAATGGCGGCATCGCGAGGCGGATGGCCGACTGCACGAAGCGCCGCGCGTTGGCGTCAGGCCGGAACAGCGCCGCGCCGCCTTTGGGACGGCGGTACGCCTTCATCCCTTCGAAGATTTCCTGCGCATAGTGCAGGACGGGGGACGCGGGATCCATCTCGAACGACTGGCGCGCCGTGATCCGCGCGTCGTGCCAGCCCTTCTGATCATCATATTCGATGATCGCCATGTGATCGGTGAAGACGCGTCCGAAGCCCGGGTCTACGAGGAGGCGCGCACGTTCATCCGCGGGAACGGGCTTTGCAGCCGGTTCGAAGACAAGGCTCTTTCCGTTCACTTCGTCAATTTCGCCGATCATCATTGGCCCTTCCCAGGGTCTGCGGGCGTAGTGCAGCGGGCCGGTTGAATCAACTTGAGCGGGGGGCGCAGCCTCTATGCCGTTCCCTGCGGCTCGGCGAGGAGCGACGAGCGGCGCGCCTCTTCGGCAAGCTCGGAACCGCGGCGCGAAGCTGCGCTGATCGTCAGCGTGATCAGCTTGTCGAAGACGTCGTCGCGGCTGAGAACCGCGAGGCCAGCCTCGGTCGTGCCGTTCGGACTGGCGACCCGCCGGACCATCTCGTCCATGCTCTCCTGTGTGGTGGCCGCCATCCATGAGGTACCCAGCACCGTCTCCAGCGCAACCGTCTGCGCCAGTTCCTGCGTAAGGCCGCGGTCGACGCCCGCCTTGGCGAGCGCGTCGATGAAGCGTGCGACATAGGCCGGTCCGGCGCCAGCCACGGACCCGATCGCCGCGAGCGCGCTCTCGCTACTGCTCCACATCGCATAGCCCAGCATGGCGAACAGCTGCGAAAGCTCGAAGCCGAGCTCCTCGGAGACTTCCTCGCTGTATAGGCCGATCACGCCGCGGCGGATCGAAACCGGAAGGTTGGGAATGGCGCGAACGATCACGCCGGCCTTCGGAAAGCGCTCGCGCAGGCTCTTGGCTTCGACACCGGCCAGGATTGAGACGAGAGTCGTCTTCGACGTGATCCAGCCGGCAAGCTTCGGCCCGACCTCGTCGAGCTGCTGCGGCTTGACGCCGAGGATCACCAGCCGCGGCGGCAGACCCGCGTCGGCGAAGTTCGTGACGACGCGAAGCCCTTCGACCGGGCGGCCGCTCGGCCTGATCGCTACGGCGTTGCTCAGGTCCAGCCCGGCAAGGCGCCAGCCTTCGACCATGGCTCCGGACATATTGCCGCAGCCGACGAACCAGATCGGATTGAGAGTCAGGGCTAAGCCTCCCCGTGAGTATCGATGAGCGCCGCGGCGATGGCTTCGCCCGGCGATTTTCCGCCCCAGAGGACGAACTGGAAGACCGGATAGAAGCGCTCGCATTCTTCCATCGCGGCTTCGATGATGGCCTCAGCCTGGTCGAGGCTTAGGCCGTCGCTTTCGCGCGTGTCGAGGATGGTCGCGTGCCGAAACACGATGAGGCCCGAGCCGGACCACATTTCGAAATGCCCGAGCCAAAGCTGCTCGTTGATGAGGCCGAGGGACTCATAGAGGGCCTGGCGCTTTTCCGGCGTCGCCTTGATGTCCGGGAAGGCCAGGAACTGCAGAACCTGGTCCTCCGGGCGCCAAACGCCGCGCAGCTCGTACTGCGTCCAGCTGCCGGTCGCCGAGGCGACGATCTCGCCCTCGGCCGAACGCTCGCACGCCCAGCCCCGCGCCTCGAAATATTGCTCGAGAACCTCGATAGGAGCGCCGTCGTCCCGCTCTTCCTGGGTTTCTTCGTCGCTCAGGATGAGGTCTCCGGGCTATCCTTGGGCTTGGACGCGCGCTTGGTTCCAGCTGCCGGACCGGCAACCTTCGCCTCAAGGGCTGCAAGGCGGCTCTTCAGGATTTCGTTCTCGTCGCGTGCGGCGGCGGCCATTGCCTTCACGGCCTCGAACTCGTCGCGGCTCACGAAATCAGCGCCGGCCATCCATTCGCGCATCTTCTCGCGCATGGAGGATTCGGCCTCCCGGCCCATGCCGGCCATCGTCCCTGCGACGCCGTTCACCATCTTTACGAAGTCGTCGAACATCCTGTTCTCGGACTGCATGTGCTTCTCCTCAAAGCCGAAAAGGCCCTCCGCGGCCTGTCCTGCCCCGAAGCTCTACGCGCCCAAATAGGGGAGCAGTGCTGACTTCGCCAGTAGGCCCCTCGTCAGAGCTTCGCGAAAGCGGACCGCTCTAGCGAACCTTCCTCGGGAAGCACGACCCGAAGCTTCTTCTTGGCAAAGTCGATCGAAACCTTGTCGAAGCTCCGCAAGGCATTCATCCCGAGCAGCAGAGCGGGCCGGGAATCGAGGCCAAGGCGCTTGAAAGCGTGGGAGTTTGCGAAGACGATCGGCAGGTCCTTCATGGTCACGCCGCCCACGTTGAGCTCGTGAACCATCATATATTCGCCGACCAGCTTCTCGCCGGTCACGGACTGCAGCTCGACCGGCACCGCCCTCTTAAGCCTGCCACCGCGGCTCATTTTCTGGCGGAGCGCCTCGTTGCCGATCGACACCTGAGCGCCCGTATCGACAACCAAGGTGACTTGGCGCCCTTCGAGCAAAGCGTCGGCGAGGATCAGGCGGCCGTTCTTGACCCTGCCCGTCACGACGATCGTGTCCTTGTCGACCGGCATCTTGGCGTCCGCCGGCACCATCGTCAGCGTCTGCTGCTTGAAGTCGAAGAGGATGCGCTGCGACCGTAGGGAATCCAGGCCGAGTATACCGTCGGCGCCGATATGCTCGGATTCGAGAAGCGCGGCGTCCACATTGCGAACCCGGTTGGCCGTCATGTCGAGCACCGGGACGTTCGCAGTGCCGATCAAGGATTCACCGGTCACGGTATGCAGCACCGTCTTGCGGCCGTCCTTCAAATGCAGGCGGCTCGCCAATTGCGTCGAAATGGCGGTCCGATCCGCGCCGGTGTCGATGAGGAACCTGTAGGGACCATAACCGGCCACGCGCACGGCGACCGTCATCCGGTCGTAGGCGTCCTGCTTGAACTTGAGGTCGGTCGCCTGCGTCTGGCTGTCGACGGCTTCGGGCTTGGACACAGCGTCGTATTGCTGGGTCCTCGTCGGCTGCGCGGCAGCCGGCAAGGCTGCGCAAAGGCCCACAATCGCTACGGCCGATAGAACACGCATCTCCGACACCCCTCTTTCAGAGCGCCTTATATCACGAATCGGGGCCGGCGCGGGATATTCGACGAACGGGAGACGTCAGCCGAGGAGCGACGTACCGGCACCCGGATTCAGCCGGTCGATGCTCGTGTTCAGCGCCCAGGCGAAGCACAGCCAGAGCAGGTATGGTACGAGCAGCCATCCGGCGACCGGACGAATGCGGCGGAACACCGCGGCGGCACCGACCGCAAGCACCAGCATGACCATGATGACGGCCGCGCCGAGCTTGATGTCGCGCGCTCCGAAGAAGACCGGCGACCAGGCGAAGTTGAAGGCGAGTTGCACGAAGAAGAGCGTGAGGCCCCACTTGCGCAGCGTACCTTGCGCTTCGGCGAGGATCATCGCGACCGAGACACCCATAAGGACATAGAGCGTGGTCCAGGCCACCGGGAACGCCCAACCGGGCGGCATGAAAGGCGGTTTCAGAAGCGCCGCGAACCAGTGGTTGCCGTAGCCCGAGTTCGACAGCCAGCCGCTCAGCGATCCAGCAAGGACGATCGCCGGAACGGTGATGAACGCGATCTTCCACCAATCACGCCGCGCGACCGGGTCAGCCATTCTTTACCGCTCCCAACAGGAATTCGACATTGCCTTCCGGGCCCGTGATCGGGCTCGGGGTTACGCCGAGCACGTCCCAACCTTGCGACGCAACCCAGTCTTTGGCCGCGGTGCAGACGCGTTCGTGCACGTCTGGGTCCCTGACGACGCCGCCTTTGCCGACTTCCTCGCGCCCGGCCTCGAACTGCGGCTTCACGAGCGCGACGAGCTTCGCGCGGGGTTTGGCGAGCTTGAGAGGCGCTTCGAGCACCTTGGCGAGACTGATGAAGCTGGCGTCGCACACGACGATATCGACGGGCTCGGGCAGAAGCTTGGCGGTCAGGTTGCGGGCGTTCGTCTGCTCATGGACGATCACGCGCGGATCCTGCCGAAGCTTCCACGCCAGCTGGTTCGTCCCGACATCCACTGCGTAGACCTTCGCCGCGCCCCGGCAGAGCAGGACGTCCGTAAAGCCGCCGGTCGAGCTGCCGACATCGAGCGCTGTCGCGTCTGCCACATCGAAAGCGAAGTGCGTCAGCCCGTGATCGAGCTTGATGCCGCCTCGCGAGACCCACGGATGATCCTTGCCGCGCACCTCCAACGCCGCATCCTCGGCCAGCATGTCGCCGGCCTTCGTCAGCTTCTTCTCGCCGCTGAACACGGCACCGGCCATGATGAGGGCCTGTGCCCGGGTCCGGCTCTCCGCCAGCCCGCGGCTAACCAGCAGCTGGTCTGCCCGGATCTTGGCTACGCCCGCACCTCTTCGACGCCGGCGCTGTTGACGCGGAGAGCCTTCAGCACGGTCTCGACGATATGCGGGGCGTTGAGGCCCGCCTCGTCGTACTGCTTCTCGGGCTTGTCATGGTCCTGGAAGGTGTCAGGCAGGCGCATGGTGCGGATCTTGAGGCCGGCATCGACGAGCCCTTCATCGCTCGCCAGCGTCAGGACATGAGCGCCGAGACCACCGATGGACGCCTCCTCAACGGTGACGGCCACTTCGTGCGTCGTCAGCAGCTTGCGGATCAATTCCTCGTCCAGCGGCTTGGCGAAGCGCAGGTCGGCGACGGTCGTCGACAGGCCCTTCGCCTCCAGTTGCTCCGCCGCCTTCTCGGCTTCCGCGAGGCGCGTGCCGAGCGACAGGATGGCGACCTTGTTGCCCTGCTTGACGATGCGGCCTTTGCCGATCGCTAGCCGCTCCGGGATTTCGGGCATCGGGATGCCCCTGCCCTCGCCGCGCGGATAGCGGACTGCACTCGGCCCGCTGTCGTGCAGGGCCATGGTGTGGACCATGTGCACCAGCTCGGCCTCGTCCGCCGCAGCCATCACGACGAAGTTCGGCAGTGTGCAGAGGTAGGCGAGGTCGAAGCTGCCCGCGTGCGTTGCTCCGTCGGCTCCGACAAGACCCGCACGGTCCATCGCGAACCGCACGGGCAGGTTCTGGATGGCGACGTCGTGGACGACCTGGTCGTAGGCGCGCTGCAGGAAGGTCGAATAGATGGCGCAGAAGGGCCGGTAGCCCTGCGCCGCGAGGCCCGCCGCGAAGGTAACGGCGTGCTGTTCGGCGATGCCGACGTCGAACGTGCGGTCGGGGAACTTCTCCTCGAACTTGTCGAGCCCGGTGCCGGATGGCATCGCGGCGGTGATCGCGACGATCTTGTCGTCCCGCTCCGCCTCTCCGATCAGAGCCTTGGCGAAGACGCCGGTGTAGCTTGGCGCCCCCGGCGCGGCCTTCGCCTGGACACCCGAGACCACGTCGAACTTGACCACGCCGTGATACTTGTCGGCTGCGCTCTCCGCCGGACCGTAGCCCTTGCCCTTCTTGGTGACGACGTGGACCAGCATGGGCCCTTCGGGCGCATCGCGGACGTTTTCCAGCACCTCGACGAGGGCGCGGACGTCATGCCCGTCGACGGGCCCGACATAATAGAACCCGAGCTCGTCGAAGAGCGTGCCCCCGGTGACCAGACCGCGGGCATATTCCTCCATGCGGCGCGCCGCGACGTGCAGCGGCTCCGGCATGGCGCGAGCGAGCTTCTGCGCGAGGCGGCGAGGAGCGAGATATTTGCCCGAGCTCACCAGCCGCGCGAGCGAGTTGCGCAGGCTTCCGACCGGCGGCGCAATCGACATGTCATTGTCGTTGAGAATGACGACCAGCCGGTTTCCCGCGGCCGCGGCGTTGTTCATCGCTTCATACGCCATGCCGGCGCTCATGGCGCCGTCGCCGATGACCGCGATCGCCTTTCCGGGTGAATCCGACAGCTTGTTGGCAATCGCGAAGCCCAGGGCTGCCGAGATGGAGGTGGAGCTGTGCGCGGCGCCGAACGGGTCGTAATCGCTCTCGCTGCGCTTGGTGAAGCCGGAGAGGCCCCCGCCCTGGCGAAGCGTGCGGATGCGATCGCGGCGGCCGGTGACGATCTTGTGCGGATAGGCCTGGTGGCCGACGTCCCAGATCAGTTTGTCGTTGGGCGTGTCGAACACATAATGGATGGCGACCGTCAGCTCGACAACGCCAAGGCCTGCGCCGAGGTGCCCGCCCGTGACGGACACGGCGGAAATGACTTCCTGCCTGAGCTCTTCGGCAAGCTGCGGAAGTTGGTTTCGATCCAGCTTCCGGATGTCATCGGGATACTGGACCGTATCGAGCAACGGTGTTTCTGGCCGGTCGGACATGGCGGCGGTGCTTACGCGGAACCTTGTCCCGTGTCACCAACAGGGCGGGCGCAAGTGACCTGAATCAGACGATTTCAGCGATTGCTCAGGAATCGCTCAGCTGTTGCCGTCGCCGCAATCGCCGCACGTGCCGCGGACTTCGATGACCGGACGCTGATTGGAAAAGCCGGCAGATTCCGCCGCTTTCCGAACGCCGCCGGAGAGGCTGTCGTCATCGATGTGCACGGCCTGCCCGCAACTATCGCAGATCAGGAAGATGCAGTCGTGCAGGCAGTCGGGATGCGCATTCGCCACATAGGCGTTCGCGCTCTCGACCCGGCGGGCGAGGTTCGCGCCGACGAAGAGGTCGAGGATGCGATAGACGCTGTTGGCGGCGACGCGCCGGCCCTGCTCGTTCGAGACCGCCTCAGCGATGTCGTAGGCGCTTGCCGGCCTGTTGAAGCCCGAGAGAGCGTCGAACACGGCGGCACGCATGTCGGTCCACTGCTCGCCGCGGCTCGTCAGGTGCTGGCGGGCAGCTGCCTTGAGCGACTCGCCTTCGTGAAGATGGTGCTGATGAGCGGCCATAAACATGGATTTAGACCTCGGCCGGAGTGGCCGCAAGAAGGCCGGATTACTCGCCCGCGATCCGGTTCAGCTGATGGCCCAGCGCGAGGATGCCGACGCCGATGACGGTGAAGGTCGCTTCGGTGCCATCGTGAGGAAGGCTGAGTGCACCTGCCATCACGCCCAGGCCAAGGCTGCCGACCGCGCTTGGCATCATAAAGCCATGCTCCAGGATGCCGCGGCCGAGCGCGAACGAACCGACCAACATCGCGAAAGTGAGCCCGACTTCGTGGATCAGCGGCGATCCGAGAAGTCCGCCGGCGGCCGACAGCATGCCGAGCAGAACCGCGGTCGCGACGCAATGCACGACGCACAGCCCCGAAAGGCCGATCGCCATCCGATCAAGTCCACGGGTCTGCAGGGCTACCGCCATGGCCGAGGATATAACGTGCCATCCGTCAGGTTACAACATCACATCAACGCATTCTTTAAGCGGGCTGCCGCTTGTGGCGCCGAGCCCGAGCGGCCATAGGCCCGCGCGAAATGGACTCGGCACTCCCCCGCTCGCAATCCGTCGCGGCAGCTTCGACCAAGCGTCCGCTCGCCATCTCCAACTGGCTGATGACCGTCGCGGGAATGGTCTTCCTGATGGTCGTGGTCGGCGGCATCACCCGGCTCACCGAAAGCGGCCTTTCGATCACTGAGTGGAAGCCGGTCACGGGAGCCATCCCGCCACTGACCCATGCCGACTGGCAGCGCGCCTTCCAGCTCTACCAGCAGACCCCAGAGTATCGCGAGATCAACGGGCCGGCCGGGATGACGCTGTCCCAGTTCAAGTTCATCTTCTTTTGGGAATGGCTGCATCGCCTGATCGGGCGGCTGATCGGCGTCGTGTTCGCCCTGCCCCTGCTCTGGTTCGCAGCGAAGCGCGCCATCCCGCAGGGCTACGGCTGGAAGCTCGTCGGCCTCCTCGTGCTCGGAGGGCTTCAGGGCGCGCTCGGCTGGTACATGGTCATGTCCGGCCTCGTGGACCGCACGGACGTCAGCCATTTCCGCCTGTCGGCGCACCTTCTGCTGGCACTCACCATCATGGCCGCGTGCATCTGGGTCGCGCTCGATCTCAGGCAGGTCGCCCACACTCCGGATAGCCGGCCTGCGCTGCTGAAAGGCGCCGCCGTTGCGACGCTTGGAGTGCTGTTCCTCCAGCTGCTCCTCGGCGCCTGGGTGGCCGGTCTCAATGCCGGTCAGGTCGCGAACGACTGGCCGACGATGCAGGGCCGCTTCTTCCCCGAAGGTGTCGACTGGAGCCAGGGCGCGCTCCATGCCTTCACCAACGATCCCTTCCTCATCCACTTCGTCCACCGCTGGTGGGCGTGGATCGTGGTCGCGGTGCTCGCGATCTTTGCGCGGAGCCTCAAGAAGCTGGATGGCGGCAAGGCGGCTTCGATCGCCATCCATTCGGCCTTCGGAACGCAGATCCTGCTCGGTATCTTCACTGTGCTGAGCGGCGTCGCCATCTGGCTCGCAGCCCTTCACCAAGCAGTGGGTGCAAGCCTCGTCGCGGCGACGGTCTGGGGCGCCCACGTCTTCGGACGCCGGACCGCATGAGCGTCGTCTCGGTCTACGCCATCTTCGCCAACGCCGACGAGGCGGAGCGGATCGGCCGGGCCGTCGTCGAGGAAGGCCTCGCCGCCTGCATCAACATCCTCGGCCCTTGTCGCTCGATCTACCGCTGGCGCGGCACGGTCGAGAGCGCGGAGGAAGTGCCTGCAATCCTCAAGACGACGCGGGACCGCGCGGACGCGCTGATCACGCGTATCGCCGGATTGCACAGCTACGACGTGCCGTGCGTTGCCGTGTGGCCCATCCACAAGCTCCTGCAGAGCTACGCCGAATGGGTCGAGGACAGCGTCGGCTAGCCGATCACGGCTCGACGACGGCCGGTTCGAGCGTGTCCCGTGCAACCGTCGACTGCGGCAACCGTGCCCGCCCTGCCGACAAAGCGAAGAAGCACAGCACCGCATAGCAGAGCGCCGGGACGATCAGCGCGGTCACGTAATCCGTGTTCTGCGATACCAGGCCGACGAGCGGCGGGATCGCTGCGCCGCCGATGATCGAGAAGCAGAGGAAGCCGGACGTTGCCTCTTCCGATGCGGTCGAGCGCTCCAGCGTGATCGTGAAGATCACCGGGAACATGATCGAGTTGAACAGGCCGATCGACAAAGCGACATAGCCCGCGCTGACGCCACCTACCGAGAAGACGTACAGGCACATGGCGCAGGCCACGCCGGTAAAGACCGCAAGGAGCTTGGGCGCCGGGACCTTGGTGAGAAGCGCCGAGCCGACGAGCCGGCCGACCATCGCGCCGCCCCAATAGAGGCTGACGAACTTAGCGGCGCTTTCGAGCGGGACGCCCCAGACGCGATCGCTGTTGAGGAAAAAGGACATCTGCGTGCCGATGGCCACTTCGGCGCCGACGTAGAGGAAAATCGCGAGGCCGCCGAACAGCGCCCATGGCGACGATGCCGCGTCCTTCAGAGTGGCGACTACACCGCGCCGCGCGGTCTCTTCCGAAGCGGCAGGAGCGGACTCGCTGATGACGCGGCGGCCGAGCCAGATGAGTACGCCGACGAGGATGATGAGGCCCGCGATCCAGAAGAAGGCGCGATCGATGCCGGCAAGCGATTGCGCGCGGACCTCGTCAGTGATGACGGAGCCGTGCTTCACCTCGACGCCCTTCAGGAAAAGCGCGGCGCCGAGGTACGGGCCGATGAACGTGCCAAGGCTGTTGAAAGTCTGGCTGAAGGTCAGGCGGAAGTGGCTCTTCTCGGGCGTTCCAAGGGCCGCTGCCAGCGGGTTCGCCGCGACCTGCAGGATGGTGATGCCGCTCGCGAGGACGAACAGGCCGAGAAGCACCAGCTCGTAGACGGCGATGTTCGCCGCGGCGAGCATGATGAGGCAGCCGGCGACCATGAGCGTCAGCGCGATCAGGACAGTCCCAACGGCCTTCCTGCGCGACAAGAGCACGGCGGCGGGCAAGCTCATCACGCCATAGGCGATGAAGAATGCCGAGGCGCTCAGCTGCGCCTCGACGTCGCTCAGCTGGAAGATGCCCTTCACCGCGGCGACCAAAGGATCGACCAGCGAGGTGATGAAGCCCCATGCGAAGAACAGGCAGGTGACGATCGCGTAGGCGCTGGTCACGGTTGCCGAACGAGTATCCGATTGCGCCATGCGTCTCTCCCTCCAGATGGCGGCGCGACCCTAGCAGGGAGGACCGCGCTCACAAGGCACGAAATGCTAGGCGGCGAGGGCGTCCATCGCGAGTGCGATCGACCCCATAGGCCCCGCCTGCGCGCCGAGTTCAGGAGCGACAACGTAGTCGGCGCGCGGGAGGGCCACGTAAGAGTTCAGGCTCTCGATCAGCATCTCCTGCACGCGTGCAAGCAGGTGCGGCTGGCGCTCCATGACCCCGCCTCCAATCGCGATGCGCATTGGGCAGGCCGCGCAGACAATCGAGTGGCAAAGTTGAGCCAGTGCGTACGCAACGGTTTCCCACACCGGATCATCGGGCGCGATCGAGGCGATGGCGCGCGAGCCAAGGCGCGCTTTGATCGCCGGGCCCGACGCCAAGCCCTCGGCGCAGGCGCCGTGAAAGCTGCACGCGCCCGGCCAGTCGTCTCCCGCAAGACGAACCGGGCGGATATGGCCAAGCTCACTATGGGCGAAGCCACGCGTCGGCTTGCCGTTCACGACGAGCCCCACGCCGATACCGGTCCCGACCGTAATGTAGGCGAAATCGTCGAAGCCGCGTCCGGCACCCCATCGCATTTCGGCTCGGGCGGCACCGTTCACGTCCGTATCGAACGCCACCTTGGTGCCGGCCGCGCTCGCGAGCCTGCGGGCGACGTCGGTGCCCGACCATTCCGGCTTGGTTGTGTTCGTAATGAAGCCCCAGGTCGGCGAATCCGGACCAAGATCGACGGGTCCGAAGCTGTTGATGCCGAGTGAAGCAATGCCGTCCCGCGACCATTCCCTGAGGAGCGCCTCGATCGTCCCCAGCGTCTCGTCAGGCACGGTCGTCGCGACGGTCTCCTGACGCAGGATCTCATCCGGCGATCGCCCCAGTGTGCAGACGCATTTGGTGCCGCCGAGCTCGACCCCCGCGAACGGCAATTCCGCCATTGAACTCCCCGCCACTGATACGCTTCCGTTCGGCATCGCTAGCGCTACCATGCGCGACGCAACAGAGGGGATGGATCGTGGGGCCAGTGAATCGCCGTGAATTGCTCGTGGGCTCAGCCGCACTTCTTGCCGGCTGCGCCACCGCGCCGCTCGTCTCGCCGCCCTCACCTCCACAATTCGTGCGCCGGGAACACAATCGGTTCGTGCTCGGCAATGAGACGTACCGCTACGCCGGAACGAACATGTGGTACGCGGCACACCTCGGCGCCGACACGCCGTTCGGGAACCGCGAACGGCTGAGGCGCGAGTTCGACCGGCTTCAGATGCTCGGCATTTCCAACGTCCGTATTCTCGGGTCATCCGAGCTCTCGCCGCTCAAGAACTCCATCACGCCGGCGTTCCGGACGCAATCGAGCGAGTACAACGAGACGCTTCTGCGCGGGCTCGACTTCGCCCTGGCGGAGATGGGCAAGCGCGGCATGCGGGCGGTCATCTACCTGACCAATTTCTGGGAATGGTCGGGCGGGATGATGACCTATCTCTATTGGACGAACGGCGGCCGCTACATCAACATGAACGACCCGGCGCATCCTTGGCCGGAATTCGCCGACATGGCCTCGGAATTTTACGAGAGCGCGGCTGCGACCAACCTCTACTATGACTATGTTCGCGCCGTCGTTACTCGACGCAACACGGTCACCGGACAGCTTTACCGTGACGACCCGGCGATCATGTCATGGCAGCTCGCCAACGAGCCGAGGCCGGGAGGCAGCGAAGAGGCAGGGCGGAAGAACATGCCTGCATATCTCGGCTGGATCGAGGGAACTGCCCGCGCGATCAAGTCGCTGGATCCCAACCATCTCGTCTGCACCGGTAGCGAAGGAACGCAGGGCTGCCTCGACAGCGACGACTGCGTCCTCGATGCGCACTCTACGGCTGCCATCGACTACGTCACCGCGCACATCTGGCCGCAGAACTGGAGCTGGGCAGACCCCAAGGACCTCGCCGGAACCTGGCCGACGGTCGAAACCAAGACCCGCGACTACATCGCACGGCAAGTCGCCATTGCCGCGCAGCTCCACAGACCCTTGGTCATCGAAGAGTTTGGTTTCCCGCGCGACGGCGGCGGCTTCGATCCCGGGAGCGCGACGACCTATAAGGACCGCTTCTACTCGCTCATCTACGGCGCGGTGCTCGACAGCGTGCGCAGCGGCGGGCCGATCGCGGGCTCGAACTTCTGGGCGTGGGGCGGCGAAGGACGCGCGCAGCACCCCGACAAGCATTTCGTACGGGGCGACACCTCATACGTCGGCGATCCGCCGCACGAGCCGCAGGGCTGGTACAGCGTCTTTGATACCGATCTTTCCACACAGGCGTTGATCAGAGATCATGCGGCCGCGCTTCGCGCGTCAGTTGCATCTGCTTAGGAGTGCCCTTGGCCGGTCTGGATCATCAGCAATTGCTCGACAGCGTCGACGCCTCGCCGCTCGCGATGGTCGTCAGCAATCCTCGTCGGCCGGATAATCCGCTCGAGGTCGTCAATGGCGCCTTCTGCGACCTGACGGGCTATGCCGAAGGCGACGTAGTCGGCCGCAATTGTCGCTTTCTCGCCGGTGAGGCGACCGATCCCATCATCAGCGATCAGATCCGCACTGCCATCGGCGCCGAGCGGCCCGTGCTCGTCGAGATCCTCAATTACCGGAAGGACGGCTCGGCCTTCCGCAACGGCGTGATGATCACGCCCTTGTTCGATCCTGAGGGCGGCCTCGCCTGGTTCCTCGGTTCGCAGGTCGACTTGGGTCCGCCCGACGCGCTCTCGCAGCGCCGTGCAAGGGCGTCGGCCCTCGTCGGCGAATTGCCGCCCCGCCAGCGCGAGGTCCTGGAGCTGATGGCCGGTGGGCGCCTGAACAAGCAGATCGCATGGCAGCTGAAGATCAGCGAGAAGACGGTGAAGATGCACCGCGCGCTCCTGCTCGAGCGGCTCGGCGTAGCCACTTCCGCCGAGGCCATCCGGATCGCAGTCGAAGCCGGGCTTTAAGCACCTACGGGCCAAAGTCCGTATCGCGCCGCGTCCGTCGCCTCTCCACCTTCTCATCGACAAACGGGCGTCCGGCGCGATTGCGTTCCCACGTGCCGGACGCCCACATTCGAAGGGATGCGAGCATGCGCGTACTGAACACCGTCACCCTGGTCCTGCTGATCGTCGGCGGACTCAACTGGGGCCTCGTCGGGCTTTTGGGCTTCGATCTTGTCGCAGCGATCTTCGGCGAAATGTCGCCTGTGAGCCGGCTGGTCTACATCCTCGTCGGGGTGTCGGCCTTGTGGCAGATCGTTCCGCTCTTCGCCTCGGACAAGCGACTGGCCACGAACTAATCGGCTTCGGTACCGAGCGCGGCGCGGATCTGGGAAAAGGGTGCTGCAAGCGCCTGGCCCACCGCGCCGAACGCGGTGATCCCGAAAGCCGCGACGAACAAGGCCACGCAGGCGAACTCCATGGAGCGGGCGGCGACCCGGCTCTGGTCGTGCCGATGCTGAACATTGCGCGGCGCACGGCGGCGCTCGACCGGCGCACTCGCCGGCGACTGAGCGGTCGCGGCCAGCGCCTCGTTGATCAGGCCCTGCGCCCAGATCGGGTCCTGCGACTGGAGACCGGCGCGGTGGCCCTTTACCCACATGATCCGGGCGACCATCACGATCTTGCCGCGGCAGATCTCGACGTAGGTGCCACGCGCCGGCGGATCGGCCGCTTGAATGCCCAATCCACGCCTCGACAGGTTCAGGACGCAGACGTCGTGCCACGTCGCGCCGACACGCATCCGCGCCCTGATCATCACCTTTTGGCGGTCTTCGCGAGTTTTCACTGTGACGGTCCCAGCCGTCACTCCCCCCTTGGTGCGTCGGCGATCGTCCCGATAATCAACCCCGCAGCTTCGGCGGCTTAATCAAAGGTCCGGTTTGGACCTAGCAGGCGGCGACACGAGGTGACTGGGTCCAATATGGACCTGTCAGCTTCAAACGGTTGAGCCGCTTGCCCGCCTCGCGAAGGCATCTCGCGCGCTCGTCAGCATATCTGGCGTCGACTTCCTGCGAGACGTCGGCGCCAGCAATGCTCCGCGCGGTCACGAGGTCGTTGAGCCGTCCTAGCGACTGCTGCAGGCCCTCGATCAGCTTGGAGAACTGCTTCTGCCGGCGCCCGTGCTGCACGTGTAACGGCTGCATGAAGTCGAGAGCGTAACGCAGCTTCTTGATTTCGATCCGCAGGCGGTGCCGCTCCTCGTCTTGCATCGCGGACATATTGTCGTGGCCGCAAACCTTCAGCCACAAGCGACTGATCCGTTTCTCTGCGAAAGGCGGCAGCGGTCGGTTCGCCTTGTCGCCCAAGCGCCATTTGCCCAACGAAGCCCACTCGGTAAGGTCGATCATCAAGAGGAGGAAGCGCCTGGAGTCGAGCGCCTCGACTACGCGGTCGTAGGCCTCGTTGCGGAGTTTCAGCAGATGCTTGCGTTCCTGCTTGGGCATGTCTTGCTGAAGATAGACGTCGAGGTTCCTCGCCTCGCCAAGTTGCCCGACGAACCAGCGCAATTGCTCGCGGAGCCGGGGATATTCCTCATCAGCAACTGCGGGTCGGAACAGGCTTAGCGCAGAGCGCAGCCGCCGCATCGCCACCCGCATCTGATGAAGGGCGTCCGGATCGCGGCCTTTCGCGACGAGCGGCTCGTTCAGCCGGAAATGGCGAATGCACGACTGGAGGATCGTGGCGAAGCCCTCGGCGACGCTCATGTCGGAGCGAACGGGCACGGGTTCCGCCTTGGCCGGCTTGCCGAACAGCCCGTCCGCGAGCGCAAAGGCGCGCTCGGCCTTGCTCAGCACCCCCAGCCTCAGTGGGATATGATGCGCGATCTTCCGAGCGGCGTGAAAAGCTGCTGCGGGCTCGCCCTTCTTCAACTCGATTTCCAGCTCGCACACGGGCTGGTCGCGTTCGTCGGCGCGAAGTTCCCCGTCATCCAGCGAGACTTCCAGCTCGCTGTGATGGTCGTGCACGTCCCAGCGTGTGCGGTCGACGGCTGAGGAAACCACCGGGCGCAGGCGCTTGGCACCCACTTCACCCGCCGGTGTGCGCGCGAGCTCTTCCACGTGCGGCTCGATGCTGTCGACCGCAGCTTCCCACTCTTGCCGGAAGAATAGCCCGGCGCCGTTCTCGAGCGATTTGACGGTCTGGATGTAGCCGTCCGGCGTCGACCTTACCCGTAGGGAGTAGCCGTTCTTTCGAAGCTTGCCTCCGGGTGTGTCGTAGTAGACGGAGACCAGGCGTTCGGACCGCGACTTGGACTCGCGAAGGAGGCCCTGGTCTGCCAGCGTGCGGGCATCCTTGGGATCGAGTTCGAGCTTCAGTTCGATTTCGTGGCTCACGAGTCCTCACTGGCACGGGAAGCACGCGCGCTTCTAACATGTGTTCCGACTCCTGTTGAGCAACGCCTTGAGCGGACGTGAGTTCTGATTGGTCACGAGACTGTCCGAAAATGTGGGCAGAGAGTCGAGAATCGCGATCGTGACAGACGCGAGTCGTTGAGGAGACAAAACAAGTTGGCGCTGCAGACCGGTGCCCTGCCCTGGCGTATCGCTGGTGGAAGCAAGCCCGAGGTCATGCTCGTGACGGGGCGCCGCTCAGGTCGGTGGATGATTCCCAAAGGTTGGCCGATGCTGGGCAAGTCGCTGGCCGATGCGGCGGCGCAGGAAGCGTTTGAGGAAGCGGGCATCAGCGGAACGATCGACGCCGATCCCCTGGGCAGCTTCCACCATAAGAAGCGCAGCCTGTTCGGAACAGTCGACGTCGAGATCCTCGTGCACCTGCTGGCCGTCGAGAAAGAACTGACGGAGTGGCCGGAGCGTGGCCAGCGCGAGCGCAAGTGGTTTCCGGTCAAGGAGGCCGCGAGCGTCGTGGACTCGGACGATCTAGGCGAGCTGATCGCTCGCGTCGGCAAGCGCCTCAAGAACGGGAAGAAGTCGGCGCGGTAGTATAGTACCCGTTACGAAATGCCCTGTTTCGCTTGACTTTCCGGCACTCGGCAGCGATTAGGCCGGCCATCGGCGCCCCCATGAGGTGGCGCCTTTCGTATCCATAAAGAAGGTCGAACGCCATGAAGGCGCTGATGAAGACGACCAAGTCGGCCAAGCCGGCTGAGGTCGAGAAGAAGTGGCATTTGATCGATGCGGACGGACTAGTCGTTGGCCGCGTCGCGACGATTATCGCCAATATCCTGCGGGGCAAGCACAAGCCGAGCTTCACGCCGCACGTCGATTGCGGTGACCATGTGGTCGTGATCAACGCTGACAAGGTCCGTTTCACGGGCCGCAAGCTCAGCCAGAAGGTCTATTACAAGCACACCGGTTATGCCGGCGGCATCAAGGGCGTGACCGCGGGCAAGGTGCTCGAGGGTCGTTTCCCGGAGCGCGTGCTTGAGAAGGCTGTCGAGCGCATGATCCCCCGTGGCCCGCTGGGCCGCGACCAGATGCGCGCTCTGCATCTCTACAACGGCACCGAGCACCCGCACGGTGGCCAGGACCCGCAGCCGCTCGACGTCGCTGCGATGAACCGCAAGAACAAGGTGGGCGCATAATGTCCGACAATCGTCAGTCTCTTTCCGATCTCGCCGAGCTGACCGGCCAGCAGGCTGCGCAGCCGGCTCCGGCAGCCGAGGCTCCGGCCGAAGCCGCCGCTCCGACGCCGCCGCCGCCGGCCCAGGCCGACACACCGCTTCGTGAGCAGCAGCTTGACAAGTACGGCCGCGCCTATGCGACCGGCCGCCGCAAGGACGCCGTTGCGCGCGTCTGGCTGAAGCCGGGCTCCGGCAAGATCGAGGTCAACGGCCGCGATCAGGAGATCTACTTCGCCCGTCCGACCTTGCGTCTCGTCATCAACCAGCCGTTCGACGTTGCCGACCGCGCCGGTCAGTACGACGTCGTCGCCACCGTCAAGGGCGGCGGTCTCTCGGGCCAGGCGGGTGCAGTGAAGCACGGCATCGCCCAGGCGCTAAGCCGCTTCGAGCCGGCGCTCCGCACGGCGGTGAAGCAGGCAGGCTTCCTGACCCGCGACCCGCGCGTCGTCGAGCGTAAGAAGTACGGCCGCGCCAAGGCACGCCGTTCGTTCCAGTTCTCGAAGCGCTAGTCGTTTCCAAGAGCGTCACGCGAAGGGCGGTCCGGAGCTTCCGGGCCGCCCTTTTCGATTCTAGGCTGGTGCCATGCCCAAAGCTTTCACCCGCGCCGTGAGTCCGAAGCTTGCCGAATGCGAGCTGACCCATCTTCAACGTATGCCGATCGATGCGCAGAAGGCGGCGTCGCAGCACGAAGCGTATGAGAGCGCCCTCGAGGCATCGGGCTTCGAGGTCATTCGCCTCCCCGAACTTCCGCATCATCCCGACGGCGTGTTCGTCGAGGACACGGCGCTGCTCCTGGATGGTCATGCAGTGATCTTGCGGCCGGGTGCGGCATCGCGAGCGCCGGAGACCAGCTCGAGCGCCGAGGGCCTGGCGCCCCATTTCGAGCTGCATCGCATTGAGAGCGGTCACGTCGATGGCGGCGACGTCCTACGCATTGGCAAGACGCTCTACGTCGGCCTTTCGACCCGCACCGACGCGGAAGGGATTGCGGCCTTGCGTGACATCGTGCGCCCGACCGGTTTCGACGTGGTCGAGGCGAAGTTGAAGGACTGCCTGCACCTGAAGACGGGAGCCACTCTGGCCGGGCCGGACCGCAACGGATCTCAGGTCCTGCTGTTCGCGCCCGATAGCGTCGATCCTGCGCAGTTCGCAGGCATCGAGCCGATGGCGGTCGATGCCGAGGAACCGAACGGCGCGAACTGCCTTCGCGTCGGCCACCAGCTGATTCTACCGACCGGAAATCCGCGGACAGCCGCTCGCTTGCGCGATCGCGGCTTCCAGGTCGTGGAAATCGACGTCTCGGAGCTTCAGAAGGCCGAAGCCGGCGTCACCTGCATGAGTCTTGTCGAAAGCTAGGCTTGCGCTTCGCCCGGTTCCTCCGGGCTCGACTTCGCGATCATCAGTTTCTCCGCTCGCGTGCTCCGGGAAATGGAGATGACGTGGTCGATCCCTTCGATGGTGATCGCGAGCGTTCCATGCTCGGTGACCACGATGAACCCCTTTTCCTTCAAATACCACTTATGAAATTCAAAAGTATCATCGGAGCAGTTCAACAGCTTTTGAATATAAAATCCGACTACGCCCGCGTTCTGAGCGTTCTCCCGCCGCTTCTTGTAAAGGAACATAAGCATTCTCGCATGATCGTCTGCGTCAGTGAGAGCGCTTCGTACGTCTAGGTCGTCCTCGTCTCCCTGCGCGGAAAATTCCCATTCGTCCGGATTATTTTGCGAATGGAGAAGATCGTACTCGGCACGCTTGTCGGGATTGCGAAGGACTCGGTACGCCTCAATAATCCTGTTGAACTTGTCCGTATCAACCGTGCCTCCGTGGTCGGGATGATACATCTTCAGCAGGTCGTGATAGGCGCATTCCAGTGCCTTGGCGTCGCAACTGGGCTTGACGCGTAGAACTGAGTAGAAATCGACGAACGGTTGGTTGATCATCGCGCTTGCCCTCGACACCCATTGACGAGGAAACCTCGCCCAGGCGGAGGCGACAACCCGCCCTTCTCTTCAGTGATTTAGTTTTGCCGAAGTTTCGAATGTGCGCAATGGGGGAAAATCGGACTTGCGCCGCGCTGTCCCGTTATGCGGCGACCACATCCTTCATGCGCTCGGGCATCGGCCTTACGATGCGGTTGTGTAGCCCGAACTGCGGGCTGAACAGAACGTGGAAGAGCAGCTTCGTCCATGACCTATGATGGTAGAGATGGTCGTAAAATTCCGGAGCCGCTGCGCGAATTGCCGGCAGGCGTGACCACGGCACGTGCGGAAAATCGTGGTGCTCGTTGTGATAGCCCATGTTGAACGACAGCCTGTTCAGCGGACCGTAGTAGGAATAGGTCTCCTGGTCCTCGCGGAAGACGTAATGCTCCTGGATCCAGCGAGCGCCGACGGGGTGGACGCCCAATGAGAAGACCGTCGAGCTGAACAGGTAGGCGACAGGCCACCAGCCGAAGAGCCAGAGGATCGGCGCCATCGCGGCCGCCATCGCGGCGGCGTTGAACAGCACCCAGCCGTCGATGGTGCGCATCGCCTTCACGGTCGTAGGCCGGAGCAGCGCCTGCACCGCCCAGAACATGCTGAGCCACACGGTCTTGCGCCACCAGCTGTTGCCGACCCAGCGCGCTTCCTTCGACGTCGGCACGTCACCGTCGAGTCCCGGGATGCCGAGATATTTGTGATGCATCAGGTGGTAGTTGCGAAAGCCGATGGCTGCTGGAAACACGATCGCGACATTGGCGAAGATCGCTCCCAGCCGATTAGCCCTGGCGGTCCTGAAGACCACGTTGTGCGAATAGTCGTGGATCAGCACGAACAGCGCATGATTGGCGAAGGCGCCGATTACATAGGCCACAACGAGGATCGCCCACCAAGGCGCGTCGAGGACGGCCAGCGTGATCGCAATCGCCACTTGCAGTGCGACCAGCAGAACCGTCCATAGCGCCGACCATGCGTCGGGCTTGAAGAGGGTTCGCACTTCCGGATGCGCTGCCATTATTTGCTTTGCACGTTCGCCGTGAGGCAGCGGAGCATTGCTCTCCGCGAACGCCGTGCGACGTATCGAGACGACATTCCTCATCGCCTCGGGATTGCCCCCGACCGCAAGATGCATCGTCGAACCAACCGAAGCGGCGTGAGCCACGCGCCCCCCTCCTCCTAAAGCGAGGCTTCAAGGTTAGTGCGAGCCAACAACAATGAGCATCCGGGCAAATCCTTAGCCACGACGCTTAACTCCGCTATCGTCTGCTTGGCGATGCTGCGGTTTTGCGCATAGGCTGGCCGCCATGCGTCACCTGATCCTGTTCCTGATCGCCATGCTCGTCGCGGCTCCGGCGGCGGCGGCTCCGGCACCCGCACGTGGCGGGGCCATCCTCATCTATTCGGGCACCACCGGTTTCCGGCACGATTCCATTCCGGCGGGCATCAAGGCCGTCAGTGGGATGGCGGCGCGGCGAGGCCTTCAGGTCGTCGCGAGCGAGGACCCGCAGGTCTTCTCGGCCTCCAGCCTCAAGCGGTTCCGGGCCATCGTCCTGCTGAGCTGCACCACCGATCCCAAGAATCCGGCGTCCGAATGGCTGGTCGGCGATCGCCGCACCGCCTTGCAGCAGTTCGTCCGGCAAGGCGGCGGGATCGTTGCCATCCACGCTGCAGCCGACTCCCACTACAATTGGCCGTGGTACACGCGGCTGATCGGTGCTCATTTCGCTCGGCATCCAGCGGGGACTCCGAAGGGAACGGTTACCGTGGTCGCCCCGTCAGATCCGGCGGTTCGTGGCCTGACCCGCTCGATCCAACGCACCGACGAATGGTATTATTTCGACGACTACGACCCAATCTCGAAAGTGCTGGTCACGCTCGATCCCGCGACGATTGGGGAGAAGGACACCAACCCCAACCCGATGGCCTGGACGCGCCAGATCAACGAGGGCCGGGTCTTTTACACGGCCATGGGCCATACGGTGGAAAGCTACTCGGACCCCTGGTTCCTCCAGCTTGTCGGCAATGGCTTGGACTGGGTACTGAAACGCAGATGATCGGACGCCTGCTCGCTCTCGCGCTGGTCGCCGCCACATCCCCGGCCCTCGCCGAGACGTTGGTCCTGAAGCCCGCGCGCGTGTTCGACGGCGTCGATCCACGGCCTCATGAAAACTGGTCGGTGCTCATCGAAGGAGACCGCATTGCGGCCGCGGGCCCCTCGGTGACGGCTCAGCCCGGAGCACGTGTCATCGAGCTTCCTGGGATGACCCTCATGCCGGGCATGATCGAGGGACATTCGCACCTCTTCCTTCACCCGTACAACGAGACGCTCTGGGACGACCAGGTCCTCCACGAACCGCTGGCGCTGCGCACCGCCCGGGCCGTCGTCCACGCCGAAAAGACGCTGAAAGCTGGCTTCACGACCGAGCGCGACCTCGGCACCGAGGGCGCGGGCTTTGCCGACGCAGGACTGAAGAAGGCGATCGATGAGGGCATCGTCCCCGGCCCTCGCCTGCTCGTCGCCACCAAGGCCATCGTCGCGCGCGGCGCCTACGGACCGAAGGGCTTCGAAGCTGGCGTGGCCATCCCGCAGGGAGCGCAGGAAGTCGCGGGGGTCGACGAGACGATCCGTGCGGTTCGCGACCAGATCGCCGGCGGCGCGACGGTCGTCAAATTCTACGCCGACTATCACTGGGGCAAAGGCGAGCCGACGCTGGCAACGCTGTCGCAGTCGGAGCTCGACGCAGGCGTTGCTGCCGCCCACGACGCCGGACGCGAAGTCGCGGTCCACGCTACGACGCCAGAAGGAATGCGACGCGCAGTCCGCGCCGGCGCCGACACGATCGAGCATGGCTACGGCGGGACCGTCGAGGTCTTCCGCCTCATGAAGCAGCGCGGCGTAGCGCTATGCGCGACCCTCGCCGCCTCCGAGGCCTATGCCCGATATTTCGAGAAATGGGACGGCCGGGAGCCGGCGCCTGAAAGCGTCCAGGAAAACCGCCGCTCACTCCAGCTGGCGAGAAAGGAAGGCGTTGCGATCTGCATGGGCGGCGACGTTGGCGTTTACACGCACGGCCAGAACTGGCTGGAGATGGACGCCATGCAGCGCACCGGAATGCCCGCAGCGGACGTCCTCATCTCCGCCACCTCCGGCAACGCCCGCATCTTCCATCTAACCGACCGCGGAGCAATCCGCCCCGGGCTTCTCGCCGATCTCGTCGCCGTGGAAGGCGATCCGACCCGCGACGTTACCACAGTCCGCAACGTCAGACTGGTCGTCAAAGGAGGAACGGTTGTCGTCGCTCCCTGACGATCGTCCGATACCGACGCCCTAGAGGTTCACCGTCTCCATGCCGCGCTCATGATAGCGCTCGCCCGCCGCCGCTCCCGGCGGGAGGATGGCATCGAGGCGCTGCAGGTCTTCATCAGTGAGGCGAACCTCGAGCGCGCCAATATTCTCGTCGAGATAGCGGACGTGCTTGGTGCCCGGGATCGGGACGACGTCCTCGCCCTGCGCCAACACCCAGGCCAGCGCGAGTTGCGCTGTCGTGCAGCCCTTCTCGCGCGCCATCGCCTCGACCTCTCGGACCAGCGCGATGTTCTTCGCGAAATTCTCGCCGGTGAAACGCGGATGGAAGCGACGGAAATCGTCATCGGGGAAATCATCGGGCGACTTGATCTGACCGGTCAGGAACCCACGGCCAAGCGGCGAATATGCGACATACCCGATGCCCAGTTCGCGGACCGTCGGAAGCACCTCCGCCTCCGCATCGCGGCTCCAGAGGGATAGCTCCGTCTGCACGGCCGAGATCGGATGCGTCTCATGCGCCTTCCGGATCGTGTGGGGCGCCGCCTCGCTGAGGCCGAGGAAGCGGACCTTCCCCTCCTCCTTCAGGCGCGCCATTTCACCGACCGTATCCTCGATCGGCACGTTCGGATCGACGCGGTGCTGGTAGTAAAGATCGATGGTTTCGACGCCGAGACGCTTCAGGCTCGCCTCGCACGCGGAGCGTACATATTCCGGGTCGCCCTTCACGCCCAGGAACTCGCCTTGCGGCCCACGCACGTTGCCGAACTTGGTGGCGAGGAAGACCTGGTCGCGGCGGTCGCGGATTGCGCGGCCGACCAGCTCCTCGTTCTTTCCGACGCCATACATGTCTGCGGTGTCTAGGAAGGTCACGCCTCGTTCGATCGCGTGATGGATCGTAGCGATCGATTCCTCTTCGCTGCCCGAGCCGTAGAATTCGCTCATGCCCATGCAGCCGAGGCCGATGGCCGAAACCTCCGGACCGTTGCGGCCGAGCTGCCTCTTGGGGATTCCAAACATGGGCGTTCTCCTTTTTCAGCCGCTCAGGCGGCGGCGCGCTTCTTTCGCCTCAAATGGGATCGACAGGCGCTTGTGACGACTGGTCTGGCCAGAAATTATCGACAGTTCCGAACGGCTGATCCCAAGCGCGTTCGCAAGCAGCCGCAGCACGGCTTCGTTCGCCGCTCCATCCGCAGGAGCTTCTGCCACCCGAATTTCGAGCTCTTCGCGACCGTCGGCGCCAGTCCGCCATGCGCCAAGCCCCGGCTTCGCCGAACGCGGCGTAACCCTGACGGCAATATGATCCGGCACCCTCTCTTCCCCTCGCGAACATCGTTGCGCTAGGCTTGTCGCAATGAGCGACGATCGGCCCAAGCACCCCGACACGAAACTCGTTGAAGCCGGTCGGCGCAAGGACTGGCTTCGCGGGATGGTCAACATTCCCGTGTCGCGCACCTCGACGGTCCTGTTCGATAGCATTGCGGACATGCACGCCGCCTATCCGCCCAAGGACGGCCGGCCAAGCTACGGGCGCCACGGAACCTGGACCCAATGGGCGCTGGCCGAGGCACTGACGGAGCTCGAGCCCGGAGCGGCCGGCACGCGGCTGTTCCCGTCCGGATCGGCAGCGGTGGCGATCGCCCTGACGAGCGTCCTCTCGCCCGGCGACGAGTTGCTGATGGTCGACAGCGTCTATGAGCCGACGCGCCATTTCTGTGATCGCGAACTGAAGCGGCTCGGCATCGCTACCCGCTATTACGATGCACTCGCTACTCCGGAGCAGGTTGAGGGCCTGATTTCGGATAATACGCGCGCGATCTTTCTGGAGAGCCCCGGTTCGCTGACCTTCGAGGTCCAGGATGTGCCCGGCATTTGCGCCGTGGCGAAGGCGCGCGGCCTGACCACATTGATCGACAACACCTGGGCGACACCGCTGTTCTTCCAGGCGATCGGCAAGGGCGTCGACCTGTCCATCATCTCGGTCAGCAAATATATTTCCGGCCATTCCGACTTGATGATGGGGTCGGTTACGGCAGCGCCTTCTCGTTGGGCGCAGCTGACCCGGACGGCGAGCGCTTTCGGCCAATATGTCAGCCCCGACGACGCGTATCTCGCAGCGCGTGGGCTGCGGACCCTCGGAGTGCGCCTTCGCCAGCACGAGCTCGGAGCGATGAAGATCGCGCATTGGCTGCAGCACCAGCCGCAGGTCGGACACATCCTCCATCCGGCCTTGGGCGAAAACCCGGGTCACCAATTCTGGAAACGGGATTTCACCGGCGCGTCCGGACTGTTCGCATTCTCGCTGGTCGGAGGCGACGAGGCTGCGCGCGACCGCCTGATCGAGCGGCTGGAGCTGTTCGGCATCGGCTACAGCTGGGGCGGGTTCGAGAGCCTGGCCGTTCCGGCGGACGTCGACTCGCTACGGACGGTCACGAACCGGGATTACGGCGGACCGCTGGTCCGGCTGCACGTCGGTCTCGAGGATCCGGATGACCTCATCGCGGATCTCGCGAACGCCCTGGCGCTCTACCCGAATTAGTCCATCGCGACCGGCGGGCCGCCGCCGCCCTGCTGGCCCCGCTTCATGAGAAGCAACAGCGGCAGGACCGCGAACGTCACCAGCATCATCAGCTTGAAGTCGTCGAGATAGGCAATGAACAAGGCCTGCCGCGTGACTTCCGCGTTCATGATCGCGAGGGCGACGTCCCCCTGAGGCGCGATCGTCTGCAGCAAAGTGGGGTCGGCCGTCGGAATGGTCTGGTCGGTGACGTGGCTAGCGATGTCGGCGTGTGCGACCTGCGTCATACGCACGAGCTGCGCGCTGACGACCGAAATGCCCACGGAGCCGCCGATGTTCCGCGACAGGTTGAGCAGCGCCGCCGCGGTCGTGCGCATCTTCGGAGCAAGCGTCTCGAACGCGAGGCTCTGAAGGGGCACGAAGATTAGGCCAAGACCCAGGCCCTGGACGACGCCGCTCATGATGACCGGCCGCGACGGCTGGTCGATGGCAAAGCCCGTCATCATCCACAGCGAGACGCCCATCAGCGTCACGCCGATGCCCACCAGCACTCGGGAATCGATCTTGCCGACCAATCGGCCCGCGAGCAGCATGGAGATGAGCGTGCCGACGCCGCGCGGCGCGGTCAGGAAGCCCGACTGCAGCACCGAATAGCCGTAGAGGTTCTGAAGCAGCGGAGGCAGCAGGGCGAGGCCCGCAAGAAGCAGGACGCCCGTTACCGCCATGAACAGAAGGCCCGTCGAGAAATTGCGGTCCGCGAACATCGAGCGCTCGAACAAGGGGTTCTTTGCCGTCGCGATGTGGACCACGAACATCCAGGCGGCGGACACGGCGAGCCCGAGCTCGATGATGATCTCCCAGCTCTGCAGCCAATCCTTCTGCTCGCCGCGGTCCAGAAACATCTGCAAGGCGCCGAGGGCGATCGCGAGGAGCGCGAAGCCAAAGATGTCGAAGCTGCGCTTCAGTGTCTCCGTCTTGGGCATGTAGCGCAGCATGACGAAGGTGCAGATGATCCCAACCGGCAGGTTGACGAGGAAGACCCAGCGCCAGTTGTAATTGTCGGTCAGCCAGCCGCCGAGCACGGGTCCGAGGATCGGGCCGATCATCACGCCGCCGCCGAACAGGGCCATCGCCTGCCCGTGCTTCTCACGCGGATTGATGTCGAAGAGCGTGGCCTGCGCAAGCGGAACGATGAACGCACCGCTGACGCCCTGAAGCGCGCGGAAGATGACCATCTCCGTCAGCGATGTCGCCATCGCGCACAGCACCGAGGCGACGGTGAAGCCGACGACGCTGATAAGCAGCAGCCGCTTGCGCCCGACCCGGTCCGCCAGCCAGCCGCTGATCGGCAAGGCGATGGCGGACGCGACGATGTAGCTGGTCAGCACCCAGTTGATGCTTTCCTGCGTCGCGCTGAGGCTGGCCTGCATGTGCGGCAGCGCGACGTTGGCGATCGTCGTGTCGAGCACCTGCAGCAGAACGGCCATCATCACGCCGACGGTGACGATGATCCGTTCCGCAGGAGGAAGCGGATGACTGGCTACGTTTGCTGGCGTGTCGGCCAATGCCGGGTCCTACTTGTCCAGGTAGACGGTCACCGTGGACGACAGGCCGGCGATCATCGGCTTCTTTGGGTCGCCGTCGAAGGCTATCCGCACCGGCACGCGCTGCGTGACCTTCACCCAGTTTCCGTTGGCGTTCTGCGCCGGAAGGATCGCGAACTCGCTGCCCGTCCCCGCGCCGACGCTCTGCACGTGCGCCGGGAAGTCGATGCCCGGATAGGCGTCGATCTCGATCTTGGCCTTCTGGCCCGGAACCATCGTGCCGACGTCCTTCTCCTTGAAGTTGGCTTCGACCCAGGTGTTGTTGTCGTGGACGACGGACACCATGCCCAGCCCCGTCACAGCCATCTGGCCCACCTGGAGGCGGTCGGCGTTGGCGACCTGACCGTCCATGGGTGCGCGCACTTCGGTGCGCCAAAGGTCGAGGCGCGCCTTGTCGATGGCCGCCTGAGCCTGCGCGATCGACGGCTGCTCACCCGGAGCGATTGCCGCGTGAGCGTTGTTCGCACGGGCCCGCGCATCGGCAAGCTGGGTCTCGGCCGTGCGAACCTCGTTCATCGCGTCCTCGTAGTCCGCGCGTGTCGTGAAGCCCTGCTTCAGGAGCGCCGCCTGACGGGCGAAGGCGTTCTGCTGGATCTTCAGGTTGGCGGCGGCGCCTGTGATGTCGGCGCCCGTACCCGCGGCCTGAGTCCGCAGCTGCGTTGTGGATAGCTTGGCCGCGGCGAGCTGTGCCTGCGCCTGCTCCAGCGCGACGCGATAGGGCTCGGGATCGATGCGGAAGAGGAGGTCGCCACGTTTGACGCGATCGCCGTTCTTCACGCGCACATCGATAATCGGCCCGTTCACCTGCGCGCTGACGGAAACGATGTCCTGCTTCACGGCCGCATTGTCGGTCGACACCGATCCGGCGCCCGCAAAGAAGTAATAAAGGATGGCGCCCACTACCAGCAGCGGGACGATCAGCATCATTGCGATGCGCACGTACGAGCGGCGCGGCTTTTCGACGACGACGTCGTTGGCGACCTGCGAAACGTCCTCAGGCGTTTCGACCTGGGATCCCTTCATCTTCTCGGATCTGATCTCGTTCATTGGTTCGCTGCCTTTTTCACCGCCTCGGCGGCGCACAGATTCTCTCGGATCTTGCTGAGCGTTCCTCGCATCACATTGAGGTCGCTGGGATTAATGTCGGCAAAGGCCTCGGCGACGAGTTGCTCCGCCAGCTCGCGCAGCTTCTCGACGAGCGGCTGTGCCTGCGCGGTAACCTGAAGTCGCCAGGCCCGGCGATCGGCCGGATCGGGCGTTCTTTCGACGTGACCGGCCTCTTCGAGGCGGTCGATGATGCGGCTCAGCGTGATCGGCTCGACATCGAGCATGTCGGCCAGCTCGACTTGCCGGAGGCCCGGCGTGCGAGTGAGGCGAAAGAGCACCTTCCACTGTGCACGCGTGACACCGAGCGTCGCTGCGCGTCGGTCGAACGACCGCCGCATCGCATGCGCCGTCTCAGCAATCTCGTAGGGCAGGTTTTCCATAGGCCTGCATATAATAAGCTTGCTTACTATTTCAACCTAGCGAGCCCGCGTTTGTTCCCCCTTCTGCGGCCAGTTCGGGATTAGCGGAGGCGGTGGAGCTCATGATCTCCAGCCGATCCAGAGACGGATCATCGCCGTCATCCTGCGTAGTGAGAAAGCCATTGATTGGCGTTGAGCAGCGACCAGATGGCGAGGCGGTTGTTGTGCTTGCCCTCGACGTGCTCCTCGACGATGCTGCTGGCCTCTCCGTAATCGAGATAGTCGTAGAGCGGCGCGCTCTTGTCGAGCAGCGTCCTCCGCACGAAATCGATGCTGTCGCCCTTGAACCAGCTCGCGTCCGGGGCCGAGAATCCCTGCTTTTCCGCTTCGACGATCTCCGTCGGCACGTAGTTCGCCATTACGTCGCGCAGGATCTGCTTCCCGTCCTTCGTCTTCTGGAAGAAGCGGTTCTGCTTGCCCCCGGGCTCGTTCTCGTTGAGCCGCACGACCTCCGAGAGGTTGTTGAGCTTCAGCTTCACCGGGCAGCGCATGGCAAACTCGACGAGGTCGTTGTCGAGGAAGGGCACTCGGCTTTCCAGGCTGTGCGCCATGCTGAGCTTGTCCTCGACGACCAAGAGTCCGTGGAGGAAGGTCTTCGCCTCGAAGTAGAGCGAGTGGTTGATGTAATCCTCGGGCCCGCGCGGCCCCTCGCCATTGTTGGCGAAGACGTTTCGGAAGATCGCCCTAGTATCGACGTCGTCGACGTCGCCGGCGATGGGCCGGAACAATCGATCGAGCCGGTCATCGTCTACCAACCGCTGCCAGAAGCCGTAGTATTTGCGAACATAGTCGTCGAAGCTGTCGTTCACGACCGCGCGGTAGTAGCGCCACGGATAGCCGCCGAAGAGCTCGTCGCCGCCGGCGCCGCTCAGCACCACTTTCACGAAACGGCTTGCGAGCTTGGCGGCATAGAAGTTCGGATAGCTCTGCCCGACGCGCGGCTCTTCCAGATGCCAGGCGAGCGACGGCATCGCCCGCTCCATGTCGCCGGCCTTCAACACCATCTCGTAATGCTCGGTCTTGAAGCGGTAGGACATGGCCTCCGCCTTGGCGCGCTCGTCGAAACCGAGCTCGATGCCCGATGCTGACGACAGGTCGAATCCGCAGGTGAAGGTCTTCAGGTAGGGGAAGGACTTCGCCGCGACCGCGGTGATCGACCCGGAGTCCATGCCGCCTGAGAGATAGCTGCCAAGTTCGACATCGGTGACCAGCTGCCTGGTCACGGCCTGCTGAAAAAGTCGGTCTAGTTCTTCGCGATATTCCGCCGCGTCCGTCGGATGATCGGGCTCCCGGAAGTCGAAATCCCAATACTGCGTGTGCTGCAACTCCGGCTCGCCGTCCCGCAGGTCGAGCACCGCGAAATGGCCTGCCGGAAGCAGGCGCACTCCCTCGACAAGTGTTCGATCGGTAAAAATGTTCTGAAAGGTGAAGTATTCCCGAAGCGCCTTGCGATCAGGCCGGACAGTGAACCCCGGCACGGCCGTGATCGCCTTCTGCTCCGACCCGAATGCAAGGCTGCTTCCGAACCGTGCAATGTAGAGTGGCTTGATCCCGTAGCGGTCGCGAGCAAGCAGCAACTGGCGGGTCTTCCGGTCCCAGAAGGCCAGCGCGAACATGCCGTTCAGCCGGTCGAACGCCTTCGTCCCCCACTCCGCCAATGCGTAGAGCAGCACCTCGGAATCCGTCTTCGACCGGAACCAGTATCCCGCCGCCTCGAGCTCCGCCCGCAACTCCCGGAAATTGTAGATCTCGCCGTTGTAGCTGAGCACGTAGCGGTGATCGGCGCTGAGCATCGGCTGATGCCCGGCGGGCGACAGATCGATGATGGCCAGCCGCCTGTGCGCGAACCCGATATTGCCTTCCGTCCAAAAGCCCTCGCCGTCGGGGCCGCGATGGGCCACGGCGTCCGACATGCGCTGCAGCACCGCGGGGGACACCGGCGATTGGTCGAAATGAACGAGGCCCGCGATTCCGCACATTGCCGTTACTTCACGAACCGGCCCGTGTGGCACGCTTCTTCGGAGTGCAGGAACTCGGGCCGAAAGCCTGCGCCGGCGAGCATGTCGACGAACTCCTCGCGCGAATACCGAAACGCCAGCGACGGCGAGTACCAGTCGAAGTTGATCATCTTCGACGCTTCGAACCCATGCTCGGGGTTCCAGAAGCACTTCACGAAATTCCAGTAGATAAAGCGCTGCAGGTCTTGCCTCCCGCCCTTGATGCCGAGAGCGGGCATGTCTGGGACCTCTATCTCGGCATTCAGCTCCGACAGGGTCTTCCCAAGCTGTGTCAGCTGGTCCGCCAGCGCCCAGATTTCGTCCTTGGAGAGCTGCTGCGAATAGCTGCGGAGATGCTCGTCGAGCAGCTCGCGAGGCAGCGCCTTCTTCGCATAGACGTAGGTGTTGAGGTTGCCGGCGGCCGCCAGGATCCGCGCGAACTCCTCGACCGTGTCCGGCGGGGACTTGGTGTGGTGAAGCACCTGGTCGCAGCTGATGAAGTCGAATACGCCATCCGCGAACGGCGTAGTGGCGATGTCGCCCTGCACCGCGATGAGGTTCGGCAGATGCCCGTAGCGCTTTCCGGCGAGCACTGCCGCGTCGGTGAGGTCCATCGCGACGACGGTCGTATCCGGCGCCAGCCGAGCGAACCAGGCGGCTTTGTATCCCGGCCCGCAGCCCGCATCGAGGATCACCCTGCGGCTGCGCAGGAAGTCTGCGAACTCGGCTTCGTTCGCATAGCCGTAGCAGCGCAGGTACCATTCGTACTGGAACTGCTTCCAGCCCTCGGTGTCCTCCGGATCCTGCTCCAGCGAGCCCCATTTTTCCGAGAAGGCCGCCTTGGTCTGCACTTCCTCGGCGTGGTCGCCGGCATGGGAAGCATCCCAGATACCATCGCGGAACGGCACGTCCCTCGCGAATAGCCGCTCCGGCGCAGCCTTCATGCAGCCGCCGCCTGGCGCCGCGCGTCCACCTCCCCCTTGTGCGATGCCCGCCAGGCGATGAGCCGCTGCAGGCCCTCACGGAGCGGCACTTCGGCGACAAAGCCGATCTCATCGGCCGCGCGCTTCGGGCAGCCGATGCGGTTGCGAACCAGGGTCGCGGAGCTTCGCGGTGCGTACTGGACCTGGCGGGTCGTGCCGGTGAGCTCGATCAGAAGCTCGGCAAGCTCTTTCAGCGACGTGCGCCGCCCGGTGCCGACATTGTAGAAGCGGTCGGTCGCATCGGCCTGCATCGCCCGCACGTTCGCCAGCCCGCAATCCTCGACCGCGACGAAGTCGAACGCTTCCGACCCGTCCCCGAGCACCGTTGGGTTCTCGCCTCGGTCGATCGCGTCGAGCATGGAGCATACGCTCCGTACCGGATGAAGTGGAGCCGGTCGACCGGCCTGACAACAAGTTTGCCGGCATCGGCGATTCACCAGGAGCGCGCGCCAAAACAACCACGGCTTCAAGGCCTTAGGGATCCAACTGCTGACCTTGCAAAAAGCCCGTCCTGCTCGGCAACCCTCGCTGGTAACTTGCGTTTCATCCATTGCGGTGCAAGTAGTGTCCACACCGGACAGGTGTCGCAGGAGAATCGCCGTGAAGGTTGGGTTCCGGAACTACACAGCGGCATTTCTCGCAGCGTCGATGCTTCTGAGCTCGGCTGCTACCGCTGCACCGCGCACTGTCGATCCCCTCGTGGCCCTCAGCGTCTTCGGAACGGCAGAGTCTCGCGCAGCCGTTTGCGCTGCTGGTGCGCAGGCCGCTGCCGCCGCAGGTGCTGCAGTTGCGGCCCAGGGTGCCGCCGGAGGCTGCGTGCTTCCGGCCGTCGACGCTCCGCCGCCGCCCGCGCCGGCCAGCACCGAAGTCATTCCGCCGGCAGCGCCGGTCGTCGCCAGCAGTGGCGCGGCCATCTGGCCGCTGTTCCTTGGCCTCGCCGCGATTGCCGCCATCGCTGCCGTCGTTCTCACCAAGGACAACGACAACGGGCATATCGACCTTCCGGTCAGCCCTTAGTCAGAACACAATCGTCTGATCCGAGCCCGCGCAGCACCCGCTTCGCGGGCTTTCCGGTAGGTGCCTCGTTTCCACTGTATTGACACAGTAATACACCACGCGTACATCTGCCGGTTCAGGGAGCACAGGCATGTACAGTCAAACCGAGATCGACGAGGCGGTCGCCGCGGGTGCAATCAGCCCCGAAGCTGCCACCGCATTGCGCGCTCATATCGAAACCCAGCGGCATCTTCCGACGCCGGACGAAGAGCAGTTCAGGCTCATCACCGGCTTCAACGACATCTTCGTGTCCATCGCGGCGGCCATCATGCTTTTCGCGGTGGGATTCATCGGTCAGTGGATCGGCCAGCACAGCGGTCTGGTCTTGGAAGATGGTCCATCGTTCCTGGCGCCGCTGCTCGTTGCGGCAACCAGCTGGGGCCTCGCCCTCTTCTTCACGGCGAAGAGGCGGATGGCATTGCCCTCCATACTCCTGCTGCTGTCCTTCGTTTTCGGTGTCCTCGCGACCGCGGGGATGGTCCTGGCACTTGCCATTGGCCCCGCCGCCCTCGAGAACAATCCGCAAGTCGCGGCGATCGTCGGCGCGGCGTCGGCAGCCATCGCAGCCATCGCCGCCTGGCTGCACTGGAGAACCTTCCGCGTGCCAATCACGGTTGCTGCGGGCGCGGCTTCCGTCGCCGGCATCGCCGTCGCGCTTCTGATCGCCGTGCTTGGCGAGAACGTCGAGCAGGCCAAGAACCTGGTCCTCGGCTTCGTGCTGCTGCTCGGCATCGGCACGTTCCTCTTCGCCATGTGGTGGGACAGCTCCGACCGTGCACGCCTCACGCGCCGCTCGGACGTCGCTTTCTGGCTCCACCTGCTTGCGGCACCGATGATCGTGCATCCGATCTTCAGCCTGCTCGGCCTCAACGATGGCAACGCCACGATCGGCGAGGGCCTCGTCGTGATTCTGCTCTATGTCGTCATTGGTCTGACCGCTCTGGCCATCGACCGTCGCGCATTGCTGGTGTCGGCGCTCGCCTACGTGCTGTTCGCGCTAAACCAGCTGTTCGAGCGATTTGGAGCGGTCGAGCTGAACGTCGCGCTGACCGCCTTGGTCATCGGCTCCGCGCTGCTGATGCTCTCGGCCTTCTGGCACCAGGCCCGGGTGCTGGTCGTCCGTCCGCTGCCGGAGAGTCTGCGGGCTCGCCTGCCGCTGATCGATCGGAGGTCTATTCCTCAACCAGCCGCATGAGCCGGCGCTCGAGCGGGGCAAGGATGTTCGCGAGTTCGTGACCCCGCTTGAGCACGATGCCGTGCTCGCTGACCAAGGCAAACGCCCCCTGCTTCGTCCGCAGCTCGGGGCGTTTTTCTATGCGCACCTCGGGGCGTTCAGAGGTTCGGCGATAGGCGGCGAAAACCGCAAGGTCCGGACTGAGCCTGATCGCATAGTCGCGCCAGTGACCGGCGGCGACCATCCGGCCGTAGAGGTCCAGGATGCGATTGAGTTCGCGACGGTCGAAAGTAGCAATCGCGCGCCGGTCCCTGCCGTTTGGGAACGGCGCGATGACGCTCAAGCGCTTTTCGCCTTGGGCGCCGGCTGCCGCGCAGCCTTCAGCGTCCTGATCTCGTTACGAAGCTCTTCGATCTGCTCCTCGAGCTCCACCAGGCGCGCGCGGCCCGGATCGCAATCCTCGCCGCAGGGTGTGCCATAGGCGACGAAGCCGGGGCTGTAGTGGACCGTGTCGACCGGCACCGGCCGCGCGGGAATGCCCACGACAGTGGCTCCGGGGGCAACGTCCTTCGTTACGACGGAATTGGCGCCGACCTTGGCCCCCTGGCCCACCTCAATCGGGCCGAGCACCTGCGCTCCGGATCCGATGACCACGCCGTCGCGGATGGTCGGATGGCGCTTGCCGCCGATCCCTGTGGACGGGTTCGTGCCGCCCAGCGTCACGTTCTGGTAGATCGTGACGTCGTCGCCGATCTCGGCGGTCTCGCCGATGACGGTGAACCCATGGTCGATGAAGAAGTTGCGGCCGATCTTGGCGCCGGGGTGAATGTCGATTGCCGTCAGGAAGCGCGCGATATGGTTCACCAGACGCGCCAGGAAGTAGAGCTCGCCGCCCCACAGCCAATGGCCGATGCGATGAAAACCGAGCGCGATCACGCCCGGATAGAGCAGGACTTCCCACCGCGACCGCGCTGCCGGGTCACGTGCCTTCACCGAGTCCAGGTAGGACAGGAACCCGGGGGCTACCTCGATCTGTTTCTCTTCCACCGCGGGACAATTTAGGTCCGCCGGGCCGCGATTGAAAGCTTATTGGGCGACAAAGGTTCACGCGCTGGCCTTGGGATGAGGCGCGCGCGCCGGTTTGGGCTTCGTTCGGCGCGACCGTTGGCGTACGATGACGCGGCTTCCCCGGAAGGCAGAATGAATGAGCGACGCGACCATCACGAATGAACGAACCGACCTCGGCAAACCGGACGTCCGCGACTGGAAACTGCGCCGGATCGATATCCGCTCGCCCGTGCTGAAGGATGCCTGGCCGGTTGCACGCCTGGAGCTGGAGCACCCCGTTCGCGGCCGGGTCACCGACATCGGCACCGCACCGGGCGCGTTTGATGCGGCCTTCATCGCCGCGAGCCATATCGTCGGCGTTCGCCCGCACCTGCTTAGCTACAACGTCCGCTCCGGGACCGCAGGCGAGGAAGGCGCGCTGCCGATCACCATCGAGGTCGAGATCGAGCTCGACGGACGGAAGTTCGCGGGCCGTAACTCAGGCCTGGACCTCGTGCGCTGCTCGCTCGAGGCCTGGCTCGACGCCATCGCCAAGTCCGACGAGGACTAGGCCGAAACTGCCCACTCCGCAGCGCCTGCCAACAGGCGTATAGCGCGCCGTCACCGCCTTGAGTCGGGGGCGGCGGCCTGTCCTGGATATGGGGAGAAGGCCATGAATGGACTTTCGAAATTCGCATTGGTTGCAGCGAGCCTGGCTTTCGCCATGCCGCAAGTCGCGAGCGCGGCGGAGCTGAACGCCAAGCTGTGGAACGGGACCTGGCACCTCAACGCGGCGAAGTCGAAATTCGCCTCGTCCGCGAAAGAGAAGAGTGAGACGCGGACCTACAGCGTCGAGGGCGACAAGGTGAAGATGAAGTCCAGTTCCAAGGACCCGGCCAGTAAGGAACTAAACTTCAGCTATTCGGCGGGCTATGACGGCAAATCGTACCCGATGGTGGGGAACCCCAACGCCGACAGCATCTCGCTTAAGGTCGTCAGCGAGCGCGAGGTGAAGGCCAGCTCCAAGCTTCACGGCAAGCCGTCGGTCGAATCCACGGCTACGGTTTCGCCTGACGGGAAACACCTGACGATCAAGCGGCATATGGTCAGAATGAAGGGCGCGCCGACGGACGTGCTCGAGTTCGACAGATAGGCAGAGATACGCCGCGCGGGCCTAGTCGCCTGCGCGGCGTAGTTACCGAGCTCCAATCCTCACGCGAGCTGGCGCAAGGTCGTCTCCGGCCGCCTCCGCCGGCGCATCGCGAAGCCGACCGCTCCGAAGCCCATCAGCATCGTCGTCCAGGTCCCGGGCTCCGGCACCGAGTTGAGCTTTCCGAACAGGCCGTGCTCCTCGTCGCCGATGCCGGCGGTGAAGAAGACCGCGCTAGAGTCAAAGCCGGAGGTCGATGACCGCGTCCCCAAAGCCCACAGATAAGGCACGTTGAACGGATCGGACCCGACCATCAGCATGCCGAGGTAGGTTCCGTCGCTCGCGAACGCGTTGATGAAGCCGTCCTCCTCGGCGAAATTGCCAATCAGGATCGCATTCGCGAACTCATCCCAGCTGCCGGGCGCCTGTGTGACGCCCCAGGGCGACAGGACGTTATTCGTCAGGTCCGCAGTGACGAACCGGTCGAGGAAGATACCGTCGGTCGTGAACCTGTCGACGATGCCGGTGCCAAGCGCCTGTTCGTCGGCCTCCGGTCCTCCCAGCGCGTAGGTCACGTAAAGCGTGCCATTGACGTTCGCGACGTTGAACGGCGAATAGCCGTCCGGCAGGCCTGGATCCACAAAGCTCCCGCCCAGCGTGGCAGGCTGGAAGTTCGCGTCGAACACGTCGATCGAGCCTCCGGCATTGTTCGCCGCGTAGAGGAAATTCCCGCTGCCGTTATTGCCGGTGGCCAGGCCTGTGTAGACCGTTCCCTGCGAAGCGGGCACGGCGACAAGGGCATTGGTGGGGTTAACCGTCGGGTTCCAGCCCGAGATGCTGCCGTCGAGATTGGCGAAGATGAACCGCGCCGGATTGTTGGTCGTCAGCTGGAAGTCGTTCGTCCCGTTGAACACCTGTCCCGTCGGACCGCCGTTGCCGGGGATCGACACGACGAGCGCCTGCGGAACCCCGGCGCCGTTGTAGAGCGTCGACTTCGCCGTACCCTGATCCGAGATCCAGAACGGGCTCGTGTTCGAATAGCTCATGCCCCAGGGGTTGATGAGGTTGGCGTCCACGTTCGCGGCCGGCTCGTAGCCGAGGCTAGTGAGGAAGACCTGATCGTCCGTCGTCAGGTTAGTCTGAGCGACGGCCTGGCAAAGAGCTTGAGTGGAAATGGGAAGCGCAAGAGCGAATGCGGTGGCGCACGTCACCGTCCGCAAGCGCGCTCTGTCGAAACGTAGGCGCATGACATCCTCCTACGAAGATCGTCGCCCCTGTCCGCTCGCAGTTTCTTGTCTCGTAGAGCCGGAGTCGCGTACGGCTGCGCGCCCAATATCACTTTTGATGTCGAAGTTGAACTCGGCGGCCACTGGCAGGAATGGTGGAAAGCGGATATGTCCGGCCCGCCGAGCTCAAGCGCGCTGACGACTAGCCCCAGTCGTTCCGGACTCGACACAAATACCTAATCCACATCACGTTGCGGAACGAAGCGTCCGCGCACCCGCTTCGCCTTCATGCCGACATTCCGAGTCACTGTCGTAAACTCCGAGTTCAGCGCGTGGGAAGAGCACGATCTTCCGTCCCTGGATGCCGCGAAGAAGCAGGGCCGCAAGGCCGCGCTCGCGATGGGATCGGACGAGGTGCGCCGGGGAAAGGCATTCTTCGGCGCCGAAATCCTCGTGGAGGCCGATGGAGACCTCGCTAGCAGGTCGGTTGTCTCAATCGGGACTTCGCCGCTGCAGTGAGCAACCCGTTTAGAGAAGCTCCGCGGGGCCCGGTGGCCGCGGGCTGCTGAAGCTCCCCGGCTGACAGTTGCAGGAATGGATGAAAAGCGGACACCCCGATAATGGGGCTATCTCAGTCGGTCTTGGTCGCGTCTGTTACGTTTTGATCGTGGCCGCTTTTGTCGCTGAAAAATGCGGCAGCGAATAATCCGCAGCCAAGCAACACAGAGAAGAACACTCCCACGACCGTAGCGATTACCATGTTCTTTTCGAGATCGCCGGTGAGCGACAAATAGGTCAACGCACCGATCACCATCACCACTCCGACGACGGCGATGATCAGTACGGTCCGCTTGAACTCGGCGACGGCGTGAGCGTGGTTTTGGATTGGCATGAACGCCATGTAGAGATGCCTCCCTCAGCCCGCCAATTGATTGAGTTCGTAAGTGTTATCGACGGGGTGATCACCTTCCACGTTGGTCATTCAATGTGAGGGATGGCAGCGCCGGCTGCGCCGCCATCCCTGCCTGCTTTCTTAGCGTGTACTGACTTCGACCCCGCGCGCGAGGCGATCGGCATTCGCCAGCCTCGCAGCGACGCGGTCGCGCACTTTCTTGCTCACGCGGAAGCTGACGCTCTTCGTGCCGAACTCGCCGCGGACCTGGCCGGCCTCGTTCACTCGCAGTTCGAAATTTTCGCCCGTCTCCAAGACTACGCTGGTCAGGCGGATCATGTCGCCATCAGCAACAGTACTATATTCATACGTATTGCCTTCGAACTCGAAAGAACTCTGCGTTTTGCAGACCTCAAAGATCCTGCATCAGGTCCATGAAGTTGCGAGCGGCCTCACGCTCTTGCGGGTCCTCGAAGACAGCATCGAGGTCGGGGGATGCTCCCAAGGTGTGGAGGAGAGCCCACAGGGCAAAGCGCTCGCCGGCGTCCTTGGTGAGGCCGAGATCGACGAGCATGTGCTCGATCCCGGCCTCGAACGCGGCCGGCGCGACCTCCTCGAGGTTGCTCGTCCCAAAATAGCGGCGGATCTGGTCGTCGAAATTCATGGCTTAGGCCGTGATGCTGGGCGGGCCGAGATGCTGGAGGAAATCGGGCTTGCCCAGCGACACGCCGGCATTGCGCAGGATCGCGTAGGCGGTCGTCGCGTGAAAGAAGAAATTGGGAAGCGCAAAACCGGTCAGGTACTCCGCGCCGGTCCATCGATAGCCTTGGCCGTTGGGGAATTTGAGCTCGACTTCGCGCGCCTCGCTGCCGGTGAGCGATGCCGCGTCGAAGCCGTTGAGAAAAGCGATCGTCTTGTCGCAGCGCTCCCGCAGGTCGGCGAAGCTCTGTTCCGTGTCGGGCATTGAGGGCGCCTCGGTTCCCGTCAGCCGAGCGAGCGCATTCTTCGCCGAGTCCGAGGCCATCTGATACTGCGCCGGCAAGGGTCTCATGTCGGGCGCGAGCCTCGCTTCGAGCAGCACTGCCTCGTCCTTCTCCGCGGCCGCCTTGTCGAGCCATGCACGCATGTCGGTCAGCGTGTTCACGAACACCGGCACCGAAGCAGTCCACATGTTGAAGTCCATGGCCGTTTCCTCGCTCGCGAACCGTTAGATCACCGGATGTCGAAGCGTCCGGCAGTAGACACCCTCTATGGCGGGCTGGCCCGTGTCCGCAATGGGTGGAAAGCTGCCACTAAACCCCATCGCCCAGCCTCAGAAATCGAAGACGATCGGAACTCTCGAAGGCACGAGGTCCCGAAACAGGGTGAAATTCTCGCAGGTGTCGCAGCCTTCCGGCCGTCCCAACGTTGTTGCCTGGCAAGCGAGGTATCTCGTGGGTGTCGATCCATATGATGTTGGGAGCGCTTTGGCGCTCTTTCTGGGCGTGCTGATGGTCGTCGCTGGACTGCGCGGCCGTAAGCGCGGCTATGCGCGGCGTCTCGAAGGCTTTGCCCTCCTCTCAAGCGCCGTCGCCGTGATCGGCTTGGCGGCCATCACGTTCGGCACTTACGGCATTCTCAAAGGGTAAGTGTCGCGAAGTTCTCGCGGCCTAATGTCCGCAATGGGTCAAAGGCGGACTGCCTAAAGCGTAGCGTGTACCGTGGCGACGGCCTTCAGCACTGCGCCGATGCGCACGGCCGACTGGATCGTTTCCGGCTTCACGCCATGCTGCAGGAGCACGCGCTCGTGGCTCTCGATGCACATGCCGCAGCCGTTCATGGCGGAGACGGCGATACTGAACAGCTCGAAGTCTTCCTTGGCGATTCCGTGGCTGCCGATCAGGTTCATGCGCAGCTTCGCCGGCATCGTGCCGTATTCGGGGTTCGCGACCAGGTGCACGAAGCGGTAGTAGACGTTGTTCATCGCCATCAGCGCCGCCGCACCGCGCGCCGCGTTGGCGACCTTCTCGTCCAGCTTGCCTTCGATCTCCGCCTCCGCGGCATCGACCAGCGGCTTGTATCCGGAGCCGTGCGCGCAGGAGAGGAGTAGCCCGTTCTTGCGCTCTTCGCCAAGCGTCTGGTCGTTGAGGATCGACGACAGGTTCAGCCGCAGGTCCTTGGCGTATTCGGGAAGCGCGTCGGCGAATGCCTTGAGGGACATGAATTCAAACTCCTGCATCGGATAAATTTGGGGCGCGGAAACGGCGAGTCTCCGCGCCCCGAGAGGTCTGCTGCGAGCAGCGGCAAGGGGGCTAAGCCGCCGGGCGCAGCACCTCTTCTCCCTGCGACCAGTTGCACGGGCACAGCTCGTCGGTCTGGAGCGCGTCGAGGATGCGAAGCGTCTCCTGCGGGTTGCGGCCGACGTTGAGGCCGTTGACCGTGACATGCCGGATCACATTGTCCGGGTCGATGATGAAGGTGGCGCGGAAGGCGACGCCCTCGTCCTTGGCGAGAATGCCGAGAGCTTCAGCGAGCTCCTTCTTGTTGTCGGCGATCCACGGGAAGTCCGCGGCGGCCAGGCGCTCGTCCGACTTGCGCCATGCGAAGTGGACGAAGTCCGTGTCCGTCGACGCGCCGATCAGGTCGGCGTCGCGGTCGGCGAAGTCGCTCTTCAGCTCGCCATAGCCCTGGATCTCGGTCGGGCAGACGAAGGTGAAGTCCTTCGGCCAGTAAAAGAGGATCTTCCAGCGGCCATTGCTCTGGCCGAGGTCGAGCGTCTCGCCGGCAGGAAGCGCCGAGGTACCCTGCTGGACGGGAACCTTGATGGCGGGAAGCTTGTCACCAACGGTCAGCATTCAATTCTCCTTACGATTACGCTTGTTGCACTGCAGTGATCTCGTGTTGCACCGCGGCATCTAGGAAGCTGGCCTCAATCGTTCAAGTCGATTATATCGATTGGATTGATTGGATTTATCGATGACCGTTCATCTCCCCACGATCAAGCAGCTCCAGTACCTCGTAGCGCTTCGCCAGCACGGTCATTTCGGCAAGGCCGCGGAGGCCTGCTTCGTCACGCAGTCCACTTTGTCCGCTGGCCTTCGCGAGGTGGAAAACCTGCTTGGCGTGACCCTCGTCGAACGCACCCGCCGAGTGGTCCGTTTCACCCCGCTCGGGGCGCGGATCGCGGAAAAGGCACTGCGCGTCCTTCGCGAGGCGGAAGAGCTCAGCGACATGGCGCGGGCGGAAGGCAAGCCGCTGCACGGGGAGTTGCGGCTGGGGGTCATCCCTACCATCGCGCCTTTCTTGCTCCCGGCGATGCTGCCGCGCCTGCGCGACCAGTGGCCAAACCTGAAGCTCTTCCTGCGCGAGGAGACCAGCCAGGCCGCTTGCGAGGCGCTGCAGCGCGGGCAGCTCGACTGCGTGCTGCTCGCCCTCCCCTTCGCATGCGGCGACGTCGACAAGGCGCCGCTGTTCGACGACCGCCTCTACGTCGCCTTCCCGCGTGGCGAGGCGCCTCCGGAACCGACCATCGATCCCGGCAAGATCGACGAGAACCGGCTGCTCATGCTCGAGGACGGCCACTGCCTGAAGGACCACGCGCTGTCCGCCTGCAACCGGCCGGAGCTGCGCGCCGAAGCCGCGATGCTAGGCACCTCGCTCCACACGCTCGTGCAGATGGTCGACAATGGCCTCGGCCTGACCTTCGTCCCTGCCATGGCGATCGACGCCGGCATCCTCGACGGGACTCGCGTCGATGCTCGGCCGTTGAAGTCGGATCACGGCTTCCGCCGCGTGGCCTTGATCTGGCGCCGTTCGAGCCCGCGCGAAGAGGAATTCCAGCTGCTCGCGGACACGCTCCGCAAAATCGTGAAGGACGTTATTCCAGGCCTAGAAGCCAGCGATCGAGTGCCACGGCCCGAACGCGAGCCTCAGGCAGCGTCCGGTTAAGCCGGGCGCGGTTCTTCATAATCCATTTGAGGCAAGTGAGCTGGCTGTCGAAGGCCGGGAAGCTGTCGCGGTTCGCCCGCAGCGTTCGTCCGTCGACGAGATAGCGCGCGCCGGAGCGACAGCCGCGCGCCGCAATCCAGTCCCGGTGCGGTGCCACGACCGCGGGCACCCAATATTGCCTCGTCGGATCGAGGCCGTTGATCTCCGACTTATGCATTGGGCTCTCCCTTCCCAACACGTCATCGGCCGCCGCGGCGGGCGGGGGGGGGTGGGGAGTGACGTCCCGCCGCGGCGACCGAAGCCTTATTTCGCCATTTCAGGCTCTGCGATGCCGATCGGCTCGTCGGACTTCGTCTTCTGCGGAAGATCGAAGCGATCGGCGTTCATCACTTTGGTCCACGCCTTGACGAAGTCGCGGGCGAACTTCTGCTCGCCGCCCTTCTGGGCGTAGACTTCGGCCACGCTGCGAAGCTCCGCATTGGATCCGAAAATGAGGTCGGCACGGGTCGCGCGCCATGTCTCGCCGCCGCTTGCGCGATCGGTCGCGACATATTCCTCGTCGCCCGAACCATCCACCGCTTTCCAAACATTGGTCATGTCGAGCAGATTGACGAAATAGTCGTTGGTCAACGCTCCCGTCCGCTTGGTGAAGTGGCCGTGCTGGCTGCCGCCGTAATTGGCGCCGAGCACGCGCAGGCCACCGACGAGGACGGCCATTTCCGGCACGGACAAGCCCAGGAGGGCAGCGCGGTCGAGCATCATCTCCTCGGTCTTCACGCGGAGCTTCTTCGGCAGATAGTTGCGGAAGCCGTCCGCCTCCGGCTCGAGCCACTTGAAGCTGTCTGCGTCGGTCTGCTCCTGCGTCGCGTCGCCGCGGCCGCCGGTGAAGGGCACCTCGACGCTCTGGCCGGCGTCCTTCAGCGCCTTCTCGACGCCGACCACGCCGCCGAGCACGATAACGTCGGCCATCGACAGGTTGCCACGCAGGCCGTCGAGCGTCTGCAGCACCTTCGCGAGCTCGGCCGGTTCGTTGACGTCCCAATCCTTTTGCGGCGAGAGGCGAATGCGCGCCCCATTAGCGCCGCCGCGATGGTCGGACTTGCGATAGGTCGACGCCGACGCCCACGCCGTTTTCACCAGCTGCTGAACGGTCAGGCCGCTACTTGCGATCTTCGCCTTCACCGCTGCGACGTCGGCATCCGACGGCATGTTCCCGGCCGGGATAGGATCCTGCCAGATCAGGTCTTCGGCGGGGACCTCCGGGCCGAGGTAGCGAGCCTTAGGCCCCATGTCGCGATGCGTGAGCTTGAACCAGGCGCGCGCGAAGGCGTCCTTGAACGCTTCGTGATCGTTGCGGAATTTCTCCGAAATCTTGCGGAATTCGGGGTCCATCTTCAGCGCCATGTCGGCGGTGGTCATCATCGTCGGGACCTTCTTGGAAGGGTCATGCGCCGCGGGCGCCATGTCCTCTTCCTTCTGGTTGATCGGCTGCCACTGCTGAGCGCCTGCGGGCGAGTGGACGAGCTCGTAATCGTAGTCGAGCAGCAGGCGGAAATAGTTCTCCGACCATTGCGTCGGGGTGTTCACCCACGACCCTTCGATGCCGCTGGTCACGGTGTGCTCGCCAATGCCGCCATGCTCCTCGCCACTGACCCAGCCGAAGCCTTGCGCCGCAAGGTCGCCGCCCGCCGGCGCAGCGCCGAGCGTCGAGGGATCGCCATTGCCGTGCGCCTTGCCGAACGTATGGCCGCCGGCGGTCAGCGCGACGGTCTCCTCATGGTTCATCGCCATGCGCTCGAAGGTCGCCTTGATATCGCGGGCTGATTTCAGCGGATCGGGATTGCCGCCGGGACCTTCCGGATTGACGTAGATGAGACCCATCTGGATCGCGGCCAGTGGACCGTCGAGATCCTCAAGCCCACGCTCCTCGTCGATGCGGGTCTGAACGCCTTCGTTCACCCACTTGTCCTCGTCGCCCCAGTAGGTGTCCTTTTCCGGCTCGAAGACGTCGGCGCGGCCCCCGCCGAAGCCGAACACCGGGCCGCCCATGGATTCGATCGCGACGTTGCCGGCCAGGATGAACAGGTCGGCCCAGCTGATATTTTCGCCGTACTTCTGCTTGATCGGCCACAGCAGGCGGCGCGCCTTGTCGAGGTTGCCGTTGTCCGGCCAGCTGTCGAGCGGAGCGAAGCGCTGCTGCCCGCTGTTTGCGCCGCCGCGGCCGTCGCCGGTGCGGTAGGTGCCGGCCGCATGCCAGGCCATGCGGATGAAGAAGGGTCCGTAATGTCCGTAGTCGGCCGGCCACCAGGGCTGGCTATCGGTCATCAGCGCCGTCAGGTCAGATTTCAGCGCTTGATAGTCGAGCTTCTTGAAAGCCTCGGCATAGTTGAAGTGCTCGCCCAGAGGATTCGCGGGACCGTTCGGCGCTAGGATGTCGACCGCGAGCGCGTCCGGCCACCAGTCGCGGTTTTGCCGCCCGAGAAGCGCGCGGACGCCACCGTCACCATGACCCATCGGGCATCCACCCATATCGCCAGTCTTCGCGTCCATGTCGTGCCTCTCCCAATCTGGAATGTGGGGCAGACGCTAGGCTCGCTCGCTGAACGGCGGAAACGATGAATCTTTGTCAGTAACAATGGGAAAATCGATTAGTGTCAGGTTCTCGTCAGAACCTCAGTCCATGTGCTTCAGGCCGACGCGCAGATAATCCCAGCCGGTGACGAGGGTGAGCGCCGCCGCGACCCAGAGGCAGCCGATCCCGGTGAGATGAATCCAGTGCTGCGCCGGGAAGGCTCCGCCGAGGATCAGGGCGCCGAGCGCGACGAGCTGGAAGGTCGTCTTCCACTTGGCGAGCGCACTTACGGGGACAAGCACCTTCAGTTCGGCCAGAAACTCGCGCAGGCCCGAAACCATGATCTCGCGCAGCAGGATGACGAGCGCCGGGATGACAGACCAATTCTCGATAATCGGCGCATCGCCGTCCGCCTTGCGGCTCGCCATCAGCATGACCAGCACCGCCGCGACCATGATCTTGTCCGCGATCGGATCGAGGAACTGCCCTAGCCGCGAAGTCAGCCCCTGCGCGCGCGCCAGGTAGCCGTCGAAATAATCGGTGATCCCGACGATGCAGTAGAGGACGAAGGTGATCGCATAGTCCCATGGCGCCGGCTTCCACAGAAGGAAGACGAGCAAGGGCACGGCGAGGATTCGCGACAGCGTCAGCAGGTTCGGCACGGACAACATTGGCAACCTGCTTAGCCAATGCGACGAATTGGCAAAAGTCATGGCGATCCTGCGCTTGTAGGAGGCGCGGCAGTCGCTAAGGGTTTTCGGCAATTGCGGCAGCCGAGGGCCCACCGGACCTAATGTTATTCACGCGGACTTTACCGTCGCCGCGAGCGTTCTGATGCAGGACTCTCTTCACCTCCTGCGAACCCGCCGCTTCCTGCCAATCTTCACGACGCAGTTCCTCGGCGCCTTCAACGACAACCTTTTCCGCACCTCGATGGTGCTGCTCGTCATCTACGGGATCTACCGCAATGCCGAGCAGGAGGCGACGTTCAGCGCCATCGCCGGCGGCCTCTTCATCCTGCCCTTCTTCCTGCTGTCGGCGCTTTCCGGCCAACTTGCCGACGCGCTCGACAAGGCGCGCATCGTCCGCATCGTGAAGAGCGTGGAGATCGCGATCATGATCTTCGGCGCGGCGGGCCTCCTGCTGCAGAACGTCCCGCTGCTACTCATCGCCCTGACAGCGATGGGTGTGCATTCGACCTTCTTCGGGCCGATCAAATACGCGATCCTTCCGCAGCATCTCACCAAGGACGAGGTGCTCGGCGGTACCGGACTCGTGGAAGCGGGCACCTACATCGCCATCCTGTGCGGCACGATCTTCGGCGGTCTTCTTGTGCATCAGAGATCCGACGGCAGCTATCATGCCGAGTGGGCGGCGGTCGGGGTGCTGGCGGTTGCGCTCATCGGCCGCGTCGCGGGCGGCTTCGTGCCCGCTGCTCCACCCGCCGACGATGCGGAAATTCCCGGCTACCCTCACCGTGGCATGGACTGGCACATCATTCGAGCCTCGGTGACGCTGGTCAGCGCGACTCTGCACGTACGCCGCCTCTTCCTTGCGATCCTCGCGATCAGCTTCTTCTGGGCGATGGGCGCCGTCCTCGCGGCCCAATTCCCGCCGCTCGTGAAGAACGTCTTCTACGGCGACCAGGGCGTCGCGACGCTGTTTCTCGCCGTTTTCTCCGTTGGCGTGGCCATCGGCTCCGTTGCCATCAACCGCATGCTGAAGGGCCGCGTGTCGGCGAGGTTCGCGCCCAGCTCAGCGCTGCTGATGGGCATATTCGTACTGTTGCTTTTCTGGCTTACCCGCAACTGGCCGGCGTCGACTGAACTCGTCACCTTCCGCGAATTCCTCCGCCACCCGCTGGCCTGGGCGGTCGTGCTGGACCTTCTCGGCGTTGCGATTGCGGGCGGCATGTTCGTCGTGCCGCTCTACGCATTCCTGACCACAACCGTCCCGAAGTCGGAAACGGCCCGCACGGTGGCCGCGAACAACATCGTCAATTCAGGCGCGATGGTGCTCGCGACGCTGATGCTGACCGGACTCGTGCTGGTGGGCTTCTCGGTCGCGCAGACCCTGTTCCTGGTTGCGCTCGGAAGCGTCATCGCGGCTTGGCTAGGCTGGAAGCTCCATTTGGCCTGCGATTAATGCATGGCCTGGTCTTGAGCGCAGTCAGAATGATCGTTTCCGATTAGCGGCTTGCCGCACCAAGAGCATTTTGCGCTCGGCGAAGTCAGCAATCGCCAAAACCTACGCAACATCATCGTCCCCCCAACTGAGGGGCCGATCTAGTAATCTTAGATTGGTCGAGCGGTCAGAGAATCAGGACCGAAACGAACAGGAATCCCGCAGCAAAGGTCGATGCGAACAGCTTCAGGTCGTCGCTGATTGCCCAGCTCGGCTCCTCGGGGCTGCCGAGGATGAATCCCGGGAAGCGCCTTCCGAAGAGGCGCGGGTCTAACGCAATCACAGGTTTCAGCATTCGCATGGCCAATTCTTAAAGTGGATTTAACCATGCGCACAACTCCACTTTCGACGCGCTTGCTCCGCCCGTTCCGTAACGGGACGCCCGGGAACCTGTCGTTGATTAGGGATTAAGCCGCGCGGGAAGGCGACTGAGAAGCCTGCGCTTCCGGCACGGCGGTGCGGCGGACGACCAGCTGGGCCGCCTGGTCCGCTTCCATCGGCTTGCCGAAGTACCAGCCCTGCCCGCTCGAGCAGCCGATGGCGAGCACGGCGGCATGTGCCGCTTCGTTCTCGATCCCTTCGACGAGGATCGGCACGTTCAGCGCATCGGCCAGCGTCACGACGGCACGAACGATGGCGGCGCTCTGGCCGCTCTCGTGAATGTTGGTCACGAACGAACGGTCGATCTTGATCAAATCGAACGGCAGCGAGCGCAGGTGCGACAGCGACGAAAAGCCGGTGCCGAAATCGTCCAGCGCCAGCTTCATCCCCTGGTTCTTGAGGCTGGTGACGATGGACTTGGCGAGGTCCATGTCGCCGAGCATCGAACTCTCGGTGATCTCGATGACCAGACGATCCGCCGGGAACGAGGTCTCGGTCAGGATGCGGACGATCCGTTCGGCTAGCCAGCCGTCCGCGAACTGCGTTGGCGAGATGTTGACCGAAATCTTGATCGACGGGTCCCAGTCCCGAGCAGCGAACAGAGCGGCTCGGATGACCTGCTCGGACAGCCGGTCCATGACCCCGATTTCCTCGGCGATCGGGATGAACTGGTCGGGGGAGATGAGGCCGCCGAGAGGGTGCCTCCAGCGCGCGAGAACCTCGAAACCGGTGATCTCGCAGGTCCTCAGATCCACCTGCGGCTCGAAGAAGGGCACGAACTGCTCGTGCTCGAGGCCGAAGCGGATGCCCTGCTCGATCTCCCCGTGCGCCATCAGCGCACGTTCCATCGCCGCGTCGAACCAGACCGGCCGTGCCGAGCGGCCCGTCTTCGCATGGTCGAGCGCGATATCAGCGCGGCGAAGGAGGTCGGGCACGCGAACGTCCTCGCAAGGCGCGAGGGCCATGCCGGCGAACGCGCCGACCTGGATCATTTTGCCCTCGATCTCGAATGGGCGGGTCACGGAGCGCAGCAGCGCTTCGATATGCTTCTGCGATTCCTCGCGAGTGTCAGCGGACGTTACGCTGGCAATTGCGAACTCGTCGCCGCCAATGCGGGCGATGACCGCCGGGCCCGGCACCTCCTTGAGGATGGTCGCCGAAATGCCGCGAAGCATGGCGTCGCCAACGTCGTAGCCGTGGCGGTCGTAGACGGAGCGGAATCGATGTAGCTGAAGCGAGATGATCAGCAGTGACAGGCCTGCCGTCGCCGCCCTGCCCCGCAAATCCTCGGTGCCGTCGGCGAAGCCCTTGCGGTTGAGCAGCCCGGTCACCGGATCGGTCGAAGCCGCAATTGCCGCGCGGCGTTCACCGTCGATGCGGCGCTCGGTCTCATGCTGCAGGTCGACGTAGCGCCGCCATCCGAACAGAAGCAGCGCGACGTTCAGCGTGAGAGCGATTGCAGCGACCTGGACGCCCGGGCCCAGCAGGATCTCCGCGCGGCTGATTTCGCGGAAAAAGGAAGTGCCGTTGCCGATTAGCAGGACGACGGCGGCAATGACCGTTCCAAGCACGACCCAGTCGTGGCGCGCGACATCGTTCGCGGCTCTGCCTGTAGAACTTTGCGGACGCTCCTCGGACACATGCTCGCAATAGCCCGACAAGATTAACAATTTGAGTTGTCCTTTGGCACCTCTGGGCACCTTTCCGCCCAGAGGCCGTTTACCTGCGCCGACGGAGTTGCGTATGTTGATGGTCAGGACGGAATTGCGCGCGAGCGACATCCACGGAATCGGCGTTTTCCTGGTCGAGCCGGTCCGGGCAGGACAACTGATCTGGCGGTTCGACAGCCGCATCGACCGCGTCTTCTCGGACGACGAGCTCGAAGACATGCCGGAGCTTCTGCAGAGCTTCCTGCGGACCTATTCCACGCTCCATGCCGATCTCAGGCTATGGGTCCTCTGCGGCGACAACGGGCGCCACTTCAACCATTCCGATGAGCCGAACACTCGCTCGCTCGGCATCGCGTTCGGCGATGACGTCGCGGCTTACGACCTGCCGGCGGGCACCGAGCTGACGAGCGACTATCGCACGATTTGCGATGCGATGCGGCTGGAGGGCATGGACTTTATCCAGCCCCAATCGGTCAACGCCTGAAGCTGCCACTTCGCGAGCTTGTCGCCGATGTCCTTGCGATAGCGCAGGTTCGGCGTCTGCACTTTGCTGGCGCGCTCGTAGGCCGCCGCTTGCGCGTCACCCACGGTAGGGCCCGTCCCCGTGACGACCGCCGTCCAGCCGTAGAGGCCTGACGTCACCAGCTGGTCCTGTTCCAAGCCGACCTCGCCCCAGTGAAGATGCTCGACCTCGACGCCGTCGACGATCAGCGGCAGCCCCACAGGCGCGTCCACTTCCTTGCGCGACAGTGGAAAGGGTGGCGTGCTGAGGACGACGCCGACCGAGAAGCCGGAGTGCGTGGGCAGGCGCTCGCCCGAACCCTGAGCCAAAGACTTCAGCAGTTCGCCCCAACCGATCGCCTGAAGCGGCTCCAGCACGGCAAACCCGGGGTATCCAAAGCGGCAGGTGAACTCGAGCGGCCAGATGCCCTCCGCGTTCACGATCATATTGAGGTTCACCCAGCCGACATGCTTCGCATCCGCAAGCTGGGGTTCGAGACGCGCCAGGGTGGCGTCGAACAAGGTGTCCGAATGATCGAACGTCGCCGCCGTACCCATCTCGCCGGTCAGCTCGCCGAGGTCACCGGCGAAGAAGTGCTTGTGCTCCCAGTCGAGGCAGGCAGGGCGCAGGAAGTGCGATCCGTTGAAGAAAGCGCCAACGCCGATCTCGATACCTTCGACATGATCCATCAGGATGAAGGCGCCGCTCGGCGGCTTAATTCTGAGATAGGCGGCGATGTCCCGACCGTCGGAAAGAACTCCGACCAAAGTCTCGCCGGCCGAAGCGCTCAGCTTCAGAACGCATCGCCGTGGTCGTTTCGCGAGGTCGGAGATTGCAGTCTCCGCGCCTGTGAACTCCTTCGTGGGCGCGATCTGCTGTCCGAGGTCGGACAGGAGCTGCTGCGCAAACGCTCGGTCGTTCTCCAGGCGGTCGCCGAAAGCGCTGCCGCCCACGACATTGAACCCTCCGACGCGAAGCTGGTCCTGAAGCTCGCCGAAACCGATCGCCTCGAACAGGAGGAGCCCGTCGGCCCCAGCCTCGCGGATCCATTCCAGGTCCGCTCGCCAATCGTCCGAGCGCGGGACAATTCCCGCCATCGTGCCGGACGCAAGCGGATTGGAGATGCTGACCTTGACCTCATGCCCCTCGCCGAGAAGGCGCCGGTAGAGGGACCCGAGGTCGCAGGTTTCGGTGATGCCTAGTACGCGCACAGGCCGCTGCTAGCGCACGGAACCGCCTGACATACAAGGCAGTTTCCGCATTGCATGGCGACAGTCTTCAAGTGGCGTAGCGAAGAGCCGGAGATCTTCAGCGAGGATGTGCAGCACCGGCTCGCCCGATGGAATCGGGAGCGCCTCGCGCCGCGCCTCCCGGACGCCGATCGCGAACGGCGGCTCGCGAACGACGTCGAGATGCTGAATCTGGAGGACAGCTTCCTCGAGGCGCTGCGCCGCGACGTAAGCCAGGAAGCGTCCAGGGCGCCATCGGATTCCGAAGGTTTCGTCGCCTGGTTCGAAAGCCTGAAACAGCATGGGCCCGGACAGGGCGACCCCTTGTTCCCGTGGCTTGCCGAACGCGCGACGCTCGATGAGATGCGCTGGTACCTGCAGCAGGAAGCGGCCGGGGAAGCGGGCTTCGACGATTTGACGGCGCTGACGCAGATCAAGCTGCCGACCCGCATCAAGCTGGAGCTCGCACGCAACTATTGGGACGAGATGGGCCGCGGCAACGAGAAGGGCATGCACGGCCCTATGCTCGAACGGCTGACGGTCGCGCTGGGCATTCGTCCGACGATCGAGGGGACTTGCTGGCAGAGCCTCGCGCTGGCGAACGCCATGACGGCCATGGCGACGCGCCGCGACTACGCGTGGCACGCGCTCGGCGCGCTGGGCGTCATCGAGCTCACAGCTCCCGATCGCTCGGCCGCAGTTGCGGCAGGCCTCAAGCGTCTCGGCGTTGCGGCAAAGGCCCGAACCTATTTCGATCTCCACGCCACGCTGGACGTGAAGCACAGCGCCGCATGGAATGCGGAAGCCATCGCACCCGCAGTCGCCGAAGACCCGGCCCGCGCCCAAGCGATCGCCGAAGGTGCGCTGATGCGGTTGCAGTGCGGCGCACGATGCTTCGATCACTACCGCCGCGAGCTCTGGTGAAGCGCGACGCAGCGCTCGTCGAGCTGCTGCATTTCCTCCGGCTCTACGCCTATCAGTTCACGACCGTAACGCCCGCGACGCACGAATGCGTGCTGTCGTCGGAGTGCACGGGTCCCCCGACCCTCCGCGATATCTTCGGCTGGAACAGGCCGTTTGGCCCGAACGAAATAGAACCGGTGCTTCTGCAGCTGCTCGAACAGGCAGAAGCGCTAGAAAGGGACGGATCGGGCAAGCTGGTCTGCCGCATCCGCGTGGCCAGCCTCGACGACCAGCTCTTCGTCCATTCGGGCTATCCAACCGACGAGAAGGACGCCGTCTTCTTCGGCCCCGACACGTATCGGTTCGTGGGGTTCGTAAAGCGGCAACTCCCGTCCCTCCCGGCGCCGCGACACATCGTCGACATGGGCGCTGGATGCGGCAGCGGCGGGATCGCAGTGAGCGCGCTCTTCCCGGACGCGAAGGTCTCGCTCGTCGACGTGAACCCGGAGGCGCTTTCCTTGGCGGAGGTCAACGCGGCCGCCGCCGGTGCGTCGGTGGAGACTCGTTGCTCGGACCGACTGCCGGAAGGCGCGGACCTGGTCATCGCCAACCCGCCCTACCTGATGGACTCTACGGAGCGTCAGTATCGCCACGGCGGCGAGCTCCTGGGCGGCGCGATCGCTCTCGACTGGCTGCGCCAGGCGCTGGACAAGCTCACACCCGGAGGAACGATGCTGCTCTATACGGGGGCGGCCTTCGTCGACGGCCGATCCCCGCTACTCGTGGCGCTGAAATCCGACTGCAACGCCGCCGGCGCGCAGATCACGATCGAAGAGATCGATCCGGATGTGTTCGGTGAGGAGCTGAAGCACGACGAATATCGCGACGTAGAGCGTATTGCGGCGGTCGGTGTGCGTGCGACGCGCTGAGGATGCGCGCTCGCCCTCCGCCTCGCTACGGGATCGTTGTCCTCGGCATGCCCCCGGCATGCCTGCAGGCAGCGATGGTGCGGACGGTGGGAATCGAACCCACACTCCCGTTACGGGAAGAGGATTTTAAGTCCCCAGCGTCTACCGTTCCGCCACGTCCGCATTTGCCAGCCGCGGCGACGGTAGTGCTGCCCCGGCTTACTCGGCGGTAACCTCGCTTAAGTTTAGCCGCTCGCGCATTTCCTTGCCCGGCTTGAAATAGGGGACGCGCTTGGCGTTCACCGAGACCGGATCGCCGGTGCGCGGGTTGCGCCCGACACGGGCGTCGCGCTGGCGGGTTGAAAACGCACCGAAGCCGCGCAGCTCGACACGGCCGCCCTGGGCCAACTGCTCGGTGATGGAATCAAACAGGGCGCCGACAACGCCTTCCACTTCACGCTGGGTAAGGTCGGGAAAGTCGCCGCAGAGTTTCTGCACCAGTTCCGAGCGAATCATCTCATCCCCGCAAGAATCATATTCGTTTTGACGATGCCTCTCCCCCAAGAAGCGCGGTCAAGCTGTCAGAAAGGATGGGGCGGCGCAAGTGTCGCCGCCCCTTACACACTTACTTCTTCGACGAAGCGGCCTTTTCCTTCAGCGCGGCGCCGAGGATGTCGCCGAGCGAAGCGCCCGAATCCGACGAGCCGTACTGCGCAACTGCCTGCTTTTCTTCGGCAATCTGCAGCGCCTTGATCGAGAAGTTCGGCTTCTTCGACCGGTCGAGACCGGTGATCATCGCGTCGAACTTCTGGCCGACCTGGAAGCGCTCCGGACGCTGCTCGTCGCGGTCGCGGCCAAGGTCGGTGCGCTTGAGGAAGCCGGTCGGGCCATCGTCGCCGACCTGAACCTCAAGACCGCCGTCCTTCACCTCGAGAACGGTGACGGTGACGACTTCGCCCTTCTTGGCGCCGCTGGCCGCACCCGCGGCCGAAACGCCGCCGCGCTCAAGCTGCTTCATGCCGAGGCTGATGCGCTCCTTCTCGACGTCGACGTCGAGCACCTGCGCCTGGACGGTTTCGCCCTTGCGGTGCAGCTGGAGAGCTTCCTCGCCCGACACGCCCCAGGCGATGTCCGACATGTGGACCATGCCGTCCACGTCACCGTCGAGGCCGATGAACAGGCCGAACTCGGTCGCGTTCTTGACTTCGCCTTCGACGGTCGAGCCGACCGGGTGCTTCTGCGCGAAGTCTTCCCACGGGTTCGCCTGGGCCTGCTTGAGGCCGAGCGAAATCCGGCGCTTCTCCTCGTCGACCTCGAGCACCTTCACTTCGACTTCCTGCGAAGTGCTGACGATCTTGCCCGGATGGACGTTCTTCTTGGTCCAGCTCATCTCGGACACGTGGACGAGGCCCTCGATGCCCGCTTCCAGTTCCACGAAGGCGCCATATTCGGTTATGTTGGTGACACGGCCCGAGAACACGCCGCCGACCGGATACTTGGCCGCCGCGCCTTCCCACGGATCCGTCTCGAGCTGCTTCATGCCGAGGCTGATGCGCTGCGTCTCACGGTTGATGCGGATGATCTGCACCTTCACCGTGTCGCCGATGTTCAGAACCTCGCTCGGGTGGTTGACGCGCTTGTAGCTGATGTCGGTCACGTGCAGCAGGCCGTCGATGCCGCCGAGGTCGACGAACGCACCGTAGTCGGTGATGTTCTTGACCACGCCGTCAATGACCTGGCCCTCGGCGAGGCTCTGGATGAGGCCGCTGCGCTGCTCGGCGCGGGTCTCTTCCAGGATCGCGCGGCGGGACACGACGATGTTGCCGCGGCGGCGGTCCATCTTGAGGACCTGGAACGGCTGCGGGATTTCCATCAGCGGGCCGACGTCGCGGACCGGACGGATGTCGACCTGGGAACCCGGAAGGAACGCCACGGCGCCGCCGAGGTCGACGGTGAAGCCGCCCTTCACGCGGCCGAAGATCACGCCTTCGACGCGGTTGCCGGCGGAAAACTCCCCTTCCAGCTTGTCCCAGGCAGCTTCGCGGCGGGCGCGGTCGCGCGACAGCATCGCTTCGCCCTGCGAATTCTCGACGCGATCGACGAAGACTTCGACTTCATCGCCCACGGAGATTTCCGCCTTCTGGCCCGGCGCTGCGAACTCGCGCAGCGGCACTCGACCTTCGGACTTGAGGCCCACGTCGATCACCGCGAGGTCGTTCTCGATCGCGGTCACCTTGCCCTTGACGACCTTGCCCTCAAAAGCCTCGTTCTCTCCGCCGAGGGACTGGTTGAGGAGCTCCGCGAAATCGTCGCGGGTCGGAAATGCCGTGGTTGCCATAAAGTTGGTTGTCTCTCTGTAATCGTGGCCTGCCGCGGGACCGCCACCATGGCGAGCCTTCACATGCGGACCTGGTTCAATGCACTGCCGCAGCGGCACCATGCCGGAACGGCGTCCTTGGGGGTGGTTCGTTCTGAGGACACCCCGTCATGCAAAAAGCGCGTATCGGCGCCGGACCTTTCCGATGCACCGAACGCGCTCGCCAATTGAGACGGGCTGTCCAGAGGGGATCACCGCCCGCCGGACGGCTGCGCCCTTAGACTAGAGGGGGTTTGGAGGCAAGCAGGAAGCCCTTGACGCCCTCAGTTGCGACGAGGCGGTGGCGTCACGATGATCAGCTTCGCGTAGCCCGCTCCGATCCACGAGCGTTGCAGAGTTGTTTAATTTGCGTTAACTACGCTTGAGTACAGGAAGGGGGCTTCCATGCGCGTTGTTGTTTCGCTTGTTGCGTCCGCAGCACTCTTGTCCGGCTGCGCCACCTCACCCACCAAAATCTCTGCAGCGTACGTCTCACCAACCACGTATCAGAATCTCACCTGCCACCAGATCGACACTGAGATCATGGCAGTCGATACCAAGGCGAACGAGCTCTACCACCGACTGAAGCGGCGATCGAGCAACGATAGTTGGGCCATGGGCGTCGGCTTGCTCGTGGCTTGGCCCGCTCTGTTGTTTCTGTCGGGCGGCAATGGGCCCCAAGCGGGTGAATATGCCTCGCTCAAAGGGCAAAAAGACGCTCTCATCGAAGCTCGCAGGCATTGCGAGGACGTACAGGGCACCCGGACTTTGGCGGGCGACATTCCAGGCACGCTTCATTACGGCCGCGTCACTCTGGTGCCGGCCACCACACCTTCAGGCATGTGCATCATTGCCCCAGCGGACTACGTCGGAACGGGCGCGAAGAATATGCCCGCGGTCACAACGACGATGCCGCGCTGCGACAGCTTTGCGTCGCGGTAATACGTAAAGCTTTGTGCTCGCTAGCGGCAGCTTTCGACCCAAAGTTGCCGCTAGCTCAGTGGCAGCTTTCGACCCAAAGCAGACTCTCAGATAAGCTCGGCTCCGCGAGTTGCGCTGACGGGATAGGATAGACTCATGCTGAGAACATTGGGGGCCGTCCGCGGCCTGAGGCGCCTTGAGGGCTTCAGCGATGCGGTCTTCGCGATCGCGCTCACCTTGCTGGTCGTCGAAATCCAGCCGCCGGGCTCTCCCGACGGGCCGGCGGTGGGCCCTAGCCTATGGCTCGCCATCGCCGCACAGTGGCGCGAGCATCTTGCTGTGCTGGTCTGCTTCCTCGCGATTGGCGTCTACTGGCTCCAGCACCACCATGTCGGCCGCATCTACGTCCACAGCGACCACGCCTTCGGGGCAATCAACCTCGGCTTCCTGATGGGGGTCATGTCAATCCCCTATCCGGTCCGCATCTGGGCCTACAATGTTGGGACCCAGCACGAGGCCGAGGCGAGCCTCGTGCTCACGATCGGACTCATGGTGCCGGCTTTGTTCTGGATGGGAAAATGGCTGTATGGCCGGCCACGGACGATCATGGACGAGCGGCTCGCACCCGATTTCCTCCGCCAAATGACCTGGCGGTATTCCACCGCAGCCCTGCTCACCGTTGCCGCCGTGCCGCTGGCGCTGGTCGCGCCGAGGGCCGCGGTCGTGCTCACATTATCAGTCCTGCTTTATTTCCTGCTCCCCCAGCCCAGCCCCCGGTATCGTCCAGGCATGGAGCCGGAGGAGACGAAGGTGAGCACGGAATAAGGGAGCGGCCCGCCGCCCGGCGGCCAAGGAGAGCGACGATGCTGCCAATCGCGGCAGTTCCGAGCCGCCGCGAATGTCTGCTTTCCTCCCAAAGTTGCCGCTAGCCCAGTGTCCGCTTTCGACCCATTGCGGACATAGGCTCGCGGCGATTGTGCCGATTGCAAATCATCGTGGCAGCTAATTCATTGCGCTAAATGCACGAGGTGGCGTAGCGAGACTCATCGTCGACGAGGTTCCAGCGAGTCGGCGAATGAGAGACAAATGAGAGCTCCCGCTATGTAGGAGCCTCATCATGCCCAACGACCATTCCTATTTGGATGACTGATCCTTTTGAAGGCTTGTCGCGTGGCGAGCGACAGATCGTGACGATGATCGCTGTAGCCATCGCGAACGGCGAGCTTCTACCTCACAATCGCCATGGCCCCCTTGCGGCGCGGCGTGTTTTCGAGGCGCTGAGGACGGCTTGCATCCTGAAATGAAGGGTTCGTCTGACCAATCACTGGTCCGCCGCTGAAATGTCAGCTTTCCACCCATTCCTGCCATTAGCTAAATGGCCCTAGAAGCCGTCACGGGAGTAAATCCCGTGACGTCGGACGCGTCTCGCGGCGCGGCTTAGGCCGCTTGTTCGCGCGCCGGCCGGCGCTCGCCGTCTCTACGCGCTGCTTCCCGATTGCTCCGCAATCGCTCAGCTGCGCTCGGCAGTTCGTGCTGTCCTACACCCCCCTTTTTGTGACTTACCCTGCCGAATGAGCAGGAAATTCGCCCGCAACGACTTCTCCCGGCAACGCACCGCCCGCTCCTCCCCACCCCTCCCCCACGCTGCTCGCGCGTTGAGGAGTGAACTTAGCGAACTTCGGCGCCTGGCTGGAAACCGCGCGGCACAGTCAACTTGGTCAACTTCCCCTACGCAGGAATCCAACAACGCTCACAAAAGCTTGCAAAATAGCCGTGCAACCGATTCACTATGGTCGAGCGTTACGGCATCTCGGGTCGCAACGTGTCAGAGGGGACGCGCATGAAGGTGCCGGTGCTTGCCGTGGCCTGTGTGCTGGCCGGCTTGTCCGCGCCGGCCTCCGCCAAGCTGCCGCCGCTCCGCGACCCCGTCTTCCTCAACATCGGCTTCGTCTGCCAGTGGGAGAATAACTGCATCTCCAGGCAGCAGAAGGCCATGAAGCGATCGCTCGCCTACGTGAAGAAGACCGACCCGCCCGACTGGAAGATCCACCTGTGCAACCGCAACGCCTCGCGCGGGCATTCGCGCACCGACTGGATCGGCTACGAGCATTGCATCCGCAACCCCGGCCTCCGGCCCGCGTCCGCATCCTCACGCCGTCGCTAAGCCGTTATGTTCTTGGGGCGAATTTTCAAAAAGTAGGGTTTGGTTAACCATTGGGGACCAGTGTCGAAATGGGCCGCGAGACCGAGGTCGTGTCGCCCAAATCGGAGAGTATCGGTGCCCTATTACAGGCTCTACTTCGTCGACCGCCGCGGGCGGTTCGGGCGCGTCGAAGGCTTTGCCGCCGAAGACGACCAGCGCGCAGTCGAGCGCGCGGAGGAGCATGGGGAGGCACTGAAGGAACTCTGGTGCGCCGGGCGCCGCGTACGGCAGTGGGGCCAGGAAAAGGCCGCCTGAACCGCCTTACCAGCCGCTACGGCGAAGCTTCGGCTGGGGTGGCTCTTCGGCCTCGGGCAGCGAACCGCCCTCGCCGCGCTCGCGCATCTCCAGGAAGGTGCGCACGGTGTCGGCGGAAAGCGGACGGCCGAACAGCCAGCCCTGCCCCTCCGAGCAGCCATATTTGCCAAGCTCGTTGCGGACGTGCTCTGACTCGATGCCTTCCGCCGTGATCGGGACGTTGAGCGTGTGACCCAGGCTGGTGATCGTGTTGACGATCGCGGCGGTCTGCTCGCTCTTCACGATGGTGCTGATGAAGCTCTTGTCGATCTTGATGCGATCGATGGGCAGCGTGTTCACCTGCGACAGCGAGGCGTAGCCTGTGCCGAAGTCGTCGAGCGAGATGCTGACGCCCACGTTCTTCAGGCTGCGGATGGTTGCGATGACCTGATCGCGGTCCTCGAGCAGCGATCCCTCGGTGATTTCGACTTCCAGCCGGTTGGCCGGAAAGCCGCCCTCGGTCAGGATCTTCATGATCTGCGCGGCGAGAGAGGCATCGCGGAACTGCACCGGCGAGATGTTGATCGCCAGCTTGAGATGCGCGGGCCACGACCGCGCCTCGACCAGCGCCTGCTCGAACACGCTCATGGTCAGCGGGCCGACCAGGCCGGTCTTCTCGGCGACATCGATGAAGCGCTCGGCCTCCAGGAATCCGCGGCTTGCGGACCTCCAGCGAGCGAGCGCTTCGAACCCGACAAGCTCGCGGGTCTCGAGATCGATCAGCGGCTGGAAGAAGGGAATGAACTCGCCGCGTTCCACGCCGCGGCGGATGTCCTCCTCGAACTGGACCCGGTCGGTCAGCTCGCGCTCCAGCTCCGGATCGAACCAGGCGTGGCAGTTCCGGCCGGCGCGCTTCGCGGCATAAAGCGCCACGTCGCTTTCGTGGAGGATGTCCTCCTCGCGCTGATACTTGCGGATTTCGGCCAGGCCGATCGACGCCGATACGAACGCCTGGGCCGAGCCAAGATGAACCGGAAGGGCGAGACGCTCCAGCACGCTTCTGGCCACCGTTTCTGCCTCGCCCGCCGTCGAATCTTCGAGCAGGATGGCGAACTCGTCCCCGCCGATGCGGGCGCAGCAGGCGCGCTCCGGCGAGACGTCGACTAGAATGTCGGCGACGTGCTTCAGCAGGTGATCGCCCGCGAGATGGCCGTGAAGGTCGTTGACGCGCTTAAAATGGTCGAGGTCGAGCAGCAGCAGGGCCCCGCTCTTCTTCCACTCGATCGTTTCCGACAGGGCCCGCATCAATTCGCGACGATTGGCCAGTCCCGTGGTCGGGTCGGTGTTGGCGTTCTTCCGAGCGAGCTGCTCAGCCCGCTCATACGCCTGAAGGGCCTCGCGAAGGTCCTTCGAACGGCGCCAGCCGAACAGGATGATCGCGATGTTCAGCAGGAAGGCGACCGTCAACTCAGAGTCGGACGCCTGAAAGGGCACGTTCTCGAACGCGGCGGGCAGCACCTGGCTGCCCAGCGCGACGAACAAGATGATAGCCGCTGCGGTCGCACAACTCGTGATGAGGTGGCTACTCGCAATACGAACGACTTTGCTGGTTGCCCCCTGCATGTCCCGCCCACTCGAATTTCTGTCCAGCGCAAGGGTTTACGCAACATAGGTGAAGATTCTGCTACCTCAGCGAGCAGTTGTCGCGGTAGGAAATTACCTATTGCAGATAGGGAACAAATAGGGAACAGTCGACTGCTGAGTCGCCTCCCGCGCCTCGCAAGGAGTGGATTCCGTGCTCGTTCTCGATCCCCCCGCAGTGCTCGCTCTCGCTGCCCTGATCACCTCCCTTTCCGCGCTCGTCTGGGCGGTGCGGAGGAAGCCGTGACGCCTACTGCGAGCGCCGCCGCATGATATCGCCTACCTCCCGAAGCCGCGACACATAAGCGCTCGTCAGGCAGGAATCGGAACGGCAGGCATTGCGGCGATCGAGGAACTGATCACGCGTGTTGGAGAGCGACGTCCGCTTCGAGGCGTCGGCCTCCGCCCAGGACTGGCGGTAGAGCAGCGCCAATTGGCGATCTAGGCCTGTCAGGTTGCTGTTGTTGCACACTGCCTTGTCCGCCCATCCGCTGAGCGTGCGGCAGTGCGGGCTTGAGAGGTCGGCCGGAGCCGATGGTGCCGTCTTGGCCGTCTCGACAGGAGCGGCAGCGGAAGACCGCTTCGCGGACGCAACTTCCACCACCTTGCCGCTCGTCTCTGGAAGCTTCCCTGGGCGGACCACCCGCGGGGGTGAAGGCTTCGACAGGGCGATCTCCTCCGGCTTGACGTCTTCTTCCGAAATCTGCTCCCGCGGCGGCGGGCCGGCCGTGGCCAGCGAGCGCACCAGCCCGCTGGCTCCCGACAGGCTCGCTAGCCTGAAGCCTTTGTCGGCCGTGCGCAGAAGACCGAACGCAACTTCTCCGTTGAGGTTGGTCCGTCCGCCCTCGACCACCACTCCCGGCGGGAGGTTGACGGAAAGCCAGCCGCTGCAGCCGACGGCGTCGATGCCGCGGTCGCCTCGAGCCGTTGGAGAATCCAGGCGCACGCTGGCGCTGTTGCCAACGGCCTGAAGCATCTCCCCATCCGCATCGCGAAGACGTCCGGCTTGGCGCACGAGCTCCGCTCGAATGAGCCGAGGTACGGAAGGATCATCGCAAGACGCCGCATCGGCAGCTTGCGCCTTCGATGCCGCTGCTTCGCGCATCCTGTTCGCCGAGCCCGCCCGTTGCTGGCCGGCTTCAGCCAATGTGTCCGGAGGCAGCACGCCGATCGGCGGCGAGATCGCGATGGCCGTGAGCGCGACAGCCAGAGTACCGAGGGCAAGAAGGCCGGCGGGGCCGGGAATGTATCGGGAGAGCCCACGCCGCTTATCCGGTTCAGTCTTGATGAGGCGCTGAGCGGCCAGCGAACCGTCGTAGCGCGCCCTCTTCTCGGGATCGCTCAGGACAGCGTAGGCGGCGTTGATCGCGGCGGCGCGCTGCGACGCTTCGCTGCTGGGATCGGCGTCGGGATGATAGCGGCGCATCAGCGCGCGATAGGCGGCGCGGATCACGACATCCTCGGATGCCGGCGTCACTCCCAAGACTGAGTAATAATCCCGTGCCACCACCGGGTGCCCGCAACCTGCCTTCGCCAGCCACGATTTTTGAGGCCTGTTAGTCAGTTAGCGCAAGTGCTTCCGTTTCGGAATCGCTGTCTCAAATCGCGGCAGTCAGGGTTCACCCGGAACTTGCGGTTTCCCTGTCTCGTTATACTGTTGGAACGATGGACAAATAGGGGACGCATGGAGCGTTTGAGGGTCCTCGCGTTCGGAACGCTGCTGGTTTGGGCCCATCCGGGCGTCGCCGAACCCGGTAGCATAGACGAGGCGAACAAATTGCCTTCCATGGCCCGCTTCAGCGGAGAGCCCCCGGCTCACTTCCACCATCGCGGCTTCGCCTTCCCCGTTATCGAGTATACCGATCCGACCGGCGTGCGGCAGCAGCAACGCGGCGTCCTTGCCAGCAAGCGCATCGCTGCCGGCACCTTGATGGGCGTGGGTCTGTATGAGACGGCACCCAAGCACCGCGACTTCGTGCCTGAGGTCAATCCGAATCCGGCTTCGAAGCGCAAGCGGCTCGCTGCCGTTGGACTATCCTGGAAGTTTTAGTCCTACCTGCTCACCGACGAGCCTGATCGCTTCAGCAATCGATTCTTGAATGCCGAGGTCGCTCGTATCGAGCACAAGCGAATCCGGGGCCTGCCGCAATGGCGCTACGGGGCGGCCCGCATCGCGCTCGTCCCGGGCCCGAATATCCAGCAGGACATCCTCGTAATGCCCGGGCATACCGCGCTCCAGCAACTCGCGGACACGCCGCTGCGCCCGAACTTCCGCGCTTGCGGTCACGAACAGTTTCACATCGGCATTTGGCGCGATGACGGTCCCGATATCGCGGCCGTCGAGGACCGCCCCGCCCTCCTGAGCCGCGAAGTCGCGCTGTCGCTGCAGCAGGGCGTCTCGAACGGAAGGATAAGACGAGATCTTCGAAGCGATGCGTGAAACGGGTTCGCTGCGCAATTCCTCGTCGCCGGGGTCGAAGCCGAGGTCGTCGCAGGCGCGAAGAGCTTCGAATTCCACGTTGGGATCGCCGCCCCAGCGCCACAGCTTCAGGGCAACGGCGCGATAGAGCAGCCCGGTATCCATGTGCGGCAGGTCGAAATGCTTGGCGAGCGCGCGGGCGATCGTCCCCTTGCCGCTCGCCGCAGGGCCATCGACCGCAATTACGAAGCCCTTGCGAACCTCGTCGCCAGTTCCGAAATTCCTGTTCAAGGGAGGCGCTTTGACAGGGCGGATAGCCTATGGCAAGGCGCGCGCCCGAACGCTGCCGCCACTTCGCGGTCCACCGGATTTTGACTGGAGTTTACCACCATGGTGAAGCCCGAATGGGGCACCAAGCGCACTTGCCCCAAGTGCTCGACCCGCTTTTACGATCTCGGCAATGATCAGCCGGTGCACTGCCTCGAGTGCGGCACCGAGTGGATTCCCGAGCCGGTCCTGAAGTCGAAGCAGCCGCTTCCGTTCGAGGCCGCGGAAGCGCGTCAGAAGGAAGCCGCGACCGACCAGGATCTCGAAGCCGAGGATCTGGCGATCGAGGAAGAAGCCGAGCCGAGCGCCGACGAGGAAGTCGACCTCGACACCGGCGACGACGACCTCGGCGTTGAGAAGGCCCGCGAGGACGACGAAAGCTAATTTGAACGGAGCGCCTTAAATTCCCTCTTTGCGAGGGCGGACAACATCGCTTAAGGCGCGAGGGAACGGGGCCGTAGCTCAGCTGGGAGAGCGTCGCAATGGCATTGCGAAGGTCAGGGGTTCGATCCCCCTCGGCTCCACCATCCTCTGAAAATCCCGCGGAAATCCTGAAAAGCTAGGATTTTCGCGGGGTTCCTTTGCCCCCTGCTACGTCGAACTGCTACAGTGCAGGGGTGAAAGACGTGGCAAAACTCCGGGGGCTGCACCTTCGCGGCAAGACCTACTACTCGCGGATCGTCGTTCCGACGGCGCTCGTGGCGCGCTTTGGCCGAAAGCAGATCTGGAAGAGCCTGGGCACGTCGCGGCGATCCGACGCGGAAGCGCTCCATCTGCGCGAGGCCGGCAGGTGGGCGGCAGCTTTCGCCGAAGCGCAGCGAGCCGCGGTGGTCCCTTCCCCGGCGGCCTCCGCCCTATCCGACGATGAAGTGGCAGCGCTCGCCCGGCGGTTCTTCGCCCGGTCCAAAGCGGCCCTAGATCTCCGATCAGCCAGCCCCGCCGCACTCGACGATGACGAGCGCGAATTGGTCCGCGAGGATCTTCAACAGCAACTTGGGATCCTTGCCACATGGCAAAACCCCGATGTTCACTTGCTTGTCGGCCAAGCCGCCCGGGAGGCGTTGACTGGCGCCTCGAACGAACCGCGGCTGCTCGTCGACGAGCGTCTCGCCGAACTTGTCCGACGGGCGCTCATGCAACTGGTTGCACTGGAGTTGGCGCGGCTCGACGGCGACTATCGGGACCGGCTTGGCGACGCTTTCTTCGCGAACGCCCCGGCGCAGGTCGATCGAGGCGAGCGAAGCGCCACACTAAGCGAATGCCTGGCGCGGTATCAGCGGGAAGTGCTCGATCTAAAGCCTGTCACCGCAAAAACCGCGGCCAAGCAGCGGTCCCTGCTCCATCACGTCGGCCTGTTCTTTGGCCGCTCCACGCGCATTACGGAGGTCTCGCGGAGCGACTGCAACCGTTTCCGCGACACGCTCGCCAAGCTCCCTCCAAATTTCTCGAAGACCAGAGGCAGTCGATCGCTTGAGCAGCTTGCTAGGTCGAACAAGTCGGGCCGGACACTGTCGTGGGAGACCCAGAACAACTACCTGCGGATGCTCGAGGACCTGCTGCGATGGTGTGTGAGGGAGCGTATGGTCGCCGACAATGTTGGCGAAGACGTCGCGCCCCTGGTCAAGCGCCCGATCGGCGAGGACCAGCGTCTGCCCTTCGCGTCCAAAGAGCTCAAGGCCATCTTCAGCTCGCCACTGTACAGGGGCTGCGAGGACGACGGGCGCCGGTTTGCGATCAGAGGTCCGAATATCATCCGCCGCAGCCGTTATTGGGTGCCGTTGATCGCGCTTTATTCGGGCTTGCGGATGGGAGAGATCTTGCAGCTCACGCCGGCACACGTCCGCAAGTCGGCGAGCGGCACCCGCTACTTTCTGCTCACGCGGGATATGACATTAAAGACGGCGGCCGCGGAGCGCGAGGTTCCCATTCACAACGAATTGATCCGGCTCGGCTTCGTTGACTGGGTAAAGCGCTTCCAACAGCATTCGGATCGATACTGGACATTGAGCGACGCCTTTCTTCACCCCACAACGAGCAGGAACGAGAAATGCTGCGGGCTCGTAACCGCGATTCACCCGCTTTAATGGCCGGTCGGTGTGTACGCAGGGTCGATGTCTGAAGAGTTAGGCGGGCACCGATCTCGGTGCCCGCCACGGTCGATTCGGCACGCTACGAGTGTTTCATCGCCTCGAGTTCGTGGTTCTGCAAGCATCGATGGCCGTTCGCGTCAAATTGCATCGAAAGACATTTCAAGACGCGGCGTAATCGTTCAAATCTTCGATAACACCTTGGAGACGCGCTCCTAGTTCAGGAGGAACCTCCTGAGCGTCCAAGATCTGGAGAGCTTCGACCAGCATCGACAGCGCGCGGTCCAGCGGCGCTTGGTTCGATGTCTGGTCGGCGTCCTGATTGGCTGCCGCCATGATTGTATTCCCCCGAGCAAAACGGCATCGTCGGCCGACAAGCGGTCGTATCGCCGGATCGGCAAATAGCACGATATTGAGTAAACTCGATTGTTTTCAGGCGGATGTGTCGTTGAGACACACCGCCGCATTGGTACGATTTCAACTCAATATGATTGAGTTCCGACCCCCTCGTCCACGGAGCCCGAGCGAAACCGATCTTTATAGTCGGAACGGAGAACTGACAGCAGGCTCGAGAGCTTCGCCTTGGCTTCTTGCGGCACCGCGTTGGCCTCCAACTCCGCGGCAAGCTCGGTGAGGCCGTTCAGCATCGCCAGGTAGGAGCTTTGCTTCTCGGCAACCGACTGGTTTCGAAGGGTGGACATGGACATTCTCCGTACGCTGCTTCTGGGTTCGCGTCTTGCTACAGCGCGGCGTTCGACCGCGGCTATACCTCTAAATGACCAGTGGCCCCTTTCGGCAACACCCGTCTATGGGGCCCTTGAAGCCGCGAATCCCCAAGGTCCCTTCAAGAGGCCACTTGAGTCGCTCGCGGCTGCTGAAATCGCGCAGACCCACGAGGCGGCCTTCGGATAGTACGGACACAGCACACCGGCCTTTCCTGATTGCCATGGCTTGATCCTGCCCTAACGTGCGCGAACATGATCTCAATCGCGGGACAGGGCTGCAATTTGGCCAAGCAAATGCCGCTCGAGGCCAGCTGGCCGCTGTTTGATCTGGATAGACATTTCGACCTTGGGTGCATCTTGAACTCCGAGGCGATCGATGCGGTCCGACCCGCCGCGGTAGGCGATCTGAGCTGGCATCATGCCGGCTGTTGGGAATGCGACCTCAAGGACAATCGCCTGAGCTGGTCGGGCGGCGTGTACGATATCTTCGGCCTGCCCAGGGATGCGATCGTCAGCCGCGAGGAATGCACTGCCTTCTATTCAGAAGGGTCCCGTACGATGATGGAACGCTTGCGAGCCCATGCGATCCAACATCAATGTGGGTTCACTCTCGACGCTGAGATCAACGCCGCAATCGGAGGAAAAAGATGGGTCCGGCTCATTGCGGCGCCGGTTTGCGAGGGCGGCCGTGCCGTACGGCTGCATGGACTTAAAATCATCATTTCGTAACAGGGCCGGCAGGGGCCTGAACCGAGATTCTGATTGACTTTCAATCGGTTATCCCCTCCGAGAAGCGGAATACGTTTCAAAACAAGATGTTTGCAAGCGAGCCTGCTGACACCTAATCCATTGACGCTCGGTCAAATGGGTGTCGCGCTTCGCGCTGCCGGCGCAGGGGTATAGAATTGACCGACCCGAAGCATGAAGGAATGGCCGCTAACCACCTGGGGCCCAGGTACGTGGCGCTAAGCGATCGGGATATCGCTGATGCCAAGCGGATTCTAGGCCGTTTGTCGGCCGCCGGATCGTGCGACAACAGCAATGTCACGCGATCAGTCTATGAACGCGTACAGGGTGACAGTCGGCTGTTGCAGCGAGCAACGCGCCTGGTCGCCTTACGGCACAGACGCGCCAAGATTTTCGGTAAAGCCATGTTTGGTGAACCTGCGTGGGATATCCTTCTGGTACTCTACACCGCGGGCGGCGGGGTCTCGATGAGCCGACTCGCCCAAATGTCCGGACACTCCCAAGCTACGGGTCTTCGCTGGATGAACTATCTGGCGGATCAAAGGCTGATTGCCCGTGAGTCTCACCCGAATGATGCAAGGTCGTTTCGCGTGATGTTGACCGACAAGGGCAAGGCGTCGCTGGACGGCTACTTATCGGCGGCTGTTGAACTGGGCGAAGACTAACCCTTGCATGACTGTGCCGCGATCGACCGACGCGGTGGAGCGCAAATGATCTTCTCCCTGACAAGCGGCACCTGATTCATCTTTGCGCCTTGTCAATGAAGGCTGCCGATTCTGCTTCAAAACGGTGCAAATCGTAATCCCCGCTTCAAAGCTTCCTGCCAACGCAAGACCCTCTCGATCCTGAGTGTTGCGCCTGTCTCGACATCGACAGGCGCCTGAGGGAGGAATGCACCCGAATGTACCCGACGCGAGGTCATGAAACCGCATGAGACCGTTGGCTCTCCTGTTTGCAGTCTGCTGCTTACCCGCGGTCGGCACCGCACGCGCTCAACCTGCCGATGCAGCACCGGGCGCACAATCCCGGGCCTCGGTGCGGATTAGCGTCAGTGTCGCTCCCGTATTCACAAAGGAGCTGGCGCCGGAACGGACGGGCGCCGCCGGGACCCCCACCCTGCGCGCGACGGACAGGAGTTTGCGCTACACGCTCGTCCGGGTCGCGCCGATGCAGGGCACGCCTTCGAACGGGCCGCTCGTACTGGTCGTTCCCGACTAGGCGCTTTCTCAACAAGCGCCATCCTCCGCAAAAAACGCCTGTGCTTAACGTCTTGTTTACGCGCGACCTGTTAACTCCAAAGCGGACCAAAAATTAATCAGCCCGCGTGGGGGACCAGAAAATGACGAATGCTCGGTTTCGTCGGCTGTGCACGACATGCGTCGTTGCAATGCTGATGCCAGGTACTGCTTTTGCAGCCACTCAAGGAACGCTCGGCGCGACGTCGACGGGCTCCATCTCGATCGGGGCTTCGATCCCCAATCGGGTACAGATCTCAAAGCTCGCCGACGTTTCGTTCACGAACCAGGATCCGTCGGTCAACGCTTCCAACGCGCAAAGTGTCTGCGTCTGGAGCAATACCAGCACCAAGGGCTACAACGTAACGGCGACTGGGAGCGGCACCGCAAATGCCTTCACCCTGGCGAACGGCGCCCTGACGGTGCCGTACAGCGTGGAGTGGGCCGGAAGCTCCGGGCAGTCGTCGGGCTCCGCATTGACGGCCGGAACGGCTCTGACGGGTCTGACCTCGACGGCGACCAACATGAATTGCGCTAGCGGCCCGGCCACGAGTGCAAGCCTCATCGTGAAGATCAGTTCCGCAAACCTGCAGACGATGCAGGCTGCGACAACCTACACGGGCACGCTGACCCTGGTCGTCGCACCGGAATAACGAGAAAACGTGGCGGCTGACGCACATGCTGCCACCGCCTTTGCGATAAGGGAGAGCGGACGGGGAAAGTCGTGGGGCACCGCCCCCCGACCCTCCGCATCACCCTTGTGGCAATTCGCGGCAGGCATGAGGCTCGTCCTCGCCGGCACGTCGGCAATCCTGCTGGCGGCTTCGCCTGCGCACGCGGCGAGCAACAAGGTTCGTGTCACGAGCCTCAGCGATGTCGCGTTCGGAGCGATCGCCAACCTCAATTCAGACACGAGCCAGAGCCAAAGCGTCTGTCTGTTCGCCGACACGAATACGAACGGTTACAATGTGACGGCAACCGGGACCGGTCCCGGAGGTGCGTTCGAATTATCGTCCGGCTCGAATTCCCTTGCCTATGAAGTGCAGTGGAGCAGCTCGAGCGGGCAAATGTCGGGGGCGCAGCTCTCTCCGAACCTCCCGCTGACCGCACAAACCAGCACGGCAGCCCAGCAGACGTGCAACAGCGGTCCGTCGACAAGCGCGAGCCTCATCATCTTTTTGCGCTCGGGAGCCCTGTCGAGCGCAACCGCGGGCACCTATAGCGGGACCCTGACGCTCGTCGTCGGGGCTGAGTGACCGCGTCATGCGCATCATCTCTCGCCCCTTTTTTTGCCTTGCGGCGTTAACCATAAGTTCGCCCGCGTGCGCGGAAATGACCAACGCGGCCCTCTCGGCAACGGGGGTTCCGGCCGGGTTCGATGAACTCTCCTCTGCCCGCACGACACTGGTCGACGTTTACTTTGGCGAGAAGAAGGTCGGCGAGACTCTCGCGGTCACCAGGCCCGGAACGCTTCGCTTCCAGAACCCAGCCGACGTCGTCCGGATGCTCCCTCGTGCGACAGAGACGACGCTCCTCGAGTCAGGCCTCTCTGCCGAGCTTCCAACCAATGCAGCGCTCGCCTGCTCGCGGTCCAACTCCGCGCTCTGCGGAATCCTCGAGCCCGATGTCGTCGGTATCATTTATGACGAAGATCATTTCCGCGTCTCCGTCTTCGTCAATCCGCGCTTTCTTGGGGTAATCCAAAGGAATGACGAGGGTTACCTCCCTGCCCCGGATTCATCCCCATCCTTGACCAACGCGCTCGGGCTCAACGTCTCGGGCACCGTCGGGCGGCATAGCCAGTACAATCTTCAGAATCGCACGATCATTGGCCTCGGCAGTGCGCGTATCAGGGCGAACACGTCCATTGCATCGAAGTTCGGCCTGGTCGTCGACGACCTCGTCGGCGAATTCGACCACAGGGACCTGCGTTACTCCGCTGGCCTGTTTTGGAGTCCGGGAAGCGAATTCATCGGACAGCGGCGAATCCTCGGCGCTGGCCTTGGAACGCAGTTCGATACGTCCATCGATCAGGAAGCGCTCCACGAGACACCACTCGTCTTGTTCCTGGCCCAACCGGCACGCGTCGAGCTTCTCGTGGATGGCCGCCTCGTGGGCACGCAATCCTATCCTGCGGGCAACAACGAAATCGATACGTCGGGCCTCTCCAACGGCTCCTACAACGTCGTCCTTCGGATCCAGCAAGCGAACGGAAGCGTCCGCGAGGAACGGCGGTTCTTCGTCCGAAGCGATGCCCTTCCCCCGGTTGGCCGCCGCACTTTCCACGCCTACGCCGGTGTCCTTGCCAATACGGATCCCAGCCACCCGATCAGCGCATCCAACACTTTCTACTATCAGGCTTCGAGCGGCTGGCGACTGACCGATCACCTCGCCCTCGACGCGGCCGTGTTCGGGACGCAGAGCAAGGCGATGGTGCAGGTCGGCGGCTGGTTCCTCAAGGGGCCGGCGCGGGTTCGGGCCGCAGGTCTCCTGTCCACCGCCGGCGACAAAGGCGCTCTGCTGCAGGCGTCGGCCATGGGGCTCGGAGCGCTCAACATCAGCTTCGACGTTCGCCGCATCTGGTCGGCCGATGGAAAGCCGCTGATCCCGCTGTCGCAGCAGCTTGATACGTTCGATGGATCGGCCCCGACCGGCGTGCAGCTCGCCAGCGGGTCCTACACGCAGGCCACGGGAAGTGTCGGGCTACGCTTCGGAGACGGGTACCTCACCATGGTTGGCTCGTACCGCAAGGACCGAGACCTGCCGGCGGATTACAGCATCGGTCCGACCGTCAATTGGCCAATCATCTCGCGCAATCAATTGCAGATCGTCCTTGAGGCCTCGGCGCAAAAAACCCGAACGACGAGCGCAGCCTTTGTCGGCGCCAGAATCTCCTTCGCGTCGGGCGCATTGACCACGCTGGGTACGGTTGGAGGCAGCTTTCAGAACGCTCGGGACGGACTTCAGCCATCTCGCGCCAGAGCCGTCAGCACGTTCACGGCCCAATATTCCCACCAGACGCCCGGCGAAACTTTGATCAGTTACGAAGGTGGCCTTGATCGCAACATCGACACGTCGGCTCTCCGCGGTGGCGGAACGGTCTACAGCCGCCTCGGGAACTTGCGGGCCAATGTGCTCCATAGCCTCGAGGGCCAGGGTGGGAGTCAGTACGATCTCTCCTTCCAGTCAGGCTTTGCTCTAGGCGCAGGGTCCGCGGCGGCGTGGGGTGCCCGCAACCCAGAACCGAGCACGATCGTCGTTTCGCTGGACGGCGATGCTTCGGACGCCCAGTTCAACGTGATGGTCGACGACGTCGCTCGCGGCCGCGTCAGGCTTGGCGAGCGCTTCTCGATTTTCGTTCCAGGCTACCGGACGTACAAGGTGCACCTGGCGCCGGTGGATGCACCGGCAGTCAGCTTCGACACGGCGTCCAGAGATGTGACGCTTTATCCGGGGAATGTAAAATCGCTGCGCTGGCGCGCCGATACCACTTTCGCCTTGTTTGCTCAGGCTGTTTCCCTGGACGGAATCCCGATTTCCAATGCGCTCGTCCAGACCGCAAGGTCGGTCTCCGAAACCGACGACAATGGCTATTTCCAGATCGACATTCGCCAGGGTGACGAAATAACAATCGGCAAGGCCGACGAGGCAACGTGTCACATCGGTCTCGAGAAGATCGCGGTCCAGAATGACTTCGCGTCGATCGGAAGGGTCATCTGCAAGTGAAAACCATCGGTTATTCCGGAAAACTGATCTTCGCCTGCCTCATCGCCTTCGCAGATGCTGGCCCAGCGCGTGCCGACCTGGTGCTTAGCGAACTCGTCGTTGAGCTTCAGCCGAGCAAGCATGCCCGCGAGGACATCGAGGTCTGGAACAACGCCCCGGACCGCGCCTTCGTCGCGGTCGAGCCTCGTGAGATCCTCGATGCGGGCTCGCCGACGCAGCGGACCCACCAGGATGCAGATCCCGCGAAACTCGGCCTGCTGGTCGGCCCGTCGCGCATGATCCTGGAGCCGGGGCAACGCAAACTCGTGCGTATCGCAACTGTCGCCGGCGATACGGATCGGGAGCGGGTGTACCGGGTCACGATCAAGCCGGTGGTCGGGGCCATCCAGTCCGAAGACTCCGGTCTTAAGCTGCTCGTCGGTTACGACGTGCTCGTCCTTGTCCGTCCCGCCCAGCCGCTCCCCAACCTCAGTGCGCAAAGGAACGGGCGAACGCTGACCTTCTCGAATACGGGCAACGTAAGCGTCGAAGTCGTCGAGGGGCGACAATGCAGCGCCGATGAAAGGAAATGCGCTGAATTGCCCGGCAAGCGACTGTATCCGGGCGCATCATGGTCCGTCGAGCTGCCGTCGGACTCGCCCGCCGAATATAGGCTGAAATCACCTGGACATTCCGACCGCAGGCGATTCTAGCAAATAGGGCAGGTTCGCGTATCGGCACGGAGCGGAAGCCACCAAGATTTGTTCTCGAGGAACCAGAAAATGGTTTCCTCCAGGCCTTCGGCGAACGGGACCGCGGGAGACCAGCCGAGCTCTTCCTCCGACCTTCTCGGATCCAGGCGGTATCGCAGATCATGTCCGGGCCTATCCGGCACGAACGTGATGAGGTCCTCGTAGGATCTACCGTTACCGCGGGGGTTCATCCGGTCCAGCACTGCGCAGATCGCACGGACAACGACGATATTGGCCTGCGCCATGGCGGCGCCAAAGTGATAGGTTCCACCATTGCGGCCTCGGGCCAGCGCGAGTTGAAGACCGCGCGCATGATCATCGACATGCAGCCAGCTTCGCTCATTGCGGCCGTCGCCATAAACCGGGATGGAGCGACCCTGCAGCGCATTTGTAATGGTCAGGGGAATCAGCTTGTCGGGATACTGATACGGTCCGTAATTATTGGACGCGTGAGAGACGATAATCGGCAGACCGTAGGTCCGGTGCCACGCTCTGACGAGATGCTCGCCCGCCGCCTTTGAAGCCGAGTAAGGTGAGGACGGAAAATAGTTTCCGCTCACCTGTTTTTCATCGCGTCCAGCTTCTCCGAAGACCTCGTCGGTCGAGACATAATGGAAGCGAAAGGCGTCTCTGGCCGTTTGTCCGAGCTCGCGCCAATATGCGAGGACCGCCTGGAGAAGCCGAAACGTACCGACGATATTGGTCTCGATAAACTCTGCCGGCGCAGCAATGGACCGATCGACATGGGTTTCGGCTGCCAAATGGACAACGGCATCGATTGCCTCTTCCCGGAGAATGACGGCGATGGCGTCGGCCTCGGCGATATCCATGCGTTCGAAACGGTATCTTGGATGACTGCTGATGGAGGCAAGCGAAAGTAGATTGCCTGCATAGGTGAGCTTGTCAGCGACAACGACACGGCTCTGACTACTTGAAACGAACCGCCGGCAAAACGCAGATCCAATGAAACCGGCCCCGCCGGTGACCAGGACCCGGCGAGGCTCGAGATCTCGCATTTCTACTCCGATCCCCACACCCGGCCCCTCAGACTTCTTTTATAGGACGATACGCGGCCCGAAGGCGGGCGAATAGCCGCTCACGGAAACGCAAATATCGCCCGAGCAGAGGCTTCAGCGCTGGCGCCATGTCTGCTCTCCACAATTCAGTTGGCACGCGGATGCCTCGTCCATTATCCGCCTGGCTGCGCTTTATCTCAATTGCCCCCGCTTGCTGCCGCGATGCGCGAGCCCCTCGCCCGTCAGCCTGTTTGCAGGCGGGTGCTCGGGAGGAATATCTACCGAGCGGGCCTCGACTTCGAGGGCACTGACGGGCCATCGAGCCTGCTCAAATTACTGAAGCGAGGTCTCCTTAAAGATGAAAGGAGACGCAAATGGCGAAGAGGCTCTGGGCTGGCCTCGACGTAGGAGTCGAGACCACGAGCATATGCATCGTCAATGAAGCTGGCGACGTCGTGCATGAAGCGATGTGCCAGACCAAGCTGAGAGAGGTGCACCGGGAGCTGGCCGTCCTAAGGCGCCTTCGCTTCGCGAGGGTCAGTATCGAGGCGGGGGTCGGAACCGCCCTGGCCCGCGGGCTGCGAAATCTCGGCTATTCGGTGGACATTTATGAAACGCGGCAGCTGAGCAAGTTCCTGAGGGTTCGGCGAAACAAGACAGATGCTGGCGACGCCAACGGGATTGCCCAGGCCGGAAGACTGGGCACAACCATCGTATCGAAGGTTCATCTCAAGAGCCTCGAATGCCAAGTTCTGGCTTCGCGGCTTACTATCCGGCGGCATTTGATTAAAACTCGGGTGAAGGCTGCCAGCCTGCTTTGCCGGCAACTCGAACAGTTCGGTGGGAGGGTCCAAGGTCCCGGCAAGGGTAAAGACCTCAGGGTAAAGGTCGAGCAGCAATTGAAGGAACTGTTCGGCAAAGCCGCAAATCCCGTCGTCGAGCGGTTTCGACCACTACTTAGCCAATGCGAGACGCTTTCGGCATGGCAGGAGGAGATCGACCGGGATCTCTACCGGCTCGCTCACGGGAATGAGCATTGTTGCCGTCTGATGCAGATTCCCGGTGTCGGTCCGATTTGCGCCCTCACCTTTTTCGCCGCGGTGGGCGAACCGGATCGATTTCAGAACAACGCGGCGGTGGGCTGCTATCTCGGCCTGACCCCTCGATTGCATCAATCGGGACTGACGTCTCGAATGGGCCGGATCTCGAAAATGGGCAATAAGGCGGCACGCTCGCTTCTGGTTCAAGCGAGCATCCGCTTCATGCGGGCAAGTCGGACGGACATCGAGCTGCACGCCTGGGCTTCGCGCATCGAACAGCGGCGGGGACGAGGTCGGGCGCGGATCGCTCTTGCACGAAAACTTGCGGTCGTCATGCTCGCGATCTGGAAGAGCGGCCAAGATTATCGGCCAACGCTCCTCGAAGCCGCCTAGGGGGGCACGGGCAATGCTGGACCTCGTCGGGTTTCTTACCGGTCAAACGGTGTCAGGAAAGTATGAGGCCAGCATTGCTCATGGAGCTGGCGTTCCGCTTGGCTCGACCGCAGCAGCTGCCGGGCGCGCGGCCGGGATGCCCGAGTGGCCATCATCGGCGCCTTCGTCGATGGCCTCAGCAGGCGGTAAACGCGCCGGGTGATCTCAGTAATGGGCTAATCGAAAGAACGGGCCGGCTGCAAGTAATCCAAGGGGCTCCTAGAAGGCGAAAAGCTCGTTCGCCAAGCATCACGGCGACTCCACCTGTGCTTGGTCTAGGCTTTCGCGGGGAAGGCGCACCTCCTCAAGCTTATTGCGAGCCAATGCCTGAGAACGATATCCTTTGCTGGGGCCTCGACTTCGATTGCTCCATCAGGCCTTCGAGCCTGCCCACATTCCTGAAGCGAGGTCTCCTTAAAGATGAAAGGAGATGCAAATGGCGAAGAGGCTGTGGGCCGGTCTGGACGTAGGCGTCGAGACCACGAGCATTTGCGTCATCAATGACGCTGGCGAGGTCGTGCATGATGCGGTCTGCCCGACCAAGGTGACGGACGTGCACCGGGAGCTGGCTGGACTGAGGCGCCTTCGCTTTGCGAGGGTCAGTCTCGAGGCGGGGGTCGGAACTGCCCTGGCCCGTGGGCTGCGGAATTTTGGCTATTCGGTGGACATCTACGAAACACGGCAGCTCAGCAAGTTTCTGAGAGTTCGGCAGAACAAGACCGACGCCGGCGATGCCAACGGAATTGCTCAGGCCGGAAGACTTGGTACGCGGATTGTATCCAAGGTCTATCTCAAGAGCCTCGAATGCCAATCCTTGGCGTCGCGACTTTCGATCCGGCGGCATTTGGTGCGGACACGGGTCAGGACCATCAACATGCTCTGCCGCCAGATCGAACAGTTCGGCGGCCGCATTCGAAACTCACGCAAAGGGAAGGACTTGCGCTTGAAGGTTGAGCAGCAGATCCGGGAACTGTTCGGCAAAGCCTCAAGCCCTCTCGTTGAGCAACTTCGATCGCTTCTTGACCAGTGCGAGGCTCTGTGCGCCTGGCAGGAGGAGATCGACAAAGATCTCCACCGGCTCGCTCACGAAGATGAGCTTTGCTGCCGCCTCATGCAGATTCCGGGCGTCGGTCCGATCTGCGCCCTTACGTTCCGCGGTGCGATCGGAGAACCGGACCGGTTTCAGAACAATGCGGCAGTGGGCTGCTATTTCGGCCTGACCCCTCGATTGCATCAATCCGGCCTCACGTCTCGAATGGGGCGGATCTCGAAAAGGGGGAATAAGGCGGCACGCGCGCTTCTCGTGCAGGCGGGCGTCCACTTCATGCGGGCTAGTCGGACCGACATCGAGCTGCACGCCTGGGCTTCGCGGATCGAACAGCGGCGAGGGCGAGGTCGGGCCCGGGTCGCCCTTGCGCGGAAACTTGCCGTCGTCATGCTCGCGATCTGGAAGAGCGGCCAAGATTATCAGCCAAAACTAATCGAGGCTGCGTAGGGGCGGTGCTTGCATGCTGGACCTCGTCTAGCTTCTTACCGTTCAACGGTGTCATGAAAATTGAGGCCAGCATTGCTCCAGCCGTCCATTATTCGAGCCGTTGCGGAGCGAAGAGCAACCAAATGTTATGCCCGCCAGCGGCACTCCAGTTGCGCGCTTGATCCCACTTTGAGCGCAGTTCGGTGAGGGCCCGTCAGTTCGCGCTGGCGGGCCTTCTTCGCGTCTCTACCGGGCAGAGGCGAAACGTGGTGTTCTGCGCTCGAGCCAGGCAATGACCCGGTTAAGCTAATCCGGCCGCGGCTGGCTCAATGGGGTCATGGCATGAGCGCCTGTGGAAATGGGACCCGCAGCCCCGGCGCGGACGAGCCCGCTACGATTCGAACTGAAGCACTCGCACTATTGGTCGTGCGTGTGTGATGAACCAGCGTCGCCCTCGTCGATGGCCGCGAGCAGGTCGGTGAACGCACCGGTTTCGGGCAGCGGGAACGCCGAACGCAAAGCGGTGATCATGATTGCCGGCTTCTCGATATCCTCCAGGCAATCTTCGCTGAGCTGAGGCGGCCCAAACCCGGCTGCCGCCGGGCGGGCAGCGATCGAGATCATGCCGTACGGCCAAGATTACGAAGATCTGAAGCGGTCGCCTCGATCTTCAACACTTCTTCTGCAAGCTCGACGGACATTCCCGGAAGCTCGGAAATCCGCTCGCTGATCTGCAGCAGCCTCGCGCTGATCATCAGAAGCTCGTTGGCTTCCCATGAGGGACGCGAACTTGCTTGGTTCGATTTCGGCTTCGGCGAGCCACCGTTCCGATGTTCCGCAATGACAGCATCGATCCTTTGCTGTCCAACGGGCCCCGGCCGATCCACCCAATCATTGACGTTGATGGCCTCGGCAAATCGAATCCCGCACTGCTGAGCGGAAGCCCAAGCAATCCGGCCTGCAACAGCGAGGCTGCCGCGTTTTAGGAAAACGGTACGCTGGTCAGCCGGAAGGCTGCTGCCTTCCAGAAGCGCACCGTGAACGGAGAGATTCCGCACCCGAACCGGGCATGAGATCTTTCCCGTGCTGAGCACGGCCATGAGGAAGACGTGCGACCTCAGGTCCGTACGGGGATCATCCGCTTCGGGAATGGACTGGATCAGCACGGGCTCAACCATCCGCGCCTTATGAACCCGCACTCTAAGAGAATAGTGAATCATCGTTCCGGAATGGGGTGATTTCGACCGGTTCTGCGCGCCGCTACGCGCCCTCTTTCATCTGCATCTTCCTATTTTTCGCGCTGATCGCAGCGCAGGTGCGCCCGCCGAACCCACGCGCGTTCGCCCCTCGACCGATGACTTGGGCCGGGTGTTTGCTTACACTAGCACCCAATCTTGACGTGTGGGCTTCAGAAGGATGGTTCGTGCCGCCGTTTCGCGTGAGAATTGCTTTTCGGGGAAGCCGTCGGCTGGGGGGTGACAGGAACCGGCGCACGTCTGGCGCAATGCTTTCGGCACCTTTCATTCCCACCTTCGCGCACAGCTTCGTCTATTCCAACGGCAAGCCTGCCGACGGACCCGTCGCGCTCACCTCCGTTCAAGTGAAGCAGATGGAAACTTACCAAAGCTGCGCTGCGGCGATAAACGCCGCCTATGGCCGTCTCGAACGCGGCCTCATGCACGCCCTCAGTCGTCTTACCGACCTGACTGCGACGCGGGCTCGCTCCCTGACGTTAGCCGACCTCGAGCTCGTGATGGAAAGATTGGACGCTCCCATCGAATTGAGAACAGCCGTGGAGCTTTTGCGCGACCCGGAGACACGGCTGCTTGCGCACGGCTATTGTCAGACCGAAGAGTGCCCCGATCGCAATCTTCGCTTCATCCTCTCGGCCGATGGGCATCGTCACGAGTTTTCCGAGCAGGATCTAGTTCGGATTGCCGGTTCCGCACCGCGTAAGCTCGCCGCGGCCCTCCACGCCCTGTAGCTTCATGCGGGCTCGCCGGCGCAAGCCCTTGCGAAGCCTGCGCGCGAGGCTCGCGCCGACCGCTTAACGCAAACGCCAGCCATTGACCCAAGTCCCGCTGATCATGGTCGAATCTCCTCCACTATGGAGCGCAACTTAAGCCGTCGGCAGGTGCCACCGCGCCATTCTCATCGCCCGTGTGAAGCCGCTCCGGCAAGGAGCGGCGCATGTTTGAGGATGGTTCCGACTTTCCGTGAAGCCTCGTCAGGATCGCCAAAAAGTAATGATCAGGGCGAGGATGCGCGCCGGCGCCTCGTGGCAGGACGTTTGCATCCTCAACCAGTCGCTGCACGGCCTCGGGATCCAGGCGGCCGAGCCGCCCGAGCGGGGGACCTATGTCGAGATCCGGCGCGGCCAGCACGTCATCGTCGCGCGTATCGCGTGGAAAAAGGGGCATCGCGCGGGGCTCCGCTCGCAGGATCCAATCTTCCTCCAGGCGCTCCTGGTCGACGCGGCTGCCCCCGCGCGCGATCCCGCGCGCGACTGCCGCGTCGAACGGCGATCCGTTCCGCGAAGCTCCGCCGAAGCCCATGCGCGCAGCCGGCGTACGGCCCGGGCCTTCGAGCTTGTCTCTCTCGGGCTCGTCGGGCTCGTCCTCGCCGTGAGTGCCTTCGGCATGGTCGAGCAAGCGCTCGCGCGTCCGCTACAGCATATCCGCATGGCACTCGGCTGAGCAGAGGCCCGAAGATTCGGCGTCGCACGGCTTCCAAAGGTGCGGAATGGCGTTTCCGAAGCGTCTATGGGAATAGCACGGAGGCACCGGGTTCCAAGGATCCGGCAGCTGGTGACTGACATGCGCCTTCCCCCATGCCACCACTCCGGGGGACATTGGGGCCGGCGGCGCGCGCGGCGAGGAAACGCTCGCCGGACAAGGTTGGCTAGGACAGGTCGCGTTGAGCGAGGAGGACGAGGCCGCGCGCGCTCCGCGCGTCGGCCAGCGCGGCATAATCCATGCTGATCGCGTTGGTGCCACGGCAATCGCCGCAAGCCTGTGAGATCACTGTCGATCTTAAGGAATGCGCGTAAGAGCCTCAGCGCACCGGAGGGCCTCTGGTGTAATCCGTTCAAATTGGAACGAATTTCAATCCAGACTGGATCGAACCTTAACGGCGCACCTACCGAAGATGGTTAACCCCATCCCGCATTCCGCAGTAAACGGAAAGGGAAAGCCATGAACAGCGTCAGCCTCCATCCGATGGTCAGCACGAGAGCCTCCAAAGACATCACTGCCCCCATCTACAACGGGGCCGCGGCGCACTGCGAGGCGCCGCTCGATACGTCCTATCGCCGCATCCATGGCATCCGCCGCTATCTCGCCGCTCGGGCGGGCCGCGGCCGCTTCTTCAACCCGCGCCTTTTCGCCGATCCCGCCTGGGACATGCTGCTCGAGCTCTACGTCGCCTCGCTGGCCCAGCGCCGGCTGCAGGTTTCTCGCCTCAGCGAGCGCTCGGGCGTGCCAATGACGACCGCTCTCCGCTGGATCAATGCGCTGGAACGCGACGGTCTCCTCCAGCGCGAGTCCGATGTGCACGATTCACGGCTCGTGCTCCTCTCGCTCACCGAGAAGGGCCGCCACTCGATGGACAATTATTTCGCCGAACTGCCAGTCGAAGGCGGGTTGCTCTAGGCACAAGAGGACGCCGGGGCGGCGGTCGCAAAGCGGCCGCCGGCAGCGCATCTTCCGGTCGGCCCGCGAGGGCGTGCATTGGCACCTCCGCCTCCAACGGTTTCAGGCCCAGCTTGGCAAAAAGCGCCGCGCCGGAACCATCGCCCGCATTTGACGTCGTCAGCAGCCGGTCGCCGGCGAAGAGGCTGTTCGCGCCGGTGTGCGAGCGACTGCAACCGTGCGCACGAACTCGATGTCGTCGATCGGCTTCTCCCCGCCCCGTTCTGATCATCTCGCGGGCGCAGTGGAAGCTGGCGAGATGGCCATGTCGGCGGCGCGTCCGAGCAGAGGCCCAATTGGCGGGCAAGGCCGGCGTGGAGAGACCGAACCTTGCCCGCTGGGAACCAGGACCGCCTGCTTCCTAAGGCGCGAATTGCTACGAAAGCGCCAAGAACCGGACCGGATCGGATGGAATTGGGTAGGCACGCCCGAAGGCGCCGCGCCAAGTCGCTTTTTGCTCCGGACCGGAGGGACGATCAGCATCCTGGAAGGGTCGCTGCGGGAAAGAGTCCTCGCATGCTCTGGCTCCTTGTTTTTGCGCAGGCAGTTCCGTCCGTACCGGCTCCGCCGCGGGTGCAGGCGAAGGCTGCCGTGCGCGTCATGCGTGCGGACAAGGTCACGGCCGAAACCTGGGCCAAGGCCGGTCCTGCCGCACGCCGCGAGCTGCTGCGCACCGATGAAGGCGGACGCCCGATCGTGATCCGGACGATCGAGCATCAATAAGCACCAAGTTTCCCGGACGGCTTCAGCTCGCTAGCAGTGCCGCACCCTCGCAACTCAGACTGGCTTTCGAACCGCTCCGGCAAGCGGAAGTTGGCGGGCAGAAGGACTCTTGACACGCACCCGATACGAGTGCGCGCCAGTGCTCAACTCCGCCCCTGAGAAAGAGGAGGGACCTTCGTGAAGAACGGTAGATTGGAAGCGTGCCAACAGTTGCGGCGCGGCTCGGCTAAAGTGGCGTATCGATCCGCCAGCTCGCTGCCACTACTGCATTAAGGTTGATCGCGATGCATTTTAACGTTCTTGTCTGTCCCTGCTATCTGGCCGTCTCGACGTTCACCTGTCTTATCACCTACGAAACAATCAAGACCGGGAAGGCTCCGATTGGCCGCGGTGGCGGCTTGTATGTTGAGCGTGACAGAAGTCCTCTGACCTATCAGGTACGGGTCGCGGTCAGCTGTTTCGTGTCGCTCGTGTTCATCACACTGACCGTGGCAAGCTTTTACAGCTACTTCATCCGCTAACGTAATGGCAGGAATGGGTGGAAAGCTGCCACTAGCAGGTGAGGATTGCGGCAGTTTGGCAAGCTGCTCTGGTCGACGTCGTTCGACCTGCTGAGAGTTGCTGGCCTACGCGGGGCGGAAACTTCCTTCGGCCTCGTCGAATACCCACAATTCCCCTTTCCGGATGGAAAAGTGACAGCCGAGCACAACCAACGATCGCTTCTGTTCGCCTTCCGCGACGAACGGAAATGTTCTGAGGTTCGCCATGCTCTGGCGGATCGCCGCTTCCTCAAGCAGCCGGTGCCCTTCGGGGCTCGAGCCGTGCTTCTGAGCGATAGCCTGCGCACTCTCGTCGATCTGGCTCATCCAGCGATCGATGAATCCGCCTTCACCGGCCCGAGCATCGCGGAAATGGCCGGTCAGGGCGGCAGATATGCCGCCGCACTTCTCGTGACCCATGACCACGATCTCGGGAACATTCAGCTGGGTCACGCCATATTCGATGGCTGCGGAGACTCCGTCGCGCGCTCCGTTCGGTTCGAAAGGAGGCGCAAGATTGGCGACGTTCCGAACGACGAAGATGTCGCCTGGGTCGGCATTGAAAATGATCGCGGGATCGGCACGACTGTCGCAACACGCGATGATGACGGCACGAGGGGATTGCCCCTCGACTAGTTGCTGCCATTGCTGGCGCGCGGGGCGGGACTGATTTGCTCGAAATCGCCGATAGCCGTCGATGAGGTTACCATAGCCGCGCACGGTAGTCCTCCGATCGTCCGTCGGTTAGTCAGCAGCGGCATTGATGGCAAGCTCGAGCGCCACGCCATCGATGCCCACTGGGCCGGCGTCGTTCTGGTTATCGCATGGATCGGTAGCGGACATTCCCAGACCCGCATCAGGATTGCCCCGATAGGAACCCAAACGCGAAGAGCTAATCCGCCCTGATGACGAGACGGGCAATGCCGGTCGCTATAGGGCTCACCATGGTCACTGCGGCGTTTGTGCCGGCAAGCGCAGAGCAGCACCATCATTGGTCGTATTCGGGTGAGGGCGGCCCATCGCATTGGGCGGAGCTGGACACGAAGAACGCCGCCTGCGGCGAAGGGAAGAGCCAATCACCAGTGAATATCCGGATCCAGGACGTTCGGCGCACCCAGTTGCCCAAGCTGATGTTCAACTATCGGACGACGTCGCTCCACATCATCGACAACGGACATAGTGTTCAAATCAATGTTGAGCCCGGCAGCGTCCTGAAGGTGGGCGATATGAGCTACCAGCTCCTCCAGCTCCATTTCCACCACCCGAGCGAGGAACTGATCAACGGCAAGCGTTCGGAGATGGTCGCTCATCTCGTGCATCGCGGTACCGAGGGCAAGCTTGCCGTCGTCGCCGTGCTCTTGCGGGCAGGCCAACCGAACTCCACCGTGGAAGCGCTGTGGAACCACCTGCCAAAACAGAAGGAGCGCGAAGCTTACTTCAAGGATGTTCTCATCAACCCGGCAGGGCTACTTCCGATGGATCGCAGCTACTTCACATACACAGGGTCCCTAACGACTCCGCCCTGTTCGGAGGGTGTGCGCTGGCTCGTCCTGAGGTCGCCTTCGACCCTGTCGAAGCACGAGATCGCCGTTTTCTCGAAGCTCTATCCGAACGACGCTCGTCCAGTTCAGAAGCTGAACGGTCGCCAGGTCCTCGGAACTAAGTAAGCCCGGGAGCAATCGCTAGCGTCCGAAGTAGCGCGGACATGGCGTCTAACTAACGAACTCGCGTCCAGGTCTGCGACTTGCATCCCATGCCCGCGAACAAGCAGCCGCGTGCGACTACGGTATTCTGGTCCTTGACCGTGCCCGTACCGGTCAAGACCTTGTTGAGATCGGGGACGAAGACCTTTCCTTTCCAGACCTTTGGGCTCACCTCACGGAACTCTCGGAAAAGCTCGGTGCCTACCAAGTGAGGCGTTCCGCCTCGTGCCGAGTCCGCCTTTGCCTTGGCATTTGCCCACACCACCGTGCCGCAGCGGCTCTTGCCGCACGGGTGGATGCGAACGTGGACGCTATTCGAGGGATTCCGCAGAACTATGTCCTGACCGGGCTTCTGCGAGAGCGCCGGGGCGGCGATCGCCAGAAATGCCGCAACGACGGCAAGACTTGTGAACTTGCTGAAGTCCCTTATCGCGCCTTGCCCGTCTCGGCTCGGCGTTCTGGCCCTCATTTCGGAGCTGCGCTCAGGCAGGCGTCATAGCTCTTCTGCCAGGCATCCTCGCTCCTTCTATCGCCACGGCGATCCTGGCGGTTGCGTGATCCCGCTACAGCCATGCCCGCTGCCGCGCCGCTCTTCGCCTTGTCTTCCCGATTCGCATCCTTCAGAGCTCCGGATGCGTTGTCATATTGGTTGTTCTGCACGGCGCCTGCTGCCGCTCCGACGGCAGCACCTTTCGCCGCTCCCGCAACCCGGCTGCCATCTGGTCCGCTATCCCCGGGCGTGTACCCCGTTGCCTGCGTGGCTGAAGCAGAGCAATTTGCGTCAAGCGGTTGCTGTGCTGCCGTTGGCGCGCTCATTGCTGCCGCGACCACGAACAAACTTCCGAGTGTGTATTTCATGGCGGCCTCCGATCTGCGCGGACTAGGCCCGTCGATCGCTTGGCAATATCGGGATTATGTCCGACCGACCTCTCGGGGTCGGACCGTTGGCACCCCCGCAGCTATTCATTTGAAGCGATCATAGTCCGATCGCGGGATTTTCATCGTGTCCCTCAGCAGAAGGAGACCCAGCTGACTTTCCCGGATTGTGCCCCTGGTTGGCCGATTGAGATCTACAATCATCGCGACCGCCAAGGTGAGCAGAACAAATAAAATCGCGGCGATAATGCGCTGTCGCGCGCCATTGAGGACCGCACCAAGAAGCCCCGCAGTGACTACAAGGAAGGCGTAGAGCGTTACCAAGATGCCGCCGGGCACTGGCGACATTCGAGCGACCTTGCGCTCGCTGTCGTAGTCGAGAACTTTTGCGAAGAATATATAAAATGGCGCGCTGACACCTTTGTCGCGAGCGGTTTGGGTTGCAGCAAGAACAGCTGCCGAAATGTCGGTGAGGAGTTGGTCGTTCCTGGCAAGCAACTGCCGGCGATCCCCCGGCGCCGTCGAAAGAGCGATACGGTTGTCCGTGTAATCGGCAAGCAGTTTGCTGAGGCGCGTGCGGTGCGGCTCATCAAGCGCCTGGGTTTGGAAATACGCGGAGCCAATTGCGTTGGCTTCCTCGACTGCGAGCAACCGGCGCTGATCGTACAGCTCAAGGACGAAGCTCGTGGTAAAGGCCAACATCAATGCGAGCAGCACGAGGATCCCCGAGACCAGGAAATTCTCCTGGCTTTCCATTCGCTCTGTTCGGGGCGCCCGCTTGCCGTAACGAATGCCTACCTTCTGAAGCCCGTAGCCAACGAGCGCGGCTATCACGATTGCCAGAAGGATTCTCAGGACGGTGGTGGCGACGGATATCTCGCCCGTCGGCCAGAATAGCTGGAACTCCTCCATCGGCGGCCCCCGCGCGTGTGCGCACCAATTGCGAGGAATGGGACCCAGTGAGGCGCAGCCTATCCCTGTTCCCGGCTCGCGGCTTGCTTCTTACTGATACGGGCGCAGCATCGGCCCAACTTTGCTTTCAGCAGTTGTACACGCCAGCTGCGCACCGCCGTGTCGTTCGTCGAGCAACGCCGGCCACACTGACGGGCGTCAAGGGACGACCAACTCTGGCTTCCGCTGGAGCAATCAGGCTAAAGGAGTCCGTCCCTGTCAGCGTGTTGGCCGCCTCCGTTCCGAGAATGGCGATAACTGACGCGAACAGGACAATCTTCAGCGTCCTGGGCGTGGTCATTTCGCTGCTCCAATCTTGTAATTTTCCGGCAGGTCGCTCGTTTCCTTGAGCGTTTCGAGATCCTTGGCGTCCAGCTTCGTCGCACCCGCGGGCGGCTTGAAACCGAAATCGGCGGCGCCTCCTGCCTTCCAATCACGGATCGTCATCGTGAATTGGGGCGCCTGGTCGACCCCCTTGCTGGTGATCACGTAACGGCAGGGATACGGATTTGCGCCCTGTGCGATCCAGATCTGCCAGTCGGTGTCCTTGGCGCGGAAGGCGAGGTGATCGCATTCCTGTCCGCCGACCACACCGCTTCCGAGGTCCTTCACGTCGGTGACGTCGGTCATCAGTGTGTCGTACACGTTGGAACCGAGCAGGTCGGCTCCCGGCAGTTGCCGATGGAATCTGTCGCGCAACTGGTCGATCAGATTGTCGACCGTCCCTGGTACTTCCGCCTGGACATAGGCGTTCTTGCCCTTGCCGTAGATCGTCAGCGTCTTCCCGTCGAACACCGTCTCGGTATCGGTGAAGCCCGACTTGCGTGTCGCCCGGATCTTGTCCGGCCGGCTCATGTCGACTGTTCCGGACGTCGCAATCTGGAACTTCTGGTGCTGGTCCGAGACGACCTCGAACACCGAGTCATAGCTCAGCGAGAAGGCCTTCTGTGCCGCGAGATAGTCTGACATCTTCTTCAGAAGGGCTTTAGCATTCTGCGTGCTTTGATCGTTCGATGGGGCGGCCGGCTCAGTCGCTTCCTGCGCGCCCGCATTTTCCTCGGTCGCATTTGCCTGAGCAGCATTTTGCTCTGCTGGCTTTGAACATGACGACAGGCCGGACGCGACGGTCAAAGCCATGGCTGCTGCTGGAAGCAGGCCTCCGTGGATACGGTGCGTCATAGGAGGCCCCCTCTTCTTCCAATTGCCAATGGAGTTGCGGTGGGCTTGGCCTCAGGGCAGGCTCAACCCACATCCATCCGACAATCGCGGTAGCTCCGCCAAGCGACCAAGCTAATTGGGGGAACTACGGGGAACTAGCTCAGGGCTTATGTCCGCTTTGGGTCGGAAGCAGACACTCCGTTGGAGCCGGCTCGGGGAGTAGACTTGGTTAATTCGGGTGTTCGCTTTCATTCGGTGCTACGAGACAGCAATTAGGCGGCTCCCTCCCGTGAGCATACGCCTGGTATAGAGAGACCACCGAGTTCCCGCCTGCCGATCAAGGAGCCCCGTTGTGAATCAACAGCCGGAGCCGAAGAAGATCCTCCTTCAGACGACCATCTCAACCACCGAAGACGATTGGTCGATCGCGCGCTTTAGCAGCCTCGCTGCGCTGCTTCGCGACGCGCGCGATGAAAGCGGAAACCTGCTCTATGAAGTGACGGCACGCGATCGCGATCCGCCCGGCAAGCCGGACTCGGTGCTATCGACCATTGATGGAAGCGACTTCGACGAGCTTTGGCTGTTTGCGGTTGATACCGGGAGCGGTCTCACAGAGGAGGATTGCGCTGCCATCTCCCGCTTCCGGAAGAATGGCGGGGGACTGCTCGTGACGCGCGACCACATGGACTTGGGGTCATCAGTCTGCACTTTGGGCGGAGTTGGAAAGGCGCATTACTTCCATTCGAAACAGCCGGATCCGGACGTCAGCCGTCGCAAGCGCGACGACCCTTATACGACCGACATCGATTGGCCGAACTTTCACTCCGGGGCGAACGGCGATTTCCAGGAGATCGAGGTTATCGACGAGGCGCATCCTGTGCTCGCCAACGAACGATCACCCACGGGCTCGATCCGCTTCCTGCCTTCTCACCCTCACGAGGGCGACATCGACGCTCCGAAAGGTGAGGACGCGCGCGTTATCGTGACGGGGAAGAGCAAGGCGACCGGCGTCGACTTCAACATCGCTGTCGCCTTCGAGCCTGGCGAGCACGGCGGTGCAGCAATCGCCGAAAGCACCTTCCACCACTTCGCCGACTACAATTGGGACCCGCGGTCCGGCTGCCCAAGCTTTGTGAGCGAAAGGCCGGGTGACGGCCTGCAGCGCGTGCCCGCCGCGATGGCGGACACGCACCGTTACGCGCTAAACATCGCAGGATGGCTGTCCGGAGCCCTGCGGACACAGCAGAAGGCGACGCGCGACGCCGCGCTGACGGGTGCCATTCCAGCGGATTAGCTCGGACCGGGTCTAGGCGGGCCGTCCTCAGTTCGTGTGATAGCAGGGCTCGCAAGAGGCTTTCGATCCACGAGAAGCTGACATGCCGCGTTCGCCGCAGGATGGGTCGAGATAAGACGCTTCGCTAATGGCAGGAATGGGCCGAAACCTGCCACTGCGCTGACGGCAACTTTGGGTCGGAAGCTGTCACTAACCCCCTAGTGCCAGGAATGGGTGGAAACGCCCCGCGGAGGACGCGCTTCACGTGTCATTCCGCATACGTATGCGGGGTTTCGGTCAAGTTATCCGGTGAAGCGGTTATATCTGCGAATCCCACTGCAACGGTAAATGCCGTGCACGCGGGCCTTCTTCTTCCCAGCAGCGATTTTTCGAGCGGCGATCCGCATTCGGCGCTTCGAAATTCCAGTGCCCTCGGAATGGAACTCGTTCGCTTGAAGCAGGAGGTTTCCTTGGGAATTCGAACGAAGTTCAATCTCCTTATGCTTGCAATCGCGGCCGTAGGTGCCGGGTTTTTCGCCTTGGCCGCAGAGCCGCTGGTGCGTGCGGTCGCCCAGGAAGAAGTCCTCCAGAGCGCGAGGATCATGATGGAGAGCGCGGCAGGGGCGAGGAAATATACGGCCGAGGAGATCACCCCCTTGCTCAAGGCTCGGATGACCCATCAGTTCTATCCTCAGGCCGTCTCCGCCTACGCTGCCAAGCAGAGCACCGAGGTGATCAGGACAGGATATCCGGATTACACCTATCGCGAAGCGGCACTCAATCCGACCAACCCGGAAGACCGGGCGACGGACTGGGAAGCCGACATTATCAATGATTTCAAAGCGCATCGCGAGAAGACCGAAATTGCGCTGCAGCGCTCAACTCCGACCGGCCAATTCACGGTCCTCGCTCGTCCGATTGTAACCAAGCCCGCCTGCATGGAATGTCACAGCAGCGCCGCGGCCGCGCCAGCTTCGATGGTCGCGATCTATGGAAGCGAGAACGGTTTTGGATGGAAGGCCAGCGAAGTCGCCGGAGCCCAGGTGGTTTCCGTGCCTCACGCCGCGTCTGCCATCAGGGCCGAACACATTCGGCGGCTCTTCGTCGTGCCGTTCGCCGGTTTCCTCCTGCTCCTGTTCGTTGCGGTCAATCTGCTGCTCCATTTCGTCGTTATCCGGCCGATCGAACGCATTTCGACGAGGGCCGAGGCGGTCAGCATGGGTGACATCGACATGCCCGAAATCCACATCACCTCGTCAGACGAGATCGGGCGTCTCGGCGCCTCCTTTACCCGCATGCACCGCAGCGTGATCGAGGCCTTCAAGATGATTGACCGGGATTGAGCTGATGACTGCTTCAACTTCAGACCAGGAGGGGACCTGCTTCCTCAGCTACGCGAGATCCGACGAGCATTTCGCGCTGAGGTTCGCAAATGATCTGCGGTCGCTCGGCGCGTCGACTTGGATGGATCAGCTCGACCTCCGGCCGAGCCAGCATTGGGACCGTGCGATTGAGCGAGCCATTCGAGCCTGTTCCTCTGTGATCGTGATCCTTTCGCCCCGCTCCGTCGCGTCAGAAAACGTTGCCGATGAAATCGGCCTGGCCATCGATTGCGGGAAGCCCGTCATTCCCGTGATGATCGAGCCTTGCGATCTACCGCTTCGAATAACGCGCATGCATCTGATCGACGCAACCAGGGATTACCAGGCGGCATTGACGGAGTGTTTCGCCTCGATCGCAGAGGATCGCGGAAACCCAAAGTCATTCAGCGAACCGGCCCGGGAGCTTGGCGGTATCCATGAGCCGGAAGTCATCGCCTCGGCCACCCGTCAGCTTGCAACCGTCGTTGGTCCGATCGCTCAGATTCTCGTCAAAAAAGCCGCTTCAGAAGCAGCGTCGGTTGAGAGACTCTACGACCTGCTTAGCCTACACATCCAAGTTGAGGATGAGCGGGAGCGCTTCATGGACTCAGCGCCGCAACGGCATATCCCAAGCGGAAATTTGGCTCGATCAACGGAAGCTATGTTGGCGGCGGCAAAAGGAGTCCAGATCAACGGCGACGACCTGGAGCGGTTGGGAAAGATCCTGTCTAGCTATCTCGGTCCGGTAGGGATTCTAATCGCGCGAAGAGAACGCAAAGCATGTGGTTCGCTCAGGGATTTCAGGCAGCGACTTGCCACCACGCTGCGAAATAGGCGGGACCGGGAAGAATTTTCCAGGCGAGCCGAACTTGATGGCGCGAGCCACGAGACCGCTCCGCCTATGCGTTTGGCACTCCAAAGTGGCGGTTAGGTAACGTCCGGAATGGGTGGAAAGCGGACGTTTACCCCGGAGCCGCCTCGGAACGCCACTGCGCGCGTGGTGTTCGGAAGGCGCTCGTATATTTGACTATTGGCAATAATAGGCCGAGCGCAAGCTGGACGGCGGCCCTAGGGGCCAATCATTGTCCCGCCGCCATGTACCCCCCTCGCGAGAGTTCCTCGAGGCGAAGGACATCACCATGAACATGACCAACTGGTCCCGCGGCGCCGCCGCGGGCACGATCGCATTGCTGCTGATCATCGGCGCGCCCGCACGGGCCGCCGACAATCCGCAGGTCGCCGCTGAGATCATGGCCTTGGCGCGGGCGCAGTGGGCTTCGGAAATCGCCGGCGAGCCCATGGCCCAACAGAACGCCTCGCTCGCCGAGGACTATACCGAGTTCAACGGCGACTTCCCGACGCTTCTAGTCGGCAAAACCATGTCCACGCGGATGGGCGAGGTCGCACCCAACGACAAGGCGATGTATTCCGACATGCAGAATGGGCGCGTGCAGGTCTATGGCGACACCGCCATCCTGACCTACAATTTCGCCGGGCTCCGTCGCGCTGCGGATGGCAAGGTCGCCCCGTCGCTTGCCAAGTCGACGCGAGTCTATGCGAAACAGGGCGGCCGATGGATGCTCGTCCATGCCAATTTCGCGCCGCTGGCAGCCGGGCACTAGGTGCAGCGAAACAGGGCCGCGTCTTCGCCGACGCGGCCCTGCGTCCGCAATGGTTCGAAAGAAGAGCTTGGCGGTTAATGTCCGGATTGGGTCGAAAGCTGCCACTAAAGCGCTAGCGGCAGGAATGGGTGGAAAGCTGCCACTACGGATTGTAGCCAAGATCTGGCTTCCTCGTCGGAGATGCTGTGGGCAACGCTGAACCAGAACCGCTTCAGCCACAACAAGCGAAGTTCGAACGCGGCACCATGATCGGCGGACTAGCAGCTACAGCATGTGCCTTAGTCGCTGGCGTTTTGACACGTGGGATAGATTTGCTTCCGCCAATTTGGGTGCTCATCGCGTTAGGGGCCTTGTTCGTCTGGTTCTTAGTGAGTTCCGGGATGCGGTTGCTTCTGGTTCGACCGAGAAATAGTGGAGTAACACCGACCCCGACCCTCCGGCTGTGGTTTGTCGCACGCCTTGCGTCCTATTTTGCTGCGCCGATCCTGGCTTTCTTCTGGCTGGTAGCGTTGCCGTTCCGCAGCCCATGGTCAGGCATAGCCGGACGAGCATTCTTGCTGCTGCTGGCATTCAACGCGTTGATCGGACTCATCGGCTATTCGACTATCAACACCGCGCTTTTATTTGCGCGGTTGCGACGTTCGAGCTGACGCTAGTGTGGCAATGGTCGAAAGCCGCCGCTGCGCTTGTGGCACGTTTGGGTCGTCAGTGGACGTTCCGACTGGGCTCTTTCCAGAACATGATTACGAACATCACTGCCATCGTCAGGCAGGCTCCGGCGAACAGGCCGGCGAAAAGTTGTTCGCTATCAACCCTGAGGCAAGCGAACGCGAGTAGCCCCGCAAACACAGACAGCGCGAATGCGAGAAGGTGGCGGCGCGCTTTCACGAACGGAGAGCACGCCGCTGTCGCCCAGATTGCAGGAATACCGACGAAGGCTAGCCAATCCATCAGCCGTTGATACCCGAAGGCCTCATGTCCGCAATGGGTCGAAAGCGAAGGCTTCTATTTGGGCTCAATCCAGTCCGATTGTTCCGAACCGATCAGGCCGGTCTTGAATATCGTCCACGCCCGCCAAGCAGCGAACCCTACCCAGGTCAAAACGAGTAGTAGGCATGGCAAACGCCACGAATTTCCGAAGAGGGGCAGCCCAGCCATGGGTAGGAGTGCGACAATGACGGTTCCCCCACCGGGACGCCCGCCACGCGTCAGGTCGCGATCAACCCAGTTCCGTATTGATTTATAAGCCCGCACCTCGCGAGCGTAGCGCTTCGGCTCTTATGGCAGCAATGGGTCGAAAGCTGACATTCCGCGCTCAGCGATCCCTTATCCGTCTCCTGATTTGTTCATCATGCGCGTCGAACTCAAGGAACAGCTTATCGCAGGCCTCGCGGCTCGCGTCGCAGCGCATCTGTCGTTCCATGTCCGTGCCCTCACCAGAGTTGTAGAGGTACACACAAGTCACTGCCGGGTAGGCCGCATCAAATCTTGTGGTGACCGTCCATTGCTTCGATTCAAGCGATGAAAAGTAGGTCTCGAACCGATCTGATCCCGACGGCTTTTCGACAACCGTCGGATCAGATTTCAGCTTTTCCCGGATTGCGAGCGCATCAGTTCCGCTAACTCCGCAAACGTCTGAGGGGCCGTCGGCGTCGCTATGCACGCCTTCGGGAACCGTCTGCCCGGTGCTTGGCGCGTGCAAGAGCAGTGAGGCAGCGGCGAGAGGCCAAACTCGGAGCATCACGGTCTTCACGTCTGTAGATTGCTGCAACACGGTAGCGTCCGCAATGGGTGGAAAGCTGCCATTCGCAGCGATAGCATTGAAGCCATGAGAGTTTCACAGGACGGGGACCTTTACCGAGGCTCCCACATCACCGGCCCCACCCACAACTATCTCGGTTTGCGGCTCAAGCCGAACGGAGGGGTGGCGGAGGTGACTGTCTTGCCTCCAGTCGGCGAGTGTCGCCATCATGATGGTCTCGCCGCTGACGAAGTCCGTGAATGGGTTTCAGAGGGCGTAGCTCGGGCCAATGATGAACTCGGCACCGACTACGGTGTGACTTACGCTGAGGTAGTGGAGAACGACAGCCGCCGTCCCGAGGTCTATTCCGAACTCGCGAGGCGCATCGTCAAAGAGGCTCACTGCCTTAGCGCCTAATGGCAGCAATGGGTCGAAACCGGACATTAGCAACATAGCTGAACGAGGGGCCGCTTACGGGTCTCGCCGGCGCCACTCGGAGCGACCGAAATGGGCGCAAAGCGGACGTTCGCGGAGCTTGGTGTGAGCCGCCACGTCTATTGTGAGTTGCTACAGAAAGATGCTACTTCGTTCGCTGTAGCAGCAGAAAAAGCGATGTTGGATCAGTGGCTTGGGGGACTGGAAAGCGTTCCCCCTCGGCTCCACCATCCCCTTCTGATTGAAACGAAAAAGGCGCCACCCGGCGCCTTTTTCTTTGCCTACTGGACGCAATCGGCAGCAGGCCCTCGCATCGCGACCAGCCGGGGAACGCCGCACGCAGCCGACGATTGACTCCGGGAGTGTGCGGTCCTGGTCCGCGCCTGCGAGCCCACGATCGCACGCCTCATGACCAAATGAAGCAGAGGAGAAGTTGACATGCCTCGTCACGACTGGCGCGACGACGACCTCATGAGCCGCGATCGCAGCCCCGACAGCGGGTACAGCGATTACGAGGACCGCGGTCGCGGCGGATTCTTCGGCGGTGATCAGCGCGAGCTGAGCATGCGCCAGCGCCGCAGCGGCTGGGGCGACATGATGCGGGATGAGAGTTCGGGCAGCCGCCCGATGCGTGAGCGGTCTCGGGATCGCAGCTATGGCCCCGACGACGAACGGCGCGATATCCCGAGAGATGAGACCGAACGCCTGATTGCCTCGAACAAGGTCGAAGGTACCCCGGTTTACGACCGGTACGGTGAACGCCTCGGTTCAATCCACAATTTCATGGTCGACAAGTTCCGCGGCCAGGTCGTCTACGCCGTGCTCCGCTATAGCAGCGGCTTCCTTGGCCTCGACGATCGCTACATTCCACTCGACTGGGACGATCTCACGTTCGACACCCGACTTGGCGGCTATCATGTCGATATTACCGAAGATCAGCTGAAGAACTCCGGCAGCTGGGATCGCAACGAGCGCTGGTCGGAACGATCGCGCCACGCGAGCGGACGCGAGGATGAGCGCTACGGCACTCGACGGCAGATGCGCGAAGCCTGGTAATCCGTCTCACAATGAAAACGGCGGCGCCTTTCGGCGCCGCCGCTATTTTTGGCACTAGCGTCGAGAAACTAGAGGTTCTGCTCGACGTTCGTGAAGGTGCCGTTGAGCTTCGTGCCGACGCTACGCATCGCACCAATGGCCGCAACTGCGATCAGGGCAGCGATCAGGCCATATTCGATGGCCGTCGCACCCGTGCTGTCGTTCATAAGCTTGGCAAAGCGCTTGAACATTTCTGGTCTCCCAACGGTCGTACTACCGAGATTTGAAACTCGCCGCGAAAGTCGCGCCGCAGATGATTGCGCTCGAAACGGTTTCGAAACTCCTAAGAAGGCGCGTTAAGAAAACGGAACGGGCGGCGCCTTTCGGCACCGCCGTTCAGCGCAAACGAAAACGGCGGCGCCTTTCGGCACCGCCGTTCCGTTTAGAGCGAAACGTCGACTTAGAGGTTCGACGAAACGTTCGTGAAGGTCGAGTTCAGCTTGGTGCCGATGCCACGCATCGCGCCAATCGCCGCAACGGCGATGAGAGCTGCAATCAGGCCGTATTCGATGGCCGTTGCACCCTTGCTGTCATTCATCAGCTTGACAAAGCGCTTGAACATTTCCGGTCTCCTGTCCTTGTATCCCGGGAACTGGTCCCCACACCCCCGCTATTCGCGTAAGGTCGGCTGCAGAATTAGAAGGCCGGAGTTGAGAAGAGGTTAAAAGCGCCGGTTTCCAAAGATTAACTATTGATTCTTCTCGAGCAGCTTCTCGATCTGCTTGAAGAATTGGCGGAGCGGCCTGGCGCCATCGCTCCATTCCTCAGGTAGCGGGCTTTTGCGCTCATGGCGAGCGGGCGTCCGTTGCGGCCTCTGGAACGAGGCGGGAAGCGGCGGACCGGCGCGGCCGTCGATGGCAAGCGCAGAGACCATGAAGTCGTGCCACAGCTGCGCGGGGATCGTGCCGCCGCTGACCTTCCTGCCAAGCGGCTTGTCGTCGTCGCGGCCAACCCAGACGCCCACGACTAGGTTGCCGGCGAACCCAACGAAGAGCGCATCGCGGTTGCCCTGGGTGGTGCCGGTCTTGCCGAAGGTGGGCACGGCGAGCGCCGCGCGCTTGCCCGTCCCGTTGTTCGCGGCGGCGTAGAGAAGATCGAGCATCGGCGCCCAGTCGCGGCGCTGATCGAGGCTGCCCCCACCGTGGAGCAAGTCGGCAAGCCGCCCCTGCTCTTCCTGATCGGCGAGCCCGCGGGCTCGGATCGGATAACGGCCGCTGGCGACTGCGGCATAGGCCGAGGTCAACTCCAGAAGGCTCACGCCAGCCGTGCCCAAGGCGACGCTCGGGGAATTGGGAAGCGGCGTCGAGATTCCGAGCTCTCGCGCCGCGCGGAGCACATTGCCGCGGCCGACGCTCTCCGAAAGCCTGACGGTCGCCGCATTGCTCGACCGGGCGAAGGCTTCGCGGAGGGTGATCGGCCCGCGGTAGACGCCGTCGCTGTTCGCCGGCGTCCAGCCGTCGATCGTGACGGGCCGGTCTTCGATGATGCTGTCTGGCGTCCAGCCTGCGCGCAGTGCCGCAAGATATACGAACAGCTTGAATGCGGACCCCGGCTGCCGACGCGCCTGCGTTGCGCGGTTGAAGGTGCTTTCTCGGTAATTGCGGCCGCCGACCATCGCGACGACCCGGCCGTCGGGCCTCATCGCAACGAGAGCCGCCTCTCCGTCTCCGATGGGCGCGCGCGCGATCGCGCGCGAAGCGATCCGTTGAAGATCGGCGTCGAGCGTCGTGCGGACCTTCACCGTTCCGAAGTCCGCCTCGAAGGCATTTTGCGCCGCCGGCGCGACCCAATCGGCGAAGTAGGTGCCTGTCGGGATCTTCGATTTCTGCATTACCGGCCGCGCCATTCGAGCAGCACTCGCCCGCGAGCGGCTGACGGCACCGGTGTCCGCCATTGCCTTGAGCACCAGCCGGCTGCGGTTCTGGGCGGCCTGCAGGTTGCGCGTCGGCGCCAGGCGCGAAGGTGCCTGAACGACACCCGCCAGCATCGCCGACTGTCCGAGCGTCAGGTTCTCCGGTGAGCGGTTGAAATAATGCCGCGACGCCGCGCGCAGGCCATACACGCCGTCGCCGAAATAGACGCTCGACAGGTAGCGCGAGAGAATCTCCTGCTTGGTCAGCCAAGCTTCCAGCCAGAAGGCGATGATCACCTCTTGCGCCTTTCGCTTCATGCTCCGGTCCGACGAGAGAAAGCTGGTCTTCGCGAGCTGCTGCGTAATGGTCGACCCGCCCTGCCGGACACCGCCGGCGCGCATGTTGGCGACCATCGCTCGCCCGATGCCGCGCGGGTCGATGCCCCAGTGGCTGTAGAAGCGGCGGTCCTCGATCGCGACGAAGGCCGCGGGCGTCGCCGGATTGAGCTTGGTGACGTCGACCGGCGCTTCCTTGATCGCTCCGCGGCGAGCGATCGGCTCACCTTCCTGCGAGACGTAGAGGATTGCGGGATCATCGAGCGGTTCAAGAGCGCGCGACAAGGGCGCGGTAACGATAAGCCAGATCAGTGTGATGAAGACGAGGCTGGAGACTGCGTAGAGAATGATCGGCCAACGCCGCCTGCGCCTCGGCTTTTCCTCCGGAAGCGGCGGTTCCGCACCCGTTGCCGGATGAGCGGGTGCAATCGGATCGGGCAGCTCTTCGACGTTAACGCCGCCGCGACTCCAGATACCCTCGTTGTCGGCCACCCTCTATCCCGAACCCACGCCAAGTGACTTATCTTGGTAAAACAGCCGCCGCGATATATCCAGAGATTTGCTGAATGCGGGCTTACGACTAAACAGCCGGACATGCGGTGGTCTGTCCCTCGCCGTGCCTTCGCCGCGGCCGTCCTTGCCTTGGGTGCGATCCCGGTCGCCGGATGCCAGAAGACGGACACAGGCAAGACAGACGTCACCGTCATTGGGGAGCCGCCGGCGATGGCGGACCCCGCGGCCGGCCCGCTGACCACGCCCCAATCGGTCCTGCTTGGAAACGTCGCCCAGGGCCTCGTCCGCTTCGACGCCGTCGGCCAGATCGTTCCCGGCATCGCCGAGCGCTGGAACGTGACCGACGACGGCATGAGCTACATCTTCCGGCTCGAGACTGCACAGTGGCCGAACGGCCGCAAGATCACTGCCGAGCAGGTCGCGCGAATCCTGAGGCGGCAGCTTGCCGCACGCAGCGAGAATAGGCTGAAAGACACGCTCGGCGCGGTTTCAGAGATCAAGGCGATGACCGACCGCGTAATCGAAATCACTCTGAAGGCGCCGCGGCCGAACATGCTCGCGCTATTGGCGCAGCCGGAGTTCGCGATCGTCTACCAAAACGAAGGTACGGGCCCCTTCCGCATGGCGCCCAACAGCAAGCGGCCCGGCGTCGATCTCGTCCGCAGCGTCACGAACCTGGACGACGAGGTGACGCGCAAGGAAGAAGTCGTGCTGGAAGGCGCCCTCGCTCCGGCCGCCGTCCGCGCCTTCCTGCAAGGCAAGACGGACCTCGTGCTCGGCGGGACGTACGTGGACCTCCCGTACACGCGCGCGCAGAAATTGCCGAAGAACGCGCTGCGCTTCGATCCTGCCGCGGGCCTGTTCGGCCTCGTCCCGGCGCGCGCCGACGGGCCGCTTGCGGACGCCGGGCTCCGACGACTGCTCAGCCAGGCGATCGACCGGCAAGCGCTGATCGATGCCCTGAACGTACCCGGCCTGCTCCCCCGCGCGACGGTGCTCGAGCCGGGGCTGGACGGAGTCGAGGATCCTGTGGCGCCCGAATGGATGTCCACGCCGCTCGACCAGCGGCGGCCCGCGCTGGTGCAAGCGGCTGGTCAGCAACTCAGCGGCATAGACAAGCCTGTCCTGCGCGTCGCCTTATCGGATGGCCCGGGCGCTCGTGTTCTCCTGAACCGGTTGGCCACCGATTGGGGCGCACTCGGCATTCGGGTCGAGGCAGCGCCGCAGGCAAAAGACGCCGACCTCGTGCTCGTTGACCTTGTCGCGCCGTCCAATTCCGCGGCCTGGTTCCTGCGCAGCTTCCGTTGCGGCCAGGCAGCGATTTGCGATCCGAGCGCCGATCAGCTTCTGGATGGTGCGCGCAACACGACGGTCCCGCTCCAGCGCTACGCATTCCTGACGCAGGCCGCGCAGCTGATCGACCAGCAGCAGCTCTTCATTCCCATCGCGGCTCCAATTCGCTGGTCGCTCGTTTCGGATCGCGTGCAGGGCTTTGCAGTCAACCGCTTCGCGCGCCACACTCTGACTGGTCTCACCGACAGGCTCGACCGCGACCGCAACGAATGACCGACCGCCGCTTCCCCCTGCCACCGACCGGAACAGACCCCGCCTCCGTGCGAAAGCGTGTCGAAGGCCTCGAGCAGGTGCTCGAGCGCATCGTGGTCGTGCCCGTAATCAATCGTCCGGTTGGCCTCGATGTCATCCTGGACTTCGTGCCAGGGGTCGGCCCGACCATTGCGGCCGGGCTCGGCGCCTATCTCGCCTGGGAAGCGCGCAACCTCGGCATGAACAAGTGGCAGATCGGGAAGATGGCCGGCAACGTCGGCATCGACTGGCTGCTCGGTCTCATCCCCTTCGTCGGCGCGGTACCCGACTTCTTCTTCCGGTCGAACACGCGCAACCTGCGCATGATCAAGCGCCACCTCGACAAGCATCATCCCGCAGGCGCCACGATCGAGGCGGAGGCGACCCGCCGCGAACCCTAGCGGCCGATGATCCAGTAATGCTCGTAGTCGACCTCGTCCGAGATCGGTCGTCCGAAGCGGTCGGTGCCTGGCCGAAAGCGAAAGCGCTGCTCGATCAATCGGCAAGTCAGTCCATCCAACTCGGGAACGCCGCTCGATCGGCTAATGCGGCAATTGGTGGCGCGGCCGTTGACCTGGACGGTGAACGACACGCCGACATGCCCGCCGATCCCCGCCCTTCCGAGATGCCGGGGATAGTCGGAGGGGAATATGTCTCCCGCGATCTGTTCGAGATCGGTCCCTCCACCCCCGCCCTCGCCGTAACCCGTTCCGCCCGAACCACCGCCAGCACCCGTACCGGTCGCCGGGCCCGCCCCGGTACCACCGCCGGACGGAGGCGCAGTCGGCCGCGTCGGAACGATCGGCACCACGGAGGGACTGGAATGAGATTGGACTGGCCCACGCGATCCGCCGATCGGCGCCGGAGCAGCTTTCGGCGCCGCAGCCTGGTGGCTCGCCTTCGGCTTCTCTGACGGAGCGGCCCGGGGCGCAGGCTTGGGCAGTGGCGGCGGCGGTGGCGGAGTGAGGCTTACGGAGATGAGCCTCTCGACGGCCTCCTGCGCCTTCCGCACCTGCACGTGGAAACCGCTCATGAGCGCGACCAGCAGCGCAAGCTGTACGGCAAGGGCCGCGGCGAGCGCCGTGAAGCGCTCCCGCGGCCCGGTCGTATGGAAGCCGCCGGCGGGCATTTCAGCCCGCGCCGGGCCTAGCGGTAGTAGCAGCGCGATCCCGCGGTGATCGTGCGGTCGATCGCACGGCCGGCCAGTGCACCGCCGACGATGCCGGCGCCAGTGCCGAGGATGCCTTTGCCGATCACCTTGCGGCCGACGAGCGCGCCGCCGACGCCGCCAGCCACCAGGCCGGTCGTGCCGTTCGAATAGCGGCAATACTTGCGCGCATAATGGGTCTTGCCGCTCTTGAGCGTGTGATGATGTGGATAGCTCGTCGAGTGGGCCAACGCCGGCGTCATGGCCGCCGGCACCGAGCTTGTAGCGACCAGCGCGGCAGCTGCCGCGATCATGGTGAAACGCATAACTACTCCCTGTAAGATTGTTTCGTTGTCGAACGGATGGGGACACGGCACGGTTGCCCGTGGCAAGCCGGTAGCCGGCCGGTAACGATGGAACGTTGTCCTCTGGAGACGTCTCGTTGCGGGTTAACCCAGCGTAAACGGGAGAGCGCTGCGACTGCCAAGCTCGACGCTGAAAGGGGGATGCATGACCGAGGATCAGAGAACGGTAGCGGTCGGAGCCGCCAGCGGCATCCTGCTCATGGCTGCGCTTGTCTGGACGCCCTCGCACGCGATTTCGCAGCCTGGCGTTGCCGACACCAACGGCGACCGCCTCGCTTATGCGTTCCGTTGGCTCGTGGTCGCGGTCCTGCCGCTGTTCGCCATGCTGGTCGCGGTGGGGAACGAGCGCTTCCTGAGCGAGGCGATCGACCCGACGCTGGGCAAGGAAAGCCAGAAGATGGTCGTGAACGGCCGCGTCGCCGACAACACGCTGCAGCAGTTCGTCTGCTTCCTCGTTGGCGTTGCGGCCGTCGCGGTCAGTGTGCCGATCGCATGGCTGAGCATCATTCCCGCGCTGGCGATCACCTTCGTGATCTGCCGGATGATCTTCTGGATCGGCTACCGCATTCACCCGCTCTACCGAGCGCCGGGTTTCTCCTCGACGGCTTACATGAACCTCTTCATGTACATCGGGGTGCTGTGGATGAGGCTCGCCTGATCAGTCGCCGCTGATCGCTGGGTCGATCTGCTCGGGTACGATGGGCTTGCCGACGTCCCCCTGCCCCACCGTCCGGCCCGCCATCTCCAGCATGCGTTCCAGCGGGACGCGGGCGCGGTCCATGATCTCCGGCGACAGCTCGATCCGCGGTTGCAGGTCGCGCAGCGCGACGTAGAGCTTCTCGAGCGTGTTGAGCGCCATGTACGGGCACATGTTGCAGTTGCAGTTCCCGTCGCCGCCCGGGACGCCGATGAACGTCTTGTGCGGCGCCGCCTTCTCCATCTGGTGGATGATGTGCGGCTCGGTCGCGACGAGAATGGTGTTCGCGGGCGAACTCAGCGCGAAGTCGAGGATGGCTTTGGTCGACCCGACGAGATCCGCATGGTCGATGATATGCGGCGGGCATTCGGGATGCGCCGCAACCGGCGCGTCGGGATGCTCGGCCTTGAGCTTCAGAAGCTCGGTCTCGCTGAAGGCCTGGTGGACGATGCAGATGCCGGGCCAGAGCAGCATGTCGCGATCGAACTTGCGCGCGAGATAGCCCCCAAGGTGCCGGTCGGGTCCGAAGATGATCTTCTGGTCCTTCGGGATCTGGTCGAGGATGATGTGCGCGCTGCTGCTTGTAACGATGATGTCGCTCAGCGCTTTCACCGCCGCCGAGCAGTTGATGTACGTCAGCGCGATATGGTCCGGGTGCGCAGCACGGAAGGCGGCAAACTGGTCGGGCGGACAACTGTCCTCCAGCGAGCAGCCGGCATCCATGTCGGGCAGGATCACGGTCTTCTGCGGCGACAGGATCTTCGCCGTCTCGGCCATGAAGCGCACGCCGCAGAAAGCGATCACATCAGCGTCGGTCGCGGCGGCCTTACGGGAAAGATCGAGGCTGTCGCCGACGAAGTCCGCGAGGTCTTGGATCTCCGGCTTCTGATAGTAATGCGCGAGGATTACCGCGTTCCGCTCGCGCTTCAGGCGATCGATCTCCGCCAGAAGATCTAGCCCGCGTAAATCGTTGGTCTGAACCGTCATCACCTGCCGCCCCTAACGCGAATCCTGGGCGCGCCTGCGCTCCGCCTCTGCGATCGCCTCGTTATATGGTGTCGACACGTCGAGGTAGGAAGTCTCGTCGGTGCCTTCCGTTGGGAATTTCGCGACCACCTTTGCGTCCTTGAAGCCGGCGGCCAGCAGCGGCATCGCGAAGCTGCGCTGAACGGCCTGACGCGCCGCCTCGCGCGCCAGCCGCATCGGCACCGCACCGGACGCCTGCTTGCGAAGGTCGGAGACGGCTTTCGCGCGGTTGGCCTGGTCCAGTTGCTGGTCCGCATTGGTCAGCGACGAGAGCACTCCGCTTTCGCCATATTCCTGCGCCGCGCTCAGATCGACTTCGGGGCCGGCAAGCTCCACCTCTGGAAGTTGCACGCGCAACGTGTGCGACGAGGCGTCCCACGTCACGTCTTCCGGCTGCAGCTTCGACAAATCGAGCTCGTAGCGAACGTCGCCGGGCAGGATGAGCGTCCGCTTGGCATCGAAGCCGAACCTGCTGGTCGTCGACGTCGTCACCGAAACGTAACGCGCGACGAAGGCGATCAGCCGGTTCTGCGCGCGCATGGACTCGAGGCTCGCGCTGGCGATTGTCTTCGGGTTTGGGCCGCCGAAAATGCGATCGACGACGCCGCTCGTCATTCCGAGCAACACGCCGAGGATCAGCGCGACGATGATCGCGCCGATGGCGAGGGGCTTGTTCAGGCGGCTTTCGACCATTGCTGTTCTTCCCGCACAACGAGCCCGCGGCGCTCAAGGTCCAGAAGGTGCGCAAGGACCGATCCGCCAGCCGCCGTCACCAGCCGTGGATCGAGCCCGGGATAAGCGTTGGCGACAATGTCCGGAATGTCGCGCGGCTGCTCCCCGACCAAGCGGAGGATCTGCTTCTCGCGCTGCATCCGGTGACCCAGCAGGCCGCGTACGTACTGCTGCGGGTTGGTCACCGCCGGGCCATGCGCCGGATAGTAGACGCGGTCCTGCCGCTGTCGGAGCTTGTCCAGGCTCGCCATGTAGGCCGCCATTTCTCCGTCGGGCGGGACGACGACAGTCGTCGACCATCCCATGACGTGATCGCCGGTGAAGAGTGCATCGCCGTAGGCGAAGCAGAGATGATTGGACGTGTGACCGGGCGTAGCGACAGCCCTTACGGAGCGTCCGCCGATTTCGACGCTGTCACCGTCAGCCAGAACGCGGTCGGGGGTGTAATCGCCGTCGAAGGCGGCGTCGGCGCGAGGGCCGACCGCCTCCAGCGCAAGCGGCGCGCAGCCGATGATCGGCGCTCCCGTCAGGTTCGCGAGGGGCTGCGCGGCGGGGCTGTGGTCCCGGTGCGTGTGCGTGCACATGATAGCGACGAGCCGGCGTCCGGCGATCGCGTGGACCAGTGCTTCGATGTGCTCGGGAAGGTCGGGACCGGGATCGATGACGGCTACCTCGGTCTCACCGACGAGGTAGCTTTGGGTTCCGTAGTAAGTGAAGGCCGAAGGATTGTGCGCGAGCAGACGGGCAATACCGGGCTCTAGCGTCTCTAGCTTGGCGTACAGGGCGTCCACGGCCGGCCTGTGCCATGGTCGCCCGGACTTGGCAAAATGGGTGGTCTATTCGGCTGGAACGAGGACGCCGCGCGAGGACGTTTGCGGGGCAGAAAGCCGGCGGAGGCTCTCGGCGAAGGCCTTGCGGTACACGCTACCGAACAGCGCCTCCATGCTGCTGTCCCATCCGTACTGGCGCGCTTCTGCCTGGGCGACTTCGGCCATGGTGGCGCGATCGGAATTCCATACCGACAAGATATTGGCGGCCATGGCGTCGCTGTCGTCCACGGGACCGAGCCGGCCAATCGCGCTCGTAACGCGGTCGATCATCGCGCCCGCGGCAACTCCGACGACGGGGAGGCCCGAAGCCTGCGCTTCAACAATCGAAACGCCGAACGTCTCGTCGGCCATGCCGGAGACGTAGATGTCGGCGCTGGCCAGCCAGCGCGTGAGCTCCTGGCGATCCTTGACGAAACCGGGCGTGGCGATGCGGTCGTCGCCCAGCGCGGCGATCTGCTCGCGCAGCGGGCCTTCACCCAGCAACACCAGCTTCGCGCCGAGCTCGCGAGGAAGCTTGCGGAAAGCGTCCACCACGATCTGCGGCTTCTTCTCGATATCCAGCCGGCCGACGTAGATCAGCAGCGGCTTGCCGTCCTCGACGCCCAGCGCCTGGCGCACGCGCGGGTCGCGGCGGCTCGGGCTGAAATCTCCGAGCTCCACGCCAAGCGGGACGATGCCCACATCGTAGACGCCGTACGACCTGAGCTTCGTTGCGCCGCCGTTTTCGCTGAGCGCAAACACCGCGTCGAACTTGCGATAGAGCGCGCCACAGTAATTGTAGCAGATGCGGCCCGCTGCCCCGGCCAGCGTCGATCCCATCACCTTCGAGAACGGCCGCTCCACATAGACCGTCGGGAAATCGGTGAAATAGCCTGCAACCAAGGCCGTGTGGGGATCGCGCTTGCGATAGCCGATCGCCGCCCAGGGCAGATTATAGCTGTCCTGGCACTCGATGAGGTCGGGCGCGAACCGGTCCAGAACCGCGCGGACCGCGCCGTTGCGGAGCAGCAAGCGATAATGGGGGCTGCCGGGCACGTGCGGCGAGCGGATCGTCGCCGTGATCGCTCGGCCGTCCTCGGTGATCGTGTCCTCGGCGCCCGGGACGATCAGCAGATGCCGATGCGGAGTCCGCTCGAGAATGTGCCGCCGCTTGTGACGAAGATAGGTGCCGACGCCGCCACCGACCTCGGACCAGCTCTGCGTGACGTCGCAGATCAGCCGCTCCGATGCGAGCGGGCTCATGAAATCGGCGTCATCGCGGCTCATAGAGCAGCCAAACCCTGTGGCGCGCACAAAGTGCCATCAGCCGTACGGCTGTGATCCTGTCGGCACTTTTTACACATTCGAGTTGATGCCTTCATCCCCGCTCACAAAAAATAGCAGTTTTCTGCCGTTTCTTCGAATTGGCACGCCCATTGCTATATTATGAGCGTCCACTTGGTCCCACGCCAACGAAAGGGACGGTGTTAGCGGTCTTCTGGTCCCGCGCACCGTCCCTTTTTGTTTCTAGGCTCCCGTTTCCGAAGCAGGCGCTCCGACCAACTGCTGAAGCTCGCCGCTCTGGAACATCTCCAACATGATGTCGGACCCACCGACGAACTCCCCGTTCACATAGAGCTGGGGAATGGTCGGCCAATCGGAATATTCCTTGATGCCCTGGCGGATCTCCGGATCCTGAAGCACATCGACGCTTTCGAACGGCGTACCGAGATGTTCGAGGATGGTGATGGCCCGACTGGAGAAGCCGCATTGCGGGAAGAGCGGCGTGCCCTTCATGAACAGCACGATCTGATTGTTCTTCACGATCTCGTCGATGCGGCTGTTGGCATCGCTCATAGTCACTCTCCTGAGGGCGCGGCAGTCTCAAGCTGCAGCGCATGCAATTCTCCGCCCATTCGGCCGCCCAACGCGCGATAGACCAGCTGATGCTGCCTGACGCGGGGCATACCGGCAAAGGCGCGACTCACCACTCGAGCCGCATAATGATCGCCATCACCCGCCAGATCCCTGATTGTAACGTCTGCGTCGGGGATTGCTTCGCGGATCAGCCGCTCTATTTCACTTGCGGCCATTGGCATTTCAGGCCGCTCCGCCCTGCGCCTCGATCAGCTGGCGCTTGGCCTCGACGGCCTTGAACTTCAGCGTCTGGCGAATCTCGCTCTCGTCGACATCGACGCCGGCTGACGTGAGGTCGCCAAGCACCTTGCGGATAACGTCCTCGTCGCCCGCTTCCTCGAAATCGGCGCGGATCACGTCCTTCGAATAGGATTCCGTCTCGACCTCGGAGAGGCCCATCTTGCGGGCCGCCCATTCGCCCAGCAGCCGGTTGCGGCGGGCGATGAAGCGGAACTTCATTTCTTCGTCGTGAGCGAACTTGGTTTCAAACGCGCGCTCGCGGTCGTCGAACGTACTCATCGGCGTCCTTTGCTTGTTTGCGGCGCGAGATAGGGCCCTCACGCCTTGGGCGCAACGCAGCAGGCGAAGATGCGCCTAATCTATGGTGACCACGAGCTTCCCGATCACGCGCCTTTCAGACATGGCCGCAATCGATTCGCCCGCGCGCTCCAGCGGATAGACGCCGCTGATCTTCGGAGCGATCGCGCCTTGCCCCCAAAGCTTGAACAAGGCTTCGACGTGAGCCCCGTTCCGCTGCGGATCGCGAGCCGCGAACGCTCCCCAGAACACGCCACAAACGTCGCAACTCTTCAGCAGCGTCAGGTTCAGCGGAAGCTTGGCGATTCCTGCCGGGAAGCCGACGACAAGGAAGCGGCCTTCCCATGCGATGCTCCGAAGCGCGGCCTCGGTGTAATCCCCGCCGACAGGATCATAGATGACGTTCGCGCCGGCCGGTCCGACGGCGTCCTTGAACAGCTGGGCGAGGGCCTTCTGTCCATCGCGGTCGAAGGGTCCTGCCGGGTAGACGACGGCGTCGTCTGCCCCGGCGTCGCGCGCCGCCTGCGCTTTTTCTTCCGACGATACGGCCGCGATGACGCGAGCCTCGAACGCCTTGCCGAGCTCCACCGCGGCGAGGCCGACGCCGCCAGCTGCACCGAGGACCAGCAAAGTCTGCCCCGCCTCCAGCTTTCCGCGATCAAGCAGCGCGTGGATCGACGTCGCATAAGTCAGCAGCAGGGCCGCCCCTTCCTCGAAGCTGCGCTCCTCCGGCAGACGGTATGCCGCGCGCGCGGGGACCAGGATCTTTTCGGCCAGGCCGCCGAAGCCGGTCACCGCGATGACGCGATCGCCGATGGCCCAGCCTTCGACGTTTTCGCCGACGGCCTCGATCTCGCCCGCGATCTCACCGCCCGGCGAGAACGGCCGCGGCGGCTTCAGCTGGTACTTGTCCTCGATGATGAGCACGTCGGGATAATTGATCGCCCCCGCACGCACGCGGACGAGAAGCTCTCCGCGTTCAGGTTGCGGATCGGGCACTTCCTCCAGCCGCAGCGTCTCCGGTCCACCGGGTTCGTGCGAGAGGAGAGCCTTCATGAGTGCGCCTTACTGAACGAAGTTCGCGGTCGTCTTCTCGCGCACTTCTTCGGCGGTCACGCCCGGCGCCAGCTCGATCAGCTCGAACGGGCTGTCGAGGTCCGGCCGGTGGAACACGGCGAGGTCGGTGATGATCATGTCCACGACGTTCTTGCCGGTCAGCGGAAGCGTGCATTCAGGGATGAACTTCGGATCGCCGTTTTTGGACGTGTGCTCCATGACGACGATGATCTTCTTCACGCCGGCGACGAGGTCCATCGCGCCGCCCATGCCCTTGATCATCTTGCCGGGGATCATCCAATTGGCGATGTCGCCCTTCTCGCTGACTTCCATCGCGCCGAGCACGGTCAAGTCGATGTGCCCGCCGCGGATCATCGCGAAGCTGGCCGCGCTGTCGAAATAGCTCGACGACGGGAGCTCGCTGATCGTCTGCTTGCCCGCGTTGATGAGGTCGGGATCGACTTCGTCATCGTAGGGGAACGGCCCGATGCCGAGCATGCCGTTCTCGCTCTGCAGCGTGACGGTCATGCCTTCCGGAATGTTGTTCGCAACCAGCGTCGGAATGCCGATGCCCAGGTTCACGTAATAGCCGTCGCGCAGCTCCTTCGCGGCGCGCGCAGCCATCTGATCGCGGGTCCAGCCCTTCGTCTCAACTGCAGTCGCCATTATGCCGCCTCCCGCTGACGAACCGTCCTGAACTCGATCTTCTTGTCGTACGGCGTCCCGAGGATCATCCTCTTTACGTAAATCGACGGCAGATGGATGCTGTCCGGATCGAGCGAGCCGATCGGCACGATCTCCTCCACCTCGGCAATGCAGATCTTTCCGCTGGTTGCCGCCGGCTGGTTGAAGTTGCGGGCGGTCTTGCGGAAGATCAGGTTCCCGCTCTCGTCCGCCTTCCAGCCTTTGACGATGCTGAGATCGGCGCGAATGCCGCGCTCCAGCACGTACGTCTCGCCGTCGAACTCCTTGGTTTCCTTGCCCTCGGCCACGACCGTTCCGACGCCCGTCTTCGTATAGAAACCGGCGATGCCGGCACCACCCGCGCGCATGCGCTCGGCCAGCGTGCCCTGCGGCGTGAATTCGACCTCCAGCTCGCCGGCCAGGTACTGCCGCTCGAACTCCTTGTTCTCGCCGACGTAGGACGAGATCATCTTCTTCACCTGCTTGGTGCGCAGGAGCTTGCCGAGACCTTCATTGTCGATGCCGGCATTGTTCGAAGCGACGGTGAGGTTCTTGACGCCGCTCGCTTGGATGGCGTCGATCAGCCGCTCGGGGATCCCGCACAGGCCGAACCCGCCCGCCGCAATGGTCATTCCATCGAAAAGCAGCCCGTCGAGCGCGTCTTCCGCGCGGGGATAAATCTTCTGCACTTCTGCCCTCCTGATCAGCTGGCGCTATCGAAAGTTGAACCGGCTTTCAACTTGGCCGAGCCGGGCGCAATTTCTGCGAGCGGCAATAGAAGAGCGCCCGCTTTCGCTCAAGCGATGCTAAGGCTGAAAACGGAGGTGCGAATGCCCGATCATGCCACGCCGAACCTGCCTTCGCGCGATTTCCAGGCGACCGCGGACTTCTACGGGCAACTCGGCTTCACCGAACGTTATCGCGACCAGGGATGGATGATCCTGGAACGTGGCGGGTTGAAGCTGGAATTCTTCCCCTTCCCCGACCTCGATCCGGCGGGAAGCTCGTTCGGAAGCTGCCTGCGGGTCGACGACCTCGATGCACTTTACGCGGCGTTTGAGGCCGCCGGCGTGCCCGAAGTGCAAAACGGCATTCCCAGGATCGTCGCTCCGCGCACGGAGCATTGGGGCGGTCGCGTGGGCTTCATGGTCGATCCTGACGGGTCGCTGCTGCGGCTGGTCCAGAACTAGCGCGCGCGACTGCTCCTCAAGCCCGCGGCGGCGATACCGGCTTCGGCACAAGCGGCGTCGTCGATCGGCGCTTCACCGGACACACCCACCCCGCCAATGCGCGCCTTTCCCTCGGCGGACCAGACCGGAACCCCGCCGGGCACCGCCACCACGTGCGGTGCATTTACGAAACCCGGCGTTTCCTTCGCGGACTGCTCCATCTGCGCTGTCGGGAAGCCCCAGGCAGCGACCGCCTCGGCTTTCGCCAGCGAGAAATCGAAGATGCCGCTGCCGTTCCCGTCCATCCGGAGCGCCGCGACGAGATGACCGCCCGCGTCCACGACCGCGATAGCGTGGCTCTGCTTTTTCGCGGCCGCATGTGCGGTACATCCCGCGATGATCGCTTGAGCGGCGCGAGCGTCAAGAATCTGCGCCGAAGCAGGGGTAGAAAGCAGGACGGTGAGACCCACGAACGCTTTCCCCATGACCTCTCTCCTATGCGGGCCGGAACTCCTCGGCCTTCAGTCCCTCGGCATCCAGCACCCGTTGCACCGCCGGTCGCTCGAGCACCTGATCGTTGAGCCCCGCCCAGGCCGGATACTGACCCATGTCTAGCCCGATCCGCCTCCCCCATCGGAAGAACGTCAGCGCATAGCTGTCTGCGGCGGTGAAACGCCCCTCGACAAGCCAGCTTTCGCCTGAGCGCTGCTCGATTTCTGCGAAATGCTTCTCGAGCGCCTTACGCCCGCCTGCTTCGAGGGCCGGCCACACGCTTTCATCATCCGTGAAGCGGCTGCCGCGCCAGATCTCCGCGAAGGCGATGTGGACCGTGGACGCGAACCAGCCGAGTAGCTCGTTGGTCTTGGCGGCCGCGAACGGATCGTCGCGGGGCACCGAGCCGGGCGCTTCGAAGACGTCCGCGACCAGGTTCAGGATGGCGATATTCTCGGTGACGATGCCGTGCCCGTTCGCGAGCACCGGAACGCGTGCATGCGGGTTGATGGCGAGATAATCCGGCTTCAAATGCTCGCCTTGGGCAAGCATCACCCGCACAGCTTCATATTCCCCGCCGGATTCCTCCAGCGCGATGTGCGTCACGAGCGAGCAGGCGCCCGGCGAGTAGAATAGCTTCAGCATTCATCCCTCCCTGACGGCGGTCATTGTCCGCGAGAGGACCGTCCCTGCCAAATGAAACGGCGGAGGCTGCCGATAAGATCGGCTTATCGCAGCTTGGCGAGCACGCCCTGCAGCTGCATCGCGTTGGACATGTCGCCTTCGATGCGCAGCTTGCCCGTCATGAACGCCGTCATGCCGTCGAGCTGGCCCGAGGCCATCTGCTGCCAGTCGTCCCATGTGACCTTGATCGTGGTGTCTGCGGCGTTCGCGTCCGAAGCGATGTCGCTGACCTGCTGGCCCGCGCCGTCGAGCAGGATGGCGCCATGGTCGCCGCCGAAGTCGATCTTCACCTTCTTGCCCGGAACCCAGGCCTGACCTTCCTGCATGCGCTGAACCAGTTCCTGCTTCGTCATCACTGCTTTCTCCCTTATCAGTAAGGCCTACCTTGCCGTTGAACCGGCATCAAGGCGGGCCTATCTGCCGGCCATGGGATACGAAACCGACCTCAAGCTCTTTATCGACGGCGTCTGGAAAAGCGGTGAAGGCCGCGAGGCCCACACGGTCGTCAATCCGGTCAACGCCAGCGGCATTGCGGAGGTGCCCTTTGCAACCAAGGCCGATCTCGACGAGGCGCTCGAAGCCTCCAACCGCGCCTGGCCGGAATGGCGAGCGACGGATGTCGAGAAGCGTGGCGCGATCCTCCACAAGGCGGCGGCGCTCCTTCGTGAGCGCGCGGACCAGATCGCTGCGACGCTGACGCAGGAACAGGGCAAGATCCTGTTCGAAGCGAAGTCGGAAGTCGTCGCCTCCGCCCAGCTGTTCGACTGGTACGCCGAGGACGCGAAGCGCGATTATGGTCGCACGCTCGTTCGCCCGGCTGGACAAGTCTCCCGCGTGATCCGCCAGCCGGTAGGTCCGACCGCGACGTTCACGCCGTGGAACTTCCCGATCTATCTGCTCGCGAAGAAGGTCAGCGCCGCGCTCGCCGCGGGCTGCACCGTCATTTCCCGTCCGCCGCACGAGACGCCAGGCGTCGCGACCGAGCTGTTCCGTGCGCTTGCCGATGCCGGCATTCCCAATGGCGTCGCGCAGCTCGTGCACGGGGACGCGGACCTCATCAGCCGCACGCTCATCGGCAGCCGCGTCATCCGCAAGGTGAGCTTCACCGGCTCGACCGCCGTCGGCAAGCATCTGATGAAGCTCTGCGCCGACAGCATGACGCGAGTCACGATGGAGCTTGGAGGTCATGCGCCGGTGCTGATCTTCGATGACTGCGACCTTGAAAAGACGCTCGACATGGTCGTGCCGCAGAAGTTCCGGAATGCCGGCCAGGTCTGCGTTTCGCCCACCCGTTTCTACGTTCAAAGCGGCATCTACGACGCCTTCATCAAAGGCTTCGCCGAGCGCACCGCCAAGGTGACGGTCGGCAACGGGCTAGAAGCGGAAACGAAGATGGGCCCGCTCGCCAATGGCCGCCGCCCCGACGCAATCGAGGCGCTGGTGCAGGACGCCAAGGCCAAGGGCGCTCGCGTCCTTGCCGGCGGCGAACGCGGCGACCAGGGCTTCTTCTTCCAGCCGACGCTTCTCGCCGACGTGCCGAACGAGGCCGAGATCATGAACGAGGAGCCGTTCGGCCCCGTCGCCGTCTCGCGCCCCTTCGACACGTTCGAGGAAGTGATCGAGCAGGCGAACCGCCTCCCCTTCGGCCTCGCGGCCTTCGCCTTCACCGAAAACGGCCGACGCGCGAACCTCATCGGCGATCTCGTCGAGAGCGGCATGGTGGGCATCAACACTTTCGCCCTTTCCGCAGCCGACGCGCCGTTCGGCGGCGTGAAGGACTCCGGCTTCGGATCGGAAGGCGGCAAGGAGGGCCTGGAGAGCTACCAGGTGGTCAAGGCGATCCACCAGGCCTGAGCTTCGGCGTCTACTGCACCCGGTAACCGGGGAACGTGGACGCCAGCGACCTCTTCTCGGGCAGGATGTAAACGACACCGCCGTGCGACGTGAACAGCGGGCGCACGACATTCTCGTAGAACATAGGCGAGATGTTGATGCAGCCGTAGGTGATGCGGTTGTCCGCCGGCGTTTCCGAACGCAGCCGCTCGACGCGGTGCTCCTGCGGATGGTTGGTAATCACCGGATGCAGCGCCACCGCGCCCGGAATGTCGATCCACAGGACCCGCCCGAGCCCGTTCGACGGCCCGATGATCGCTACGTAGCGGCCGGCCGGCGTGGTGCGCTCGCTCGGCTTGATGTCCGACAGCTCGCGGTCGCCGATGCCGACGACTTCATGGTCCCCGCGCGTGGATCCGACGAGCGCCGGCGTAGAGCCCATGAAGCGGCCCGTCCGGTCGTAGACGAAAATCTCCGCACCGACCTTGTCGATGATCATGAACGGCCTTCCGCGGGCGTCACCCGTACTCGCGACCCAGCCGATGACCTGCGACGCCTTTGCCGACGGCATTTGCGCCATGACCGGAGAGGCGGCGCAGACTGCCAGGAACGCACAGGCTGGAGGACCGGCGAAACGCATGGCGCCTCTCCGCCAGTCTTCGACCCGCGAGGAAATACCAAGAAGTACCGAGGCTTGGTCGCTCGCAGCCTTATTCGAGCGGTTCGCCCTCCGGCGCACCCCGGCCCAGCTTGTCAGGCAGCGGTTCGCCGTTCGGGGTGAACTCCAGCGACACGGAGTTGATGCAGTAGCGCTCGCCGGTCGGCGGGGGGCCGTCCGGGAAGACGTGGCCTTGGTGTGACCCGCAGCGCGCGCAGACGATCTCCGTCCGGACCATGCCGTAGCTCGTGTCGCGGATGTACTCGAGGTGGTCGGCCGAGAACGGCTGCGTGAAGCTCGGCCAGCCGGTGCCGCTCTCGAACTTCGAACCGCCCTTGAACAAGGGCAGGCCGCAGAGCCGGCAGGTATACACACCCGGCCGCTTCTCATCGAGGAAGACGCCGCAGAACGGCGCTTCGGTGCCATGCTCCAGCAGCACGTGGCGCTCCTGATCGCTCAGGTCCGCCTCGACGTCGCGGAGCTGTTCCTCCGTCGGTGGTGTCAGGTCGAATTGGATCGTGGCAGTGTCGTTCATGGCTGCTTCCTTCAGGGGGTCAGGCCTTGCTCAAATCCATAACGGCTCGGGCGAAGTCTCGTGGCGCTTCCTGCGGCAGGTTGTGCCCGATGCCGCCGGTGAGGTTCCGATGCTCGTACTTGCCGGTGAACTTCGCGCGATAAGCCGCGGGCGGCGGATGGGGCGCGCCGTTTGCGTCGCCCTCCATCGTGATCGTCGGGACGGAGATCGTGGGACCGACAGCAAGACGCTTCTCCATGTCGTCATACTTCGCCTCGCCTTCAACCAGTCCGAGCCGCCAGCGGTAGTTATGGATGACGATCGCCACATGGTCCGGATTGTCGAAGGACGTCGCCGACCGGTCGTACGTCGCATCGGTGACCTTCCATTGCGGCGAGGCAAGGCGCCAGATCAGCTTGTTGAAGTCGTGCCGGTTCTTCTCATAGCCGAGCTTCCCGCGATCGGTCGCGAAGTAGAATTGGTACCACCATTGATATTCGGCGTCGGGCGGAAGCGGCTGCTTCCCCGCCTGCTGGCTGCCGATCAGATAGCCGCTCACGGCGACAAGTCCGCGCACGCGTTCGGGCCAAAGCGCCGCAACGATATCGGCAGTTCGAGCACCCCAATCGAACCCCGCGAGCAGAGCGCGCTCGATCTGGAGCGCGTCAAGAAGCGCCACGGCATCCATCGCGAGCGCCGCCGGCTGGCCGTTGCGCATCGTATCCGCGGACAGGAATTTCGTCGCTCCATAGCCGCGTAGGAACGGAGCGATGGCTCGATAGCCGCTGGCCGCAAGGATGGGCATGACTTCGTCGAAAGCGTGGATGTCGTAGGGCCAGCCGTGCAGCAGCAGGACGGGAACGCCATCCGCCGGCCCAGCTTCCGCATAGGCCACGTCGAGAACCCCCGCGCGGACCTGCCGAAACGCACCAAGGCTCGCAGCTTGCGCCATCCTCAGTCCTCCCAATTGCGTGGCGGCAAGTGCCGCCGCCGCGCCGCCACAGAAGGTCCGGCGGTCCGTCACTTGACGGGCACGACGAGCTGCTTGCCCTTTTCCACCACGTAGGTGGCAAGCTCGGACGCGTCCTGGAGGCCGACGTTGGCGACGGAATGGATCGTGCCTGCAGGAATGAAGAGCACGTCCCCTTCTTTCAACGTCACGCGGGGCTGTCGGTCGAGGCGATATTCGAGCGTGCCTTTGAGGACGTAGACGATCTCCTCACCCGGATGCATGTGACGCGGCGCCTCCGCTCCGGGCGCAAAATCGACGCGGACCTGCACGACCTCGCGGCCCGGAACATTCAGGTCGTTGCGCTGCAGAACGGTACGCGAGACGCCTGTAGCCTCCTGTTGCGAGGGAGCCTGAGGCGCGGGTGGCCGGGGTGGCGCGGCCTGGAGCTGAGCCGCCGCTAGCGCAGCAACAGCGAACATCGAACACATCACTCGTCTCCTTACGCGGGCACGGGCGGCGCCGTTGGACGCCGCCCGCATAGCTTCGTCAACGCAAAGAGCGGAAGCCTTCGCGAAGATCATCCACCAGCGCTTCCGGGTTCTCCCAAGCCGCGAAGTGAGCGCCCTTCGGGTGCTTCTTGTAATAGATCAGCTTGGGGTAGGCCTTTTCCGCCCAGCTCTTCGGAATCGGCGCGATCTCCTCCGGGAACGCACTGACGACGGCCGGGACCTTCACGCCCTTCGGCCCGAAGAAAGCGTTCTTGTTCTCCCAATAGAGCCGGGCTGACGATACCGCCGTGTTCGTCAGCCAGTAGAGCGTGATGTTGTCGAGGATATCGTCGCGGGTCAGCCCTTCCTGACCGCCGTTGAACAGGTTCACGATCTGCCGATACGTCCAGATATCGTGATCAATGATCCAGGCCGCGAGCCCGGTGGGAGAATCCGCGAGCCCGTAGAGCGTCTGAGGACGGTTCCCCATCTCGTTCGCGTAGCCGAGCCCGTGCGCGTAGAAGAAAGCGACATGGTCGTATGCCTGCTTCTCCTCGTCGCTCAGGCCGGCCGGCGCCGGCTTCCCGGCAATGGCAGCAGCATCGATGTCCGGCGGAATGGCGGCCGCCATATTGTTCGCGATGCCAAGCAGGCCGGGAGGCGCCGCCGCACCCAGAAGGTCCGTGACCATGGACCCCCAGTCGCCGCCTTGCGCAACATAGCGGTCATAGCCGAGGCGCTTCATCAGCACGTCCCAGGCCTTGGCCGTCCGCTCCGGACCCCAGCCCGCCGCGCTCGGCTTGCCTGAGAAGCCGTATCCTGGGAGCGACGGGATCACGACATCGAACGCGTCCGCAGCCGTTCCTCCGTGTGCTGTCGGGTTTGTCAGCGGCTCGATGATCTTCAACTGCTCGATGATCGAGCCTGGCCAGCCGTGCGTGACGATCAGCGGCAGCGCATTCGGGTGCTTCGACCTCACCTGAATGAAGTGGATGTCGAGGCCGTCGATGTTGGTGACGAAGTTCGGATAGGAATTGATCTTCGCCTCGATGCGACGCCAGTCGTGGTGGTTGGCCCAATAGTCCGCCAGCTTCTGCATCGTCGCGAGGTTCACGCCCTGCGTGTCGTCGGCGACGGTTTCCCGCTCCGGCCACTTCGTTGCCTTGATGCGGCGCTTGAGGTCGGCGAGCTCCTCGTCGGTTGCGTGATATTTGAACGGCCGGATCGACGTGTCGCCAGCGGGAGCGGCTTCGGTCGCGGCCAGGAACGGGGTGCCGGCGGTGCCGGCGGTGGGCGAACTGACGGAGGCCGCCTGCGTCAGCGTCTCGGCCGGCGCCGGAGTCGATGGGGGGGTGGACTGCGCGTTAGCCGCGCTCAGCGGAAGTAGAACTCCCACCGTGCCGAACACGGTGGACGTGAGAAAATGACGCCTCGCGAGCAATGGATGCAGTCCGAGCATATTCGGATCTCCTTTGGGGGTGAGGACGCACAGCGCACCGGCGGGCCGCTCGACCACAGGTGCGGGCCGCAGCTCCGGGAAAGGCCGAACATGATCCAGCGCTACCCGGCGATGTTCGACTCGTTCGCGGAGAAGGCGCTCTGTATCAACAGCAATTGTTGGATGGGAGCGCTCGACTCGGACCGCCGAGATTATTCCAGCGACCTAATAGACCTGAGGAACCAAACGCACCTTCTTCAAGTCCAGCTTGTCGTCATAACGATCCTTCTTCGAGCGCTTGGGCAGGTCCGGCTTATGGCGCTTCACCTTCTCGTACGGGATCAGCGAGAGGATGTGCCGGATGCCGTTTAGGCGGGCGCGCTTCTTGTCGTCGCTATGGAGCACGTGCCACGGCGCAGCCTTGTGGCTGCTCGCCTCGAACATCGCATCGCGAGCGCGCGAATAATCATACCAGCGTGAGTAGGACTTGATATCCATCGGGCTGAGCTTCCACTGCCTCAGCGGATCCTCGATGCGCGCACGGAAACGACGCTCCTGCTCGTCAGGCCCAACTTCTAGCCAGAGCTTGATGAGCATGATTCCCTGTTCGACGAGCCACTGCTCGAACTTCGGGACATTGGCGAGGAAACCTTCGACATCCTCCTCGCTGGCGTAGCCCATGACGCGCTCTACGCCGGCGCGATTGTACCAGCTGCGGTCGAAGATCACGATTTCTCCAGCCGCCGGGAAATGCTCGATGTAGCGTTGCAGGAACAGCTTGGAGCGCTCGCGCTCGGTGGGAGCGCTTAGAGCGACGACGCGGAATGTGCGCGGGCTGACCCTCTCCGTCAGGCGGCGAATCAGGCCGCCCTTTCCCGCCGTGTCCCTACCTTCGAAAGCGATCACGATGCGAGCACCGGTGTGCCGTACCCAGTCCTGGAGATGACACAGCTCGACCTGCAGCTTCTCCATCTCGGCCTCATAATCCTTCCGAGACAGCTTCTCGTTCTGGCCATTGCCCTTGCCGTTGCCGTTCTTCGACTTCTTCTTCGAAGCCTTTTCGAACACTTGCTTTTCGACGTTCATGGGAGCCTCCGCGCCACTGCTGATTGCACGTTTCAGCATGCCGCGATCCATCGGGTGTTGACCTGAGAGGCGGACAGGTTGGTGACGAGACGGGCGGTTCCCGCTAACGCGCGCCGCATGACAAAGCGCACCGGCGGCCGGATTCTCGTCGACCAGCTCAGGATCCAGGGCTGCGACCGCATTTTCACTGTCCCCGGCGAGAGCTTCCTCGCCGTCCTCGACGCTCTCCACGACACCCCCGAGATCGACTTGACCGTCTGCCGCCAGGAAGGCGGAGTCGCCTACATGGCCGATGCCGACGGCAAGATGACCGGCCGCCCGGGCGTCGCCTTCGTGACGCGCGGTCCCGGCGCGACCAACGCCAGCGCGGGCGTGCACGTAGCGTTCCAGGACTCGACGCCGATGATCCTGTTCATCGGTGACGTGGCCCGCGGCGACCGCGACCGCGAAGGCTTCCAGGAGATCGACTTCCCGGCTTTCTTCGGACCGATCGCGAAATGGGCTGCGCGCATTGAGGATGCGCGCCGCATCCCCGAGTACATATACCGCGCTTACCGAGTCGCCACAGCCGGCCGTCCGGGCCCGGTCGTGCTCGCGCTTCCAGAGGACATGCTGACCGACGAGGTCGAGGCGCTGGACCGCCCGCGCGTCCCGCCGGTGAACGAGGAACCCGATCCCGGTGCCGTGGGCGCACTGTTCGAGCTGCTCAAGGATGCCGCCGCGCCGATCGCCATCGTCGGCGGCGCCGACTGGAGCCCTCGTGCGGCGCATCATTTCGCCAATTTTGCCTTCCGCCACGGCATTCCCGTTGCAGCGGCTTTTCGCCGGCAGGACGCCATTCCGAACAGCTGCGGCGTCTATGCCGGTCAGCTTGGCTATGGGCCGAACCCTAAGCTGCAGCAGCGCATCCGCGAGGCCGACCTGATCCTAGCGGCGGGTCCGCGGCTTGGAGAGGCGACGACGGACGGCTTCACGCTCATCACGCCGGACCATGCCGGGCAGATCCTGGTCCACGTTCACCCCGATCCGAACGAGCTCGGCCACATCTTCCACGCGGACCTGCCGATCTGCGCGGACATGGGCGAATTCTCCGAGATGGTGGACGAGTGGAACGACCCCGACCTCATCCGTTTTTCGTGCGGCGAGGACGCGCACAAGGAATGGCTCGAGTGGTCCGAGCCCAAGCCACGCGACGGCGTGAAGCTCGACCTAGGCCCGTGCGTCGCGACGATGCGCGAGAAGCTTCCGGAGAACACCATCGTCTGCAACGGTGCCGGCAATTTCTCCGGCTGGTGGCACCGTTACTGGCGTTACGGCTGCCTTCCGACGCAGCTCGCGCCGACGAGCGGCACGATGGGTTACGGCCTGCCTGCCGCAGTCGCCGCAGCGATCCGCTTCCGCGACCGGCCGGTCGTCTGCGTCGCCGGCGACGGCGATTTCCTGATGAATGGGCAGGAGCTCGCAACCGCCGCACAGCATGGCGCGGACCTGCTGGTGATCCTTGTCGACAATGGCGCCTACGGCACCATTCGCATGCATCAGGAGCGCGAGTATCCGGAGCGCATTTCGGGAACGCAGCTAAGCAACCCCGACTTCGCTGCGCTCGCCCGGGCGTTTGGCGGCTGGGCGGAGACGGTGGAGACCACTGCGGACTTCGCCCCTGCACTCGACCGCGCTCTCGGCCAAAAGGGCATCCGCCTCCTGCACTGCAAGACGGACGTCGAGCAAATCACCAACGCGACGACGATCTCGACCCTTCGAAAGAAGGCGAACGCCTAGGCTCCGTCCTCTTCGCTCAGGAGCAGCTCGTTGTGTGCTGCCGGGCAACGAGCGGCAACAGCCTTCCGGGGCAGATGCTTTTCGGCGGGAGCGGGCTTGCCGAGTTCGATGATGGCCGGCTTGCCCAGTTCCTGGAGCAACCGATCGAGATCCTGGAAACTGCCAGGCGACTTCGGACTCTTACGCGACACCACTACAACAACGAACGAGTCCGGCAGTTTAGTTCACGGCTCGCCCGGAATTGGCTCCACCTCGGGGCAATCGAGACAGTCGGGACAGGACGGAACTAAAGGCCGAAGGGATAGGTCTCGTCTTCGCCAGAACGCTGCTCGCCAGGAAGTGGCATAACTGCAATCGTCTCGTCGAACCAGACCCAAGCGTCGAACTGCTTTGGCAGAACGCATTCGGAATAATGGCTCCAGCGCTCCGTATCCGGCCGATAGATCACGCCGATGAAGCGCTCCAGTCGCTCCTCGCCTAGCGCTTCGTTCAGCTCGCGGCCGATCTCCTCCGGTCGCAGGTCGAGCAGGAACCGATCGAGGCCGGTATCGTGCGACATCCGCTCGTGACTGTCTTCCAGTGACGGCCTGACGCGCTTGACCTGCATCGGCATGTCCCAGTCGTCGGCGGCGGCGACCGTGCCGGTGTGCGTACCGAAGCCGATCAGACGCGTCTTGGCGTCGAACCTTTCCTTGCACAGCTGGCCGATGCTCAGCTCGCCGCGGCGCTTGCCCATGTCGGTGTGCGCCGCATTGCCGATATGGCTGTTGTGCGCCCAGACGATCGCCTTTGAACGCGGGCCCTTTGCATCGAGAAGCTGGTTCAGAGTCTCGAACATGTGCGTGTCGCGCAGATTCCAGCTCTCCTCCGCGCCTTCGTACATGACGCGGTAGTAGGCCTCGGCATTCTTCACGAGCCGCGCATTGCTCGCCGCGTCCAGCCACTCGTCGCACTCGGCTGAAAGGCAGTCGAGACTACGCTTCATCAGGTCGCGCATCATGTCTGCGACCGGCTCCTGGCAGCGCGCATATCCTTCGAACAGCGCCATGCGTCCGTACGTGGCGGGATGGTCCGCCCACGGCTCCAGGCACGAATAGCGACGGCGCGCGATCTTGGCGGCTTCCGGATCCTCCTTTTCGAGGAAGTCGATGATCGCGCGCATCGAAGCGTTGAGATTGTAGAGGTCGAGGCCGAAGAAGCCCGCCATATGCTCGTAGGGCCGGGCGCCATTGTGGCTGCGCAGCCAGCGAATGAAGGCGTCGACTTCAACGTTGCGCCACATCCATGTCGGGAAGCGCTCGAACGCGCGGTCCTCGCCCTCCCTCGGCTCGCGGTGACGGACGTAGCGATCAATGGTCGCGGCGTCGGGCCAATCGGCCTCCACCGCGACGATGTTGAAGCCGTGACGCTCGATCAGCCGCTTCGAGATGGCGGCGCGGGCGCGGTAGAACTCGCTAGTGCCGTGGCTTGCCTCGCCGAGCAGCACCACACGCGCATCGCCGAAGCGGTCGAACAGCGCAGCGAATTCAGGATCGTCGATGTCCGGAAACGGCTCGGCCGCGCGCCGGATGAGATCGGGCAGAAGCTCGAGTTCCGTATCAACCGTCACGCCATCCCTCCTCACCAATGAGGGGAACGAAGCGCACCTCTCCGAGGTCCGACTGCTGAAGGCGCCCGTCCTCCGCCTTGGTCACTTTGACGAGATGCTGGACCCAATTCGGATTGCCGATCGGCATCACGAGCCTGCCGCCGGGAGCGAGCTGGTCGACGAGCGGCTTGGGGACATGGCTTCCGCTCGCCGCTGCAAGGATCGCGTCGAAGGGCGCTTCCTCCGGGCACCCCCGCGTTCCGTCGCCCTCAATGATAATGACGTTGCTGAAGTCGAGCCTGTCGAGGCGTTCACGAGCGACTTGCACTAGATTGTGCTGGCGCTCGATGCCGATGACCGTGTCGGCCATCCGGCTCATCACCGCCGCCGCGTAGCCGGAACCCGCGCCCACCTCGAGCACGCGATCGCCGCGCCCGATCTCGGCGGCTTCGATCATCAACGCGACGATGTACGGCTGGCTGATGGTCTGCCCCGCTTCGATTGGCAACGGACGGTCCTCGTAGGCCGCCTCGGCATAGCTCGCCGAGACGAACGCCTCGCGAGGAACCGCCCGGAAAGCTTCGAGAATCCGCGGATCCGCGATTCCGCGCAACTCGATCTGCCGGCGGATCATGCGTTCGCGAAGATCTGCGAAATCGGGCATAATGGCCGCTTGGACCAACAACCGTCCAAGCCTTGGGGGCGTTCCAATGTCTGATGTCGACACGGCATTCACCGGGTCCGTGCCCGCTATTTACGACCACCTGCTCGGGCCGCTGCTGTTCGAGCCTTACGCGGAAGAGATTGGTCGGCGAGTCCGGTCCCTGTCGCCTGGCCATGTGCTCGAAACCGCGGCCGGCACGGGAATCGTGACCGAGACGCTGCATCAGGCCCTCCCTGATGCGGATATCATCGCGACTGACCTCAACCCCGCGATGCTCGATGTCGCGGCGCAGCGCGTGCGATCCGAAAAGGTCAGCTTCGAGCCCGCCGACGCTCAGCACCTGCGGTTCGCCGACGGCACGTTCGACCTCGTCGTCTGCCAGTTTGGCGTGATGTTCTTTCCGGACAAGGTGAAGGGCAATTCGGAAGCCCACCGGGTTCTTCGCGATGGCGGACAGTACATCGCTGTCATTTGGGACCGGCTGGACCGAAACCCCGTGTCTCAGCTCGTGCACGATGCGGTCGCCAAGCTGTTCCCCAATGACCCACCGCAATTCCTCGCAAGGACGCCGTTCGGCTATTCGGATCCGGACACCATCGACCGCGACCTGCGCGCGGCCGGATTTCGCCACGTCGACATCGATACGGTGGAGCTGAAGAGCCTCGAAACGAGCCCTCGAGACGCAGCGCTTGGGCTGGTCACAGGTTGTCCGCTGCGTGCAGAAATTGAAGAGCGTGACGCGTCGGCCCTGGATCAGGCCGTGCAGGCGGCGGAACAGGCGCTGAAGTCTCTCGACGGATCGACCGGTTTCGACTCGCGCCTTTCGGCGCACGTGGTGACGGCGATTAAATAAGCCCCGCGAGAGGGCTGCTCGGGTCGGCATAGCGGCGCTTCTGCATCCGTCCGGCGAGATAGGCGAGGCGCCCAGCCTCCACAGCCGCTTTCATTGAACGCGCCATCATCACCGGGTCCTTCGCCTCTGCGATGGCCGTGTTCATCAGAACTCCGTCGCAGCCGAGCTCCATCGCCTGGGCTGCGTCGCTGGCAGTGCCAACGCCCGCATCGACCAGCACCGGCACATTCGCGCCCTCCACGATCAGGCGGATGGTCACGCGGTTCTGGATGCCGAGACCCGAGCCGATCGGCGCGCCCAGCGGCATGATCGCCACCGCGCCGGCTTCCTCAAGCTGCTTCGCGCCGATCGGATCGTCGACGCAGTAAACCATCGGCTCAAAGCCCTCTTTCACGAGGACCTCGGTCGCACGCAGCGTCTCGCGCATGTCGGGGTAGAGCGTCTTCGCCTCGCCCAGCACTTCGAGCTTCACAAGGTTCCAGCCGCCCGCCTCGCGCGCCAGCCGCAACGTGCGGATGGCATCATCAGCCGTAAAGCATCCCGCCGTGTTCGGTAGGTAGGTGATCTTCTTCGGATCGATGAAGTCCGTGAGCATGGGCTCGTTCGGATTCGAGATGTTCACGCGCCGCACGGCGACGGTGACGATCTCTGCCCCCGACGCCTCGACCGCCGCCGCATTCTCCTCGAGGCTCTTGTACTTGCCGGTGCCGACGATCAGCCGCGAGTGGAAGGTTCGGCCGGCAACCGTCCAGGTGTCCGCCTGGACAGGGCTCTGGACGTTCATCAGCCGCCTCCTACGAAGCGGACGATCTCGAAATCGTCGCCGTCCTCCACCTGCACGTCGGCGAGGGTCGAGCGCGGCACGACTTCGAGGTTGCGCTCTACCGCCACACGCTGCGGATCGAATCCGATCTCGCGCACCAGTTCGGCGATGCTCATTCCGCCTTCTACGCGGCGATGTTCGCCGTTGATGCGGATTTGAAGGGTTCCGTCGATCGTCATGAGTATGAGGCAGATAAGAAGCTGGCGCGTTCAGCGCAAACGCTAGCCACAAAGTCTTATACTGGACGCAAGCGCCGGAGGCGGTAAGGAGCGGCGCAAACCTGCCATTGTGTGGCATTTAGGGGATGGAAATGGCCGAAACCGGCAAGGGTGGCGTAGACAAGGCCGCCAACAAGCCTGGCTCCATGCGTATCGACACCGCGCTCGTGCGCGAGTTGGCTGAGCTTCTGAGCGCCAACGAGCTCACCGAAATCGAGGTCGAGGACGGCGATCGCAAGATCAAGGTTCGCCGGGACCTGGCACCCTTCGTTGCCGCTGCGGCGTCCTACGCGCCGCCCGCCGCTTCAGCCGCTCCAGCGCTCAGCGCGCCGCCGATGCACGCCAAGGAAGACGTCGGCCAGGCACCAGAGGAAATCAGCGGCGAGGCCGTGAAGTCGCCGATGGTCGGCACCTGCTATCTCTCGCCCGAGCCGGGCGCGAAGCCGTTCATCACCGTCGGCCAGTCGGTGAAGGTCGGCGACACGCTCTGCATCATCGAGGCGATGAAGGTGATGAACCCGATCACCGCGGCCAAGGGCGGCGTCATCAAGCAGCTGATGGTGAGCGACGGCCAGCCTGTGGAGTTCGACCAGCCTTTGGTGGTGCTGGGCTAAACAATGGCCATCCAAAAGCTACTGATCGCAAATCGCGGCGAGATTGCGCTGCGAATTCATCGCGCATGCCATGAGATGGGCATCAAGACCGTTGCGGTGCACTCGACGGCCGACGCCGACGCCATGCATGTGCGGCTGGCGGACGAGACGGTCTGCATCGGCCCGCCGCCGGCGACCGAATCCTATCTGAACATTCCGAACATAATCTCGGCGGCCGAGATCGTGCACGCCGACGCGATCCACCCGGGCTACGGCTTCCTCTCCGAGAACGCCAAGTTCGCAGAGATCGTCGAGAGCCACGGAATCATCTGGGTCGGTCCGAAGCCCGAGCACATCCGGGTGATGGGCGACAAGATCGAGGCGAAGCGTTCCGCCGCCGGTCTTGGCCTGCCGCTCGTTCCGGGCTCCGACGGCCCGCTCGAAAGCGTCGCGGAAGCACACAAGCTCGCGGAAGCGATCGGCTATCCCGTCCTGATCAAGGCCGCCTCGGGCGGCGGCGGCCGGGGCATGAAGGTCGTCCATTCCGAAGAGCAGCTCGAGAGCCTCATGAGCCAGGCTGCATCGGAAGCACGCTCCGCCTTCGGCGACGACACGGTCTACATGGAGAAGTATCTCTCCAACCCGCGCCACATCGAATTCCAGGTCTTCGGCGACGGCAACGGCCACGCCGTCCATCTTGGCGAGCGCGACTGCTCGTTACAGCGCCGCCACCAGAAGGTCCTGGAGGAAGCCCCCTCACCCATCATCTCGCCGCAGCAGCGGTTCGCGATGGGCACGCTGGTCGCCAGCGCCATGGCCTCCATGGGCTACCGCGGCGCGGGCACGATCGAGTTCCTCTACGAGGACGGCGAGTTCTACTTCATCGAGATGAACACCCGTCTGCAAGTCGAACATCCCGTGACCGAGATGATCACCGGCATGGACCTCGTCCGCGAGCAGATCCGCGTCGCGCAGGGCGAAGGCCTCTCCTGCACGCAGGAGCAGATCAAGCTCCACGGCCATGCTATCGAGTGCCGCATCAACGCCGAGGACCCGATGACCTTCGCTCCCTCGCCGGGCCTAGTGAAGAATTATGTCGCGCCCGGCGGCATGCACGTGCGCGTCGATAGCGGCCTCTACACGGGCTATAAGGTTCCGCCCTACTACGACAGCATGATCGGCAAGCTGATCGTCTACGGGACGACCCGCGAGCGCTGCATCATGCGCCTGCGCCGCGCGCTGGAAGAGTTCGTGGTCGAGGGGATGAAGACCACCATCCCGCTCCACCAAGCGCTGGTTCGCGACGAGGAATTCCTCGCCGGCGACTACACCATCAAGTGGCTTGAGGAATGGCTGGAACGTCAACGCGAAGCTGCTGAATAGCCATTAGCGGGTTGGGCCTCGGCTCCGCGATCTTCGTCAGCGTGTTGCGGTCGTTGTGGTTGAACGGCTCCGGCTGTCCGCGAACCACGAGCGTCGTCTCCGTCACATAGCTGATCGTGCCGTCGGGATTGAACGTCAGTTCGATTTGGTAGCGGTCGGTGCGGAAGGCGTACTCCAGGAAAGCCGTGGAGCAGATGCCGTACTCGGTCTGCCCGCGCTCCGCGGTCAGGACCAGGCGATCGTCCCCCGGCTTGGCGTGCCCTGCCGCCAGCGCGGTCTGCCCCCGCGGGATCGCCAGCGTCTGCAACACAAGGCCCGTCGCCGGCTCCCACAGCCAGTAGCCGACCTGGTCGTGGAAGGTGATCTCCTCCTCCGGCGTGTTGATGTGGACGTGGTAGCGCAGGCCGTAGAACAGTTGCGGGCCGTTCGCCTGAGGATCGATCGGCTCGAACGTGATCGTCTCGATATATTGCCGATGCTCCGGTCCATCCGCCTTCGGATTCACGTCGGCGCCCTTCGCCGACCGCCAAGTTCCCGCCAGCCGCGTCAGCGGACCCAGGTTCGCCAGCGTGTCCGGGTCGACGTCAGCCGGTTCGGTGAAAATGTCCTCGGGAAATGGGTTCATCGGGGTCCTCAGCTAGCTCGCCGCGTTCAGGATCAATCGCGCAATCTCGTCGGGATGGGAAATCAGCGACAGATGGCTCGACTTCAGCTCGATGGTCTTTGCCCCCATGCGCTTGGCCATGAAGCGCTCAAGGTCCGGATTGATCGTCCGGTCCTCCGTCGAGACGGCGTAGAAGCTGGGCTTCGATCGCCACGCGGCATTCGCCGTCTTGCCCGTCAGAAGGGCCTTATGGAACGGCTCCTGTACCGCGTAGAGCACCTTCGCCTTGGCCGGCGGAACGTCTCCCGCGAAGTCACGAAGGAACGCTTCTTCGGTGAGCCTGCCCTCGTCGCCATCGAAGACGATCCCGGCAGACGCGGGCGGCGCCGGATATTTGGCCGCCAGCGCAGGATAATCCTCCCCCGCGTCGGGCGCGCGGGCAGCGACGTAGACGAGCGCGCGGACCTTCGGATGCACCCCGGCCTCGGTCACGATCATCCCGCCGAACGAATGGCCCACGAGCACCGTCGGACCATCCTGCCGGTCGAGCACGCGCGTGGCGGCCGCGACGGCCTCTGGCAGCGTGGTCAGCGGATTCTGGACGGACGTCACGTTCAGGCCGTGCGGCTGAAGCCGGGCGATCACCTCGGACCAGCATGACCCGTCGGCGAACAGGCCGTGGACCATAACGACATTCTTGATCTTCGGCGCGCTCGCCGCTCGAACGGAATGAGGCAGGACGCCCGCCGAGGCGGCTCCTGCAACAAGGATTTTCGCAAATCCGCGCCTGTCGATCATCGCGACCTCCCATGGCTTGGACCACGCTAACGATACTCGGCGGGAATCGACTTTCGGGCCCGCGAATGGGACTAGTGGGCTGCGACTGCAAGCGCGTGGCCGTAAACTTTCAGCCATTGTGCGCGTTGCTTCGGCGGAGAGTGCGATGGCCACCTACGGCGGCACCGAACGGAGCGATCGGGCGAAGGCCTTGGCCGGCGTCATCCTCGTGCACCTTGCACTTGGAGCCATCGTGATCAGCGGCCTCAACGTCCGCTTCGTCCAGCATGCCGTGGACCGCCTCCAGACCTTCGACATCAAGGACGTGGTGCTGCCTCCCCCGCTGCCACCTCCTCCACCGCCTGCGCGATCGGAGAAGGCCAAGGAGGAAGCCGGCGCTCCCGCAAAGAAGGCGAACCCGACACCGGTGGTGGCTCCGAAGCCCAAAATCCCGCTTCCCGTTCAACCGCCGATAGTTGCCGCGCCGGTTGCCGGAACGGGCAGCGCCTCGAGCTCCGGAGCCGCGGCCGAGGGCACCGGGACGGGTGCGGGCGGTGCCGGTAACGGGCGCGGCGGTGGTGGCACAGGCGACTTCAGCGGGTTCACGCCCGCACGTCTCGTCCACAACCTCACTCGACGCGACTATCGCGATCTTGCTGCGGGCCGGATGCCGGCGGGCCGAGCGATGCTCTCCCTTCAGCTCGATGCCGACGGAGTGCCCGTCGGCTGCAGCGTCGCGCGCTCCAGCGGCGACCCCTACGTGGACGCGGGCCTGTGCCCGCTGGTTTCGAGGCGGCTTCGCTTCGAGCCGGCGCGCGACGACGAGGGCCGTCCGATACCGTACCGGCTCAATTACGTGGCCAACTGGACGCTGTAGCTATTTCGCGGCGGCGACCGCGGCACCCGTCTTCAGCTGCGCCATGCGCGCCGAATCCCGCCCGTACACGTCGTCGAAGAAGGCGATGTTCGCTCCGTCGGGGACTGCGGTCAGGTACGTGATGTAGACCGGCACCGGCGTGGTCAGCGGCACTTCCTCTTCGACGCCAGCGCCTTCCCACGTCAGGTCGCGGCCGAACAGCCAGTGGCTGAGCCGCCAGGCCGCTTCGAGCCGGACGCAGCCGCCGCTGTACAGGCGAGCCGCCTGCTCAAACAATTCGCGCTCGGGATTGTCGTGCAGGTAGACGCCCTGCGTGTTGGGGAACATGAACTTGATGCGGCCCATGGAATTATGGGGCCCCGGCTTCTGCCGGATCAGGACGTTGACCTTGCCGTCGGCAACACCCTTCCAGTCCACCGTGCCGGGATCGAGGATCGTGGGATTTTCGACGAAGTCGGACACGACCTCGTAGCCCTGACGGTCGAGATACTTCTGTCCCTGCTTGATGACGTTCGGCGCGATACGCTCCGCCGCGAGATCAGGCGGCACGTACCAATAAGGATTGAGGTTCGCGAAGCGAACATAGGCGGTCATCATCGGGGTGGGATATTTCTGCTTGCCGACGACGACGCGCATGGAATCCACGACCTGCCCGTCCTGGTACATGAAGAGCCGCTGGGCGGCCGCGTTCACGACGATGTGCCGGCCGTTGCCCGCTGGAAGCTCGCGCGCCCGCTCCAGATTGAGCATTGCGAGGTCGCGCTGCTGCGGCGTCAGCTGATCACTCGTCAGCGCGTGGCGCAACTGGCCGTAGATCGGATGCATCCAACCCATTTCGGCGACATAGCGCTCGAGCGAAGGCGCACGCGCAGCTGCATCGAGGATCGCTCTTGGACTCGGCGGTCCGGGCCGCAGATTGGCGTCGACATAGATGATGCCGAGGTCGCCCGGATGGCGGATGTCCCGCACATAATCGACGAGCGCCTGACTGAGCATCACGTCGGCGCGGCGCGTCGCGCGCTTGCTGCCCGATGCGGCGGCCTGAACCGCACGCTGGAGTGCCCCGACGCGATATTTGCCGGGGTCGAGACCATCGACCTGGGCACTGGAAAGAATCTGAAGGAGCCGGTCGACCTGCCGCCCAGGCTGTGAAAACCACAGGGGCCGTCCTGACCAGGCCGCGTAGAAGTCCTCGATGCCCTGCCCACTCCCCGGGCGCGCCGCCGTCGCGGCGGCGGATGCGGGTGTGACCGGCACAGCGAGAGCCGCGCCGGCCAACAGGACCGCACAAAGAATACGCACCGACCCCGAAGGGCCGGTGCGCACATTACGCTTACTGTTCAACGAGTACTCCAGGCGGTTAGCCGCGCTCACCCGAGCGAGCCGGCGCCGAGTAGGTCGGAGCCGGGGCCGGGCCTGCAGCCGGTGCACCCTGGTAGTACTGGCCGTTCTGGACATAGCCATCCACACGACCGTCGTTGTCGCGATCGGCCCAGATCGCGCCGGCGAGACCGCCGACGGCAGCGCCGATCACTGCGCCTTCAATGGGGCTGATGCCGCCGATGACCGCACCGGCCGCAGCGCCGAGAGCAGCGCCGCCAAGGGCGCCGGTCGCGACACGGCGAAGCGTCGGGTCATAACCCTGCGGAGTGCCCGCATAGTACTGGCCGTTCGACACATAGCCATCGACGTAGCCGTCGTTGTTCTGGTCGGCCCAGACAGCGCCGGCGAGACCGCCGATTGCGGCACCGACAGCGGCACCCTCGATCACGTTCACGCCAGGAACGACCGCACCGACGGCGGCGCCGCCGGCAGCGCCGACCGCTGCGCCCTGTGCGATGTCACCAGCCGTCTGGCTGTCCGTCGCGCAAGCGGCGAGCGATACCGAGCTAGCCAATACGACTGCCAGAAGTGATTTTTTCATCGATTTTCTCCCGATTGTTAGTCTTCTAATCCGGACCATGTCCCCGACCCATCTCCCCCCGGCGACGGCGCATGTCACGGGCCAAGAAACGACGTTTACGGCGTATCGTTCCGGCAACGCGACAATGTTCCGGCGCGAGAAAGAACCATTTTAGCTGGCGGCCGGTTGCGAAGAGCGGGGTAAGAACTACAAACTTTCCGTGACATGAACGTAACGATCTATCACAATCCTCTCTGCGGAACATCGCGCAAGACCCTTGAAATCATTCATGAAAATGGTTTCGAGCCGAACGTCATCGAATATTTGAAGACGCCGCCGAGCAGGGACCAACTGAAAAATCTATATGAGCGCGCAGGCATCAGCCCGCGCGACGGTCTACGCGCAAAAGAACCGATCGCTGCCGAGCTCGGTTTGACGCGGCCCGACGTTTCCGACGACGAGATCCTCGACGCGATGATCGAGCATCCGAACCTCATCGAACGGCCCCTGGTCGTGACCGATAACGGTGTCCGCCTCTGTCGCCCGCAAGACTTGGTTCGCGACATCCTTTAACGCTCCGCGGGCGCTGACAAGCCGCTGACTCAGGCCCATATTCGGCCCATGAGTCGGCTCGATCCGCGCCTCCTTCTTCAAGGCTATGCCGCGGGTATCTTCCCGATGGCCGACAGCCGGGAAGCGTCCGAACTGTTCTGGGTCGAGCCCCGCACCCGCGCGATCATCCCGCTGGACAAGTTTCACGTGTCGCGCACTCTTCGGCGCACCATCCGGTCCGGCCAATTCGAGGTCAGCCATGACCGTGACTTCGCCGCCGTGATCACGGCGTGCGCCGATCGCGAGGAGACGTGGATCAACGCCGACATCGAACATGCGATGATGACGTTGCACGCGACCGGACATGCCCATTCAATAGAAGTGTGGAACGACGGCGCGCTGGTCGGCGGCCTCTACGGCGTGAAGCTCGGCCGCGCTTTTTTCGGCGAAAGCATGTTCAGCCGAGAAACCGATGCATCGAAGGTGGCGCTAGCCTGGCTCGTGGCGCGCATGAAAGTAGGCGGCTTCACGCTTCTCGACTGCCAGTTCATGACCACCCACCTCGCTTCGCTGGGCGCGGTGAACGTGCCGCGGCGAACCTACGTATCGTTGCTTGCGGCGGCGCTCGGCGGCGGCGAGTCCGGAGCGGGCGCGGCAGGAGCTTCGGGTGCAGCATCGTTGCTTCCAGACGAAGGCGCCGCGCGCGGCGCTTCGCCGGATTTCCTCGCACTCGACCGATTGCTCGAAGCGACCGGCGCGGCGGGAGCCCCCGGAGCATCCGGGTATGTCATCGCGCAGCTCTTGGGCCAGACGTCGTAGACGGCGTTCTCGACGACGTTGAGCGACGGGGATTCCTTGTAGACCCAGCCGGAGAAGACGCGGTGCCAGCTTTCGTCAGGCCGCTGGACGTCGACCTGCAAGAAGGCGCCCGTAAGCTTCTCCGACTCCCACGGAGCCGTCGCTTCGCAGGCGCGTAGGCGAACGATGACGTCGTTCACCCGAACGGACTGTCCCGGCTTCAAAGTGAGGTCGCGGACGATCCCGTTGCGCTTGTTGAGAAGCCCGATGACGGCGACGCGGTCGGCCATCGGCGTCACGCCGGCCTGGCTTCCCGGGCCGCGGTTCGCACCCGCCAGCTTCGTCCGGTTCGCCTGCTCGTTCGCCTGATCGTTGCGCCCGCAACCGGCGAGAAGAACCAGCGCCATCGCGGCGCTCACACCAAGGACCGCGCGACGCACTTCTATTCTGGCGTCCAGGGCTGATAGTCGCCGGTCGCCGCGGGACGGATGGAGCCTTTCGAAAGCGATCCGTCTGGCCGGAATGCGGCCATGGTGCCGGTCAGGTTCACTTCGGGCTTCTTCTCGAACTTCCGCCTGGGCGGCAGCGACTCATCGGGCAGGTCGTCGATCGTGCCCTTCAGCCAAGCCTGCCACTCGGGCGGAACGCGGCTGCCGTCGTTCGGGCCGTTGTAGATGACCCAGCGCGAGGCGAGGTTCTTCTTGCCGCGATAATAGACGTTGCCGGCATCGTCGGTGCCGACCTTCTCGCCATGACGCCGGGTCCACAGACCCGTGCCCCACGTCGCACCGTTCCACCAGGTAAAGGTTCGCGCCAGAAATCCCATCGCCGCGCCTCCTGCCCCGTTGATCGGCGGGGCGCAAGTCTCGCGTCAGTGCTGCCAGCTGACCTTGTCGCCTTCCTTGAGGCCGAGTTCTGCTGCTCGCCCGCCGGCAATCTCGAGCACGGCGGAGACGGGATCGACGGAGGGAACCGGATCCAACGACATCGGCGTCGTATTCGCGGCGATTCGGCCGATCTTCCCGTCCGCACCGATGAAGACCATGTCGAGCGGGATCAGCGTGTTCTTCATCCAGAACGCGACCTGCTGCGGCGGGTCATAAGGGAAGATCATGCCGCGGTCCGGCGCGAGCGATTGCCGGTTCATCAGGCCCTGCGCCTGTTCCTCCTGCGAACTGGCGACTTCGACCGTGAACTTGTGGGTACCGGTGGCCGACTGGATGGTCAGCGGCACCTGCTGCAGGCCCGAAGGAGATTGCTCCACCGGCGAATCCTTGGTGGTGGCGGCCGTGCCGCAAGCGGACGTCGCCGCAATGGCGGTGATGGCGATCAGTTGCCGGACGAACCGGAGCGAAGCTCGACGGCGGTTAGCCCCTTGCGACCCTCGGCGATCCTCGCCTCCAGGTGCTGTCCGGGCTGAAGATCCCCCAGCTGCGACGTGCGCACTGTCTCCATGTGGACGAACACGTCCTGCCCCGTCGAATCGCCGACGCGATTGACGAAGCCATAACCCTTTACGCGATTGAACCATTTGACCTCGACCGCCTCGAACTCGCCTGCATCCTCGGACAATGCCTTACGGTCAACGTCTCGCGACGTCGAGCGCGTCTGGCGGGGCGGCGGAACGACCGCGGGACCGGTGTCGATCGACAGGATCTTCTTCGCCTGAAGTCCGCGGTCCAGCCGCATGGGGATGCACTCGACGAGCGCACCTTCGGGAAGGCTGCGGCGGCCATGCTCTCTCAGCACGCTGAAATGCACGAGGATGTCGCCTTCGATGGCCTCGCTGACGATGAAGCCAAATCCTCGCGTCGCGTCGAACCACTTCACCCGTCCAACGACAGGCTCCATGTCGCCGTCATCGGCAAGGTCATGATGATCGCCGCTATCCACAGCGACGACTTCGGTTACTTCCTCGAGATGCGCCACAGGCTCCTCTACAGGTTGAGGCTGAGGGCTTGGTTCCGGGGCCGTTACGGTTTGCTTACGCTGCACAGCGCTTCACTAACATGTGTATGATTGTCGGGAAACCGACTTAACGGACTTTCGTACGGAGGTCGTCAAGATCGGGCGGTACTCCTGGTTCGCAGTCCACCACCGCCCGCGAAAGCTCGAAACCGTGCCCAGCGCGGACCATGGCGGCCAAAGCCTTTTCTCGCTCTTTCCGCTCGGGCATTGAATCCGCAAAAGGCCCGATGCGGCGCCTCCGGGCAAATCGCAGGGCCGCATCGGCTGCGGACTCCTCGGCAAGCTCCTTCGCGCCCGCGGCATCCTCATCCTCGATACCGGCCGCCCGAAGCGCTTGGCGGACGCGTCCCGTCCCATATCCGCGCTCGCTCAGCGACCGCGACTTGGACAGTGCGTACGAAGCGTCGTCGACCAATCCCGTCTCCGCGAATCGCGCGACCATCCGCTCGATCGGGGGCTCGTCGGCACCATCCCAGCCGCGTTCCCGGACCTTCCGGTTCAGGTAGGACGCAAGCTTCGCGCGGGTCGTTGCGAACTTCGCGACATAGGTCAGAGCGAGTTCGTTGAGGCGTTCCCCATTCAGGGGAAGTCGGGGTTTTCCGGTATTCCGAGGGGTCATACGTCAAAATTGTGCCACACTCGGTAACCACTACAAGCGCCGGCTCGCTTTGAGGGCCCAATGAGCCGCGCCGTTCTGGCGGGCAGAACAGACCAGGGTGAGAGCTTGCTCGACCGCAACACTACGATCGTAGCCGACCTCGCTCCCGCCGGCGCTACGCCGACTTTGGATTCGCTTCGTCGGCGCACCGCCGATTTTGCGACCTTGGGAGAGGCGCTCGATTATGCCGCGCGCGGACGCCGCGGCATGAATTTCCACGACGCGCGGGGCCAGCTTACGCGCGCTTATCCGTTCGCAGAGCTGCGCGAGGATGCCCTCGCCCACGCGCAGCGCCTGATCGCCCTTGGCATGAAGCCGGGCGAACGGGTCGCCATGATCGCCGAAACTGGCGCCGAGTTCGCCGCCTGCTTCTTCGGCGCGGTCTATGCCGGTCTCTGGCCGGTGCCGCTGCCGCTTCCGACCAGCTTCGGCGGCCGTGAGGCCTATGTCGACCAGCTCCGCGTAATGCTGAGCAGCAGCGATCCGTCGTTGTTCCTGTGCCCGCCCGAGCTCCTTACGTATGCCGAAGAGGCCGCGAACGAGCGCGGCATCACGGCGCGCGACTGGACGGCCTTGGCCGAAATGGCAGGAGGAACGGCAGAACTGCCGGCTCCGGACGCCGATGATGTCGCCTATCTTCAATATTCCAGCGGCTCGACGCGCTTCCCGCACGGTGTCGCCGTCACCCACCGCCAGCTTCTTTCGAATCTGCATGCGCATGGCGTCGGCCTGAAGGTCGAAGCGGGCGACCGCTGCATCTCGTGGCTGCCCTGGTACCATGACATGGGCCTGGTCGGCTGCATGTTGTCGCCGATGTCGCTGCAGATGTCGGTCGACTATATGAAGACCGAGGATTTCGCCCGCCGTCCGCTCGCGTGGCTCGACATGATCACGCGCAACCCGGGCACGAGCGTCAGCTACTCGCCGACCTTCGGCTATGACATTTGCGCCCGCCGCATGTCGTCGCAGACGCGCGCCGAGGACCGCTTCGACCTTTCGCGCTGGCGGATTGCCGGCAATGGCGCGGACATGATCCGCCCGGACGTCATGCAGGCCTTCGTCGACGCCTTTGCAGACGCCGGCTTCGAGGCTTCCGCTTTCTGCCCGAGCTACGGCCTTGCCGAAGCGACCCTCGCGGTATCGCTTATGCCGCCCGGCGAAGGCATTCGGCTGGAGCTGGTCGAGGAAACCGTCCTCAACGGCGGCTCAGCAAGCGCCGAGGGCCGTCCCCGCCGCTACCGAGCGATCGTGAACTGCGGAAAGCCCGTCACCGGCATGGAAATCGAGATCCGTGGCGAGGACGGCGCGCAGCTGCCCGATCGCGGCATCGGCCGCGTGTTCGTGCGCGGAACGTCGGTGATGCACAGCTATTACCGCGATCCGGAAGCGACCGAGGCCTGCCTCAAGGACGGTTGGCTGGACACCGGCGACATGGGCTACATGTCGGGCGGCTACATCTTCATCGTTGGCCGCGCCAAGGACATGATCATCATCAACGGCCGCAATCATTGGCCGCAGGACATTGAGTGGGCGGTCGAACAATTGCCCGGCTTCAAGTCCGGCGACATCGCGGCCTTCGCGATCACCGGTCCTTCGGGCGAAGAGACCCCGGCCGTGCTCGTTCACTGCCGCGTGTCCGATCCGAAGGAGCGCGGCCGCCTGCGCGACGACATCAAGGAGCGCGTGCGCGCGATCACCGGCATTACTCCGGTGGTCGAACTCGTGCCGCCGCGGTCCCTGCCCCGCACCAGCTCGGGCAAGCTGTCGCGGACGAAGGCGCGCAATCTCTATCTCTCGGGCGAGATCCAGCCCTACGACATCGCGGCCTAGGCTGCGCGTCGCGGCCGCTCCAGCCGATGCAGGAGCGCGCCCCATTCAGCCGGTATCCTGTCGAAGCGCTCGTTCACCGCTTCGCGCAGGGCCGCGCCAATTCCGTCACCTTCGGCCGGTGGGCCGGGCTTCAAGTCCCGTGGAGCTTCGACGTTCACTTGTTCGATCCTATTGATTTGGGCTGGAAAACTGATCAGCGGCGATCGAGTGCCCCGCTAATTCAGCAACCTAAGTTATCGAAGCGGCGTTGACCGGAGCTAGGCGAGGGAGGCGATACTGAACCCGGAAATCGAAGTAGCGGACCTGGGTGTCCAGCTCGCGGTCGCAGCCGGGTTCGTGATCATGATGATCGTCGTGCACAGCGGCGGCCTGGTCGGCATTTCGCGAGCCCTTCACCTCGACGACGACAAGTCCATCCCCAACGAGTTCGGCCTGCGCGCCGCCGTGCTGATGGGCACGTATGGCGTCCTGCTCTTCGTGCTGCATTTCCTGGAGATCCTGCTCTTCGCGCTCTTCTATCATTTCGTAGGCGCAATGAGGTCGCTGGAGGCGGCGCTCTATTATTCGGCGTCCTGCTACGCGACGCTCGGGACGGCACCCGACAAGTTCTCCACGGAATGGCGGCTCGTCGGAGCGCTCGAGGCGCTGATAGGATTCGTCCTGATCGGCTGGTCGACCGCCTTCATGGTCCGGACGCTCCGCCGCATCATCGACTGAACGGCCCTTGCGCGGCAGCGGTTCGCCGCATAAGTCGCGCCACGGCCTAGGGGTATAGCTCAGTTGGTAGAGCATCGGTCTCCAAAACCGAGGGTCGTGGGTTCGAGTCCCTCTGCCCCTGCCAGCCTTGAAGACTCGGCGCCTTATCGCTAAGTCGCATCCAGCTCCGCCGGCCGCCTCTGTTCAGAGGGTGTCCGCGGAGCCTTTTTCTATCCGCAAGCGAGCAAGAGCAGTGGCGAAGACCTCCCCCGGCGAATTCATCCGTCAGGTCAGAAACGAGACCAACAAGGTCGTTTGGCCGACTTGGAGCGAGACCGTCCGCACCGCGATCATGGTTCTGATCATGACCATGGTCCTCGCAATCTTCTTTTTCGGCGTCGATTCGTTCTTCAGCGCGATCGTCCGCTGGTTGCTCAGCCTCCTCGGCTAACAGGGAAACGCAACGCACATGTCCCGCTGGTACATCATCCACGCTTATTCGGGCTTCGAGAACAAGGTGAAGGACGCGATCCTTTCCGAAGCGACGCGCCTGGGCCTCGAAACCCAGGTCGAGGCCGTCGAGGTTCCGACCGAGAAGGTCACCGAGATCCGCCGCGGCAAGAAGGTCACGTCAGACCGCAAGTTCTTTCCGGGCTACGTCCTCGCCAAGTTGGCGATGAACGATCAGGTCTATCACCTCGTGAAGAACACGCCGAAGGTCACGGGCTTCCTCGGCCCGGGCGGCAAGCCGCAGCCGATCAGCGAGACTGAAGCCGCGCGCATTCTCTCGACAAAGGAAGAAGCCGCCGCGGCCGCGCCGAAGCAGAAGGTCAGTGTCGACTACGAGATCGGCGACAGCGTGAAGGTGCTGGACGGTCCGTTCGCCAGCTTCAACGGCGTCGTCGAGGAGCTCGACTTCGACCGCGGCCGCGTGAAGGTCAGCGTCTCCATCTTCGGCCGTGCGACGCCGGTCGAGCTGGAGTTCGAGCAGGTCGAGCGCGTCAAGTAAGCGCCGCCGCTTGGAATTCAGAAAAGGGTCGCTTCGGCGGCCCTTTTTCGCGCCCAACGTAGGCGGTCACCTTCGATTGAACGTTCGTGGAAGCACCGGCGCTAAGCGTCTGGCCAAGCCGACGGCGGAAGAGGAGGAGGGAGTTCGTCCGCGTGCCAAGCGTCGAGATCCATAAGCCACTGTTCGAAAGCGCGCAGCTGGCTCGGACGCATGTGCAGAAAAACGCTTTCATATGCATCGCGGACGCCGCGCCGATAGGCTGCGCGCAACTCTGGGCTGCTCAAGGTCATGTCCCGTGACTTAAAAGAGCGCAGGGCTAGGGAAATAACTTGGATTGGTGTCGCACTTATTTTTGACTGCGTTGGAGATCCGGCCTCCAGTTCGCACAACCCAGGGCACAGCCGTACGGTTTCGCCCGCCTGTCGGCGTTCCCTGAGAACAGGGAATTTAACAGGGAATTTCCTCGCGCCGCGGTTCTGCGATTGCATTGGCGGCTATTTTCCTGGGTGGCACGATTTCGACGGCCCTCAACGAAGCCAGCACCTGCATCAGCAGCAACGGCAGCACCTGTTCGTAACAGTTCCGCGGCTCTCCAAGCGGAGCCGCCTCTCCACACGGGTCGCATGATCGCTCGGACACGCGGCCCGTGTGTGACTCCAGCTTAGCTTCGCCGCGTAGTGGCAGCTTTCAAGTTGATCACCGCTGGCGAAGTTTCCGCTCTCCGACCAACTTGCCGCGACTTAGCGGCATTCTAAACGCTCGGTGTCGGTACTTTGCGCTAATCGAACCTCGCTGCTAGCCATCACCTGTGGCGGGCAAATCCAGTTCGAACATTCGTATAGTTAGCGCGAAAAACTTCATTGCAGGGCTGTGTGCCGTCGCGGCGGTCGTACCAGTGATATTGACCTTGATGCGCTTTTGGGCCGGAGGTACCAGCTCTGACTTCTGGTCGCTGTGGGCCGCCAGCAGGGGCGCGCTCGAAGGCGGCCCTGTCTACACGTTGCCGCAAGCTTTCCCTTACCCACCCCATTCTCTTTTTCTCTTCATTCCCTTCAGTCTCACGTCGTTTGGGCTGGGACTGATCCTGTTCAACGTCGCTGGGACCGCTTTCTTCGCCTGCGCCGCGAAGCCTTATCTGCCCAAAGGCTTTCCGCTCGTCTTCGCTGTTTGCTCGCCGGCAACTCTGCTTTGCCTTTTCTTCGGTCAGACTAGCCTGGTTGTGGGGGGGTTATGGCTCTGTGCATTTCGAGGCCGATGGGCGGCAGTCTCCGCCCTCACGTTCAAGCCGCATATGGGTCTACTGAGCGTCTTCGCTCTGAAAAACAGGGCCGACGTGTGGCGGACGGCAGCATTGGCGTTATTGCTCATTGCTGCGAGCATGATTGCCTTTGGTTTTCACATCTGGGTCGACTTCGCGAATGCGCTCACGGCGCACGCAGACAGGATTGGCGTGCGCAAGCGATGGCTTGTTCTGGGCGTAGGCCCAGCGATCGGTTATGGCTTGTGGGGCTGGGCACTGTTCGCGGTCGCGGCGGCCTACCTCCTTTCGAGGCAGATAAATGCGTTCACTGCCGCGACGGCGGCGCTGCTCATTTCCCCTTACGCGCTTCACTATGACATGCCGGTGGCCTGCCTGGGGTTTCTCCTCGGGATCTACAGCCATTGGGAAACGCTCGGGACATTTCAGCGCGCGGCACTGGCCGCCGGTTTCCTGTCGCCAATCATTGTTTATCTCGGGACCTGGTGGATCCCCCCAATCTTGCTCTGGGCACTCTTGGTCCAGGTGCGGCTACCAGCCTCAACTCCGAATTCAGTTGAACCTGCCACTGTCTGAGCCGGTCTCAACAGCCACCCATTTCACTGACTTACCGTCGCGTGTGCGGAAAGCGCTTCCTTAACCATCCCGACCTACGGCAAATAAGCTGACAGATGCTCAAAGCGAAGACGCCTCCATTATCGTCCGTGGATGACGCGAACGAAGCATCCGCTCGATACGATTCCGCGCGCCTGCTGACGCTCGCGATCATCGTCGGGCTCGCCGGCATTGTAATCGGGCTGCCCTATCTTCCCCGGGTGCGGGCGATCGATGGGCTGACGCTGCACCTCACGCTTACGCAGGACCTTCCGCTGGTCCCAGTTTTCCTGCTCGCGGCTTTCCTGCGGCCGAGAGCCGTGTCGATCTCCCCCCCGGAACCGCGCGGCACGCGCGTGGCGCTAGTTGCGACCATATTGGTCTTCCTGTTCGCCGGCTGGTTCGGACATAGCCTTGTCTTCCAAGGCTACGACCTCAGCCGCGACGAGCAGATGGCCGTGTTCGATCAGGGCATCTACGCACACGGGCGCGCTTTATGGCCCTTCCCGGCAGAATGGCGCTCCGTCGCCGACGCGCTGAACCGGCGGTTCATGCTTCCGATTGGAGATCGGGAATTCTGGGTTTCCGCGTATCTACCGGTCCATTCGGCCTTCAGGGCGGTGCTTTCAGAGGCTGGGATCGTCTCCTTGGCGTCGCCCCTCATGGCTGCACTCGCTGCCGCGAGCCTATGGTCCGTGGCGCGGAGGCTGTGGCCGGAATCCAATCGAACCGTCGTCCTGGCGCTTCTGCTGCTCGGGACGTCCTCACAAGCGGTCATCACATCGATGACCGCCTTCTCGATGAGCATGCATTTGGGGCTGAACCTGCTTTGGCTCGCTCTTTTCCTCGCCGATCGGAAGCAGACGCATGCGCTGGCCTTGATCGTAGGTTTCTTTGCGGTCGGAATTCATCAGCCACTGTTCCACCCCATGTTCGTGGGGCCTTTTCTATTGCTCCTGATCGGACAGCGGCGTTGGAGCCTGCTAACGTATTACATCGTGGGTTACGCGGTGATCGCACTTTTCTGGCTGGCATGGCCAATTTGGGTTGCATCACACGCGACAACCGCACGTACGCTCATCGACTGCGGAACTGCGAATTGCGCTTCGGGCGTGAGCTTTTCGGAACGCCTTATCAATTCTGTGAAAGGCGTCGGTTTCGCGAACATTTGGCTCACTTCGGCCAACCTGCTTAGGTTCATCTGCTGGCAGCATTTGCTCCTGCTGCCTCTCGCCTTCTTCGGAGCGATCAGCTGCTGGCGTTCGGAACCGATCGTGAAGGCGCTGACAGCGAGCTTCCTGCTGCCCATCATCGTTCTTGCGCTCATTCTCCCATGGCAAGGTCACGGATGGGGCTATCGCTACGTCCATCCGGTGCTCGGAAATGCGATTCTTCTCGCTTGCTATGGCTTCCATCGGATGGAGAGCCGCGGGCTTTCGCTGCAACGGCCGCTCCTTGTGACGACCGCTCTGGCAGTCGTCTTGCTTCCGTTGCACGCATGGATGGCCTCGAAAGTCGTGACTCCGTTTGCGCAGATCAGTGAAAGGCTGGCGGCGATTCCCGCCGATGTGGTCATCGTCGACACTCAAATCGCGCCCTTCGGGCAGGACGTCGTGTTCAACAGTTTCGACCTGTCGAACCGGCCGAAGCGGCTGATCGCCAAGCTCGTGAAGCCGGAAGCACTGGCCGAGCTTTGCCAGTCGAAGTCGATCGCCTTCTTCGACGGAGCCGAAATGGCTCCCCTCGCTCACCTCTTCCATACCGTCGCGCCCAAGGCGCCTTCGCCGGAGGCATTGGCACTGCGGGAGGAAGCGATGCGCCTGAACTGCCGCGTAATCCCATGACGGCGGCAAAGGTTTTCGTGGTATTTACCAAAAAGATAGGAAGACACGGCCATAGGTCTGGCCTGACTTTCTAACGAGCGCAGACGGGGGCGTGCAGGCAGTTATGGGGACCAGGTCGAACAGCGCACGGCTCCGGGCGGTTGAGAGCAGTTCAAAGACCGCGGCCCGCCAAGAGGTTCTCGTCTCCGCGATCATTCCCTGCCTCAACGAAGAACGCACACTCGGCATCTGCATCCAAAAAGCACTCGACGCCTTCGCGCGCCGCGGCATCAAGGGTGAGGTCGTCGTCGGCGACAACGGATCGACCGACAGGTCGGTGGAAATCGCCGAAAGCCTGGGCGCTCGCGTCGTCCACCAGCCGATCAAGGGTTACGGAGCCGCGATCAGCGCCGCCGCGGGTGCCGCCAAGGGCAAGTATCTGATCATGGCGGACGCCGACGATTCCTACGACTGGAGCCAGCTCGACGGATTCATCGACACGCTCGAGAACGGCGCCGATCTAGTCATGGGCAACCGTTTCGCCGGCGGCATCGAGGACGGCGCCATGCCGCCGCTTCACCGCTATCTTGGCAACCCCGTCCTTTCTGCGCTGGCCCGCTGGCTGCACCGGTCGCCGATCCGCGACTTCCACTGCGGCATGCGCGGCTTCACGCGCGAAGCTTTCGAACAGATGGGTGCTCGCTCTCCGGGCATGGAGTTCGCCTCGGAGATGGTCATCAACGCGCACCGGGCGGGGCTCGACATCCGCGAGGTGCCGATCAAGCTCTACCCCGACAAGCGCGGCCGCCCCCCGCATCTCCGCTCCTTCCGCGATGGTTGGCGGCACCTGCGCCTGATCATCGCGCATGCGCCGGATACGGTCTACCTGCTGCCCGGGCTCATCCTGTTGGTTGCCGGAGTTTTCGGACTAGCCGCATTGTCGCGTGGGCCGGTGACCGTCGGTGGCCAGTATTTCGGCATCCACTTCGTCGCCTTGTCGTCGATGGCGACGCTGATCGGCCTGTCCGCAATCCTCCTGGGCATGCTCGCGAAGGTGGCGATCGCGATCTATCATCCTAATCAGCGCGGGCGGGTCGTTCCCTGGCTGAAGCGCGGTCGTCCGCTGGAGTGGCTAGTGGGCTTTGGCGGCGTGCTAACTGTTGCGGGTTTCGGGGCGGATGCCCTCCTAGCCTTCAAGTGGTTGTTCGTCGGTGGGCCGATGGAGCAGTCAGTGCATTTGGTCTTTGCGATCACTACCGCCTGCGTCGCCGGCGTTGTCACGATGCTGTCGGGATTCGTGCTGAAGCTGCTGCTCGACAACGTCAATGATTGGCACGAATTCTAGTAACTGGAGACCAAACGCGGTGAACACGGACACACTGCTGGGCAAACGAGCAGGCGAGTTCGTACGGTTTGCCGTCGTAGGGTGCGTCTCTGCGCTCTTGAACACGGTCATCATCGTCGCCCTGACCGAGTTCCTGCGCATCAATTACCTGATATCGTACGCCCTGTGTTTCATCGGCGTGACCCTCGTCGGCTTCGCGGCGAACCGATCCTGGTCCTTCAAGGTCGATGGCCAATCTGAACGCCGAGAGGTCCAGCGATACTATCTGGTCACGACGATATCGACCGTCATCGCGATGGGTATCAGCCGGGCCATGGTTGGATTCGGCGTGCCTTATCAAATCGCCGTCTTTCTTTCGGCTGCGCTCGTAGCCCCGGCAAACTTTCTCACTCACCGAAGCTTCAGTTTCGGCCTGAAGTTCTCGGACTGATGACCGTCCACACGGCCCTAAGTGAAGCGTCGGACCATCCATCCTGCGACTTCGGATCAAAGCCGAGGATCGTGCTCGACACCGGTCATCCGCTGGCACCGAGAATAGAGATTTGGCAGTGCTCCCTCTGTGGTCACGGAGTGACCCGGCCGCCGATGGCGGATGTCTCAGTCCTCTATGAGAATCGAGAAAGCGAAGACTATCTGGCGCGCGACAGCGGACCCGTCAGGGCGCTCAAGGCATTCGTGTTCGGGCGCCTGGCTCAAAGCTTGTTGAGGCAAGTCGATGGCAAGGTCCGAGCCGTTGCCGATTATGGCACAGGCAATGGAATGCTGCCGGCCCTGATCGCGGAAGCGGCCGATCCCGACACGTCTGTCTACGGTCTCGATTTCTTCGAGGATCCGCCAGCGGAAATCGGCCGGGCCAGCTACATGAGTTTCCGTTCTTCAACCGCCTTGCTGGGCAAGGTTGATCTCCTGACCTGCTTCCACGTCCTAGAGCATAGCGATAATCCTGAGGCGCTGCTGTCGGAGCTAAAGGCCTATCTGCGACCTAACGGCACAATCGTTATCGAAGTGCCGAATGTGGACTGCGTCTGGACGCCCTGGTTCGGCAAATCCTGCGCCAACTGGTATGCCCCCTATCACCGCGTTCATTTCAGCCGTCGAAGCCTGCGGAAACTGGTGGAGGCTGGCGGGCTTGAGGTCATCTCGGAACGGGACATCTGCGGCCCGACATTTGCCCTATCCTTCGCGTCCTTATTCGGCTGCAGACCGAACGCGGGATTGTTTTTCCTCGGCGCGAGCCTGCGACCCTTCCAGTGGGGTGCCGAGCGGCTGACCCGCCGTCCGAGCGCTCTGCGAATCGTCGCCCGCAGACCTGCCTAGTCCGGCGTCCCTCAGCTTCGCCAATATGATCTCGAATGAGCGGGCGAAGGACAGTCTGGCCCGGTTTTTATCGTACCAGTCCGAAGTCCTCCGCCGGAGATCATCGCGGCCGTCCAGCGCCTCACGGATCGCTCGAGCCAAAGCTCCAGGCGTGGGCTCCGCCGCGACGAAACCGTTCTCTCCCGGCTCAATTAACTCGACCGACGCATTGTCTGACCCGGGGACGACGATGACCGGCACTCCGCGGTAAGCTGACTCAACGACCACCAGCCCATAACCTTCCCGTTCCGAAGGCTGGACCAGAACGGCCGCGTGGCTTTGCGCAGCGCGGAGGATTTCGAGGTCGACGAAGCCGAGTTGGGCAATGCGCTCTTCCAATCCGTGATCACTGATCCGACGAGCAACCGCCGCCTCATCAGGCCCCTTCCCGATCAAGGTTGCGCGAAGGTCTTTGTCGTCTCGCATCAAGTCGGCGAGCGCATCGACGAGCAGCAACACGCGTTTCTCGGGGATCATCCGGCCCGCGTACAGAACCTCTGGCGGGCCGGCCCTGGGCTGCCTGAGAAGCTCCTCGCCTTCGAGGAACGTGCCTTCGAGCAAGGTCATATCTGTGACGCCGAGAGCGCGAGCTCGCTCGAGATGAAGCCTGCTAAGGCTGAAGCCGATCTGCGGGACGCGTGCGCACATCTTCTGAACAGCAATCCCGATTCCGCCGAGTGGTCCGAGGTAGGTGCGCCAGTAATCGTCCGTCCACACTTCGATCCAATCGACCGCAAGTCGGAACCGGAAGAATGGTCGAAGGACTCCCGCCGCTAGGACCGAGAAGAACGGGAACGAGGCACCGTGAAGCAGATCGTAACGGCGACCGTTGAAGAGCAGGTGCCGGAAGACGCCCAGCCCGTAGATCAGAGGGGGGAGGATCCTCCGCTTTCCGTCAGCGTAGAGCTTCAGTCTCGGGCCAACTGCGAGGACGCTGACGCCGGGAATGACCGGCGGATCATCGTCGTCCCACTGCCGCAGGGTCAAGTAGGTTACCCGGTGTCCGGCTGCGGCATACCCCTCCGCCATTTGCCGATACCACTTCTCCCCACCTCCGACGGTCCACGGAAAGAGGCAATCGTAAAGGATACAGACGTGCATTTGCGGACCCACCGATAACGCTGCATCGACCTTAGCCCTCATCGGGTCGCAATCACTGAAAAATGTTGTGGCAGGGGTGAACTAGCTTCACGAAAATTGCGATCTCTCGGGTTGTCCGATCGCATTTCGCACGCTGAAGAAATTACGCCAGCTGGCCCGCCGTGTCCGCCTTTCGCGACTGAACACGACGTGTCGATCGTTTCGACGTGCCCTCGAAATAGACCGTGATCAGGGCAGCAACCAACAATGCAAAGGCAAAGGTCGTGAACGGATCAAAGCCGTACATCTTGGCGAGCAGGCCAATGGGCCAGTGCGTCGCGTAAAGCGGATAAGAAATGGCTCCGAGCCAAACCGACCATCGAGCGGGACCAAGCGACAACGTTGCTCGTATCAGTGCCGCCGCGGCCAACATCGAGAGTATCTCTAGGAACGGACTGAGCCAAGCAACATAGAGGAGAACGACGAAGGCCCCAATCGCAAGGTAAGGCCGATTGAAGAGGGGCTTCTCGGCGTACATTCGGAACATCAGGATGCCGAGCAAATAATTTCCGATCTCGCGCACAATCAATGGAAGAATAAAGCCCAAGTGGGGCCCCCAATGCACGGGCGCCATGAGGAAGCTCGTACAGTATTGCGCCGTGATGCCGAACCACAGGCCGAACAATCCGATCGTCGATAGCCGCGCGAAGAGAACTCCATGCAGCACGTTCGACGTGATTTCGCCGAACAGGGACCAAACGGGCAAATTCAACAGGAAGATACTCCCCATCCATAAGGACGGCATGAACCCCAAGATGAGCGCATAGGCAAAGACGAGATCGGTAGTCAGGCCAGATTCAAGACTTGCCCAAACGAGACCTAGCGTCGATCCAATCGCCATAGGAGCGAACAGGCGTCGGTATCTGAGAACTATGAAGTCGGGGACCGTCAACTCTGCATGTAGCCGCTGCTCGTAAGTTCGTGTCAGTACGAAGCCCGAGAGGACAAAGAAGAGGTCAACAGCAAGCGTTGGCTGAAGAGGCGGATCCTTCCAGCCAAAGAGGACGGCGAAGTGGTATATCGCCACCGAGAGCGCAGCTACGCCCCGCAGAGCATCTAATCCATACAGTCTCGGCATGCCCACCCTCCGAAGAGAGCAGGTATCAGTTTCGAATTAAGGAATAATAATTCGCGTATCGAAACGGCTCAGGCACAACGCGGATTTAAATAAACCCGGAACGAGTGGACATTCCCAACGCGGCGATAGCCATGGAGCCGAGGGTCGGCGGACAGGAACGCGAAGTAGTCGAACTCATCCTTCATGTTCGTGAAAATGTACTGCGGGCAGCGCTTCAGGATCGCGTCGACTTGCCTGTGCCGGACCTCCGCGACGATGTCCGGGCGTGTTGCCGCTCCGGGCACGGGCCAAAGCGCGGGATAGGGGCTGGTATTCTCGACGCCACGCTCGAAGACCACTGGATAGGCCATCGGGATGTGGGGAGTTGCGAACAGCACCCTGGTCGCGCCTGCCGGGATGGGATCGATTGGGCGGTGCGCGCCGGCAAGGTAAGCGACGGAGAGGATCGAAATGCCGGCGGCGCAGGCCCGGTTCACGCCTGGCATTCTCCTCGCGACTAGCCCCCCATAGGTCGCCAAGCCCAGGGCCGGGACGAGCTGGTAGTACCAGAACTTCCCCTGAAGCAGGTACGCGAGCAGCGCGCCGAGAATGGCGCCTGCGATTGGCGAGCGTCGGTTCATGACCAGCACGGCCAGGATCAGTCCGAGCTGGTACCAATAGCCGAAGCTGCCACCCAGACCGTGATACGTCGAACGGGCGAGCGGGACGATGTCGGTCAGGAAGGCCGGGTGGATCAGCGGGATCAGCACTGCATAGAGCGCAACCAGAACGAGCAGCGTCGTAAGGGCGGCGTCCCACCGTCGCCGCCATAAGGCTGCCAGCAGCGGCATCAGCAGGAAGTGCGGCTTCAACGCAGTCCCGGCGAACAGCCAGATGCCCATCGGCCAGCCTCGCCGGTCCGACGCCAAATAGGGAAGCACCGCAATCAGCGCGAGATGATCGCGCTGGCCGAACGGAAGCAGTGCCGGCAGAGTCAGCGCAGCGAATGCGGCCCACCTGCGCTCGCACAATATCGCACTGACGAAAATCGCCGCGCACACGCCCGCCAGGTACAGCCCCTTGGACCACGTCCCGGCCGTCAGCAGGGCCATGTCGTAGAAGATCAACGGCGGGTTGAGCTCGAGGATGTCCACGTACAGCCGCTGGCCGTTGAACCAGCGCGATCCCGCGTCGAGGTACCAGGCGACATCGGGCGTAAGCGGTCGCAGCATCTGCAACGCCCAGAGGGCGCAGCAGCACAGCGTCAGGAGAACCCGGTCGTACTTTTCCACGAGGCGCCCCAACACCACACCTCACTCATGGATGGTCCCGCTGAGTGAGAGTGTGACTCCAAACAGCCGTCGAGCCAACCGCTGCTGGTTGCGGAACTCACCTTATTCTAGAGTTGCGTCGTGAAGCTCTTGTGGGTCGTGGCGGCCTTCGTCGGCCTGGTCATCGTGGGTGTCGCCTGCGTGCAGAGCTTTGGCGGGCCGCTCAACGTCGATTTCACGATGTTCTGGCGGGCGGATGAGCTCGCTTATCCGCCGCCATACTTGCTGCTCGTTCGCTGTCTCGGCTGGCTGCCCTATGGCGCTGCGTTCGTCCTCTGGGTCGGACTCACGGGCGCGCTCTATCTGGCCACTGCGCCCGCGCCGAAGACCGTGGCGCTTGCCAATCCCGCCGCCGTCTTCAACGGCATGATCGGTCAAAATGGCTTCCTAACCGCCGGGATCATGTTTGCGGGACTTCGGGAGCTTAGCCGAGATCCCGTTCGCGCGGGAGCGATCCTCGGTCTCCTGGTCATCAAGCCGCACCTGGCGGTGATGCTACCCGTTGCAGTCATCGCGGGTCGACTGTGGCGCGCGATTCCCTCTGCTGCGGCAGTGGCGGCGGTGCTGTGCGGCATTTCCCTTGTCGTGCTTGGCCCGGAGGCGTGGCAGCGGTTCTTCGCCATGGGGGCAACCTATGGCGGCCTTCTCGGTCAGAAGGCCTGGAACTGGAACGAAATCGCCAGCTTCTACGCCTTGGCGCGCTGGCTTGGTGTCAGCGAAATCGCCGCCTGGGGCGTGCATGTCGCTGTCGCATTCGGTGCGGGCGCGGCCGTTTGGATGGCCTGGCGCGACGACGCCGACGGCAAGATCGCCCTGGCCGCCGCCGCGTCGCTGCTCGTGTCTCCCTACCTCTTCACCTACGACGCGGTGCTGCTGACGGCGGCTCTCGCATGGATGAGGGGGCCCAAGGCGGCACTTCTGTGGGTACTCATCGCCGTACCTCTCGTTCGCGTGTTTTTCGACGGCGATTGGCCGAACACCGTGCCGCTGGCAGCCGCCTTCTCGGTACTGGCGATCGCTGCTGAAGCACGCCGTGGAGAAAGAGTACGACCGATTGCCGAGCAGCCGGCGTAACCGGATTTGCCTCTGCGGCGGGCTTCAGCTATGTGCCCGTGCTTCCAGCCCAAACTGGATCCCTGCGGGAGATCGCCTCTGGCGATCGTCTGGACCGCTAAACTTGAAACGAGGGCCCAAAGGAGTTTCTCCGGCCGGCCCCCATTGAGAGAGTGAAATGGCGAAGAAAATCACAGGTTACATCAAGCTGCAGGTGCCTGCGGGCACCGCGAACCCGTCGCCGCCGATCGGCCCGGCCCTGGGTCAGCGCGGCGTCAATATCATGGAATTCTGCAAGGCGTTCAACGCCGCCACGCAGGATCTCGAAAAGGGCGCTCCGATTCCGACGGTCATCACCGTCTACGCCGACCGCAGCTTCTCCTTCGCGACGAAGACGCCGCCGGCGAGCTTCCTCCTGAAGAAGGCAGCGAACCTCAAGTCGGGCTCGAAGGAGCCGGGCAAGGTCAGCGCGGGCACGATCAAGCGCTCGAAGCTGTCGGAGATCGCCGAGGTCAAGATGAAGGACCTCAACGCCAACGACATCGAGGCGGCGACGAAGATCATTGAAGGCTCCGCTCGCGCGATGGGCCTCCAGGTTGTGGAGGGCTAACCGATGGCGAAGCTCACGAAGAAGCAGAAGGCCCAGGCCGGCTCGGTCGACCGCGAGAAGTTCTACGCGGTGGACGATGCGCTCTCGCTGGTGAAGCAGAACGCAACCTCGAAGTTCGACGAGACCGTCGAAGTCGCACTCAACCTCGGCGTCGATCCCCGCCACGCGGACCAGATGGTTCGCGGCGTAGTCAACCTGCCGAAGGGCACGGGCAAGACCGTCCGCGTCGCCGTCTTCGCCAAGGGCGCGAAGGCGGAGGAAGCCACGAAAGCGGGTGCGGACGTCGTCGGGGCCGAAGACCTGATGGAAACCATCCAGGGCGGCCAGATCGATTTCGACCGCGTTATCGCGACCCCGGATATGATGGGCGTCGTTGGCCGTCTCGGTAAGGTGCTGGGTCCGAAGGGCCTGATGCCGAACCCGAAGCTCGGAACCGTCACGATGGACGTCACCAAGGCCGTCACCGACGCCAAGTCGGGCCAGGTGGAGTTCCGCGTCGAGAAGGCGGGCATCATCCACGCCGGCATCGGCAAGGCGAGCTTCGCTCAGGAAGACCTCAAGGCGAACTTCGACGCGTTCATGGACGCGATCGTCAAGGCGAAGCCGACGGGCGCCAAGGGCAAGTACGTCAAGAAGGTCGCAATCAGCTCGACCATGGGTCCGGGCGTCAAGATCGACAGCACCGAGATCGCGGGCGTCTAAACCCGCTTCCGATTATCGCTGGAGCGCCATTGCGATGAGTGCTCCGGCGGCAATCGCAACGCCGTAAGGAATGCCGCCGCCGGGTCGAAGCAAGACGACCCGGCGGCGTATTTTTTCGCTCCAGTTCGGCAGGCGCAGCGCCAGGATCAGGAGAGCCAGCAGGCCTCCTGCGAGCACGACCGCCAGGACCATTCGAAACCCGCCGCCCAGGTTGAACCAGAGACCTGCCGCGGCGAACAGTTTCACGTCGCCGCCGCCCAGCTTTCCGGCCGCGAACAAGGGCGTCCCGATCGCCAGCAGGACGGCAAACACGGTCAGGTTCTGCCACAGGCTGAGCTGCGGACCGACGACCACGGCCGCGACGATCGCCGAGACGATCACAAGCAGCACTGTGATGTTCGAGATGCGGAGACGCGCTGCGTCCTCCGCGCCAGCAGCGATCAAGAGGATTGTGAAAACCAGCGCCAGCCATAGCGGCGCTTCGGCGACGAGGTTCACCGAGTGCGATCCACCTGCGCCATGTTGTTTGCCGCCCGGGCGTAATACTGGCTGCGGACTTCGATGGCCTGCGCGAAGGCGGCCACGGCCTTCTTGTTATTGCCCTGCACCTTGGCGATGACCCCCGCGTCGTTGAGACGTGCGGCCCAGTCCGCGTCGCTTTCACCGCGCCGCTTCTGCGGCAGGTCCTCGCTAACCGCGGCGCGGGCCAACTCAAGGTTGTCCGCGATCCGCTGCGACCGTGGATCGAGAGCGGCCGCGCGCTCCAGCGCCTGAACCGCCTCAGCCCAACGGCCGCGGATCAGCATGGACCAGCCCATGTTGTTGAAGACCTCTGCCCTGTTGGGAGCGAGCGTGGCCGCGCGCTCGTAGGATTCGTCGGCCACCACCCAGTCGCTGCGATAATCCGCGATGGCGCCGCGAGTGCTCCAGGCGCGCCACGAGGCAGTCGGGAAATTCACCGCCTTGTCGAGCAGCTTGGTTGCCTGCGCTACGTCGCCGGACTTGGCAGCAGCTATCCCCGCGCGCTCGTACAGCCGCCCATCGGTCTGATCGGTGACGATCAGCTGCAAATATTGCGGCAGCGCTGCCTTGTACTCGCCGGAAGCGAAAGCGAGATCGGCCAAAAGGCGGTCGAGCTCAGGTCCCCTCGCCCCTGCCTTCACCGCATTCGCGATCATCAGGCGTGCCTGTTCCACCCGTCCCGCCTCGAGGGCGTGCGCCGCTTCGCTGAGAGGCTGAACGACGGGTGCGGGTTCTGGCGGCGGAGCATGCGGCTTTCCGCCCGCCAAAGCGACCGCGAGGAGAAGTGCGATCATCCGCGTCGGCGAAGCGCAGGATGCCGGGCAGCGTCGCTACCTAGCAACACGGTCACCTGGGTCACGGATGCTCGCTGCGTCGCGAAGCCGAACTGCGCCCGCAAGCGCTGGGCAAGCCACTGCTTGTCCGCCGGATAGAGAATGACGCTGGCCTGACGTGTCGCAGTCGCATCGCCGATGCCCATTCCGCGCCAGCCGCGAGCAGCAAGCCATGCACGGGTCCGCGCCGCGAGACGGTCGACGCGCGCAGCATTCAGCAGCCGGACCTTCGTCGGTAGCGTCGAAGCTTCACGAAGCGGCACGTAACGCACCGCCGTGCTCTGCGCCGTTCGTTCAAGCGTGGTCGCTCGCCACACGGGCTTCGAAGCGGTGATCAGGGCGATCTCGCCCATCGACAGCCGCTCAAGCCGAGGCTCGTGGTTCTCCGCGAACGTCGGGCGCGGCACCGGCCGGGCATAGGCTTTCAGCTGCTCCGGGAGCGCCACGTATTGCGGAACCGGGGTCGGCTCAGGCGCCTGAGGAGGTGTTATCGGCGCCTCTTCCTGAGCCGGGCCAGGTGCTCTGGCGGCGGCCGGCACGACCGGCGGGGATTCGACGCGGCGCGCGGGCGGCAGCTTGATCGTGACCGATGGACCGAGAGCCGCTGACTTGATCACCGGCGCTGGCGCGGGCGTCGAAGCGGGCTCTTCCTCGATCCTGACGGACTGCTCGACGGGCGCGTTCACGGGTACCGCCGCGGGAACGTCGGCCGCGGCGAGGCGCACCGGCTCCGCCTCCAGTTCAGGGCGCGGAATGTCGGCGACCGTAGGTTCGGGCAGGTCCTGCACGACCTTGATGTTCGACGCGACCAAGGCAGCAGGCAGGTTCGGCGCCGTCGACACCGGTCCTGCAGTGAATCTTGCGATTTCCGGCGCTGCAGCTGGCCCCGCAGGACGCAACGCGAGTTCCGATGCGGCGGTTGCCGGAGCCGGCGCAAGCTTCTCGACGAGCTTTGGCGCGGCGACCGCGAGGGCCGGGGCGGTATTAGTCCGGGCCGCCATCTCCTGGCGGACCTTCCCGGCCTGATCGGTAAGGCCCTGCGCCTGTAGCGAATTGGCGAGCAACGCGAGCAGCTCGGTGTTAGCGGGCTCGAGAGCCAGAGCGGCCTCATAGTAGCGGCGGGAAACATCGAACCGCCCCATCTGGTCATAGCAGACGGCCATGCCGGCGAGCGCTTCGATATTGTTCGGATCGTCGCGGTTCGCCTTGCGGAAGGATTCCAGCGCAAGAGCCGTGTTGCCCAGCCTCAGCTCCGCCTGTCCTTGGGCGACCCTGACGGACAGAGGCTTCGGCTGGCTTCCCAGTGGAGTTGGAAGCGATCGGACCTGAAGCTTGCCGTCAGATCCGCAGGCAGCGACCGCAAAGATCGCCGTAGAAACCAGGACTTTGCCCCCCCGTTTCATTCTATCCTCCCGACATTGCAGGCAGCATGTTGCGCATCACGCGAATGACGGCCGGAAGCATCAGAACTCCGATCATCACCGGCAACATGCACCCGACGAGCGGCACCGACAGTAGAACCGGCAACCGGTGTGCTTTTTCTTCCGCGCGCATCCTGCGTCGTTCACGCATTTCTGCCGCGTAGACGCGCAAGGTCTGCGCGATCGACGAACCAAGCTTCGACGATTGGATAAGGAGCGTGGCGAACGCGCGGATCTCTTCCGCACCCGCACGGTCCGCCATCCGACGAAGTGCGTCCTCGTGGCTGCGGCCCGCGCGGAGTTCGAGGACCACTGCGCCGAATTGCTCGGCAAGCCGCGGATGTGAATCCGTCATCTCCATGCCGACGCGTGCGAAAGCTGCGTCCATGCCAAGGCCGGCCTCGACGCAAACGAGCATCAGGTCGAGAGCGTCCGGAAAACCATTGATGATCTCCCGCTGGCGCCGATCAGCCTTGGCCGCGATGAAAACAGCCGGCAGGTACAATCCCGCGGCAGCTGCGATTACCACGATCAAATATATCTTGAACACGCTTGGGACGGTGCCCGTCCACCACATCAGCCCGAACAACGACAGCGGCAATCCAAAGATCAAGACCAACCGAATGAGCGTGTAAAGGCGTGGCGCGTAAGGGGCGGTATAGCCGGCGGCCACGAGCTTCTTGCGCAGGGAATCATCTCGTGTGTCGACAAGCGATAAGCCCGCCTTCTCGATGCCATTGACGAGCTTCAACCAAGCGCTCTCAGCCTGCTGCGACCGCAGCGACGCGCCAACCATGGCGTGTCCGGGTGTGTCGAGGCCATCAACCAGCCTGCGCCGCGACATCTGTCTTGCTGCAAAGGCTGAGATTGCGAAGTAAGCGCAAACCGCGACCAGCGCGAAAAGGGCCAGCAGGATGCCGAACCTCAGCAGCGGATAATCGGTAACAAGCTGCTGCATCGATTACACCTTTAGATCGACCATCTTCCGGATCGCGTACAAGCCGATCACGTACATGACGATGAGAATGACAAAGCCGGGAACGAATGCTCGATCATCGGCGACGTCCAGGTAGAAGCCCGGATTCATGATGAAGAGGAAGCTGAACGCAAATACGGGCAGGATGGTCAGCATGATTGCTGTCATTCGCCCCTCGCTGGAGAGCGCACGCACCTTCAGCATCATCGAGTGCCGCTCGCGAATGACCGTCGAAAGGTTATCGAGGATTTCCGCGAGATTGCCGCCCGTCTCGCTCTGCACCGACAGCGACACGACGAACATGCGCATGTCGTCGAGGTCCCAACGGTCCGCCATCGCTTGAAGCGCATCGCGCAACTCCGCGCCATAAGTAACTTCGTCGACGACGACGCCGAACTGACTGCCAATGGGGTCTGCCATCTCGACGGTGAGGAGATCGAGCGCCGCCGCAATAGGATGCCCTGCCCTGAGCCCGCGAACAAAGACGTCCAGCGCGACCGGAAACTGCTCCTCCATCTTCTTGCGAGTTTTGGTCGCCTTGTACTGGAAATACATCAGCGGGATGAATGCGCCGACCGCGACCGCGAACGTGCCGATCATGACCAGCCGGCCCAGGGCCACGGGAATGTCGGCCAGGATCATGACCAGGATGATGGCGAAGAAGATTGCCACCGGCGCGAGGAGGACAATCAGCATCAGCCGCCCAGTCGGAATCGTGACCTGAGCGGCGATGAGCGTCTTCTCGAGCTTTTCGGCGATGGCACGAACGCCCGGCGGCAAGTTGGACGGAATGCTGCTCTCGCGGCGGCGAAGCAGGCTCATCGTCCTCTCGCGGTCCCGTCCTTCGGCGATCATTTTCAGGCGAAGGTTGATGGCCCTCCCCGATTTGCGGGTGCTGGCGAGGCCGTTGGCGAGCAGTTCGACCAGCAGCAGCACCGCGCCGAAGGTGCAGCCAAGGATGAGCGCTTTGAGCCAGGTCTCGTTCACTATTCGATCTTCGCGTCCGGACGGAACAGGTCGGCGGACAAGGTCACGCCGTGCGCCATCACTTGTTCGATGAATTTCGGCCGAATGCCCGTCGCTTCGAATTTGCCGAGGACCTGGCCTTCCGGCGACACGCCGGTTTGGCGGAAACGGAAGATCTCCTGCATCGTCACGACATCGCCTTCCATGCCCGTCAGCTCGGACAGGCTGAGCAGCTTGCGGCGACCGTCAGCTAGGCGGCCGACCTGGATAACCACGTTGATCGCCGAGGCGATCTGAGCGCGCGAGGAGCGCACGGGAATGTCGATGCCGCTCATGCCGATCATCTGCTCCAGACGGGACAAGGCATCGCGCGGCGTGTTGGCATGGACGGTGGTCATCGATCCGTCGTGCCCGGTGTTCATCGCCTGAAGCATGTCGAATGCCTCACCGGCGCGAACCTCGCCGACGATGATCCGGTCAGGGCGCATACGCAGAGCGTTCTTCACCAAGTCACGCTGCGTGATCTCGCCCTTGCCTTCGATGTTCCGGGGACGGGTCTCGAGACGCACGACGTGCTCCTGCTGGAGCTGAAGTTCGGCGGAGTCTTCGATCGTCACGATACGCTCACGACCGTCTATGAACGCCGACATGGCGTTCAGCATTGTCGTTTTACCCGAACCGGTACCGCCGGAGATGAGCACGTTGCGACGCGCTTTCACTACCGCCCTCAGCACCTCGGAGACTTGGCTCGGAACGCTGCCGATTTCGATCAGGCGGTCCATGCTGATCGGCACGCGGGCGAACTTACGAATGGACATGGACGCGCCGTCGATGGCGAGCGGCGCGACGATCGCATTCACGCGGCTGCCGTCGGCAAGGCGGGCGTCGACCATCGGCGAAGACTCGTCGATGCGGCGTCCGACTGCGGAGACGATCTTCTGGATGATCCGGAACAGGTGCTTCTCGTCCTTGAAGCGGACGTTCGTATGCTCGAGCACGCCGTAACGCTCGACGAAGACCTGCGAATATCCGTTGATCAGGATGTCGGTGATCGTTGGGTCTTTGAGCAGCGGCTCGATCGGCCCGAGGCCGAGAAGCTCGTCGAGGACGTCGCTGACCAGCGCCTTGCGCTCGTTGTTGTTGAGCGCATGGTTTTGCTTGGACAATTGTTCGTAGACGATATCGCCGACTTCGGCCTCGATCTGCGCGCGCGACATCTGGTCGAGCGCCTGCAAGTTTATGAGGTCCAGGAGCCGCTGGTGCAGCTCGACCTTGAGGTCGGTGTGCGTGTCGCGATTGGCGAAGGCGCCGGCGTCTCCGACGGTGACGAGCCGAAGCTCTTCGGCTGTCTTCGGGGCTTCCGCGGAAACGCTTTTTGCCGACTTTCGTACCTGGAACATGTCCTAGCGCTCCCGGCCCAGTGCGGCGGCGATGCCGGACTCGAGCATGTCTATGTCTTTGCCGATCGCGCTCTTGCGTTTGATCTCCGCGAGCGGGACGCCGCGCTCGGTTGCCGGATGCATCACCTGCGGCTCGTTCGCGATCGTATAGGAAACCTCGCGGCCGAGTGCCCTTTGCACGTCGCCGGCCTTCACCGTCTTCATGAGGCCTTTCTCGAACCGGTTCACGACGACGCGGAGGTCGACGCTGCTGAGTTCCTGCTCGCGCAGCAGGTCGAGCTGCCGGCGCGCACGATGCAGGCCCCCAACGCTGAGTTCCGTCAGCAGTAGGACGAGGTCCGCCTGGGCCAGCAGCGAGAGCGACCAGTTCGTCCAGTTGGACGGCAGGTCAAGGAACACCGTCCCGAACTCGTTCTTCGCGAGCTCGATGATCTCGATGGCCTGCTCGCTGGAGATCGCATCCAGCGGCATCATCGAATTGGGAGCCGCGACGACCTTGAGACGGCTGGGATGCTCCGTCATCGTCGAACGCAGCAGATCGCCGTCGAGGCGCTCGCCAGCTTCGACCAGGTCGAAGATGGTCAGGTTCGGGCTCAGGCCGAGCTGGAACGCGGCGTTGCCGAACTGGAGGTCGAGATCGAACAGGCAAACCTCGCGGCCGGCCCTTGCTTCGTTCTCGGCTGCGCGAATCGCGAGCTGCGTCAGGAGGGCGGTCGCACCGATGCCGCCGACGCTCTTGATCGCGCAGATGAGCTTGCCGTTGGCCGAGTGCGCGGCCGAATTCCGGCGCATGATCTCGTCACGGATCGGGAGAAGCGAAGTCTCCAGATCGGCAATGTCGAGCGGCAGCGGCACCACGTCGTGGGCACCGGCCCGCACCAGCGCACGAACCAACGCCAGCGGAGGATCGTAAGCGGCTGCGACCAGGGGCGTGCGGGTCGAGGCTGCGAGCTTTTCAAACCGCTTGAGCGACCCTGGCCGGCTCGGATCGACTTCGACGACGGCCGCGGAGGCCGTGGCGAGCATTTCCGGATCGATCGCGTCCTCGATCGCGGCGATGTTGAGGCTGACGGGGAAACCCGCGACGCGAGCGCCCATCAGGTCTGCGGCATCACCCGAGGCTCCGCTGAGGAACAGCTCGAGCGCGGATTCACGCTTGTGCGCTCTCCAGGTTCCCGCGGTCTCGTTAGGGTTGATCACAGACATCTTTTCCATTGCCTCAATTCGATTGAGCCCCGGTGCCGTCCTCGAACGTCAGCGACGCATGGAAGTCGGGCATGTTCATCGTGGGGACGGCCAAGGCGATCATCGGTCGAAACTGAAGACCCGACAACCGAACGGTGATGAGCGGTGCCAGATCGGGACCATTGGGATTACCCGCATAGCCAATCCCGGAAGATGAATATTCGATTGTGACGTTCGACTGCTGAGCCTCCGGCAGGAATGCATGTACCCGATTGTAAACAGTCAGGAAATCAGCGTTACTGAACGTGCCGAGAGTCGGACAGGGGCTCGTCGTGCAGGTACAAGCCGTGTTGGTGCAAGTGATCTTGCCGAAGGCCGATGCCGGGATCGAATCGCCTTGGGTCAGGCCGCCAACGCCGAGATAGGAAGAATTAACGCCCGTCGCCAAGTTGCTGCCGCCAGCGACAGGATAGGTGACGGCTGCCATCCGGACGCCCATCTGCGTCGCCTTGTCGGCACGGTTGTACAGATACATCCAGCGGCCGACGTCGATGATCCCGAACAGCAGAAGGATCAGCAGCGGAACAAGAAGCGCGAATTCCGCGCCAGCGGCTCCGCCGCGCTCGCTAAGGAGGCGGAGCTTGCTCATGCCCCGGTTACCGCAGCTTGAGACGATGCGTTCAGCGGAACGCCAACGCCCCTGAAGCCGAAGCTTGCAAGGATCGGGCGATAAGTCAGTTGGGCGGTGACCGTCACGACCTGCGCGCAGCCACCCGCCGAACTTCCATTGCACGTGGCCCCAAACCTGCTGCGGTAGATGCCCAGCATGTTCTGGCCGCCCGCTGCAGAAACGCAGCTGACGGCGAGATTGACGTCGGTCGCCACGATGCCCGGCGTCATCCGTGTCCCGCCGGAAAGATAACCGTTCACGACAACATTCCGCGTATCTGCGACCACCGTGCCGCCGGGCGCGCCGCTGCATCCGGTGTAATTGGTAAAGCTCTGGCGAGCTGCATAGCGCGCCCCGTCTCGAACCGCCTTTACGAGCGTGTGCTCGTTCATGAAGTAATTCCCGACCTCGGCCGAGCCCATCATGATGATGAGGAGCAACGGCATCACGAGAGCCATCTCGGCGGCTGCATTCCCGCTCCGGTTCCTGAGGAGGCGCGACGCGTGTATCATCGGATCAGATACGGGACATCGCGCTTGATCACCTGACCGGCGACCTGCCCATTCCCGCCCGATTGGGTTTCCCCGATGATCTCTACGTACATGTCGCCATTGTTCGTGCGCTCGCGGTTGAGCGAGGGCTCGACGAGGAACACGTCGATCCACTTCACGACCTGGACGTTCGTGGAATTGCCGTGCACGTTCTCCGCAACGCAATTCACAACGGCGACCGAGATACGCCGGCGGTCGGGAGTCGTGCTGTTCGGAACTTGGCCGGTGCCGCATTGCGGTGAGCCATAGGACGTCAGCGCACCGCCCCCACTGCCGCTGGCGATTCTCGATCCCAGGACCGAGACGCCGTCCACCGTCGTCCCGCGGTTCGCCATTTCCCAGGAGTATACCTGGTAGCGGGTAGCATTCGCAGGGAGCCCAGTATTGAACTGCCAGGTTCCTGCCCCCGTGCCTCCGGACCAGTAAGGCGTCACGCCGGCGCGCTTGTAGTTGACCCGGAAGTAAGCGTCGCGGTCCCACGCGCCATCACCCATCCGTCCGCCTGAGCAGACACCGTTGTTGCTGACGGCATGGCACTCATCGCGGGGATAACCCATCGCATCTGGAGTGTTGGCTACCGTCAGCGCTCCTGGCGTCGAATTTGCCACTGGGAGATTCCCTGAGCCGTAGTAATTGCTGGAAAGCTGCCAGCCCTGATTGTGCAGCTTACAAGCGTTCCCACCGTTTGCGTTGCCGGGACGGACAACGTCCTTCACGCTGTTGATCGACGGCGAGCAAGTGCCGCCGGTCGGGCAGGAAACATTGCTGTCAAAGATGTCGAAGCGCGTATTGATGGAGTCGGTGACAGCGACGTTCGCGCCAGGCTTCGTGTCCACGCCGGTCGTCTCTATGCAGTCACCCGGAGGCGTGTTCCAGCCGAGCGCTTCGCGCAGACCGGGCACTCCACTCGATCCGCCACCGGTGTCGAGATAGCCGAAGTTGCCTGGGGCCCACGTACCGCTACCGCCACCGACCGCCGTCAGCCGCAAGCCATCGCCAACATAAGCGGCCGGATTAAAGGTAATGTTTCCGCCCGTTTCGTCCGGGTTGCAAATCATGACGGGCGGCATCTTGCAGATCGCCGATCCAAGGCTGGCGATCGCCTGTGCGCCGATGTTGCCGGACCGCAAGGCGCCGACGATCGGAGTCAGTGCATAGAACGCCTCACGAGGATTTACGGAGACGAGAACCACCTTGGCACCCGCATCGGTGGTGGCCGCCGTCCCCGGCACATCGGTAACCTGGTCGTAGCTCTGGTAGAACTGGATGCTTCCCGTGCCGTCGCAGGCGCTCTCGTTGGCCACCACAACCGGCCGTGCCCCGGTCGCTTCGTTCGCGAACAATGTCCGGTTGGTCAGCAGGCTCGCGGCCGCCGCTGCGGCGCGTGCGCATGCGCCGGCCTGTCCGTCGAGTTGGCTTGCAGCGGCGAGCGCGGCCTGGTCGGCCGCGTTCTGGAGCTCCGTGTCCATTGAGGCGACGCGGGCGTAATCGAAGGCAATGCCGCCCGCCGCGATCAATGCGACGAGCGACAGCGCAACCGTTGGTGCTACGCTTCCCTTGTCATCGAGAAGCAGCCTTCCGAGAAAGCCTGCCATCGTCCCCTATCCTCACTTAGGGCCGCCGCCACTGGACCCGCTAGTCGTCTCCATCGTTTCGATCGCCTTCACGGTATCGGTGCGATAGCGCTTCACCGCATGCGCACCGACGTCGCCGTTGTCGCCCGGCTGCGCGGAGTCGGCGGCGTAAACCGGGTCCGGATTAATCGTCTGGACCGCGTTGTTGTACTTGTTCGCCTCGCCGAAGCTCGGATCGTAGGACTGGGTTACCGGGTCGACGGCGCAGCCCGCGACGAGCACAGCCACTGGCGCGACCCAAATCAGCCTAGAGAACATGGCCATACTCCTTCTCGAAACCGACGGGCTTGCGCTGTGCGGATCCGCCCGGCGCAGCCGCCGGCGGAGGAGGAGGCGGAGGCCGATGTGCGTTTATCGGACCGGTCTCCTGGATCGGCGCGACGCCGGTGTCGGTACGACCGAGAAGGAACAGATCCGCCTCGTTCGGCTGCTGCACACGATCGGTCGGGGCTTTCACACCACCCGCGCGAACCGGACGAACCAGCCGCGGCGTGACGATCATCACCAGCTCCGTCTCTTCGCGCTGGAAGCCCGTCGAGCGGAACAGCGATCCGATGATCGGCAGCGAACCGAGGATCGGGAACTGACGCACCGTATCCTGGAAGTCGTTGCGGATCAGGCCGGCAAGGGCGAAGCTTTCGCCATCGCGCAGCTCAACCGTCGTCTTCGCGCGCCGGGTCTGCACGCCGGGGATCGTGAGGTTGTTGATCACGATGGAGGCGCTCGGGTCGATCGAGCTGACTTCCGGAGCAACCACCAGGTTGATCACGCCGTCGGCAAGAACGGTCGGAGTGAAGGCCAGGCTGACGCCGAACGGCTTCCATTCGACGGTAAAGGCATTGGTGCCTCCGCCGCCTGCTGCGCCGCCGCCGCCTGCGTTCTGCACGACGGGGACCGGGAACTCGCCGCCGGCAAGGAAGCTGGCAGTTTCGCCAGAAAGCGCGACCAAGGTCGGCTCGGCGAGCGTGTTCACGGCGCCCTTCCGCTCGAGGGCGTCGAGCGTGGCGTCGATGTCGAGGCCCAGGATGTGGAACGTGCGGCCGAGGATGCCGAAGCTGTCCACGATCGAACCAAGGCGGAGCACCGGAGCACCCTGCGACGTGTTCTGCGTAATGACACCAGTCACGGGGTCAGTGACGGTCGTCGTCGTGACGCCGCCCGGCGTTAGGCTTGCGCCGCCGCCGATCACGCCCTGGAAGTTGTTGTTGCCGCTACCGCTAAGGAAGCCGCCGACGCCCAATTGCTTGAGTGCCGAACGCTTGATCTCGGAGAACCGCACCTCGAGCATCACCTGCTGGGCAGATCCCAGCGAGAGCATGTTGACGACCTTGCCGGGAGCATAGGTCTCGGCAATCTGGACGGCGCGGTCGGCCGCGACGGCATCGGGCACGACACCTTCAAGCACGATCGAGTCGTTGGAAATCCGCGCGCCCACGCCCTCTGCGGGCATGAGTTCGGAGAGCTGGCGACGAAGCGAGATGACGTCGGGACCCACGACCACGTCCACGACGGCGATCAGCATGTTGCTGCGATCGTAGAGCGTAAGGCTCGTCGTCCCCATCTTCTTGCCGAGAACGTAGAGCGACTGGTCAGTCAGCGGCAGGACGTCCGCAACCTCCGGGTTGCCGATCAACGCCTTAGCATAAGGCCTGTCAGACCGAATGACCTGGCTCTTGTTGACCGGAACAGCAACTTCGCCGGCGTGAACACCTTCGGCGACACTGATTGCACTCGCCTGCGCGCCGGCCGGCGCCGCAGCGCAAACAGCGGCCAGGGCCGTCGCTACGAGCGCGACCCTTCCCCAACGATCACGAGCCATATCCCCCCACCTCATAGTTGCTGCCCTGAGTCCCCCGGACGACTTCAACACTATTGCTGATCGGCCGCGGCTGGGCAGGAGCTGCGACTGGCGCTGGACGCCGCACGATGGCGCGGCGCGGAGCAGTTGTAACAGAGACACGCGGCGCGGGCTCCGTCTGCGCGGCCGGCGTGACGCGCGCACCGCTGTAATAGGAATAGCGCAGGTCGTTCATGCTGACCGTCGCAACGCGGCCGCTGTCCTGTTCCTGGCCAGGCTTGCGGAGCACGAGGCTGAGCGCGCCGACCTGCTGGGCGAGCGCGAGCTTCTGTGCGTCCGTCGGCGACACTTCCAGCGTCGCCGTCTTGGCGAGCACCGGCTGACCGTTCGCACCCTGTGCGTTCTGGTCAATCGCGATCACGCGAATGTTCTGAAGCAGAACGTCGGTCGCCTGCGTACTGCCGTTGGCGCTCTGGTTGCGTGTGATGAGGACGTCCACAGAGTCGCTCGGCTGGATGAAGCCGGCGACGCCCGAGACGTCGTTGATCCGGACCGCGGCTGCCCGCATACCGTCCGGCAACAGATAGGCGATCGACGGGCCAAGGCCTTCACCGGCGAGCTTGGTCGCCAGGATCGGCTCGTTGACCGTCATCGGACGCAGGACGACCCGTCGTTTTCCTTCGGGCGCGAGCTGCGCGTAATTGTTGAAGCTTCCGGCCGGGATGCTGGTCGACGGATAGTCGACAAACTTCACCTTATCCGGAGAGATATCGACGCCGTAATCGAGCGGGACCGCAGCGACCGCCACCTTGACCATGTTGGCCGTGGCTTGCTGAGCCTTACGTTCGTTGGCGCTCAAGAAGATGTTGGCGAGATAGACGGCCAGCAGGCCCAGAACCAGGGCGACTGCGAGTGCAATTACCGTTTGACGTCTCATGTCCCAAGGCCCCCACGACCGTCAGTCTAACTCAAATCGGACACTCTGCTAAGCGGGCGTTTCAAGGTCCATCGGGGACCACCCGCAAGCAAGGCGATAGGGCCGACCTTAGCCGGCCCTATCGACAAGATTTAGCTGCAGGTGCTGCCGTTGCTGCTGATGCAGGTGCTTGCTTCGTTGAGGGCCGTCGAAATCGTGCCACCCAGGAAAATAGCCGCCAGTGCAATCGCAGAACCGACGATCGCGAGAATGAGCGCGTATTCGGCAGCCGAAGCGCCGGACTCGTCCCGCAGCATGTTGATAAAGGTCTTCATTGATCTGTTCCTTCCCTCGTTCCCGTGCACTGCACGGACGCACCGGGCGACAGGTGAGGAAGGTGGCGAAAGCCATTTTTCGACTGTGTAGCGGCGAACACGCAACCGCTTACCCAACACCGTCGAACTGCCCCCCAAGGCCGCTCGGATGCACAAGGGCTGCGCCTGAGTTAACACCTTGTCAAGCATAGGGATTTAATTGTTGTTAAGCCGAAGTTAACGTTGAAATCTCCTAAGACACTGAGTTGGCTTCGTTTTCTTTTCCAACGCGATCAAGGACGAAACCGATTTCTGTCCCGAATCAGGACGAAAATGTCGCCCCGACAGCACAGGAAGACCCGGCTGCTAACCACAACATTTTACGTCTGTTTTTGCTACCCGAACGACTCGGGCGGGTCAGGCAGGTACGCGGTGCCGATAAGTCACGTTCACCCGCCGCGAGAGCAGCAGGTACGGCAGCCATAGCGCGGCGCTAATCAGCACCTTCTTCACATTGCCTTCCAGCAAGGCGTGAAGCGCTCCAGCCACCTTCGTCGGCAGGCCCGGCGTGCCGGCGACGATCTCGGCGGTCACGATCTGCATGGCGAGATCGCTGATCCAGATCGCGGCCAGCAACCGCGGGAATAGCGGAACCCGACGAAGAGCCGCCACGAAAGCGACAGTGTAGAGGCTGGTGAAGACGACCACGTCCATGGTCATCAGAAGGTTCAGGGTCGACAGCCAGGCGGGGACCTTGCCCGTGAGCGCGGGCATTGCCGCTAGATATTCAGCGGCGCGGACCGGCACGTTGATCAGCATGCCGATGAGCAGCGAAACCATGATGCCGTTCGCACCGTAGAGCGGATGCTGCCTCGCCGCGTTCAGCTCGAGGTTATTCCAGCGGCCGATGCGGGCGAGACGTGTAGCCGGCTGCGGCAACCTGTCACCTTCCGCGAACCAGCGGAGCGCAAGGACCATCGACGCGAAAGGCGCGACGATCAGAAGCAGGTAAGGACCGATCGTGCCGGCATCCAGCGGACCCCGGATGGGGCTCGTGGCGATACGCGCGGCACAGGCGAGGCCCGCAAGAAGCAGCCAGCCCTGCATGATGCGATCGAGGCGGCCCTCGAGCGATAGTAGGATGCTTGCCGCCCGTGCGCGCAGGCGGCCCTCATAGATCCGGAGCACTCGGTCTGCCTCTAGCCTAAGCATGTGCTCCGGCTACACCGGTGCACCTTTCGACTAGGTAAATAAGCGGAAACTCTTTTGTTCCCATGCTTCCCTAGCGGCGCGGCGGCTGGCACACAGGTGCGGGGGCTGCTCACATGCTGCAATCCAGACGCTTGTATCAGGCGATCGGAATCGTCGGGGCAACGCTTTGCCTTACCGTGACCCTGATCCTGCTCATGCCGCGACTGTTGCTGTGGAGCGTGCTTCCCGATTTCACCGTATTCTGGACGGCGGCGCGAATGGCGCTCGACGACGCGCCCAAGGTCTACGACACGATCGCGCTGACGGGTCAGCAGGCTTGGGCCGTCGATCCGTCGCGCGGGCCTCGACCGTTCCCCTACCCGCCAACGACGCTCCTCTTCCTGATCCCGTTCGGACTGCTGCCGTTCTGGGCGGCCTATTGGTCATGGCTCGCGGTAAGCGCGTTAGCGTTCTGGAGCGCGGTCAGGCGAGTGGCGACGGGCTGGGCCGCACCCCTGGCGCTTTGCACGCCGCACGTGATCCTAGTCCTCATCCTGGGCCAGACCACGCTGATCGTCGCATCGCTCATGATCTGGTGCCTTAGCCTCGTCGAAAAGCGCCCGCGGCTTGCCGGGGCACTCGCCGGCATTGCAGCCGCACTCAAGCCGCAGAGCGTGCTCTTGGTTCCCGTCGCGCTTGTATCCGGCCGTCACTGGACTGCGCTCGGCTTCTTTCTTGGCAGCCTGTCCGCCGTTGTCATTGCCAGCTTTGTCCTCGGCCCGAGCGCCTGGGGCGAATGGGTCGCGGCGTTGGGTAGATTTCGCGACGCGATCGAATGGCATGGGCTGTATAGGCTCGGAGCGACGCCTTCGATGGCCGGGCACGTCCTTGGGATGGCTCCGACGGCAATCGTCGCTCTCCAGTTTGCCGGAGTCATCGCAAGCACCGGCGCCGTCTGGCTCGCGTTCAAGACCGACGACCTGAAGCTTCGCCTCTCTGCTGTTGTGATCGGCAGCCTTCTCGCCTCGCCCTACGGCATGCGTTACGACCTCGCGACGCTGGCTCCGGTGCTGACGATGGGTCTGCTGAGCGGCACGTTGCAGGGCCTTCTGATTGCCGCGCCCCTTTTTGCTCTCAACAGCCTTTCCATCCTTCCGGCCTTGATGGTCAGTCTCATCGCAAGCCTAGATCAGCAGCACCGCCGGGCGCGTGAGCCGCGATGAAATTGGCGGTATCCACTCGCGCGAAACCGGGCCGGATGCCTCAGGTCGTGACCGTCGCGGCGGTCACGGCCGTGCTGCTGCTCCCGGCGATGCACAATCGCTTCCCCTTCGTCTTCCCAGACACGTCCGCCTACTTGAGCGTGGCTTACGCCGACAGCTGGCCGATCGATCGAGCAGGATTTTACGGGTTGCTGCTCGCGCCGGCCCTTCGGAGCCTCGACGGACCGCCCGGTGTATGGCTGGCCATCGTCATGCAGGCGGCAATTATTGCGACAGTTCTCGTCGCGGCTTGCAGGAAGCTCTTGCCTCGGTCGCGAGGTTGGCTGATTTTCGCTTTGATCGCGCCGATCGCCCTCCTCACCAGCCTGTCGCTGCACGCGACGCAGTTGATGCCCGATGCCTTCACCGGCGCGCTCATTCTGCTGGCCTGGCTGGCGGCATCGCGAAATCTCGCCGATCCGGGCACCCCGCTGATGTGGCTGGCGACTGCCGTGCTGGCGCTCGTTCACTACACGCACGTCGGGCTCATTGCCGTTGCAGTCGTTGCAACCCAGATCGTTTGCGCCGTCGGCGGAGCCACTATCAAGGAGATCGCCAAGAGAGCCATGGCAGCCGCGCTGACGATCGCCGCCGTGCTGTCTGCGCACACTGCCGTCTATGGCGCCTATTTCAATCGCTGGAGCCCGTCGCCTCTCGGCGGCTATTTTCTCTTCGCGCGTCTGAATGAAGACGGCCTCGTCCCGCGCTGGTTCGATCGCCATTGCGGGGTCGATGCGCCCAAGCCGCTCTGCGACATTCGGCCTGAAATTCCGCGAGACAGTCAGGAGCTTCTATGGGGGAAAGAGCCCTCCCCGCTCTACGACCGGATCAACAAGAGGAAGGGTGAGCCGGACAGCTGGCTCTGGGTCGACATGGTTTCCCAGGCGGCGAACGGCAGCCTCAAGGAGCAGCCGGTCGAATTTGCGCGGGTCGCTACAAAAGCGACTGCGGACCAGTTCGTTCATTACCAGGCGCTCGACGACGAGTGCCCGGAGAATTGCGGGAACCTCAAGCTGTTCGACTGGCGGCCGAACCTGATCGAGTCCGTGCGTTCCTCTCGCCAGCTCACGGATGGATTGCCCAGAACTCCGATCCGACTGGTCACGGGCACGGTCGCAACTGTCGGACTGCTGCTGCTCCTTCCCCTGCTCTTCCTGGCCGTTCGCAGGCGCGACACGCTCGCGACGAGCCTGCTCGCGACGCTCGTCCTGTGCCTTGTCGCGAACGCGGCAATGGCCGGAGCACTGTCCGACGTGCACGACCGCTACCAAAGCCGCATCATATGGCTGGCCCCGTTTGCAGCGTCGCTCGTGATGGTGAGGTGGCGTCGACGGTCGGAATTGCTGGCGAGTATCGCTGAGGAGGCGAAATGTCCCGTGACCGCGTAATTCTAGGTGCTACGGCCTGTCTTACGGCGCTCCTCGCCGGATGCTTCGTCTGGTACATCTCCTCTTTGCCGACCCATCGGCCCGACTTCGCGATGATGTGGACGGGGATGCAGCGGGCAAATCCCTATGATCAGGCATCCCTCCGCACTGCGTTGAACTGGGAATCACGATACCCGGTCGCCTTCGTTTATCCACCGACGGCACTTCCGATTTTCGGCGGGCTCGCATTGCTGCCCATGCGATTTGCGCTGACGTTGTGGGGCGTCCTTTCCGCTGCCGCGATGGCGCTTGCATCACGATCGAAGTGGGCACCGCTCCTGCTTCTGACTCCTCCGGTTCTTTGGGCAATTCCGGGTGGCCAGACTTCGGTCCTGCAGGGCGCCGCCCTTCTGGGATGCTTCCTGCTCATTCGGTGTCCAACGGTCGCCGGAATCTTTCTGGGATTTGCACTGTGCCTCAAGCCGCAAATCGCGCTCGCTTTCTTACTGGCGCTGTCGATTGATCGCAGATGGACGTTGGTTGCGGTCGCTATCGGCACGGTCGCAGCGTCGGCACTGTTGTCGGCAATAATGTTCGGTCCAATGCAGTGGGTGGAGTGGATCAGGACGCTGCCTGGTTTCCTCAGCCTACACGAAGGAAATCCTTTGCTCCGACGCAATGAGATTGCGTTCGGCCTCCCGCTATGGGTTCGCATGTTTGCTTTGGCTGGAGGCACAGGCATCGCGGCGGGGGCACTGCGGCGAGGCAATCTCGTTGAGGCATTTGTCCTTGCAGCGGCCGCAGGACTGGTCGGCTCGGCTCATGCCATGGGTTACGAGTTCGCGATTTTCGCACCCGCCGCGCCAGCGCTGATTGCAAAACGCCGATGGTCGGCTTCGGCAATCCTTGTGTTCCTGTTCGTGCCCGGCTTCATCTGGCTGGGCCTTCCTGCGTTCCCATTCCGATTCCTCGCGATGGCTCTGCTGGTACTTGCGGCAGCAGTGGATGGTTTCGTCATGCAACCAGACACGAGCCAATTCACGCGCGGCCGATATGGAAAACGAAGCCTCGGGTGGAGACGCGTTTGATCGCTGGGGTCTCATCATTTGGAACGGGGCGCTGGTGGGAGGGCCCCACATTCCTTTTTACGCTGGCGTTGCTCAGCGTTGTCCCGTTGCTTTGGCCCGAAGTTGCGCCGCTAGTGGACCTGCCTGGTCACATTGGCCGATATCGCGTCGAATTAGACCTGCACTCATCTGCCGATCTGCAACGCTACTACGATTTCCATTGGACGTTGATCGGCAATTTAGGGATCGACCTGCTCGTCGTTGGGCTCGCGCCGATTTTTGGACTTGAGTTGGCGGTGAAGCTTATCGTGGCCTTCATCCCGGTCCTGACAGTTTTCGGGATCTTCGCAGTTGGGAGAGAGCTGCATGGACGAGTGCCTCCGACGGCGCTTTTCGCCGTACCCTTCGTCTATGGCTTCCCTTTCAACTACGGCTTCACGAACTTCGCTCTTTCGATCGGACTAGCATTCTTAGCGTTCGCTCTTTGGCTACGGTTGAGCAAGCTGGGGAAGCTCCGACTCCGCGCCATCATCTTTGCACCAATATCCTGCGTTTTGTGGATCGTGCACGTGTTCGGTTGGGGCTTCCTCGGACTCTTGGCCTTCGGTGCGGAAGTCGTCAGGCAACGCGATGAAGGCCTTTCGTGGGCAGCGGCGATGCGCGGCTCCGTGCTCCAATCTTTACCGTTATCGCTTCCATTTGCGATGATGATCCTCTGGCGGACCGGTGAAGTAGCCGGGGACACAACGACCTACCTGCTCACGTGGAAACTTCTGACCGTTGCATCGGCGCTGAGGGACCGCTGGCTCGTCTGGGATGCGGTGAGTGTCGCTGTTGCACTGGTCGTGATTAGCGCCGCAATGTTCGACCCAAAGCTGGAATTCTCCCGGCGAATGACTATCCCGACAATCGCGCTCGCGGTGACTTTCGTAGCGCTTCCCTACAAGCTCTTTGGCTCGGCCCATGCGGACATGCGCTTGGTGCCCTACGTCATCATCGTGGCAATAGTCGCAATTCGTTTCCGCACACAGGACGCAAAGGCGGAGGCTCTGGTCGCGAGCTTAGGGTTGGTGTTCATCGCGTGTCGTCTGATCGGAAATACAATCAGTTTTTCTATCGCGGATGCCGAGCTGCGCCGCTCGTCACAAGGGCTTCAACTCGTTCGGCCCGGTTCAGCTGTTCTGACTCTGGCTTCCGCTGCATGTGACGAACCCTGGGCTTTGCCGCGCCATTGGCACTGGGGCGCGCTCGTAATCTCACGACGATTTGGATTCTCGAACGATCAGTGGGATCTTCCGGGCGCTCAGCTGCTCAGCATTAAATATGGGAAAGCCGTGCCCTTCGAAGACGTGAGCTCCGCGTTGGTCTTCTCGCCAAGTTGTACTGCTCGACTCAATCATGAGAGACGCGCGAGCAACGAGGCAGCGCGAACGACGCAGGAGAGCCTCGATCAATTCCCGAGAAGAGCGTTCCAATACGTTTGGCTCATCAAGCCTCTGCGCGGAACATTCGTCGCCCCGTCCGATCTTCGCGTGATCTGGGACAGTCCGGAGAGCATCCTCTACCAGGTTACCGCAACATCTCAGCCACGGAAGACATAGCGCTTGTCCAGTTGGTACTTCAGCACATAGCCCGCCGTGAGGCCGATGAAACCGCCGACATATTGCGAGCCCGGTGCTCCGCCCGAGGCTAAGTGCACCAGCGTCTCCGTGCCCCAGAACAGCGCCGTCGTGATGAGGCCCGTGGAGGCATAGAAGAAGAAGGTGGCGCCGGTCGCGGCGGCATCCTGCTGGGGCGCGTAGAAAATGAGGCGGCGATCCAGCTCGAACTTTACGACCAGGCCGACAATCGTCCCGACTGCGAGGGCAGCAGCAAGCGGGAACGGCCCTGTGTAGACCGCGAAGACCAAGGCTTGCGCGGCCAGGTTCGCGGCGATGGCGACGCCCGCGAACAAGGCATAGCGAAGCGTGAGCTCGGTTCGGGTGAGGGTCTGGCGGATTGCGCGCCCTCCCCCGCTAGAGCTTTGTCTTGTGGAAGATGCGGGCGGGAACGCGCGTGATGATCGCCATGATACCCCACCAGAACCACGGGGTGTGGATCGGCCCGTCGCGGCGCTCGAGCGCCTTCTCGATGTCGCGCGCGACGCGCTCGGGCTTGGCCCACAAAGGCCCCTTCTTGTCCATGCCGTCGGTCATCGGCGTATCGACGAAGCCCGGGCGGACATCGATCACGCGAATGCCTTTGGGCGCGAGACGGTGGCGAAGGCCCTCGAGGAAGCGGCTGAGCCCGCCCTTAGCCGCGCCATAGACGTAATTGCTCTGCCGCCCGCGCTCGCCTGCGACGGAGGTGATTACTGCGACCGCAGCGCCGGAGTGAAGACGGTCCGCCAGCAGGTTCAGGAGGACGGCCGGGCTGGTAAAGTTCGTGAGCAGCGCTTTGGCGGTGAGGTCTGCGCTGCCCTCCGCGCCCTGCTGGTCGGGCAGCGTGCCGTAAGCGATGAGAGTCCGGTCGGGAGAGCCGCAGGCCTCCACCATCGGGCCGAAGGCCGCGACATCGTCGAAGTCGACGCCGTAGGTCGAAACGGCGGACGCTCCCCGAACCTGGAGGTCCTGCGCGATCGTATCCAACCGCTCCCGCTGACGCCCGGCGAGGAAGATCCTCGCGCCTTTCGCTGCGTACAGCCGCGCCACCTGCTCGGCGATGGCGGAGGTTGCACCAAATATCGCGACGCTAAGCGCCGAAGAACTATCGCGTGCCAGCGCTGCGTCTCCAGAAAGTCGATGAAAAGGCCGGGTCCACGTAGCGCCGAAAGGTTTCCAGTTTCGGAAAGCCCTGCACGAGCATTTCGGCTGATGCCCGGCCGTCCTTCGCCGCATAGACGCGACCGCCCGCGTCCAGCGTAATGGCGTCGAGCCTGTCGAGCAGCTCCAGCGTCCGCTCGCCGCGATTGGGAAAGTCGACCGCAAGCGTCGTGCCGGGCATCGGAAAGGACAGCATGCCCGGGCTGGTGATGTCTCCGAATTCCTTCAGGACCGTGAGGAAGGAGCCCTGCCTGTCCTCCGCGATTGTTGGCAGCAATGCAGCCGTGGATTCGCGGGCAAGATCCTTCGGAACGACGCATTGGTACTGATAGAAGCCGCCGCGCCCGTACATCTTGTTCCAATCGCTGACGCCATCGAGGGGAAAGAACACGGGGCCGTAAGGCGTGCATTCCGTTCTGCGCATCTCGCCGAACAGCTTGCGTCCGTAGACGGCGTTGAACAGCTTGATGGTCGGATGGCTGATCGCCCAGGACGGCGCTTCGACCGGCACGCGCGGGCCGCCGGACTTCGCCTCCTTTGAGTTCTCGCACGTTGTGAAGCGCGAGCGCGTGTAGATGCCGCGCCCTGCTGCTTTGCCCTCGGCGAGCACATCGACCCAGGCGGCGTGATGAGTCCAGCCACTACGGCTCTCCTCGGCAACCTCGAAATAATGGTCGAGGTTGCGAATGCGGATGTCCTCCACCTCGAGCATCAGGCTGGGGACCTTCATCAAGCGGATTGACGCGCGCGTGACCAGACCGGTCAGCCCCAGTCCGCCAATGGTAGCTGCGAACAGCTCCGCATTCTCTTCAGGCGAGCAGCGAAGAAGCTGCCCGTCCGAACGGGCGAGGTCGAACCAGTTCACGTGGCGGCCGAAGGTGCCCTCAACCTCATGGTTCTTACCGTGGACGTCGTTGGCGATGGCTCCGCCGACGGTCACGAACTTTGTGCCCGGCACGACCGGCAGGAACCAATAGCCATCGGTCTGAGGCTTCGTGGCAAGCAGGGCGAGGATCGCATCGAGCGACACCCCCGCCTCGCAAACGATCTCGCCCTTCGCCTCATCGAAGCTCACGAAATGGTCGAGGCGTTGCGTGTCGATGAGCACCGCATTGTCGTTGAGGCAGGAGTCTCCGTACGACCGGCCGAGCCCGAACGGCAGCACGGGCCCTTCCCCGCGCACTGCTTCTCGCGCCTCGTCGATGGTGCCGGGGATCAGCCGGACATGATCGAAGCGGTGGCACCGCCCCCAGGAGAGCACCTGTTCTGCGCGACGAGCGATTACCATGCGAGGAACAATGACACTCCGACCAGGACGCCCAGAGCGTAGGACGCGCGGTCCTTCAGGGCGAAGACGACCGGATCATCATGCATCTGGCCCCTAAGCGCCAGCAGCCACACGCGCAGGATCCAGTAGGCGAGCGCCGCCACCGACAGGCCGAGCCAGCCGGGATTGCGGAACAAGTTCCCGTCGAAATGCTGCGCGCCGAGGTAGATCAGGAAAACGACGATCGAGCAGAGGGCCGTACCGAGCCCGGCCGCGAGAACCAGAGGCAGGTCCTCCGACTGATAGCTTCGTCCGGGAAGCGATGCGCGCTCGCTCTGAACCGCCTGCGCCAGCTCCGTATAGCGCTTCACGAAGGCCAGGCTCGTGAAGAAGAACATGGAGAAGGCGTAGAGCCAATAGGGTGAGCTGTTCGGAAGCAGGGAGGCGCCCACCGCGATCCGCACCGTGAAGAGGAAGCCGAGACAGATGACGTCGAGGAGTGGCACCCGCTTCAGCTGGAACGAATAAGCAAGCGACACAGCCGCATAGACCAGCAGCGTCAGCGCGCATTGCACGGGCAGCGCAAGCGCGAGCGCGGTCGCAAGCGAGGCGAGCAGCGCAGCGACGATCGCGCCGTGCACTACGGAGATAGCGCCGCTCGCGAATGGCCGCGATTTCTTCGATGGATGCTCGCGATCGTGAGGCATATCCGCGACGTCGTTCACGACATAGGTCGCCGAAGCGACCGCGCAGAGCGCCACGAACGCCATTAGGGTGTTCAGCGCCTGGAATGTCGTGAGCAAGGGGATCGACAGGAGGGCCGGTACGAAGACCAGCAGGTTCTTCGACCATTGGTGAACGCGAAGCGCTCGGCTCCAAGTTTTGAGCCCTGCTCTCGGCGTGCTTAGTTCCCGCCCCACGTCCAACACGAATGTTCCCCCACGTGCGAGGTGGAAGCTAAACGATTACGCGCAAGGCAAAAAGCGAAAGCTGCGCGCCGCCCCAACGGCGCGCAGCTTTCGATCAGTGGCAACCGATGGAGTAGGTCGATCCATCGGGGGCTGCGGACGAGGTGCCGCAGTTCGACACGTTACCCAGTAGAAGCACACCAGCCATGTGCGGCGTGGCCATCGAGGTGCCAGACAAGGTCGCGTATCCACCGCCCTTGTAGGTCGAATAGATGCTTACGCCCGGGTCGGCGTAATCGACCGGCGGCTTGCCGTAGTTCGACCAGGACGCGAGCGTCTTCGCGGAGTCCACCGCCGCGACCGTATAGATGTTCGGTCCGTTCGCGCTGGCCGGGCTATGGTTGTTGGCGTTGTCGCCTTCATTGCCGGCTGCGAGCGCGAACTTCACCTTGCTGGACGCTGCGACGACCGCGTCGTTCAGCGCCTGCGAATAGCCGCCGCCCAGGCTCATATTCGCCACGTCGCCGGCGATGCCGTGGTCGGCGACATAATCGATGCCGGCAATCACGCCCGAGGTCGATCCCGAGCCGCTCGCGCCGAGAACCTGGACTGCCACGAGCTTCACGCCCGGAGCCACGCCGACGACGCCCTTGCCGTCCTTCTTCGCGCCGATCGTTCCCGACACGTGTGTGCCATGGCCGTTCCGGTCGCTACCCGTTCCGCCGACGAAGCTGACGCTGCGCGCGACATCGACGTTGAGATCGGGGTGGGTAAAGTCGATGCCGGTATCGATGACCCATGCCGTCTTGCCGGAGTTCGACTGGTCCGTCGTGCCGCCCCTGACCATCGTGACGCCGTAAGGTGTCTGTTCCGACCCGCCGCCGCCTCCAGGCTTGCCCGAAGGCTTCGCGACGACCGCCCGCATCACCTGGTCTTCTTCGCATCCGGTGATCCGCGGGTTCTTCGCCCGCATCTCGGCGATCGGGCTGCGTCCGTTAGAGAGCGCTGCGGCCCGGACTGCGAAGCCCTTGATCGAATGTTCGTAGGTGTGGAGCACCTGCCCGAGCACCGGGCCCGCCGCCTTATTGGCTTCGTTGCGCACGCTCGCCCCAGGCATGGAGCGGTCGAACGTGCAGATATACTGGTTGCTGATCTTCGCGAGAGTCGCGTCCGATTGAGCGTCCGGTCCTTGCCCGCTTGCCGGACTGGCAACTCCAAGAATGGCAGCAGCCGACGCGTACAGCACCCATGATGCGCGCATTGTAGATCCCCCTGTTCCAAGGCCCCGAGTCGAGAAAGGGGATGCTCCGCCTCATCTAACTCGCTGTCAACATAGGTGAATTTCGGTGTTAGCGACGCCCGTCCCACTTTGCTCCACCACTTGACTTCTGAGCGCTCTCGTCTAACTGGCGCTCCTCGCGTGAGCCTTCGGGCGCGCGCAACCGTCCGAGACAGTTGCTGGGGCTCGCCCCTTAATTTGCAGCCTAGACGGGGACAGGAATCATTCGAAGCGCTTGCCGCTTCGTCGTGCGTTGCATGCAACGCCATCGAAACCAACTCCCCACGGACACGAGTGCCTGAGCGGCTTCGCTCAGGTTTTGTTGAACCTCGCTCGAAGCAATTCGAGCGGAATACGGAGTTGGCATGGATCGTTCGCAAAAAGCCGATCTGGTCGACGAGCTGAAGAACGTCTTCACCGAGACGAGCGTGGTTGTGGTCACCCGCAACAACGGTCTTTCGGTGGCGCAGTCCACGGACCTGCGCCTGAAGATGCGCGACGCCGGCGCCCAGTATAAAGTTGCGAAGAACCGGCTTGCACTCATTGCGCTGGACGGCACGCGTTACAGCCCGATCGGGGACCTTCTGAAGGGCCCGACCGCGCTTGCAACGTCTACCGACCCTGTCGCGGCCGCCAAGGTCGCGGTGGAATTCGCCAAGACGAACGACAAGTTCGAAATCGTCGGCGGAGCAATGGGCGACACCGTGCTCGACGTGAACGGGATCAAGGCGCTCGCCGCCCTCCCGTCGCTCGACGAACTGCGTGCGACGATCGTGGGCCTCATCCAGGCGCCCGCGAGCAAGATCGCCCGCACCGTCAACGAGCCCGGCGCACAGCTTGCCCGAGTCTTCGGTGCCTATGCGGCTCAGGCTGCCTAAGGCCGACCTTTTCAAACAACGCACGACACATGGGGCTGAAGCCCCGCAAAGGAGTATCAAATGGCTGACATTGCTAAGCTGGTCGACCAGCTGTCCGAACTGACCGTTCTCGAGGCTGCGGATCTCGCCAAGGCCCTCGAAGAGAAGTGGGGCGTTTCCGCTGCGGCTGCTGTCGCGGCTGCTCCGGCTGCTGGCGGCGGCGCTGCTGCCCCGGCCGCTGAAGAGAAGACCGAGTTCGACGTCATCCTCACCGGCGACGGCGGCAAGAAGATCAACGTGATCAAGGAAGTTCGCGTGATCACCGGTCTCGGCCTCGGCGAAGCCAAGGCGCTGGTCGAAGGCGCTCCGAAGGCGCTCAAGGAAGGCGTCAACAAGGACGAAGCCGAGAAGATCAAGAAGCAGATCGAGGAAGCCGGCGGCACCGTCGAGCTCAAGTAAGCTTCTACCAGCTTCAAGCTACAAGAGAGGGGGCGGCTCCGCTGGGGCCGCCCCTTTTCTATGTTCTCACGTGAATGACCGCCCAGCGGTCGGCGTAGACTCGCTTCCAGCGCGGGTCGTGGTCCAGGACGGGGATCAGTGGCGATCCGGGCTGTAGCATGGTCCAGTGGACACCGAAGCGCTGCACCGCGCGCTCGAATGCTGCGCCGTCGCCGAGGACCATGGCATTGTGGTCGGCGGTGAAAGCGTCTCCGTACATGTCCGCCCGACCATCGATGTAGGGGCGGATGCCGTTGAGAATGAGCGGGCCGCCGAAGCTGTAACTGTTGAAGACCGGCTGGGTGCGGAGTTCCGGCGGAATGGCGGCGAGGGCCCTCGCTGGATAGGTTCCGCTATCGGCTCGCGTCTCCGGAAAGGCGGATCGGATGAGCGCTGCTGCGGCGATGACCGGCACTAGCCAGATGAGCGCCTTGCCCCCGCTTTCTGCGCGGCGTTCGGTTGGCGGCAGGACCAAAGCGGACACCAGAACGAAGAGCGGCTGATGGCGCGAGTGAAGGACGGCCATCAGCGCCAGTCCGGCGAGAAGGACCAATCGGACTAGTCCGAGCTCTCGGCCCCGCAGGATTGCGGCGACGGCCGCCGCGGCCAGCAGAATGAAGAACAGAAGATCGTCGGGGAGGCGACTTGAACGCCACTCCTGAATGAGCGGCAATGTCTTCATACCGCTTACTTGCAGGGGATAGAGGAAGCCCTGGATGCCGTGCGGGGTCACGAAGGCCAACGCGGCCGAAAGCAGCCCGAACGCTCCCCATTCGATGATCACCCGTCGGCGGTCCCGCTCCTGCAGCAGCGCCTCCAGCGCAAAGGCCGCGGCGATGGCGAGCCCCATCAGGTAGCTCGCATGAAGGTTCGCCCAGACGATCATCAAACCCGCCCAGGCGAGCGGCGGAGCACGATGCCGCTCCCGGGCGCGAATGAGGGCTGAGACCCACAGCACCAGAATTGGCCAGGTCAGGACGTGGGGCCGCGCGAGCATGAAAGGCGCCAATACGGCCGCGATCCCGGCAAGTCCGAGCAGTACGTATCGAAGCGGTAGCCAGCGCAGGAGCTGGCGAGCCAAGAGCGTCAGGGTGATCGCAATGACGGCTGCGAAGAGCGCCGTCAGGCCCGCCCAAGCGCCGGCGCCGAACGCCAACGCCATGAGAACCTCGGCGAGCCACTCGTGCGCGGTCCAGGCGTGTCCGGCGAAGGTGAAGGAGAAGGGATCGACGTGCGGAATGGCTCGGGTGGCGAGGATCAGCTTGCCGGTGGCGAGGTGCCAGCTCGTGTCGCCGTCATTGAGGATGGACTGGGTCAGGGCAAGGTAAAGGAACACCGCGAGGATCGCGGCGCCAACGAGACCCTCCCCGCCCAACAAGACTGACCGGAAACCGACCGCGCGGCTGTTCGCCATCCCCACCCCCGCGTACGGGTTAGAACAAGCTCAGAAACCGGGCAATGGAATGGCTACTGCCCGTTGGTGACGGTCTTCTCGATGGGCTGGCCGGACTGGGGTGGGTTGGGCTGGTCCGGCGTATTGGGCCGCGCTTGAGCCGACGGCGGGGTCGTGTCCGTGTTCGTCATGGCCGCGGCATTGCCCGCTTCCTGCAGCGCCTCCTGAGGTGGAGTTCCAGCCTCCGCGGCATTGTTGAGAACTTCAGCGGACGCAGGATCGGACTGGTTGGCGGCTTCCTGCAGCTGCTCTTCGTTCGACTTGCCGCACGCGGCGAGAAGGATGGTCGCGGCAATGATAAGGCTGGTACGCATGGGGCCCTCGGAACTGGTGACGACTTGCCAACCGAAGGCCCGGCGGCCGGGTTCCGCAAAAATCCTACACCTGCCCCTTCACAAGGGCGGAAATAGGATTATATCGGTTCCATCCAACAAATAGACGGCTCCGCCGCACGGTGACGTGCGCCCGGGGCTTTTCCCGTCCTCTCCGGGACAGGGTCCGACAAGCGCACGGACCGAACGCATTGGAGAGGAAAAACGGGGGTAGCGCTCCAAACTCCACTCCGGTCAACGCCGGAGAACCGAGCTGGGCTCCCGCTTCCTATGCGTGAGCTTCGGCTCCAGCGCAGGGAAGACAATGGCGACCAAGGCGATCGACGCACCGGCCAAGAGCCGTTCCACCAACTCGCGGCGCATCCGGAAGATTTTCGGCAACGTCCACGAAATCTCCGAGATGCCGAACCTCATCGAGGTTCAGCGCGAGAGCTACGAGCAGTTCCTCCGTTCCGATCCCGCGACCGGTTACGTTTCCGGCCTTGAGAAGACCCTGCGTTCGGTCTTTCCGATCGAGGATTTCGCCGGCACCGCGCACCTGGACTTCGACCGCTATGAGCTCGAACCGCCGAAGTACGACACGGACGAGTGCCGCCAGCGTGGCCTGACCTACGCCGCGCCGATGCGCGTCACCCTGCGCCTGACCACCTTCGAGATCGATCCCGAGACTGAGACCAAGTCGGTCATCGATATCAAGGAGCAGGACGTTTACATGGGCGACATGCCGCTCATGACGCAGAACGGCACCTTCATCGTCAACGGCACCGAGCGCGTGATCGTCAGCCAGATGCACCGTTCGCCGGGCGTCCTCTTCGACCACGACCGCGGCAAGACCCATGCTTCGGGCAAGTTCCTGTTCGCGGCCCGCGTCATTCCCTATCGCGGCAGCTGGCTCGACTTCGAGTTCGACGCCAAGGACATCGTCAACGTCCGCATCGACCGCAAGCGCAAGCTGCCGGTCACGACTCTGCTGCTTGCGCTGCAGCTAGGGCCGGAGGAAATCCTCAACCTCTTCTACAACACGGTCAGCTACGTCCGAGGCAAGAACGGCTGGGAAATCCCCTACGTTGCCGACGCATGGCGCGGCCAGAAGCCGCTACACGACCTGGCCAACGCCGAAACCGGCGAGATCGTCTTCAAGGCCGGCGAGAAGATCACTCCGCGCCGCGCCAACCAGGCGGCCAAGGACGGCCTGAAGGCCCTCGTCGTTCCTACCGAGGAAATCTTCGGCCGCTTCTCCGCACACGACCTTGTCAACGACAAGACCGGCGAGATTTACATCGAGGCCGGTGACGAGGTCACTCCGGAGAACCTCGAGAAGCTCGACAAGGCGGGCGTGAAGACGCTCGAACTGCTCGACATCGATTACGTGAACACGGGTCCGTGGATCCGCAACACGCTGAAGGCCGACAAGAACGAGGAAGCGGATTCGGCGCTTGCCGATATCTATCGCGTCATGCGCCCCGGCGAGCCGCCGACCCGGGAAACCGCGGATGCGCTCTTCTACGGCCTGTTCTTCGACCCCGAGCGCTATGACCTTTCGGCGGTTGGCCGCGTGAAGCTGAACATGCGCCTGGGCCTCGACGTCGAGGACACGGTCACGACCCTTCGCCGCGAGGACATCCTGGCGGTCGTCAAGGAGCTGGTGAACCTGAAGGACGGCAAGGGCGAGATCGATGACATCGACAATCTCGCGAACCGCCGCGTCCGTTCTGTCGGCGAGCTGCTGGAGAACCAGTATCGCATCGGCCTGCTCCGCATGGAGCGCGCCGTGAAAGAGCGCATGAGCAGCGTCGACGTGTCGACGGTCATGCCGAACGACCTGATCAACGCGAAGCCGGCGGTTGCCGCGGTCCGCGAATTCTTCGGCTCATCGCAGCTGTCGCAGTTCATGGACCAGACCAACCCGCTGTCGGAAGTAACGCACAAGCGTCGCGTATCGGCCCTCGGGCCGGGCGGCCTCACCCGCGAGCGCGCGGGCTTCGAGGTTCGCGACGTTCACCCGACGCACTACGGCCGCATCTGCCCGATCGAGACGCCGGAAGGCCCGAACATCGGTCTGATCAACTCGCTCGCGAGCTTCAGCCGCGTGAACAAGTACGGCTTCATCGAGACGCCGTACCGCCGCGTGGTCGACGGCAAGGTGACGAAGGACGTCGTCTACCTCTCCGCGATGGAAGAGGCGAAGCACACGATCGCGCAGGCGAACGCTGAGCTCAACACCGACGGCACGTTCGGCGAAGAGATCGTCTCTTCACGTCGTGCCGGCGACTTCCTGATGGCCCCGCGCGATCAGATCACCCTCATGGACGTGTCGCCGAAGCAGCTCGTTTCGGTCGCGGCCTCGCTCATCCCGTTCCTCGAGAACGACGACGCCAACCGCGCTCTGATGGGCTCGAACATGCAGCGCCAGGCCGTGCCGCTGCTTCAGGCGGATGCACCGCTGGTCGGCACCGGCATGGAAGAGACCGTTGCGCGTGACTCCGGCGCGGCCATCGGCGCTCGCCGTTCGGGCATCGTCGACCAGGTCGACGCGACCCGTATCGTCGTTCGCGCCACCGGCGACCTGCGCGCGGGCGAATCGGGCGTCGACATCTACACGCTGATGAAGTTCCAGCGCTCCAACCAGAACACCTGCATCAACCAGCGCCCGCTGGTGAAGGTCGGTGACACGGTCGAGGCCGGGGAAATCATCGCCGACGGTCCGTCGACCCAGTTCGGTGAGCTCGCGCTCGGCCGGAACGTGCTCGTCGCGTTCATGCCGTGGAACGGCTACAACTATGAGGACTCGATCCTGATCTCCGAGCGGATCGTGAAGGACGACGTCTTCACCTCGATCCACATCGAAGAGTTCGAGGTCATGGCCCGCGACACCAAGCTCGGGCCGGAAGACATCACCCGCGACATCCCGAACGTCGGCGAGGAAGCGCTTCGCAACCTCGACGAGGCGGGCATCGTCTACATCGGTGCCGAAGTGGAGCCGGGCGACATCCTGTGCGGCAAGATCACGCCGAAGGGCGAGAGCCCGATGACGCCGGAAGAGAAACTCCTCCGCGCCATCTTCGGTGAAAAGGCGTCGGACGTGCGCGACACGTCGCTCCGCCTGCCCCCGGGCGTGTCCGGCACCGTGGTCGAGGTCCGCGTCTTCAACCGTCACGGCATCGACATCGACGACCGTACTCGTGCCATCCAGGCCGAGGAAAAAGACCGCCTGAAGAAGGACGCCGACGACGAGCGCGCCATCCTCAACCGTGCGACCTTCGCGCGTCTGAGGGAAATGCTGCTCGGCCAGGTGGCCACGGCTGCTCCGAAGACCATTAAGAAGGGCGCGACCCTCGACGATGCGGCTCTCGAGGCGACCGAGCGTCACGACTGGTGGAAGATCGCGGTGAAGGACGATGCCCGCCAGGCGGACATCGAGGCGCTGAAGGGCCAGTACGACGAGGCTGCCAACGTCATCACCCGCCGCTTCGACGACCGCGTCGAGAAGCTGGAGCGTGGCGACGAGCTGCCGCCGGGCGTGCTCAAGATGGTCAAGGTCTTCGTCGCCGTGAAGCGCAAGCTTCAGCCGGGCGACAAGATGGCCGGCCGTCACGGCAACAAGGGCGTGATCAGCCGCATCCTTCCGCAGGAGGACATGCCGTTCCTCGAGGACGGCACTCCGGTGGACATCGTGCTGAACCCGCTCGGCGTGCCGTCGCGCATGAACGTCGGTCAGATCTTCGAGACGCACCTTGGCTGGGCGGCTCGCGGTCTCGGCAAGCAGATCCAGGAGATGCTCGAAGGGATCCATGAGCGCGGCAAGGACGTCGCGGGCAAGGACGCCAAGCAGCTCCGCGTGAAGCTGAAGGATATCTACGGCGACAATTACGCCAAGGATATCGACGCTCGTGACGACGATGCAGTGATCGAGCTGGCCTCCAACCTCGTCGGCGGCATCCCGATGGGCACTCCGGTGTTCGACGGTGCCCGCGAAAGCGACGTCTCGGCCATGCTCGACAAGGCCGGTCTGAACACTTCGGGTCAGGTGACTCTGTTCGACGGCCGCACCGGAGATCCGTTCGACCGTCAGGTGACCGTGGGCTACATCTACATGCTGAAGCTCCACCACCTCGTGGACGACAAGATCCACGCACGTTCGATCGGGCCGTACAGCCTCGTCACCCAGCAGCCGCTGGGCGGTAAGGCCCAGTTCGGCGGACAGCGCTTCGGCGAAATGGAGGTGTGGGCACTGCAGGCTTACGGCGCCGCCTACACGCTTCAGGAAATGCTGACCGTGAAGTCGGACGACGTCGTCGGCCGTACCAAGGTCTACGAAGCGATCGTCAAGGGCGACGACACGTTCGAGGCGGGCATCCCCGAGAGCTTCAACGTTCTCGTGAAGGAAATGCGCAGCCTTGGCCTCAACGTCGACCTCGACAGCGTCGTGGACCCGGACGCGGAGCCGCCTGCGCTCGCAGCGGAGTAACGACACGAAATCGGCGGGGCTTCGGCCCCGCCACCCCGTCCCTGCCCCTCTCAGGAACCGAGGGGACTAGAGGAAGAGAAACAAGATGAACGAACTGACCCCATTCGCAAATCCGATCGCCAAGCCGGAGACGTTCGACGAGATCCGCATCGGCATCGCGAGCCCGGAGAAGATCCGCAGCTGGTCGTTCGGCGAGATCAAGAAGCCGGAGACCATCAACTACCGCACGTTCAAGCCGGAGCGTGACGGCCTGTTCTGCGCGCGCATCTTCGGCCCGATCAAGGACTACGAATGCTTGTGCGGCAAGTACAAGCGCATGAAGTACAAGGGAATCGTGTGCGAGAAGTGCGGCGTCGAGGTCACCGTCTCGAAGGTCCGCCGCGAGCGCATGGGCCACATCGAGCTCGCCGCGCCCGTCGCGCACATCTGGTTCCTCAAGTCGCTTCCGAGCCGCATCGGCCTACTTCTCGACATGCAGCTGAAGCAGCTCGAGCGCATCCTGTACTTCGAGAGCTATGTCGTTCTTGAGCCGGGCCTGACCCCGCTCGAGCGCCTCCAGCTGCTCACCGAGGACGAGCTTCTCGCCGCCCAGGACGAATATGGCGAGGACGCCTTCTCGGCCGGCATCGGCGCCGAGGCCGTGAAGCAGATGCTCATGGATCTCGACCTCGAGGGCGAGAAGGAAGCGCTGCTCAAGGAATTGGCCGAGACCAAGTCCGAGCTGAAGCCGAAGAAGATCATCAAGCGCCTCAAGGTCGTCGAGAGCTTCCTCGAGTCCGGCAACCGTCCCGAGTGGATGATCATGGAAGTCATTCCGGTCATCCCGCCGGAGCTCCGCCCGCTCGTTCCGCTGGACGGCGGCCGCTTCGCGACGTCGGACCTGAACGACCTCTATCGCCGCGTCATCAACCGTAACAACCGTCTGAAGCGGCTCATCGAGCTGCGCGCTCCGGACATCATCGTCCGCAACGAAAAGCGCATGCTTCAGGAGGCCGTCGACGCTTTGTTCGACAACGGCCGCCGCGGCCGCACGATCACGGGCGCCAACAAGCGTCCGCTGAAGTCGCTGTCCGACATGCTCAAGGGCAAGCAGGGCCGCTTCCGTCAGAACTTGCTCGGCAAGCGCGTCGACTATTCGGGCCGTTCGGTCATCGTGACCGGTCCGGAGCTCAAGCTTCACCAGTGTGGCCTGCCGAAGAAGATGGCGCTCGAGCTGTTCAAGCCGTTCATCTACTCGCGCCTCGACGCCAAGGGCCTCAGCATGACGCTGAAGCAGGCGAAGAAGTGGGTCGAGAAGGAGCGCAAGGAAGTCTGGGACATCCTCGACGAGGTGATCCGCGAGCACCCGGTTCTGCTGAACCGCGCGCCGACGCTTCACCGTCTCGGCATCCAGGCCTTCGAGCCGGTCCTCATTGAGGGCAAGGCGATCCAGCTTCACCCGTTGGTCTGCGCCGCGTTCAACGCCGACTTCGACGGGGACCAGATGGCCGTTCACGTCCCGCTGAGCCTAGAGGCCCAGCTGGAAGCGCGCGTGCTCATGATGTCGACCAACAACATCCTGTCCCCCGCGAACGGCAAGCCGATCATCGTCCCCTCGCAGGACATGGTCCTGGGTCTCTATTACCTTTCGCTCGAGAAGGCGGATGAGCCGGGCCAGGGCATGCTGCTTAGCGACATGCAGGAAGTCCACCAGGCGCTCGCCGCCGGTGCGGTGACCCTGCACTCGAAGATCGTCAGCCGCGTCCCGCAGACGGACGAGGAGGGCAACACCTACATGAAGCGGTTCGAGACCACTGCGGGCCGCATGCTCCTCGGTGAGACCCTGCCGAAGAGCCACAAGGTGCCCTTCGAGACGGTCAACCGCGTCCTGACCAAGAAGGAGATCGGCGACGTCATCGACATCGTTTATCGCCACACTGGTCAGAAGGAGACGGTGCTGTTCGCCGATGCCATCATGGCGCTCGGTTTCCGCCACGCGTTCCGCGCTGGCATTTCCTTCGGCAAGGACGACATGGTCATCCCGGCCGACAAGGAGAAGCTGGTCGACGAGACCCGCGCGCTCGTGAAGGATTACGAGCAGCAGTACCAGGACGGCCTGATCACCCAGCAGGAAAAGTACAACAAGGTGATCGACGCCTGGTCGCGTTGCGGTGACCAGGTCGCCAGCGCGATGATGAAGGAAATTTCGGCAACGCCGAAGCGTCCGGACGGCCGCCAGGCTGACCTGAATTCGATCTACATGATGGCCCACTCGGGCGCTCGTGGTTCGCAGGCTCAGATCAAGCAGCTTGCCGGCATGCGCGGCCTCATGGCCAAGCCGTCGGGCGAGATCATCGAAACGCCGATCATCTCGAACTTCAAGGAAGGCCTGACCGTCCTTGAGTACTTCAACTCAACCCACGGCGCCCGCAAGGGCCTGGCGGACACGGCGCTAAAGACGGCGAACTCGGGTTACCTGACCCGCCGTCTCGTCGACGTGTCGCAGGACGCCGTGATCATCGAGGACGACTGCGGTACCGAGCGTGCGCTGGAAATGCGCGCGATCGTACAGGGCGGCGCCGTCATCGCTTCGCTCGCGGAGCGCGTGCTGGGCCGCACGATGGCCGAGGACGTGGTTGACCCGAAGTCGGGCGAGGTCATCATACCGGAGGGCGCGCTGCTCGACGAGGCGATGGTTGCCCAGATCGAGGCTGCCGGCCTGCAGGGCGTGAAGATCCGCTCACCGCTGGTCTGCGCGTCGAAGCAGGGCGTTTGCGGCAAGTGCTACGGCCGTGACCTTGCTCGCGGTACGCCGGTGAACATCGGTGAGGCTGTCGGCGTCATTGCCGCCCAGTCGATCGGCGAGCCGGGCACGCAGCTGACGATGCGGACCTTCCACATCGGCGGCGCGGCGCAGCTCAACGAGCAGTCGAACCTCGAAGCGCCGGTCGACGGCACCATCGAGCTTCGCGACATGCCGACGATCATCGATCCGCGCGGTCGCCACCTGTCGCTGTCGCGTTCGGGTGAGATCGCCATCCTCGACATGGACGGTCGTGAGCTTTCGACCCACCGCGTACCGTACGGGGCCCACCTGCTGTGCGAGAGCGGACACATCGTCAGCAAGGGCGACCGGATTGCCGAATGGGATCCGTCGTTCAGCCCGGTCATCACCGAGCGTGCCGGTACCGTGAAGTACCAGGACCTCATCGAGAACCGGACGATGTCGGAGCAGACGGACGAGTCCACGGGTATCGCTCAGCGCGTCGTCACCGACGACATGGGCAAGTCGAAGAAGGACTCGCTCCATCCGCGGCTGACCCTCACGGGCGGCAAGGCTGAAGAGGCAGGCGTCTATCGCCTCGCCCCGGGTGCCATCGTTGCGGTCGAGGACGGCCAGCATGTCGAAGCCGGCGAAGTGCTCGCCCGTATGCCGCGGGAAGCCGCGCGTACCCGCGACATCACCGGTGGTCTGCCGCGCGTTGCCGAGCTCTTCGAGGCGCGCACTCCGAAGGACAAGGCGATCATCGCCCGCGTCTCCGGCCGAGTGCAGTTCCTGAAGGACTACAAGGCGAAGCGTAAGATCGCGATCGTGCCGGACGACGGTTCCTCTCCGCATGAGGAGCTGGTGCCCAAATCGCGCGTGATCGAGGTGCAGGAAGGCGATTACGTGAAGCGGGGCGACAACCTCGTAGGCGGCTCGCCGGATCCGCACGACATCCTGGAGGCGCTCGGCGTCGAGGCACTCGCGGAGTACCTCGTGAGCGAGATCCAGGAGGTCTATCGACTGCAGGGCGTGAAGATCAACGACAAGCACATCGAGGTGATCGTTCGCCAGATGCTGCAGAAGGTCGAGATCACCGACGACGGCGACACCACGCTCCTCAAGGGCGAGCAGGTCGACCGTGAGGAGATGGACGAGATCAACTCCCGTCTCGGCAAGGGTAAGAAGCCTGCGCAGGGCAAGCCGGTTCTCCTGGGCATCACCAAGGCGAGCCTGCAGACCCGCAGCTTCATCTCTGCGGCGTCGTTCCAGGAGACCACGCGCGTCCTCACCGAGGCCGCCGTGCAGGGCAAGCGCGACACGCTCACGGGTCTCAAGGAGAACGTGATCGTCGGACGCCTGATCCCGGCCGGCACGGGCTCGAGCATGAAGGAGCTTCGGGTTGCGGCGACCAGCCGTGACGCGGCTCTGCGGGCGACCCACCGCCGGATGCAGGAAGCGCTTGTCGCTCCTGAATCCGCGGATGAGCTTCGCGCTGCCGAGAAGGCGCGCTCGGTTCGTGACGATACGGCTGGAACGGGTCCCGACCCGCTGGCCGAGGTCGTTCCGAGCGGCCACGGCACCGATGCGGATGCCGGCGACTACCTCACCGAGTAGTCGCTGGCCTCCCTAGGCAAAAAGAAAGCCCCGCCGGCGCAAACCGGCGGGGCTTTTCGTTTTAGGATTGCTGCGCGGTTAGCAGCGACCGCCGTGCATCGCGTTCTGCGTGCAATTGGCAGCCGAGCCGACGTCCGATGCAGCGCCGCGGACCGTGTTGCATGCGGCAAGGGCCATGCATGTTCCGATCAGAATCGCGGTAACCAGCTTCGAAGTCATTATTCCACCCTCCTTACGAACCCGAAACAACAATGGCGTCATGCATCCGGCTTGTCGACTGTCTGCCGGATTAACAACGCGTGCCCCGAAAGACTCAGCAGCCGTGAAAAAGCCCCGTCAGCGAGGCCGACGGGGCTTCATCGAGATTGAACGGATTACGCGCAGATACTCAGCACTTGCCGCCGTTCATGGCATTTTCAGTGCAGTTCGCAACCGAATTGACGTCCGACGCAGCACCATGAACGGTGTTGCAGGCAGCCGTGGCAAGGGCCGCCGTGATAAGCGCAGCCGTCACGAGCTTCTGAATCATCAGGACACTCCTCTATTGATGTCAGTTTGAACGCGCTTTCAGCCGATGGGTGCCATTGCGCAGCCGAAATTTTCGAAGATTCGGCTTGGCTCAGACGGCAACTGGCGCGGAAATGTGCGGGTGAGGATCGTACGCTTCGAAGACGAAGTCCTCGGGCTCGTAGTCGAAAATCGACTGGCCGCGATCCTTGAGGATCAGTTGCGGCAGCGAGCGCGGCTCGCGCGAGAGCTGAAGCCGCGCCTGTTCCAGGTGATTGGAGTAAAGATGGACGTCGCCGCCGGTCCACACGAACGTCCCCGGCTCATTCCCTGTCTCGCGCGCCAGCATGTGCGTCAGCAGCGCGTAGCTCGCGATGTTGAAGGGAACGCCCAGGAAGAAGTCGGCGCTGCGTTGGTAGAGCTGCAGGTTCAGCCGCCCGCCCGCGACCTGCGTCTGGAACAGGCAATGGCACGGGGCGAGCGCCATGCGATGGATCTCGCCCGGGTTCCAGGCCGTGACGATCTGCCGCCGCGATGAGGGATCGCGCTGGATCAGGTCGATGAGATTTTTGATCTGGTCGATGTGGCGGCCGTCCGCCGTCTCCCAGCTGCGCCACTGCTTTCCGTAGACCGGACCCAGGTCGCCCTCTTCGTCCGCCCATTCGTCCCAGATGCTGACCTTGCGCTCCTTCAGCCACCGGATGTTGGTGTCGCCGCGCAGGAACCACAGCAGCTCGACGATGATCGAGCGGAGGTGCAGCTTCTTGGTCGTCAGAAGCGGAAAGCCGTCGCGAAGGTCGAACCGCATCTGGGCGCCGAAGTGCGAAAGCGTGCCCGTGCCGGTCCGGTCCTGCTGCTCGACACCTTCGTCGAGAATCCGCTGCATGAGATCGAGGTATTGCTGCATCGGATTCGAGACTAATCCGCTCGGGCCTGCAAACAAGTCCGTCGACTACATCCGTAGTGGATAAAATCTGCACTCCAAAAGGGACTCGCTTGGAGTCGTCGCGCAGCCGTTACCCGCATAACTGACTCGGATGCGCTTTCAGCGTGCCGAACCACTCAAGCTGGAGGGATTCGCCGCAGCCCGGGCCTTCTTTGCGAGCTGCTTTGGCGAGTCCGATCCAGCTTGTGAGGTTCTGTGGGTGGCGCACTTGGACCGGGCAGCCAACTGCCTTCACCTCGCTAGCAAAGTCGGCGACGAGTGCGCGTCGAGTCTTCCCGTGCGAACCATCATCGCGGACGCGCTTCGACGCGGTAGTTCCGGCCTGCTGCTCGCGCATAACCACCCGAGCGGAGATCCTCGCCCCAGCCTAAGCGATTGCCTCGCGACGCGGCACCTCGCCTGCGCCGCACAAGCCATCGACTGTCGCCTCATCGACCATTTGGTCTTCGGCGGAGGCGAGTGCACCAGCTTCCGCAGCCTCGGCCTACTCTAGCTGCCCTTGCATGGCTGGATCTGATCAGGCTCCGGGCGCGGCCCCGCAATCTTGAATGCCGCGTAATAGGCTTCACCCGCCGCAATCGGCTCGAAGTGAACGAGCTTAAGGCCCAGCGCACCCAACTCGCACTTCACGTCGCGAGGCGGGATTCCGTGACGCATCGGGGCCCTGTCGGCATCGACGACGATGATCTGACCGTCCGGCTTCAGGCCTTCCCGCAAGTGCCACAGGAAGGCGTAGGGCGACTCCACCTCGTGGTACATGTGGACGAGGAAGATGCGGTCGAAGGAGTTCGCCGGAAGCTTCGGGTTGTCCGGCTCACCCAGCACGATTGCGACATTGTCGAGGCTCTCGCGATGAACTCGCTGACCGAGCGCGTCGATCGTCTGAGGGACGATGTCCTCGGCGAGCACGCGTCCGCGCCTGCCGACGACGGGCGCCAGGCGAACCGTGTAATAGCCCTCGCCCGCACCGATGTCGGCCACCGACATTCCGGGCTGGATACCGGCGAGATGAATGACGCGCTCCGCCTCCCCAAGACGGTCGCGCGCGTCCTCGGTCGAGAAAGCATCGTTGACGATCGGCGCCACCTCGCGATGCGCCTTCGGAAATTGCGGTGTTTCCGGAGCCTGGCGGCAAGACGCCAGACCGGCTGATGCGAAAAGGAGGGCGGCTAGCGCCCTATTCGACATCCTCGACCTCGACGCGCTCGCCCGTGACCCGCTGCGACAGAGCGGCGGCCATGAACCGGTCCAGATCCCCGTCGAGTACGTCGCTGGGACTGGTCGAGGTCACGCCGGTGCGCAGATCCTTCACCAGCTGGTACGGCTGGAGAACGTAGCTGCGGATCTGGTGGCCCCAGCCGATGTCGGTTTTGGCAGCGTTGGCGGCGTTGGCCTCGGCCTCGCGCTTCTGGAGCTCGGCCTCATAGAGACGCGCCTTGAGCTGCTTGAACGCAGAGGCGCGGTTCTTGTGTTGCGAACGCTCGTTCTGGCAGGCGACCACGATGCCCGTGGGGATATGCGTGATGCGCACTGCGCTGTCGGTCGTGTTCACGTGCTGCCCGCCGGCACCCGACGCGCGGTACGTGTCGATGCGCAGCTCGGCTTCGTTGATCTGGATGTCGATGTCGTCGTCGACTTCCGGATAGACCCAGACGCTGGAAAAGCTGGTGTGGCGGCGGGCGTTGGCATCGTACGGGCTGATGCGGACAAGGCGGTGGACGCCGCTCTCGACCTTGAGATTGCCGTAGGCGTTCTCACCCTTGATCAGGATGGTGGCGGACTTGATGCCCGCCTGCTCGCCCGAGTGGTGGTCGATCATCTCGACCTTGTAGCCGTGCCGCTCGCCCCAGCGCGTGTACATGCGCAGCAGCATCTCGGCCCAGTCCTGGCTCTCGGTGCCGCCTGCGCCCGCGTTGACCTCGACATAGCTGCTGTTGGCGTCGGCCTCGCCTGCCAGCAGGGCCGCGACCTTGTCGCGCTCGGCGCGCTCGGCGAGATCGCCAAGGGCGCGCGTGCCGTCATCGACAAGCGCTTCGTCGCCCTCGGCCTCGGCCATTCCGATCAGCTCGACCGTGTCGGTCAGCTCACGCTCGATCGCACGGGTTGCGGAGATGGCTTCGTCGAGCCGGCGCCGCTCACGCATGACATCCTGCGCCTTCTTGGGATCGTCCCAAAGTGTGGAGTCCTCGACCTTGGCGTTCAACTCGTCGAGACGCTTCAGCGCGCGGTCCCAATCGAGGAACCGGCGCAGGAGTTCGAGCGCGGCATTGATCTGGTCGACATGAGCCTGCGCTTCGGCGCGCATGAGGAAAGGCCTTCACTAGAGATTGGGTGCTGGCCCTCAGCTAGTGGATGGCACCCTGATTTTGCAAGCGGTCCGCCGAAGCTTGCGGCGGGATTGCCGGTGCGGGCTGAGGCGCCGGAGCCGGTTGTGTGGGCGCCGGCTGCGATTGCGGCGCAGCCTGTTGCGGCCTGACGATCTTGACGCGCCGGACGTTGGCGGCGGGCGCTTGCGTGTCATTCTGGGCAATCTCGTCAGGCGATCCAGGCAGGCCCGGAATGCGCGAACGACGGAAGGCGCGGCGCGGCTCCGTCTGCGGCTGGAACGCTTCCCAGATGACTGCGGACTTCGGATCTTCCTGCACCGGGAAGGTGCCGTAGACGATCCGCCCACTCGCGCGATCCACCCTCGCCCAGCGGATGCCCTGCGGCGCCACGAACGGAATTTTCGGCTGATCCTTGAGCGCGGTCTGCGCCCATTCCTTGAAGATCGGAGCGGCAATGCGGCCGCCCTGCGCATATCCGCCCATGCTGCGCGGCTGGTCGTAGCCAAGATAGGTACCGGCAACGACTTCGGGTGTGCCGCCGACGAACCAGACGTTGGTCGGGCCCGACGTCGTGCCCGTCTTGCCGAACAGCGGCCGGTTGAGATCGCGAAGGACGACGGCCGTGCCGCGCTCGATCACGCCTTCCATGATGTGGACCATCTGGAACGCGGCCATCGGCTCGAGCACCTGGCGGTCGCGCGACGGCGGCCGAGGCATGCCCTTCCCGTCCCAATCCGCGGCATTGCAATTGCCCATCACGGCGCAGCGGTTGTCGGTGCGGTAGATGACCTTGCCGTTGCGGTCCTGGACGTAGTCGATCAGCGTCGGCTTCACGGCCCGGCCCTGGTTGGCCAACATTGCGTAGGCGTTCACGAGCCGAAGCACCGTCGTCTCGCCAGCGCCTAGCGAGATGGAGAGGTACGGCTTGTAATCGCCGACTCCGAGCTTCTTGGCTGTCGCCACGACCTTCTCCATGCCCGTCTGCGAAGCCGTGCGAACCGTCATCAGGTTGCGCGACTGCTCGACGCCCCAGCGCATCGTCTTGGGGCCGGCGTAGCGCTTGTCGAAGTTGACGAAGCATTTGTTGCCGAGGCCGGCGCCCTGCCAAACGCAGAACGGCGCATCGACGACGATCGAGGCCGGCGTCATGCCGTTTTCGAGAGCAGTCTCGTAGACCACCGGCTTAAAGGCCGAGCCGGGCTGCCGAAGCGCCTGCGTCGCGCGGTTATAGGAGGAACCAATGACGTCGAAGCCGCCCTGCATCGCCAGCACCCGGCCGGTTCGGACTTCCTCAGCCACGAAGCCGCCACCGATCTCCGGAATCGAACGCAGAGCATAGGTGCTTGAACCGAGCTGCTTCACGATGACGATCATGCCGGGGCGAAGGAAATCAAAAGCAGTGCCACCGGCGGAAGAACAGGACGAAGCGCCGGAACTGGACTCAAAAACGCACCCTTTGCGCTTGGCCATTGCAGCGGAAGAACGAGGCAACGTGCCCATCGAGCCGTTGGTAAAGCCAATTGACGCGCTATCGCCGCTCTTCGAAAGCACGACCGCCTTGCGCCAGTCCGGAAATCCCGTTCCAACCGGAGCGCGGTCAAGCTGACCAGCCCAATCCTTGCTAATGTCGACGCTGAGGCCGAGGTCGCGCCAGCCACGCCCCCCGTCGAACTTGGCGAGCCCTTCGCGGAGCGCGTTGGCCGCAGCATCCTGCATGACCGGGTTCATCGAAGAACGCACCCAGAGCCCACCCGCGTAAAGGCTGTTCGGCCCATCGTCGGCCTTCTCGCCAAAACTCTTGATGAGCGTCCGGCGCACTTCTTCCATGAAGTAGCCGCCCTGCTGCCGAAACTTCTCGTTGCTGCCGTAGCGGATGGTGCCAAGCGGCGTCGCGGCCGCCTGCTGCCACTGTGCTTCGGTGATGTAGCCGTTTCGGAACATCTCGCGGAGAACGTAATTGCGGCGGTCGGTCGCTTTCTGGGTCGCCCGCACCGGGTCGTAGTTCGAAGGAGCCTTGGGCAGGACGGCGAGATAGGCCGCCTCCGGCAGCGTCAAATCGTTGACGTCCTTGTCGAAATAGGCGCGGCTCGCGGCCTGAACGCCGTAAGCATTGCGGCCGAGGAAGATCGAATTGAGGTATATCTCCAGGATCTGCTGCTTGCTGAGCGTCGATTCCAGCCGGAACGCCAGGATTGCTTCACGGGCCTTGCGGCCGATCGAATAGCTGTTGTCCTGCAACAGGTACTTCGCGACCTGCTGCGTGATCGTCGATCCGCCCCTTGCGCGTCCGCCGCCCGTCGCCGTCTTGGTCGTGAAGTCGAACACGGCGCCAACGAGGCCCGGATAGTCGATGCCGCCATGCTTGAAGAAGGTCTTGTCCTCGGCGGAAATGAACGCCTGCACGACCATCGGCGGGAATTCGTCGTAAGACAGCTCGACGCGCCGCTCGCGTGCGAAGGTCTGCACCGGCGCTCCGTCATAGCCGCGGACGTTGGTCGGAAGAGATGGTCGGTAGGCGAGCAGCGTATCGGAGGACGGCAGGTTGCTCGCGAAATAGAGCCACACCCCCGAGAACAGCAGGAAACCGGCGACGAAGGCGATCGCCAGAGCCCGGATCCAGCGGCGCTGGAACCACGGATCGATCCGCTCGTGCACCCTGTTGTTGAAGGCGACGAGGTCGGGGAGCTGGAATCCGGGAGCGCGGAGACGTTCGAAACGCATGTGGAGCAAGCCTCTAGCGCCTCCTGAGCCGCGCCGAAAGGCTATAGGTTAGCGGACGGTGCGCGAGGCGACATCGGCTTCGATTGCCTGTGCCAATGCGACGACGATCTGCTCCCTCTTGTCCGACATCAGGAGCAGGGCCTCGTCGTCGGCATTGCTGATGTAGCCGGCCTCGAAGAGAACCGCCGGAACTTCGGCCCGGCGAAGCACCCGGAAATCGGCGAAACGATGCGGCTCCGGCCGCAAAAGGTAGCGTCCTGACGATTTGCGCACGAGCCGCTCGGCCAGCGACGCCGAGGCGTTCATCTGCTCGCGCAGGGCTAAGTCGGACAGCATCCCGCGAACGGAGCCATCCGCGGCGCTGGACAAGGCGTCGCCTGCCTTGTTCTCCCGCGCCGCAAGCCGGGCAGCCTCGGAGTCAGAAGCCACGTCCGAAAGCGAATAGATCGTCGCTCCACGGGCCAGCGGATTGGGCGCACTGTCGATATGAAGCGAAAGGTAGACGCTAGCGCCCAGCTTGCGGGCAATCTCGGCGCGCTGGTCGAGCGTTAGGTAGCGATCGTCCTCGCGGGTGAGCGCAACGCGCACCCTGCCCCGCTCGGCAAGCTCCGCGCGAAGCTCGCGCGCGAGCGTTAGTGTCAGGTCCTTCTCGGTGCTGTTTCCAGACACGCCCGGAGCGCCTGGATCGCGCCCGCCATGGCCCGGATCGATGACGACGATCGGCCGGCCCGGCGTCTTCGCTTCGGTTAGCTTGACCTCGCCCACAGCCGGGGAAAGCTCGACGGTCACCGAGTTCGGGCGGGCCTCGCCGAGCAGGGCGCGGGATTGCGCATCGGAGGCGGCGTCACCACGTTGGCTGGTGCCGAGCGCCATGATGGCGATCAGCACACCCGCGAGGCTGAACGCAGCACCCGCAACCGCCCTTCTGCGCTTCGCTTCCGTCATTTACCCCGGTCCGGCCCGTTGCCTTGAAAGCATCCTATCACGTGAATATGGTTAACGTGCAATTATCGGTGGATTTCAGCGGTTCCGCCGCGGCTGTGGCAGTTGCGGCACTCGCCGGGGGATGCTAACCGCAATCAATCCCGCACCGCACAGGTGAACGTGGATTTACCCGCCGCTCCCGAAAAGGACGCGGCATCACAGGTTGAAGCTGCATGATGCCAAGTTACGCCCCTCGCCCGCTCCATGAAGAGCGGCAAGGCGCGTCTCCCGCACAGCAATCCGGGATGGCAACTGCAGCAGAGGCAAAATCACCACAGATCGCCATAGCCGCCGGCACAGGCCCGGCCGCAGTGGCCCATGCAATCGCGCGCCGTCGCTCCCATTGGAGCGGACCGCGCGCCCGGAGAATTTTCAATGTCCACGCGCATGCTGATCGACGCGCGCCACCCGGAGGAAACCCGGGTCGCCGTCGTGACCGGAAACCGTATCGAGGAATTTGATTTCGAGTCCGCTGAGCACAAACAGCTCAAAGGGAATATCTATCTCGCCAAGGTTACCAGGGTAGAACCGTCGCTTCAGGCGGCGTTTGTCGATTACGGCGGAAACCGCCACGGCTTCCTGGCCTTCAGCGAGATCCATCCCGACTATTACCAGATCCCGAAGGCTGATCGCGAAGCTCTGCTCCGCGAAGAGGCCGAACACGCCGCCGAGGAAGAGCGCCTGCGCGCGGCCGAGGATGACGATTACGAGGACGAAGGCGCCGACGCGTCGCCTGCTTCCGATGAGGAAGGCGAGAGCGAAGCCTCCAGCGAAGGCGAAAACGGCGCCGAGGAAACCGGCACCGGCTCGAACCGTTCGCCGGTGGACGAGTCCGCCGCAGACGAGCTGCGCAAGAAGCGCCAGAACCTCCGCCGCCGCTACAAAATTCAGGACGTCATCCAGCGCCGCCAGGTCCTGCTGGTCCAGGTCGTCAAGGAAGAGCGCGGCAACAAGGGCGCGGCCCTCACGACCTATCTCAGCCTGGCCGGCCGCTACTGCGTCCTGATGCCGAACACGTCGCACGGTGGCGGCATCAGCCGGAAGATTTCGAACGGCTCGGACCGCAAGCGGCTGAAGTCGATCATGTCGGATCTCAACCTGCCGAAGACGATGGGACTTATCGTCCGCACGGCTGGTCTTTCGCGCACCAAGACCGAGATCAAGCGCGACTTCGACTATCTCGCGCGCCTTTGGGACGAAATCCGCGAGCGCACGCTTGGCAGCAGCGCGCCGGCGTTGATCTATCGCGACAGCGACCTCATCAAGCGCGCGATCCGCGACCTTTATCATCGCGACATCGACGAAGTGATCGTCGAGGGTGAAGACGGTTACAAGGCGGCTCGCGGCTTCATGAAGCTGCTGATGCCCAGCCACGTCCGGCGCGTGAAGACGCACACGGAATCGACGCCGATCTTCCAGCGTCATGGCGTCGAGGATCAGCTTTCGGCGATGTACCAGCCGGTCGTCCAGCTGAAGTCGGGCGGTTATCTGGTCATCAACCCGACCGAGGCTTTGGTCTCGATCGACATCAACTCGGGCCGTTCGACCCGCGAGCACAATATCGAGCAGACCGCGTTCGCGACGAACCTCGAAGCGGCGAACGAGATAGCCCGCCAGCTTCGCCTGCGCGACATGGCCGGCCTCATCGTCATCGACTTCATCGACATGGAGCAGAACAGCCATGTCCGTAAGGTCGAGAAGGCGATGAAGGAGGCGCTTAAGAACGACCGCGCCCGCATTCAGGTTGGCCGCATCTCCAGCTTCGGCCTGATGGAAATGAGCCGCCAGCGCCTGCGCACCGGCGTCCTCGAAGCGTCGACCAAGCCCTGCGCGCATTGCGAAGGCACCGGCCTGATGCGGACCGCCGCGTCCGCCGGCCTGTCCGCGCTGCGCATCCTCGAAGATGAGGCTGCCCGCGGCCGTGGCGAGCGCATCCTGCTTCGTGCCGGCCGTGAAGCCGCCATCTATCTGCTCAACAAGAAGCGCGCCGAGTTGGGCGAGATCGAGGAGCGCTACGGCGTCTCCATCGAAGTCGCGATCGACGAGAGCTTCGAAGGCGCCCGGATGACGGTCGAAAGCTCGGGCCCGAGACCGGTGGTCCAGCGCCGTCCTGAGCCGACGCCGATCGAAGAGGACCTCGAGGAAGTCGAAGCGCTTCTCGACGAAGAAGACGAGGAAGAGGCCGAGGAGGAAGAAGCCTCCGAGGATTCTCGCGGACCTGAAGAAGATCGGCCGGGACGCCGTCGCCGTCGCCGCCGTCGCGGTGGACGCGGACGCGGTCGCCGCGAAGGCGGCGAAGCGCCTTTGGAGGGCGCCGAGGGCGAAGAGCCCGCCGAGGCGGTAACCGAGGAAGCGGCCGCCGAACAGCCGGAACAGGAAGAGGCAGCGCCGTCGGGTGATCGCAAGCGCCGCCGCCGTCGCGGCCGTCGCGGCGAAGGCGCTGCGGAGGCTGGCGAGGCAACTCCCGCCGAAGAGCCAAATCCGGCGATGATCGAAACCCCGATCGAGCAGGAAGCTCCGATCGCCGAAGTTGAAGCCGCTGCTGAGCCGCAGCCGAAGAAGCGCCGCTCGCGCAAGAAGGCCGAAGAGCCTGCACCGGAAGCGGTAGCAGTTCCGGAGCCCGCTCCTGCGGAAGCGCCGCCGGCAGAAACCGCTGAGGATGCGCCTCCCGCCAAGCCGGCTCGCCGTTCACGTGCCAAGAAGGCGGCCGCGGAAGCGCCCATCCCCGCTCCAGCGCCCGAGGCTGCCGAATCCACCGTCCCTTTCGCCGACAATGACGAGGCGGATGCCACGGGCGACGACGGTCAGCCGAGGCGCGGCTGGTGGCAGCGAACCTTCGGATAGACCTGTCGAATGGCTCCTTTTCATCGCCCGTTCACGCGGGCGGTGAGAAGGGCCGCGGCATGAGCTCGCCGCTTTCCCGCTTCGTGCGGATGCTGATGCTCGCGCTCGTCCTCAGCCTCGCGGTGGTGAGGCCGGCTGCAGCTCAGGATCTGGAACAAGGGCCGACTTCGCTCCGCGACACGGAGACCGAGGTGCTGTTCCGCAACATCTCCGCGCCGCTGATCAAGGCGGCTCAGCTCGACCCGAAGAACGTCGACATCGTTCTCCTGAACGACTCCGACATCAACGCCTTCGTTGCCGGCGGCCAGGTCGTCTACGTCAACTCCGGCCTGATCCTGCAGGCCGATAATGCCAACCAAGTCCAGGGGGTCATCGCGCACGAGCTTGGCCACGTCGCCGGCGGGCACGCGATCCGCATCGGCGAGGGCGCTAAGGCGGCGACGGGAATTACCATCGCCACGATGATCCTGGGCGCCATAGCGATCGCCGCGGGCGCTGGTGACGCCGGCATGGGCCTGATGATGATGGGTCAGCGTGCAGCGCTCGGCGAGTTCCTGGCCTTTACCAGGGCTCAGGAAACCAGCGCCGACCTCGCGGGTGCGAAATATCTTTCGATCGCAGGGATTAGCGGCAAGGGCAGCCTGGAGTTCTTCAAGAAGATTCAGAACCAGGAATATCGGCTCGCGATCTACGCCACCGACAGCTACGACCGGACCCACCCCCTCTCGAGCGAGCGCATCGCCATGCTCGAGGACATCTACAAGAAGGATCCGGCCTGGAACAACAAAACGGATCCGAAGCTGGAGGCCAGCTTTCAGCGGGTGAAAGCCAAGCTGCTCGGCTTCCTCGATCCCAAGGCCGCGACGCGGAAATATCCCGAAACCGACCAGAGCATTCCCGCGCACTATGCGCGCGCTTACGCCTATCACCTGGGCGCGTACCCCGACAAAGCGCTGTCTGAGACTGACGCGCTGCTAAAGACCGACGCGCACGACCCCTATTTCCTCGAGTTGAAGGGTCAGATCCTGCTGGAGAGTGGCAAGCCCGCGGACGCGATCGTGCCCCTTCGCGAGGCGGTGGAGCGGTCGCAGAACGCCCCCTTGATCGCCTCGATGCTCGGGCACGCGCTGATCGCGACCGAGGACACGAAGAACTTCCCCGAAGCCAAGGCGATCCTGAAGACGGCCGTCGCCAAAGATAATGAGAACCCCTTCGCCTGGTATCAGCTTGGGGTCATCTACGCGCAGGAAGGTGATGAGCCCCGCGCCGCGCTCGCGACTGCCGAGCGGAACAATCTGGAGGGCAATCCCAAGCTGGCGCTGGCCAGTGCCGAAATGGCACTTCGGGGCATTCCGCAGGGGACGCCCGACTATCTTCGCGCTCAGGATATCGCCATGGTCTCGAAGACTGCACTTAAGGACAAGAAGCACCGTGGCAACGACAGCGACCGAAACTAGAGGCTCCTCGCTGGGCTCGGCGATTCTTGGAGGGGTCGTCGGCGCGGTCCTCACCGCTGCCGTGCTGCTTTATGCAGTGCCGCAATATTTCAGCAGCCGTATTGTCCGGCAGGGCATGCTCGCCGATCCGAATATTCTAGCCGAGGCCGCGGACGCGCTGCGGGACCGCCAATATGCACCGACGTTGGCGGCCAACCGCGCCGCGATAGAAACGCCATTCGCCTCGTCATGGAGAGGCGCGGCCAAGCCCGAGGTCACGCTCGTCGAATTCTACGACTACGCCTGTCCCTACTGCAAAGCGAGCAATCCGCACGTCGACCAGCTGCTGAAGGAATATCCGGGCCTGCGCGTCGTCTATCGCGAGCTTCCGATCCTCGGAGCGCCGAGCGTCGATGCCGCACGCCTGTCGCTCGCTGCGTCCAAGGCCGGCCGCTTCAGCCAGTTCCACGCCGCACTCTACGCCGCCGGACGCCCCGCGGCCGATACAAATGCCGCGGCAGCCCGCGTCGCGAACATTCCGCCGGTTCCGACCCAAGATCCAGCTATCGAGAATGAACTCAAGCGCAACTTCCAGCTCGCGGGCCAGCTTGGCGCGACGGGCACGCCGCTCTTCGTCATCGGCGACCGCGTCATGAATGGCGCCGTCGGCTACGATGCACTGAAACAGGCCATCGAAGACGCGCGCAGGACGGCCAAACAGGCCTCCTGACACTCCGAACCAAATCGTCCCTGCTCCGTTTGCTGCGTACCAGGCATACGGAGGCCGCGATGAAGCTTTCCCCACAAGCCATATTGGGCGGGCTCGCCCTGCTCTGCGCGACCAGTCCGGCAGCGGCCGCCGGCCCTCGGGTCAGCATGGAGCGCATGTCCGAGATCACGCGCGTACTCGCGTCCGACGAGTTCCAGGGCCGCTCCATGGGGACGGCTGGCGAGGACAAGACGATCGCCTACCTGACCGAGCAGTTCAAAGCGGCCGGGATGGAACCGGGCGGCGAGACTGGCGGCTGGACTCAGACCGTTCCGATGATCCGCACGAAGCTCCGCGCGCCGATGAGCTTCTCGATCGCGCAGGGGGCGAACTCAACGAACCTGCGGTTCCCTGACGACATCTATCTGAGCACCGTCCGCCCGATTGAGCAGGCGCGGATCGACAAGGCACCGATGGTCTTCGTCGGCTACGGCGTCAGCGCTCCGGAGCGCGACTGGGACGACTTCAAGGGTGTGGACCTGAAAGGCAAGGTCGCAGTCATCCTCGTCAACGATCCGGACTTCGAGGCTGCACCCAGTGAAGCCGTCGCCGGCAAGTTCGGCGGCAAGACGATGACCTATTACGGCCGCTGGACTTACAAGTACGAGGAAGCGGCACGCCGCGGCGCAATCGCCGCGCTGATCATCCACGACACCGAGGGCGCCGGCTACGGCTGGAACGTGGTGAAGAGCGCGTCCGGCGAGAACTTCAACATCGTGCTGCCTGCGAGTGCCCAGCAGCCGGTGCTTCTCCAGGGTTGGATGCAGCAGTCCGTGGGCGCCGAGCTGCTCAAGCGGGCCGGATACGATTTCGACACGGTAAAGCGTCAGGCCCGAACGGCAGCGTTCAAGCCGATCGACCTCAAGGCGACCTTCTCGGCCAATGCGCCGGTCGACCTATCGAAGATCACCAGCCACAACGTGATCGGGAAGATCACCGGGTCGAAATACCCCGACGAGACCGTGAGCTACAGCGGGCACTGGGACGCCTATGGCGTGGGGCCGGCCGACGCTCAGGGGCGGACGGTCCGGCCGGGCGCATCGGACGATGCCTTGGGTCTCGCGGCGATGATCGAGGTGGCGCGCCTCTTCTCCACCGGACCGAAGCCGCAGCGCACAATCCTGTTCGCCGCCTGGACGTCGGAAGAACGCGGCCTGCTGGGCTCGGAATATTACGCGCAGCACCCGCTCTATCCGTTTGAAACGATGGCTGCGAACCTGACGTTCGACACGCTGCAGTGGGCCGGCCCGGTCAAGGACGTCGTCCTGATCGGCAAGGGACAGAGCCAGTTGGAAGACCTGCTTGCGGAAGGCGCGAAGGCGCAGGGCCGCTACGTCACGCCGGAGAACCATCCTGAGCGTGGCCTCTTCTACCGTGCCGACCATTTCTCCTTCGCCAAGCGCGGCGTTCCGGTGCTTCTGAACATGGCCCTGGCCGGGGCTTACGACCTGCAAAGCGGTGGACGCGAAGCAGGCGAGAAGTGGCTCTCCACCTTCACCACCAATTGCTATCACCAGACCTGCGACGCCTGGTCGCCGAGCTGGGACCTGAGAGGCGCGGCACAGGAGGCAGAGCTGTTCTACGCAATCGGCGCTCGCCTCGCGAACGGCCGCGAGTGGCCGAGCTGGTCGCCGAAGTCAGAATTCAAGGCGATCCGCGACAAGAGCGCGGCCGCCAGGCCGGCCTCCCGCTAATCCGTGTCGGGGACGAAGCGGAGGATATCGCCGGGCTGACAGCCGAGAGCCTCGCAGATCGCATCGAGGGTCGAGAAGCGCATCGCCCGGGCTTTCCCGGTCTTGAGGACCGAGAGGTTCGCAAGCGTAATGTCCACCTGCTCCGCCAGTTGACTGAGCGTCATCCGGCGGTCGTAAAGCACCTCGTCCAATTTTACCCGGATCGCCACCTTCAGATCGTCCCTTCGAGGTCTTCGCGCATCAGGGCGCCTTCGACGAAGACACGGGCGAGGACGAACGTCAGAAGCACCGCAAGCCACCCGTTGATTGAGAAGCCGGCGTCGAGGTGGACGGGATGCGTGGGCGTGGACACGGACCGTCCGATCGCCCCGATGATGATACTGAGAACTTGGAGGCCCAGAAGCAGCCAGGCGATCGCCTGCAGGCGATAGGCGTTGGCGCTCACGAACGGGTCGCCTGCCCGCACCGTCGCGACCATCGCGAGCAGGCGCTTCAAGATCGCGTAATTGATCGGAACCACCACGAGGCCGAGCACCGCGACCGCTCGCAAACCCATAACGAGCCGGTCCGCGTCGGGACCAGGTGAAAGGTCGAAGGAGGACATAATCCATCGCTCGTTCGGCATGGCTACGAGCAGGACGAGGATCGCTGCCCCCATGAGCCAGTTGAGGATGACGAGGATCCGCAGAAAGACGTAAGCGATCGGCAGCGCGGCGGAATAGGATCGAGACATCAGCAAGCACTCCAACGACTCGTATTATCGATAAACGATACCATGTTTATCGATAGTCGTGAAGTTCCTTATCGATAATCGGATATTCGCTCTTGAACCCTTGAGCGATGACATACCACTCGGACGAGTCCTTGCGGCTGGCGGGCGGTTTGGCGTGCTTCACGGTCGTGAAGTGCCGCTTCATCTCCGCGACCAGCTGGTTGTCCGCTCCCCCGGCAAGCACCTTGGCGACATAAGCGCCGCCGGGACGCAGCACTTCCGTCGCGAACAGAAGCCCTGCTTCGACCAGCGCCATGGTGCGTAAATGATCCGTTTGCTGATGGCCTACCGTGTTCGCCGCCATATCCGACAGGACGAGATCGGCCTGACCGCCGAGCGCCTCCTTCAGCCGGTCCGGCGCGGACTCGTCCATGAAATCCATCTGGAAGATGGTGACCCCGTCGATCGGATCGGTGGGGAGAAGGTCGATGCCGACGACGCTGGCTTGGGGCGTGCGGCGCCTGACCACCTGCGACCAGCCGCCCGGAGTGATGCCGAGATCGACGACGGCCTTCACGCCCTTAAGCAGCCCGAACTTCTCATCGAGCTCAAGCAGCTTGTAGGCGGCGCGGCTGCGGTAATTCTCCGCCTTGGCGCGGCGGACGTAGGGATCGTTCAGCTGGCGCTCGAGCCAGCGGGTCGAGGAAACCTTCCGCCCCTTGGCGGTTCGAATGCGCTTCACAGGATGTGGCCGTCCCTCGCCATCAGCGAGCGCAATATCCCTTCGCGGATCCCGCGGTCGGCCACGCCCAGCTTCTCCGCGGGCCATATCTCGACGATGGCCTCAAGAAGCGCGCAGCCGGCGACGACCAGGTCGGCGCGGTCGCGGCCGATGCACGGCAGGGCCGCACGCTCGTCGTGATCCATTTCCGCGATCATCGTGCTGATCTTCTGCATCGCGTCGACAGGCACGTGCAGGCCGTCGACGGCACGGCGGTCGTAGGCAGGCAGTGCTAGGTGGACGCTAGCGAGCGTCGTCACCGTCCCGCTGGTGCCTAGGAGGCGGATGCCCTCCACGTGGCTGGGAAGCGTGGAGGCGAAGCTGGCGAAGGCCCGCCGCGCCCGCTCGCGCATCCGGCCATAAGCCTGCAGCCGGTCCGGTCCTTCCAGAGCGATCCTTCCCTCGCTTTCGGTAAGAGAGACCACCCCCCAGGGCGCGCTCCACCAGCTGCGGATCTTGGGGACGCCGTCGATCTGCTCGATCAGCACCAGCTCGGTAGAGCCGCCGCCGATGTCGAAGATCAGCGCCGGTCCATCCCCGGGCTCCAGCAGCTTGTGGCAACCGAGAACGGCGAGACGCGCCTCTTCCTGTGGTTCGATGATGTCGAGGACGATACCCGTCTCGTCGCGGACTCGGTCGACGAAATCCGCACCGTTTTCCGCGCGGCGGCAGGCTTCGGTTGCGACGGAACGCGACAAAGAGACGTTGCGGCGCCTGAGCTTGTCCGCACATATGCTGAGCGCGCCAACAGCCCGGTCCATCGCCTCTTGTGAAAGGCGGCCCGTGTGCGAAAGTCCCTCCCCCAGCCGGACGATGCGCGAAAAAGCGTCGACCACGGTGAAGCCGCCGTCGACGGGTTTGGCAATGAGGAGGCGGCAGTTGTTCGTGCCGAGATCGACCGCGCCATAGGTATGGCGCCAAAACGGTCGCCGGTCCGGCGGTCTGTCCGATGCCGGTCCCTGGCTAAAAGAGGGAGCCGGCGCACTGGCGACACTCTGCGCCATGAACTACGCCCGTTTCTATCCTGCGCCGTCCAAAGTTGAACGGTTGACTTGATGCGCATTTAATAGCGAAGCGCAGGTGAGGGCAAGCGCCGCAGGGAAACCGCCGCGGAGCGTTGACAGTATGAAGGCCGCTTTCTATCTCGCGGCCTCTCCAATCGGTGCCCCGTCGTCTAATGGTAAGACTACGGACTCTGACTCCGTCAATCGTGGTTCGAATCCACGCGGGGCATCCAGCCTAAACTAAATTCCCGTAAATCTTGTGGCAGAAGCGCTCCGCCCATTAGCGCTAACTTTGGATAAGGTTCGCCGCGTCCAGCGGACGGGTAGCTTGCTTTACGGAGCCTGTTCAACGGAGAGCGACGCCGGGGGCTCGGGTTCCACTCCCAACGTGCGGCTCGGACGGCCTCCATCGTCCGAGCCGCTTTTTGCGAGACGATCTTGATGGCCATTATCGTTCGTTTGTCGGTCGCGTGGATCATCTTCGGTTTCATTGCTGCGGTCATGTCTTTCGGGCCCGCGCTGTTGCGGATGATCGCTTTCGGCCCGATCAGCCTCATCTACAATTTCATGGCGTAGCAAGCGCGGCCCCTCAGTTCCGGGCGGCCCGGTTCTTCCGGTAGATGGCGAACAGGATCAGCAGGAAAGCCGCCAGCCGGAAGAGATAGATCGAGCCCCTTTCCTCCGTCGGAATGTTCGCGAGCGCGAGGATGGTCTGCCCGACCCCCAGCAGCACGAAAGCCAGCGCAAAGGTCAGGAACAACTCGTCGCGCGAGCGGCGCCAGTAGCGCATGAGGAACAGACTGCAGGTAAAAAACCCGAAAGCCACTGCGCCGGAGAGGAAATCGTAGAGCGTCATCGCCTCACTCCTCCTCGACGTCCCAGATGAAACCCCACAAGAGGGACACCACCGCGGCCATTGCCATCAACAGCCGAGGAAGGCGAAGGTCAACCTCGGGCTGCGGCCAGACGGCTAGATCGAGCACAAGCAGCAAGTTGTTCAACGCGAGGAAGCCGAAGCAGATGCTGCTCCACATAAGGAGCCTCACCTGCGAACGGCGATAGCTTCTGCCCAGCAGCCAAGCACAGCACGCGCTGGTCAGGAAGCAAAGCACATAGACGATGGTGGGGAAAACGGCCCCCATCAGTCTCTCCTCAACTTGAACGCATCGGCGAAGGCGCTGGCGCCGCTCGACGAGACCGAAACAATGGCGCGGCGAACCGCGTCGGGCCTCACCAAATAGAGCTCTTCCAGCTGGTTCACGCAGCGTGACACCTGTTCGTTGATGGGCATGTACACCACCCCTCCGCTCTCGACCGATGCGAGGCCCGCCGCGACGAGCCCTTCGAGCGCCTTGCTGACGACCAGTTCACTGGCGCGCATGGTCGACACCAGCTCGGCGGCGGGCCAGGGCCGTCGATCGCTTTTCAGGGTCAGGAGCAGCTCGAGCGCCCATATGGATCGGAAGCTCGAACCGACGAACCGCAACAGGTCATCGGAAGGAATGGGGGAGGCATCGTCCGGGGTGGCCGGTCCTGACATCTCGACGCCCCGTAGCGGCGCGGCTACGAAATTTGCAATAGGCGCCAGAAAATCTTGATCCAGATGAGGATTTTTTTAGGAAGAAGAAACCAATTTTTGGATTAATGTCGTTCGCGCAGCCGGGGGGCTGCTCGTGTAGTCAACCGGGCGGGGGGAGTAAAACCGACCGGAGAGTAGAGTGAACGTTCAGACCCAGCGGGACTTTATCGATCGCCGCCAGCTCGTCAGCGCTCTACGCGCGCTGCGCCGGGGCGACTTTAGCGTTCGCCTCCCGGAGGAAGTCGACGGAGTCGACGGCGAAATCGCCAGCCTCTTCAACGAAGTCGTCTCTCTCAACGAAGAGATGGCCCAGGAATTCCAGCGCCTCTCCAAGGTCGTCGGCAAAGAAGGAAAAATCACGCAGCGCGGTCGCTTGAAGAATGCGCGGGGCGGCTGGGAAACGGCCGTCCGGTCCGTCAACGAGTTGATCGAGGACATGGTCCAGCCGACCGCGGAAGTGGCCCGCGTCATCGGCGCGGTCGCCAAGGGCGACCTCTCTCAGAGCATGACGGTCGAAATCGACGGTCGTCCCCTGCGCGGCGAGTTCCTGCGCATCGGCAAGATCGTGAACACGATGGTCGAGCAGCTCGCGAGCTTCGCGTCGGAAGTGACCCGCGTGGCCCGTGAAGTCGGCACCGAAGGAAAGCTGGGCGGCCAGGCGAACGTGAAGGGCGTCGCCGGCACCTGGAAGGACCTCACAGACAACGTGAACGCGATGGCGACCAACCTGACGGGCCAGGTGCGCAACATCGCCGAAGTGACGACCGCCGTGGCCCGCGGCGACTTGTCCAAGAAGATCACCGTCGAGGTGAAGGGCGAAATCCTGGAGCTCAAGAACACCATCAACGTCATGGTGGACCAGCTCAACGCCTTCGCCAGCGAAGTGACCCGCGTGGCGCGCGAAGTCGGTACGGAAGGCAAGCTCGGTGGTCAGGCCCGCGTGGAAGGCGTCGCCGGCACGTGGAAGGACCTTACCGACAACGTGAACCTGATGGCCGACAACCTTACCGGCCAGGTGCGTAACATCGCCGAAGTGACGACCGCCGTGGCTCGCGGCGACTTGTCCAAGAAGATCACCGTGGACGTGAAGGGCGAAATCCTCGAGCTGAAGAACACCATCAATGTCATGGTGGACCAGCTCAATGGCTTCGCATCCGAGGTGACCCGCGTGGCTCGCGAAGTGGGCACCGAAGGCAAGCTCGGCGGCCAAGCGCAGGTGCCGGGCGTGGCGGGAACCTGGGCCGACCTTACGGACAATGTGAACCTGATGGCGGCGAACCTGACGGGCCAGGTCCGCAATATCGCAGAGGTTACGACCGCGGTCGCGAAGGGCGACCTCTCGAAAAAGATCACGGTCGACGTGCGAGGCGAAATCCTCGAGCTGAAGGACACCATCAACACGATGGTGGACCAGCTGAACTCCTTCGCGAGCGAAGTGACGCGCGTGGCGCGCGAAGTGGGCTCGGAAGGAAAGCTCGGCGGGCAGGCGCAGGTGGAAGGCGTCGCCGGTACCTGGGCCGACTTGACCGACAGTGTGAACCTCATGGCCGGCAATTTGACGGGTCAGGTCCGTAACATCGCCGAAGTGACAACCGCCGTGGCCCGCGGCGATCTTTCCAAGAAGATCACCGTCGACGTGAAGGGCGAGATTCTCGAGCTCAAGAACACCATCAACGTCATGGTGGACCAGCTGAACTCGTTCGCCTCGGAAGTGACCCGCGTGGCGCGCGAAGTGGGCTCGGAAGGCAAGCTCGGCGGTCAGGCGCAGGTGGAGGGCGTCGCCGGCACCTGGGCCGACTTGACCGACAGCGTGAACCTGATGGCCGGCAATTTGACGGGTCAGGTCCGTAACATCGCCGAAGTGACGACCGCCGTGGCCCGCGGCGATCTTTCCAAGAAGATCACCGTCGACGTGAAGGGCGAGATCCTCGAGCTGAAGAACACCATCAACGTCATGGTGGATCAGCTCAACGGCTTCGCCTCCGAGGTGACCCGCGTGGCTCGCGAAGTCGGTACCGAAGGAAAGCTCGGTGGACAGGCGCAGGTTCCGGGCGTCGGCGGCACGTGGAAAGACCTCACCGACAACGTGAACGCCATGGCCGCGAACCTCACGGGTCAGGTCCGCAACATCGCCGAAGTGACGACCGCGGTCGCCTTGGGCGACTTGTCCAAGAAGATCACCGTGGACGTGAAGGGCGAAATCCTCGAGCTGAAGAGCACCATCAACACGATGGTGGACCAGCTCAACTCGTTTGCCGGCGAGGTGACCCGCGTGGCCCGCGAAGTGGGAACCGAGGGTAAGCTCGGCGGTCAGGCGCAGGTGCGCGGCGTCGCCGGCACTTGGAAGGACCTTACCGACAACGTGAACCTGATGGCCGCGAACCTCACCGGTCAGGTACGTAACATCGCGGATGTAACCACCGCCGTGGCGCGCGGCGACTTGTCAAAGAAGATCACCGTGGACGTGAAGGGCGAGATCCTCGCCCTCAAGGACACGATCAACGTCATGGTCGATCAGCTGAACGCCTTTGCGTCCGAGGTGACCCGTGTGGCCCGCGAAGTGGGTACCGAGGGCAAGCTGGGTGGTCAGGCGAATGTTCCGGGCGTCGGCGGCACCTGGAAGGACCTTACCGACAACGTGAACTTGATGGCCAACAATCTGACCAACCAGGTGCGCGGCATCGCCGACGTCGTGACCGCGGTTGCGCAGGGCAACCTGAAGCGGAAGCTGACGCTCGACGCGAAGGGCGAAATCGCCGCGCTCGCCGAGACGATCAACTTCATGATCGAAACGCTCGCGACTTTCGCCGACCAAGTGACCAACATGGCCCGCGAAGTCGGCATCGAAGGCAAGCTGGGCGGTCAGGCGCGCGTGCCGGGCGCCGCCGGTCTGTGGCGCGACCTTACCGACAACGTGAACGCGATGGCGAACAACCTGACCAGCCAGGTGCGCTCGATCGCGGACGTGGCCACCGCAGTGACCAAGGGCGACCTCACCCGCTCCATCGCCGTCGAGGCGTCGGGCGAGATGGCGGCGCTCAAGGACAACATCAACGAGATGATCCGCAACCTCAAGGAACAGACGTTGAAGAATGCGGAGCAGGATTGGCTCAAGACCAACCTCGCGCGCTTCAGCCGCATGCTGCAGGGCGAACGCGACCTCGCGACCGTCTCGAACCTGATCATGTCCGAGCTCGCACCGCTGGTGAACGCGCAATACGGCGTGTTCTACGTCAGCAATCGCGATGAAGAGGATACGAAACTGGAGCTCGTCGCCAGCTACGGCGCCGAGAACTCCGACGCGCTGAAGAAGGAGTTCAAGCTCCGCGAAGGCCTTGTCGGGCAAGCGGCCGCCGATAAGCGGCCGGTTCTCCTCAAGGACGTGCCGCCCGACTTCATCCGCATCGGCTCGGGCCTCGGCCACGCGACGCCGGCCAACGTCAACATCCTCCCCGCGTTGTTCGAGGACGAGGTGAAGGCCGTCATTGAGCTCGCGTCGTTCGGCGAGTTCAACGAGACGCACCAGACCTTCCTCGACCAGCTCATGGAATCGGTCGGCATCGTGCTCAACACGATCGCGGCGACCATGCGTACCGAGGGCCTGCTGAAGCAGTCGCAGCTGCTGACGCAGGAACTTCAGGCGCGTCAGACCGAGCTGACGACAAAGCAGGAAGAGCTGCACAATACCAACGAGGAGCTGCAGGAGAAAGCGCAGCTTCTCGAAAACGAGAAGAAGCAGGTGGAAGCCAAGAACCTTGAGATCGAGATGGCCCGCCGCGCGCTGGAGGAAAAGGCGGAACAGCTCGCCCTCACCTCCAAGTACAAGTCGGAATTCCTGGCGAACATGAGCCACGAGCTGCGCACGCCGCTCAACTCGCTGCTTATCCTGTCGAAGTTGCTGTCCGACAACCAGCAGGGCAATCTCAACGACAAGCAGGTCGAGTTCGCGAAGACGATCAACTCGGCCGGCTCCGACCTTCTCAGCCTCATCAATGACATCCTGGACCTCTCGAAGATCGAATCCGGCACGGTGACTATCGAGGTCGGCGAGATGCCGATGGCGACGCTGAAGCAGCACATGGAGCGCACGTTCCGTCAGCTCGCTGCCGACAAGGGTCTCGATTTCAACGTCAAGTTCGACGAGACCCTGCCGCCCGCGATCCGGACGGACGAAAAGCGGCTTCAGCAGATCGTGCTCAACCTGCTGTCGAATGCCTTCAAGTTCACCGCGCGCGGCAGCGTCACGCTCAACGTCAGCTGCGCCACCCGCGGCTGGAGCCCGATGCACCCGGTGCTTCGCAATGCCGATCGGGCGATCGAGATCGCGGTCACGGATACCGGCATCGGCATCCCCGAGGACAAGCAGAAGCTCATCTTCGAGGCGTTCCAGCAAGCCGACGGAACTACCAGCCGCAAGTACGGCGGTACGGGCCTGGGCCTCTCCATCAGCCGCGAGATCGCCCGCTTGCTCGGTGGCGAGCTGCAGGTGCGCTCGAAGCCCGGCGAAGGATCGACCTTCATCCTGTACATGCCGCTAGAAGCTGCTCCCGCCGCGGCGAACGCGGGTGGCGAGGGCCAGGCGCGGTTCGACAACACCGGCGCGACCGTTCCCTCGGCCTTGCCGACCGGGTTCGAGGTCAATGACGACCGCGACGAACTCGGCGACGATCCGTTCGTGCTGATCGTCGAGGATGATCCGACGTTTGCGTCGATCCTTCTCGATCTCGCGCGCGACGCAGGTCTCAAGGGCGTGGTCTCCACTGCAGGTGCCGGCACGCTCGCAATGGCCCGCAAGCTGCAGCCCAATGCGATCACCCTGGATCTCGGTCTCAGCGACATTGATGGCTTCGTGCTTCTCGACCTCTTGAAGCACGACCCGGAGACGAAGCACGTCCCGATCCACGTCATTTCGGGCGCGGACAAGAGCGAGTCCGTGCTCGGCATGGGCGCGTTCGGCGTAACGGAAAAACCCGCGGATCAGGCTGAGCTCGCTAAGGTCTTCAAGAACCTGCTCGAACAGGCGCGGAAGGCGAAGCGCAAGAAGCGCCCAGCCACACAAGAGGGGTCGCCCGTGGCTCGCGATGTGCCGGAGCTGGCAGGCGCCCGAGTGCTCATCGTCGACGACGACATCCGCAACATCTTCTCGCTGACGAGCGTCCTGGAAAGCTACGACGTGCAGGTGCTCCACGCCGAACGCGGCAAGGAAGGCATCCGCATCCTGGAAGAAATGCCGGGTATCGACGTCGCACTCATCGACATCATGATGCCGGAGATGGATGGTTACGAGACGATGCAGCAAATCCGGCAGCGTCCGCAGCTTGCCGACCTGCCACTAATCGCGGTGACGGCGAAGGCCATGAAGGGCGACCGTCAGAAATGCCTCGATGCAGGCGCTTCCGACTACATCGCCAAGCCGGTCGACATCGAGCTCTTGCTGGCGCTGCTTCGCGTGTGGGTCAGCCGTTCCCGCGACGTGGCACAACCCGGCGGGAAGATCGTTCAGGCGGCGGAATAAGACGTGAACGTGCGTAGCAAAGTGGGCAAATCCGATGTGGCGACGACCGAGGACGTCGAACGGCCGCGCGTGCTCGTCGTCGATGACGACGAGCGAAACCTGCTTGCCATTCAGACCGTCCTGGAGGACGTCGGCGAGGTCATCACCGCCCGCTCAGGCGAAGAGGCACTCCGCTTCCTCCTAAAAGGCGAGTTCGCGGTCATACTGCTCGACGTCTACATGCCGGGCCTCGACGGCTACGAGACCGCGCAGATCATTCGCAGCCGCGAGCAATCGAAGCGTATCCCGATCGTCTTCTTGTCCGCCGTGAACAAGGAGACCGAGCATCTCATGCGCGGCTATTCGATGGGCGCCGTCGACTATGTCTTCAAACCCGTCGATCCGATCGTGCTGCGCTCCAAGGTCGCCGTGTTCGTCGACCTGTTCGCCAAGACCAAGGAGATCGAGCGCAAGGCGCGGCAGGAACAAGCGCTCTTAGACGCAAACCTCAAGGCCAACTCAGAGCTTCTGCGCGCCGAGCAAGACCTGCGCCGCGCCGAGCAGCAGCAGGCGGCGATCATCCAGTCGCTTCCAATCGTTCTGTATCTCGAACCGATCGACTGCGAGCCGCGGTGCCCCAACTTCGTCAGCGGCAACCTCGAGGCCATAACGGGCTACGGATTTTCCGTTGTGCGCGAGCAGCCTTCGATCTGGCAGGAACGCCTGCACGAGGACGACCGGACCCGCGTGCTGGCCGCCCTCGAGAAGCGGAAAAGTACTGGCAGTTTCTCTGTCGAATACCGCTGGCTGTGCGCCGACGGCACATACCGGCATTTCCACGACCAGGCAGTCTTGCTCACCGATCAGGATGGGAGCCCGATCGAATTTGCTGGAACGCTGACGGACGTCACGGAACGGCGGCTGCTCGAGGGCCAATTGGTTCAGGCGCAAAAGATGGACGCTATCGGAAAGCTGACCGGCGGCATCGCGCACGACTTCAACAATCTCCTCGCTGCAGTGCTCGGTGGCCTAGGGATTCTCGAACGGCGAGCGGGCCTCGAGGAAGAGCATCTCAAGATCTTGACCATGACCCAGCGTGCCGCCGATCAGGGCGCGGAGCTGGTGAAGCGGCTGTTGGCGTTCGCGCGTAGGCAGCAGTTGCAGCCGGCTCCGCTCGACCCGCGCGAGCTGGCGAGCGGCGTGGACGAGCTTCTGAGCCACACGCTCGGCGGACTGGTTGAGCTGGAATGGTCATTGGAAGAGACGCCGTGGTGCGCGTTCGCCGACCAGTCCCAGCTCGAGCTCGCCCTGATGAACCTGATAATCAACGCGCGCGATGCCATGCCCGAGGGCGGCACGATCAAGATCGCCGTGGACCACCGAACCGCGAGCGAGAAGGACGCACCGGACCTGAAGCCCGGCGACTATGTCGTCTTCACCGTCGAGGACGCAGGCTCGGGCATTGCACCGGAGATTCTCGAGAAGGTGATGGAACCCTTCTTCACCACGAAGGAGGTCGGCAAGGGAACGGGCCTCGGCCTCAGCATGGTCTACGGATTCGCCCAGCAGTCGAACGGCTCGATCCAGCTGCAAAGCGAGGTCGGCAAGGGCACCCGGGCAGAGCTCTGGATCCCGCGTGCGGAGGAAGCGCCGGTCGCGAAGCCGCCGAAGAAAGTAAAGCTCGATGAAAGCAACGGCACGCGCTTGACGATCCTTCTCGTTGACGACCACGAGGAGGTTCGTCTGGCCACGGCTCACATGTTCAAGGATCTTGGGCACGAAGTCGTCGAGGCGAGCAATGGAGCGGACGCCCTGCAGCTTCTCCGCGAGCGAGGAGTCGATCTCCTGGTCAGCGATTACGCCATGCCACAGCTCTCAGGCACGGACCTCGTTCGCGACGCGCGCTCGCACAAGCCGGACCTGACCGCCCTGATCATCACGGGATATGCCGACGCCGACGATATCGGCGACCTTCCGACGGACGTCATCGTCCTGCCAAAACCGTTCGATCTGCCAGCTCTTTCGGCGGCCGTCGCTGAGGCTACGAGAGTACGGCCATCCGCGACGAACTGAGGCACTGACCCGGCTTCGCGGAGTTATTTTCACTCACATAAATCACAAATCGTCGCGTGGACCATGGATGAAGAAGAGTATGTCGCCCCGGAAGTCGAACGGGCGACGGCAGGTCTCCAGGATGGGCTGGAAACCTGCCACAAGATCGTCAGCGATTACCGTTCAATGCTGTTGAGCCTTGAGCACCCGGACCTCACGACATCGCGAGGCGAAGGTTCTGTCGAAAGCTAGTTCGCCGCCTTCGCCGGCGTGAAGAGCAGATCCTGATAGTCCCAGCTGAAGTCCGCTCTGGGTGAGACGGGCTTCATGGTGACGCGATCGACCTTGCCGTCGGCACCGATCGAGAAGGTGACGTAGGCAGGCTCGACCCAATCCAGCTTCGGATTCATCTTGAACGTGTCGAACTGGTAGTGATTGAGCGGACCCTCCATCCCGCTCGAGTGCGGGAACTCGATGGCCAGGTCCTTCCCGTTCTCGCGGACCTTGATCGTGCCGTACCAGGGGTCGTTGTAATCGCCGACATAGTTCGCGAGCGGAAGCGACGGGCCGATCTTCGCGGGCTTCGCCTCGGCAGTTTGCACCGCTTTTGCCGCCGCATTCAGGCGCGCGACCTTGAAGGCGCGCCATTTCTCCGGCCACTGAGCCTGCGGGTAGCCAAGATAATGGTCCAGCAACTCGAACAGCAGGCCGCGGATGATCTCCCCGTCCTCGCTGTTGGCTGCAATGAAGATGCCGACGTTCTTCTCCGAAAGGAGGGCGACCGTCGCCTGGGACCCTAGGACCGCGCCGTCATGGCCGACGACCTGCGCGCCGCGGTAATCTGATAGCCCCCAACCTAAGGCATAGAGATCGTAATGCGGCTGGGCGGCGGCGAACTCCGCCGGATATTGCGGCACCGGCGTGATCACGGCTCCGGTCCACATCTGTTCGGACTGTTCTTGAGAGAACAGCCGTTTGTCGCTGTCCGGAATCTTGCCGCGGCCGAGCTGGGTCAGCAGCCACTGACTCATGTCGTTCGCGCTGATCGCCAGCCCGCCGGCCGGGGCGGCGTTCTGCGCGATCGTCGCGTTTTCATCGAGCGGCGTCTGCGTTCCCATTCCATGGACCGGGCCGTCGTTGCGGCTGTGCGGCCGGGCATGGTTCGCATTGGCCTGGAATTCCGCATCGGTATCAGTCGAGTTCTTCATGCCCAGAGGCCCGAAAACATGCTTGTGGATGTACTGCTCCCACGTCTCACCGCTGACTTCCTCGATCAGCTGACCGGCGGCCATGTAGAGGATGTTGTCGTAGGCATATCCGCTGCGGAAGCTGGTTGCCGGCTTGAGATAACGGATCCGGCGCACCGTCTCCTTGCGAGAAAGGGTGCTGTTCGGAAGGAACAGAAGGTCGCCTTGGCCGAGCCCAAGGCCGCTGCGGTGAACGAGCAGGTCGCGGATCGTCATCTCGCGCGTGACCCACGGATCGTACATCCGGAAGTCGGGCATGTGGTCGATGACCTTGTCGTCCCAACCGATCTTGCCTTCGTCCACCAGCGTAGCGAGGGCCGCATTGGTGAACGCCTTGCCCGTAGATCCGGTGAAGAAGATCGTGTCGGCGTCGACCGGCGCATTCGTGGTGATGTCGCGAACGCCCCAACCATGGGCGAGCGTGACCTTGCCGTCCTCGACGATGGCGATCGTGACGCCGGGCACGCCGATGCTCTTGCGGAGCTGTTCGACCCGCTGCTCGAACCCGGCAGGCGGTGCGGCCAGCGCGGGCGCTGACAGCGCTCCCAGCGAAACGGCGACCAGCAGTGCACGCGACGCGAAACGACCCATGACCAAACTCCCCTTTAGTTCTGAAGCGCCGGCTCGCTGTCGCGATCGTTGCGCACGATCTTCCACACGCCCACCGTCAGGAGCGGCAGGACGAAGACGGCCAGGAAAATGTAGGCGAGCGCCCGGTATCCCTTTGCGATGAGGTCGACGAGGCCGAAGCGACCCGCGGCAAACATGCACAATGCGAGCAACACGAGGCCGATCGTCAGGCGCGCGCGATGCGTCAGCTCGGTCCCGCGCTGCGCCTGCCAGGCTTGAGAGATGCGTTCGTTGACCGCGTGCACCGCGCTGGTGCCGCTCTCGAGCAGCGCCGAGAAGATCATCGCCTGGAACAGGTAGTGGAACCAAGGTTGGCCCATCTTCTGAAGCAGGAAATCGGACGGCAGCGGCGCGTCCTTGATGGCTGGGTAGAAGGCGACCATCGGGATGAAGAACAGCAGCGCCGGGACCATCGTCAGCGGCCCGGCGATGATGCCCGAAACCACTGCGTCGCGGTCGCTTACGAGATGGCGGAGGACCGGCAGGATGATGACCGCGCCGACGGTGTTGTAGCTGGCGTAGGTGAGCCCACCCATGGCCCACCCGCTGGTCTCGCTGTGGGCAGCGAAAGCCGGGCCGATGAGATGACCGAACGTCGCCAGCGCAAAGACGATAAACAGCGCATAGACGCCGTAGAGAAGGTAAGAGACGCCGGTGAAGAGCTCCTCCGCGGCCTTGTTGCCGAAGGCGACGACGCCCGCGATCCCGAGCATCAGGACTACGGTGCCGACCCATCCTGCCGCGCCGAACACGGCAGTGCCGATCGCGCCTGCCGCGGCCCCGTAGACGGCGAGGATCAGGACGACGAGTGCGAGATAGGCAAGCTCGAACGCGATCCATCCTGGACCCACGAGCCGCTTGAAGAACGTGCGGTAATCGAACGCCCGCAGCCGCCGAGCGACCACGAAGGTAATGACCGAGAGCAGACTCATGATCACGGTCGCGAAGGCAATCGCCATCAGGCCGCCGCGAGGTCCCGACGGCAGGAAGAATTCGGCCAGCTCCCGACCCGTGGCGTAGCCGCCGCCGATGACGAAGGCCTTGAGCGCCAGGCCCGGAAGGAGAATCCGCTTGAACCAGCTGTGCTGGGGATCGGCGGCCGTCGCGGTCACGCTTTCAGGCACTCGTCGATCAGGGCATCAAACGCCGGACCGCGGCGGATCGGGTCCGCAGCCGGCAAGCCGAGACGAGCCGTCTCCGTCCTGCAGAGTTCGTCGGCTTCACTTGCGTCCAGCGCGGAGGTATTCAGCGAAATGCCGCCGCAGCGGATCGCCGGATTGGTCCGCCGCCCAAGCGCGATCGTGAGGTCGATGATCTCCTCGACCGGGGGAACGGCGAATTCCTCGTCACCCAGCAGGCATGAGCGGCTCGGGTCATGGCAGACGACGAACACGTCCGGCTGGCTGCCGTGCAGCAGTGCAAGCGACACGCCGGCATAGGCCGGGTGCAGGATGGAGCCCTGCCCCTCGATCACATCCCAATGATCCGGGGCGGCACCGGGGCTAAGCAGCTCAGCAGCACCGGCGGCGAAATCAGCCACGACCGCATCCATCGGGATGCCGCCGCCTGAAATCATGATTCCTGTTTGCCCGGTCGCGCGGAAGTCGGTTTTCACGCCCCTGTCCGCGAAGGCGCGGGCGATCGAGAGCGCGGTGTACTTCTTGCCGAGCGCGCAATCCGTGCCGACTGTCAGCAACCTCTTGCCCGTCCGCTTCAGCCCCGTGGCAATGGGAAGGTTCGCGGGCGGCGTTCGAATGTCGATCAGTCGCCGTCCCAGCCGCTCCGCGCCGTAGCGAAGCTCGGGAATGCACACGAGCTTCGCGTGCATCCCGCTGACGATGTCGAGACCCGCTTCGAGGGCTTCGACCAGCGCCGGGATCCAGGACTCCGCGATGTAGCCGCCGGAATTGGCGACACCGATCACCAGCGCCCGAGCGCCCTTGTCGGCCGCGTCCGCAGGTCGCATTTGGGGAAGCCCGACGGTAACCTGCGCGCCGGGGAGCGCGAACTCACCGACGCACAGGTCAGGAGCCCAGTCGCGAAGACCGAACGCCGTCTTCGCAAAACCAGCCTCAACCGTGTCACCCAGGAACAGAAGGTACGGCTGCGGTAATCGGCCTGAACTCGCCGAGCCTGACTCAATTCCCCGTTGCAGCCGTGCCTCCTGTGCCATGTTGTGATCGACTAGAACCGGGTTCCGACCGACAGTCCGACTGTCCGGGGACGGATGATGCCGATCGCCCCAGCGTCGTTCGCGAACGTGCCGGGATCGATTGAAGTAACGCTGGTGATCCCCTGTGAATCGAACAGGTTGCGAACATAGGCCTGCACAATCCAGCGGCCTGTTTCGACACCCGCTCTCAGGTCGAAGGTTTCGTAGGAATCGAGATGCAGGAGTTCTCCATCGGGGGCCCGATCTCCGAAGTCCGGCGTGCGATCGCTGACGTAGCTAATGCTTGTTCCGACGAATGCATTCAGAGTGTCGGTGATCGGCCATTCGTAGTCCGCGTTGAAGCCAAAGCTCCAATCAGGAATATAGGGCAGCGGGTCGCCCTTCAGGCCGCCGATAAGCGGATCGGTTTTCTTCGTTAGATGCGCGTCCGTGTACGCACCGTTCAAGGATAGCGAAAGTCCCGCGATGGGCCGCCCGGTTAGAGTGAACTCGAAGCCCTTGCTCACCGCCGTGCCGCCATTGGCGTTGACGCCGAAGTCGTTGATCACTGCAAAGAGCTGGATATCTTTCCAGTCGAGATAAAAGGCCGAGAAGTCGAGCGAGAGGCGACGGTTGAACCAGTCCGCCTTCAGGCCAGCCTCATAGCTGATCAGCCGATCGGAGTCGTACGTCGCCGGAGCATCGGCACCCGGCTGAAGAACGTTCGGTCCGCCAGGACGGTAGCCGCTCGCGACACGCGCATAGACGGAAGTGTTCTCGGTGATTTCGTAGCGCGGTGCGACCGAGTAGGTGAAGACGGACTCGTCAGACTTCAGTCCGGAGAATTCGATCACGGCACCGCCGAGGAGGTCCCCAGTGAAGAACTGCTCCGCAGACTGCTTGTTGTGACTCCAACGTCCGCCGAGCGTCAGATCGAACTTGGGGGTGACATGTAGGGTCCCGTTCGCGAACGCCGCATATTCCTTGAATTTCGAATTCAGGAAGCCTTCGACCAGCAATGGAATGCTCGACATTGGCTCACCGGAGATTGCATCAACAGCCACGTAGTTTTGAGGATTAATTCCTGAATCTTCGTTGGTGTAGAAAGCGCCCACAAGCCATTCGAACTTATCATTGTCAGGCGATGCAAGGCGCAGTTCCTGCACAAATTTCTTGGTCGACGTGACTTGCTCGAGCAGCGCACTGAGACGGGGGTCCCCCGTTCCGTATAGCAGGTCGACAAGTGGTCCCAGCGGAGTGCCCGGCCCCGTCAGCCCGGTGTTCAGAGTCAGGTCCCGGTGCAAGTTTTCGGAGAATTTTCCGTAGCTCGTCGAGGAAGTCAGGTTAGCGAACCCGAAGTCGTAGTCGAGCACCCCGCTGTAGACGCGATATTTGATCTTCGTGGGCTCGTTCAGATAGCGCGACTGAACCAGTCCGCCATACCTCTGATCCAACGTGACCGGATCAACCTCAACATAGTCCGAATTGTCGCTGTTGGTGTTCTGGACGAGCGCGCTCAGACGAATGGAAAGATCATCCGTCGCGTTGAACAGCAGCGATGCGCGGCCGCCGTACGACTTCAGCTCGTTGATGTTCTTGTCGACACGCGAGCCGGGAATGATCACGTCAGCGGGATCAATCAGGCTGGTGACCGGATTGTTGCCAATAGAGTCGATGTAGCCGGCGTCCTTGCGGTAAAAGCCGCTGGCGCGGAACGCGATCTTGTCGTTCAGTGGCACGTTGACCATGCCCGTTCCAGAATAACCGAGACCGCCGTGCGCCACGTCTTCGAGCGAAACCTGCGCGCGAGCTTCGAACTTGTTTGGGTTCGGCGCATTGGTGACGAACTTCAGAACGCCGCCTAGCGAGCTGGCGCCATAGAGAGTCCCCTGAGGACCGCGCAGCACCTCGATCCGGGCAACGTCAAACGTGTCGAAGTCGCCGGCGAGGATGGCGCCGTTTGCCAGGCCGCTGCTCGATCCGAACGGAACTTCATCGACGTAGACGCCGACCGTCGACGCGACGCCACCCGTGTTGATGCCGCGCAGCGAGATGCGGGACACGCCGCGAGTTTCGCCCGTCAGGCTGAGGCCCGGAACGAGTGCCAAATAGTCTTGGAGGTTGTCAGCCTGCTGCCGCTCCAGCGTGTCGCCACCGACCACGCTGACCGACTGAGCTACGTCCGACAACGCTTCGACGCGCTTCTGCGCCGTGACGACGATTTCGCCGCCCGACGCATTTTGCTGATCCGCCGTGGACTGAGCAGTTTCCGTTCCTTGAGAGACTACCGCTTCAGATGTGGACGGCTGTGCGTCCTGCGCAGAGGCCGCGGTCGAGGCGACCGTGCTGATGAATGCCGCCGACGCAAACAATGTGATCCGTGAACCGAGCCTAGTCATTACAATTCCCCTTCATTCAATTGCCCGACCTCCCCAAGGTCAGGCCCAGGTCGCCCCCAACAGGCGCCTGAAGTTTCCTCCGAGAACGAGTTTGATGTTCGCGTCCGAGTAGCCGCGACGGATGAGCTCTTCGGTGAGATCGAAGACTTTCGTCGGATGATCGAACCCGTCGATGTCGATCTTGTCGCGGAACGCGTAGCTGGATTTGTACGACGCCTTCAGCGCCTTGTACTGGTCGGGCGCCATGTCGTCGTAGCCGTTGAGGTCGGCGTCCGATCCGATGCCGACATACTCCACGCCGACCAGCTTCGTGACGTGTTCTACGTGATCCGCCATGTCCGACACGGTCGTCGGATCCTTGTCCTTTACGAACATGCGGACGCCCGTGATCCCCATCACGCCGCCCTTCGCCGCGAGCTTCTTGATGACCTCGTCGGACTTGTTGCGCGGGTGCGGGTTGAGCGCCTTGCAATTGGAGTGCGTGACCGCGATCGCCTTGGGCGACAGCTCGATCGCGTCGAGCGTGGTCCTCTCCCCGCAATGCGATGTGTCGACCAGCATGCCGACCTTGTTCATCGCCTTGATGATCGCTTCGCCGAAGTCGCTGACGCCGCCGTCGATCCGGTCCGTCGAGCCGGAGCCGATCAGGTTCTGGCTGTTGTAGGTCAGCTGCGCGCAGCGCAGCCCGAGCCGGTAGAAGTCCTGAACGTCCTCGGCTTTCTGGAACATCTCCGCGTTCTGAAGGCCCATGATGACGGCGTACTTGCCCTCGGCCTTCGCGTGGTCGAGGTCGCCGACCGTTCCGACGAGCGTGAACAGGTCCGCCTGCCGTCCTACCCAGCCCTGGTAGGAAGCGAGGAACTGAAGCGCCTGCTCCTTGGCATCCGGGCCGCCGATGCCGACGCTGTGGTGGAAGCCAGTGATGCCCGACGCCTTGTAATCGGCGAGGTCCTTGGCTCCGAAACCCTGGTCGAAGAACTTTGGATCGAAGTCGAGCTTCAGCGGCGCGAGCATATCGATCACGAGGGACTCGCGGACGACCTTGACCGCACGGGCGGAATAGGCCCGCCCCGGCGCCGCGGCGAAGGCAAAACTGCCGCGATTGATCATCGGGAATGCAGCAGCGCCGACCGCAAGTCCTCCCAGCAATACGCCACGCCTGTTCACTCGCGCCTCAAGCATTCTGCGGCCTCGCAATTCCTTCGGGAACATCGGTGAGATCGTCGGCGACGCGCGCCTGCGCCTGGGCAAGCACGCGCTTGGTCGGACCGTCGAGAAGATAGAGCAGGACTGCCGCGCAGCTTGCGATCGCGGCCAGCATCACGAAGAATTGCGCGTGGCCGAAGTGGCTCCACAGGCGTCCGACCTGACCCGCGAGCAGGCTCCCGGTGAAGATCGCCAAGTACCAAGAGGCGACCGTTGTCGCGCCGAGCTTCGGCGGAGCCAGACGGGCAAACACGCCGAGCCCGTTCGGAAGGATGTAGAGTTCGCCCAGCGTGAACAGCAGGAAGTAGGACAGCAGCCAGATCCAGTGCGCCCGTCCGCCGCCGCTGAACGCCTCGGCGCCAGCGACGAGCAGGTAGGACGCGGCCACGATCAGCGCGCCAACGGCCATCTTGTGCATCACCGACAGCTCACGTCCCCGCTCCGCCTGCTTCTTCCAGCGGGCGAGCAGCAGCGGCGTCATGACCATGACCAGCAGCGGGTTGAGCGAGAAGAACATGGAGGCGCCGACCTCGACCCCGTCGATGACGCGGTCGACGTCGTCGCGCATCCAGAGCGCGAATGTGTTGCCGATCTGCTCGTAAGCGCCGCGGAAGATCGTGACGGCGAGGCCGATGCCCAGCAGCAGCAACACCGTGTCACGGCCGCGGTGAGTGCCGGCCTTCGCAGGCGGAAGCACCTGCCTGGCCGCCTCGGAGGGCAGGTAGCGGTTGCCCCACAAATAGATGGCGAGGCCCGCGAGCATGCCGACTCCGGCGGCCGCAAAGCCATAGTGCCAGCCGTAGGTCTCGCCGAGGAACCCGCAAACGAGCGGCGCGAGGAAAGCGCCGACGTTCACGCCGACATAATAGACGTTATAGGCCCACGGCCGGCGCGGATCGTCGGCCGTGTAGAGGTCGTTGATCTGGCTCGGCAGGGTTGGGAGAAAGAGCCCGTTGCCCAGCGCGATCGTCGCGAGCGCGAAGTAGAAGGCGGGCTCGAACGCCATCATGAAATGGCCCGCCGCCATGACGGTCGCGCCAATGATCACGGCGCGGCGCTTGCCCAGCCAGCGGTCGGCGATCGTGCCGCCGATGATCGGCGTGAAGTACGCGAACGCCGTGTACAGGCCGTAGATGCTGGAGGACTTCTCCTGCCCGAACAGCAGGGTCGTCGTCATGTAATAGACGAGCAGCGCACGCATGCCGAAGTAGGAGAATTGCTCCCACATGTTCGTGAGGAACAGAATGGTCAGTCCTCGCGGCTGACCGAACCAGTTCGACGGTTGGCTCACGCCGCGAGCACCGCCGCGGGTGTTCCCCACACGTCGTCGGAGCACCAGATCTGGCCCGCTTCGTAATCGACGCCGGGAACGCGATCCTCCTTGAGGAAGGTCGGGCCGTCGAGGTCCACGAAGTCGCAGAATTGGCCGAGGATGAAGGCCGGAGCCATGGCCCAGCTCGTCCCGACCATGTTGCCGACCATCACGCGAATGCCGAGACGCCTCGCCTCGTCGGCAATCAGCAGCGCTTCCGTCAGCCCGCCGCACTTGTCGAGCTTGATGTTCACGACGTCGAAGCGACCAACGAGCCCGGGAACGTCGGCCAGCGAGAGCGCGCTCTCGTCCGCCGCAATCGGGATCGGGCTCTGGAAGCCTTCGAGATCAGCCTCGTTGCCGCGCGGCAGAGGCTGCTCGATCAGCGAAACCTTCTGCTCGCCCATCGCCTGGACGAGCGCGGGCAGATCGTGCTTCCCAAAACCCTGGTTCGCATCGACGCCGAGCCAGACGTCGGGCCGCGCTTCACGGATCGCGCGAACGCGCGCGATGTCGAGCTGCAGCGTGCCGGTTAGCTTGATCTTGATGGCCTTGGCGCCCGCGTACTTCCGCGCGCCTTCCGCCATGACATCCGGATCATCGGCGCCCAGCGTGAAGGTCGTGACGAGCGGCCGCGGCGTATCGACTCCGGCGAGGCGGTACGCTGGAGTGCCCGTCCGCAGCGCCTCCAGCTCCCACATCGCGCAATCGATGGCGTTGCGGGCTCCGCCGGCCGGTAGAAGCTGACGAAGGGCCTCGCGGCTTTCGCAAGCTTCGATCGCCGACCGGTTCGCCTCGAGCTGCTCCACCATCTGCGGAGCCTCGTCCCGCAAGTAATAGACGCCCGCCGCCTCGCCCCGGCCCCGGTGCTGGCCGTCGTCGAGCTCGACGACGACCACATCGGATGCCTCGAACACATAGCCCGAGATTCGGAACGGGGCGGCGAGACGGTGGGTCTCCACCCGATAGGTAAGCGTCTGCCCCATCAGTACTGGGTCGTCAGGCCGACGAGGTGGTAGACGAGGGCGATCCACAGCACGGTCAGCGCCGAGATCACGAGCAGCACGCTCCAGGTCTTGGCCTTCCACGTGGCCTTGAACCCGCCCTTACGCTTCCACACGATGGAGGCGTACCAGAGCACCGCGAGGAGGCCGCCGAAGAAGGCGACGATCGCGAGGACCTGGAGGATCAAGACGACCGGTACGAAGGCCGAGCTGAGCAGGTTGAGGTCACTGAACATCATCGAGATGGCGACCATCCAGGCGACCAGAGTCAGCAGGATCGCGGTCGCTCCGATGCGGCTCGCCCGGTAGGCTTTCAACTCGCGCTTATCGAGCTCGAGAGCCTGACCGTAGCGCTTCCGGACCACTGCCCGGACCGGCCAGAACACGGCCGTCAGGAACAGGACCGCAAGGCTGAGGTAGGTCAGCGGCAGCAGCCAGGACGAGTTCTGGTACCAGGGCGTGCGATCCCAGACGATGATCGGAGCAACACTGCCCAGGCTCCAGCGAACGACCTTGCCGTCGACGACTTTCGCGCCGAGCGTCTCGTGACTGTTCGCATCCCGCCACAGCATCGGGCCGGCCGCGATCCACTTGCGCGGTTGGCCGTTCAAGCCGGCGGCGAGGCCGTCGGCGATGAGCGGGTTGCCGTCCTTGTCGACGCCGATCTTAGTCTGGCCGATGAGGTCGGTGATGCTGATGAAGCTGGAGAAGGACCGGCGCGACGTCGACCAGGTGCCGGCAAGCTTTTCAGCGTTCTCGCGAGCCGTCTTGGCGTCGATCTTCCGCGTGTCCGCGGGACCCGGGAAATAGCGGTCCGCGAACTCTTCGAGCAACGCGTTGCGCAGGCCGTGAGCCGCACCCGCCGTGCCCGGGCTGTTGAAGGAGACGAACAGGCCGACGCCGTCGTTCAGGAACAGGTGCAGGTCGCTGTGGAAAGCGACGGTGTCACCACCGTGCGAGTCCACGCGGTGCCCGTTGATGTCCGACTGGTAGAAGCCGAGCGACATCTTCTGCAGGCCCGGGATCGGGTCGTTCGCAGTCGTGTGCATCAGCGCCTTGGTCTGCGGGTTCAGCAGGGGGCTCGGATTCGCGAGATGGGCGATCATGAACCGCCCCATGTCGTCGCCGCTGGCGGCGAGGCTGCCGGCCGGACCGACGCCGACATATTCATAGCCGTAAGCCTTGTCGCTGCCGGGCTGATAACCTTCCGCCATGTAAGGCTTCAGGTTGGCCGGAAGCGGCTGCTGGAACGTAGCGAGCTTCATGCCCGCCGGAGCTATGACGTGGTTCTGGATGTACTGTTCGAACGGCTCACCCGAAACGCGGCTGACGATGTAGCCGGCGAGAGCGGTCGCCCAGTTCGAATAGGCCGGAGTCGTGCCCGGATCGTACACGCGCTTCGGAACCCAGCGCTTCAGGATCTGGTCGTACGGGACGTACTTCTTCTGGTCGACCGCGATCAGGTCCTTGACCTGCTCTTCGAAGCCGGACGTGTGCGTCATGATGTTGCGCAGCGTGATCGGCTTGCCGTTCCGCGGCGGAATCTTGAAGTCCAGGTACTTGTTGACGTCCTCGTCGAGATTGAGCTTGCCCGCCTGGACCTGCTGCATGACGGCGGTCCAGGTGAACAGCTTGGAGATGGAGCCCGGGCGGAAAAGGGTCGTATGCGGATCGACCCGCTTGCGCTTGGCGACGTCCGCAAAGCCATAACCTCGGCTGGTCAGGATCTGGCCGTCCTTGACGACCACGACGACCGCGCCGGGGATGTCGTTCTTGCCGATCGAGATCGGCACGAAACCGTCGAGCCACGCGTTCACGTTCTCTGCGGTCAGGGGCTGAGCGCCCTCCGGCTGAGCAGTCGTAACCGGCGGCACCGGCATCTGCTGCGTTTTCGGCGCCGGCGTCGGCACCAAAGTCGGTTGAGCGGACTGGGCGTACGCCCCAGAAAGAATCGCACAACCCAGAACCGCCGCAAGGAATGCAGCCGATTTCCGCATTTTTGTCTCCCCTTTCGAACGATTTGCTCGCCAGAGCGAAATCGCCTTATTATGCCAACGTGTGTCGGATGAGGCCATAATGGTCCTGATTGGAAAAATGTCAAACCTGTTACGGGAGCATCTTCGTTGAGCGGTCGACCGACACTGGGACGGATTCTGAAAGAGCTGAGAAGCCATCGGAATTGGACGCTTCGCGAGATGAGCGAGCGCAGCGGCATCCCCGTATCGACCCTGTCGAAGGTAGAGAACGACCGGCTTACTCTGACCTACGACAAGCTCGCCCAGGTCAGCGAAAACCTTCAGATTCCGATCTCGGAGCTCTTCGCCGAATCGGAGCCGCCGGAGGCCGTCACCGCTCGGCGCAGCATCGGTCGCCTGGAGGACGCGATCCGCGTCGAAACCTCCAACTACGACTATTATTATCTATGCACGGAGCTTCGCCGGAAGCGGATGATCCCCGTGCTGACCCGCATCCGTGCGAAGTCTCTGGCGGAGTTCGGGGACCTCGTCTCCCATTCGGGCGAGGAATATATCCACGTCCTCGAAGGCTCGATCATCGTCCACACGGAATTCTACGATCCCGTCACGCTCAAGGCGGGCGAGGCGATCTACATCGATTCGAACATGGGCCACGCCTATGTCGCGGCGGAGGAATGCGACGAGGCTTTGGTCCTCGGCGTCTGCTCGAGCGACGATGACGCGCTGATGAGCTCGCTCATGCACATTCACGAGCCGGCCAACGAAGGAGTCGAGCGCATGGCCGATCAAAGCAACGCGCGCGTGCGCACGCTTCGGCGCCCAGCAGCCTGATCGGAAACACGGGGCCGAGCTCGTTCCGCCCCACCACCAAAGAAAACGGCGCCCCACCCGAAGGTGAGGCGCCGCCCCTTTTTAACTCTCGAACGAAGCTCGCTTAGAAAGCGAGGCTCAGCGTTCCGGAGATCGTGCGAGGAGCGCCGATCTGGACGAACGCCGGGTTACCGTAGTTCGTGCCGCTGAAGGCCTGGTTGAGGCTGCCGCCGAACCCGCCGACGTAGAACTTGTCGAACAGGTTGTAGACGTTGAGCTGGAAGTAGCTGTTCTCCAGCCCCTTCAGCATGGTCAGCTTCATGCGGGCGTCGAGGTTCACCAGCGTGTAGGCCGGGGCCTTCGCCGGGAAGATCTCGACCACATCCGGCGAACCCAGCGCACCCGAGAAGGTCGGCAGGTTCGTGTCGAACACGTACCGCGGACCCGTCCGCTTCACGGTGGCACCCAGCTCGAAGATGCTGAATCGGCCAACCGCCGAACCGCCGAACGTGTACTTCGGCGAGCCGGATTCAAAGTTGCCGGCCGTCAGTGCGCAGCTGCGCAGGATGTCGGCGTCGGTGGCCGTGCTCGGAATGTTGTCGCAATCTGTGATGCCGCCGAAGGTGCCGATCTGGATGTTGTCCTTGATGTCGGACTGCTGCCACGAACCGAAGGCGTAGAGCGTCAGCTCGCGGATCGGTTCGTAAGCAACCGAGCCGTCGATGCCCCACTTGTCCACTCGGCCGAGGTTGCGGAATACGGTACGATCGAGTTCCGGATCGTAGGCCGAAGCCAGGCGATCGTTGAACTTGGTGAACCAGCCGGCGAGCTGCGCCTGGACCTTCGAGCTGCGATAGCGAACGCCGGCGTCGAAGGAATCCGTCGTTTCAGGATTCGGCTTCGCGCTGGCCGTATCGGCCGGGAAGAAGAAAGCGTTGTACAAATTGTCCGTGCTCGGGACCGAGATGTTCTTGGTATAGCTCGCGAAGGCCGAGATGGTGGGCGAGAAGTCGTAAACCACGCCGAGGCTCGGCAGCAGCTTGTTGTACTTCAACAGGCGCTTCTGCGGGCCCTGAACGGTCGGGAACTCCTCGGCATAGGCCTGCTCGAGTTGAGCATCGCCACCGAAGCAGTCCACGAAACCGTTCGCCGACGTGGTGAAGCAATAGTTCTCCAGATCGCGCTTGAAGTAGGGCAGGCTGGCACCGACGTTGACGCGCAGCGCGCCGAACTGACCGCGATATTCCGCCGCGAACTTGTTGAGGATCGCATAGGACTGGCGGTCGCGCTTCTGCACGACATTGCCGTTCGAATCCTCGATGGGGTCGTTGACCGGAAAGACGTCGACAGGCTCGCCGTTCGCCTTCAGGAACCCGACTTCGCCGGTCTGGCGATGGTTCGAATAATCATGGGTGTAGGTCACGCGGACGAGGTGATCAGGATTGATCTCGTAAGCGAGACCGGCAACGACCGCGTAGCGGCGCGTGCGGGTCTGGCTTGGCGCGAGCAGCGTCACGCCTTCGAAGCTGGAGCAGGCCGAACCCACAGGGCTGCAGGTGTCGATATCGTCACCGTCCCCGTTGAGGTCGTGGCCGAAGTAATACTGGCCGCCGATGAAGCCCGTGTACTCGATTCCGTCGATGATCCGCACGCCTTCACGGCCAGTGATCGTGCCACCGCCGTTTGCCTTGGTGTACTGATAGCTCGGGTCTACGGTCAGGGTGAGCTGGTCCGTAAGCGAGAACTTCGAATTTCCGCGGATGTTCACGCTGTTCGACGGGTTGTAGCGGCGGTCGAATTCGGTGCCGCAGGTGTTGGTCGAATCCACGATGCCGGCCTGCGGGACGTCGACCTGGCAAGGATAATTGATGTCGTACTCGCGCTCGTCATTGTTGTGCGGGAAGCGATTGCTCGATCCCGGGCCGACGACACGTGGCTGCCCGTTGGCCTGGGCCGTGTCCCAACGCAGCGGAAGCGAGCCGAAGAAATTGTTGCGGTCCTGGTTATAGCGGCCGGCGATCGAGACGAAGTCGCCGTTGCTGCCGATCGGCTGCCAGATCTTCGCATTGTACTGCTGACGATCGAGCTTGCCATAATTGTTGAAGGGGTTGTCGTACTTCGACGTGCTCGCGGCGACAAAGGCGCGAGTTCCCCACGGGGTGAAGACGCCGGTGTCGAACATCGCGAAGCCGCGGCGATAGTCGAACTGGCCGAGCGACAGGTTCATCAGGCCGCCCATCTTCTCCGACGGAGTGCGCGTGCGCTGGTTGATCGTTCCGCCGACGGCCGAAGCGGTCGGTGAATCGACGTCGGTCGAGCCGAGGTTGACGTTGACCTGCTCGATCAGTTCCGGATCGATCGAGAAGTTCGAGTAGATGTTGTAGTTGCCGCTGTCGTTCAGCTGGATGCCGTCGAGCGTGTAGCTCACGCGGGTCGAATCGAAGCCACGCATCGTCAGCGTGCCGCCGGCGTTGCCGTAGGCGTCGTTGTTCTGGAAGCTCACGCCCGGGACGATGTTGATCGTGTCGAGAACCGTTTGGCCCGGGCCGCTGCGGCTGATCATCTCCTGGGTGACGACGGCTTTTGCCTTCGGTGCGTCGGGCACCTGAATGCCGCCGACTTCCTTGGTGCGCTTGCCGGTAACGACAACCGCTTCCTTCTCAAACTCGACCGTACCCGTCGATTGGGCATAGGCAGCAGTAGGCATAATGCACGCCGCTGTCGTGCACAGCAGAACGACTTTTTTCACGCTTGGAACCCCGATGATGATTGTTTGGAAACTGACTCGAAGCGTTGCGCTTCGAGCGCGGCCCAGCCGCTAGGGGTCCATTAAGACAAGGAAGTGACAGCCGTAACCGGTTCCCAGTTTTAATATGGAACTGTTGTTTTCGAGCCACGGCTCGCTCGGAGCCGCCGCGCGAACTTGACGGATTACGCCGCCGTTTGGTCCAGTTTGCGCCCCAGCGCCACGAACAGATAGACTGCCGGCGGGACGAGGACGGCCGAAAGGACGACCTTCGCGAGCATCTGACCCAGCAGCAGTCCAGCGATGGGGAAGACCCCGTAAAATGCGACCGAGATGAAGATGAGCGTGTCGATGATCTGGCTCAGCACACTGGCGATCCCCGCCCGCAGCCAGAGCAGTTTCGCCCCTTCCCGCGCCTTCAGCCGGGTGAAGATCGTGACGTTGAGAAAGGTCGAAATGCCGTACGCTAGGATACCGCCGAGCCAGATGCGCGGCGTCCCACCCATGATCGTGTTGAAGGCGGCCAAGCGATCCGGAGCCATGTCCGGCGATGCAGGCACCGCCAGCACAAGGATGCTCAGGGCCAGCGAAACGAGCAGCGGCACGAAGCCGATCATGACAAGGCGATTTGCTGTCGTGCGACCATGAAGCTCGGCGACCGAGCTCGATGTCACGACCAGCAGAAGGAAGGCAAAGATGCCCGCCTCGACCGCCAGCGGTCCAAGCGCCACCTGCTTGTTGCCCAGCACTCCGGCGATGCAGACCATGCCACCGTAGAAGATCGAAAAGGCAAACAGGGAGGCGGGGATTGTGGGAACGGCAGACTGCGGCTCGCCCGCCGCGGCTTGAACTTCGGAGGTCATGGGCGCGATGGCCTAAAGGCTTTCGTCGCAGGCGCAAGCACTTGGCGTTGACCGCCGTCGCACCTCGCGGCTAGGCGCGCCGCCGTGACTTCTCCCCAACTCGATGTTGTGGCGATCGGTGATGCGATCGTGGACGTAATCGCGACCTGCGACGATTCCTTTCTGGATTCGCACGGGCTCGCGAAGGGCTCGATGCAGCTGCTCGATCCTCCGCAGGCCGATGCGCTTTACGGCGCGATGGATTCTGCGCGCGAGATCAGCGGAGGGTCCGCTGCAAACAGCATGGCGGGCGTTGCCGCGCTCGGTCTCGACGCCGCCTTCATCGGCCAGATCGCGGACGACCAGTTGGGCGACATCTTCTCGCACGACATGAAGGCGCTCGGCGTCCGCTTCGAGACGCCAGCGATTGCGGAAGGTCCACCAACCGGGCGCTGCCTGATCCTGGTGACGCCCGACGCGCAGCGGACGATGAACACCTGCCCCGGTGCGAGCCATGAGCTTACTCCGCAAGCGCTCGACGAGCGTCTGATCCAGTCCGCGGCAGTGATCTTTCTCGAAGGCTATCTGTGGGGCCCGGACCGCCCTCGGCACGCCATGCTTCGCGCAGCGCAAATCGCGCACGAAGCCGAGCGCACCGTCGCCTTCACTCTCTCCGAGAGCCTGTGCATCCCAGGCCGCAAGGAAGGCGTGCTGGGAATGATCGAAGGCGGAATGGTCGACATCCTTTTCGCCAATGAGGACGAGGCGAAGCTCCTCGCGAGCGCGGCCGATCTCGACGGAGCCATTGCCAGACTTGAGCCGCTGGTCAGCACTTTGATCGTCACGCGCGGACCTGCGGGAGCACTCGCCGTTGAACGCGATAGGCGCGTCGAAATCCCGGCCGTGCCGGTGGAGAAGGTGGTCGACACGACGGGAGCGGGAGACCTGTTCGCCGCAGGCTTCCTTGCCGCGCGCTGCCGGGCTCGAACCCTGGAACGTTGCCTCGAAGCGGGAGCACTCGCGGCCGCGGAAGTCATTTCACATTTCGGCGCGCGGCCCGAAAAGGACCTGCGGGAGATCGTGCGCCTGTGAACAATGTGAAGCGTCTTGCCGTCTATTGCGGGTCCGCGCCCGGAACGCATCCTGCGTTCGCGAATGCGACGCGGGCGACTGCTGCGGCCATGGTCAGCCGCGGCGTCGATCTCGTCTATGGCGGCGGCCGTCTTGGCCTCATGGGCCTTATCGCCGACAGCGTGCTCGCTGAGGGCGGCCACGTCTACGGCGTGATCCCGAAAGCTTTGGTCAATCTCGAGGTCGCGCACACCGGCGTTACGGAGCTCTACACGGTCGCCAACATGCATGAGCGCAAGGCGAAGATGACCGATCTCGCCGATGCCTTCATCGCGTTGCCGGGTGGAATCGGCACGCTCGACGAATTGTTCGAAGCCTGGAGCTGGAACGTGCTCGGCTATCACGCGAAGCCGTTCTGCCTGCTCAATGTCGGCGGCTTCTGGGACGGGCTGATCCAATTCATGGACCATGCCACCGAGAGCGGCTTCCTCTCGGAGTCCCGGCGCAAGCAATTGCTCGTCGCGACGACGCCGGAGGAAGCCCTGGAACTGCTGGACGAAGCGGCAGAGCGCGCTACGCAAGGCATGGTCTGGTAGCGCCAACTGCTTTTCGAGGGATGAGCCGCGAGTGAGTAACAAGTTGCTCGGCATTGCCGGGATCGTCGCAATTTTGGCCATCGCCTGGCTGCTCTCGACCAACCGCAAGGCCATTCGCCTGCGCGTCGTTGGCGCAGCCTTCGCACTTCAGGCCTTCATAGCCTGGCTGGTCCTGTGGACCAGTTGGGGCCGCGCCGGCATCCAGACGATTTCCGGCGGCGTGGCCAACCTCCTCGGCTATGCGAACAAGGGCACGGAATTCCTGTTCGGGCCCAGCGATCAGAATCCCCTCGCCCACACGTTCGCAATCGCCGCGCTGCCGGTGATCATCTTCTTCGCGAGCCTCGTTTCGATCCTCTACTATCTCGGCATCATGCAGCGCGTGGTCCGCTGGGTTGGCGGGGCGATCGGCTGGGTCACGGGCATCAGTCGCGTCGAGTCTTTGAGCGCTGCGGCGAACATTTTCGTCGGCCAGTCGGAATCGCCGCTGGTCGTGCGTCCCTATCTCGCGGCGCTTCCGCCGTCGCGACTGTTCACCGTCATGTGCGTCGGCATGGCGGGCGTGGCCGGCACCATCCTCGCCGCCTACGCGAGCCTGCTCGGCCAAAGCTACCTGCCCTACCTCCTCGCCGCGGCCTTCATGTCCGCTCCTGGCGGCATCCTGATGGCCAAGATCATCATGCCGGACGAACCGGGCGATACCGAAGCCGCCGAGGACGCGAACGTGGACGTCGCGGAAACCTTCGAGGAAGGCGTGAAGCCGGCAAACATCATCATGGCTGCGGCGCAAGGCGCACAGACCGGCGTGAAGCTGGCGGTCGCCGTCGGCGCCATGGTGCTCGCGTTCGTCGCGCTTGTCGCCCTCGCGAACGGCCTGCTCGGCGGGCTGGGCAACATGGTCGGCATCCCCGATCTCAGCTTCCAGCGGCTGGTCGGCTACCTGTTCCAGCCGATCATGTTTCTGATCGGAGTGCCGTGGAACGAGGCGAATGCGGCGGGCGGCCTGTTCGGCACGAAGCTCGTCCTCAATGAATTCGTAGCCTTCATCGACCTCGGTCAGATGGGCGGCGCTTTGTCCGACCGCAGCCGCGCCATCGTCACCTTCGCATTGTGCGGCTTCGCCAATTTCAGCTCGATCGCGATCCAGATGGCGGTGACGGGCGGCCTGGCGCCGAACCAGCGTCCCGTGATCGCCAGGCTCGGCATTCGCGCGCTTCTGGCGGGCTCGCTCGCCAACCTGATGAGCGCCGCCCTCGCGAGCTTGATGCTTCCCTAAACCGTTCTGCTATTAGGCAAATCATGGCTACGATTACCGCCGACCACATTGCGTCCGTGTCCCTGAAGGACGCCGAATCCCACACCGACGGATTCGCCCAGAAACTGGGCCTCAGCTTCGAGGATTACGGCTTCGCGATCATTGCGGACCACGGCATACCGGAAGAGCTGATCGACCGCGCCGAGGAAAAGGCCAAGGCCTTCTTCGCTCTCCCAGACGCGGTGAAGCGCAAGTATCTCCAGCCGGGCGGCGGCGGCGCGCGCGGCTACACGCCGTTCGGAATCGAGACCGCCAAGGGCGCCAAGGCGCACGACCTCAAGGAATTCTGGCACGTCGGCCGCGACCTTCCCGAAGGCCACAAGTTCCGCGCGCACCTGCCTGACAACGTCTGGCCGGAAGAGGTGCCGAGCTTCCGTGATACGTTCACCGAACTCTACGCGACCTTCGACCGCACGGGCCTCAAAGTGCTGCGCGCGATCGCTCGCTACCTGAAAATCGACGAGGACTATTTCGCGGACACGGTTCGAGACGGGAATTCCGTTCTCCGCCTGCTCCACTATCCGCCGCAGACCGAGCCGACCGGCCAGCACATCCGCGCCGGCGCGCACGAGGACATTAACACGATCACGCTTCTGCTGGGCGCCGAGGAAGCGGGCCTGGAGCTTTTGACGAAGGACGCACGCTGGATCCCCGTCGCGCCGAAGCCTGGCGAGCTGGTGATCAACATCGGCGACATGTTGCAGCGCCTGACGAATGGGCGGCTTCGCTCCACCTCGCATCGCGTCGTCAACCCGGAGCCGAAGCGCGCCAGCCACGCGCGCTATTCAATGCCCTTCTTCCTTCACTTCCGCTCGGATTTTTTGATCGAGCCGCTACCGGGCACGGTGCCCGCGGGCGAGCAACCGAAGTGGCCGCCAGTAACAGCGGACGACTATCTCCAGGAGCGCCTGCGGGAGATCAAGCTGGTTTGATTCTGCCGCGTTCGTCCCGTTTCGGGACGAGAGTTGCCGCAAAAGCATGGACTTACGGCGTCTGGAGAGTCATTGGCTCCGCTTCGCAGCAGAGCGGTGAGCGATCTTATGAGCCGGTACCCCGCTTGCGTTTGGATTCTTGCGGCAGTCGTGGCGGTGCCCGCTGCGGCTAAGACCGCACCCTCTGTCGTTCGCTCCGACGTCGCGAGCGCCGCTGCCGTGACCGCGAGCTACGGGGCGGTCACAAGCGTTTTCCGCACCCCGGCTCACAATCGCGAAGTTGGCGGCGTGCCCAACAGCTATCACCTGCAAGGCCGAGCAATCGACGTCGCCCGCCGCCCGGGCGTTACGCACGGCCAAGTCGCAGCGGCGCTTCAGCGTGCCGGCTTCAGGATGATCGAGTCTCTGGACGAAGGCGACCACAGCCACTTCGCATTTGCGGGGCCCGGCGATCTCGTTCGACAGATCGCGAGCGCTTCGCCTCCGGTACCGCCCGTTCCGGAGCCGCCCAAATACCCGCCAGTTGCAGCCGACAACCACGGCACGCTGCGCATCGATCTTCCCGCGGCCGAGGTCGGCGGCCGGTAGACTGCAAAATCGCCCGGGAGGGACGGTTCACACTTCCCTTGGGACGGCTCGCGTGGCAGCCGAGGTGCGTCTCAAGGGGAGTTGAGAATGAAGTTTCGGTCGGGCGCGTTGCTGCTCTTGTTTGCGTTATTGCCTCTGCAAATGGTCGAGGCCGCTCCAGCGCTCATACCGGCGCCCGTTTCGATGACTTCGAGCCAAGGCGAATTTCGCCTCGACGCTCAGACGGTGGTCAGCGGCAAGGGCGAGGCTGCCAAGGCTGCCGCATTCCTGGCGAAGTCGCTGGACATGAAGACCGGGCAACGTGGGTCCATCCAGCTGCGCATCGTCTCAAAGCGTGTCGTCCCCGGAACCGAGGCCTACCGGCTCAGCGTCACTGCTCGCGAAATCCGGATCGAAGCGTCCGATGCAGCCGGCCTCTTTTACGGGGCGCAGACGCTTCGCCAGCTCGTCACGAAGTCGGCGAGCGGTTCTCAAATGGTCGAGATTGTCGAGATCGAAGACGCTCCTCGCTTCAAGTGGCGCGGACTGCTGATCGACGTCGCGCGGCACTTCTTCGGCAAGGAACAACTGTTCCGCATCATCGACGAGATGGCCGCCTACAAGCTCAATGTCCTGAAGCTTCACCTCACGGACTATCAGGGTTGGCGGCTCGAGATTCCGTCCTATCCGAAGCTCACGGAAGTCGGCGCATTGGTCGATGGAAAGCCGCGCTTCTTCACGACGGCCGAGATGCGCGACATCGTGCAATATGCCGCCGACCGGCACATCATGGTCGTGCCCGAAATCGAAATGCCGGGCCATGCCGGAGCGGCCGCTCGCGCCTATCCCGAATATTTCGACGATGCGGGCGGCGCGTTCAATCCGGCCAATCCGAAGACCTACGATTTCGTCCGCGGGGTCCTTACCGAAGTGGCCCGCATCTTTCCCGCGCCTTACCTCCACTTCGGCGGCGATGAGGTAGACGACGCAACGTGGAAGAAGATGGCCGACGTGGATGGCCTGAAGGCCGAGAACGGCCTCAAGACCACCGACGACGTCGAGGCCTATTTCGGGCGAAAGGTCGTCGGGATCATCGAAAGTCTAGGCAAGCGCCCGATGGCCTGGGACGAGCAGGTCGACGCTCAAGCACCGAAAGGCGTCGTCATCCAGTGGTGGCGGCGCGATAAGCCCGAAGTCCTCGATGCCGCGATCAAGGGTGGATACCAGGTCGTGATGTCACCGGCCGACCAGCTGTACTTCGACTATCATCAGGGCGAGGGCGAGCCGGGCGCGCCGTGGGAAGGCAACAAGGGCGGGCCTCAGTCCATCGCCAAGATGCTCGCCTGGGAGCCCGTGCCGGACAGCCTGACGCCCGAACAATCCTCACAGGTCATCGGCATAGAGGCCGCCGTCTGGACGGAGTTCATCGAAAGCCAGCGCTACCTGCAGTTCATGACCTTCCCTCGCCTCCTCGCGCTTTCGGAGATCGCCTGGCGGCCGCGTGGTCCGCGCGACGACAAGGAGTTCGAGGCCAGGCTCGCGCCGCACATCGAGGCTCTACGCGCCCGCGGGATCAATGCCCGCCGAGGCGAGTGGGACGCCTACGAATTCATTACGAACTAGGCGGCCGTGACCTCGTAAGAGCGGGTCCAGGTGTTGCCGTCCTCGCTCTCTTCGAGCGTTCCGCCGTCCGTAGGCCAGCGTACGTAGAGCTTGCGGTCGCGATCGATGGCGTTCGTCGTCGTCTCATTGCGCGACAATTGCTCGTACTTGGTGACGATCTCGTCGTCGGTGCCGCCGGCGGTCGTCTCGACCCAGATGCCGTTCCGCCATTCGAGCGTGACGTCCTTGTTCTCCCAGGTCCCGGTATATTTGGTCGGGAGCTCGGCGGCGGCTGCCTGCTCGTCGACTGGAGCACTCGCGTCTTCGACCGGCTCCGTCGAAGCGGCCTGCTGCGCATCGGCAGGTTCCGCCGGTGCTGAAGGATTCAGTTGGTTGTAGGCGGCCTTCAGCCCCGCGAGCGCAATGACCACGGCGGTCAATCCGCCGATCCAGCCCGTAACGTTGTTGAGGATCTTCGGGCGTTCGCCCGTACCCGTGTTCGGGTCTTCTTCCATGGCCGCCCCCGCAGCTGTCGAAGACCGCAGGATGCCATGAAAGCCGGATCTCACCAAACGGCCGGCACCCTTAGCCTGCGTCCTCAAGATTCGCCGCTCCGAATCCGAATGGGATCAGTTCGCCGATCATGCGCCGTTCGACGCTGGAGCCCTCACCGTTCGAGCAGAGAATTTGCACGTCGCGACCGGAGAGTTGCGCCGCTTCGAGGATCGCCTGCCGGCACCCGCCGCATGGGGTACAGGTCAGATCGCCAGCGAGGTCGTCGCCATCGACACCGCCGCCGGCGACCGCGATCCGCGCGACCTTCGCGAGCCCGAACTTGTGTTGCGCCGCGGTCAACGCGCTCTGCTCGGCGCAGATGCCGAGCCGGTAACAGGCGTTCTCCATGTTCGCGCCGGTCACGACCTCGCCGTCGACGGATTCGATCGCGCAGCCGACGTGAAACCGGGAGTAAGGCGCATAGGCCTTCAGCGCCGCAGACCGCGCCAGGGCGACTAGTTCTTCCTCTGTCATGCTCTTGTCCTTAAGGCGCGGCACGGGGCATGCGCTAGTCACCGATTCTGCGAGATACTGCACGATGAAAGCCCGGTTGTTCCTTGCCGCCGCTGCGGGTGCGGTTGCGTTCTTCCCAAGCCCCGCGCTCGCCTGGGGCAAGACCGGCCACCGCGTCGTCGCGGCCATCGCGGACACACAGCTCAGCGGATTGGCTCGGGCATACATCCGCGAGATCCTGGGCGGCGCCGAAAGCCTCGACGAGGCTGCCAACTGGCCGGACGAGATGCGCTCGAACCCGGAGCCATTCTGGCAGAAGACATCGACGCCGTGGCACTATGTGACGCTGAACGGCATCATCTACGATCACGCGCCGCCCCAGGGCGACGCTCTGGAGGCCCTCAACCATTACACCGCGACCCTGCGCGATCCGAACGCGAGCCTGAGCGACAAGCAGACGGCGCTGCGCTTTATCGTTCACCTCGTCGGCGACCTTCATCAGCCGCTGCACGTCGGCAAGTGCTGCGACAAGGGCGGCAACGACGTGAAGGTGAAGTGGTTCGGCAAGGACACGAACCTGCACGCGGTCTGGGATTCGCAGATCGTCGACGAGGAGCAACTGAGCTTCACCGAGCTTGCCGCCAAGCTTGGGCGGCACACGAGCGACGCCGACGTGATCGCCTGGTGGGACGTCAACCCGCGCGACTGGATCAGCGAGAGCGGCGAGATCCGCGACGGCCTCTATCCGCCGGCGCCGCCGAAGGGTGCCAAGGGCACGAAGGGCGCGCCGGCCGTCCCGGAGCTGTCCTACGGCTACGTGTACAAGTTCACGCCCGTGATGGAGCGCCGCCTCCAGCAGGCCGGGGTGCGCCTTGCCGCCTACCTCAACGAAATTTACGCTAAGCCGCTGGCCACCGAGCCTCCTCGCTGATGTTCCGCCAGTCCGTCGCCGCGCTTGCGGCGCTGCTCCTGTCCGCTTGCGCCACGCAGATCCCGGCGCCGGCTCCGGCTCCGGCTCCGGCTCAGCCGATCGAAGTGCAGATCCTCGCCTTCAACGACTTCCACGGAAACCTCGAGTCGCCCGCGCCCGTCGAAGTCACGGACGCGGACGGGACGAAGCGGAAGATCCAGACCGGCGGCGTGGCGCATCTTGCGGCCGCACTCACCGAGCTTCGACAGGGCCATCCCAACACGGTCACCGTCTCCGCGGGCGACACGATCGGCGCTTCGCCGCTGATTTCGGCCAATTATCTCGACGAGCCGACGATCGCCGCGATGAACCTGCTCGGGCTGCAGTTCAATTCGGTCGGCAATCACGAATTCGACCGCGGCACCGGCGAGCTGAAGCGGATGCAAACCGGCGGATGCACGAAGTTCACCCGCCGCACGCCCTGCGCAGTCGAGCCGTTCGCGGGCGCGCGCTTCCGCTACCTCGCCGCCAACGCGGTGCAGGGGGACGGCACGACCATCTTTCCGGCGACGGGCATCAAGAAGTTCGGACCGATCACCATCGGCTTCATCGGGATGACCCTGAAGGACACCGGGCATCTGGTGACGCCGTCGGGCGTCAAGGGAATGAGCTTCGCCGACGAAGCCGAAACGGCCAACGCGCTGGTCCCGAGGCTGAAGGCCCAAGGCGCGGACGCGGTGGTCCTGCTCATCCATCAGGGCGGCCGGCTGTCGCAGTTCACAGCTGGCAACGACTGCAATGGACTCTACGGCGACATCCTGAAGATCCTGCCGAGGCTCGATCCGGCGATCACGACGGTAGTCTCGGGCCACACGCACTGGGCCTATGTCTGCAACGGCACCGCGGAAACGGGCGCGGGCCGCCTGATGACGAGCGCCGGGAAGAACGGATATTTCGTCACCGACCTTCGGCTGCGCTTCGATCCCGCAACCCACAAACTGATCAGGCAGGATGCCGCCAACGTCGTGGTCGGCAACGGCGAGCATGGCACCGACGCGGCCGAGCAGACGCTGGTGTTGCGCTATGCTGCTGCGGTCGCACCCATCGCGTCGAGAGTCATCGGACGGTTGGCCGAAAAGGCGAGCACGGACGCCGACGACGGGGAGAGCGCGGCTGCGGACCTGATCGCCGACTCCATGCTCGCCGCAACCCGTGCGTCGGGCGAAGGCGCCGCGCAGATCGCGCTCGTGAACGCGACCGGCGTTCGCGTGCCGCTCCCCGCCGGCGATGTCCTCTACAAGGACGCTTTCTCGATGATGCCGTTCGGGAACAATCTGCTGGTGATGACCTTGACCGGCGGGCAACTGAAGGCGGCGCTCGAGCAGCAATATGCGGCGCCTCTCCGCACCGGAAAGACGAAGCCCGCAGCGCTCGCGCCGTCGGAAGGGTTCAATTACGCGGTGGACATGTCGAAGCCGGAGAGCTCTCGCGTTTTCGACATGAGGCTGAACGGCAAACCGATCCGTCCGGACGCCCACTACCGGGTCGTCGTGAACAACTACGTCGCTTCGGGCGGCGATGGTCTGAGCGCCTTCACTCAAGGCACGGGCGTTACCGACAAGGGTATCATCGACCTCGACGCACTCGTCGCCTGGATCGCGCCCGGTCGGACGCCGCCGAAGCCGGACCGGATTCGCTTCGTCCCCTAGCGGAGCGGCGGCTCGTCGAAGCTACGCAACTTCCGCGAGTGCAGTCCTTCGCCTTCCTGGCGCAGGAGCCCGAGCGTCTCGATACCGATCCGGAGGTGCTGGCCGATCGACGTTTCGTAGAAGTCGTTGGCCTGTCCGGGCAGCTTGAGCTCGCCGTGGATCGGCTTGTCCGACACGCATAGCAAAGTCCCGTAAGGCACGCGGAACCGGAAGCCCTGCGCGGCAACAGTAGCGGATTCCATATCGATCGCGACCGCCCGGCTCTGGTTGAAGCGCTTCGCCGATTGCGTGAAGCGAAGCTCCCAGTTGCGGTCGTCGGTGGTCACAACCGTGCCCGTGCGAAGGCGCGTCTTCACGCTGTCCTCGTCGCCGCCGGTGACAGTGACCGCCGCTTCGAACAGCGCTCGCTGCACCTCGGCAATCGCTGGAAGAGGGATCTCCACCGGAAGCACGTCGTCGAGAACGTGATCGTCGCGCAGATAGGCGTGGGCGAGGACATAGTCGCCGATGCGCTGGGTCGGCCGGAGCCCGCCGCAGTGGCCGATCATCAGCCACACCTCGGGCCGCAGCACCGCAATATGATCGCAAATCGTCTTCGCGTTCGACGGCCCGACGCCGATGTTCACGAGAGTGATTCCCGCGCGCCCTTCAGCGATCAGATGGTAGGCGGGCATCTGGTGCCGCCGCCACGTGCCCGCAGCGATTTGCGCCTCCGCGTCGGCGAGTTGGCTGCGCTCGTAATAGCCGCCCGGAACGGAAAGCGCTGTGTAGGGACTTTCCTCCGCGCGTATCGCATCGATCGCGAAACGAACGAACTCGTCGACGTAGCGGACGTAGTTCGTGAAGAGCACGAAGTGCTGGAAATGCTCGGCGTCGGTGCCGGTGTAGTGCCGTAGCCGCGCCAGGCTGAAATCGGTGCGCGGCCCGTCGAACAATGCCAACGGACGAGCATCGTGGCTCGAATAATCCCAGACGCCGTCAGCAATCTCGTCGCCGATGTGCGCCAGCTCGTTGGATGGAAACGCTCGCGACAGCTCGGCGGCGGTGATGTCGGCGAGGTTGATGCCACTGCCGTCAAGTACATAGGCGTACGGTATCTCACTGCGGCTTCGGCCGACCGAGATCTCGACCGAATAATCGGCGACGAGATGCTCGAGTTGCGACGCGAGATAGTCCCTGAACATCTTAGGGCGGGCGACGCTGCAGGCGTAGTTTCCGCGCTGGGTAAGGCGCGCGAAGGCCCGCGTGGGATGCGCGGCGGCCCGCTCGCCATTGTAGCTGACGCGAAGCTCCGGATAGGCGAAGCATCCCGCCTGCCGCTCGGCAACGTCCGGCACCGTCCGCCCATGGACATATTCGGTCAGCGCCTCGCGAAGGTTCGCGACGGAGCGGTCGTAGATCGTGCAGAGTGCTTCGACGATCGCTGGAATGTCAGATGGTTTGGTCACGCGAGCGTCGTTGGAACGGCCCCGCGACAGAGGCAAGGGTGTTCAGCGGCGGGACGCCTTGCGTGCACGGCTTGAGCCGCAGAGCGCCGCATGCAAGCAGGGCGAGAATGGATGCGGCTATCCCGAAACCTGCGCGGCGAAGCGCCTCGGCTTGGCTGGCCGCGCAATGGGGATCGCTCTTCCGGCATCAGCAGTGGACGCTGGGCCTGATCCGCATGCCGGTCGCGGAAGTGTTCGAATGGGCGCTAGCGGGTCAGCCCCTGCCCCTGATCGAGTGGATGCCGGAACGTTCGGGACGCTTCCTCGCAGATCCTATGGCGATCGTGAACGGCGACAGCATCCTGGTGCTGGCGGAGGAGTTCGACTGGGCGACGGGGCTTGGTCATATTTCTGAAATCCACGGCTTCGGCTTACCCGGCGCGAGATCGGATGCGGCCATCCGCAGCCCGCATCACCTATCTTACCCGTACCTCGTCCGCGAAGGCGGCCACCTGTACTGCATCCCAGAATGTGGTGAGAGCGGGCGCGTCACCCTCTACCGCCGAGAAGACGGCCGGTGGGTCGAGCACAAGGTGCTGATCGACGATTTCTCGGCCTTGGATTCGACCGTCTTCCAGCACGAAGGCCGCTGGTGGCTCTTCTGCACGAACGCGGAGAATGGTCCGAACGAGATCCTCCACGCCTGGTATGCGGACGACCTGTTCGGCGCTTGGACGCCGCACGCGGCCAACCCAATCAAACGCGACATCGCCAGTGCTCGGCCGGCGGGTCCGCCGTTCGTCCATGACGGTCATTTGATTCGACCCGCGCAGGACTGCTCAAAGCACTACGGGGGGTCGCTCGTGTTCAACCGTATCGTGAAGCTTTCGCCGGAGGAGTTCGAGGAGGAGCGCGTCGCCGTTCTCGCACCCGATCCCCGTGGCCCCTACCCCGCCGGCCTCCACACCATTTGCGGCGCGGGCGACTGGACCATCGTCGACGGCGCCCGTTACGCCGCGATCCCAGCGGAAACGAAGCGGGCACTTGCGCGGAAGTTCGTCCGATGACCGACTTCGGCGTCGTTCTGATCGGGCGGAACGAGGGCGAGCGCCTTCTTCGATGCCTCGAATCCGTTCTCAAGCTGACGAACCGCGTCGCCTACGCGGACTCGGCGTCCAGCGACGGCAGCGTCGAATTGGCGCGATCGATGGGGGTCACGGTCGTCGAGCTGGACGCCTCGAAGCCGCTGAACGCAGCGCGCGGCCGCAACGCCGGCTTCGAAGCCCTCCTGGACGCGCATCCCGATTGCCGCTTCGTTCAGTTTCTCGACGGCGATTGCCGCTTGGTCGAAAGCTGGCCGGCAGCCGCCATCGACTTCCTGCAGGCACACGAGAAGGTCGCGGTCGTTTGCGGCCGCCGCTTCGAAGCCTATCCTGACGCCTCCTTCTACAATCGCCTCGCCGACGAGGAATGGAATACGCCGGTGGGCCGCGCCGACGCATGCGGCGGCGATGCGATGATGCGGGTCGAGGCCGTTCGCGAAGTCGGCGGCTACGACGGCGACCTCATGGCTTGCGAGGAGGCCGAGATGACCGCCCGCATGCGCGAGCGGGGCTGGCAGATCTGGCGCATCGACGCCGACATGAGCGAGCATGACGCCGCCATCTTCCAGTTCGGCCAATGGTGGCGGCGGACGCAGCGGTCAGGCTTCGGGTACGCACAGTCCTACCGGCGGACGCAGGCGCTTTCGAAGCCGGTTTACGGAGCAAACCTCAAGAGCCTCTTCGTCTGGATGGTCGCGATACCGCTGGCGATCATTGCCTTCGCCGTCCTGCTTGGCCGTCCCACGATCCTGCTCGCCCTGCCGCTGGTCTATGTGCTGCAGGTGTTCCGGATCGCCAGACGCCGTCCCAGCCTGACGGCCTACGGACTAAGGGCGAGCGCGATGACCATGATCGCCAAGGTACCGGAGCTGATCGGAGCGCTTCAGTATTTCCTGAAGCCGCGCCCGCGTCACGCGATCGAATACAAGGGCAACTAGCCCTTCTTCGCGAGCTTCTCGGCAAGCGCGGCTGCCTCACGAACCCGCTGCGCGTCGGATCGCGGTACTACCAGCACGTGATCCGGCGTCGCGACGATGACCAGGTCCTCGACACCGATCGCCACGACCGTCGGACCGCTCGAGCGGATCAGGCAGTTGCGGGAGTCGATCGCGTGCCCGTTCTCCGCGACGTTTCCATCCACGTCCTTCGGCGAAAGCTCGTGCACCGCGGCCCAGCTTCCGACGTCCGACCATTGCATGTCTAACGGGACCACCGCGATGCGATGCGAATGCTCCATGACCGCATAGTCGATGGAGTTGGACGGTGACCGCTTAAGCGCTTCGGGGTCGGGACGAACGCGGTTTTCAATCGAACTTGCGCCCGCGATGGAGGCCCTCGTCGCCTCATGGATCGCCGGAGCATATTGGCGAAGTTCGTCCAAGAACGCCCCAGCCTTGAACTGGAACATTCCGGAGTTCCAGAAGGCCTCTCCGGATCGAAGCAATTCCTCAGCTCGCGCTTTTTGCGGCTTCTCGACGAACTCCCGAACCTCGTGGACGCTTGCCTCGAACGTGGGGCCAACCGTGATGTAACCGAAGCCGGTCTCCGCATGCGTCGGTTTGATCCCGAAGGTCACGAGGCGCCCAGCCTCCGCAGCCGGAAGCGCGCTGGCGACGGCGTCAAACAGAGGCTTCGGATCGCTGATCAGATGGTCGCTCGGCAGGATCAGCAGGACATCCTCCGGATCCGAAAGGTGCGCCGCGAGAGCGATGGCAGCAGCCGATCCGCGCGGGTGCGTTTCCAGGATCAGGCGGCACTCCGGCCCCTCCGAACCATTGAGCTCTTCCTGTGTCTCCGAGCAGACTAGGATCGGCTGCAGGAACCGGGTGGAATCCCCTACCCGCTCGATCGTCTGGCGAAGGAGCGTCCCTGAGCCGAAGGGCTCAAGAAGGTGTTTCGGCCTCGTGGGTGTGGATTCCGGCCACAGTCGGGTGCCCGCGCCGCCTGCGAGAATGACCGGTCGGACGCGCCTTCCCATGGCGCCGCTTATAGACCGACCATTATTGCCCAAGCCACATAGCTAAGTGTTGTTTTCAGAACACGCTCATTTTGGCACAGATTCAATTCTTTGGTTGCGCAGGAACCTTAATTTTGAGTTAATGGTTTCTATGGAGTCGTGTGGTTCGGCGTGAGGCGGGCAGGCTCGTGTTTTCAGGGATCTGCATGACTGGGTGGGGGCCTCAATACAAGGGCAGCAATAGTCGCTCATCGAGCGGCCGTGCGCGTCGCGCGCGCCGCAAAGCGATCAAGCGGCAGCAGCGGATCGCGCTTGGCGCCGTCGGCGCTTTCGCGTTCCTGGCCGCCGCGCCGTTAACCATCGCTGCTTACCTTGGCACCGATCCGCTCGTCGCGGGCTTGGATAACGCCAAGAGCTTTCTGGCAATGATGAGCGAGCGGTCGCCGGGCGGCCGCACCTCGGCCGAACTGGTTACCAAGCACAAGCGTGCGGCGGCCGCACCGACCGAGCATGCGCTCGGCAAGATTCACAGTCCGGCTCCTCCGCCGTTCGCGTCGCCGATCGCGGCAGTCCCGCCGTCGATCGCCGAACTTCCGCCGTTCGAGACGGCACTTGCGAACAGCCCGCCGCTGTTCATGGCGCCGCCTCCACCGGGTGGTGGCGGCGGTGTAATCGTTCCGCCCGCTGCTCCGCCAGGCGGCGGTGGCGGCGGCTGTTGCGGCGGCACCGACACTCCGAAACCTCCCCCTCCCCCGCCTCCCGCAGTCCCCGAGCCGGGTACGTGGGCAACGATGCTGCTGGGCTTCGGAATGGTCGGCTTGCTCATGCGTCGGCGCTGTCCGACCCGGACGCATAGCTGGGCCTGATCCCGTGAAGCGGGGGGTAATAGTGCTGCTGGCGATCGCCAGCCTCGCCACGGCTGGGGCCGCCGCGTTCACGACCGGACTGACTTACCGCGATACGCCGCGCCCCGCGCGAATGTCCGAACCGGATTCGCAGTGGAGCGACAAGGAGCGCACCTTCATTGGCGAGGCCCAGCTGCTGCAGGCCCGCGCTCAGGGCGACCTCGACCGAGACGTCAAGTCGATCCTCAACGTTAACAAGCGCATGGAATATGGCGATTTCGTCTGGAACGATCGCAAAGTTCCGAAGGGACCCGTTTGGGTGCGCGTCGACCTCGACCGTCAATTGATCTCCGTCTTCCGTGACGGCCACGAAATCGGCACCGCAGTCATTCTCTATGGCGCCGACGAGAAAGAAACGCCGGCCGGCGTCTTCCCCGTCCTTGCGAGGATTAAGGACCACGAATCCAGCATCTACGATGCGAAGATGCCCTACACGCTGCGGCTGACCGGAGACGGCGTCTCCATTCACGCCAGCGACGTTCGCTGGGGCCGGGCGACGCACGGTTGCATCGGCGTGCCGCCGGCGTTCGCAGCGAAACTGTTCGATCAGGTGTCCAAGGGCGACCAGGTCGTCATCCTCTCGGATCAAGCCCAGCGGCGTTCCTAGGCGAAATTCCACCGCAAAAATGCGGAATCACCGCGATTGCCGACCCACTCGTAAACTCTTTGGTGACCATCCTCGGGCGAAAAGCCTGGAGCTCAGTCTCGGGGATGCTCCATGTCTCGTTCGCGTTTGGGGAGGATTGCGTCTGCCATCGCGCTGCTTTGCGCGAGCCCGACGCTCATCGGCGGTCTCGGACCGCGCCAGAATTTCGAGGAGCGTCTGCTTGCTGCGCAGAACCGTGAGCGCGACGCCATGGGCGTCGCGCCGCTGACTTGGGACCCCGTCCTCGCCCGCTCCGCACGCGATTGGGCGCGCTATCTCGCCCGCACCGGCAAGTTCGAACATTCGCCCGACGACCCCTGGTACGCCGAACCGGAAGGCGAAAACCTGTGGGGCGGAACGGTCGGCTTCTATCAGCCGGAAGCGATGGTCGGCCTGTGGACCGCGGAAAAGCGCGACTACAAGCCGGGCGTCTTCCCGAACAACAGTCGCAGCGGCCATGTCGAGCGGGTCAGCCACTACACGCAGATGATCTGGGCACGCACCGGCTCGGTCGGCTGCGCGCTGGAAAAGGGTCGCGACGAGGACATTCTCGTCTGCCGCTATACCCAGACCGGCAACGTGTTGGGCGAAAAGCCCCTGTGATGCTTGAACGCGCCGCGCTCGTCATCACGCTCGTCGGTGGGACCGCGATCGGTTTCCTGTGGCCGACGCACAAGGCGGCTCCCGTCGCGGCATCCTCAGTGCTCGAAGTCACATTGGAGCGCAATTCCGACCGTCACTTTTACGCAGACGCGAGCGTCAACGGGCAGGAAATCCACTTCCTCGTCGACACCGGCGCGAGCGAGATTGCGCTGACCGAGGACGACGCGAAGAAGGTCGGCCTGACCGTCGAGCCGGACAAGTATCAGCTCGTCGGCGAAGGCGCCTCCGGCATCGTCCGTGGTCAGTATGTTCAGCTTAAGAACGTCGAGCTCAACGGCATCAAGATGACCGACGCGAAGGCGGTGATCGTGCAGGGCGCAAACATCTCACTGCTCGGCCAGCCGTTCCTCGAGAATGTCGACGAGATCGTCATCCGCAAGGGCGAGATGGTCCTGCGCGACGACAAGAATTCCTAGGCGGCGACCACTTCCTCCAGGAAGGTCCGATAGCGCCGGGCGATATTAGACCAGTCGAACTCACGCGCGCGCTTCACGAACGCGTCGGGCGATGAGGCGCTCGCGGCCAAACCTGCCTCGATCTTCCTAACCAGATCGCTGGGATCGTCAGGATCCGCAAGGAAAGCGCCGTCACCCACGATCCAGCGCGTTCTGGGAAGGTCGATGCCGATCACCGGCTTCCCGCACGCCATGGCCTCCAGATAGACGTTCCCGAACGGCTCATCCCTAGAGAGATGAAGGAAAGCATCCGCGCTTCGATAGAGCGCCGGCATCTCTGCGGGCGGCACGGTCAGCTGCTTGTACCGCCCCGGCATCACTTCATCCGCGACCTGCTTGAGCTGCTCACGCAAGGGACCGTCGCCCGCAACGACCAAGTTCGCATCCGGAACCTGCGCAACGGCGCGTATGGCTTCCTCGACATTCTTGCTGGCGATCAGCGCGCTGACCATCAGGACGACGCGCCCGTTCGTTGGAAAGCCCAGGCGCTCGCGCTCGGCGGGACCCGGCGTAAATCGGCCCGTGTCGATGCCGTTCGGAATCAGCGTCGACCGGTACCGCTCCGAGTTGCGCTCGAGAAAGTCCGGATTGGTGCAGACGAGCCCGTCACAATCGAAGAAGCGGAACTCGGCATTGTTCGCATATGCCGGCCAGTCGCCGTTCTGCGTCACGAACACATGCTTCGGCCGATACCCTCCGGTCGGCCGCCGCAGCGCCCAGCTTGTCCATGGGTAGGCGCACGTAACGGTCACATCGTAGTCGCCGGGGCGAAAGACGCTCAGCAAACCGGGGCCGAACGAGGCCTCCTCCCATGCCGTTTCGTTTCGGAACATGGGCAGAGTGGGCCATCGCTCGAACCACTCGCGGCGCATAGCGGGAGCTCTGATGTACCGATACTCAGCGCCGGGCCTTTGCGGGCCCGAACCGATGAGCGTGACTTTGTCGCCAGCCCGTGCAAGCTGCGAAGCCAGTGAAATGAAGACGACCTCGGCTCCGCGATCGACACGATGCAAACCGGCAAGGGCAAACAGGATTTTCACGTGACCAGTCTTAGTCAGTTCGTTTGCCGGGGGTCTATCCATCTTGATGATGTCGCGAGTTAACGCCGCTCTGGCGAAGATCCCGCGGCAGACCGTTATCCGCCTTGGCTGGGCGACGGGATCGTTCGGCCTGATCCAGGTCTTCCGGCTGCTCAACAATGTCGTGCTGGCGCGGCTCCTCTCGCCACCGCTCTTCGGCCTGATGCTGATCGTCAATTCGATCCGCACCGGCGTCGAGCTTCTGTCCGATGTCGGGATCAATCAGAACATCGTCAGCAACCGCCAGGGCGACAAGCCGGAGTTCTACGACACCGCGTGGACCATCAAGGTCATTCGCGGGATCGCGCTCGGCGCAATTTGCTTCCTCTGCGCCAACGCATTCGCGCGCTTCTTCGAGAAGCCCGAGCTGGCGATCATTCTTCCCGTCATCGCGCTGACGTTCGTGTTCCTGGGCTTCCAGTCGGCGAGTGCTTCGCTGCTCCAGAAACAGAGATCGGTCGCGCGCAACAGCATCCTCGACCTTTCGGTCGCCGCCATTTCGCTCGCGCTGCACGTGGCACTCGCGCTGATCACGCCGACGATCTGGGCGCTCGTCCTCGGGTCCGTGATGACCAGCGCAGCTGCACTCATCGCCAGCTATCTCGTTATTCCTGGGCGCCGCCATCGCTTCATCATCGACCGCGTCGCCGCGAAGGAGATCATGACCTTTGGCAAATGGATCTTCATCTCGTCGATAATCTACTTCGCCGCAGTCAACTTCGACCGGCTCTACCTCGCCAAGCAAATCAGCCTGACGATGCTCGGCATCTACTCCATCGCGCGATCGATGGCGGACATGATGAACATGCTGGTGGTCCGCGTCAGTTACATGGTCCTGTTCCCGACAGTCGCGGCGATGGATGTCACAGCGCAGGAGCTTCGCGCGAAGCTCATCCACGCGCGGCGGATCATGCTCTGCTTCGTCGCGGTCGGCCTCGCCTGCTTCGTCGCCGTCTCCGACATCGTCGTGCAGCTGCTCTACGACGTCCGTTACGAAACCGCCGGCGCCATCCTGCCCATCATGTTGCTGGGTGTATGGGTGTCGATCCTCAGCGTCGTGAACGATTCCGTCCTGCTTGGGACCGGCAAGCCCGCCTACACGACCATGGCCAATGCCGCGAAGCTCGCGACGTTCGTCATTGGCGTTCCGCTCGGCTTCCACTTCGGCGGAGTACTTGGCGCAGTCGTCGTCCTGAATGCCGGCGAGGTCATGCGGTACATCGTGCTCTGGGCTTTCAGCCGGAAGCAACACCTGGGATTCGGGCGCGAAGATCTCGGGCTGACCGCTCTCTTTCTCGTCAGCGTACTCGTCGCGCGAGAAGCGCTCTCTGCAATCGGACTTAGCGGCGACGCCTTCTCGCTCTTCCCGTTCCTCGATCCGTCATGGTGGGTCCGATGAGCCGCCGCGTCGCCTATCTGACGAGCCAGTATCCCGCGGCGTCGCACACCTTCATTCGGCGCGAAGTCGAGGCTCTGCGCCAAGAGGGCTGGACCGTCGAGACGTTCAGCATCCGTCCGCCCGGACGTGGGGAAGCGGCCAGCGCGCGCGATCGCGCCGAAGAAGCCGGGACCTTCTACGTGCTGCGCCAATCTGCGCTGTCGTTTCTCGGAGCTCATGTCGCGTCCTTGCTCGGCAGTCCGGGACGGTATTTCAGAACGCTCGGCCTTTCGCTGACGCACCGCGCGCCGGGCCTACGCGGCCTGCTCCTCGGCCTCGCGCACTTCGCTGAGAGCGCCCTGCTCGCCCGCGAGCTGAAGCGCCGGCAGGTCCCGCATCTCCACAACCATTTCGCGAACTCCGCCGCCACGGTCGGGCTGCTTGCCAGCAGGCTCAGCGGGATCAGCTGGAGCTTCACGATGCACGGCATCTCGGAGACCGATTTTCCCGCCGGCCTCATGCTCGGGCGGAAGATCGAAGCGGCAACACTGGTCGCCTGTGTGTCCTGGTTCGGGCGCGCCCAAGGCCTGCGGCTTGTTGGGCCGGAGCATTGGGACAAGGTGCACGTCGTGCGCTGCGGCCTTCCATTCGATCGGTTGCCGGCACGCGTACCTTCAGACGGCCCTTCGAAAACCATCGTGTGCGTGGGGCGACTGTCGCCGGAAAAGGGACAGCATGGCCTTCTCGAGGCCTTCGCAAGGCTTCGTGAGGCGCGCCCCAACCTGCAGCTGCGCCTCGTCGGTGACGGCCCCGATCACGCGTCACTCGAAGCGCACGCAAACCGCCTCGGCATCGCTGACGCAGTCACATTTGCCGGTCGGCTACCGGAAGAGGAAACGCTCGCGGAAATTGCGCGGAGCGACCTGCTCGTGCTCCCAAGCTTCATGGAAGGTCTGCCCATCGTCCTGATGGAAGCCATGGCGCTCGGCGTACCCGTCGTCGCGAGCCAGGTTGCCGGCATTCCCGAGCTCGTCGAGCATGGATCGACGGGGCTCCTGTTCGAACCGTCGAACTGGGCCGACCTTGCAGGGAAAATCGAACGCCTGCTGAGCGACGAGCAGCTCTATGCGTCCATCACGGCCAACGCGCCCGCGAAGGTCAAAGCCGAATTCGATACGCTCAAGTCGGCGGCTCGGCTCTCCGAGTTGTTCAAGCAGCCGGCCAAAAGGATCGCTTCATGATGAACGGCCGCTTCACATTCGGGCTGCGCGAAGCGATCGTCCTCGCATTGCTCGCCATCGCGATCGCTGGCGCGGTAGCGATGCTGCACAGCTGATTAGCGTCCGGTTCGAAGCCACTCGTCGGGAGCGCCGCGCCGCGCGAGGCCGAGGTAGAGCGGGATCTTCCACAGCACATACAGCGGCATCCGGACCAACGCACCCAACGACATGAACTCACGTCCTTCGCGCAGCCATGCGAGAAGCACCGCGAACCCGGCTGCGGTGAGAAGCGATAGCTGGACGACAACGGGCCAAGCGCCCGCGCCCGATACGAGGGTTAGAAGCGTCGCAAAGATGAGCACTCCCGCGTTCAGGAGCGCGAACAAGGCGAGCGGCGGCACGAGCAGGTCCAGCCCAGCCAGCAACCCGCGTATGTCACCTCTCGCCAAGGAGCGCAGTGCGAGCCGCGGAGCGTGGCGAAGCGCCGTGGCGATGAACCCACCCTCCCAGCGACGCCGCTGGATCATCGTGCCCGCCTCGCCGGCCCCGCCGCTCCACACGAACGCGTCCGTGACGAGCTTCGGGGCGTGCCCCGCGTCCGCGAGCTCGAGCCCGAGCGCTAGGTCCTCGACAATGCTCGATCGCACCTGCCCCGATGCGCTGAACAGGGCGAACGGCATGGCCATTCCGGTGCCGGTCAGGTGCACGCGTCCAGCGAGACGCTGCAGTCCTCGCTGCCGAACCAGGTTCTTCAGCATGAATGCAAAGGTCGAAACCTGGACGAGCGGAGAGCCGTCCCGATTTGCTCGAAGCAGGTTCACGGTTTGACAGGGCCGTCCCGATTTCGCCACTTCATCGACGAGCGCCTGAAGGCTCGGGCCATCGATCGAGCAATCGGCGTCGAGGACCATGAACACGTCGGGCGGATTGGCAGCGAGATGTGCCGCGGCGTAATCAAGCGCGTAGCCCTTCCCGCGCCGTTCTGAGTCATTCCGTTCGAGGACTTCGACGCCGTGCTCACGTGCAAGCTCGACGGTCGCATCGTCGCAATTGTCCGCAACGACCAGCACGCGGATTCCCGCGCTCAGAGCTTCCTTGAGGTTGCGTAGGGTCGCGGCGATGACTGCCGCCTCATCGTGCGCCGGAATGACAATGACCGCCGACGTAGTCGTCGCGCGATTCCGCCGCCCACCACGCATGCGCGGCAGGCCGGCCAGAACCTCGATCGTGAAGAAGAGAGTCAGGACCGCGAACGGCGCAAGCAACAGTGCGACAAGCGCGGTCACGAACAGGCCCTCTTTTTCATTCTTGAAACGTTTCCATTAACTTGAAGGGAGTTTAGACTAGGTTTAGCTTTTCCTCGGACAATCATCGAGACAGGCGTGTGACGATTCCAGGGGTATCCTTTTGCTGTTAGCCCGAGCGAGACCCCAGGTCAGTCTCTTCCGTTCGCTTACCCTGGCGGACATCGTACTGCTTGTCGGCGCGGCAATCCTCGCGGTTCCGACCATGTTCCAGGTCGGCGAGTTCAATTGGACCACCGAACAAGGCGGTCATGGGCCGATCGTGCTCGCCACCGGCCTGTGGCTGCTGTGGCGGGAGATCAAGACCAGTCCGGCCGAGCGGAAGCCTGGCAACCTGGTCATTGGCATCCTGGGCCTTGGAATTCTCCTGAGCATATATTGCCTCGCGCGGATCACCGGCATTCTGGAGATCGAAGCGCTTGCGATGTACGGCGCCCTCATCGTGGGCGCCTACATGCTCTTCGGCGGCGCTTTCATCCGCTCGATCTGGTTCCCGCTCATCTATCTGGCACTTGCCCTTCCGCCTCCGGATTCAGTCGTTGCGGCCGTTACCCAGCCGATCAAGATCGCCATCTCCGAATGGGCGGTCACCTTGCTCTACGCGCTGGGCTATCCCATCGCGAGCTCGGGGGTGACCATCCAGATCGCCCAGTACGAGCTGCTGGTCGCGGCGGCCTGCGCCGGCCTCAACTCGATCATCAGCTTGTCGGCCATTTGCTTGTTCTATGGCTACCTGAGGCATCGGACGAATTTCGCGGCCTTCGTAATGATCGCCCTCGCGGTCATTCCGATTGCGGTCTTTTCCAATTTCATCCGCGTCCTGATCCTCATCTTGATCACCTATTATCTCGGTGAATCGGCTGGCCAGGGCTTCCTCCATGACTTCGCGGGACTGACCATGTTCTCGGCAGCGCTGTTGGCTGTCTTCGTCATCGACAGCATCTTCACCCGCTTGCTTCACCTCCGTTCGGCAAAGGCGGCGCAGTGAGCGAAGCGGATAACCTGACGGCGACGAAGCTTACGCGGCGCAAGTTCGCGCTCGGCCTCGCCTTCGCATCCGCGGCGGGGGTCGCGGCCGCGCGCCAGCCGAACCGCAACGTGGACTACCTCGGCAAGGCCAAGCTCGAGGACGTTCTTCCCAAGAAGCTCGGCCGCTGGACCTTCGTGTCCAACAGCGGCCTGGTCGTGCCTCCGGAGGACCAGCTTTCGCGCGCCATCTACAGCCAGCTGCTGACGCGCGTCTATGCGCGCGATGACGGCCTCGGCATGATGCTGCTCATTGCGCAGAGCGCCAGCCAGACCGGCATCCTGCAGATCCATCGGCCGGAGATTTGCTACACGGCTGGCGGCTATCGCCTGTCGGACATTGAGCCGCACATGATCAAGCTGCCGTGGGGCACGATCCCGGCGATGAGCCTGTCGGCCAGCAGCGACAACCGCACCGAACAGCTCCTGTATTGGACGCGGATCGGCGATCACCTGCCCACGACGTGGCGTCAGCAGAGGTTGGCCGTGGCGATGGACAATCTTCGCCGTGTCATCCCCGACGCAGTGATGGTCCGCGTCTCGACCCTTGGAAAAGACCGCGCGGGCGCACTCGCCGGGATGGACGATTTCATCACGTCGATGATGCAGTCGATCTCGCCACAGCTTCGCCGCGTGCTGATGGCCTAGGGCCTCACCTCTTCGGCCAGGATTTGAACGGCCGGAGATAATAGACGATGAAGGCGAGCGTCGCGATGATCAACGGCACTGCGATCAGGTGCAGCCCCTTGTTGCCTATGTAGTTGGCAACCGCGCAGCCGAGCCCCGCGCCCAGATACAGAAGCAGCGAGTCATGCTCGTGCTGCACTTCCTCCGAGGTAGAGCGCTGCATGAACAGGACGACCAGTCCTGCAAAGATGGCTACAGTGACCCAGTCGTAGACAGTTTCCATGTTCCCCCTCCGCGAAACCTCGTGGCGCGGTATCAATTCTGTTGCTATGGCCGGTAACAGCGTCATTTTCAAATGGTTGGGGGTCGGAAGTGCGTACCAAAATCATACTGGCACTCGGGCTGGCGGTGCTGTCATCGGCTTGCGACAAGAAGGCTGAGGGCCAGACGGTTGCAGTCGTGAACGGTGAGGAAATTACCGCCGCCGAACTCAACGCGGAGCTCGCGAGCGCGCGCCTTCCGGAGGGCATGAGCCAGAAGGATGCACGTGCGCGGGTACTCCAGGCCATCGTCGATCGCAGGCTGGTCGCTCAGCAGGCGAAGAAGGACGGCATCGACAAGTCGCCGGACTTCCTGAACCGCCAGCGCCGCATGAACGAAGATCTGCTGATCAACATGTACGCGTCGCGCCAGATCGACACGGCACAGTTGCCCTCCCCGCAGCAGGTCCAGAACTTCGAAGCGTCGCGGCCGGAGATGTTCGCGAACCGCGAGCAGTGGAACCTGGACCAGGTGCGGTTCAAGACGCCGACCGACGCCGCCGTGAAGGCCAAGCTCGATCAGGCGAAGTCAATCGACGAGGTCGTTCAGGTGCTGACGGCCGCGGGCATCCAATTCCAACGCCAGAAGAACCGCCTCGATACGGCGGTCATCCCGCACAACATGTACGGCCAGATCAAGACGAGCACGCCGGGTGAGCCCTTCGTGGTGCCCGTCGGCGACCAAATGATTGCGAGCGTCATCACGTCGCGCGAACCGGCGCCGCTGCTTGGCGAAAAGGCGCGTCCCATCGCCGTTGCGGCCATACGGCGCGAGCAGGCGGCGAAGCTGATGCAGGATCGGCTGAAGAGCCTGCAACAGGCCGCCAAGATCGAATACAAGGAAGGATATGCGCCGGCGACGAAGTGATCGTCGCCGAGCCCTTACTTACTTGGAGCTGGAATCCACCTGACCGTATCCGGCGGCGTAATAGTCGTCGACGCCGTAGCCTTCGCTGACGACGCCGCCGCGATACTTGTTCAGGATGACCCCAGCGAGCCGGCCCTCGCCCAACAAGCTTACGGCGTCGTTGATCTCGCGCTGCTTCGTCTTCCCTTCCTCCGCGACCACGATGTACGCGTCCAGGCGCGCCATCACCGTCGCCGCGTCGTCATTGGCGAACACCGGCGGCAAGTCGAAGATGAAGAGGTTCTTCTCGGACGACACGCGCATGGAGCGAAGCAAGGTTTGCGCGCGCTCGCTTGCCAGCATTTCGGCTGAGTGAATACGTCCGGCCGTGGTCGGCATGATCAGCAACCGCTCGCCCTCGAGGCGGTAGGCAGACGGCGCTTCGCCATTGCCTTGGCCTTCGAGGTAGTCGGTCACGCCGCGCTCCGGCACAATGCCGAAGAAGCCACTGAGCGAGCCGCGACGCAGGTCGAGATCGACGACGTAGGTCTCGAAGCGCGGGTCGCGGCTCAGGGCGGCTGACACGTTAGCGGAGATGAACGACTTGCCGACGCTTGGCGTAGCGGAAACCACGCCAATCATGCGCCAGCCGCGCTTCGCCTGAAGTTCGAGCAAGCGGGCGCGGATCATGTTGAAGCTGCGCGACCGCGCATCCATGCTGTCGAAGCCAAAGATGCCCCGCGACTTGGCCATGGCCGAGTCCCAGGGGATCTCGATCGCGGCATCGCGCGTCGGGATTGGAGTCACCGATAGAGAGCTAGGCGCGTCGCTCAACTGCGCCGCTCCTGAAGCGTCAGGAAGAGGGTTATGCAAGTCGCGGCTCTCTCTTTCTTCTGAGCAAGGAGAAACGCTTCTTACCCGGCTTGGATTGAAGAATGGGTACGACGCCCAAAACCGGCAGTCCCATGGCCTGAAGCTGCGCGGGGCTGCGCATCGGACGGTTCAGCAATTCGATAAGAAGCGCGAGAAGCAGGCCGAAGCCGAGACCCGCGGCTGCGCCGGCGCCGATCACGATCGGACGGTTAGGCCAGTGCGGCGTGTCCGGAAGGTTCGGCGGCTCGACCAGCGAAAGGCGTTCAGCGCGTTGCTCGTTTGCCAGGCGTGCACCGCTCTGCGCCTTCAAAAGATCGTCCGCGATCGTCTTGTACTGAGCGCGCAGGGTGTTCGCCTGATTCTCCAGCTGCATCGCCCGTTCCATGATTGCCGGCGCTCGTGCCTGGCCGGCCATGGAAGCGTTCGCGCGGCCGACCGCCGCATTCCGGGCGGCATTCAGCTGCGCGATGGCGGCATTGTTCGCCCTGATCTGCTCCTGCACCGAGGCGCTCGGACCCACGCTGCCCGGACCCTGGGCGCGCCGAAGCGTCGCCACGCGTTCCTTGGCAGCGATCACGTCCGGGTGGGAATCGCTATACATCGCCTGAGCCGCAGCCAGAGCCGCCTCAGCCTGAGAAAGCGCGGAATCCCCGCCTGTCCCGTTGGACTGCGACAGCAGCTGGCGGTTCTGGTTCTCCAGGTTCGCAATCTGCGCGGTGTAGCTGCCCGTGTCGACGAAGGCCGGCCCGCCGGCGCTCGCGAGCGCTGAACCATTGCTGGCCTTCAGCGCTGTGATCTGGCCCTCGACGGCCTGGATCTGCGACTGCAGCTTGCTGGCCTGATCGGTGAGGAAACGAACGGTCAGGTTGGCCTGATCCTCGACCTGTTCGCTGTCCATGCGCAGGAACTGCGTCACGTAGGCCTGCATGACCGCCTGAGCCTTCGCAGGGTCGGGATAGTCGTAGTCCATCTTGATCGCGATGACGTCGCTCTTGTTGTCGCCGCCGGAGCCGATGTCGCCCGACAGCGCGCCGACAGTGGTCGCCTTGCGCATCTTGTCCACGACATAGGACATCGGCTTCGACCGACGCTCCGTCGGGTAAAGATCGTTCTGCTCGATGACCGAGATGAGGTCGCCGCGGCTGAGAACCCGCTCGCGGATCTTGGCGATGCGTTCCTCGATCTTGCCGGCGCCCGGAGCTTCGACGACGTCCGTCGACAGGTCCTGCGATTCCACGAGCATCGTGGCGCTGGAGCGATACAGCGTAGGAAGCGTGAACGCGGTGATCAGCCCGGCCAGGAACAAGACCACGAACGAGATGATCACGTAGAGCCGCCGGTGCCAAAGGATCGTCGGCAGGTGATTGATCAGCCACGCTCCGCCGCCACTTTCGGCGCGTTCAATAGTGGTGGTTTCCATCATCCCAGGTCGCCTAGGCGGTATCGCAGGAAAAGCGAACCGCTGTAATCGTTATCTGGGTTAGGACCCGGCTGGTTGTAAGCTCGCGCGCTGACCTCGGCGCCGACCGAGAAGCGCGGGTTGATGCGACGATCGTAACTCGCTCCCGCGCGGAAGTAATCCGACTTCAGTAGTTCGTCCGTCTGCTTGTCCTCGTAGTGCGAATAGCCGGCGGACAGTTGCAAGCTGCTCTTCTCGTCGATCTTCTTGTACCAATCGAGGCCGATCGTGTCCGTGGTCAGGATCGAGGCCAGCGACGAGGTCTGAGAGAAACGCTGGACGTTGGCGCAAAGGCGATCGTCGAGCGTCTGGCGACAAAGCGACCCGCTGAGCGCGAGATCAGTCGAAGTGTCGCTGTTCCCGCCTCGATCGACCTTCGTGAAGCTTACGCCCACGCTGCCTGACGCACTCCATTCCTCGCTTAGCCTTGTGTTGAGAGTGATCGCCGGGCTGACAATGGAGGAGCTGTCGGAAGAATTCTGGTATTCGGTGTGCTCGCCCGAAAGCCTGAAACCGACCGTCGTACGCTCGGATAGTGAGTGATCGTAGGCGACCGTGCCAAAGACCGTCGTGTAATCGTTGAGCACGTCAGCAGTGTACATGTAACGCTGAGCGCCTGCGGAAATCGTCAGAGATCCGCGCTCGCTCGTCCGAATGGACGCGCCACCCTGCCCGTAGACGCGATACTGGCGGCCGGTAAACGAGAAGAGATTGGGATCGGTTACCCCGCCGGGCGGCAGCGGCACGGTGGGATCTGGTCCCGGTGGCGTGGCATTGAGGAACCTGTTGCTCAGCTGCCCTGAAAGGTCGCCGCTAACGCCGGCCGATCCGAAGATGCTGACCTTCTCGCTGACTTGCTGAGTGTGGTTCGCGTCGAGCGTGAACAGGCTCTCCAGCCCGTAATTGTTGAAGTAGGTCGACCCTTCGACGAAGCCCGAAATGCTCGTGCTGCTGTGCTCTCCGCGCCAAGTGTGCACGCCTCGCGCCGAAAGCCGGCCGAAGAACGATCCTTCCGCATCGACGACACGAAGGAACGGGTTGGACGAATATCCGAGGCCCGCCGTGAAATCGATGAAGTTGAGCGTACGCGTCGGGGTCAAGTCCTCCGCATCGACGCTCGCGTTCGGCTGCTGCGGAGGCGGCTGCTGCGTTTCAGTGTCTTGCGCAACGGCCGGACTGGTGACGGCGAAGAGCGCCACGGCCGTGGCGGCAAGACATTGACTGCGAAAAGATCTCATCAGGGCACCACCAAAGTATCCCCGCTCTGGATGAACGGAACGTCGTTTTCCGAAAGCGCGGTGCTGTCGCCCTTGAGGGCGTCACCCAGGCGCAGCCGGATGGTCTGGATCTGCTGACCGTTCTTGCGAAGAATCTTGGCGCCATTGATCGAAGCGAACTCCGAAGGTCCGCCGGCGATACTAAGCGCTTCCAGCGCATTCACGTAGCGTCCAGGCGTGTAGGTCCCGGGCGCCTTGACCTTCCCCACTACCGAGAATTGGTAGCCGGAGGGATTCTTAACGCTGACGGTGATCTGCGGAACCGGTCCGCGATATTGCGGCTGCAGGGCTGCTGAAATCACCCTTTCGAGGTCCGCCGGCAGTTGTCCCGCGGCGACGACCTGGCCGATCAGCGGGAACGCGAATGTACCGTCGGGGAGCACGCGAACCGAGCGTTGGAGCCGTTCGTCGCCCCATACGAGGATTTCAAGTTCGTCGCCCGGATTGATCCGGTAAGCGGGTCCGGGAACCGCAACCGCGGCTCGCGCTTGTGGCACGGGGGGACGCGTCTGCGCGCCCGCGGGCTGGGCTAACGAAAGCGAAATCAGGAGAATACTGAGGATCGAAATCAAGACTTTACGCACCAAGGATCCTTTCGCCCGAAGCGCACGTGAGGTGCCCCGCCCGTGGCCATACTAGGTTACAAAGAGATAACTCGCAGAGTAGTATATTCAAATTATGAAGTTTCGACGCCCGTTTTTTGCGGTTTGTTGCATGGCCGCCACGGCCCTTTCGCTTGCGCTGACGGGCTGCAATTCGTCGGAATCGCGCGCTCGCGCCGCCTTCAGCGACTACCAGGCCGCGATAGCCGCGGGCGATTTGAAGACGGCTCGCTCGGCCCTGCTGAAGCTGGTCGCCGCGCAGGATGACGACCCCGATTATTGGAACGAGCTGGGCAAGGTTCAGCTCAAGCTCGGGGCCTATCCGGATGCTTATTACGCCCTCACGCGAGCGCATGAGCTGGACCGCACGAACGCCGACGTCCTGGGAACAATGACACAGCTGGCGTTGCTCAGCGGCAACATCGATATGGCCGAGCAGCACGCCCGCCAGTTGGAGTTGCTCGTTCCGGAACATCCAGCTGTGAAGCTCGCCTACGGCTACGTCGCGCTTCGCAGGAACGACCTCGACGAGGCCAACAAGCAGTCGGATGCGCTCCTTCAGGCCTACCCCTACGATCCGAGCGCGAAGCTGCTGAAGGCGCGGATCCTCCTAACCATGGGCCAGCGCGACGAGGCTGTTACGCTGCTCGAAGGCCAGGTGAAGGCCAAGCCCGACGACATCGGTTCACTGAAGGCGCTGGTCGCAATCCAGCAAAGGAGCGCGAACTGGCCGGCTGTCGTGACAGCCGCGAGCCAGGTCGCGCAGCTCAATCCCAAGGATCGCGATGCGGGATATACCGCGATCGACGCGGCTTTCCGGGCTAACAACCTCGAGGCCGCGAAGCGCCTTTCGGAGCCCTACCTCAATCGCGATGCCTCGCCCGACGATGTCGAGGCGGTCCTTCGCATCTGGGCTACTCGCTGGAAGACTCCCGAAGCGGTCGCGGCGGCGCGGAAGGCGGCGGCCGACGCCACGCCGGACCAGCAGCTCGCCTTTGCCACCTATTTCAACACCGTGGGCCATCCGGAGGATGCGGCGGCCTTGGTCGGAAATGCACCGAAACTCCCGGTGACAATTGCGAATATGAGCCTGAACGCCGTGATTGCAGATTACCTCGCCCAAACAGGACAACAGGCCGAAGCGAAGCAGCTGTTCAATACGATCCTGGAGAAGGAGCCGGACCATGTTACGGCCCTAAGAGGCCGTATTAACTTGGAAATAAGGTCCGGGCAGGCAAAAGCGGCCATCACCGACGCGCAGAGATTGATCAGCGTAATGCCCAAGTCCGGGCGCGATCGTCTCGTGCTCGCCAATGCTTATGCGGCGGCGGGCGATGCCCGTCAGTTCGACAGGACACTCTGGAATGCGTTCCACGACATCCCGGCCAACTTCGAACTGTATGAAGCCCTTCGTGCCCATGTCGCCCGCACCCAGGGTCCGCAGGGCGTCCAGAGCGTCGATGCCGAGTTTGCGCAGCAGCGCGACGTGTCGCTTGCCAGAGAGTTCATCTGATGCCGGGCGCTGAAAACGCAGCCGCTCCAGTCGAGGTGCCAAAGCGCGCCTCCAAGCCCGGCGTTCGGTTCACGTCGAATATTGTCGGGCCGATTTTCCTCGCCGCGGACCTGATCTGCCTGGCGATCAGTGCTCCGATGGCGCTATTCGCGTACGATCAATTGGTCGGCGTGCGAGTGATCCTTTCGGTCCATGTTTTCGCATTCGCCGTCATGGCCGCGACGTTCCTGCTGATCCGCTCGTCGAGGAAGGCGTACCGCCGAACGCTGGTCGACCTCGTCGACGGAGACGGCGAAGTGTTCGTCGACGCCATCGTCGCCACTCTGGTCGCCTCGGCGCTCGTCTGGCAGTTCGGCATGATCGACAATTACTCCCGCGGGGTCAGCTTGCTGTTCCTCGCGTCGATGATCTCGACGCTCGGGATCTCGCGGCCCTTGATCGGGCGTTACCTCGATCGGCTGGCCGCACGAGGAGCAATCGAGCAGCGCATCGCTTTCTATGGGGCCGACCCTCAGTCGCTCAAGATGATCAGGCGGCTTCTGGATGGTCTCGAGCTCCCGCATTTGCGGTTCGTGGGTGTCGCCGATGATCGCCCCAAGGTCGGCGCTCTCGAAGACTTAAAGTTCCTTGGCGGCTACGAGCAGCTTGCGGAGCTCGCCCGGCGCGGCGAGATCGACCAGGTGCTGATCAGCGTTCCCAACCTGCCGCCGGCCCGCCTCCACGACATCGTGGACGGGTTGAGCGAGGTGTCCGTGGACGTCTCGCTGATCCCTGCGGAAGCGATCGAGCTTGCACCGGACTACAAGGTGCACCTCTTGGGCTCCCTGCCCGTTCTCAACCTGTGGCAACGGCCGTTCCGGGACATCAACCAGTTCGTGAAGCACGGCGAGGATCTGCTGATCGCCGGCATCGCTCTGGTCTTTCTCGCGCCCGTCATAGGCGTCGCGGCGCTGCTCGTGCGCCTGTCGAGCCCGGGTCCGATCCTCTTCGTGCAGCCGCGCGTCGGCTTCAACAACGAGGTCATCAACGTCTACAAGTTCCGCACGATGTACGCGGACATGACGGACGTTGGCGCCCGCGCGACGACGACCAAAGACGATCCGCGCGTAACACCGGTCGGCCGCGTCCTGCGCAAGCTCAGCATCGACGAGCTACCGCAGCTTCTGAACGTCATTCGTGGCGACATGTCGCTGGTGGGGCCGCGGCCCCACGCGCTCGAGATGCGTGTCGGCGACCATTACTATCAGGACGCCGTGCGCGGTTATGCCGGCCGCCACCGGGTGAAGCCGGGCATTACCGGCCTCGCACAGGTCCGTGGCCTGCGCGGCGAGATCCGGACCATCGATCGCGCCAAGCGGCGGGTCGAGCTCGACAAGCAATATATCGATCACTGGTCGCTATGGCTGGATGTCCGTATCCTGTTCGCAACGGCACGAGCGGTGCTGTTCGACCGCGATGCCTACTAATCGTGAGAGCTTTCTGGACGTCGGCTTCGATGTCTTGGCGCTCGACGCGCTGGTCTCCCGCGTCGCGAGCGTAAGCGCGGACAGCAAGTACCAGTATCTCGTCACGCCGAACGTCGATCACATGGTCCGGCTGCACAAGCAGGGCGAACAGATCCCGGAGCTGGCCGAAGCCTATCGCGATGCCGACCTATGCGTCTGCGACAGCAAGGTGCTCGCGCGCCTGGCTAAGTGGCGCAATCTCGAATTGCCCGTAATCCCAGGAAGCGATCTGGTCGAGTTGATGTTCCAGGGCGTGATCGCGCGCGGCGACCGGCTGGCGGTCATCGGTGGCGATGACAGCCTGCTGCGCGGCCTCCAGGCGCGATATCCGCACGTGGAATTCGTGCAGCATTGTCCCCCGATGGGCCTGATGCGCAATCCCGCGGCCCGACGAGAGGCAGCCAATTTCATCGCCAACTCCAAGGCGCGCTTCGCCTTCATCTGCGTCGGATCGCCGCAGCAGGAGTTGATTGCCGCAGAGGCGGCGAAGATAGACGGCGCTCGCGGGCTCGCCTTGTGCATCGGGGCTGCGCTCGAATTCCTGACGGGCGACCAGAAGCGAGCGCCCGTCCTGGCCCGGCGCCTGGGCCTGGAATGGGCTCACCGGCTACTCACCAATCCCCGGCGTCTGTGGAAGCGCTATCTGGTCGACGGTCCGGCCATTTTTGTCCTCGCCTATCGCTGGCGGCGGAGTGCCGTGTGAAGATCGAACCTGTAGGGCAATGGTCGGTCCTCCGGCATAAGCGCCATTGGGCGTTGGCCGGCATCTTCGTTGCGCTGCTGGCGTTCGCAATTGCCGCCTTGATGCTCTTCAGCGACGGCCGCTCGGCCACAATCAAGCTGCCTTCGAAGAAAAGCGTGCAGGAAGCCTCGAACGGTTCGGCGATGAGCCTCAACCTTCCGCCGCCCGACTTGCTGCGTCCGATTTCGCCCGAGGAAGCGATGAAGGAGAATGCGGAGCGCGCTTTCTCAGGGCGCCCCGATACGGCCGCCGCCGCTTTCAAGTTGAAGGCGGACGATGTCAGTCGGAAGCGCGCGCTCGAGTGCCTGACGCAGGCGGTCTATTACGAGGCTGCGTCCGAGGGCGCCGATGGCGAGCGCGCCGTCGCCCAGGTTGTGCTCAATCGCATGCGTCATCCCGCCTACCCTTCGAGTGTCTGCGGGGTCGTCTACCAAGGCTCGGATCGCGTCACCGGCTGCCAGTTCACGTTCACGTGCGACGGCTCGCTCGCCCGGGTTCCCGTGCCCTCGCTGTGGAAGCAGGCGCAGAAGCTTGCGGAGCAGGCGCTTGCCGGAAAAGTCTTCGCGCCGGTTGGACACGCAACGCACTATCACGCCGATTTCGTGCTGCCCTACTGGGCGGACTCCCTGGACAAGTCGGTGCAGATCGGCCGACACATCTTCTATCGTTTGAAGAACGGCCTCGGATCGAGCTCGGCTTTTTCCCAAAAATATGCCGGGAACGAGCCCGCGCCGCCTTCACCCGCGACCGTGGAAGTTGCGCTGGACGCGGCGGACAACGCCGTGGATCCAATCATCTCGACGCCCGATCCCGACGCGCTTCAGGCGCCGGGCGGTCAACTGGTAACGCCGGTCGAAGCCAAGCCGCAATTGGCCGCCGATGCATCGAAAGGCTCCTTGTTGCTCGATGGACCGGGCCTCGCGCCCGCAGCGACCGAGACACGGCCGGCCAAGAAGCAGCAGGAAAGCTGCAACACCGGCAGTTCCTCGAACCATCTGCGACCGCTGTCCGCGAACAACGTCCGCTCGCAGGGCGGCAGGAGCGGCTGCTAGGGGTTCAACGCTTCCACTGAAGACGGCGTCGGCCGCCGCGAGGAAAAGCGGTCCACGACGTTGCGGCGCAGCCACTTGAGCATTGGCTTCTCGATGAAGTGAAAGATCGCCGCTGCCAGCGCCGCGCACACCATCGAGAGAATGATTGCGCCAACGACGCTGTCGATCGGCGCCATCGGAACCAGCGCATCGAACCCGATATCGAGCACGATGGTGATGCACAGGATGTGGATGAGGTACAGGACGTAAGAAGAGTCACCGAGGTGGCTTAGGCGCCGCAGCAACCTCGGCAGCGGCCCCGCCTGCTCGAACAGCAAGCATCCGGTCACTAGCAGGATGCTCGGAATTCCCCAGATCACTGACAGCGGCACCGTTCGGTAGTCGATCAGCGCTCCGAGAATGAACATCACAACGCCAATCGCGACCAGGCTCAATCCCAACGGTCGCGTTCCGACCTTTCGCCGGGCGAAGAAATAGCCGAGCCAGCAGCCCGCGCAGAACTCCAGGATCAGCGGGTTCGTCCCGATCGCGAGCGGACCGGTAAAGCCGACCAGTACCCCCAAGGCGATCGAACCGACGAAGAATCCGGTCAGGACCAGCAAAGCACTGAGCGCCGGCAGCCAAAGCAACGCGGCGAAGCAGATGTAGAAATAGAGCTCGTACGAGAGCGTCCATCCCGGCCCGATGATCGCGGACGATTGCACGGGCAGAAGCAGGAACGCTCCCAGCCACTGCAGCGGCGTCAACTCGTACGGAGTGCCGAAGGACTGATGGTAGGCGACGTACGCTGCGCAGCACAGCCAGTAGATCGGGAAGATTCGGACGAAACGCCGCAACAGGAAGCGTTTCGTCGGCATGCCCACGTCGGTTCCGCCGAAGCTTGTGTGCATGATCACGAAGCCGCTAATGACGAAGAACACGTGGACGCCCGCGGCGCCAAGCTCGAACCAATAACCGAGCGTTCCGGGCGCACCCTTGGTGAGCGCCTGCTGCGAATGGAAGATCACGACGGCGAAGGCCGCGACGAAGCGCAGGAATTGAATAGACAGGACTTCCGCCGGACCGCGCCGCGGCGAGCCTGAAGTGGTTGAAGTTACAATCTCAGGCGTCTCGAACATTTGCCCCGCACTCTAGTGAACGGCCCCACGGCAGCAACCCGCAGACTGCAGATGAGTTCGCCCTGTTCCAATCATGGTCAGTCGAGCAGACAAATGTTGCCGCCTCGGAAATTCGCGTCTTAGATGAAGGGCATGTCGATCCTTCCCGGCAAAGTCGAGCGTGCTCTCACCAAAGTTCTTGGACACGAATCCGCTCTGTCGGACGAGGAAGCGGCCTATCGGCGGCTGATCGCAAAAGGTTTCCGGCCGGCCGGGATCATCGACGTCGGCGCTTATCAGGGCGATTGGACGCGGCTTGCGCATCGCCTCTTTCCGGACGCGCCGATCCTGATGGTCGAAGCGCAGGATGGCAAAGCGGCCGGCCTGCAAGCGATCTGCACGGAGCTGGACAACGTCTCATTCGCTTCCGCCGTGCTGGGGTCGACCGCAGGCCGCGAAGTGACCTTCTACGAGATGGAGACGGGCTCCTCCTACTTCCCGGAGCAGAGCAACGCTCCGCGAAAGGAGCGGACATACTTTACGCGGACCCTGGACGAGCTGGCGGAGGGCTTTGCCGCTCCGCTCTTCCTTAAGGTGGACGTTCAGGGCGCTGAGCTCGAAATCCTCGCCGGCGGAGCCGAAACGCTATCGCGCTGCGAGCTGATCCAGCTCGAGGTCGCGCTCTTGCCCTACAACAAGGGCGCGCCGACGATGCTCGAGGTCCTGAACGCGATGGACTCGAAGGGCTTCGTTCCGCTCGATATTTCGGGCTTTAGCAGGCCGAACGGCGTCGACCTGGTCCAGGTCGATATCCTGTTCGCGCAGCGCGGCTCCGCCCTGCGTCCCGAATTCATTTCCTTCGACCATTTCGCTCCGGCCAACCCGGAAGGCTGAAGTGGACATCGCGGCCAAGTCCGAGCCGAACAAGGAACCGACCAGTTCCTTCGTCCGGCCGCCTACTCCGACGCATGATTTCAGGTCGGACATCGACGGCCTCAGGGCCATCGCCGTCATTCCAGTCGTCCTGTTTCACGCCGGGATATCGGGCTTTTCAGGAGGCTTCATCGGCGTCGACGTCTTCTTCGTCATCTCCGGGTTCCTGATCACCGGGATCCTTCTGCGGTCGATCCACGACCGGACGTTCTCCATACGCCGCTTCTACGAGCGGCGCATCCGGCGCATCCTGCCCGCGCTTACGCTTGTGCTGGCGGTCAGCACCGCAGTCGCGCTTCTGGCCTACGACCCCGACACACTCGTGAGCTACGGCAAGTCGCTCCTCAGCGTCTCGCTGTTCGGGTCGAACTTCTACTTCTGGAAATCAGTCGGCTATTTCGCGGCGCACGCGGACGTCCAGCCGCTGCTGCACACCTGGTCGCTCGCGGTCGAAGAGCAATTCTACATCTTCTACCCGCTGCTCCTCTGGGCGCTCGTCTGGTTCAGGATCCGCATCCGAACCGTCATCGCCGTCATCGCGGCCGTTTCCCTGGCGCTGTCGATCTACGCCACGACGCACGCTCCGGGCGCCAACTTCTATTTGCTTCCGACGAGGGCCTGGGAGCTGATGGTCGGCGGCCTGCTCGCGGCGAGCCCGAAGATCGAACTGAGCCGGATGATACGCCAAGTCACGGCGCTCGCGGGCCTGATCATCATCTGCGCCTGCGTGTACGTCTACGATGGCACAATGCCCTTCCCGGGACTGACCGCAGTGCCGCCTGTCCTCGGCACCGCTCTGGTGATTTTCAGCGGTCACAACGAGGGGAACGAGGGCTCGGCCTTGCTGCGAACGGCGCCGCTCGTCGCCGTGGGGCGCGCGTCTTACTCCTTCTACCTCTGGCATTTTCCGGCGCTGGCGTTCGGTGCCTATCTCGCGGCCGGGAAGATCTCGCCAACATCCGGCTTCATCCTCTCGCTGCTCAGTCTCGGCGCTGCGCTTCTCACCCTCCGTTTTGTCGAAGACCCGGTCCGGCGTTCGCGCAAGAGCACTGCGGTCGTCCTTCCGCTCGCCGGAATGGCCTTCATGGGCATTTGCGGGCTCGCTATCGCAGTCTCCAGCGGCCTTCCCTCGCGTCTGCCTGCCGCGAGCCTAGCGGCGGCCAACGCACCGCGTGACAAGTCCGTGCATCACATGGAGTGCATGAGCGTCGACAATGCGATCGTGCCGCCGTCCAAAGCCTGCCTGCTAGGCGACAAGAAAGCGGTGCCGCACGTGCTGCTGTGGGGCGATTCCCACGCAATGGTGACGGCGACGGCCATGGAGGCATCAGCCCTTCGGCAACGCGCGTCCTTCCTGTTTGCGGCGGCGGCTGACTGTCCACCCGGCCTCGGCTTCGCTATCAGCGCGAACTTCGTTGCCAGCCTGACAACGACGCCGTCGTACCGCTTCTGCGGCGACTACAATTCCCAGATGCTGGACAGGGCGCTGCACCCCGACATCAAGACCGTCGTGCTATCCGCGCGATGGTCCAACTGGCGCATCGATGAGCCGCCGAACCCGACCGAGGAAGACCTCGACATCCGCCTGTCTGAAAACGGACGCGATGCTCCGCATGGCGGCAATCACCAAGTCTTCGAACGCGGCTTCACGCGCCTGGTCGCGGAGCTCACGGAGGCCGGAAAGACAGTCGTCATCGTCGGACCCGTTCCGGAACCACAGTTCGACGTGCCGAAACTCCTCTACGTGCAACGCTTCGGCTTCGCCCCGCCGATCAAGGATGTGTCACGCGAGGATTACGAGCATAGGCACGCCCGCATCCTTGCCTATTTCCGTCGGCTGAGCGCCCAGTACCCGGTCACCTTCGTCGAGCCGGTGGATAGGCTATGCCGAGGGAGCGTCTGCCCCGTGTCGGACGCGCAAGGCCCACGCTACTTCGACCACAATCACCTGAGCGTGCGCGTCGCGAAGGAAATCTCGCCGCTGTTCGATCCGATCTTCAGCAGAACCGAATAGGCGACTTACCCCCAATCTGTGCGCCGCCGCTCGAAAACGTAGAAATCGGCGAAGGAGGTTTCTCCGCCATCGTCCAATTCCTCTGCGTAAGGATTAAGCAGATGCTTTGTCAGGACGAAATCCCGACGAAAACTACTTACCCATTTGGTAAATTTACGATGCCTCACATGAGGAGCGACGAATCCACGATTATCGTTGCTCGAATAGACAATCACGAAGCGCGCGGAGGCATCGAAGAGCCGCTGCATGTAGGCATCGAACACTTCGTCTTCGACCAGGTGGTAGATCACGTCCAGCGAGAGGACGAGGTCCGCTTCAAGATCGGCGAGTACTCCGAAGTGTGCAGGAAATGGATGTCCGGCCGAGCGCGGAATTTCTCCCGCGCTACGTCCAGGACGGTTCGAGAGACGTCCAGCCCGGTGTAGACCGGGTATTCGGCAAGCTCGAGCTGGGCTCCATCGCCCGAGCCGAACTCAATGACCGACTGCACCTTTTCCGATCGAACGAAGTCATTCAGGAACTGTGCCTTAAAGAGTGCAAGGCATCCGTACGAACCGGCCCCTGAATTGCCGCCGTCCCGATAGCGTCCCTCCCAGTAATCGGCCGAGCTGTCGATTTTCCTGGAGCGAATTTTCCGCGCAAAATCGATCAGCGCGCCGCCACCAGCAACTTGTCTGAGCAGAGACTTGACCTGCACAGTGCCCCGCTGTCCTGAGAGAGAGACGCGGGATAGTTATCCCAAGTGGCCATTTAAAGGAACTCGACGCCGAACCGTTGGGCGACCTTGGCCATGTAGGAGCCAGCGGGCGGCGGCGCGCGCTTCAGTTCGCCGAGTCTCGAGTGCCACATGTGGACCGTCAGCGTGTCCTCGGCGAGCATGGCCTCAATCTCTTCCGCGGGCCCGTAGAGCTTGCGCGCATCCTTCCACTCGACGGGATAGAAAACACGCGGCGGCAGGGTGAATTGCTCGAGCTCATGTTTCTTCACGAGATAGGTGACGAGCCCGGCCGCATAGGTGCCCCACGGCATGTCTTCGAGGGGGATCGTGCCCTTCTTCAGCCGCTCCAGGTAGAAGAGGAGCGATCTCTTCGGCCCAAACCATGGCGGCCGCTTGTTGGGTTGCGGGATCGAGAGGAGATCGGCAACGAACGGGGAGCCCGCCGGAGCCGCCATGACTGCATTGTTGATCCAGCCGGCATATTCCCAGCCAAACACATATTCGGACTCGACCGGGAAACGCTTCAGGAAGATCAGGTCCATGTCGACCCAGCGGCCATGTCCCTTGGCGAGCAAATTGTAGCGCCAGAAGTTGGCTCCGAGAGCGACGGCGCCGGTATCCGAATAAGAGATCAACTTCTCCTGCGGCATGATCTCCGCCGCGTCGCACAGCTCGACGCCGTCGGGCACGCCCTGAAGCTTGTCGGGCTCGTAGGAATAAAGCTTGAAGTGATGGCCCGTGCCGAGCGCCGACATGAGGCATAGCCGCTCGACGAAGCCGAGGGTGTTACCGACCCAAAGCGAATTGAGAACGGGCTTACCGTCACTCATGCAAAACGCCTCCGAACCCAATTCTTTGCCTTGCGCGCGACACCCGCGAGCGACGGGCTCACGCGATCGAGGAAGGTACCTTCAGCGATATCCGAGCGGGACGAGCGCTGAATGGCGATTTGCGCGAACACGGTCTTCAGCTCCGGGTGCGCGCGGCGAAACCAGACGATCGCACCATCGAACGGCGGCTTCACACCCGGCGAATAATGGCCCTGAGCGAGTGCGGTTGCGTCGGGCGGGAAGTCCGGATCGAGCGCGCTGTCCAGATAGTCGGCAAGCATCTTCGCTGCCTTCGGGCTGTAGCCCATGCAGTGCGCGCCGATGATGTTGGAGTTGATCAGATCGTCCGGTTCGTCCGCCTGATAGCCGCCGTAGAAAATATCCCATTCGGCGGGCAGTTCATACGAAGTGGTCTCAGGCGTGAAGTCGCAATCGTCTTCCAGAACGAGCACGGGCCCGCCCGACGAAGCAGCGTCCTTCAAGAGCGCCATGTGGCTGTGGTAACAGCCGTTTTCGCCCGGCGTGGCGAAGCTGCCCTTCTCCTTCGCTATCGAGCCCGGGAAGAAAGACACGCGGGGATCGCCGTCGAGCCCGAACTTCCGAAGCTCCGCAAGCATCTCGGCGCGCCTGTCGGCACGATGCGGAAGGTTCAGGATGCGGATGGACCTGAAAGTGTCGAAGAACATGAACCCCCACCGGCGAGTGCCGAGCGCAGCGCCTACTCTGTGAAGGTAAACAACTGCATTCGCAACGATCTCGCCCCGTTCAGTTCCGCAATGAAGCGGCCAGCTCCGCGGGTGCGAAGACATAGTCGCAGCTGAGGAGGTCCGTCTGGATGCCGAGCGTCTCGATCGGATCGATCGTCTGGAGTTGCTCGCGGTCGTCGCGCCGAATTCGAAACAGGCGATAATCCAGCTCGGCGAGATGCCGTTCGAGCTCGACCTGGCGTTCGACCCGGTCAGGGGCAGACGGCGGTAGCACTTCGACGACAAGGAAGGGACGAGCGCGCCTTAAGAGGGGCAGAAGCCCCCGCAAGACGAATAGCTCGCCGCCCTCGACATCGATCTTCACGACAGCGACTTCCTCGGGCAACGTCCCTTCGGGCAGCTGTTCGGGGTCGACGACCATAACTGACCTGGAGGCAACAACGTTCGATCGAAACGCCGGCACGATGCTCGCCGAAGGATCCGTGTCGTCCTCGCGGAACATCTCTAGATGGAGCAACGTCGTCCGGTCCGTGATCCCTGCGGGGACGACGGTGAATTTTAGGCCGTTCTTCTGGATCAGCTTCCACGCATAATCGACACAGGCCGGATTGGGTTCGAACCCGACGTAGGTCCGGTCTGGATCGATCGCGGCGACCTTCAACAGGGTCTGGCCCAGATTGACGCCGACATCGATGAAGGCACCGCTCTTCAGTGCGAGAAGCCGCTCAAGAACCTCCGACATCCACGGCTCCGACACGTAAGTCTTGCGGCCGTTGATGATCGGGATGACGAAGGAACGGCCCCCGACTTTCTCCCGATATGATCTGTCGAACATGCCCAACTTTCGAAGAAGAAAGTGGGCCGCCCTGTGTCGCAATGCCGGCATTGGTCCCCTCTGGTTACGCGAGTCAGTCCCCGGGCGTGGCGCAATACTCACGCCAGACGGCTTCTAGTTGTCTGTCGTTCGCTTGAAGCACGTTTTCGTGCTCCAGTCCCACGTCCTGTGATCCCTCCCAGTTCACAAGGGGAAAGCGGCCGCCGACTTGCCGGTGCTTCGTTCCAGCCCGCTTGGCCATGCAGAAGAGCCAGACGTCATCGGCCGTCGGAGCGAGGCGCTTGAGGGCTTCCATGTCTGTGACCTCCGGAGCGAGCGAGTGCGGAGGGTACAGCACACCCCCCACGCCCGTCGGAAACAGATCGTCGCGCAGCTCGCCATCGGTCACGATCTCCCAGCGCCAGTCCGCATACTTACCGAACTGGCCGTTCCGGCCCTGCGGCTGGTGAGCGCGGCGGCAAATGATTGCTGTCTCACCAGGCTTCACCGCTTCGACCAGGACGGCCAGCCAGTGCGGCGGGTAATAGACGTCGTCATCGGCTGTCACGACATAGGCCTCGGGAAAGTCGACGAGCGTGTGGATGAGCTTGTTATACGAGCGGATGTTCACGCACTTCCGGATCTCGAGGCCGACTTCCGTCAGAACCCGCACGTCTTCTGGTAACGCCGGAACGTCCTTGTCCTCGAGCCAGAGGATGGTCCGATCCGCCCGGATATCCTGAGCCAACAGGCTCTTCAGCGTCTTTGCGAGAGTCGGATAGCGGGGCGGGTAGGAAGTCAGGGAGATGATCAGCTCTCCAGGAAGGCCGTGCGGCAGCGCGGCAGGGCGCGAGAAGTTCGCAACCGCCCGCTCGGCCTCGCGGACGCGGACCTTCGCTCGTACGGCTTCCAGGCGGTCTTTGATCGGCTGGGCAAGCACTCGCTTCAGGACTCTCGCGAGCATGACCTCACTCACACTGCCGAACGGAACCGGTCGGCTATCACGGCTGGCCTGATCGAGCCAGCAGCGGTCCCTCTCGATCCGCGCAATTTTCTAGCGTTCTTGTAGATTCATGATGGGTCTGCTCGCCGCCGCCGCTCTCAGCTCCCCCCGACGACCAAGTAGGTGTATAGGTCGGCGATAAATCCGGGCAATCACCGTGGTTTAGGGGCAGGCTGCATGGTTCAACCCAAGTGGACGAAGGCATCACACGCTCGGAACTATCTGACCCGGCAATACGAGCCGTTGCAGCCCTATCTGCTCCGCCAACTGGCGCGGCATTGCGGTTGCGACACTTTTCTCGACGTCGGTGCGAACGTCGGTCTGTATTCGATCTTGTTCTCAGCGGAGGAAGGACTGGAGGTCCACGCCTTCGAACCCGCTCCGACAACCTTCGGTGAGTTGCTCCACAACATTGCTCTCAATGGCAGCGCGCGGGTGCGAGCCTATCAGCTCGCCGCCTCGGACAGGAAGGGCGAAGTCGGCTTCGGGGTCGTGCATGATCTTTCGGGCGCCAACAGCGTCCTAGACACGTCGATCCACGACGAGCGAACTTTCACCAATCGAATGAAGGTCAAGGCCGACCGACTCGACAGTCAGCTGGACCTTCGCCGACGCCGGATCTGCGCCAAGATCGATGTCGAAGGGCATGAGCTGCAGGTGCTCGAGGGGATGCAAGGCCTTTTCGAAAGCAATCAGTTCGTGGTTCAGGTCGAATGCTTTGCTTCAGAGCACGATCCACTGCACCAGCGCTTGACGCAGGCCGGCCTCGTCGAGCTCTTTGCTATCCGCGCGGATCGCTATTTCGCTGTTCGCGAACTGGCGCCATCCCCGGAGCAGATCGTCCATATCTTCGAGCAGGCGACCGCCGATCTCATCGAGGAAAGCCTTGAAGAGATGAGAGAAAGTTTCACCGGTTGGGGCGGCGTCTGGCCGGTGAACGTCCGTCTTCCCGGCTACGTCAACCTGCAGGTGCTGGGACCGGTCGCGACATTCCTGAGGTCCATCAAGCATCGCATGCCAGGCGGACAGGCACGTTCCACGACCGGCTAACAACCCGAAAAACTGCGTAAAATCGCCGGTATCGATACTGCGCTCTTTACCCTATCTTTACGCGTAAGGCCGAGTTTCCTCCCAGATTTGTCTGGGGAGGCAAACGTGAACGATGGATTCTCGGCCTTTAAGGCCATGGCACTTGGGCTTGCCGGCATGTTTCTTGTGGTGAGCGTCGCGCCGGACGTGACCAGCGGTCACTTTGATCCGCTGCGGTTTGCGCGCGAAAAGCTCGGCGGGAAGAAGAATACCACCTCGGGTGGGACGACTTCGACCGGCACGACGACCGGAACAACCACCGGGGCGACGACGGGCACGACTACCGGAACGGCGACGGGGTCGACGACCACCACGACCACGAACGCGCTTTATACGGAAGCGACCGTCGTCCCGAGCAACTTCGACGTGACGACGACGCTTCAGGCTACCTGGGGTGATGGTGAGATTCCGGTCTCCAATGCTCCCGACACCGTCGGCGCATTCCGCTTCATCTGCGGAGCGGGTCAGCTCCTCTATGACGACCCGATGGTCCATCCGGGTCAGCCGGGCGCGTCGCACCTCCACCAGTTCTATGGAAACACCGCAGCCAACGCGAATTCCACTTTCGCAAGCCTGCGTGCGTCCGGTGACAGCACCTGCAACAATATGGGCAACGGCACGGCCGCCAACCGGTCCGCGTACTGGATGCCCGCCATGCTCGACGGCAAGGGCAACGTCATCCAGCCGGACTATGTCCAGACCTATTACAAGCGCATCCCGCAGGGGACGGACTGCAACCCGCAGACCAGCGCGACCGCACAGGGGATCTGCGCGACCATTCCCAACGGCCTGCGCTTCATCTTCGGCTACGACATGATCAACAATCGTGCGGCGACCTACCCAGGTCACTTCATCTGTGACGGTCCGGGCGCGCTGCCGGGCAACTTCGCGTCCATCCCAGCGGCAAAGGCCGCCTGCCCGGCCGGCTCTCACCTGGTGGCGCTGATCGATACGCCGAAGTGCTGGGACGGCAAGAACCTCGATACGGCTGACCATCGCAGCCACCTGTCTGATATGGTTCGCAACGACAGCACGAACTGGCTGGCGAAGTGCCCGACGACCCACCCGTACCTGATCCCGCAGTTCACGCTGGGCGTTTACTATTCGGTGGTTCAGGGCGACGACCTCGCGTCCTGGCGCCTCTCGTCGGACGAGATGCACCCGGAGCTTCCGCACGGTTCGACCTTTCACGCCGACTATTGGGAAGCCTGGGACGTCAACGTCAAAGCAATGTGGGCCGGCAACTGCATCGACAAGATGCTCAACTGCTCCGGGGGCGACCTTGGCAACGGCAAGCAGCTGAAGGGCGCGTCTCAGCCGGTCTACGGCTGGAAGAACCCGAACCGCGTGGTTCCTGTCCCGAAGAACGGAAGCACGAGCATGGCGAGCATGCTTGGCATGTGAGCCGATCATGACCCTTACGATCGTGGGGCCGGCGAACGCCGGCCCCATTTTCGTTCGGGCAACGCTTCCGCGGCCATCAGGCCTAAAGCTCCGTTAACCCGAATATCCTAGTGAAATGACATGGCGCTTCGCACTGCACTCGTGATGTTCCAGCGGCTGCTTCGCGAGGAGCGGGGCAACACACTGGCCCTCTTGGCCTTCGCTTTGCCCCTGTTGATCGGATGTGCCGGGCTAGCCGTCGACACGATCCAGTGGGTTTTCGCGAAACGTCAGCTGCAAAGCACCGCCGATGCCGCGGCTCTCGCAGGTGTCTATGGCCTAATCCAGAACGGCGACATGGAAGGTGCAGTCGATCGCAGCATTGCGGTCAACAAGGACCTCGATCCGAGCCGGGCAACTACCGCCGAGCAATCGCCGGAAGACCATCGCGAGGACCCGTTCGCCGTCCGTGTCCGGATTGCCACTCCGGCGAAGCTCACCTTCTCGTCGGTATTCCTCAGGCGGCGTCCGGTCATCAGCGTCGAAGCCACCGCGACCGTCGTGGAAACTGGGGAGTATTGCGCGTTCGCCGTCGGTGCCGATGACGAGACCGGTCTGAAGATCGAGCCCAGCGCCAACGTCGAACTGGGCTGCGGCGTCGCGACCAACTCCTCTTCGTCGAAGGCGATCGAAGCCGACGCCTCCTCGACAGTCAGCGCCGAGCGGATGACCGCGTTCGGCGGTATCGATGTCCAGAACTCCAAGGCGACGCGGGTACGCGGCTATGGGCTCAAGCAGAAGGATCCGCTTGCCGATTCCGATCCGCCGCTGATTCCGAACACCGGCTGTCCGAACATCACCGTGAACGCCGATGCGGCTCAGCAGAATGGCGGGAGAGTGGAGATCGATCCGGGCTGCTACGGCAACCTGGTCGTCAACGGGCCGATCTTCCTTCGCGACGGCGAATATATTCTGAACCGCGGCAGCCTTCTTGTCGGGCCGACGGCCGAGCTCTCGTGCAAGTCCTGTACGATCTTCCTGACCAGCGAGGACCCGACCGGATCACCCGGCTCGATCGGCAAGGTGCAGATCGATCCACACGCCAAGGTCCAGCTCGCAGCACCGAGCCAGGGGCCGAATGCGGGACTACTGATCTATCAGGACCGGCACGTTGAGAATGCGCAGGATCGCGGCGAGAACGTCATCGCCGGCAACAGCTTCTCGAAGTTCAAGGGCCTGGTTTACCTGCCGGCCGAGATCCTGCGGGTGGACGGGGAGTTCTCGCCGGACGTCCAGTGTGCGCGATTCGTTGGCAAGCGGCTGATCTTCATGGGCCGCATCCTGATCGCCAAGGGCTGCTCGGACAACAACATCATGAACTTCAAGGGCACGGACGTCCGCCTCATCGGCTGAGCCGTGCTCCGGGCAAAAAGAAAGCTGCCGGCCCGAGGGCCGGCAGCCAACTTTCCTTCTCTGCCCCCCGGCTGACTTATGCCAGCTGGAGAAGCTTCGCGTTGCTGCGGCGGCTGCGGCGGAGCGCCATGCCCGCGCCGGCGAAGCCGACCAGCATCATCGCCCAGGTCGCCGGCTCAGGAACGCCGCCACCCGAACCGGTGGTGTAGAGCGCTGCGTTCGAGAAGCCGCGGATGTTGTCGAGCACGACATAGTCCGCACCCGTCGTGCCGAAGTTGAACAGCCAGAACACCGACACGTTGCCGCTGTTGCCAAGGTTGTCGTCGATGTTGCCGAAGTGCGCGCCGATGATGGTTTCACCGAACAGCGTCTGGCCGAAATTGATCTGGTTGGTGTTCGTCAGGGAGCCGATCACATCTCCAGCGTTAACCAGACCAGTCCAATTGCCGTCCCAGGTGAACGAGCCCGGAAGCGCAGCGATTGCACCCTGCTGGAGGGCGATATCGGTCGGGCTGCCGTTGAGGATGTTACCACTGTAATAACCTTGGCAAGCCGTGGCGTCCGGAGTGGTGATCGTAACGTCACAACCGCCGAGGAAGTCGCCGTTGGCGGCCAAGGCTGGAGTGGAAACGCCGACCGCAGCAGCGGCGACGGACAGGGCCGTGAGGGCCTTAAGGAGCGAGCGACGCATTTTCAAAACCTTTGTGCCGGCTCATTCCCCCCATTGAGAATGAGCAAGTGAGTCGTCCTCTAAACGAAAGATTAACATACTTCAACGCCGCGTTAAGCTTAACCTGTTTCAATTCGGGAATTTTCAGGTTGTAGGTCTTATTGTCACTTAATCCCGCCGTGGCGCTCTCAGTAAGCCAAGGCTAGGGCGTCGGTGACGGGCAGCGTCATTATCGAAGAGGGGGCAAATGGCTCGCACGTACAGCATGCGTAAAAGGGTGATGGTGACCGGCGGCGCCGGTTTCCTCGGCTCCCACCTCATCGATCGCCTTCTCGAAGCCGGGCACGACGTGCTGTGCGTCGACAACCTCTTCACGGGCACGAAGGAGAATATCGCGCACCTGCATTCGAACCCGCGGTTCGAGTTCATGCGGCACGATGTTACCTTCCCGCTCTTCGTGGAGGTGGACGAGATCTATAATCTCGCCTGCCCCGCCTCGCCGATCCATTACCAGCACGATCCCGTCCAGACGACGAAGACGTCGGTGCACGGTGCGATCAACATGCTGGGTCTCGCCAAGCGGCTGAACTGCAAGATCCTCCAGGCCTCGACCAGCGAAGTCTACGGCGACCCGTCAGTGCATCCGCAGACCGAGGATTATTGGGGACACGTGAACCCGATCGGGCCGCGCTCCTGTTACGACGAAGGCAAGCGCTGCGCCGAGACCCTCTTCTTTGACTACCACCGCCAGAACAGTGTGCCGATCAAGGTGGCGCGCATCTTCAATACCTATGGCCCGCGCATGCACCCGGCCGACGGACGCGTGGTTTCGAACTTCATCATGCAGGCGCTGCGCGGCGAGCCGATTACCATCTATGGCGAAGGCAGCCAGACCCGCTCCTTCTGCTACGTCGACGACCTCATTCGTGGGTTGATGGCGCTGATGGATTCGGGGCCGGAGGTCACTGGCCCGACGAACATCGGCAATCCGGTCGAATTCACCGTCCGCGAGCTCGCGGAGAAGGTCATCGAACTGACCGGCTCAAGCTCGACGTTGGTGAAGGAGCCACTGCCGCAGGACGACCCGCAGCAGCGCCAGCCGGACATCTCCAAGGCGAAGCGAGAGCTCGGCTGGGAGCCGTCCGTGCCCTTGGAGCAAGGGCTCGTGAAGACGATCGACTATTTCCGCCAGTTCAGCTGACATCGATCACAGTCGGCCCTGGCTGACCGTCTGCTGGCCGGAAATCCAATGCTCGAGCCGAGTCCGAAGCGAAGGGCGCGACGGAATAAAGCCGGCCTCTGTCGAGCCTGACGCAGGCGGTTCATCATAGATTTGCAGGTTCTGCGGGATGCGAGGCCGAAGGGTCTCCCGTCCACGCAACTTGTCCTCCGCCAGGTTCAGTGCCCGGTGAACCTCCTCCGCAGTGAAGGGCTTCATCAGGCAACCGAGCGCCAGGTCCGGCATCGGGAAGCTTGGCGCCTTTCCGCTGACGAACAGGCAAGGCACTTCGAAGTCGCTGAGGCGGACCGCGACCGAAAAGCCGGTGCTACCGCGCGCTAGGTGAAGATCGACGAGAGCTAGGTCCGGGCTGTGATATTCCGCCGCAGCGATCGCGTTGTCGGCATCATCGGCAATCGCCACGACCCTATAGCGCGGATTATCCTCGACCAGATATTTCAGCGTGGTCGCAAGCTGCGAATCGTCCTCGACTATCAATATCTTGAGCACCGTGTCCTCCCCGTCCCACGGAGAAATCCCGTGCCGCCAATGCTCATCCGAAACGGACGCGTTGCGAATCCCTCGTGAACGAAGTTTACGACGAAGCGACTCGGCGACCGGGCCAGCCGATGCAAAACGGCCGGAACGCTTTCGCGCCCCGGCCCGCACTGCTCATAAGTTATTGATTTAGATGCGGTAGAAGATGTGCGCTCCGATTTGCTGGACCCGCGTCAGGCGGCGGCCCCACGACGGCGCGACATAATTCGCATGGTACCAGAGCACGTCGTTCGACAGGCTCGGCACGACGTCCGCCATGGCGAGACGCGTGATCGCCTGGGCCTTGCGCCACGCGTCCGACGACGTGTCGATCCGCGGGAACTGGCCGTTGCGTACGAAGGAGAACTGCCACGGCTGCTTCACCGTCGCGCACCAGCTCGGCGGATACCGGCCGGATGCGGCGCGGTTCATGACGACCCGCGCCACGGCGAGCTGACCTTCGAGAGTCTCGCCCCGCGCTTCGAAATAGACAGCGGTCGCGAGGCAGGTCGCTTGCTCGTTCAACTCCGCGCCGGCGCTATAACGGTCGACGAGCGCATAGAGCGGCCAGCCGTTCTGGTAGAGCCACGCAGCTTCCTTGGCGACGTCCGGAGCAATGCTCGCGGACACGGCCCCCGCCGGCGTGGCCTGGACCGCGCTTCCAGCGACCGATGCAACAGCTGCACCGGTCGCGGCGCTCGCGGCTGCCGCCGCAGCCTGCACTGCTTGCGCCGTGCCGAGCGGATGCGCTGCCGCATCCACCTGACCAGCGACCGCAGCCTGTGCGCTTGCCTGAACGACGGGCTGTGCCGACGCTACATTGGAACCCAACGCAACGAGTACAAATGCCGCAGCCGCAGTGACCCTGCGGCCCACAAACAACTTCTTCAAATCTTTTCCGTTTTGCCTGGCGGCCGACCGTCTTCGCGCTCATCCCGAGCGCTCGTCGAATGACGATGTCCTGGTCGTCCGTCTTGCCCTGGAGCGGCGCAATCGGCTGCCGCTCACTCGCTCTAAACTTGCTGAGGACCAGATACGTATGGAGTTGCAATAACCCAAGATGACAGTCGATGAACCGAGCCGCGCACGGGTTAACTTGCGGAACTGAATGGATTTTTAGCGATTCATCGGCGCTATCCGTCAACTCGTCGTCGCGAATTGCCAAGCCGGCGCTTTCCGCCACCGGCTCACCGCTGTAGGCGGCTCCCCATGGCATATTGGCTGATGAAGTCCGAACCTTCCAGCTACAGCTGGGACGATCTCGTCCGTGACGGGAGCACCGAATGGGACGGCGTCCGCAATAACGCGGCGCGCCTCCATCTCAAGGCAATGAAGCCGGGGGACGAAGCCTTCTTCTATGCGAGCATGACCGACAAGGCGGTCGTCGGCATCATGCGCATCACGCGAGAGGCTCAGCCCGACCCGGGGGATGCCGATTGGGTGTCGGTCCGTGTCGAGCCCGTGAAGCCGATCGGTCCCGTCACACTCGCAAAGATCAAGGCCGAGGCCGCTCTGGCTAAGATGGAGCTGATCCGCCAGTCGCGCCTGTCCGTCGCTCCGGTGCGCGAGGATGAGTGGCAAATGATCCTTGGAATGGCGCGATCCGCGTAGTCACGGGTCATTGTCCCACCTCAACTTTCGATAGCTGCAATCCACTTTAGGAAAGCAGCATAGGGCTCCGTCGCCGACTTCGGCGGCGGCCAGTGGCGTTCGTCTCAAACTTTGGGGGAGACTTGCCATGAGCACACTTCGATTCACGACCGTTATCGCCGTCGCAGCCTCGACGCTGCTCGCAACGCCTGCAATCGCAACGCCCGGTTCGGGCTTCGCGCCCTCGCCCATCGTCAGCGGGAATTTCGGGACGCTTAACGTCAACACCGCCGACGATAAGACGGGCAAATGGGGTCTCCATCTCAAGACCCTCGACAGCACGGACATCGGCGCTGACCGGTTGACGGTCCAGGCGGGCGGTTTCAGCGGCTGGCACGCCCATCCCGCGCCCGTGTTCGTTACCGTCGTTCAGGGGACCATCGTCTGGTACGACGGCTCCAATCCGCTTTGCACAGGGAACACCTACAGCGCAGGACAGTCCTTCGTCGAAGGCGCCTACGTCCCGCACAACGTATGGAGCGCAGACGGCGCGCAATTCATTGCGGTGGTCATTAAGCCGGCTGGATTCCCCGGCCCCGCTTTCCGGCTCGATCGGCCCAAGCCGAACAACTGCAACTTCTGAGTTTGGGGGCAGCCGGAGCGGCTCAAGCCGCTCCGGCTTTTTGCCGTTTCATAAGGTGACAAAGGCCTTCGCGGCCTTCCATGAATCCTGCCATCGCGTAGGATAAGGACGCACAACGTGTGCGTCGCGTCGGAAGGCTTGAACCTTGAAGTGGATTTTCCTGGCCGGGTTGCTGGTCTTCACGCCGCTCCTGACCATGTTCCTTCGCAACAACCGGCAGCACCTGCCCAAGGCCGCCTTCGCCCTGGGGCTGCTACCGTTCATCGAAACGCGCCTGAACATAAGCGCCCAGCCCTACGGCTGGCCGGGTTGGCAGGGTTACGTCAAAGGCATCGACATCTCGCTGACTGACGCCGTCGCGGTCGCGATGATTGTCGCAGGCGCCAGCATAAAGACGCCGCTCCGGATCAAGCTCGCTTTCCTGTTCTTCGTCGCGGTGTTCGTCATCTCGACCATGGCGGCCGACGCGAAAATTCCGTCGCTCTTCTACGGCTGGCAGATTCTTCGCTGCTTGCTCGTCTATTATGCCGTCTCGCGGGCAGCGACTGCGGATCGCGAGGTTCCGCTGAACCTCCTCACGGGCCTGATCACGGGCCTGTCCATTCAGGCGGTTGTGGTGGTCCAGCAGCATTTCAGCGGGACGGTGCAAGCAGGCGGCTGGTTCGGACACCAGAACCTGCTCGGCATGGCCACCCACTTCATCGTTTATCCGGCCTTCGCTGCCTTCCTCGGAGGTTACTATGTCCGCCGGACGGCGCTCTGCGTAGTCGCAGCGTTCGTGGTGGCCTGGGCTGGCGGATCGAGAGCCACAATCGGCCTGATGTGCGTGGGCCTGTTCGCCACGATGGTCCTGTCGTGCTGGCATCGAACGAGCTCGCGCAAGATGGCAGTCGCTGGCGCCGGAGCGCTGGGAATTGCCCTCGCCGTCCCCATTCTCATCGCAGCAATCGACCGGCGCTCTGAAGTTGCTCGGGAGCATAGCAACGACGAGCGCGACACCATGAAGGCTGCCGCGTCCATGATCGTCGCGGATTATCCGTTGGGAATCGGCGCCAATCGCTTCGTCGCGGTTGCCAACGTTGGCGGCTATTATCCTCGCGCCGGTGTCACGTGGACCAGCGCGGCAGCCCCGGTTCACAACACCTACTACCTGATCGCCGCGGAGATGGGCGTGCTCGGCGTCGTCGCCTACGCCACCATGCTAGCGGCCCTGCTATCGGTCGCTGTCGGCACTTTACGGATGCTGTCCCCGGGCTTCGAGGCGGAGTATGCGGCCGGCCTGGTCGTGGTCGTCCTGGCGGTCGCCGTCCACTCCTACGTCGAATGGATTACGATGCTTTATCCGATCCACGCCTTCCTAGCGATGAGCGTCGGAACGATGGTGGCGCTTCGTTCCAGGGCCACTGCGAAGAAGCGCCCGCCGAAGTCCGTCCAGTCGGCGATGAGCCACCCGCAGCCCACGCCTGCGGCAACCTGACAACGGCAGCGACTAGGGCGTGGGATCCGACGCCGTGAATGGCGAGCAGCAGGGCTTGGCGACTGCACTGTATTCCATCAGTTCGACCCGCGTGCCGTCCGGGTCGTAGAGGTTCGCCTGCCACTTGCCGTCGCGGCCCATGCTGGGCCCGTCGTGGCGTTCGGGCAGGCGCTCCTCCGCATAGAGGCGCGTCATCGCCGCCTCCATGTTCGGCACGGCCAAAGAGACATGGTTGAGAACGCCAAGCTGCCGCGCGTCGACGCGGTCAAGCGCCACGGTCGAGCCGGGTCCGACCATCATATATTCGAGCCAGTCGCGGCCGTCGGGGACCTGCTGCGACACCCAGTCGACGGCATCGCCTTTCATGGCGCCGAACCAGTAAGGCCGGAAACCGAGCAGATCGCGATAGAAGGCGTCCTCCGCGCTGCGATTGCGCACGAGATAGCCGACGTGGATGATCCGGCCGCTGACCGCCGACGGCGAGCTTGCAATCGGCGCGCCTGGCTGCACGAAGCGGACTTCATTGCCTTCGGGGTCACGCGCAGAGATCCAACGGTCGCCGTCGTTCTTGCCGCTAAGGTCGCTCACCTTGGTCCCGTGTGAGGAAAGATAGGCACGAAGCGCGCCCGCATCGGACGTCGCGTAGGCGACATGGGCGAGCATCGACGGTCCCTGCGAAGCGGGCGCAGGGAGCACTTCCACGAACTGACGCGGGCCGAAATAGTAGCGCGCGCCCGCAGGATCCTCCGGGTTCGCGGCTTTCTTCCCACCGAGGATGAAGCCGTAGAAGCGATCCGACGCCTGCAGATCGCGAGCGTAGACGGCGATATGCGACACGCCGCCGATCGCCGGACGCAGGGTCGTCGCAGGTGCTGCGAGAGCGCCTGACCCGAGCAAGGCCATACTCAGAACCCAGCCGGATCGAATCATCTGCCGCCCCCGTCGAATGACCAGTCCGCAGACTGTCCATTCGAAAGAGGATCGGTCAACCGTCGAGCTAGGCGGCTTCCATCTTGCGCGACTGGCGCTTGCGCTCGTGCGGGTCGAGGAAGCGCTTACGGATGCGTACGACCTTCGGTGTGACCTCGACCAGTTCGTCGTCCTGAATGTAGGCGATCGCCTGCTCGAGGGTCATGCGACGCGGCGGGGTCAAGCGAATGCCCTCGTCCTTGGGGCCGGAAGCGCGGAAGTTGGTAAGCTGCTTCGACTTCAGCGGGTTGACCTCGAGGTCGTGAATCTTGGCGTTCTCGCCGATCACCATGCCTTCGTAGAGATCATCGCCCGGCGAAATGAACAGGATGCCGCGGTCTTCAAGCGCGTTGAGCGCGTAGGCGACGGCCTTGCCCTGTTCCATCGAGATCAGAACGCCGTTCTGGCGACCGCTGATCGGGCCCTTGTGAGGACCGTATCGCTCGAACAGCCGGTTCATGATGCCGGTACCGCGCGTATCCGACAGGAATTCGCCGTGATAGCCGATCAGGCCACGTGAAGGCGCGCTGAAGATCAGGCGCGTCTTGCCGCCGCCCGACGGGCGCATGTCGGTCATCTCCGCCTTGCGCATCGCCATCTTGTCGATGACCGTGCCGGAGAATTCGTCGTCCACATCGACCACGACCGTCTCGTACGGTTCCTCGAGGCCATTAGGACCGTCGCGGAACAGAACGCGCGGGCGGCTGATCGACAGCTCGAATCCTTCACGGCGAAGAGTCTCGATAAGCACGCCAAGTTGAAGCTCGCCCCGACCGGCAACCTCGAAGCTATCGTTATCGCGCGCGGTCGTGACTCGGATGGCGACATTGCCTTCGGCTTCGCGCTCCAGGCGATCGCGAATCACGCGGCTCTGCACCTTGTCGCCGTCGCGTCCCGCATAGGGGCTGTCGTTGACCGAGAAGCTCATCGCCAGCGTGGGTGGATCGATCGGCCGCGCTTTCAGGGGCGCACTTACCGCCGGATCGGCAAAGGTGTTGGAGACGGTCGCCTTGATGAGTCCCGCGATGGCGACAATTTCGCCGGCTTCCGCACTCTCGACCGGCACCCGCTCGAGGCCGCGAAATGCGAAGACCTTGGTCGCGCGGCCTTCCTCGACGACGTTACCGTCTACGTCGATCGCCTTGATCGGCATGTTCGTGGTGAGCTTTCCGCTTTCGATCCGCCCTGTGAGAATGCGGCCGAGAAACGGGTCGCGGTCGAGCAAGGTGGCGAGCATGCGGAACGCGCCCGCGTCGACCCGCGGCGGCGGAACATGGCTGACGATAGTGTCGAACAACGGCGTCAGGTCGCCGGAGCGGACATCGTCGCTAAGGCCCGCGTAACCGGCGCGGCCGCTTGCGTAGAGCGTCGGGAAGTCCAGCTGCTCGTCATTGGCTTCGAGGTTCAGGAATAGCTCGAACACTTCGTCGAGCACCTCCGCGGGACGCGCGTCCGGGCGATCGATCTTGTTGACGACGACAATCGGCTTCAGGCCGAGCGCCAGCGCCTTGCCGGTGACGAACTTCGTCTGCGGCATCGGGCCCTCGGCGGCGTCGACGAGGAGGATCACGCCGTCGACCATGGACAGGATGCGCTCCACCTCCGCGCCGAAGTCGGCGTGGCCCGGCGTATCGACGATGTTGATGTGCGTGCCGTTCCATTCGACCGACGTGCACTTCGCGAGGATGGTGATTCCGCGCTCCTTCTCGAGCTCGTTGGAATCCATCGCGCGCTCTTCCACGCGCTGGTTCTCGCGGAAGGTGCCGGACTGGCGAAACAACTGGTCGACGAGCGTCGTCTTGCCGTGATCGACGTGGGCGATGATCGCCACGTTACGGAGGTTCATTGCTTTTCCCGGAAAATGTGAGCCGCGCACATAGTGAATAAACGTCCATGTTGCAACGCAGCATGAACGCCTTGGTCCACGGAGCGTTTAGCCCGCGAAACCGAATAGCTTGAGGAGGTTAGTCATGCCCCGCGGAGCGTACACGGCAAAGCAGGACCGAAAAGAGAAGCATATCGAGGAAAGCTATGAGAAGCGCGGTGTGTCGCACAAGGAAGCGGAGCGCCGGGCCTGGGCAACCGTCAACAAGCAGGACGAGGGCGGCAAGAACGCCGGGTCCGGGCGCAGCTCCAGCCGTAGCGAAGCAGCAAAGAAGGGTTGGGAAACGCGCCGCCGCCGCGGCAAGAGCTAAGTCGAGGCTAGTGCGCGCGCTCGAGGATTTCGATCGCGCGCTCCACGGCGCGCAGTTCGCTGGGCGCCATTCGCTCCAGCATTTCGACGAGCGATCCGCGCGTGGCGAACGGACGCTCGAGGGCTTCCTTGCCGGCCTGCGTCAATCGCATTGCGAGCCGCCGGCGGTTGTTCGGATCGGGCGCTCGCTCGATGAGCCCCGCGCGAACCAGCATGTCGACGGAACGGCTCACGGCCGGCGCGCCGCGCCCCGTCGCATCCGCGACCTGGTTCAAGGTCGCAGGCTCATGTTGAGAGACGGCGGAAAGCAAAGCGCGCTTCGCACGCTCGGCCCGTTCTGCTGGACCGTCGGCGACGAAATTCTGAGCGATGTCGGTGAACCGCGTTGCGACAGCAGCTGGCGATGACCCCCACAGCATGATTGCACGATAACAAGTGTTGGCGACCTTGCAATATTGCTGTTTCGCGTTGTCGACATTCGGAGCCCGGATTGGGACGAACAACCGTCGTGGCGCATGTCACGATGCTCGGCTAGGTTGCAGCCCGACGCATGAAAACTGACCGCCCGCGCCTTCCCCGCAACGTCTGGATTCTCGGCTTCGTCAGCCTGCTGATGGACCTGTCGAGCGAGATCTATCACGCGCTGCTTCCGGTCTTCGTCACCGTAACCTTGGGCCTACCCGCAGTCGCACTCGGCGCGATCGACGGCTTGGCGGAGGCTACTGCGAGCTTCGCCAAGCTCGTGTCCGGACGCCTCTCGGACCGGAGCACGTGGCGCAAGCCCTGGGTCATGGCCGGCTACGGTCTCGCAGCCTTGTCGAAGCCTCTGTTCCCGATCGCCCAGGGCGCCGTGGAGCTGATGGGCGCCCGCTTCGCAGACCGCGTCGGCAAAGGCATCCGCGGAAGCCCACGCGACGCGATGATCGCGGACGAGACACCTCCAGAAATCCGCGGCCGCGCGTTCGGACTGCGCCAGGCGCTTGATACGACCGGGGCGTTGCTGGCGCCCATCGCCGCGATCTTCCTGATGTGGCTGCTCGCGAACAATATCCGCGCGGTCTACTGGATCGCGATCGTCCCGGCCTTCCTGTCGTTCCTGCTGGCCTGGCTGGCCCTTCGCGAGCCGGAGCAGCGCGTTGCCAACGGCAAGGCGTCGCCGCTGCTGCGCGGTTTCCGCGAGATCGATCCGGCGACCCGTCGGCTGCTTGCGGTCGGCTTCCTCTTCACCCTCGCGCGTTTCTCCGAGAGCTTCCTCATCCTGAAGGGCGTCGAGATCGGCCTCAGCGAAACGCTTTCCCCGCTGACCCTCGTTCTGTTCAACCTGGCCTATACGGTTCTGGCTTATCCAGCAGGATCGCTGAGCGACCGCATCAGCCCCAAGTCGATCCTGATGGTCGGCATGGCGGTGCTGATCGGCGCCGACCTGATCCTCGCCTGGACCACCGGCTACGTCGCGCTTTCGATCGGCGTGCTCCTGTGGGGCGCGCACATGGCTCTGACGCAAGGCGTGTTCGCGCGGATGATCGCCGACAGCGCACCGGAGCACCTGCGAGCGACAAGCTTCGGCGCCTTCTGGTTCGTTACCGGCGTCGCGTCGCTTCTCGCGAGCCTTGGAGCTGGGCTGCTTTGGGACCGAGAAGGTCCGAGTGCGACCTTCCTCATGGGGGCACTCGCCGCTGCCGTCGCTTTGGCGATGCTCAGCCTTCTACAGGATCCCGATCGCCGCCCTGCCCGATAGCGACCGGAGCACCGTGCGACGTGAACGGCGGCATGCGCGCCGAGCCGCGCCAGCGGTCGACGAACTGGTGCTTCAGCGCAGCGCCCACATGCAGGAGGATCAACGCGATCAGCAGGAATGCGGACATGGCGTGCACGTCGCCGGCCATCTCACCTGTTTCTTTGCTGATGCCGGGGATCACGGGGACCTGGATGCCCCCGATCAGCGGTGTCGTCGGCCCGTCCGCGAAGCCCGAGACGGAGATGAACCCTACGATCGGCATGGCGATCAGCAGCAAATAGAACAGCCGGTGGTTCCAGACCGCCGCGAACCGCTCCCATGCGGGCAGCTCCGGCGGAAACGGCGGGGGCGGGTTCTTCAGCCGATAGGCGAGCCGCCCGAGCGTGAGCAACAGGATCACGACGCCGACACTCTTGTGCCAGACGAACACATTGTCCCGGCCGGGACCCGGTTCCGACAGGCCGAACCGGAATCCAAGATAAGCCTGGAACAGCACGAGCAGCACCGTGACCCAGTGCAGCGTCACCGTCGTATTGGAATAGCGAAGGACCGCCTCTTGCGGCGCCGTTTCAGGAACGCTGGACATGAGCCTCTCCGTTCGGACGCGTAACGAACGCGACGCCGTAGCATGAGTTGCTACGGTTGTTCCGCAAACCGCTTCAGCCGCAGCCAGATCTGCCAGCCGAACACCGCCCACAGGAAAAGCCCGACGATCGGAATGGCAATGTTAAGCGCGACCTCCGCCCATTGCGGCCAGGGATCGTCACCGAACACGAACAGCCACAGCAGGCCGAGGAAGCCGCCGCCGAAGATCATCAACGCGAACAAGGCTGCCGCGGCGCCGCCGACCACCGCCAGCAGCACCGCCGCTACCCGATTCACTTCGTGAACTTCTCTCCGGCGGCGGCCTTGTCGAGCAGGAGCTTGGAGAAGCTGAAGTCGCCGCCCATCCGCTCTTCCTGGCGCTTCAGGCCGTCGACGATGTTCTGCAGACCGACCGTGTCCGCCCAGAACATCGGGCCGCCGCGATAGACCGGCCAGCCGTAGCCGTAGACCCACACCACATCGGTATCGGAGGCGCGCTGCGCCATGCCTTCCTCGAGGATCTTCGCGCCCTCGTTGACCATCGTGTAAAGCGTGCGCTCGACGATCTCATCGTCGGTGATGACGCGGCGCTCGACGCCCTGCTTCTTGGCGAAATCCTCGATGATCTGCTGGACGACCGGTGACGGCGTCGGACGGCGCTTCTCGTCGTAGTCGTAGAAGCCCGCACCCTTCTTCTGGCCCCAGCGATCGATCGCGCAAAGCGCATCGCGGATATTTTCGATGCGGTTCGGATCGCGGTGCCAGCCGATGTCGACGCCGGCGAGATCGGCCATCTGGAACGGGCCCATGGGCATTCCGAATTCGACATGGACGCGGTCGACCTGCTCCGGCGTCGCGCCTTCGAGCAAAAGCTTGGTCGCCTCGACCTGCCGCGGCATCAGCATGCGGTTGCCGATGAAGCCGTGGCAGACGCCTGCGACCACCGCGACCTTGCGGATCTTCTTCGACAGGCCCATCACCGTGACGAGCACGTCCGGTGCCGTCTTCGCTCCGCGCACGACCTCCAGCAGCTTCATGACGTTGGCCGGCGAGAAGAAGTGCATGCCGACCACGTCCTGCGGACGCGACGTTACCGCGGCGATCTCGTCGATGTTCAGATAGGACGTATTCGACGCCAGAATCGCGCCCTGCTTCACAGTCTTGTCGAGCCGGGTGAAGATGTCCTTCTTCACGTCCATCTGCTCGAACACCGCCTCGATGATGAGGTCGCAATCGGCCAGCGCTTCGAAGTCGAGCGTCGGGGTCAGTAGGCCCATCGCCTTTTCGACCTGGTCGGGCGTCATCCGCCCCTTCGCCGCCGTCGCTTCATAATTCTTGCGCATAACGCCAGTGCCGCGATCGAGCGCTTCCTGGTTCATCTCGAAGATCGTCACCGGGATGCTCGCCGACAGGAAGTTCATCGAAATGCCGCCACCCATCGTACCGGCGCCGATCACGCCGACCTTCTGGACCGGGCGCGGCTGCGTGCCTTCGGGCAGGTTCTCGATCTTCGCCGCCTTGCGCTCGGCGAAGAAGAAATATTGCTGGGCGCGCGATTGCGTGCCGCTCATCAGCTCCATGAAGAGCTTGCGCTCTTCGATGACGCCTTCGGAATACGGCTTCTTGCACGCGAACTCGACGGCGCGGATGTTGGCGTCCGGCGCTTCGAAGCCGCGGAACTTGCGGGCGTTCTCCTTGCGGAATTCCTCGAACACCGCCGGGTCGCACTCGTTGATCTTGTACTGCCGCTCGCTGCTTTTAGGCAGCGGACGAACGTCGCGCACTTCCTCGGCATAGCCCACCGCGTGCGGGATCAGGTCGTCCTCGATCAGGCGGTCGATGAGGCCGCAGTCGAAGCCTTCCTTGGCGCCGATGGGATTGCCCGTCGCGCACATTTCCAGCGCCTTCCGGACTCCCGCAACACGCGGCAGCCGCTGCGTCCCGCCCGCGCCGGGCAGCAGGCCGAGCTTCACTTCAGGAGTGCCGAGTTTAGCCGACGGCAGCGCCACGCGGTAATGACAACCGAGCGCCACCTCGAGGCCGCCGCCCAGCGCCGTTCCATGGATCGCTGCGACCACCGGCTTCGAGCATGCTTCGATCCGGTCCACGACTTCCGGCAGCCAAGGCATGACGGGCGGCTTGCCGAACTCGGTGATGTCCGCGCCGGCAAAGAAGGTCTGGCCTTCGCAGGCAATCACGACGGCGTTCACGGAATCGTCGGCCTCGGCCTGTTCGATCGCCGCGACCAGCCCCTGCCGGACCGCTGCGCCGAGGGCGTTCACCGGCGGATTGTTCGACAGGACGATCAGCACGTCGCCGTGCTTGCGCGTCGAGATGGGGTTCGCCGTATCAGGCTTGTCGATGACGTCGGTCATGTTGCGGTCCGTCCGTAGCTTTGATGATTGAATGGGTGGGATGCCGACAGTCCGCCGTCCACGACGATGGCCTGTCCGTTGACGTAGCTGGATTCGTCGGAAGCGAGGAACAAGGCAGCCTGCGCGATCTCGATAGGCTCACCGCCGCGCTTCAGCGGATTGAGGCGCCCGAGCTGCTCCTCCTGCCCTTTCGAGCGAGCTCGGTCGTAGATAAACTCGGTCATGCCGGTTTCGATCAGGCCGGGGCAGATGGCGTTGACGCGGATGTTCGCGCCCGCGAGCTGCGTCGCGGCCACCTTGACCAGGTTCACGACGCCCGCCTTCGACGCCGAATAGGCCGGTCCGCCCGCGCCCGAGCGGAGTCCCGCGACGCTGGCGGTCGCAATGATGGATCCGCCGCCCGCCGCCTTGATGTGCGGGGCGGCATATTTGATTGCCAGGAATGGCCCGATCAGGTTCACGCGGAGGATCTCCGCCCAGTCGTCGGAGCTCTGCTCGAAAATCGAGGCGAAGCCGCCGGAGATGCCGGCGTTGGCGAACATGATGTCCAGCCGCCCATGATCGGCGACGGTCTGCTCGATGAGCCGCTCGACGTCGGCTTCATCGCCCGCATCGACCGAGACGATGTCCACGCCTTCGGTCCGATCCGCCGCGACGACCGTCGCGCCCTCGGAGCGGAAGAGGTCGGCGGTCGCCTCGCCGATGCCGGACGCGGCGCCGGTGATGATCGCGACCTTACCCTCAAGCCGGGGCATGCTTGGCGAACTCCAGTTTGGCGATGGCGCGGTTGTGGACCTCGTCCGGGCCATCGGCGAGCCGCAGGGTGCGGATTCCCGCCCAGCTCGCGGCAAGCGGGGTGTCTTGGCTGACGCCGGCTGCGCCGAACGCCTGCACGGCGTCGTCGATGACCTTCAGCGCCATGCGCGGCGCCTTCACTTTGATCATCGCGATCTCGGCCTTGGCGGCCTTGTTGCCGGCCTTGTCCATCAGGTCCGCGGCCTTGAGGCAAAGCAGGCGCGTGCAATCGATCTCGATCCGCGCCTCGGCGACGCGCTGCTCCCAAATGCTGTGCTCACTGATCTTCTTGCCGAAGGCGACGCGGCTTTGGAGCCGCTGGCACATCAGCTCGAGCGCCTCCTCGGCTGCGCCGATGGTCCGCATGCAGTGATGGATGCGTCCCGGTCCCAAGCGGCCCTGCGCAATCTCGAAGCCCCGGCCCTCACCAAGCAGCAGGTTCGACGGCGGCACCCGCACGTTGTCGAGCTTGATCTCCATGTGCCCGTGCGGCGCATCGTCATAGCCGTAGACGGTCAGGTGCCGCTCGATCGTCACGCCTTCGGCGTCCAGAGGCATCAGGATCATCGATTGCTGCTGGTGCGCTTTCGCCGACGGATCGGTCTTGCCCATCAGGATCGCGACCTTGCAGCGGGGGTCGCCGGCGCCGGACGACCACCACTTCTTGCCGTTGATGACATATTCATTGCCGTCGCGGCGGATCTCGCACTGGATGTTCGTGGCGTCCGAGGAGGCGATGCCCGGCTCGGTCATCAGGAACGCCGAGCGGATTTCGCCGCGCATCAGCGGCTGAAGCCATTCATCCTTCTGCTCGCGCGTGCCGTAGCGGTGGAGCACCTCCATGTTGCCGGTGTCCGGCGCCGAGCAGTTGAACACCTCGCTCGACCAGAGAATTCGCCCCATCTCCTCGGCACACAGCGCATATTCGAGGTTGGTGAGCTGCTCGCCGTCGAACGGAAAGCTCTCGTCGACATGCTGGAGAGCTCCGCCCGGCGGCATGAACAGGTTCCAGAGACCAGCCGCGCGAGCCTTGGGCTTCAGCTCCTCGATGACCTCGATGGACTTCCACCGGCCGCCTTCCGCCTGCTGCCGGTGATAGTCGCCGACTCGCGGTCGGACCTCAGCGTCCATGAATTCCCGAACGCGATTGCGGAAAGAAGCCTGTCGTTCCGTAAGGTCAAAGTCCAAGGCGTCGCTTCTCCCTAGCCGCCAGCCCTCCCCGCGGCTGATTTTCGCTAGGCTGAGGCGGCTTTCGCTGCAAGGCCAGCGAGCGCCACAGGGAGCCGGATACGGCCGTCGCGCGTAGTTCCCGCCGTGGCTCCGCGCGATGGCATCTTCCCGACCTTCTTCCTGTCCGGCTTCGAATGCTCCACATTCGACTGGAAGGACGAGGGCCGCCGCGACGTCTCGGCCGAGCTCCAGCACTACAAGCATGCCGACGAAGACTACGGCCTTCTTCCCCCGCTAGGGATTGCAGTCGCCCGCGAAGGCATTCCGTGGCCGCTCGTCGAGAGGAGCCCCGGCGAGTACGACTTCTCGATCATCGATCCCTACCTCGATGCTCAACGGCGGCACTCGATCCTGCCGATCTGGACTTTGATGCACTACGGCTATCCGGACGGCTTGGACCCGCTGTCCGACGAGTTCGTCCGCCGCTTCTGCGCCTATGCGAAGGCCGCCGCGCGCTACGTCGCCGATCGCGCCCACCACGGCCCGCTGTGCATCTGTCCGGTGAACGAGCCGACCTTCTGGGGCTACATGGGCGGCGAGTGGGCCTGGTGCGCTCCGTTCGGGAAGACGGCCGACTATCGCCGCAAGTTCACTACTGCCCTCGCGCGCGCCGACATCGCCGCGTGCAAGGCCATCCGCGCGGACCTGCCGGACACGCGCTTCGTGCATATCGATCCGCTGATCTGGGTCGTCCCGCCGCGCGACCGGCCCGATCTCGCCGACGAGGCGCACCGCGAGGCCTATGAGGACGCCTACATCGCCTGGGACGTCATTTCCGGCCTCAAGCACCCGGAATATGGCGGCAGCCTGGAGTTGATCGATATCCTCGGGTTCAACAATTACAGCTTCGGCCAGATGGAATATTCGGGAGGCGGGAAGCCCAACACGCCGCTCGAGCCCGGCGATCCGCGCATCCGCTCCGTCTGCGACCTGCTCGAAGAAGCCTGGGCCAAGTACAAGCGCCCATGCATCGTCGCGGAGACGTCGGGCCTCTACGGCGGCCGCTCGCAATGGCTCGACGACATCACGAGCGAAAGCCTCGCAGCGGTGAACCGCGGCGTCGACCTCCACGGCATCTGCCTCTTCCCCGCCGTCGACATGCAGGACTGGCACAAGCGCACCTGGCTGCACATGGGCATCGCCGACGTGGAGGAGCTTCCGAACGGCACGCTGATGCGCAAGCCATTCCTGCCCTACGTCCAGCGCCTGCGTCACTGGCAGGAACGGCTCCACCGCGTGACCGAGCTGGACGACGATCCTTACGACACGCCCGTGAACCTCGAGGACGTACGCCGCACAGCGAACGAGCTGCAGCCGACCGCCGACGCGGACTGGAGCTAACCATGAGCCACGGGTTTATCCTGACTCCCATTAATCCTAACATTGGTCATTATAACGGGAGGATTGCCGAGCGATCGCGCATCCCCGAGCTTGGAACAAAACCTCTCCCCAGAATGGCGTTCCAGGCACATCTGAAGGCGGTTCCGTCATGCTATCCGGCGGGCCGCCTTCTTTCGTTCGGGGAGCCCACATGAAGAAAATCGCCGCCGCCGTTTCGCTGTCGCTCGTCGCCGGCTGCTCGCAACCCGCGTCCCAGAACGTCACTGCAAACACTCCTGTAGATGAAGCGCCAGCGAACGTCGCTGCCCCGCAGGAGGCGCCGCTCAACCCTCCCGCTCCTGGCGAGCCCGGCGGACTTCCGGACGACCGGACACCAATTTCCGAAGGACCGATCGACCCCAAGAGCGGCCAAGGCGCCGCCCAGGTCGTGCAAAGCTACTTCGCTCTCGCCGAGTCAGGCCGAGCCGCCGAGGCGAACAAGCTCTGGTCGGATGGCGCCGAGACGCTGGACCTCGGCCAGTACAAGGAAGTCCACGCCAACATCGGCGCCCCGGGCGGCATGGAAGGCGCGGCCGGCTCCAGCTACGTCGATGTCCCGGTCCAGCTCTACGGCCGCAAGCTCGACGGCAAGGAGTTCAACGCCCGCGGGACGATGACCCTGCGCCGCGTCAACGATGTGCCGGGTTCCACCGACGAACAGCGCAAGTGGCACATCACGAAGATCGAACTTCCCTAATGTCCCAACGAGTGGGAGGCCGCAGTCACCGCCTCCCACTCTGCAAGTCCGCCTTAGAAGGCGTGCCCGATGGCCAGCGTCAGCCGATAGTCGTTATCCGGATGCGACGGGCGAATGTCCTGCCAGACGGGGATGCCGACGGCGCCCACAATGGTGAACCCACTTGCGGAATCGAAGCGCGCCCCCGGCGACACCCAGATGCTCTTCCCGCCGCTAGCTTCGACTTCGCTGCCGACTTTCTGGCGGCCCTCCCACTCTCCCGTGGCTTCGACAAAGGCATCCCACGACGAATGTTCGTGATGCTCATGAGCACCCTCGTCATGATGATGCTCCGCTTCTTCGTGATGGTGGCCGCCCTCATCGTGATGATGCTCCGCGACGCCGAAGTGATGGGAAAACGCAATGCCGCCCTGCGCCCGGTTGCCGAGCCGCGTGTCCTGCGCGCCCTTTCCCGAGAACTGGTAAAGCGCGCTTGCATTCAGGCTGATCGGTCCGAGCTCGGCCCCAAACGCCGCGCCGACTATCGGATCCCAGCTGCCCGTGCCCGGCTGATGCTCGGTCTCCAGCCTTTCGCCCTCGTCGCTTCGCTTGTGCGTGCTGCCCGTGGGCATCTTGAGCCCGCCGAGCAGAGCGAACTTCGTGCCTTTACCGTCGAGGAGCTTGTACTTCGCGATCAGGCTGAGATCGCCCACGCCTGATACGTCGCCTAGCTCGACCACCTCGTTGATCGTCTCTCCGTCGACATGCGAATGTTCGCCCTCCCGCAGATGATCGCGGCGGACGAACGGCAGCTCCGCCGAAATCGTCAGGCGGTCGGTGACGCCGTACGACGCTCCGATCGCGGTGTTGAGATTGTAGTCCGTGTTGTGCGCGTGGATGTGCTCTGCGGCGAGCGCTTCCAGCTCCGCGTCGGACCGCTGGTCGGGCCGGGTGTACGTGATCCGGAACCCCGCCGACACGTCGCCCTTCTCCAGCGTGTCGGGGCTGAGGACATTCAACGAGGTGCCTGTTCCGACCCCGGTGGGGCCCATATGGTCCGCCAGCGCAGGCGACGCGACGGTTGAAGCGAGCAATAGAATACAAAGATTGATCGGCAGGCGAGTGCCGGGAAATCGAGTCATTGGGGCCATCCCGAAATGCAGCTGCCATGCGCAGCCAAAGAAAGGTCTTGGTAGAACCTAGACCGGGACCGGCGGCGCTCGGGACGGGGGACGCTCGACCCTCTTCTGAAGTGAAAACGCCGCCGCGATCGCACGCGGCGCAGGAAGCGGTGTTGGCGCCAGCGGATGCGCGATCGCCGCTGGAGGCAGCGTAAAAAAAGGAGCCGCGGAGGCAGCGGCATAGGGGCAGGATTGGCGGTGCTTGGCCTTGTCGGCATCGCCATGGTGCTGGTGATGAGACGAGACGGCGACCGGAGCCCCAGCGTCGTCGCACAACTTGATCGCGAACCGGTCCCCGCCCCACGCTGGCATAAAGCCCGTGGGCGTCAGCAGCCGAAGCGCCAGCAGCAGCGCGAACGCCACTCCCCAGCAGGCACGATGACGTTGATTGAGATCCGAACGGCGAAGCACGAGCCGCGCTTTAGGATAGCGGCGGAGCCATGTCAGTAACTTACAACTCCGAACCGCCAACGACTGAGTACCCAACGGCCATGCCGTTTTCAGCGGTGACATGCCCACTCATCATTTGTAGGACAATTGCGCGGATACTTTCGGGGGGAGAGCGCAGATGGGTTCGACAAGAGGGCTAGTGCGGTCGATTGCTGGAGCGAGCAAGCACGTTTGCGGCATCGTTCTCGCCGCAAGCGTCGGCTTCGCCACAGCGGCGCAAGCGCAGGCGGACAAGATGGTTCCGATCGCGATCCCGGCGCAGCCGAACGAGATCGAGCTTGGAACAGGCAAGCTTCCCGGCGCCACCACCGCCGAAAGCTGGCACCGCCAGTATGAGAAACAGTTCGCCCGCAACGTTACCGTAGCGACGCTCACGCCGTTCCTTCCTGATCCAGCGAAGGCGACCGGGACTGCGGTCGTGGTTGCGCCCGGCGGCGGCTTCCGGACGCTCTCGATGGAGAACGAAGGCTGGGACGTCGCCCGCGCGCTGGCCGATCGCGGCGTCGCGGCATTCGTGCTGAAGTACCGGCTCGTTCAGACGCCGCAGGACATGGGAGCGTTCGAGAAGTCGATGGCGCAAATGTTCGCGGGCGCCGCTGCAGCCCCGCGTTCGCCAACGAAGTTCGAGGAAGCCGTTCCGCAGCTCGGGCCCCAGATCGCCGACTCCCGCGCCGCCTTCGCACTTATTCGCAAGCGTTCGGGCGAATGGCACGTCGATCCCAACCGCATCGGCATGGTCGGCTTCTCCGCAGGCGCGATGCTCACCTTGGTCACGGCCCTTGCCGGCGAGGACGCCAAGCCGTCCTTCATCGGGACGATCTACGGGCCGCTCTCGCCGGTGAGGGTTCCAGCCGATGCACCCCCGATGTTCGTCGCTCTCGCGGCAGACGATCCGCTGTTCGCCGGCAAAGGCATGGGCCTGATCGAAAGCTGGACCACGGCAAAGCGCCCCGTCGAGTTCCACCTCTACGAGCAGGGCGGCCACGGCTTCGGCATGTACCCGAAGGAGACCACGAGCACCGGCTGGTTCGACGCCTTCGTCCGCTGGATGGGCATGCACGGCCTTCTGAAGCCCGCGAGTTAGGAAATCCCATGATCAACGGCCGGACGCTGATCCAGCTCGCTCGCCTGTCCTTGCTGGCGGGAACCCTGGCGCCGATCGCCGCTGCGCGCGCCGAGACGCCACCGGCCGCTTCGCCTGCGCGCCAGCAAGCGGACCAGCTCGCCACCCAGATCGTCGCGAAGATGACGTTGGAGGAAAAGCTCGGACAACTGGTGAACGTCGCACCCGCGATCCCGCGGCTGAAGATCCCCGCCTACAATTGGTGGACGGAGTCCCTTCACGGCGCGATGGGAAGCGTTCCGACCACCAACTTCCCGGAGCCGATCGGCCTCGCCGCAAGCTTCGATGCGCCGCTGGTGCACGACGTCGCCGGCGCGATCAGTGTCGAGGTTCGCGCACTGCACACGCTCGGCCGCCAGACGGGCGAGCTTGGCAGGATCGGTACCGGTCTCGATACCTGGTCGCCAAACATCAACATCTTCCGCGATCCGCGCTGGGGCCGCGGGCAGGAAACGTACGGTGAAGATCCGTTCCTCACGGCGCGCATCGGGGTTGCATTCGTCGAGGGCATGCAGGGCGCCAATCCCGACCTGCCGAACGTCATCGCGACGCCGAAGCATTTCGCCGTGCACAGCGGGCCGGAAAGCACGCGTCACAAGGCGAACGTGTTCGTCTCGCAGCACGACCTCGAAGACACTTATCTCCCCGCCTTCCGCGCCGCGCTGGTCGAGGCGAAGGCGCAGTCGGTCATGTGCGCCTACAACCGCATCGACGGGCAGCCCGCGTGCGCCAGCTACGACCTGCTTAAGGACCATCTGCGCGGCGCGTGGAACTTCCGGGGCTACGTCGTGTCCGACTGCGATGCGGTGAAGGACATCAGCGACAATCACCGGTACGCGCCCGATGCGGCGACCGGGGTCGCGGCTGCCGTACGCGCCGGCGTGGACAACGAATGCCACACGGCGACGCTCGGCCCGAACCCGCCGCCGCTGTGGCACCGCTACAAGGAGGCGCTCGACCGCCATCTCATTACCGAAGCGGACGTCGATCGAGCGCTCGTGCGCCTGTTGGCGGCTCGGTACCGGACCGGGGATCTTCCGGGGCTCAGGACCGATGCGCCCGTGCCGGTCTCTGCGATCGGAACACCGGAGCATCAGGCGCTCGCGCTAAAGGCCACCGAGCAAAGCCTCGTACTGCTCAAGAACGATGGCGTCCTGCCGCTCAAGGCCAACCAGCGCATCGCCGTGATCGGCCCGCTGGCAGACGCCACCCGGGTCCTGCGGGGAAACTATTCCTCGCCCGCCTCGGCGCCGCCGATCTCGGTCCTCGATGGGCTGCGCCGCACGTTCCCTGCCGCGCAGATCACCTACGCGCCCGCGGGTGAGTCGATGACCGACGGCGATCCCATACCATCGTCGGTGCTTCAGACGTCCGACGGCAAGGAAGGCCTCACCGCGCGTTTCTACAACGCGCTGCCGGGTGCTCTCGGCCACAGCGGAACGCCGATGAAAGTGGCTGCGACGCCCGTGGTTACCGCGATCGCTCCCGGCCTCAGCAACGGCGATGCCGACATGTCGCGCGTGGATGAGGATCATCGCGTGGTCTGGAGCGGCTTTTTCGTTCCGCCCGAAACCGGCTCGTACCGCGTCGGCCTCGCCGGTTGGCAGAACGGCAAGCTGAGCTTCGACGGCCAGCCGCTCGTCGAGTTCATCGACGCCCCCTGGGGAAGCCTGCCCAAGCTTAAGACGCTGAAACTCGAAAAGGGCAAGCGCTACCCGATCGAAGTGTCGGCCGACGCGCACGGCAGCACGGGCGTCGGGCTCATCTGGAAGCGCGTGTCGGACGCTCCCGCCGCCGACCTCAGGGCCGCGGCTGCCAATGCCGACGTCATCGTCGCCGTGGTCGGACTGACCTCGGATCTCGAAGGCGAGGAATCGCCCGTCGAGCGTCCGGGCTTTGCCGGCGGCGACAAGACGACGCTCGATCTTCCCGCCGACCAGCAGGAGCTGCTGCGGCTCGCCAAGGCGACCGGAAAGCCTCTGGTCGTGGTCGCAATGAACGGCAGTCCGATCAACCTAAGCTGGGAAAAGCAAAACGCCGGCGCGATCCTCGAGGCCTGGTATCCCGGGCAGTCTGGCGGTCTTGCGGTCGGCAAGGTCCTGTCCGGCCAGACCAACCCCAGTGGGAAGCTGCCCCTTACCTTCTACAAGAGCCTCGCCGACCTGCCGCCGTTCGACGATTACGCGATGGCGGGCCGCACCTATCGCTATTTCGCGGGAACGCCCGTCTATCCCTTCGGACACGGGCTGAGCTTCACGCAGTTCGCTTTTGCGCCGCTCAAGGTCTCACCCGCCACCGAAGCATCCGAAAAGGGCCTCCGGGTTACGACGCAGGTTCGCAACACCGGCCAGCGAGCGGGCGACGAAGTCGTGCAGCTCTACCTGGACTTTCCGAAAGCGCCCGGCACGCCGCGCGTCGCATTGCGCGGCTTCCAGCGCGTGAGCCTCGCTCCGGGCGAAGCCAAGGAAGTCACCTTCGCTTTGTCGCCGCGCGACCTCAGCAGTGTGACACCCCAGGGCGTCCACACGGTGCTGGCGGGCAACTACACCGTGAGCGTTGGCTCGGGGCAGCCCGGAACCGGCGTGCCTTCTCGCAGCGCAACGTTCCGCGTTGGGAAAGCGGCGAGCCTACCGAAATAGGATCAATGGTTGTGCCTCGGCACGCCGAAGACCTGCGCGATCCTCTGGTACTTGACGGCGGGCTCGATCACCGCGCCCTCCGCCATCTGGCCGACGGTCGCGCGCTGCATCTCCTGCCAGGGTGTCTGGCTCTGCGGATAAGAGAAGCCGCCTTGCGACTCCATCTCGCGCCGGCGCCGGTCGAGCTCCGCGTCGTCGATGAGCACGTTGGCCTCGCCGCGATTGAGATCGATACGCACACGGTCGCCGGTGCGCAGCAGCGCAAGGCCTCCGCCAACCGCAGCCTCCGGAGACGCATTAAGGATCGACGGCGACCCTGACGTCCCCGACTGCCGCCCGTCGCCCATGCACGGCAACGCATGCACACCCGCTTTGATCAGCTCGGCCGGCGGACGCATGTTCACCACCTCGGCAGCGCCCGGAAAGCCGACGGGCCCGGTCCCACGCATGATGAGGATGGTGCTGTCGTCGATGCCCGTCGCGGGATCGTCGATCCTTTTGTGGTAGTCCTCGGGGCCATCGAACACGACGACCGGTCCCTCGAAGGCATTCGGATCGTCCGGATTGCTGAGATAGCGTTTCCGAAACTCGTCCGAGATGACGCTGAGCTTCATCACGGCGCTGTCGAAGAGGTTGCCCCGCAGAACCGAGAAGCCGGCCGCTTGCTTCATCGGATGATCGAGGGGGAGGATGACGCGCTCGTCCTCGATCTGCACGCCGCGGCAATTGTCGCCGATGGTCCGGCCGTTCACGGTCAGGGCATCCTCGTGGATCAGCCCGTGCTGCATCAGTTGCGACACGACGGCTGGAACGCCGCCCGCGCGGTAATAGTCCTCGCCGAGATACTCGCCCGCCGGCTGGAGGTTCACGATCAGCGGGATGTCGCGGCCGAATTCCTGCCAGTCGTCGATGGAAAGCTCGACGCCGACGTGTCGCGCTAGTCCAATGAGGTGGATCGGCGCGTTGGTCGATCCGCCTATCGCGGAGTTCACGCGGATGGCATTGAGGAACGCCTCGCGCGTCAGGATGTCCGACGGCTTGCGGTCCGCCTCGACCATTTCCACGATCTGCAGGCCGGTCCGGTACGCGGACTCCTGCCGGTCGCGGTAAGGCGCCGGAATGGCAGCCGAGCCCGGCAGCGACATGCCCAGGGCTTCGGCGAGCGAGTTCATCGTCGTCGCGGTGCCCATCGTGTTGCAGAACCCGGTCGACGGGGCCGACGACGCGACGAGCTTGATGAAGCCCGGGTAGTCGATCTCACCGGCGGCGAGCATCTCGCGCGCTTTCCACACGATCGTGCCAGAGCCCGTGCGCTCACCCTTGTGCCAACCGTTGAGCATCGGCCCGACCGACATGGAGATTGCAGGGATGTTCACCGTTGCCGCCGCCATGAGGCACGCCGGCGTCGTCTTGTCGCAGCCAGTTGTCAGGACGACACCGTCGATCGGATAGCCGAACAGCACTTCGACCAGTCCGATGTACGCGAGGTTGCGATCGAGGCCCGCCGTCGGACGCTTGCCCGTCTCCTGGATCGGATGCACTGGAAACTCGAACGGGATGCCGCCCGCCTCGATGATGCCCGCCCGAATGCGCTCGGCGAGCACTAGGTGGTGCCGATTGCACGGGCTGAGGTCGCTTCCCGTCTGCGCGATGCCAATGATCGGCTTTCCCGACTGAAGCTCTTCGAGCGCCAGGCCGAAGTTCATGTACCGCTCGAGATAGAGCGCGGTCATGTCGGCATTCGCGGGGTCGTCGAACCATGCGCGCGAACGAAGGCGCTTGCCGGCGGGAGGTGTTTCCTGAGTCATTGCGATGGTTCCGTTGAGAATGTCCGGCGGCGCCCGACACGAACGCCTAGACGCGCAAACAGGCCGGTTCCAAAAGAGGATTGTGAAAAGAGCTTCTGGGCTCCGATGAAGAACAGGAGCAGCGCTCCGGTAGCGATCTTCGCGACCCAGCTCGACAGCGTGCCCTGGAGCGTGATGTAGAGCTGGATCAGACCGAGAATGGCGACGCCGAGCGCGGTTCCCCAGACGCTGCCGTACCCGCCCGCAAGCAGGGTGCCGCCGATGATGGTCGCAGCAATCGCGTCGAGCTCAAGCCCGACGCCGGCGAGCGGGTAACCCGACTGCGTGTAGAGCGAATAGAGGATGCCGCCCGCGGCCGCCATGAACCCCGAGTAAGCGTAGATGCAGGCGGTCGTCGCTCCCGCCGGAACGCCCATCAGCTCCGCGGCGCGGCGATCACCGCCGAGCGCGTAGACGTTCGCCCCGAAGCGCGTGCGCCGGAGAAGAACGGCGGTGAAAGCGATGCTGGCGATCAGGATCAGCGCGCTGAGTGTCAGGTGCGCACCTCCGCCGAGCGGAAGCCCGGCATCCGTCAGCCGCTGATAGGTCGCCGAGCTGATGGGGATCGAATCTTCCGTCAGCAGGAAGCAGGCGCCCCGCGCGAGGAACATGCCTGCGAGGGTCACGATGAATGCCGGGGCGCGCAGCACGTGCACCGCGGCACCCTGAAGCGCCCCGAAGGCCGTTCCGATTCCGAGAGCGATGACGAACGCGACGGTTGGATCGACGCCTCTCTTGGTGATCAGCACACTGAGAAGCACCGCGCTGAAGGCCAACACCGAGCCGACGGAAAGGTCGATCCCGCCCGAGATGATGACCACCGTCATCCCGATGGCGAGCATTCCGAGAAAGGCATTGTCGGTGAGCAGGTTTCCAATCACCCGCGTCGAAAGGACGAAGGGGAATTGCGACGCGCAGAAGGCGAACAGAGCAACGAGCACCGCGACGGTGACCAGGAGGGTGCGGTTCTGGCCCGTCATGACGCGGTTTTCCGAAGCGTCCGGCGCTGCAGCCATTGCTGTAGCGCGGGCGCCTGGATGACGAGCAGGATCGAGACCATGACCGCCATGAGAATCAGGCCCATCTGCGGAGGAAAGCCAGCGAGCAGGATGCCGGTCTTGATCGCTTGAAGGGTGATCGCCCCGACCAGCGTCAGTCCGTAAGACAGCCGGCCGCCGAGGAGCGATCCTCCACCCAGCACGACCGCCAGGATCGCATCCAGTTCCAGCCACAGCCCCGCATTGTTGGCGTCCGCCCCGCGGATATCGGCCGTGGCGATGATGCCCGCCAGCGCAGCCGTCACGCCCGACAGCGCGTAGACGGCGAGGACGATCGAGCGCGTGTTGATGCCGACCAGCTCCGCCGCGCGCGGGTTCACGCCGATCGCTTCGACCATCAGGCCGAGGGCGGTGGAGCGAACGAGCAAGGTCAGAAGCAGCGCAACCGCGGCAACGACCAGGATCGGCGCCGGTATCGCGAAGATCGTCCCTCCCGCGAGTGCAGAGAATGGGGCGTCGTCGAACGTGGTGATCTGGCCCCCGGTGACCAGCTGCGCGATGCCGCGGCCGGCCACCATCAGCACGAGCGTGGCGACGATCGGCTGAAGCTTCAGGAATGCAACCAGCACTCCGTTCCACAGCCCGCATGCGAGGCCCGCCGCCAACGCGTAGAGGACCGCCGTTGTCCACGACGCGCCTCCAGCGAGGGCGTTGGCGGCCACGGCGCCCGCAATCGCCATCACGGCACCGACCGACAGGTCGATCCCGCGCGTCGCGATCACGCCCGCCATGCCGAGCGCCAGCAGTGCCACCGGCGTCCCGCGGATCAGCACGTCGACCAGGCTCCCGGTGAGGCGTCCGTCGACCAGCCGCAGCTGGAAGAAGGACGGGAACAGGATCGTGTCGATGAGCAGCACGAGTACCATTGCGGCTACAGGCGGCGCCCAGGCTGGAAAGGCGAAAGCCTTCCTCACTGTTCACCCGCCGGAGCAGCGATGGCGGCGACGATCCGATCGACCGAAAGCTCGTCCCGTTCGAGCAACGCGACCTGGCGGCGGTCACGCATTACGCTGATGCGCTCGCTGTAGGCGACCAGCTCCTCAAGCTCCGACGAGATCACGTACAGCGCGAGGCCCGAATCGCGCAGCTCCTCGATTACCCGCACAATGTCCGCATGCGCTCCGACGTCGATGCCGCGCGTCGGCTCATCGAGGATCAGCACCTTCGGCTCCGACGCGAGCCACCGCGCCAGCAAGGCCTTCTGCTGGTTGCCGCCGGATAGTTGGCCGATCGGCTTTTCCGCGTCCGACGTCTTCACGTTGAGCCGGGCAATATATTCGTCGGCGAGGCGTTGCTGCTTGGGGCGGGACAGTTTGCGCGCCCAACCGCGCTTCGACTGAAGCACGATGGCGATATTGTCGCGGATCGACAGGTCCCCGAAAATCCCGTCAGCCTTCCGGTCCTCCGGGCTGAACGCGAGGCCCGCGCGGATGGCATCCCACGGCGAGCGTAACCGCTGCTGCTTGCCGGCAATCTCGACCGACCCTGCATCCGCGCGTTCCGCGCCGAACATCAGCATGGCGGTCTCCGTGCGCCCGGAGCCGAGAAGACCGGCCGCCCCGACCGCCTCGCCGGCGTGCAATGTGAGGTCGAAAGGCTCGACCATGCCTTTCCTGCCGAGGCCGGTGAACCTCGCCGCCACCTCGCCCTGTCCGCTCTTGGCCGGCCGCTCCGCGGCAATCGCCTGCTCCAGCCCCTTGCCGATCATCATGTGGATGAGGTCAACCTGCGGGAGTGCCTTGGTCGTGGAGCTGCCGACCACCCGTCCGTTGCGCAGGACCGTGATGCGGCCGCTCAGCGCGTAAACCTGGTCGAGGAAGTGGGTGATGAAGACGACGCCGGTGCCGCGAGAGGCAAGCGCGCGAAGCACGTCGAAAAGCCTTTCGACCTCGGGCGCGTCGAGGCTGGCCGTCGGCTCGTCCAATACCAACACCCGCGCATTCGCCCGAACTGCGCGCGCGATGGCAGCGAGCTGCCGGATTGCGACCGGGTACGACCCGAGCTCGCGGTCCGCGTCGAGCGAGAGGCCGAGCTCCGCCAGCGCCGCATCCGCCAGCCGCCGCGTCTCACGCCGGTCGACGAGCCCGAACCGCCTCGGCTGGTATCCCAGCATCACGTTGTCGGCGACGCTGAGGTTCGGCAGGACCATCACCTCCTGGTGCACGGCCCAGACACCGGAGCGCTGCGCCCGCTGGGTGGTGTCCGCGTCCGCCGGCTGACCGTCGATCAGGATGGCTCCGGAATCCAGTGTCTCGGCGCCCGTCAGTATCTTGATCAGCGTCGACTTGCCCGCGCCATTCTCGCCCATCAAGGCGTGGATCTCGCCCGCGCGAACGTCGAAGTTCACGTCGTTCAGGGCGACCGTCCCGGGATAGGTCTTCGTGATGCCTCTCGCTTCGAGCAAGGGCGGGGCGTCGCACATTCCGGCGTGGCTCAATAGAGGCTCTTGCGCCGCTCGTACTCGGCGGCCGCCGTGCCCGGCAGGAACAGCTTCGTCGGCGTCTGATGCCATTTCGGCGGAGCCTTGCCGTCCTTCTTGTACGCCGTGAGCATGTCTAGCGCGGGCCCGGCCATTTCAGGCGTGAGCTCCACGGTCGCGTTCGCCTCGCCGTCGGCCATCGCCTTGAAGATGTCGGGAACGCCGTCGATCGACACGGTCAGGACGTCCTTGCCCGGGCGCAGCCCGGCTTCCTTCATCGCCTGGATGGCGCCGATCATCATGTCGTCGTTGTGCGCATACACCGCGCAGATCTTGGCATTGCCAAGCGACTTGATCGCGCTTTCCATAACCTCCTTGGCCTTGGCGCGCGTGAAGTCGCCGGACTGGCTGACGACCGTCTTGATGTTCGCCGCCTTCGCGATGGCTTCGTCGAAGCCCTTCTTGCGCGCGATGGCCGGGCTCGATCCGACCGTCCCTTGAAGCTCCACGACCGGGCAGTCGCGCGTGCCGACGGTCTTGACCAGCCAGTCGCCCGCGGTCCTGCCTTCGAGCACCTGATCGGACGTCACGGCGGAGAGGTAGAGGTTCGGATCGGAGGTCTCGATCTGGCGATCGACGAGGATGACCGGGATGTTGGCCGCCTTAGCCTCGCGCAGGACCTGATCCCATCCGGTCGCCACCACGGGCGCGAGCAGGATGCCGTCGACACCCTGCGCGATAAACGCGCGGATCGCCTTGATCTGGTTCTCCTGACGCTGCTGCGCATCCGAGATTCTGAGATCGACCTTACGCTGCTCCGCGGCAGCCCGTGCGGCGTTGGTCTCCGCCGTTCGCCAGCCGGATTCCGATCCGATCTGCGAGAAGCCGACGACAAGTTCCTTGCCCTTCCCGTCACCGCCGCTCTTCTGCCCACAGCCGGCAAGCGCGAGCGCAACGGCCGTTATCGTCAATGCAACATACTTCATCGGCTGGCTCCCCTTGAGCTGATCACGCATCGCTTACCGTACCTCGACCACGGCGATCGACTTCGGCGGAAGGTCGAACTGCAATTGTCCGCCGGCCGCCCGGCCGCTGAAAGGCTTCGGCGCAACGTCGTTGGGACGGTGGAAGCTATTGTGCGCATCGACGGTACCCGCAGTAAGGACTTGGCCCTTCGCGGAACTGGCCTTCATGCCCGCCAGCGCCGTGGAGACCCGGGCGGGCTGGTTCGGATCGACGTTGACCAAGGCGAGCCAGAGCTTGCCGGAGGCGTCGCGAGCAGCAACCGCGTCCACCTGCGGAAGGCTGATATCGCCGTGTACATAGGTCCCCGCCTCGAAGCTCACCGGCACTGCCGTCGCATCCTGGAACGGCACGTACATGTGATAGACGTGGTACGTCGGCGTCAGGAGCATCTTCGGACCGTCCGTCAGGATCATCGCCTGAAGGACGTTGACCATCTGCGCGATGTTGGTGCCACGGATGCGGTCGGCATTGCGCATGAAGATGTTGAGATTGATCGCGGCGATCACCGCATCGCGCAACGTGTTCTGCTGCTGCAGGAAGCCCGGGTTGCTGCCCGGATTGGGATCGACCCAGATGCCCCATTCGTCGACGTAGAGCCCGAGCTTCTTCTCGGGATCGTAGCGATCCATGATCGCTGTCTGCTTGGCGACCCACTCCTTCATCTTCAGCGTCGCCTTGATGCCCTTGGCATACTCGTCTTCACCGAAACCGACGCTCGGACCCTTCTTCTCCCACGTGTTCGGGATCGTGTAGCCGTGGAGCGAGACGCCTTCGATGTCCCAGCTCCAGACCTTGGCCTTCCAAGCCTTCATCACCTCTTCGGTATAGTCGCTGTTGCCGCTGTCCCAGCCGACGGCGACCCTCTTCATCGCGTGATCGCCGCTCTGGGCCGGGTTGAGGTTGCGGAGGTAGTGCGAAAAGCGCTTCATCTCCTCGACGTAGTGCTCGGTAGACATCGCACCGCCGCAGCCCCAATTCTCGTTCCCGAGGCCGAGATACTTGATCTTGTACGGCGCGGCATGCCCGTTCCCGGCGCGCTCTTTTTGCAGCGTCGTGGGCTTGTCGGCCGTCAGATACTCCAGCCAGTCGGCGCCCTCCTGAACGGTGCCGGAGCCGACATTCACGGACAGGAACACCTCGGCGCCAAGCAGGTCGGCGAAGTCCATAAATTCGTGCGTGCCGAACGAGTTGGGCTCGATCACTCCGCCCCAGCTTGCATTGACACGAGCCGGACGGCGCGACGCCGGTCCAATGCCTTCCCGCCAATGATATTCGTCGGCGAAGCAGCCGCCCGGCCAGCGGACGTTGGGAACCTTGATCGCGCGCAACGCCTGGACGACGTCGGTGCGGATCCCGCGGACATTGGGGATCGGCGAGTCCGGTCCGACCCAGACGCCTTCATAGATGCCGGTCCCGAGATGCTCGGCGAACTGACCGAAGATGTCGCGGTTGATCTTGGCACCGGGCGCGTTGGCCTGGATCTCGACTTTCACCGGAGCCTGGGCCTGCGCCAGCGCCGGAAGCGGCTGAGCGACCAGGGACAGCGCCGCCACCAACATCCCAGCTCTCGTCGATCTCATCCCTACTCTCCCCCGTACGTATTCAGCAGTTCAAAGCGGCGTGACGCGCACGTCCGACGGCTCCGCGACGGCCAGCCGGTTGCGCAGCTTGAGCGCGAACGGGTCCGCCTCGATTTCGAAAATGTCGCCCGGCTCGGTCTTCACCGATTGCGCGAACGACAGTGTCGCCGTTCCGAAGAAATGGACGTGAACGTCGCCCGGTCTCCGGAACAGGCCATATTTGAAATGGTGATGCTCGAGGTTCGCAATCCAGTGCGACATGTTGGCCTCGCCCGAGAGGAACGGCGATTCCCACAAGGTTTCGCCATCGCGCACGATTCTGCTCGTTCCGCGAACGTCGGCAGGGAGCTCGCCGGTCAGGATCTCCGCCCCGAGCGCCGCCGGGCGGAGCTTCGAATGGGCGAGCCACAGGTAATTGTGCCGCTCGGTCACATGATCGGAGAATTCGTTGGCCAGCGCAAAGCCGAGCCGCCGCGGCTGCCCTTGGGCGTCGATCAAATAGATGCCGGCGATTTCCGGCTCTTCGCTCCCGTCCAGCGCGAAATCGGGCGAGCGAAGATCGTCGCCTGGCCCGACGAGGCTGCTTCCGTCACCCTTGAAGAACCATTCGGGCTGGCATCCGGCGCCGCTCTCCGGCTTTCCCTGCTCGAGCCCCATCAGGAACATGCGCATGGAATCGGTCACCGCCCCCGCGGCGGCCTGCTTGTGCATTTTGTCGCGCCCCTCGGCGGAACCGAGATGCGTGAGGCCCGTGCCGGTCAGATGGAGCCGCGCCGGGTCGGGATGGTCGATCGCGGGCAGAAGCCGTCCCTCTGCCTCGGCGGCATCCAGGTCCACCTGTTCGTCGGTTGCCAGCTCGGCCACGAGAGCGGCCAAAGTCGCATCCCTCTCGATCGCCTTAGAAGCGAGCCCGAGGACCGATTGAGCGCCGTCGAGCCGAAACGCCTCGCCATCCCGCGCCGCCGCGACAATCCGCCCGCCGCGCTGGTTTCTGAGCTGGATTAGACGGACGGCCATCGGCTCTGGGGGATCAGGCGGCGTCGGAACGCTTGGCCCGCCGCTTCGACGGCGCCTGCGGTGCGGTCTTCGTGTCGAACAGCGCGAGCTCGACGAGCTTGGTCATGGCGCTACGGGCCGCGTCGGGGTCGCGGGCAGCAATGGAGTCCAGCACCGCCGCGTGATCCGGCACCGGGTCGCGGACCAACGGCCGGACTTCCTGCTTCAGCGCGGTCGTCCACGACACCGCGGTCGAGATGCTGCTAGTCAGCGTGCGCAGGAACGGGTTGCCCGACGCCAGAAGCAGGGTGGCATGAAAGATCTGGTCCGCTGCCCGGCCCTCCGCGGTGCCGAGGGTATGTTCGGCCATCGCAGTGAGGGCATCTCGCATCTGCGCGACATGGTCCTCCGTGCGGCGCTTCGCCGCGAGGGCAGCCGCCTCCGGTTCGACGACCATCCGCAGCTCGAAAAGCGCTTCGAGAACATGCTCGTCCGGGTTCGACTGGAACATCCAGGCAAGGACATCGGGATCGAGCAGGTGCCACTCCTCCCGCGGAGTGACGCGAGTTCCGACCTTGGGCCGGCTGACGACCAGCCCCTTGGCGGAGAGGATGCGGACGGCCTCGCGATACGCCGCGCGCGAAACGTGACGCCGCTCGCTCGCGGCAAGCTCAGTCTCCAGCAACTCGCCGGGCCGCACCACGCCGGAAACGATTTGCACACCCAGGTCCCGGGCCAACTTGCCGTGTAGGCGAAGGGCCCTTGAAACCGAGGATGCACCTAACTTTGCCAACCTCAACTCCCCGCTAGGTCTTAGGTCCTTTTAGTCTGACAATTGGACGGAGCAAGCGAGGTCAGCATGCTGACGACCGACATTTCCGAAGTGCAGGGCCCAGAGTTCCTTTAACGTCAGCAATCAGTGGAAAGCAGACCCTCCCTTCGCCCCTATTTCGACTTCTTCCTGTTTTTCGATTGCGCCCGAGGGTGGGTCTTTGCCGGGCGGCGCGCCTCGGCGGCCTCCGCGGCGCGCGGCGGCGCCTGTTCGATGATCATTCCATCATCCTCGGGCGCAATGGTCGCTCGGCGCAGCGCCTTGATGAAGCCCGGTGTCGCGCGCTGCGTCACTTCGAAATAGCTTTCGTTCGCGGCGACCCTGATGGCGCCGATGTCGTTCCGGCCTACATGGCCGTACCGGCAGATCAGCGGCAGCAGCCAGCGCGGGTCGGCATTGTGCCGCCTGCCCGCGTTGATCATGAACCAGGTCGACCCTTCGAAACCCGCTCGTGGACCCTGTTCGCCACGTTCCTCCCTGGCGCTTGAGGCAAGGTCCTCCGGCGCGGGCAGATCCGCGCGGAGCGCCCGAACCAGCTTCGCCGCTATATCCTCCACCGACTCCCGTTCCATCAATTGCTTTGCCAGCAGCCGATCCTCATCGTCGAGTTCGACCGGGGCAGCCAGAGCTTCCAGGAGCCGCCCGCGATCGTTCGCGCGGATTTCGTCCGGAGTCGGCGGCTCGATCCATTCTGCATCGATTCGGGCGCGGCGCAGCATTGCGTCGACTGCGCGGCGGCGGCGGAACGGAACCATGAGCACTGCGATACCCTTCCGACCGGCGCGGCCGGTGCGGCCCGACCGGTGCTGGAGCGCTTCGGCGTCCCGAGGGAGTTCCACGTGGATGACCAGCGAAACCGAAGGCAGGTCGATACCGCGCGCCGCCACATCGGTCGCGACGCAGACGCGCGCCTTACCGTCGCGGAGGCTTTGGAGCGCATTGTTGCGTTCGTTCTGGCTATGCTCGCCCGACAAGGCGACGGCGCGGAAGCCCCGCTCGGTCAGGCTGGCATGCAGCCGGCGAACAGCCTCGCGGGTCGCGCAGAACAGAATCGCCGTTTCGGCTTCGTGCAGGCGCAGCAGGTTGACCACCGCATGCTCGATGTCCGTCGGCGAGACGGCGACGGCCTGGTAGGCGATGTCGGCATGCGCCTCTCGCTCGCCGATCGTCTCGATCCGCAGCGCGTCCTTCTGATACCGGCGCGCCATCGCGACGATCGGGCGCGGCATCGTTGCCGAGAACAACAAAGTACGCCGGTTGTCGGGCGTGGCGTCGAGGATTTCTTCAAGCTCTTCACGGAAGCCCATGTCGAGCATCTCGTCGGCCTCATCGAGCACGACGGCCCGCAAGGCGGACAGGTCGAGCGCGCCGCGCTCCAGATGATCGCGTAGACGGCCCGGCGTCCCGACGACGATATGCGCGCCGCCCTGCAGCGCCCGGCGCTCCTTCATCGGGTCCATCCCGCCGACGCACGTCACGACCCGGGCGCCCGCCGGGGCATAGAGCCATTGCAGTTCCTTACTGACCTGGATGGCAAGCTCTCGGGTCGGCGCGATGACAAGGCCTAGCGGCTCGCGCGTCCACGGCGCCTTCTCGCCCTCGATCAACTGATCTGCGATCGCCAAGCCGAACGCCACGGTCTTTCCGGAGCCGGTCTTGGCAGAAACGATCAGGTCGCGCCCTTTCGCGCCTTCCTCGATGACGGCGGATTGCACGGACGTGAGTGTGTCATAGCCGCGCGCGGCTAGCGCCTCCGCGAGCGAGGAGTGGATTCTTGGATGTTGCATGACGCGAGCGCCTACCCGCAATCGGGGCGGAGGGGTAGGTACTAGAGCGCCGCGGCGGCCGCGTGGGCGCTGGCCCAGGCCCATTGGAAATTATAGCCGCCCAGCCAGCCGGTTACGTCGACAGCTTCGCCGATGACGTAGAGCCCGGCCACGCGCTTGGCCTCCATCGTCTTCGACGAGAGTTCGGCGGTGCTGATGCCGCCGATCGTAACCTCAGCCTTGGCGAAGCCCTCGCTCCCGTTCGGCGTGAACTGCCACGCGCTGAGACGCCGCTCCGCGGCTTCGAGAGCAAGGTCGGTCATTCTCCCGAGTTCGTGAGGATGTCCGAGCTGATCGGAAAGCGTCTCCGCCAGTCGGTCGGGAAGCGTGCGTCCGAGCTGGCGGCGGAGGGTATTGTTCGGAGCATCGCGCTTGGCCTGACGAAGCCAGCCGGCTAGAAGGTCAGGCACGAAGTCGATCGTCACAGTATCGCCGTGACGCCAGTAGGACGAGACCTGCAGGATGGCCGGGCCGGAAAGGCCGCGATGGGTGAACAAAGCCGCCTCTCGAAACTCTCCTGCACCGATCTGAGCGACGACGTCCGCCGAAACACCCGAGAGCGTCTTGAACAGTGCCTGCTCGCCGGAAAGGGTCAACGGAACAAGCGCGGGCCGAGGCTCGACGATTTTGAGGCCGAAGCGGCGCGCGACGTCATAAGCGAAGCTGGTCGCGCCAAGCTTTGGGATGGACAGCCCGCCGCTGGCGAGCACGAGCGCGGGCGCTTGGACCGCGTCTTTGCCGACGAGGACATGGAAGGCTCCGTCACGATGCTCGATCGTGGCTGCCTGACCGAATGCCGTTTGCACGCCGCCGGCGGCGCACTCTTCGAGCAGCATGGCAACGATCTGCTTCGACGAGCCGTCGCAGAAGAGCTGTCCGAGCGTCTTCTCATGCCAGGCGATCCCGTGGCGATCGACCAAGTCAATGAAATCCGCAGGCGTGAAGCGGCTCAGGGCGGACTTGGCGAAATGCGGATTGGCGGAGAGATAGTTGCTGGCGGTGGCGCCGATGTTCGTGAAGTTGCACCGGCCGCCGCCGGAGATCAGGATCTTCCTGCCGGGCTCGGGCGAGTGATCGATAAGCAAGACCCGCCGTCCGCGCTGTCCGGCAAGCGCCGCGCAGAACATTCCCGCCGCTCCCGCGCCGATGATGATTGCGTCGAACGAGCGGCTGTCGGTCATGACCACGCCCTATGCGGCGCGGACGAGGGTCGGCAATGGTGAACAGCGGACGCTCCCGTGACATTGCGCACGCGAGAAAGGCGCTGCGGCCAATCGGCATTTGATCACGAAATCATCAGGACATGGTCATGGCCTTCCACGTCGCCCGGCAGTGAATGGGGCGCATCCGGATCAAAAGCCGGGGAACGGGAGAACATCATGTCGAAGCTTTACAAGGCACTGGCGTTCGGAGCGGTCCTCGTGGCCAGCCCCGCTGCAGCCAATCACGTTTTCCATCTGGATGAGCCGTTCGCATCTCGCGGCGCGTGCGAGGCAGAAACTGCGTCGTTGAGCAACGACGACGATTTCCTGCTGGATGCTTTTCCGGACCTCTTTTCAAGTCACGGCGAAGTCAGGAGCTTCCTGAACAAAGCCTTCACCTGCGAGCTGAATTCCGGGGATGGGCAATGGTACATCAACGATCATCGCCTGGAAGTCCTCGGCAGCGACTGGTTCCAGCGCCGGCAGTAGGCCGCGCTTCGCACCGGGTGGCAGCGGCTTCGCAGCCGTTGCCACCCCGCCGCTTCGGGAAATCGAATGATCGCTTACCGGGCCTATTATCTGGACGATGCGGGTTGCTTCACTCATGCAGAGTGGGTGCGGGCGCTAAACGACGATGAGGCCATTCGCCGTGCCCGGGCGTTCGTGGCGACATCTGTTAAATGCGAACTGTGGCAGGGCACCCGCGTCGTGGCCCGACTTACCCTCGATGATTGGACCCGCCCCTATCCGCGCGCCTGCTGAGCCTCTCTCAGCCACGGCCGCTTCTTCGGTGCTCCGTCAGACGAGAATATGGTCTGTCGACATCAGCGACGAGTCATGATGCTGTACGAATGCCGTCGCCGGTTCGCCGAACGAGAAGTCCGACGCACTTAGCTGGTTAGGCTTGACCCCCTGAAGCAACAGCGAATCCGACCTGCCCCAGGTGAGCGTATCATTGCCAACCGCGACAAACATGAGGTCGTCGAAGGCGCGTACGGTCGGCAGATTGAACACGATCGTGTCCTGGTTTGAGAAGTCGGTGATCGTGTCGCGGTCGCTCACCCACTCGATCACGAATGGTCGCGCCCCTGACCGCCCGTCATCACATCGTTGCCGCCTCCGCCATAGAGGCGTTGGCCGTGCTATGAAGGCACCAGAGCAAGAGGAGGTCCCAATGGCGAAAACGCTTTTGCTGCTTTCTGTCACAGCGTTGCTACTTCCTGCGTGCCAGGCGGGCGAGAAGCCCGGAAACAACGTTTCCGAAGGGAATACTGCCGCCGCTGTAAACACCGGAGGGGATGAGCAGGCAATCCGCGGGCAAGTCGATCGTTGGCTCCAGCTCGTGAAAGCCAAGGATGCCGCAGGTATTGCGGCGCTTTACGCGGAGGACGGCGCGGTGATGCCACCCAATGCGCCGATCGGGAAAGGACGTACCGCGATCCAGCAGACTTGGGCATCGATGATGCAGACGCCCGGCTTCGACCTGACCTTCGTTCCGGAGCAGATCATTGTGTCGTCGTCGGGTGACATGGCACTCGATCGTGGGACGTATAAGCTAGCGGTTGCTCCCAACGGCACCGCGATGACCGACACCGGCAAGTACGTGGTCGTCTGGCGGAAAATCGACGGCGAGTGGAAAGCCGCCGCGGACATCTTCAACAGCGATCTGCCTGCCAGCGGAGGTTAGGCGACCGCGGGTGCCGCGATGTATTGTCAGCGGATCTCCGCAATGGGTGGAAAGCGGACGCTACAGTCAAATCGCAGCGTTCCTCAGTTCAGGACCCGCATGTCGACAACATCACGACGCACCACGACCCACCTGCCTCCGCGACGGTTCCAGGTATCGCGAGCAGTGTAAGTTTCACGAAACGGCTTTCCGCTAGCAAGAATCGCGTCCCAATAGGCCGAGACAGTGGCTTCGGCCGCATCGGGTCCGGTGACACGCAGATTGATAATCGTGGCGCCGCAGTCGAGCATCCGGATTTTGTGGAAGCGGCCCAGCCATGTGGGAAGATCGGCCACCTTCCCGTCATGATAGGTGACGACGTAGTCTGGAGCCATGATTTGGGTAAGCATGGCGAAATCCTGACGCCGGGTAGCATCCACCCATTTGATGTTAGCCGCGTTCACTTCGGAACTCAGAGGTGCGGAGTCTGGGGCGGCAACTTGTAATAATGTCGCCGCCAGCGTCGCCAAAACCATAAGGTTCCTCCCGCGTCCATTCGATCCGATGCCGCGCTTGTCTGCCAGCGACGCCGAATGTCCGCAACGGGTCGAAAACTGCCACTGGGCTAACGGCAACTTTGGGTGGAAAGCTGCCATCGGCATTGTTAGCTGTTGCGCGTGGGGGGCAGACGGACAGCCAATTCTCTTATCGCACTTTGCGCCGTCGCGATGGCTTGCTCGTCTTGCTCGTACCGTCCACCTCAGACCGGCTTCTATTGCTTGGACATTCCCCAAGGGAGGTCCGCGGAGGCGGGTCGATTTGTTCGGACCGTTGCTGACCGCCTCGACTTCGAAGTGTCCGAAGCAGAGTTGCCGGGGTTCATGGACCGTGGACCGCCAAACCATGTCTGGGAGGTCTATGGCCGAGGCGTGTCCATGTTCGTGGGCAGAGCTATGAAGGACGGCCCACCCGACCAGTTCGGCAATCGCCCAACGACCTTCAACCCGAACAGGCTCGACATCAACGTGTCGAAAGATAGCCTGTGGCAGCGCATTAGTTTCAACGAAGTCCTCATCACAATCCGTGACGCTGCTCGCGAACTTGGCTGGTCATTCACGAAAGCCAAAGCAGGGGACAGCTGCGCGACTTGAATGTCCGCAATGGGTCGAAAGCAGACATTCCACTGCCTAAGAATCTGATGTCCTACAGCATGACTGATGAGCTCGATGCGTCGTCGTCAGTGACGGCACGCGGTCGGCGCCAATCCAACAGAAATTCGTGCGGGACAGTCAATTTGGTCAACTTCGCACAGGGCAAAGATAGGATATGCTCCATTCCCTGTTGGATTCGACAGTGACCGGAACAGCCTCACCATGACTGACCTCGACACCTTCCGTTCCGAGACCCGCGCCTGGCTGGAAACGAACTGCCCGCCGGAAATGCGCGAGCCCGTGCAGTCCGAAAAGGACATGTGCTGGGGCGGCCGCAACTGGACGTTCCAGTCGGACGCGCAGCGCGTGTGGCTCGAGCGCATGGTCGAGCGCGGCTGGACGGTGCCGCACTGGCCGAGGGACTATGGCGGGGCTGGCCTGTCGCCGGCCGAGGCGAAGGTGCTGAAGGAAGAGATGGCGCGCATTGGCGCTCGCTCGCCGCTGTCCAGCTTCGGCATCTCCATGCTCGGCCCTGCGCTCCTGAAGTTCGGAAGCGACGAGCAGAAGAAGCGCTTCCTTCCGGAAATCGCGCGCGGCGAGATCCGGTGGTGCCAGGGCTATTCCGAACCGGGCGCGGGCAGCGACCTCGCCGGCCTGCAGACGAAGGCCGAGGCAGTCTCCGGTGAAGAGGGGGGCGACCACTGGCTGGTCAACGGCCAGAAGGTGTGGACCAGCTATGCCGACAAGGCCGACTGGATCTTCTGCCTCGTCCGCACCTCCAGCGAGTCCAAGCATTCCGGCATCAGCTTCCTGCTGTTCGACATGACCACCCCGGGTGTGTCGACCAAGCCGATCCTGCTGATCAGCGGCAACTCGCCCTTCTGCGAAACCTTCTTCGACGACGTGCGGGTGCCGAAGGACCAGGTCGTCGGCGAGGTGAACCGCGGTTGGGACGTCGCCAAATATCTGCTCGGCCACGAACGCGAGATGATCGCGGGCATGGGTCTTGGCGCAACGGACGGGACGCTGGGATCGATACTCAGGCCGGATGACCCGTTCCTTCGCGCCGAGGTCGCCGCGTTCGACGTGGACGCCCTCGCCTTCGCGGCGATGAGCGAGCGCTTCTTCGAGATGTTCAAGGCCGGCGAAGCGCATCCCGCAAGCCCCTCGATGATGAAATATGCCGGGACGGAGCTGAACAAGCGGCGTCATGAGCTCGTCATGGCGGCGGGCGGTTCCGACGCACTCGAATGGGACAGCGAGCGGTCGAGCGAAGGCAAGGCCGCGCGCGACTGGCTGCGCACCAAGGCCAACTCGATCGAAGGCGGCACGAGCGAGATCCAGCTCAACATCGTCGCCAAGCACATCCTTGGCCTTCCGGGAGCCTGACGCATGCCGCTTCTGACCGACGACCAGAAGATGCTTCAGGAAACTGCCGAGAGCTTCCTTGCGGAAGAAGGCGGACCAGCGAAGCAACTTCGCCACTGGCGCGATACGGGCTGCACCGACGGCTACGGCACGGACCTGTGGAAGCAATTCGGCGAGCTGGGCCTCACCGGCATCTGCATTCCTGAGGATCAGGGCGGGCTAGGGCTCGGCGCGGTCGAGGCGGCGCTGGTGCTGGAGGAGATCGGCCGCAACCTGACCTCCTCGCCGTTCCTGACGACCGCCGTCGTCGGGGCTCGGGCCATCGAAGGCACGGCCCACGCGGAGCGCTGGTATCCCGGCATCCTCTCCGGCGACGCCGTGCTCGCCCTCGCTGTCGACGAGAGCAGCCGCCATGCGCCCGAGAAGACCGCAATGACCGCCGAGCGCCGCGGCAACGGTTTCGTGCTCAACGGCGCCAAACAGTTCGTCGTTCACGGCAATTCCGCGGACGCGGTGCTGACGGTCGCGCGAACGGCCGGATCTCCCGGTGAGACGCAGGGCCTGACCCTTTTTGCTGTCCCCAAGGGTATTGCAAACGTCGAAAGCGTGACGCTCGCCGACAGCTCGAAGGCTGCGCGGCTGAGGTTCGACAATGCCGAGCTGGACGCGGATGCCGTCGTCGGCGAGGTGGATGGCGGCTGGGCGCCGCTCTCCCGCGCTCTCGGTGCTGGACGCGCGGGCGTTGCCGCCGAGCTGGTCGGTGTTGCCGCCGGCGCGACGGCGATGACGGTCGACTATCTCAAGCAGCGCAAGCAGTTCGGGAAGCTGATCGGCGAGTTCCAGGCGCTCCAGCATCGCGCCGCCCACCTCTACGGCGAAATCGAGATTGCCCGCGCAGCCGCGCTCAAGGCTGCCGAGCTCATGGATTCGGGCGACGACAAGGCTGATTTGATGGTGGCTGTCGCCAAGGCGAAAGCGGCCGCGGTGTCGAAGCTGGCGGTGCAGGAAGGCGTCCAGATGCACGGCGGCATCGGCATGACCGACGAGCACGACATCGGCCTCTACATGAAGCGCGAAGCGGTACTCGGCGAGCTGTTCGGCGACGTCTACTTCCACCGCAACCGCGTCGCGGAGCTCAGCGGCTACTGACCTCGGTCCAGAAGGAAGTTGATCTGTGCACTGGCGATCGGCGTCGCGCGGTCCTTCTGCCAGGCAAACGCCTCGACGTTCGCGATGCGCGACCCCAGCCGTTCGACCGCCGCGGAAGCGAACGTGTCATGGTTGGTGCCGCCGCGCATATAGTCGACGGTCACTGTGATCGGCTTCACCACGACGCTTTCGTCAGCCAGCTCGCGCCAAAGGGTCGTGAACGCCGCGAACTCGAGCAGGCCTGCGATGGCTCCGCCGTGCAGGTATCCGGGACGGCCGACGACGTCCTCTTCGAAAGGCATCACGACCAACGGGCCCTGCTCGCCCTGTTCGAAGCGAAGGTTCAGCAGGTTCGCGTAGGGAGGAAGGCTGCGCACGCTTTCCGGTTTAGCGGCTGGCGCCGCTTCGCCAAGCGTTGCGGGATTTCAGCCCTTCGATTTGTATCCGCAAACGGCGCCGAGGATGAAGCTCGTGAAAAGGGCGAGCTGCACCTTTCCGACCGGGTCATCCCAGCCGAAGTAAGTGGCGCCCCACCCGATGAGGGCGACGAACATGGCCATTGCCAACCAAACCATGCACAAGGCTCCTTGACACCGCCGAAACACGGGTCCGGCACTTCATCATGCACCCAACAGGGTAAACAGACGGTAAAGCCTTGCCGGAAAAGCTCCTCGACGGCATAGGGCGCCAAAGGAGCAAGAGCACCCATGAAAGCGCGCGTCTTCGTCACCCTCAAGCCTGGGGTCCTCGACCCGCAGGGCAAGGCCATCCACCATGCGCTGGAAGGTCTCGGCTTCTCCGGAGTGCAGGACGTGCGCGCAGGAAAGCTGATCGAGCTCGACCTTGCCGACGGGACGTCGGACACCGACATCGAAGCCATGTGCCGCAAGCTTCTCGCCAACACCGTCATCGAGAATTTCCGGATCGAAAGGCTGGAGCCCGCCGCGTGAAGAGCGCCGTCATCGTCTTCCCCGGCTCCAACTGCGACCGCGACCTCGCGGTAGCGATCGAGAAAGTGACCGGCCGCACTCCCACCATGGTCTGGCACCGCGAGACCGAGCTGCCGGACGGCACCGATTTCATCGGCCTCCCGGGCGGCTTCTCCTACGGCGATTACCTGCGCTCCGGCGCGATGGCGGCTCGTTCGCCGATCATGCGGGCGGTGTCCGACGCCGCCGGCCGCGGCGTTCCGCTGCTCGGCGTCTGCAACGGCTTCCAGGTTCTGACCGAGGCTGGGCTTCTGCCGGGCGCGCTGATGCGCAACGCCGGGCTGAACTTCGTCTGCCGGCCCGTCGCGCTAAAGGTCGAGAACAGCCAGAGCCTCTTCACCTCGCAATATGATGCAGGCGAGGACATCTCGATCCCGGTCGCCCATCATGACGGCAACTACCAGGCGGACGCGGACACGCTCGATCGCCTCGAAGGCGAAGGCCGCGTGGCCTTCCGCTATCAGGAGCAGGTCAACGGCTCGGCTCGCGACATTGCCGGCATCCTTAACGATACGGGCAACGTGCTGGGCATGATGCCGCATCCGGAGCGCATGATCGAAGCCGCGCATGGCGGCACCCATGGCCGCCGCCTGTTTGAAGGCTTGCTCGAAACCGTCGCCGCCTAAGGGGCGCGCGCAACTTTCAACTGGTGGCAGCCCGCCTCACCTGGCGGCAACATGCACATGATCACACGGTCGGGGCCGTTTGGATCGACGACCACCATGCGCCGCTCGAGCGTTTCGGGATTCTTGAATACGACGATAGTCGCCGCATGCGCTGGCGCGAACGCGACAAGGATCGCCAGTCCAAGTGCAAACTTCGCGGCACCGCGCATCCTGATCCCCCAAATTGCCCCAGCGGCTGGATCGCCGCTGCGAATTGAACGCGAAATGAACGCGACCAATCCGAGTGCGTGGCGCGCCCGGCAGGATTCGAACCTGCGACCCCAAGCTTAGAAGGCTCGTGCTCTATCCGACTGAGCTACGGGCGCCCACCCGCCACCATACCTAGCGGCATCCAAAACATTTGTCGCCGGAGTGCCGCGAAAAAGCGCCCCTCCGTTTCGGGGTTTGTTCCGATACCGAGCGGTCGCTTGCATGTCACAAGCTGATCCTGCGAAGACGTCCTCGTCACATTCGGAAGCCGGCGCATGGGACAAGACATCTCGGCAATGGTGGCGAGTCCGGCCGAAGTCGGCCTGCCCCATTCGAAAAGCTTCACCGACTGGGTGCCCGGGCTTCGAACGCTGCGGGAGTATCGCACTGCGTGGATCCGCAACGACATCGTCGCGGGCGTCGTGCTTTCGACCATGCTCGTGCCGGTCGGGATCGCCTATGCGGTCGCATCCGGCGTGCCGGCCATCTACGGCCTCTACGCGACCATCGTCCCGCTGCTCGTCTATGCGCTGTTCGGCCCGAGCCGGATCCTGGTCCTCGGGCCGGATTCTTCGCTTGCCCCAATCATCCTCGGCGTAGTCCTGCCGCTCTCGTTGGGCGACCCTGACCGCGCGATTGCAGTCGCAAGCGCCATGGCGGTGGTCTCCGGAGCAATCTGCATTCTTGCCGGAATCTTCCGCCTCGGCTTCATCACCGAGCTGCTCTCGAAGCCCATCCGCTACGGCTACATGAACGGGATCGCGCTAGCGGTGCTGATCAGTCAGCTGCCGAAGCTCTTCGACTTCAAGGTTGAAAGCGCCGGCCCCCTCCGGGACCTCTGGTCGATCGCGATGGGCGTCCTGGGCGGCAAGGCCAACTGGACCGCCGCAGCGCTCGGCGGAGCTACGTTCGCCGTGATCATGCTGCTGAAAGGCAGCAAGCGCATCCCTGGCGTGCTCATCGCGGTGATCGGCGCAACGATCGCCGCGGGATGGCTGCACCTTTCCGAAACCGCGGGCGTCAAGGTGCTCGGCCCCGTTCCGCAGGGACTTCCCGTCTTCACGATCCCGGGGCTGCAGATTAGCGACCTCGTGCCGATCCTGATCGGCGGCACGGCGGTCGCCATCGTTGCGTTCGCGGACACGAGCGTCCTGTCGCGCACCTATGCCGCGAAGACCGGACAGCGGGTCGATCCCAACCAGGAGATGGTTGGTCTCGGCGCCGCGAACCTCGCCGCGGGCTTCTTCCAGGGGTTCCCAATCAGCAGCAGCTCCTCACGCACGCCCGTAGCCGAAGCTGCCGGAGCTCAGACGCAAATGACCGGCGTGGTCGGCGCGCTGATCGTTGCGATCGTGATCGTCGCTGCTCCGATGCTCTTCCAGAACCTGCCGTACGCGGCGCTCGCCGCAGTGGTCATTGCAGCGGCCATCGGCCTGTTCGAATTCGCCGACCTCGGCCGCATCTACCGGATCCAGCGCTGGGAGTTCTGGCTGTCGATCGTCTGCACAGCGGGAGTGGCAGTCTTCGGGGCCATCCCCGGCATCGTCCTCGCGATCGTCCTCGCCGTCATTGAGTTCCTGTGGGACGGCTGGCGGCCGCACTGGGCGGTGCTCGGCAGGCCGGACTTCGTCGATGGCTATCACGATGTGACCCGCTACCCCGAGGCGCGTCGGGTGCCGGGGCTGGTCCTGTTCCGCTGGGACGCTCCCCTTTTCTTCGCAAATGCCGAATTGTTCGAGCAGCGGGTAATGGACGCAGTCGCGGCATCCCCGACCCCGGTGAAGCGCGTAGTCGTCTCGGCGGCGCCGATCACCAGCGTCGACGTGACCTCGGCCGACGCCCTCACAGATCTGTCGGAAAAGCTAAAGGCCAAGGGCATCGAGATCTGCTTCGCCGAGCTGAAGGACCCGGTGAAGGACAAGCTGAAGCGCTTCGGCCTCTTCACCCAGTTCGGCGAGGGCCATTTCTTCCCGACCATCGATTCCGCCGTGAACGGCTATGTCCGCGACTACAAGTTGAAGTGGGAAGGCTGAGGCGAGCGGTCCGCCGCATGCCCGTCTTGCTGACGGCGTAGGCGCAGCTTAAGGCCGCCCGCATGCACCAATTCGAGCTTACCGAAGACCAGCTCCAGATCCAGGAGATGGCGCGCAAGTTCACGGCTGACGCGATCACGCCGAACGCGGCCGAATGGGACGAGAAGCACATCTTCCCGCGCGACACGATCCGCGAGGCCGCCGAGCTCGGCTTCGGCGCCATCTATGTCAGCGAGGAGAGCGGCGGCATCGGCCTCGGTCGTCTCGAAGCCGCGTTGATCATGGAAGCGATGGCCTACGGCTGTCCGTCGACCAGCGCCTTCATCTCGATCCACAACATGGCGTCGTGGATGATCGACCGCTTCGGCTCGGCCGAGCTGAAGCAAAAGTATCTGCCGTCGATGATTACGATGGAGAAGATCGGCAGCTATTGCCTGACCGAGCCGTCCTCGGGCTCCGATGCCGCAGCGCTCAAAACGCGCGCCGTGCTCGATGGCGATCATTATGTCGTTAGCGGCTCCAAGGCTTTCATCTCCGGCGGCGGCGCGAACGAGGTCTACGTGACCATGGTCCGCACCGGCGAGGACGGGCCGAAGGGCATCACCGCGCTCGTCATCGACAAGGACATGAAGGGCGTCAGCTTCGGCGCGCAGGAAAAGAAGCTCGGCTGGCATTCGCAGCCGACGGCGCAGGTCAATTTCGACGAGGTCCGCGTGCCTGTCGCCAACCGTGTCGGCAGCGAAGGCGAAGGCTTCCGCATCGCGATGATGGGTCTCGACGGCGGGCGCCTGAACATCGGCGCCTGCTCGCTAGGCGGTGCGCAGCGCTGCCTAGACGAGGCGGTCGCCTACACCAAGGACCGCAAGCAGTTCGGGCAGCCGATCGCCGACTTCCAGGCGACACAGTTCACGCTCGCCGACATGGAGACGGAACTGCAGGCGGCGCGCTACCTGCTCTACGTCGCCGCTGCGAAGGTGACCGCCAACGCTCCGGACAAGACGCGCTTCGCGGCGATGGCCAAGCGCCTTGCGACCGACACCGGTTCGTCGGTCGTCGACCGGGCGCTGCAGCTGCATGGGGGCTACGGCTACCTCATGGACTATCCAATCGAGCGCTTCTGGCGCGACCTGCGCGTTCACTCGATCCTCGAAGGCACCAACCAGGTCATGCGCGTGATCGTCAGCCGGGACATGCTCCGCCAGTGACCGACGACGTCCTGATTTCCGTCGAGCGCAACGTCGGGCGCATCCGGCTCAATCGTCCGAAGGCGATCCATGCGCTCACTCGCGAGATGTGCGATGCCATGAGCGAAGTCCTGCTTGCCTGGCGGGACGACCCGTCGGTGCAGATCGTCGTCATCGATCATGCCGAAGGCCGCGGCTTCTGCGCCGGCGGCGACGTGGTCATGCTCGCCCGAAGCGGCGCCACGGACGCGGTCGACGCCAAGGCCTTCTTCTACAGCGAGTATCGCCTCAACCACCTGCTGTTCACCTATCCCAAGCCGACCGTGGCGATCATGGACGGCATCACGATGGGCGGCGGCGTCGGCATTTCGCAGCCGTGCGAATATCGCGTCGCGACCGAGAACACTCGGCTCGCCATGCCCGAAACGGGCATCGGGCTGTTCCCGGACGTCGGCGGCGGCTGGTACCTCCCTCGCCTGCCCGGCCGTGTGGGCCAGTTCATGGCGCTGACGGGCGCGCGGCTCGACGCGGGCGAGTGCCTCTATCTCGGCCTCGCCACCCACTACATCGAACAGGCGTCGCTCGAGGACCTTTACGACCGCATCGTCCAGGCCCCGAGCCGTCTCAAGGGTACGCTCGGCGCCGCGCAACCCGTCGCGCCGCAGGCCAAGATCGAAGCGAACCTCGGCCTCATCACCAAGCTGTTCGCGTCCGACCGCCTTGAAGAAGTCATGGCCGCGTTGGAGGCCGATGACAGCGACTGGGCGCAATCCGAACTGGCGACGCTCAAGTCCAAGAGCCCGCTGTCGTGCAAGGTCTCGCTGCGGCTTCTCGCCGAGGGCGCCAACCGCAACAGCTTCGCCGAGGAAATGCGCGCCGAATATGCACTCGCCGGACGGATCGTGCGGACGCACGACTTCCGCGAAGGCGTCCGCGCGCTTCTGATCGACAAGGACAACAACCCTCATTGGGATCCGCCGACGCCGGAGCAGGTCGACGACGAGATGCTGGACATCTTGTTCGAGCCCCTTCCGCGGCACGAGCAGTGGAACCCGTTTCCGGAGACCGGAGAATGACCGACTATTCGACCATCCTCGTGGAGAAGCGGGGCGCGGTGACGCTTGTCACGCTAAACCGCCCGCAGGCGCTCAACGCGCTGAACAGCGAAGTGCTTCGCGAGCTGATCGACGCATTTGCAGCCTACGATGCGGACGACAGCCAGCACTGCCTTGTCCTGACGGGATCCGAAAAGGCGTTCGCAGCCGGCGCCGACATCAAGGAAATGCAGGGCCAGGGCTTCGCCGACATGTATTCGGCGAACTTCTTCGGCGGGTGGGAGCAAGTGACCTCGACGCGCAAGCCGTGGATCGCCGCCGTTTCGGGTTACGCGCTCGGCGGCGGCTGCGAGGTCGCGATGATGGCCGACTTCATTATCGCCTCGGAGACCGCGAAATTCGGCCAGCCGGAAATCAAGCTCGGCGTCAGTCCGGGCATGGGCGGTTCGCAGCGCCTGACCTGGGCCGTCGGAAAGGCCAAGGCGATGGAGATGTGCCTGACCGGCCGGATGATGGATGCGGCGGAAGCCGAGCGTTCCGGCCTCGTCGCCCGCGTGGTGCCGGCAGGCGAGTTCATGGCCGAAGTCATGAAGACCGCCGAGACGATCGCGGCCATGCCGCCGCTCGCGGCAATCGCAAACAAGGAGATGGTCAACGCCGCGTTCGAGATCCCGCTCAATCAGGGCATCCGCTTCGAGCGCCGCCTGTTCCACGGCCTGTTCGGCACCGAGGATCAGAAGGAGGGCATGAACGCGTTCGTCGAGAAGCGGCCCGGCAACTGGAAGGGGCGGTGAGCCATGGCAAAGATCGCATTCATCGGCCTCGGCCACATGGGCGGCGGAATGGCGCCAAACCTCGCCAAGGCCGGTCATGAAGTCCGCGCGTTCGACCTGAGCGAGGCGGCACTCAGCGCTGCGGAGCAGAACGGCTGCGTCCGCGCGGGCTCCACGGAGGATGCAGTGCGCGACGCGGACGTGGTTGTCACCATGCTTCCGGCCGCTCAACACGTGCTCGGCGTCTATCGCGACCAGGTTCTCGGAATGGCGCCGACGAGCGCCCTTCTCATCGACTGCTCCACGATCGACGTGGCCAGCGCGCGCACGGTCGAGGAAGAAGCGGCCGCGCAAGGCTACACGATGGTCGACGCGCCTGTGTCCGGCGGAATCGCGGCTGCGGCGTCAGGTAACCTCACCTTCATGGTCGGCGGCAGCGACGAAGCCTTCGAGCGCGCGAAGCCCTTTATCGAACCGATGGCGAAAGCCGTCATCCATGCCGGCGGCGCGGGCGCAGGTCAGGCCGCGAAGATCTGCAACAACATGATCCTGGGCGTGACGATGGCCGCAACGTGCGAGGCGTTCGTGCTCGCGCAGAAGCTCGGCCTCGACCCGCAGGTCTTCTTCGACATTTCGTCCAAGGCGTCGGGCCAGAGCTGGTCCATGACCACCTATTGCCCGGTTCCCGGCGTCGGTCCCGAGACGCCAGCCGACCACGACTATGAAGGCGGCTTCGCAGCCGGCCTGATGCTCAAGGACCTCAAGCTCGCGATGGACGCCGCGGAGCAGGCAGGCGCCTACACGCCGATGGGCGGAGAGGCCGAGGAACTTTACCAGCGCTTCGTCAATCTTGGCGGAGGATCGAAGGACTTCTCCGGCATCATCAAGATGATCGACGACAGCTGGAAAGCGCCCGAACAAAAATAGGAGTGCGCATGCGCAAGAGTGTTCTGATTGCAGTTGCGGCCGTTTCCCTGCTGGGCGCGTGCGGACAGCCCAAGGGCCAGGCGACCAACAATGCGGTTGCCGAAAATGTGCCGGCGGCGGCGGAGGGCTCCAACGAACTCATTCCGATGACCGCACTCGCGAGCAAGAATGAGACGCTCAAGGTGATGCACGAGCGCCACGAGGGCATGGAGCAGATCGGCAAGTCGAGCAAAGTCATCCGTCGCTCGCTCGAGTCCGCTTCGCCCGACGTCGCGCAAATCCAGAAGGCGGCGGCAACGATCGCAGATCTCGCCTCCAAGTCGAACGGCTGGTTTCCGGCGGGCACTGGGCCGGAAGCCGGAAAGACCGGAGCCAAGCCGGAAATCTGGCAGAACCAGGCAGACTTTTCCGCCAAGGACCACGCTTTCGTGAAAGCGGCTCAGGCGTTCAATTCGACGGCCGCGAGCGGCAATGTTGATGCGATCAAGTCGGGCTTCGCGGACCTCGGCAAGACCTGCAAGGCCTGCCACGACAAGTACCGATCGGACATGCATCACTGAGCCGGGAGTCGCCTGTGAAGGTGGCAATCTGGGACGTGCCGACACGGCTCTTCCACTGGACGCTGGCGGCGCTGATCGCGTTCAGCTGGTGGTCGGCGGAATATCATCACGACGACCTGCATATTTGGTCGGGGCTAGGCATCATGAGCCTGCTGATCTTCCGCATCCTGTGGGGCTTCTTCGGCAGCTCCACCGCGCGCTTCGCGAGCTTCGTGCGCGGACCGAAAGCGGTGTTCGGCTACCTTCGAGGGTCATGGCGCGGAATCGGCCATAATCCGCTCGGCGGCCTGAGCGTCATCGCACTGCTCGTCATGACGTGCGTGCAGGTCGGCCTCGGCCTGTTCGCCAGCGACGAGGACGGGATCATGCAGGGCCCGCTCGCGCGGCTGGTCAGCATCGACGCGGGCGACTTGGCCCGGGAGTGGCACGAGGCGCTGTTCAACGTGCTGCTCGCGTTGATTGCGCTGCACATCGCGGCCATCGCCTATTACAAGTTTCGCGGCAAAAGCCTTTTGAAGCCGATGATTACCGGTCGCGGCGCGGTTCAACCGGGGGTCGAGCCTATGAGGCCGGGCAAATGGTGGGCCGCTTTGCTGTGTCTCGTTGCGGGGATCGCAATCACGCGCTGGGTAATTGCGGGCGCGCCGCCCTTTTCCTGATTTGGACGGAAGCCACCGCGACCTCCGAAAAATTCGCGTTCAACGAGCGAACAAATGTCAATGAAGATTGACGGTTATCCGCTTTCGGCAGATATTCGGAGGGGGCCACCTTTGATGCGCAAACTCGAAAGGCGGACCCGGCCCTCGAAGTTCCCCAAGGCCTTACGAGGGCGGGGGCGGTCTGGCCAGTGAGCACCCATTTGCTTGGCACTGGATCGTCCCCCACTTCTAAGTGCTGCTCTGAACCAACAGACCTTATCTAAAGTTAATGGGCGCAAGTTTCCTTGACGGGCCTGTGGCATCTTGAAGCGGAGCGGTATTGGAGCCACATCGGCGCCATGCTCATCCGCACCGAACAGACGCCGAATCCCGCCACCCGCAAGTTCCTTCCGGACCAATTGGTCATGGACAGCGGCACGCGCGATTTCCCGGACGCTGACTCCGCCGAAGCGTCCCCCCTCGCTTCCGCTCTGTTCGCCAGCGGACTCGTCGAGGGCGTTTTCTTCGGCCGCGACTTCATCTCGGTGACGGCTGCGCCAGGCATATCCTGGGGCGACCTAGAACCGCTCGTGCTCGAGACCTTGCTCGACCATTTCGTCAGCGGCGCGCCCTTGTTCGCGCAGGGCAGCGCCGCCGGCATTCGCATCGAGGATACCCCGGCGATCGAGGAGGATCCCGCAGACGCCGACATCATCGAGCAGATCAAGGAGCTGATCGAAACTCGCGTCCGCCCGGCGGTCGCCCAGGACGGCGGCGATATCGTCTATCGCGGGTACAAGGACGGGCATCTCTACCTCGGCATGCAGGGCGCCTGCTCCGGTTGCCCCTCCTCCACTATCACGCTCAAGCGCGGGATCGAGAACCTGATCCGCCACTATGTCCCCGAGGTGGAATCCGTAGAAGCCGTCTGAACTTAGGCGATTCTCCCACTTGCCGATGACCTCGCCATGTGAACACACTCACGTCCGGCGAGTTGAGGACGACGAGTGATCCTGGCCATCGACACATCGACTGCAGCATGCACCGCCGCGTTGTTCGACGCCTCGGGTGCGTGCATGTCGAGCCGGGATGAACTGATCGGCCGAGGCCACAGCGAGAAACTCGTCCCAATGCTCGAGGAGCTGCTCGAAGGACGTTCGGCCGATCGTATCCTGGTCGGCGTCGGACCCGGCAGCTTCACCGGTATCCGCGTCGGGATCGCCGCAGCGCAGGGTCTCGCGATTGCGTGGGACTGCCAACTGTCCGGGATGTCGTCACTGGCGCTGCTTGCGGCAGGAGCCGACACTCCCGGCGAAGTCGCCGCGGCTGTGGACGGCGGGCATGGCGAGCTGTTCGTTCAGCAGTTCGATACTTCAACACGTGAAGCGACGTCGAAGCTGATGAACCTGCCGCCGGCGGAAGCTGCCGCTCTCATTTCAGCGGACGTTGTCGTCGGTCCTGGCGCCGCAGCGCTCGTTGATGCGCGTGGGTCAGGGTGTGCGGAGCCCGCGTGGCCTTCCGCCCGCAATGCCTTTCGCCTGCCGGAGTCTCTCCGCTCGCTGCCGCCGAAGCCGGTCTACGCACGAGCGCCCGACGCCAAGGCGAGAAACGCCGCATGAGCAGCCGCGCCGAATCCGCTGCCGAGCTTCACCTGACCAAAGGCGGGTCGGCCGACCTGGATTCCGTCGTCGAAGTCATGAACGCCGCGTTCGACGAGCGCTTCGGCGAAGCCTGGACACGGTCGCAATGCGCCGGAATACTGCCGATGCCGGGCGTCGAGCTGGTCATCGCCCGCGACGCGGACGCGCAGACGGCGGGCTTCTCGCTCTATCGAACGATCGCCGACGAGGCGGAGCTTCTGCTTCTGGCCGTCGCGCCGCCCTTTCGGCGGCGGGGCATCGGGCGGATGCTCCTCAACCATTTCCTGAGCGAAGCGCGCGGGTCCGGAGCTTCGAGAATCCATCTCGAGGTTCGCGAAGGAAATCCGGCAGTTATGATGTACCGGGCAGCCGGCTTCCTGTTCGCCGGAAGGCGCCGCAAATATTACAGAGGTCGTTTTGGCGGTGAGTTCGACGCGCTTACACTAAGTCGCGTAATGTGAACTTACTTTAATGTAGAGCAATAGCCCGCCCTCTATTGCTGATTGTTAAGACTTGCCGTAGTCAAGATGGAGTAAGGCCTAAGTTCTGGCCGGCAAACCTCTTGCTCGGGGAGAAGCTACAAATGAACGGAAATGAGGGAGCGGAAGACACGCTGCTGACCCTGACAGCAGATATCGTCGCCGCTCACGTCAGCAACAACAGCGTTGCCGTGAATGACCTCCCGCAGCTCATTCAGAACGTGCACGCTGCTTTGACCGGTATTTCGTCGACGACTTCCGCGCCGGAAGCCCGGCCCGAACCGAAAGTCTCCATCCGGTCATCGATAAAGCCCGATTACATCGTCTGCCTGGAAGACGGGAAGAAGCAGAAGATGCTGAAGAGGCATCTGATGACCAATCACGGAATGACGCCGGACGAGTATCGCCAGAAATGGGGACTTGCCGCCGACTATCCGATGGTTGCGCCCAATTACGCGGAGCAACGGCGGACCCTTGCCAAGTCGATCGGGCTTGGAACGAAGCGCCGCAAGACCCGGGGCCGTGCGAAAGCCAGCTAGTGAAAGGGAGCGAAGTGATCGCTCCCTTTTCTTTGACTGGGCGTCGGCTTAACTGATCGCCATGCGGAAGATCGACATCGAGGCCCTGTGCGCTGACAAAGGCCTTCGGATCACCGAGCAGCGCCGAGTCATCGCCCAGATCCTTTCCGAAGCGGAAGATCATCCGGACGTGGAGACGCTTCACGAACGCGCCGCGGCCGTCGATCCAAAGATCTCGATTGCGACGGTCTATCGTACCGTACGCCTGTTCGAAGAGGCGGGCATCCTGGAGCGCCACGAGTTCGGCGACGGCCGTTCGCGCTACGAGGCAGCGTCCGATGCGCATCACGACCATCTGATCGACGTCGAGACGGGCACGGTCATCGAGTTCGTCGACGAGGAGCTGGAGCAGCTTCAGAAGCGGATTGCCGAGAAGCTCGGCTTCCGGCTCGTCGATCACCGGATGGAGCTTTACGGGGTCGCGCTCGATCGCAACCGCTAGTTCACGCGCAAAGGGCTCCCCGCTGCGCGCGGGCCTCCGCATAGCGCTACTGGGCCTGCTGCTCGGGGTGGTCGGACCAATTCACATTGTCACCAAGGCGCTGACGGGCGGCTCGCCATGGCCGCGGCGCTTCCTGGCCGCGGCCGCGTGGATCATCGGGGCTCGCATTGAGCTCGATGGCGTGCGGCCCGGCGCGCACACCTTGCTCGTCTCCAACCATCTCAGCTGGCTCGACATCGTCGTGCTCGGGGGCGGCACGGGAACGGCATTCGTATCGAAGGACAATCTCGGCCACGGGCTCTTCCATTGGCTGGCTGACCAGAACGGCACGGTCTATGTGCGTCGGGAGCATGCTCGGGGCGCCAAGGATCAGGCCGTCACGATCGCGCGGGCACTCGAACGCGACCAGCCGGTGACGCTGTTTCCGGAAGGGACGACGGGTCCCGGGACGCATCTCCTTCCCTTCCGCTCGACGCTTCTGGAGGCCGCATCCTTCGCGCAAAAGGACGTGCAGGTCCGGCCCGTCGTGCTCGACTATGGTGCCGCCGCGGCGGAGATCGGCTGGTACAAGGAGCCCGGCAAGCAGAACATCCTGCGGATCCTCGGGCGAAAAGGAACGCTTCCCGTGACGATCCATCTCCTCCAGCCCCTCGACCGATCAGGCGACCGCAAGGCCCTCACCGAACGGGCGCGCCGGGCCATCGCCGAAACGCTCGCTTCAAGTCACGGCGCGAGTCCCCTATATCCGGGCGTCTGATGACCTCCGAAAATCCGAAAACCTTTCGAATCAAATCCTTCGGCTGCCAGATGAACGTCTACGACGGTCAGCGTATGGCGGAGCTGCTTGGCGCCAACGGCATGACGGCTGCCGTGGACGGCGCCGACGCCGATCTCGTGGTGCTCAACACATGCCACATCCGCGAGAAAGCGGCCGAGAAAGCCTATTCGGAAGTCGGACGCCTCCGTCGCGAGGATGGCTCCAAGCCTCTGGTCGCGCTCGCCGGTTGCGTTGCACAGGCCGAGGGCGGGGAAGCCAAGCGCCGCTCGCCGATGATCGACATGGTCGTCGGACCGCAGGCCTATCACCGTCTGCCGGAAATGGTGGCGCAGGCCGTCCGTGGGGGCCGCCCGGTGGACACGGACATGCCGGCGATCTCGAAATTCGACGCGTTCCCGACCCGGCGCCGCGCGAACCCGAGCTCCTTCCTCACCATCCAGGAAGGCTGCGACAAGTTCTGCACCTACTGCGTCGTGCCCTACACACGCGGCGCGGAGATCTCCCGGCCGGAGAAGGACATTGTTTTAGAGGCGCGCGAGCTGGTGGACGCGGGCGCTCGCGAGATCGTCATGCTCGGCCAGAACGTGAATGCCTGGAGCTATGACGGGCGCGGTTTCGCCGACCTTATTCGTGCCCTCGCCGACATCGATGGTCTTGAGCGCATCCGCTATACGACCAGCCACCCGATGGACATGTCCGACGACCTCATCGCCGCCCACGCGGAGGTGGCGAAGCTAATGCCCTACCTGCACCTGCCCGTGCAGTCTGGAAGCAACCGAATCCTCAAGGCCATGAACCGCAGCCACACGGCTGAAACCTATCTGGCTATCCTGGAGAAGATGCGCGCGGCCCGCCCCGACATCGCTCTGTCAGGCGACTTCATCGTCGGCTTTCCCGGCGAAACCGAAGAAGATTTCACTGCGACGCTGAATCTCGTTGACGAAGTCGGGTACGCTTCGGCCTACTCGTTCAAGTACAGCCCGCGGCCCGGGACTCCGGCCGCCACGATGGAGGACCAGATCGCGACCGAGATCATGGACGACCGCCTGCAGCGCCTGCAGGCACGGATCATTGCCCACCAAGTCGCGTTCAATCGCGCAAGCGTAGGGAAGGAAACCGAAGTCCTGATCGAACGGCGCGGCAAATATCCCGGGCAAATGATCGGCAAGTCGCCGTGGCTTCAGTCGGTTCATGTCGAAACCGATGCGACTCCCGGGGATATCCTGCCGGTGGCGCTCACTGCTGCCGGTCCCAATAGCCTGACAGGAGCCCTCCTGACGAAAGCTGCCGCCTGATGTCCCGCCGCGAAGCTGTCGCAAACGACGCCGGCCGCGCTCGTCTGGAGCTCGAGTTCGACCAGCCCTACCTGCTCGGGCCCCTGTTCGGCGACTATGACCGCCACCTGATCACCATCGAGCAGCGGCTCGGCGTTCACATCGCCGCGCGCGGCAATCGCGTGCAGATCGAAGGTGACGCGGACGCGGCTGCCCGCGCCCGTGAAGTGCTGATGGGTCTCTACGCGCGCCTCGACCAGGGCCACGATGTCGACGCGGAAGCGGTCGAGGCCGTGCTCGGCATGGCCGTGCAGCCCAATCTGGACGGCATCATCAACGAGGAAGTCGCTTCGCCGCCGCGGGTCATGATCCGCACGCGCAAGAAGACGATCGTCCCGCGGTCCACGACGCAGACCGCCTACATGGAAGCGCTGGCCCGCGAGGACATGATCTTCGCGCTCGGTCCCGCAGGTACAGGCAAGACCTATGTCGCCGTCGCGCAGGCGGTGTCGCAGCTGATCGCCGGAACCGTCGACCGCCTGATCCTTTCGCGCCCCGCCGTAGAAGCGGGCGAACGGCTCGGCTTCCTTCCGGGCGACATGAAGGAGAAGGTCGATCCCTATCTCCGCCCGCTCTACGACGCGCTCTACGACATGCTCCCGACGGAGCAGGTCGAGCGGCGCATCGCCAGCGGCGAGATCGAAATCGCGCCGATCGCCTTCATGCGCGGCCGGACGCTCAACGACGCCTTCATCATCCTCGATGAGGCGCAGAACACCACGCCGCAGCAGATGAAGATGTTCCTCACCCGCTTCGGCATGCGCAGCCGCATGGTCATCTGCGGCGACCCGAACCAGACCGACCTTCCGATGGGCGTGAAGTCCGGCCTCAACGACGCCGTCGGCAAGCTGGAAGGCATCAAGGGCATCGACGTCGTTCGCTTCTCGGCGGCCGACGTCGTCCGTCATCCGCTGGTCGGACGCATCGTCGACGCTTATGAGGGTCCCGGGGCGCAGCAATGATGCTCGAGATCGACATAGAATCGGACGAGGAGTGGGACAGTAGCACCGACTGGTCGCTGCTCGTCCGCAAGGCCGCCGAAGCCGCCATCGCCGAGAGCGCCTTCCCGCAGCTGACCGTATCCATGCGTGGCGTCGAGCTCTCCGTCCGGCTGACCGGTGACGAAGAAGTCCGCGCGCTCAATTCCGAATGGCGCGGCAAGGACAAGCCGACGAACGTCCTCTCCTTCCCGATGCTGGAAGAGGCCGACCTCGAAGAGGCAAATGTTGCCGGACCAGAACTGTTGCTCGGCGATATCGTGCTCGCCCGCGGCGTATGTGAGCGGGAAGCCGCCGAGAAGGACATTCCGGTCGAGCGCCACGCCACGCACCTTCTTGTCCACGGCACGCTGCATCTCCTCGGCTACGATCATCTCGAGGACGAGGAAGCCGCCGACATGGAAACTCGCGAGGTTCGCGCCCTCGCCCGCCTCGGCATCGACGACCCCTACCAGGTGAGGGACTGATGGCGACGCGGCACGAAGAGACGGGCTCCCGCCTGTGGCGCGGCATGCGGTCGCTGCTGTTCGGCGAGGATAGCGAGCAAACGCTTCGCGACGAGATCGAGGAAGCGATCGACGACGCCGAGGACGAGCGTCCGATTGCCGGCGACCTCACGCCTACGGAGCGCCAGATGCTCCGTAACCTGCTGCATTTCGGCGAGCGCACAGCCGGCGACGTTTGCGTGACGCGCGGCGACATCATGGCGGTGCCGTCGACGATCAGCTTCGAAGACCTGGTCCGCGCGTTTGCAGACGCCGAGCACAGCCGCCTGCCGGTCTATGGCGAGAGCCTCGACGAGGTGATCGGCATGATTCACATCAAGGATGTCTTCAAGGCGCAGGAAGACCCCAACCGCGACCGAAGCGTTGCGGCGCTTCTCCGCGATCCCCTTTTCATTCCGGAATCGATGAGCGTCATCGACCTCCTCGCGCGCATGCGGTTGCAGCGGATCCATCTCGCCATCGTCGTCGACGAGTTCGGCGGAACTGAGGGTCTCGTGACCATCGAGGACGTGGTCGAAGAAATCGTCGGCGATATCGAGGACGAGCACGACATCGAAGTCACCGGTCAGCTCACCATGCTCGAGGACGGCCTGTGGGAAGCCGATGCCCGCATCGAGCTCGAGGAACTGCAGAAAACGGTCGACGCGCGCCTCACCTGGGAAGAGGACGAAGTCGATACGCTCGGTGGGCTCGTCTTCCTGCTCGCGGGCCACATCCCGGCTAAGGGCGAATGCGTGGACCACCCATCGGGCTGGCGGCTCGAAGCCGTGGACTCTGACCCGCGCAAGATCCTGCGCGTCCGGCTCCACGCCCCCGAAGAGCGCAAGCGCGGCGAGGATTAGGCCGTCGCGAACAGCTTCGCGGGGTCAGCCATGGCCTTGAATTCGAGCGCGTTGCCGGCGGGGTCCAGAAAGAACATCGTCGCCTGCTCGCCTGGCTGGCCTTCGAAACGGATCGTGGGCTCGATCACGAACTGAACGTCTGCGGCCTGAAGGCGCTCGGCCAGAGCCTTCCAATCCTCCATTTCCAATACGACGCCGAAATGCGGCACGGGGACATCGTCGCCGTCGACCGGATTGGACACGCGGCTCCGCACTGCGTCCGGCGCCAGATGCGCGACGATCTGATGACCGCGAAGATCGAAGTCGACCCAACGGTCCGCGCTCCGCCCTTCCGGGCAGCCCAGAAGCTCGCCGTAGAAACGGCGTGCCGCAACGAGGTCGTCGACGGGAAAGGCGAGATGGAATGGTGCAAGCGCCATCAAGCCGCACTGCGAGCCTTCGGCACTCTTGTCCACCTTCGGTCGAGAAATAGGAGCGGAAGAGCTTGTGGCCGCTTTCGACCCATTGCGGACATTAGCGCCACCGTCATTTCCTGATCGGCGTGATCTTCGATCCTTCAAGCCCCAATCCGGCCATCAAGCCCTTCTGGCCGAAGGGAAAAGCGTACACGTCTTTCGCTAACGTCGTGGAGGTGGTGCTCATGGCTGCGCCCTTGTCCACTACCACTACGCTAGGCCCGGAGCCAATCGCCCAGCCATCGCTCTTGCGCAGATAGGTGAGCGCCTTGTCGTTCATCAGGAACAAGGCGTAGCTGAACGATTGTCCACCGGCCTGAAGACCGAAGGAGGCGGCGCCGATCTTGTAGTAGCCCGCTGGCTTGCCGCCCATGAAGAGAACCCCCTCGCCGCCCTGTCCGCCGATCATGAAGCCAGCCTTCACTATCTTGGGAAAGACGAGGATCGCGCGTGCGTCTCGCCCATATCTTTTCGCTCTGTCCGATTGGGCATAGAGCCGGCTAAGCGCCGCCCTGCCGTTTGCATTGAGCTCTGCGGCCGTTGCAGCGGAAGCCTTCTCGGAGAGGGCGCCAAAGGTGCTGGCGAGCAAGAGGCTCACGACCAACACCCAACGTCGGATGCAATTCATTCCCGTGCTCCCTATCGGTGAGGGCAACACGCTTTACCGACCAGAACACCTTCAACCATCCGCAAATGAACTGACCCCGGTCTGATGTCCGCTTTCTACCCATCCCGGCCACTAGCGATGACTTGAGAGTCGCCCGGATGGGCGCACGCGGCAGAGCAGAGGCGTGAACTTAGCGGATTTCGAGGGCCTATCAGGCTTGATCTCCGAACCGCTCGGCGAGCAGGCCGTGGCGAAGGCCGCGGTCGCTGACGGTGAGCCGGTCCTTGCCGAGCTTCTGCATGAGGGTCCGAACGATGCATGCGCCGGCGAGAATGACCTCGGCGCGCTTTGGCTGGAGGCCGACGATGGTCCGGCGACCCTCCGCATCACGGGATCGGTAAAGCTCGACTTGCCGATCCACTTCCTGCGCATCGATCACCGCGCCCTGGACGACAGCGGGATCGTATTTGGCCAGACCCTTGGCGACGGCGGTGATGTTGGTCACGCCGCCGCCCATACCGATCAGCGTGGCGGGAGGCTCGCGGCCATCCAGCCGCGCCAGACCGCCGGAGATCGCTTCCATCGCCTGGTGGACGGTGTCCAGCGAGACGGCCCGGTCCAGTCCGAATTGCTCGCTGTAACGCGCAGCGCCGACGTCCACGCTGAAGCGCTCGTGCACGTGCTTGCCCGTGCCGAAGGTGAACTGGGAACTCCCTCCGCCCGTATCGAAGACGACGGTCTTTCCGGCAGCAGGGCCCAAGGCAGCGATTGTCGCAAGATATGCGAGCCGCGCCTCCTCGTCGCCGGAAATCACCTCGACGCCGACACCGGTTCGTTCCCGAATCGCTGACACAACTTCCGCCGCGTTCGATGCGGTGCGCAGGCCTGCGGTTCCGACGACCGCGATCGCCCTCACCCCTTCGCGCTTCGCCTCGGCGGCCATGCCCGCAATCGCGGAAGCGGTCCGGTCCAATGCGGTGTCGCTGATGCGCCTCGTTTTGGCCAGACCCTCACCCAGCCGGGTCAACTCCGCGCGATCGGCGATGGCGGTCCACGTCCCGTCGCCGCGCAGTTCGCCGACGTGAAACTTGATGGAGTTCGTCCCCACGTCGATGACAGCGTATCGCTCCGGAATCCCTTCGATGAGATCCGACAGGCCCTTTAGGTAGCTGGTGTTGATGTAGCCCGTCAGTCCAAGGGAATTGACCGCGCGCATGACGGCTTCAGGGTCGACGGATTCGACAGCCACGGTTCGTGTCGAACGTCCGTTGGCCGTGATCTCCGAAAGCTCGGCCATGCAGTCCTCGACGGTGTACCGCACCCTGCGCTTGTGGACTTCAACGACACGGACGCCGCTGTCGGCGCGATTGAACGCATCGATGAACGCCTGCATCCCATAGCTTTCGCGCAAGCCCGCCTTCACGGGGACATCCAACGCATCGATGACCTTCACGGCATCGATCGCCGACAAGGGAAACTCGGATTTCATCACGGGCGCCCACTGCTGGAGGCCGTCGCGATTGACCTCGCGCAGGACCTTCACGTCCATCAGCGCGTCGCGGATTTTGACGTTCTGCCCATGCGCCGAAAGGAAATAGACCTCGTCGCTGTCCGTGGTTGCGGACGGCGTCAGCTTGGCAAGACGTTCGTCCGCCTCTCCGAACTTGTGCGCGAATGATCGCCACTCCCAGCGCAATACAATCGGCGCGGGCGTGCCGGCCGTTCTTACAGCGACCGTTTCCAGAGTCTCGTCTGCCATCGTCCTAACCTCGATGTGGGTCGGTACGGCCTATGCGGGTTCCTTCGTCACCTCGGCGAAGTACTTGAGGGCGGTCCGCGTCTTCGTTTCCTGTGCGCCCTTTGGATCGAGCCCGAGCGTCACGAGAAGCTCCTCGAACGCCGTTCGCGCTTCGAGCGCTTCGGCGGGCGCCACCTTGATCGAGACCTCAACAAGATCGTCGCCATTCGGCAGCCTCCACTCCTCCACGCTGAGCTGATGCGGGAACCCCGGATATTTCATTTTCCAGCGCAGCGCCCGGATCGGGCCCATCACGCGAAGCTGCGGGAAGTCGATCGGACCGCGATAGACTTCCTTGAAGAAGCGCTCTTGGTCCTTGGAGAATAGCTTGTCGATCGCGCGATCGCCCTTCGCCACGTTCTGGATTTCGTTTCGCCCCTGCTCGCGTGTCAGCGATACGGAATAGACCGCGCGGTCGCCGACCCAATCGGCTTCGACCTTGAACCCTTCCGAGCGATACCATTCCGGCGCGACCATCTCGATCCGTTCCGAGCGGAACTTCACTGTCGAATTGTCCGCATCGCCCTTCACCAGCCTTGCTCGCAGGGCGATCCCGGCGTCGAAGAGGTCCAGCTCCGGCGTCTCGAAGAAATAGATCAGCCGAACGCTGGCGCTATCCTCGTTCACCTCCATCGCGCGTTCCGCGCGAAGCTCCTGGTCCGGCCGGATCGTGACCTTGATCTCGACCGCATCCGTCAAGTTGAACGCGCTTAGACCCGATCCATGTGACCCATGGGACTTGCTCATTTGCGGTCTCCTTCGGATTGAACGGGTCCCGCATCCCTTGGCAGACATAAGTTGGCGCGAAGGGCAGCACGTCGAGGACGCTCCCGACCTATCTCATTTGAAAGGGAGCACTAATCGGGGAAATTCGGTACGGTTGCTGAGCCGGACGTTGCCTCGGCGAAGCGCTTAGACCGAGCCAGTTCCGAGAACTGGAGGATCTGGGGCCTAAGGTCTGCTTTGCACTCAAAGCGGACATTAGGACCCCAATAGAAAAGGCTATCCTACGCCGGGGTTGTCCGGGCATAGGCGTCCGGATGTATCGCCCAGCTCGACGCTTCCTCTCGGCACGGCCTCTCACGCGGGCATTCGCTTGGCTCTTCGCGCGTTGAGGAGTGAACTTAGCGAACTTCGGGAAGGTGGGGCGGCGAGCATCGGCCGCTTCTCGCGGCTGATCGCGTTCGGCGCGGGAGCCGTCTCAGCCTTCGCGTTCCAGCCGGTCGGGCTCTGGCCGCTGATGCTCCTCGCCTTCGCAGTCCTGTGCGAGCTGCTCGCGCGTGCCGAGACGCTCAGGCGCTCGCTGCTCATCGGCTGGCTGTTCGGCCTGGGCCAGTTCGTCATCGGCCTGAACTGGATTGCGACCGCCTTCACATACCAGGCGGCGATGCCGGCCTGGCTCGGCTGGATCGCGGTCGTGCTCCTGTCGCTCTACCTCGCCGTCTATCCGATGCTCGCGGCAGGCTTGGCCTGGACGTTCGGGCGTTCGCGACCGATCGCGCTGGTGCTCACATTGGCCGGGGCGTGGGCGATTACCGAATGGCTGCGCGCCGGCATCTTCACGGGCTTCGCCTGGAACCCAGTGGGCGTGACGCTGGACAATACGCATTTACTGAATTCCAGCACCGTCATCGGCACGTACGGGCTGTCTGCGCTCGTCGTTCTCGGCGGCGGAATGCTGTGGCTGCTTTTCCGCCGGGATTGGCGCCCCGCCGGTGTCCTGCTTGTCGCGATCATCGCCTTGCACTTTGTGCCGCGCCCCCGCGAAGCCGACGTGCCGAGCGTCAATGTGCGCATCATCCAGCCGAACATCGGTCAGCAGGACAAATGGCGCCCCGGCTTCGCGCAGATCGCGTCGCAGCGGCTCGCCCAGCTTTCGATGAAGCCGGGGAACGAGAAACGGCACCTGCTGCTCTGGCCCGAGGCTGCCGTCACCGACCCGCTCGAAGACGGGCGCAACCCGCCCTATTCGCAGTTCGCCGTCATGGAGCGGCAGCTTGCGGCAGCCGTCATTCGGCCCGGCGAATATCTTCTGACGGGTGCGATCGGCCTCACGTCTGCGGACGGACGCCGGGTCAACGGCGCAACCAACAGCGTCTACGTCCTCGGCCAGGGCGGCATGATCGTCGACCGCTACGACAAGGCGCATCTGGTGCCCTACGGCGAATATCTGCCGATGCGGCCCTTGCTGGAGCCGCTCGGACTCGCACGCCTCGCCCCCGGGGATGTCGACTTCCAGCCGGGCTCCGGTCCGCGCACCGCGACCATCCCGGGCTGGGGCAAGGTCGGCTTCCAGCTTTGCTACGAGATCATCTTCTCCGGCCATGTGGTCGACGAGAAGGATCGGCCCCGCTTTATCTTCAACCCGTCCAACGACGCCTGGTTCGGCTCGTGGGGTCCGCCGCAGCACCTCGCTCAGGCAAGGCTCCGCGCCGCCGAGGAAGGCATCCCCATCGTGCGCTCCACGCCCACCGGGATCAGCGCGGTGATCGATGCGAACGGGCAGGTGCTGAAATCGCTTCCGTGGCGCCAACCCGGCGTGATCGATGCCGAGCTTCCCCCGCCGGCGGCGGCGCTCACGATCTTCGCCAGATATGGCAACATTATCCCCATCCTGATCGGCTTCGCGCTGATCATCGGCGGCATTGTGCTCGGCAGAGGTCGCCGCTACAGGACCGACATATAAAGCTTTCCTTATATCCCTGTAATCCGAGGTCGATCGCGGCAATGCGCAGCAATTATCTCTTCACGTCCGAGTCCGTTTCCGAAGGCCATCCCGACAAGGTCGCCGACCAAATCAGCGACGCAATCGTCGACCTGTTCCTGTCGAAGGACCCCGAGGCACGCGTTGCGTGCGAGACGATGACGACGACCAACCGCGTCGTCCTCGCCGGCGAAATCCGCGGCCAGGGCATCATGGACGAAGAGGGCAATTGGGCGCCGGGTATCCGTGAGGAGATCGAGTCCGCGGTCCGCGGCGTCGTCCGGGAAATCGGTTACGAGCAGGACGGTTTCCATTGGGACCGCCTCGACTTCGCGAACCACCTGCACCCGCAGTCGGCGCACATCGCGCAGGGCGTGGATGCGGCCGAGAACAAGGACGAGGGCGCGGGCGACCAGGGCATCATGTTCGGCTTCGCCTGCGACGAGACCCCGGACCTGATGCCGGCGACGCTCGACTACAGCCACAAGATCCTCGCCGAGATGGCCGCCGACCGCCACGCGGGCCGCGCGCCGTTCCTCGAGCCGGACGCCAAGAGCCAAGTCACGCTGCGCTTCGAAGGCGGCAAGCCGGTCAAGGCGACCGCCATCGTCGTCTCCACGCAGCACAAGCCGGGCTACGACCGCGGCGAGAAGCAGGCCGAGCTCCACGCCTACGTGAAGGACGTCGTGGCCAAGGTCATGCCGACCGAGCTTCTGGGCAACGAAACCGTCTACCACATCAACCCGACGGGCAGCTTCGAGATCGGCGGCCCTGACGGCGACGCCGGCATCACCGGCCGCAAGATCATCGTCGACACCTATGGCGGTGCTGCTCCGCACGGCGGCGGCGCCTTCTCGGGCAAGGACCCGACCAAGGTCGACCGTTCGGCCGCTTATGCCGCGCGCTACCTCGCGAAGAACATCGTCGCGGCCGGCTTCGCGAGCCGCTGCACGATCCAGCTCGCCTATGCGATCGGCGTTTCGAAGCCGCTGTCGCTCTACGTCGACACGCACGGCACCGGCACAGTCGGTGACGAGCAGCTGGAGCAGGCGATCGGCAAGATCGAGAAGCTCGGCGGGCTGACGCCGCGCGGTATCCGCACGCACCTCGGCCTCAACAAGCCGATCTATCGCGCGACCGCAGCATACGGCCACTTTGGGCGCAAGGCTGAAGGCGATGCCTTCCCGTGGGAGCGCCTTGACCTGGTGGAGGACCTCAAGGCCGCCGTCGCCTGACAACTGTTGGCGTGATACATGGCTGCGATGCTTCTGCTCGCTGCCATGCTCGCCGCAGCTGCTCCGTCAGCCACCGACGAAGCCGCGATCTTCAAGGCCGCCGGCTTCAAGAAGCATGGCGCTTCCTGGAAATCGGGCGAGTGCGAGGGGATGGAGGGCGAGTCCTACCAGCCCGGCACGATTGAGACCTACAAGGACATCAACGGCGACGGCCGTCCTGAGGCGGTCGTCACCGAGGGCAGCGGCATTTGCTACGGCAATACGGGCACTCGCTTCTGGCTTCTCACCAAGGAGCCGAACGGGACCTGGAAGAGCATGATCAGCGAGATCGGCATCGCCGAGTTCGTGCCGAGCAACAAAGGGCGCGCGGGATGGCCGAGCCTGTCCATCGGCGGACCGGGCTTCTGCTTCCCCGTCTATCGGTGGAACGGCCGCGTGTGGCAGCTCTACACGTTCGAATATGAAGGCAAGCGCTGCAAGAAGCCCTGATGGCGGCTTGCTGAACCCCGGGCGAAGCGCCTAGTCGCCGCGCCCATGACCGCTCACAAGGCCGGCGACCCGACCACTCTCAACCGTCTGTATGGCCGCGCGAGCGGGCACAAGCTGCGCAAGGGCCAGCAGGAGTTGATCGACTCCCTGCTGCCGCAGATCGAGGTGCCGGCCGAAGGCGAGATCAGCGCGGAGCGCCTGTTCGGCGAAGACAAGCCGCTGCACTTCGAGATCGGCTTCGGATCGGGCGAGCATCTCGCCTACCGCGCCGACATGCTGCCGGACCACGGTTTCGTCGGCTGCGAACCCTTCCTCAACGGAGTTGCGGTCGCCCTCGCCCATGTCCGCGACCACCATCTCCCCAATGTCCGCATCTGGCGCGGCGATGCGCTGGAGGTGTTGCGGCGCGTTCCGGACGGAGGCCTCAGCTTCCTCTACCTGCTGCACCCGGATCCATGGCCGAAAGCTCGCCACGCCAAGCGACGGATGGTCAACGACGGTCCGGTTGACCTGTTCGCGGCCAAGCTGAAGGCGGGCGGCGAGTTCCGCCTGGCGACCGACGATCCCACCTATCTCGAATGGTCGCTGATGGTCATGCAGCGGCACGAGCAGCAGTTCGAATGGCTCGCGAAGATCCCGAAGGACTTCCTCGAACCGTCGGGCGGGTGGATCGAAACGCGATACGGTGCGAAGTCGCGACGCGAGGGCCGGCGACCATATTATCTGCGCTACCGTCGCAAAGGCTGACACTGTAAGGCCCGGCGATATGGACATCCGCGACACCGTCCTCGCCGCGATCGGCAACACGCCGCTCATCAAGCTTCGCCGCGCCTCCGAAGAGACCGGCTGCACCATCCTCGGCAAAGCGGAGTTCATGAACCCCGGCCATTCGGTGAAGGACCGCGCGGCGCTGGGCATCGTCACCGATGCGATGGACAAGGGCGAGCTCCGCCCGGGCGGGATTATCGTCGAGGGCACCGCCGGCAATACAGGGATCGGCCTGACCGTCGTCGGCAACGCGCTCGGCATGCAGACCGTGATCGTCATCCCCGAGACGCAGAGCCAAGAGAAGAAGGACACGCTTCGCTCGCTCGGCGCGACGCTCGTGGAAGTGCCCGCGGTCCCCTATCGCAACGACAACAATTACGTGAAGGTCGCCGCGCGCATGGCGCAACGGCTTGCGCGGGAGCATGCCCAGGGCGCCATATTCGCGAACCAGTTCGACAATGTCGCCAACCGCGACGTGCACGTCCGTACGACCGGACCCGAGATTTGGGCGCAGACCGGCGGAACCGTGGACGGCTTCGTCAGCGCCGTCGGAACGGGTGGAACGCTCGCCGGAACGGCCATCGCCCTTCGCGAGCGGCGGTCCGACGTCGCGATCGCCATTGCGGATATCCCCGGCGCTGCCCTCTATTCCTACTTCACCACCGGCGAACTGAAGGCCGAAGGCAGCTCCATCACGGAAGGCATCGGCCAGGGGCGCGTCACGACGAACCTCGAAGGGCTGGAAGTGGATGAAGCCTTCCTGATCCAGGACCAGGAGAGCCTCGAAACCACGCTCGGCCTGATCCGGGACGAAGGCCTCAACGTGGGCCTGTCGACCGGCGTGAACGTCACCGGTGCCGTTCGGCTCGCGCGAAAGCTCGGTCCGGGCAAGACGATCGCCACGATCCTCTGCGATCCGGCCACTCGCTACCAGTCGCGGCTCTTCAACCCGGAATTCCTGCGCTCGAAGGGCCTCGTGCCGCCTGAATGGCTCGAACAGCCGCAAAGTCTCGAACCCGACCTGGTCTGAGAGTATGGGGTGCCATCGCGAATCAGCGGGAGGCAAGAATGACTCTTTCCATCGGTAGCGTCGCGCCGGACTTCACGGCCGAGACGACGCAGGGTCCCATCAGTTTCCACGACTATCTCGGCGACAGCTACGGCATCCTGTTCTCGCACCCAAAGGATTACACGCCGGTCTGCACGACCGAGCTCGGCTACCTCGCCGGGCTCGAGGATGAGTTCGCGAAGCGCAACACGAAGGTCATCGGCCTGTCCGTCGATCCGGTTGGAGCCCACCAGGGCTGGCTGCAGGACATCAAGGACGTCACCGGCAATGACGTGAACTATCCGATCATCGCCGATCACGACCTCAAGGTCGCGAAGCTCTACAACATGCTTCCGGCCGACGCGGGCGAGACGTCCGATGGCCGCACCGCCGCGACGAACGCGACCGTCCGCACGGTCTACATCGTCGGGCCCGACAAGCTCATCAAGGCGATGCTCATCTACCCGATGAGCTCAGGCCGGAACTTCGACGAGGTCCTCCGCCTGCTCGATTCCATCCAGCTGACGGCGAAGCATTCGGTCGCGACGCCGGTGAACTGGAAACAGGGCGAGGACTGCATCATCGTTCCGTCGCTGTCCGACGACGCCGCGCGCGAAAAATTCCCGAACGGCTGGAAGACCGTGAAGCCCTACCTGCGCACCGTTCCGCAGCCGCAGGAAGAAGCCGCCGAGCAGAAGCTGGAAGTTCCGATCACGCAGTAAGCCGAATTACCCGGCGGGCGTCAGCTTCAGCAGTCGCCCGCCGTCCCCGTCTTCCAGCAAATAGACCTCGCCCTTCGGACCCTCGTCCACGGCGCGAATGCGTGCGCCAAGGTCCCACTGATCCGCCTTCTTGGCCTGATCGCCGTTGATGTCGACGCGGATCAAGGCCTGTGCCGAGAGCGCCGGGATCAGGGCGTCCCCCTTCCACTTCGGGAACAGGTCGCCCTTGTAAATCAGCAGCCCGCCCGGAGAGATGGACGGGTTCCACCAGACCTTCGGCTCTTCGAAACCCTGTCCCTTATGGTCGTCGGGAATGTCGCGGCCGTCGTAGTGTGAACCGTAGGACGCCTTGGGCCAGCCGTAATTCTTGCCCTGCAGGATGAGATTGACCTCATCGCCGCCGCGCGGGCCCATTTCGCTTTCCCAGAGGCGGCCGTCGGCTGCGAAGTCGGTACCGAGCACGTTGCGGTGGCCCATCGAATAGTAACGGCCGCCGATGCGCTGCCCCTCGTCGGTCAAATGGATGATCTTGCCGAGATCGACGTTCGGGTCCTGTGCCGGCTCGAACTGGAAACGCTCGCCGCTGCTGACGAACAGCGTTCCATCGGGCGCGAAAGCGATGCGCTCCGAATAATGGTTGCCGCCTTTCACCTTGGGTTCCTGGCGCCAGATGACCTTGAAGCCTTCCAGGTGCGGGTGCCCCGTCCCGAGAATCAGCCGTCCGTATCCAACGACCGCACCGCTCGTTCCGTCAGGGCCCTCCTCAGGGAAGCTGAGGTAAATGCGCTGATTGCCGGCGAATGCCGGATGCGCGACGACATCGGCAAGCCCGCCCTGCCCTTCCACGTGCACCTTCGGCACGCCGGCAACTTCCTGCTTCTGACCTGTCGCAACGTTGAGGAGCCACAACTTGCCGGCCTTCTCAGTCACGAGGGCCATGTTCGTTTTCGGAACGCCGCTCCCCGGTAGAAAGTCCATGGCCCACGGACCGTCGAAGCGCGTTACCTCCGAAACAGTGAAGGGCTTCTTGGCCGAGGCCTGCTGGCTTGGAGCAATTCCACAAGCGGCAAGAACCAAGAGCGCCGCGCCTTGCATTAAGCGTAGGGTCATCCAATCTGTTCCTTAGACGTAACGGTCGGCCAACATGGTCGGCCAAGATAGGCTAAACATGCAACCTTGCAGCCTACTCTCGCTGGCGACTGCGGTTCCACCGCATGTGGTCGAGCAGCAGGAAGCCAAGGTCCGGGCCCGCGAGGCTTTCGGCGGCAACAAGGCCCTGTTCGACCGCCTGTCGGGCGTGTTCGACAATGCCGGGATCGCCCAGCGTCACATCGTTGCTCCCCAGGATTGGTACATGTCGCCGCATGGCTGGCATGACCGCAACGCCGTCTATCTGGAAGCCGCCGAGAGCCTGTTCATCGAGGCTGCGAGCGCGGCCATCGAAAAGGCGGGGCTGAAGCCGGACGAGATCGACGGCGTGGTCACGGTTTCGACCACTGGCATCGCGACGCCAAGCCTGGAAGCCAGGGCCGGTCCGCGTCTCGGCCTGCGCGACGATGTCCGGCGCGTCCCCGTGTTTGGCCTCGGCTGCGCGGGCGGTGTGAATGGCCTTGCCACCACCTCGCGGCTGGCCGTCGCCGAGCCGGGCACGAACTGGTTGTTCGTCACGGTCGAGACCTGCTCCATCTCGATCCGCCTCGACAGCGCCGATCCGGCGGCGATCGTCGCTACCGCTCTGTTCGGCGATGGAGCGGCAGCCGCGGTCGTGACGAGCGGCGAGCACAGCATCGCGCGGATCAAGGGCGCCGCGGAAAAGCTCTTTCCGGACACGCTGCGGATCATGGGCTGGGACGTCGAGGACCCGGGGCTCGCCGTCGTCTTCGATCGCGCGATCCCGCCTTTCATCGAGGAGCATCTCGCGCAAACCGTCGACGAGATGTGCGCCAAGCTCGGCGTCAGGCTGGAGGACATCGACCGGCTCTGCAGCCACCCGGGCGGCGTAAAGGTCATCGACGCCATCGAGACCGCGCTGCACCTCAACCAGGGCGAGCTCAACATCGAGCGCGAGGTGCTACGCGACTACGGGAACATGAGCGCGCCGACGGTGATGTTCGTGCTCGACCGACTGTTAAAGCAGGGTCTTCCCGATCGCGTACTGATGACGGCGTTTGGGCCTGGCTTCACCTGCGCCAGCCTGCTGCTCGAAGCCGCGTGATCCTCAACGCCGCCGTTCTCGGCCTGGTCACTCTGTCACGCCTCGTCGAACTGCCGATCGCGCGCGCCAACACGCAGCGTCTTCTGGCCGAGGGTGGGCATGAGGTCGCGCCCGGCCATTACCCCCTGATCGTCGCGCTTCACGCGGCGTGGCTGACGAGCCTGTGGCTGCTGGCGCTCAACCGGCCCGTGAATCTGCCCCTGCTCGCGCTCTTTGGGCTCGTGGAGTGCGGCCGAATCTGGGTGCTTCATTCACTCGGCCGGCGCTGGACGACGCGCATGGTCGTCGTTCCCGGCGAGACCCTGGTCGCGCGCGGCCCCTACCGCTTCGTCCGCCATCCCAATTATACGGTGGTCGTCGCAGAGATTGCCCTGCTGCCCCTCGTCTTCGGACTGTGGCAGGTCGCGCTGGTCTTCAGCCTGCTCAACGCGGCCATCCTGGCCGTCCGCATCCGCGCCGAAAACGATGCCCTGCGCAGCTTGCGCGGCTAGCTGTTCACGCCTATATCGCACTCCTCTCCTCGACATCGTTAGATGCCTGAGGCTGGGGCCCCACGGTCCCGGTCCGAGAGTGTTTGTAAGTTCGTCCAAAGGAAAAACGTGGCCGATACCGCCGCACTGAACCGACTGCTTGAGCCCGAGATCGAAAGCCTCGGCTATCGGCTTGTGCGCGTCGCGTTGATCGGCGGCAAGTCGGACCCTACACTGCAGATCATGGCGGAGAAGCCGTCGACGAGGCAGCTCGATCTTTCGGATTGCGAAGTGATTTCCCGCCGCCTGTCGGAAACGCTGGACCGGCTGGAAGCCGAAGGTAGCGACCCGATCGAGGGCAGCTACCGCCTGGAAGTTTCCTCACCGGGAATCGATCGTCCGCTCACCCGCCTCGCCGACTTTGAGGACTGGAAGGGCCATGAGGCGCGGATCGCGCTTGCCGAGCCGCTGAACGGCCGCAAGCAATTCGCCGGCGAGATTTCAGGTGCCGAGGGCGACACTGTTCGTCTCACCGGCAAGGATGGCGTCGACTACGCTATCCCGTTTGCCTCCATTCACTCGGCGAAGCTCCTGCTCACCGACAAGCTTATTGCTTCAACCGCGCCGCTCAGCACCGAGGGCGCCGATACCATTCAGACTGTAGAGGACTAATTCATGGCCACCGCCGCACCGCCCGTCGCATCCGCCAACAAGGCCGAGCTGCTCGCCATCGCCGACGCCGTTGCGCGTGAGAAGCTGATCGACCGCGGCATCGTGATCGAGGCGATGGAGGACGCCATCCAGCGCGCCGCACGGGCCCGCTACGGCGCCGAGAACGACATTCGCGCCAAGCTCGACCCCAACACCGGCGACCTCCGCCTGTGGCGCGTCCTCGAAGTGACCGAGGAAGTCGAGGACCACTTCAAGCAGATCGACCCGAAGGGTGCGCAGAAGCTTCAGAAGGGTGCCAGCGTCGGCGACTTCATCGTCGATCCCCTGCCCCCGATCGAGTTCGGCCGCATCGCCGCTCAGGCCGCCAAGCAGGTGATCTTCCAGAAGGTCCGCGACGCCGAGCGCGAGCGCCAGTATGAGGAATTCAAGGATCGCGCGAACGAGGTCATCACCGGCGTCGTCAAGCGCGTCGAGTTCGGCCATGTCGTCGTCGACCTTGGCCGGGCGGAAGGCGTCATCCGTCGCGATCAGCAGATCCCGCGCGAGATGGTCCGTGTCGGCGACCGTATCCGTTCGCTGATCCTGCGCGTCGCACGCGAAGCCCGCGGCCCGCAGATCTTCCTTAGCCGCGCGCACCCCGAGTTCATGAAGAAGCTGTTCGCTCAGGAAGTGCCTGAGATTTACGACGGCATCATCGAAATCAAGGCGGCCGCTCGCGATCCGGGCAGCCGCGCCAAGATCGGCGTGATCAGCCACGACAGCTCGATCGATCCGGTCGGCGCCTGCGTCGGCATGAAGGGCAGCCGCGTGCAGGCCGTCGTCCAGGAGTTGCAGGGCGAGAAGATCGACATCATTCCGTGGAGCGAAGATACCGCGACCTTCGTCGTCAACGCGCTCCAGCCCGCGACCGTCAGCCGCGTCGTTATCGACGAGGAAGACAATCGCATCGAGGTCGTGGTGCCTGACGACCAGCTCAGCCTCGCCATTGGGCGCCGCGGCCAGAACGTGCGTCTCGCCAGCCAGCTGACGACCTCGCAGATCGACATCCTCACGGAAGCCGACGCCAGCGAGAAGCGTCAGCGCGAGTTCGTCGAGCGATCCGAGATGTTCCAGACCGAGCTCGACGTCGATGAGACACTCGCCCAGCTGCTGGTGGCCGAAGGCTTCACGAGCCTGGAAGAGGTTGCTTACGTCTCTATCGACGAGATCGCCTCGATCGAGGGCCTCGACGACGAGATCGCCGGCGAACTTCAGAGCCGCGCCGCCGAAGGTCTGGAGCGCCGCGAAGCCGCTGCCCGCGAAGAGCGCCGCGGCCTCGGCGTCGAGGATGCTCTCGCCGAGCTTCCGCACCTGACCGAGCAGATGCTCGTCACGCTCGGCAAGGCTAACATCCGCACGCTCGACGATCTCGCCGACCTGGCGACGGACGAGCTCATCCAGAAGAAGCGGCAGGAACCGCGCCGCCGTCAGGAGAGCAGCCGCTCCGAAGACAAGGGCGGGATCCTCGCCGAATATGGCCTGAGCGAAGAGCAGGGCAACGAGATCATCATGGCCGCCCGCGCGCACTGGTTCGAGGACGAGGACGCCGGCACGCCCGCAGCGCAGGAGGACGCGGTTGCGGGCCAGGAGCAATGATCCGCTAGAAGCGCACGTTCCGGAGCGCACCTGCATCCTCTCACGGCGGATGGCGTCGCGGGAGGATCTGATCCGGCTCGCGCTCGGACCTGACGGAAGCGTTGCACCAGACGTCCGCGCCCGCGCGCCCGGGCGCGGCGCATGGATCGGCGTCGGCCGCGTCGAACTCGACGAGGCGAATGCCAAAGGACGCCTGAAGGGCGCCCTCGCCCGCGCATTCAAGACGAAGGACGTGGAGGTCCCGGCCGATCTCGGCGAACGCATTGCCCAGGCGCTTCGCCAGGCGACGCTCGACCGGCTCGGCATGGAGGCGCGCTCCGGCAACCTGATCAACGGCTCTGACCGGGTCGAGACCGCGGCGCGCCAGGGAAGCGTCCAGCTGCTGATCCATGCGGCCGATGCCGGTGAGGACGGGCGGCGCAAGCTGGACCAGGCCTGGCGCGTTGGCGGACCGGACGAAATCGTTAACAAGAACGGCGGACAAGGCCTTCTTTTTCCCGAGGAACGCACCATCTTGTCCATGGCCTTGGGGCGCGAGAATGTGGTACATATCGCGCTGACCGATCGTGCTGCCGCAGCGCGTGTTCTCCACGCGCTCTCGCGGTGGCGCGCTTTCATTGAACCCCGTGCCGGTCTAGAGCGCGGCGACGCCGCCTCTGGCCGTTACTCGGCTGAAGCAGATTTGACGAAGGAATAGAATGACCGACCAGACCGAAAAACCGAAGCTTGGAACCCGGCCGCCGCTGGGGCTCAAGCGCACGGTCGAGACCGGCAAGGTCAAGCAGAGCTTTAGCCACGGGCGTTCGAACACGGTCGTCGTGGAGGTCAAGAAGCGCCGCATCCTTGGCCGTCCGGGCGAAGCTCCGCCTGCCGAGGCTCCGAAGCCCGAACCGGTCGCAGAGGCTCCGAAGCCGGCGCCGAAGCCGACGCCCGCCCCGGCTCCGCAGCCGAAGCGGACCAGCCCGGCGGACGACATTGCCGCGCGCAAGGAAATGCAGGCCCGCCTGCTGCGCGAGGCCGAAGAAGCACGTCTTGCGTCACTTGAGGAAGCTCGCCGCCGCGACGACCGCAAGCGCACGGAGCAGAGCGAGGAAGAGAAGCGCCGCGCCGAGGACAACCGCAAGGCGGAAGAGGCGGCCGCCGAGGAAGCTCGCCGCCAGGCCGAAGAAGCTGCTCGCGCTGCCGAGGCCGAAGCTGCAGCCGCTGCGGCACCTGCTCCGGCCGTCGAGGTCGAAGAGGAAGATCGTGCAGTTCGCCGCCCCGGTGGGCACGCCCCTTCTCCCGCTCCGCGCAGGCCGGAGCCTGCTCGTCCGAGCCGCGGCCGCGGTGACGACCGCCGCCATCATGGCAAACTCACTGTCACCCGCGCCCTCTCGGGCGAGGACGACAGCCGCGCCCGTTCGCTCGCAGCGCTTCGTCGCGCCCGCGAGAAGGAAAAGCGCGCTCATCAGCAGTCCGGACCTGCCGCCAAGCAATATCGCGACGTCGACGTTCCCGAGGCGATCACCGTCCAGGAACTCGCGAAGCGCATGGGTGAGCGCGGCGCCGACCTGGTGAAGGCGCTGTTCAAGATGGGCACGCCCGTCACGATCACCGAGACGATTGACCAGGACACGGCCGAGCTGCTGATCGAAGAGTTCGGCCACCGCATCAATCGCGTCAGCGAGGCGGACATCGACATCGACACGTCGACCGACGTCGACGCGGAGGAAACGCTCAAGCCGCGTCCGCCGGTGGTGACGATCATGGGTCACGTCGATCACGGCAAGACGTCGCTGCTCGACGCCATCCGCGGTGCGTCTGTCCAGTCGGGCGAGGCCGGCGGCATCACGCAGCACATCGGCGCCTATCAGGTGAGCCTGCCCGACAAGTCGAAGGTCACCTTCCTCGACACGCCGGGCCACGAAGCCTTCTCCGAGATGCGTGCGCGTGGTGCGAACGTGACGGACATCGTCATCCTGGTGGTGGCGGCCGACGACGGCCTGCGCCCGCAGACGATCGAAGCTATCAATCACACCAAGGCCGCCGGCGTTCCGATGATCGTCGCGATCAACAAGGTGGATAAACCGGAAGCCAAGCCGCAGAAGGTCCGCGAGGAGCTGCTGCAGCACGAGATCATCGTCGAGGACATGGGCGGCGAGGTCCAGGACGTGGAAGTCTCCGCGACCAAGAAGACCGGCCTCGACAAGCTTCTCGAAGCCATTGAGCTCCAGGCCGAAATCCTGGAACTGAAGGCCAACCCCGACCGTGCCGCCGAAGGCACGGTTATCGAGGCCAAGCTCGACAAGGGCCGCGGTCCGCTGGCAACCGTGCTCGTTCAGCGCGGCACGCTGCGCGTCGGCGACGTATTCGTGGCGGGCGCATCGAGCGGCAAGGTTCGCGCGATGATCGACGACAAGGGACGCCAGGTGAAGGAGGCCGGTCCGTCCTTCCCGGTCGAGGTTCTCGGCCTGTCGGCGGTGCCGTCGGCCGGCGATCCGTTCACGGTCGTCGAGAACGAGGCCCGTGCGCGCGAAGTCGCCGACTATCGCAAGGGCGTCCTCGACAAGAAGCGCACGACTGCAGCGCCGGTCAGCATCGAGAACATGTTCTCGGCGCACGCCTCGACGATCAAGGAAGTCCCCTTGGTCATCAAGGCGGACGTGCAGGGCTCGGTCGAAGCGATCGTCCAGGCCCTCAATCGCCTGGGTACAGACGAGGTGCGCGTGCGAATCCTCAATTCGGGCGTCGGCGCCATCACCGAGAGCGATGTCACGCTGGCAAGCGCGAGCGGAGCGCCCATCATCGGCTTCAACGTCCGCCCCAATGCCAAGGCGCGCGAAGTCGCGAACCGGACCAAGGTCGAGTTCCGCTACTACGACGTCATCTATCACCTGACCGACTGGGTGAAGGGCGCGATGGAGGGCGAACTTGGCCCGGAGATCATCGAGACGGTGGTCGGCCGCGCCAGAGTCCAGGAGGTGTTCCCGGCCGGCAAGCGCGACAAAGCGGCAGGCCTGCTCGTTCTCGAAGGCATCATCCGCAAGGGCCTCAACGCGCGTCTCACGCGCGAAGACGTCATCGTGTCGAAGACGACCATCAGCTCGCTCCGGCGCTTCAAGGACGACGTGGCGGAAGTCACGTCCGGCCTCGAGTGCGGTGTGCTGCTGGCCGACACCAACGACATCAAGCCGGGTGACTCGCTCGAAATCTTCGAAGTCGAGGAGCGCGCGCGGACGCTTTGAGCGAGAAGCGAGCGGAAGACGAGCAGCAGCGCGACGAGGCTGTGGAAACCGCCCGTGGTTGCCTGCACGACTTGGCCGGTTGTTTGCCTTTTCCGGTGATCGCGATGTTCGTAATTATCCCGTTGCTGCTTAGGTAAGCCATGCGCCGTCAGGAAACAGCAGAGGGCCGCTCGGTCCGCCTCCTCCGCGTCGGAGAGCAGGTGCGTCACGTGCTGAGCGAATTGCTTCAGCGCGGCGATGTACATGACGACGTCCTTCAGTCGCATCTCGTGAGCGTCACCGAAGTCCGCATGTCGCCGGACCTTCGCCACGCGACCGTCTTCGTGAAGCCGCTGCTGGGTCAGGATGAGGAAGCCGTGCTGAAGGCGCTGCGGCGGAACACCGCTTTCCTCCAGCGCGAAGTCGCCCATCGCGTGCGCACGAAATACGCTGCGAAGCTGAAGTTCATCGCCGACGAAAGCTTCGACGAGGGCAGCCACATCGACCGCATCCTTCGGTCCGAGCATGTTGCGCAGGATTTCGACGAGGAATGATCGACTGGGATCGGCTCGCTGAGCCCATGACAGGCGATGGCTGCCGTGCCGAGCTGGTCACCGACGAACATCTCGAAGCCCTGAAGGCGGCATGCGCGGAAGACCGCGCCATCTGGGCAATTTACGCCAATGACTTCGGCCCCGAGGGCTTCGACGAAAGCATAGCCTTCTATCGCTCCAACCCGCGCAATCGCACCTTCCTGCTTTTCGAAGGCGACGAGTTGGCCGGAATGTCCAGCTTCCTCGGCATCGACGAGGGACGCCAGGTGCTCGAGATCGGCGGCACCTACCACCGCCCCCACTTGCGCGGCACCGGCTTCAACCGGCGCGTGAAAGACATGATGCTACAGCGCGCCTTCGAGTGCGGAATCCGCCGGGTCGAGTTCCGCGTCGACCGCCGCAACGAGCGCAGCCAGGCCGCGATGAAGAAGCTCGGGGCGGTCCGCGAAGGCATCCTCCGCTCGGACCGCATCACCTGGAACGGCTACGTCCGCGACACGGTGCTGTTCGCCATCCTCAAGGACGAGTGGCCGGTTTGAACCGCTGCCGCTAAGCGTGGCAGCGATGGCGAAGCTCTATTTCTACTACGCGGCGATGAATGCGGGGAAGTCGACGACGCTGCTCCAAGCGGACTTCAACTATCGCGAGCGCGGCATGGAGACGATGCTGTGGACGGCCGCGTTGGACGATCGCTCGGGCAGCGGCACGATCGGTTCACGCATCGCCTTGTCGGCGCCTGCGCATACATATGACGACGGTGTCGATTTGCTCGTGGCCATCGGCGAGGAGCTGAAACGACGGAGCGTCGACTGCGTGCTCGTCGACGAGGCGCAGTTTTTGTCGCAGCGCCACGTCCTGCAACTCTGCGAAGTCGCGGACCGGCTCGGCATTCCCGTGCTTTGTTACGGCCTGCGCACCGACTTCCAGGCGAAGTTGTTCCCCGGCTCGGCTGCGCTGCTGGCACTCGCCGACAGCCTCATCGAGCTAAAGGCCGTGTGCGAATGCGGGCGAAAGGCGACGATGAACCTGCGCGTCGACGAAGAAGGCTTTGCGGTCTCACGCGGTGCCCAGACCGAGATCGGCGGGAACGACCGATACATCGCGCTGTGCCGCAAGCATTTCTTCGACCGCCTGAAGGACAGCGAAGCCCGGCAGCTTTCGCTGGGCCTGCCTCGCGCGCAGTGATCAACGGCTGGCTCATTCTCGACAAGCCGGTTGGGCTCGGCTCGACCCAGGCTGTCTCCGCCGTAAAGCGCGCGCTGCGCGAAGCCGGAGAGCCCAAGCACAAGGTCGGCCACGGCGGCACGCTCGATCCGCTCGCAAGCGGCGTTCTTCCCATCGCCATCGGCGAAGCGACGAAACTTTGCGGGCGAATGCTCGACGCGTCCAAATCGTACGAGTTCACCGTTCGTTTCGGCGAGGAGACCGACACGCTCGACGGCGAGGGCCAAGTGATCGCTATCAGCGACGTCCGTCCGCGGCGGGATCAGATCGAGACCGTCATCGACGCGTTCACGGGTGACATCGAGCAGGTCCCGCCTGCCTACTCGGCGCTCAAGGTCGGCGGAAAGGCCGCCTACGCCCGGGCACGCGCGGGTGAGGAAGTGCAGCTCGCCTCCCGCAAGGTCACGATCTTCGAGTTCCTCCTCCACGATACGACGCCGGACAGCGCGACGTTCCACGCCCGCGTCTCGAAGGGGACCTACATCCGCTCGCTGGCCCGCGACATTGCGCACGCGTTGAATACGGTGGGTCACGTCACCATGTTAAGGAGGACGCGAGCCGGCCCGTTCGGGCTCGAAAAGGCCATTTCACTGGACTTTCTTGCCGAAGCCGCTAAGGCGCGGCGGCTGATTGGGGCGGTACTTCCGCTGGAAGCGGCGCTGGACGACATCCCGGCCCTCCCCATCACTCCCGACCAGGCACAACTGCTCCGCTTTGGACAGCGCCTAGTCGGTTTCCCCGAAAAGCCGGGGCTTCAGCTGGCGACAGAGGGCGGACGCCCGGTCGCTCTGGTCGAAGCACTGGCCGACGGCCTGAAGGTCGTCCGGGGCTTCAACGTCTAGAGATAAGGAGTTTGACGATGTCGATTACTGCTGAGCGCAAGACTGCGCTGATCAAGGAACATGCCCGCGGTTCGGGCGATACCGGTTCTCCCGAAGTGCAGGTCGCAATCCTCACGGAGCGCATCAACAACCTGACCCAGCACTTCAAGAGCCACGCCAAGGACAACCATTCGCGTCGCGGACTTCTGATGCTGGTCAACCAGCGCCGTTCGCTGCTGGATTACCTCCGCGGCAAGGACGAGAGCCGTTACACGGACCTCATCGCGAAGTTGGGCCTCCGCAAGTAACAAACACCATTCAGCGGCCCCCTTTCCGGGGCCGCTTCATTATCGACAAGTCCCGCAATTCGGTGGGGCGTCGAGGGGCCGGACAGACGCCCCGAACCGAGCGAGCCGGACAGCTCGCGCTAGCTGCCCCCGCCGGCATTCGGCCGCGGGAAAAGGAAAGCAAATGTTCGATATCAAGACTGTAGAAACCGAGATCGGCGGCAAGACGCTGAAGCTCGAAACGGGCCGCGTGGCCCGCCAGGCCGACGGCGCGGTGCTCGCGACGCTCGGCGAAACCGTAGTGCTTTGCGCCGTTACCGCCGCAAAGTCGGTCAAGCCGGGCCAGGACTTCTTCCCGCTGACCGTCCACTACCAGGAAAAGTTCTCCGCTGCCGGCCGCATCCCGGGCGGCTTCTTCAAGCGTGAGCGCGGCGCGACCGAAAAGGAAACGCTGACCAGCCGCCTGATCGACCGTCCGATCCGCCCGCTGTTCCCCGAAGGCTTCTACAACGAAGTCCTCGTGATCGCGCAGGTCCTCTCCTACGACGGCGAGAACGAGCCCGACATCCTCGCGATGATCGCCGCTTCGGCTGCGCTGACCATTTCCGGCGTTCCGTTCCTCGGCCCGATCGGCGGCGCCCGCGTCGGCTTCGTCGATGGCGAGTACGTCCTCAACCCCAGCCAGGCGCAAATCGCCGAAGGCCAGCTCGACCTCGTCATGGCCGGCACCCCGAACGCCGTGATGATGGTGGAATCGGAAGCCAAGGAGCTTTCCGAAGAGCAGATGCTCGGCGCCGTCATGTTCGGCCACGCTGCCAGCCAGAAGGTCTGCAACCTCATCATCGACCTCGCCGAGAAGGCCGCGAAGGAGCCTTGGGAGCTCGCGCAGACCGAGGGCAAGGCCGAGATCAAGGCCAAGCTCAAGCAGCTCATCGGCGCCGACATCGAGGCAGCCTACCGCACGACGTCGAAGTCTGAGCGTTCGGCTCTGCTCAACGCCGCTCGCGAGAAGGCCAAGGAGGCCTTCGCCGACGCCGATCCGCAGGAGCAGCTCGTCGCCGCCAAGGCGGTGAAGAGCCTCGAGGCCGACATCGTTCGCACGGCCATCCTCAAGGAAGGCCGCCGCATCGACGGCCGCGACACCAAGACCGTCCGTCCGATCGAGTCCATGGTCGGCTTCCTCCCGCGCACGCACGGCTCGGCCCTGTTCACGCGCGGCGAGACGCAGGCGATCGTGACGACGACGCTCGGCACCAAGGACGCCGAACAGATGATCGACGGCCTGGAGGGCCTCTCCTACCAGCGCTTCATGCTGCACTATAACTTCCCGCCCTATTCGGTCGGTGAAGTGGGCCGCTTCGGCGCCCCGGGCCGTCGCGAAGTCGGCCACGGCAAGCTGGCATGGCGCGCCCTGCACCCGATGCTGCCGAGCATCGAGGAGTTCCCGTATACGATCCGCGTCCTCAGCGACATCACTGAGAGCAACGGCTCCTCGTCGATGGCGACGGTTTGCGGCGGTTCGCTCGCCCTCATGGACGCCGGCGTTCCGCTCAAGCGTCCGGTTGCCGGCATCGCGATGGGCCTTATCCTCGAAGGCAAGGACTTCGCGGTGATCAGCGACATCCTGGGTGACGAAGATCACCTGGGCGACATGGACTTCAAGGTCGCGGGAACGTCGGAAGGCGTCACCTCGCTGCAGATGGACATCAAGGTCGCCGGCATTACCGAGGAGATCATGAAGACCGCTCTCGCCCAAGCGAAGGACGGCCGTGCTCACATCCTCGGCGAGATGGCGAAGGCCCTCGATCACACGCGCACCGAGCTTTCGGCTCACGCGCCGCGCATTGAGACCATGTCCATTCCGAAGGACAAGATCCGCGAAGTCATCGGCACCGGCGGCAAGGTCATCCGCGAAATCGTCGCGACGACCGGCGCCAAGGTCGACATCGACGACGAGGGCCTGATCAAGATCAGCTCGTCGGACCTGTCGCAGATCGAGGCTGCCCGCCAGTGGATCCACGGCATCGTCGCGGAGCCGGAAGTCGGCACGATCTACACCGGCAAGGTTGCGAGCCTCGTCGACTTCGGGGCGTTCGTGACCTTCATGCCGGGCAAGGACGGTCTGGTGCACGTTTCGGAAATCAAAAACGAGCGTGTCGAGAACGTCCGCGACGCCCTGAGCGAAGGCCAGGAAGTGAAGGTCAAGCTGCTCGAGGTCGATCAGCGTGGAAAGGTTCGCCTGTCCATGCGTCTCGTCGACCAGGAGACTGGCGAAGAGCTTCCCGACACGCGTCCGCCGAGGGAGCCGCGTGAAGGCGGCGACCGTGGCCCGCGTGGCGACCGTGGTGATCGTGGCCGTCCTGGCCGCGACCGTGGTGGACGCGACGATCGCGGCCCGCGCCGTGACCGTGGCGACCGCGGCGACCGTGGACCCCGCGGCGAAGGCCGTGGCGACCGCGGCCCCCGCCGGGACCGCGAAGGCGGCGAGAACGAGGGCAATGCCCCCGAGTTCGCCCCGGCGTTCCTGACGGGCGGCAACGACGAAGACTAAGTCTCGTCGTCAGCTCTGCTGAATTGAGAAGGCCTCGCGAGCGATCGCGGGGCCTTTTCGTTTACCGCTGAGGCTGCTCCGGAATCGGAGCCGGCGGGGGTGATTCCGCTTGCTGGATCACCGGTGGAGCGTGGCAATAGGATTCCAGCCGCGGCGAAACGCCCTGCTGCACGACCTTGAGATCCTCTTTCGGCACCGCCTTCAAGAAGGCCGCGTAGGCGCCCCAATATTGCGCCTCGCGCTCGCGACTTAAGCGCTGCCCAGCTTGCTCGGCGGCCTTGCTCTCGCGTTCGTATGGCTGCGTCACGTCCTTGTAGAAGGCCCGGGCCTTTGTCGCCGTGTCCGGGGGGAGATTGTCAGGCGACCATGTGTAGTCCGGAGCGCAGATGTCGACGGCCTTGGACGAGGCCTCTTTCGCAGGCTCGGGCGGCGGCTTGGGAGCGTGTTTTTGGCCGATCTCCCGCCCGACGCTCGTCTTCACGTTTCCGGCCTGGTCGATTTCGATCATCTTCTGGCCGCTGCCATTTGCAGCATTCGCGGCGAGGCCGGCCACTAGGACTCCCAAGGCGAAACTCTTCATCGCAACGCCCCCTTGATGCTCAATCATACGCCTGAGCAGCATCACGCTCAACAAACGCTCACCTAGGTTATCAAGATTCCCGATGATGTGCGGGTAGACCGGCTGCGGACTCTTCGTCGGCGTATCTCGAAGAGGATCCAGTTTCGGCCGTGCGTCGCTTTGTTGCGGCCGTTGCGCGGTGCGATCCGGACGAGCCTGGCTGGTCCGGGTCGCCCCTTCAGCCTTGCAGCCTCGCCTGTAGGCGGACGGCGTCGATCAACCTCCGGATTTCCTCGACCACAGACTGCAGTGCGGCCCGCACGTCTTCGGTCTCCGCCAGCTCCGCATGACGATCAAGCTCGGTCGTCAGCGCAGCAATCCGTTCGACATTCGCCAGCAGCCTGTCGGGCAACCCATATTCCGGCGCTTCATTGTCGTGGACCAGCTTCAGCCGTGGACCATTGCCCTGACACGATCCGGCAGGTTCGAGATCCTGGACTCCGCGAGCGCAAAGAATCGCGTGAGCGACATGTCCCGTGATCATGTCGATTGCCCGGATTTCCTCTTCGGACGGCGCACCCACCGAGCCGTGATAGATGGCAAACGTGCCGAGGATCGAGCCGTCATCGGCGCGGATCGGCGTCGACCAGCATGACCGCAAGCCGTGCGGCAAAGCGAGTTGGCGATACTCGGCCCAAAGCGGATCGGAACCAATGTCGGCGACGTAGACCGGCTTGCCGAAATAAGCGGCGGTCCCGCAGGAACCCGCGCGTGGTCCGATTTCCGATCCGTCGATCGCCTCGCGATAGCAAATCGGAAGGCTCGGCCCCGCCCCATGCGACAGGCGCTTGCCGTCATCGCTCAGTAACAGGATCGAGGTAATGAGGTCCCGGTCGCCCATCTGCTCGACGGTCCGCAAGTGGCGGCTGAGCACGTGCTCCAGGCTGTCCCCGCGCGTAAGTTCGGACGGCACCTGGCTGCCGCGCATCTCCAGCGATTCTCGAAGCCCGGCCGCGAAAGGCATCGACCTCTCCCTAAGCTACCCAGAGGGCGAAACCCTCGGCACCATAATAGGACGCCCGGCACGGTCCACCCCTAAGATTAACGCAAATTATCCAAGCGCTTCGCGCCGCAAAATACTGGCGGACCCTTAGGCGGGCGGGAGAATCCCGAGAGTGAGAATCAGGGCTAACCCTGTTCTCCTGAAGCGTCACAGGACGCCAAACGTCCAGCCCTCCGTCCTCGCGATTTCCGCCGTCAATCCTTCGGGATCGAAGGCGCGTGGCTCCTGCCGGGCGAGTGCCCGCATTCCGGCAGCCGTGACCAGCGCATCGGTCTGATGATCGTTGGGCTCGAAGGTCAATCGTACGGGCCTGCTGCCTAGGCCTTCCAAGGCGCTGTTGAGGGCCGCGCGCGTGCGGAGCTTGGTCCCCGTCATGCCCGCGCGGCGCAGGTAGATGCGCGTGTAGATTTCGACGACAGCGCTGCCCGTCTTCGGAAGCGGGTCCATCGGGAAGATCGCAACCTTGCCGTCGAGGCGGTGCAGCAGCCGCATTCCAGAAAAGCTGGCCTTCGCCACCTGAGCCGCCCCGATCGCGTCATAGGCACTCGCCGTCTTGCGACCACCCTGCGCATTGAGCCGAGCGTCGCACTGGCGGAAGCGCACGAAGTCCGACTTCACCCCGTCGGCGATGCCGAAGTAGAAGTGGCGACGGTGCGCGATCTCGAGGAAGCTCGCGGCGCCCAGGTCTTCATCGTCGCAGAGCGCGTCGACGTAGGCCCAGAACTCACGCGCGGTCCTCGGAACTTCGGGTTCGCCGATTAGATACTCACCCCGCTCCACAATCGGGGGAGCGAAGCTGAAATCGAAACCGAACAGCGTCGGCTCTTTCTCCGCCCGTTTGAGGAGCCAATGCAGCACCTCCTCGCGCGACCAGACATGTCCCGGCCGAATCAGACGGGGCGGTGCGTCGTGCCTCGCCTCCGCAATCGCGATGCCCTTGTGCCGCCGCCCTTTCGCACCGGACCAATCGATTGCAACGAAGCTCTCGAAATCAGGGGCGCGCGCCAAAGTCTCTCTGCTGCGCTTTGCTTAGGCGGTCCCACCAGGCGCGGCTGATGACGCTCTCGATCCGCTCGCGCTCACTGCTGCCGAAGCGGACCAGTACTGCCGGCCAGCCGCTGTAATGCGGCGTCTCCCAGAATGTGTCTGGGTCCGTCTCCATCAGGAATTCCTTCTCCTCGAGCGGAGAAGCGATGGCGAAGCTTCCCTGTTCCCGGCCCGGATAGACAAACGCCTTGCCTCGAACGCGGACGGCTGGCCGTCCGTAGCTCGTCGATTCCTCGGTGCCGGGAAGCGTCAGGGCGAAGGCCATCACGCTGTCCCAGCTGTCAAAGGGCTGGGCCGCGCTCACACCAAGGGCGGCTGGCGATCGTCCTCGCCTGTCGGCTCTGCCGGTCTCCTCAGCCGGGGCGGCGCAGGGCGACGGACCGCCGGCATCTGGTCATCCGCCCAACGTTCCAGGATTCGCGCAGCAGCGTCGCGCCCGCCGAGCCCGAACGCAATTGCCGTCGCGACCGCCGCTGAGCCGAGGATCAGGCCGAACGCCATCATCACGATTTGATCGGCGAGACCCATGAAGGTGAGGCCGATGGCGGTGAACAAGGCGATGATCGCATATTTGACGATCGTCTCGGCATAACTGGACTCGCCCGTGGAGCTTCCGACCAGCGTCGAAAGAACCCGCGCAAGGAAGATGCCCACGACGATGATCACGGTGCCGAAAATCACCTTCCCGCCGAGCGCCGTGACCTGGAACAGAAGCATGGCGGTGGAATCGCCACCGATCTTGTGCGCGGCCTCCATGATCCCGACAATGATCGCCGCGGTCATGGCGATGCTTCCAACGACCCGCGACGGCACGGAAGAGACCGGCATCACGCCGAGCGCTCTCACCGCATTGTCGAATCCCAGGCCTGGAAGGACGGTCTCGATCAGGCTCTTGCCCCAGCGACCGATCAGGAAAGCAATCGCCAGGATGATCAGTGCGGCAAGGACGTTAGGAATGGACAAGGCGATCGTCTGGAGCATCGCGGTGGCCGGGTCTGAAATGGCTGAAATCTGAAGGACCCGCAGCGCGCCGATCGCGGCGAAAATGATGATCACCGCCGAAACGGTCACTCCGACGGCCTTGGCGATCGAGCCCCGTGCCGGAGCAATGCCTTCCTGCGCGATGCCGCTCTCGTCGACCGCGAGCGGTGCATCCCCGATCGGGATGCCGGCGCGACCGAGAAGACGCTCGAGGTTGAGAGCGCCGAGCGCGGCTTCGACGACGTGCCGAACCACGCGGGCCAGGATCAGGCCGGCGAAGAAAAGGACGCCCGCGCCGATGATACGCGGAATGAATGCGAAGACCTCGTTCGTCATCACTGTGACCGGCGTCAGGACCTCGTTCAGACCCAGCGGCTGAAGCGCCGCAACCAGACCGACCAGCCAGACCAGCCAATAGGCAAGGCGGCCAAGCTCCGTGCCGACCGAGTCCACGCCCGCTTGCGGGTGACGCTTCAGGACCGGCATGCGATCGACCAGCTTTGCCACGGCCCATTGCACCGCCTTCGCGATGAAATGCGTGGCGACGAGGATGAGGATCGCGAAGACCACTCGCGGCCCCCATTGGATCAGTTGGTCACGCCAATAGGCTGCCGGAGCTTCGGTCTGATACATGCTCACCCTCCCTTATTCATCTGTCTTGTCGCGCTTTGAGCGAAGTTCGTCCCAATAAGCGATGCGCTCGCGGATCTTCGCTTCGAAGCCGCGTTCCGCTGGCTCGTAAAAGGTCTGCCGATCCATCCCCTCGGGCCAGTAGTCCTGGCCAGAAAAACCCTCATCGGCATCATGATCGTAGGCATAGCCCTTGCCGTAGCCGATGTCCTTCATAAGCCGCGTCGGCGCATTCAAAATGTGCGAGGGCGGCATCAGCGAGCCGGTCTCCTTTGCGCTTCGCCATGCACTCTTCTGCGCCATGTAGGCCGCATTCGATTTGGGAGCCGTCGCGAGGTACAGGCACGCCTGGACTATCGCGAGTTCACCTTCCGGCGAGCCGAGGAAGTCGTAGGCATCCTTCGCCGCAAGGCACTGCACCAGCGCCTGCGGATCGGCGAGACCGATATCCTCCATGGCCGCGCGCGTCAGCCTGCGCAGCACGTAAAGCGGCTCTTCGCCGGCAACGAGCATGCGCGCGAGATAGTAGAGCGAAGCCTGCGGGTCCGACCCGCGCAGGCTCTTGTGCAGCGCGGATATGAGATTGTAGTGCCCCTCGCGGTCCTTGTCGTAGACGGGCACCCGGCGATGCAGCAGCGCGGCCATCCCGGCCGGATCGAGCGGCGCATCCAGCTCGACGTCGAACAGAGTTTCGACCTGGTTGAGCAGGAAGCGGCCGTCGCCGTCCGCGCTTGCGATCAAAGCTGCGCGAGCATCCTGCGTCACGGGGAGGTCGTGGCCGACCTCGCTTTCGGCGCGTCGGATCAGCGTATCCAGCGCCGCTTCGTTGAGCCGCCTCAGGATGAGCACCTGGCAGCGCGATAGGAGCGCCGCGTTGAGCTCGAAACTGGGGTTCTCCGTCGTCGCGCCGACCAGCGTGACCGTGCCGTCCTCGACGAAGGGAAGGAAACCATCCTGCTGCGCGCGATTAAAGCGGTGGATCTCGTCAACGAAGAGCAGGGTCCTTTGACCTGCTCGTGCGGCGGTCTTCGCTTCGGCGAAGATTTTCTTGAGGTCCGCCACGCCTGAGAACACCGCCGAGATCGGCACGAAGCGCAGGCTCACGGCGTGCGCCAGCAAGCGCGAAATGCTCGTCTTGCCGGTGCCCGGCGGGCCCCACAGGATCATCGAGGAAAGCTTGCCCGCCGCGACCATGCGACCGATCGCGCCTTCGGGACCGGTCAGATGTTCCTGGCCCACGATCTCATCGAGACCCTTCGGCCGCAGACGGTCGGCAAGCGGCGCATTCGCGCTCGGTTCATCCGCCGCACGCGCTGGAATCTCCTGGTCGCTGAACAAATCGGCCATCGGCCATCCCCTTGGCGCAGCAGAATGAGGAATGCACGAGAGACTTGATCAAGATAGGTCTAAGATATATCTTAGATGCATCGAAAGGAGTCGATATGAGACATGGATATAGGGGTTGCCACCCGCGCGGACGGATCGAGATCGACGTCCCGGCGGCCGTCCTCGCAATGGGACGCCGTGGCGGGAGCTGGGGACCGTTCCACTTCGAGTGGGATAGCGATGAATGGGTGAGCGGACACCGCCGCGGCCGTGGCCGCCGCCGGATGTTCGAGTCCGGCGAGTTGCGGCTGGTCCTGCTGAAGCTGATCGCCGACGAGCCGCGCCACGGCTACGACCTGATCCGTGCCATCGAGGAGATTACCGGCGGGCGTTACGCGCCTAGCCCGGGCGTCATCTATCCGACGCTGACCCTGCTTGAAGACATGGGCCTCGTCGAAGAGGCTGCTGGCGAAGGCTCGCGCAAGCCGTTCCAGGCGACGGACGAGGGCCGCAAGCTGCTCGACGAGAGCAAGGAAGAGGTCGAGGAGCTGTTCGCGCGCCTCGCGGAGATGAAGCCGAGCGAGCGTAGCGCGGGCGGGCCGCCGATCGGCCGTGCCGTCAAGAATCTGATGACGGCGTTAAGCCAGCGCGTCAGCCGCGATGGTCTCGATGAGGAACTGCTGCACGAGATCGCGGCCATCCTCGATGAGGCGGCCCAGCGGATCGAGCGGATCAAAAAGTCCAGCGGCGACTAAGACGCTTTAGCCGCTTACGGCGCTCGATGACGCGTTCGTAAGTTTTCAGCACGGCGGAGTTGATCTGGTCCCAGTCGTAAGTTTTCGCGATGGCCAGGCCGGCTTCGCCGTGCTTCCGCTTGAGCTCCGAGTCCGAGGCGTAGGACGCCAGCTCATCCGCTATCGTTTCCACGTCCCCGGGGTCCGCGAGAAGGCCCGTCTCCCCATCACGCACGAGGTTGGTCGAACCCGTGGAATTAACGGCGATTACGGGTAGGGCCGAGGCCATGGCTTCGAGCGTGACGTTTCCAAATGCCTCGGTCACGGATGGGTTGAGCAAGACGTCCGCGCTGGCGATCGCTGTCGCCAATTCGGCGCCCCGCAGCTCACCGGTGAAGACCGCAGTGGGGATCCTCTCCTGGAACCAGGCCCGAGCTGGCCCCTCCCCGACGACGAGCACGTGATGCTTGACGCCGCGCTCGGTCAACGCGTCGATGGCGTCACCAAAAACGTCGAGCGCCTTCTCCATGACGATCCGGCCGAGGAACAGCACCGCGAATTCGTCGTCGGCGATGCCGTGGCTCCGCCGCCATTCCATGCTTCTGCGTTCCGGATTGAACTGCTGCCGATCTACGCCACGCGACCAGATGGAAATGTAGCGGTTCATGCGCTGTGCCCGCAGCACCGCGGCGGTGGACTCCGCAGGCGCGACGATCGCATCGCACCGGCGGTAGAGCCGGCGAAGGATGGCGCGAACGAGAGGTTCGAGGTTCGTGAGGCCGTAATAGTGCAGGTACGTATCGAACCTTGTGTGGACGGACGCGATCGCCGGGATCCCGCGCCTCCGCGCCCAGCTTACGGCGCGATGCGGCGAGATGTCCGGGCTCGAAATATGGATGATGTTCGGAGCGAACTCCTCAAGGTCGCGACGAACGTGCGCCGGCAGGCCAAGGGAGACGCGATATTCGGAGCGGCCGGGGATCGGTACGGACGGCAGGCTGACCAGGTCACCGGTCGCCGGAAATGCCGGATGATCAGAAGTCGGCGAATAAATGCGGACGTGGACGCCCTGCCGAAGAAGATATTCGACGAGGCGGTTCAGCGCGCCGTTCGCACCGTCGCGAACGATGTTGTAATTGCCCGAAACAAGGGCGACGCGGATTTCGTTCGGCTGCACGGGCAGCAGCACTTAAAGGGCGAGACCGTAAAGGCAATGCAGTGGCGTCCTTGAGCAAGAGCCTGAAAGTCGGCCTGCCGCCGATCGCCCGTCCCGATGCGCGCCTCTTCATCCTCGGCAGCCTGCCCGGCGACGCCTCGCTCGCGGCGCAGCGTTACTATGCCCACCCGCAGAACCAGTTCTGGCGGCTCCTCGGCTCGGTGATCGAGGAGGATCTGCAGGTGCTGGCGTACGAAAAGCGCCTGGAGCGGCTCGCGGCGCATCGCATAGGCCTGTGGGACGTCGTCGGGTCTGCCGTCCGTCGCGGCAGCCTCGACCAAGCCATTAGGCTGGCCAACCACAACCGGATCGACGCGCTCATCCACGATTTTTCGGCGTTGGAAGCGATTGCATTCAACGGGGGAACGGCGGCCACGATCGGGCGGAAGCTGGTCGGCGTCGCTCAGGATGTGGAGCTGATCGACCTCCCCTCCTCCAGCCCAGCGAACACGCGTCCCTTTGCGGAGAAGGCCGCCGCATGGGCCCGCCTCGCCTCTTTCTGTGGTCCTGCCTCTTGTGCCGACGGCTGAACGAGACGAGATAAAGACCATGGTTCCGATCGAAGCGGAAGATGAGGAAGTCGACAGCGACAAGCGGCTGTCGATGGTGGACGAAGCGCTGGTCGCGGGGACGATCGCGAACACCAACGGCCTGCTCGTCATCCTGGCGAAACTCGTCTCCCGCGGCGTGTTCGACCGCGACGATCTGAAGGCATTCTCCGACAGCTATTCCAAGCCTCTGGACCATGTCGGCATGCGCGAGAACGAACTCGTCACGCAGATGCAGGACCAGATGGAAGCGACGCTGGCGGAATTGATGCGCTATCTCAGCGAACGTGGTACCGACGACTGAGACCATGCGCCGGCTGCTGCTGATCCTTGTAGTCCTGCTGATGCCGTTGGCCATGAACGCGTCGCCGGCGGTCGCCACTCCGCATGCTCCAGACATGACTATGCCCGCGGGGCACTGTCCGGATCAGCCCGAGCATCCCGCCAAGGGCAACCTTGGCCAGTGCACGATGGCCTGTTCCGCAGCTCTGCCCGCTGTGGCGTCAAGCGGGCACAAGCCGCTGATCATCGTCTGCGAACCCATCCGAACGCCGATCGCGCGAGTGCCGCTGGGCATCGACCCGGACACCGACACACCCCCTCCGAAGGCTTCCTGAGACCTCGCAATTTTCGAGTTCCAGGAGAGTTTCAGTGAAGATCGAATTCCTCGCGGCAGCGAGCGCGTTGGCGCTCGTTACGCTGCCCCTGCCGGCGTACGCGCAGCACCAGCACATGCCGGGCATGGATATGCCGATGCCGAAGAAGGCTCCGGCGAAAAATGCGCCTGCAAAGAAGGCAACCGCCAAGGGCAAACCGAAGACTTTGAAGGCCAAACCCCAGCCTTCACACCAGCATGCCGCGCCAGTGGCCGCGACTCCTCCCAGCCCGGTGCAGCCGGAGCCCATGCCGATGGACCATTCCCAAATGGACCACGGCGCCATGCCGATGGGCACCCCCGAGGCGGCGAGGCCAATGGACCACTCCTCGATGCCGCCGGGTGAGGTGAACGGTGGCGAGCATACCGGGCATGGATCCATGCTTAGCGCGCTCGGCCCTTACCCGATGTCACGCGATTCCTCGGGAACGGCGTGGCAGCCGGACACGTCGGAGCACACGGGCCTGATGACCCAAAGCGGAGACTGGATGCTGATGGCGCACGGGGTCCTCAACCTCGTCTACGACCATCAGTCCGCGCGGCGCGGTGACGACAAGGCCTTCGCCTCGGGCATGCTAATGGGCATGGCGCAGCGGCCGCTCGGCGACGGAACGCTCCAGTTCAAGGCGATGGTGAGTCCTGATCCGATCATGGGCAGGCGCGGCTATCCGCTCCTGCTCGCCAGCGGCGAGACGGCCAATGGCACGGACCGGCTGATCGACCGGCAGCATCCGCACGATTTCTTCATGGAGTTGTCGGCCTCCGCCTCGCAGAACATCGGACCTAAGAGCAGCGTCTTCATCTACGCCGGCCTCCCCGGTGAGCCGGCGTTCGGGCCTCCCGCGTTCATGCACCGCGAGGCGATCCTCGACTCTCCGGAGGCGCCGATCAGCCATCATTGGCTCGATTCCACGCACATCACGTTCGGTGTCTTGACCGGCGGTCTCGTGCTCGACCGCTTCAAGGCCGAAGTCAGCCGCTTCAATGCGCGCGAGCCCGACCAGCACCGCTGGAACATCGAGACCGGCCCCCTGGACTCAACCTCCGTTCGTCTGTCCTGGAATCCAACGCGCGAGCTCGCGCTTCAGGGAAGCTGGGGTCACTTCGAGGATCCCGAGCAGCTGGAGCCGGGCGTCAACCAGAAGCGCTGGTCGGCAAGCGCTCTCTACGCGCGGGAAATTGCGCCGGGCTGGAAGCTCGCGGGAACGCTCGCCTGGGGCCGCAAGACGATCGAGCATCACAAGGACGACGCCTATGTCGCGGAAGCCTCACTCAAGCACGACGCTTGGACGATCTTCGGCCGCGGCGAGATCACGGAGAACCGCGAGATCCTCGACACCGAAGAGCACGGGCCTGCGTCCACGGTCGGCAAGGTGTCGCTAGGTGCCGTGCGGGATTTCCGCCTGGCGGAGCATCTGAGCATCGGCGCGGGCGGGCTGTTCGCGGTCAATTTCGTGCCGGATTCCCTCGCTTCGCTGTACGGCGGAAACAATCCGGTCGGCGCAATGGCGTTTTTGCGGCTGAAGTTCGATTGACGAGCGGCGCTCCAGCCCACATATGGCCCGCTTCCGCGGGCGGCCCCTTCGTCTAGCGGTCTAGGACGTCGCCCTCTCACGGCGAAAACACGGGTTCGAGTCCCGTAGGGGTCACCAAGCAAGTCAACCACTTCGATACCGGTTAGCCGCTGCTGTCACCTTCTTCGGCAACAGTTCGGCAATATCTGGTTTAGGAAAGAGGTCAGAGAAAGCCGCTCCGCGCGGGCTCGCTTATGGCAGCTTTCGACCCAAAGCTGCGATTAAATCGCCGCGATTGCAATCATAAGAAGATTGAACTTCGTTCGAATTCCCAAGGGACCTCCTGCTTCAATTGAAACGAGTCCCCTTCCGCGGGCACTGGAATTTCGAAGCGCCGAATGCAGATCGCCGCTCGAAAAATCGCTACTGGGAAGAAGAAGCCCTGCGTGCACGGCACCTACCGTACCAGTGGGGATTCGCACATGACCCTTCGACCGGATAACTTGACCGAAACCCCGCGTTCGTATGCAGAATGGCACGCGAAGCGCCGTCTTTCTGGCGGCTTCCACCCATTGCGGACACCAGCGCCCTATGAGACGCTGCGACCAATTTGCCGGGGGGCTCCGCCGATGTTCAGGCTGATCAAACTGAAGCCGCCGCACGGCTGGAACGCGGTCCTATGGGAACTGGGGATCGTAACCTTGGGCGTTCTCATTGCGCTCGTCGCTCAGCAGCTTGTCGACAGCATCCACCAGCGTGCCGAAGTGCGCGAGCTTATGGCTGCGCTGCGCGCAGAAATGGCCGACAATCGCGCTCGCTGGGAGCACATTCGCGCATCCGACCCGTGCACGGTGCACCGCCTTGATGCACTTGAGCAATGGAACGCGACAGCACCTCGGGGCGCCAAGATCAATCGCGCATACCGCCTCTTCCTTTGGAACCAGCATTCGGGTGCGTGGGACCTCGCCAAGACCAGCGATACGACGGCGAGTATCCCGCTTCGTGAGCGGCTGATGTTCGCCAGCCTGTACGATGCCATCAACAACTGGCGGCAGATGATCAATGAGGAGAATGCGAACACGCAGGCGCTGAGCGGGCTGTTGGCGACTGCGGACCAGCCGGAGAACCGCAATCAGATCGCCTATCGGATATCGCTCGCGCGCGGTTACGTGAACCGGCGCAAGTTCAACTACGACTATATGTTCAGGCGGTGGGACGCGCTGGGGATCGCACCCGACGACAGCCAGCTGACGGTGCGCGCCAACGACAAACTGCTGTGCGAACCGCTGGATAGGTTAAGCTAGGCGCAAATTGCCTTCAACGCGCCGACAAGAGGCTGAATTCAACCAAAGTGGCGGAGCACGGAAGTGCTCGCGGCAAGCGCTCGTGAAGAGATGACCGGACGTGGCAACGTCCTCTAATGGCAGCTTTCCACCCATTCCTGCCATCAGGCTCAGATCTCCAAGGCCTCTGACAACTCAAGGGTGTCATCCAGCTCCAGCCCAAAGGCTGCTCGGTTTGTTTCGGAACCGTATGCGTTCGCCCTAAGCACACGCTTTGAGGTCATCGCCTTTGAGAACCGGCGGGCTTAAGTCTCTGAACCGCACCAGGAGGCGGCGGCGCTCGTCCCACAGTGCTAGCTGCCAGCAGTCCACGCTCTCGCGCAACGTTATCACTTTTGTGACCAAACGGAGTTCAGGCGCGGATTCGAGACAGGCCTGGAGGTGATAGTTGGGGACCCGGCTGCACAAGTGGTGCACGTGGTGCAGTCCAATACTTCCGGAAAACCACTGGAGAACCGCCGGGAGCTTGAAATATGAGCTGCCGCTCAGGGCAGCTACGTGGAAATTCCAGTCGGAATTACGCTCCCAGCCGCTGCTTTCGAACTGGTGCTGCACGTAGAACAGCCAGTTTCCGAACCACGACGCAATGATGATCACCGGAAGGTAGGTCAGCAATACCAGGTTGATGCCAAACAGAGCGCAGGCGAGGCCGAACGCCACGACCAAGGCGAGGTTCAGGGACAGGATACTGCGACGGCACATGCGATTCCTGCCGGCATGGCCTAGCGGCAGTCTCTGCAGCAAGATGAAGTTGATCGGCGCGCCGAGAATGACCATCACCAACGGATTGCGGTAAAGTCGATACGACAGCTTTTTGAGCGCGGGCGCTGCCTGATACTCGGCAACGGTCCATGTCTCTACGTCGCCACGGCCGCGACGGTCGAGGTTGCCGGTCGAGGCATGATGCGCCGCATGTCCTAAACTCCAACTGGCGTAAGGAGTGAGCGTGAGCAGGGAAATTGTTCGGCCGAGGAAATCATTAGCCGCTCGTGATCTAAAGAAAGAGCCGTGACCGCAGTCGTGTTGGATGATGAAAAGGCGAACCAAAAGCCCGGACGTCGGAATCGCTAACAACAACGTCAGCCAGTAGCTCCACTGCGACGCGAGGGCCATGACCACGAGCAGTAGCGTGAGCAACCCGGCCGTCGTCGCCAGTTGAACAATGCTCCGCCTGAGGTCGGGGACATAAGCTTTGAATCGCCGGGTAAGGATGGGTCCGAGAGCGTCCGGATCTAGGATGGTGTCATCAATAGTGCGTTTTTGCTGAGGCTCGGTGGGAATCAAATTCACTCCTAATTGATAGGGAACACGAGAAGTCGCGCTCGAGCGCGCCGCGGCTACTGGCTCTAAGCGCCATGCTCTTCGAGACTGCGGCGGATTCTCTCATCGATCGCGTCTTGCTCCGCCAGTGCTCGATCCATCGCCCTGCGGTTTGCCTGATCGAGGCGCAAGGCGCGTTCTTCTGCGGTTTCCGCTCGGCGAGGCTGCGGCTTGAACATCTCCATACAAGTCAGAACTCTCGACCAAGAGATCAGGGCCTACGGCCGTTCTCAAAAGACGAAATATTTCGGACGATTACGACGGCCTCGGCGCTGAGCCGATGACGACCGCCAGGCGGTTTGGGCCTCCCAAGTCGCCGCGCTATCTCGGGCAGCCAGTGATCGGACGGATCAGTCAGCGGACTTGCCTCTGTGCTCCGCTAACAGCCTGTCTAGCTCTTCGATCCGCAACCGTTCCGGTGTGCCCTTAGCAAGGCCCTTCAGCCGGCACTCGGCCCAGAGTTTCTTGCGCTCCGACTCCAGTGCCTTGAGGTACAGATCAGCCACTTGTCATTTCCTTTCCCCGCCTTTTGAGCGGGTCCCCCCAATCTCTTAGGCTGGCCGGTCCGCAACTTCGTTTTCGAGTTCCGCAATCAAGACCTGCAGCGGCTCAGTAGATCCATCCGCAAGCTCTTGGCGCGCGTAGGTGAGAAGATCTCTCCAATGCCCGAGGGTATCGGCGTGAATTGGATGACCCCTCAGACGGCGAGCGCTCTGAACGGCTGAGGTCAGGTTCTTTGCAATGCTGCCATAGATATCCATCTGAAAGTGCTTAGTGCAAAATCTCACCGAGCGCACTGCAGCCGCATCTCCGTCCGGTTCGACACTCGCCACGATACGACCTGATCAGCTCGCATAAAAACGCGCATGGTGCGTTGGGGCAGCTTGTAGGAGCGCAGCATGCCCGACCCCAAGGAACCGCCTGCAGCTCCAGCTGAGGATGACGAGGACGACCACGGCGCCCGTCTCGCCAAAGCCTTCAAAGAAATTGAAGACGAGCCGGGGCAATCGCCCTCAGACTCAACCAACTGAGTGCGAGGCCTGGGCACTAAAGTCGCTCCCCCTCGGTCGATGGGCTCGGCCACCGCCCTGCTTTGAAACCGCAGTAGGCTCGAGTGCCGCCGGGGTCTGTAGTTACTTTCTCGCCTTCCGGGCGGCATAACGCGCGTCCCTCGCGGCCTTCATTTCTTCCGGAGTAGAAGGCTTCAGTCGCGCCGCTTTTAGCGCAACAGCAGCTTCCGCTGCCGCAAGCTCGGCCGCTTTGATTGATGCTTTCTCGGCTTTCGCGGCCGCCTTCTCTTTAGCTTTTGCAGCCCTCTCGCGCTCCAGAGACATCTCCCGCATTTCACGTGCTTGGCGCTGTGTTGCCAGTAGTGCCGGGTCGACCGGGGGTCTCGTCCTAAATTGATCGAGGGCCTTCTGCTTGGCCTTGCTGGCCGATGCGACACGGTCCTGAAAAGAGGGTTCTTTGAATGAAGCCACGGACGATTCCTTTAAAGATGAAGTGACTGACGCTGAGCCGCTGAACGACTTTCCAGCGGGCACGTTTCCCCACAACTCAGGCGGTTTGAGCCGGCAAGGATGGTGGAGCCGCTGAGCGGCGCCCGCGCGGTGAAGCTACTCGCTGACTGCGCCGTCGACGGCACGGGCAAAGGTGCTGCGCTCTGGCTATTCAACTTGAGCGCGGCGATACGTCGGTTGCCCATTCAGATTGCAGGATTGTGAGCTGAATCAGCCGACTGATCAGCCTCGCCTGCCTTCAGCGACTTTGCGCGCAGCATCCGCGATGCGGTAGGTCTGAGTCTTGCGCATCCCAGCAGCCATCTCATCCCAAGCCAAAGCCGCGCTCAGCCAACGCTCGCGGACGTTCAGGAGTCGGGTCCCCTCGGCTTCCGCTCGGCACGCGGCGGCACGTTCGTTACAGAACTCTAATGTCGCCATGAAATTTGGCCTACTTTGAGGAGTAGAAGGCCCGCCCCGCGCGGTACGCGAAGCGGGCACAGGCGTTAGGCGCTCTGCAGGTTCACAGCACTCGCTCGTCCGCGGCGATCGTCTTCGAGATCGTAGGTTACGCGCTGCTCGCGATCCAACGTGCGCATGCCGGCAGCTTCCACCGCACTGATGTGCACGAAAGCATCGCTGCTTCCGTCTTCAGGCTGGATGAAGCCATAACCCTTGTCGGCATTGAAGAACTTTACGGTTCCACTGATCATTTTGAATTCCTTCTGTGGCGGACCGCCAATCGGCCCTCCGATGGCTAGGAGAGGCGAAAGAAGGAAAAGGAGCCGCAAAGCGCCGAGAACCGTCTGATTGCGACTAGTAGCGAGTACCCATTTAGTGAGTAATGCTGGTTTTACAACGGGTCCCGGCAACACGGAACAGCAGTTGCTACAGTCAAACGCAGCCGATGCAACCGTACCAAGTCGCCATGGGTAGCAAGCGGACGGTGGTGCAGCTAACGTGTGGCGATGTTCCTCCCCGAGCCCATTGGGCTATTTGCACTGAGAACCATTGGCTGGTCCGAATGGGACCCGATAGGACTCAACGGATCGGAGGGCGGCTGGCGGCTCAGCGACGCTGCCAATGAGTATGACCGGTACATGGTGCGGGTTGCTCAAGGATTACGGCAGGGCGAGCCGCAAGAATCCATGATCGACTACCTAATTGGCATTGAAACACACCACATGGGTCTCGCCCTCACGTCGAACACACGTGTGAGAGCGAGTGCGACGATCGCGGCCGTGAACCAACACTTGGCAACCTTGAGTCATTGAAGGCGTCCCCATGGGAACCGGGGTGCATTCAAGGGAATCGAGCCTCATACATTTGGATCAGGCGATCCATCGTCTCGATTGTACGGCGCTCTTGAATGGCAATCTCGTCCGTGACGTCGACCCGGGGCTCGTTGCCCTTACTACGTTGGAAACGCCAACCTTGCTCAATGAGATCCAGCTGCTTCACCGCTAGAGCGCGGATATCACGGTACCAGGCGATCTGCTCCTTATCAGTGCGCACCTAAACCCTCCATCTTGGCTGCCTTAGCGCTGACCTGTTGCCGCTGCTAGGTCGGCAGGGACCTCAGAGGAAGGCCGTGATAGGGCACCCTAGCTTCCTGCAGTACGTTGGTGAGAGCGAGAGCATCGGAGGCGCCTGCCGAGGACGCCGTATTGTCGAATATGCACCACACCGCGCACCCTCCGCCCGCGTTGCGCGTAAGCTCTGAGGCATAGAGACCAACGCGGTCGACGTAGCTCGATCGATAGACAACCGGGGAGCCGTGAAGGCGCCAGTAACGCAGGGCCCCCCAGTCCCCAGGCCGCGCGGCGGCCTCGCAGATGGCGGGATCCGCAGCCACGCGAGCGACTCCGAGCTCAGCCAGCAAGTCACTTGCGTCTTCGGAGAACCAGGTAACGTGTCGCGGCTCACAGGCGATGATTGCGTCAGTACAGTTCATCAGGTTTGAGAAGAAGCCACGGGCGACAGTCCTGTCGAACGACAGCTTAGGCGGCAGTTGAACCAGCAAGACCGCCAGCTTTTCGCCCAAGGTTTGGGCTTGCCCGAGGAACGTTTCGATTTCGGGCCCGCAATCCACCAGCTTGCGCGTGTGAGTGATTTCCTTCGGCAACTTCGCAGAAAACCGAAAACCCTGAGGCACGCTGTCCCGCCATCGCTCCCATGTCGAGGTGCGGTGGGGCCGGTGAAACGAACTGTTGATCTCTGCGATACGAAACCTCGAAGCATAGCGCTCGAGCGCGCTACCTTCAGCAGGGAAGGAGTCTGCGACGCCGCGCGGGATACTCCAGCCTGCGGTCCCAATAAGGATGCTCATGTGTGGCAAACGCCTGGCGCGCGCAGTAAGGCCATAAATGTTGCAGTGCAGCAAAGCCATTGTGCATTGCAGCAGAACCCCTCATATTTGTGCTTCGGTCAACATTCGGTGTGCGTCATAAAACAGTTTACAAGAATGCCGTCTCAGGCGGCCTGGGTGGTCCGGCACAGAGCCAGCGCACAGGTCGCGCGCCTTCGAGCATTGGACAGGTTTGGCGAAAACCCCGGCGATCTGGACGCTAAAATCTACGTTCCCAAGTCGGCAACGGATCGTGCGCCCTTGGTTGTGGTCCTACACGGCTGTACTCAAACCGCGGAAGATTACGATCGTGGTGCTGCCTGGACGGTCGCTGCCGATCGCCACGGGTTCGTCTTACTTTTCCCAGAGCAGCAACGGGCAAATAATCCAAATCTTTGCTTCAATTGGTTCTCGCCGCGTGACGCCAGACGCGACAGAGGGGAGGCGCTCTCAATCATTCAAATGGTGGAGGCGGTTCGGGCCCGTCATGGTACCGACCCGAACCGTGTCTTCGTCACGGGGCTTTCTGCGGGCGGAGCGATGGCAATGGTCCTGCTGGCGACCTACCCCGACGTTTTTGCGGGTGGTGCCATCATTGCGGGACTGCCGTTCGCGACAGCGAACAACGTTCCCCAAGCGCTTGAGCGCATGCGCGGACACGATATTCCAAACGCTAAGCGGCTAGGCGAGCTTGTTGCTTCCGCATCAAATTACTCCGGCCCTTGGCCATCGTTGTCGGTTTGGCATGGGTCCCTCGATCCGACCGTTGCGCCAACGAACGCACGAGCGATTGTAGACCAATGGCGAATGGTTCAGGGAGCCTCCGAGGCACCGTGCAGAGCCGATCTTGTCGATTGCCACCCACGGTACGTCTGGTGCGATCCGACCGGCCGAGAGGTGATCGAAGAAATTCAAGTTAAGGGCCTAGGGCACGGGGTGCCGCTCAGCACGCGCTCTCCTCAGAGCCAGGAAGTCGCTGGTCCGCACATGCTCGAAGCGGGCATCTCTTCGACGAGTATGATCCTTCGGTTTTGGGGACTCACTAGCAGCGGAGGAACAACTTCAGCGACATCGCCGCCTGATCCCAGCGAGGAACATCCGAAGCGGGTACCCGGCGAGATCGCCAGTACGATCGAGAACGCGCTTCGAGCCGCGGGTCTGCTCCGCTGACTCAGTAACCGTGCAAAAGTATCGTTTACACGGCGAAGAGTCGGGACCCCGTTAACTTTCGTCGGATACAAGGCTCGGAAGAAGGGCCGCGAACGTCAGCCACTCTACTACGAAGCAAGGGCTGAGGCAGCATCTGCCTCTAGGAGACCTCATGTTTGTCTATCGTCTCTTTTCTCACGATGGCGGTGGCAATTTTAGCCTCCTCCATGAGTTCAAGGCGCAAAACGACAAGGACGCGGCCGCATTGGTGAGCCGCTGGGACGCGCGGCCGGTGGAACTGTGGCAAGCCTCTCGCAAGGTCGACCGCTCGGCCTAGCGCGGCGCGGTCACCGCAGAACTTTTGTCGTTTCCCGCTATGCTGCTCGCAATGGGACGCAGCCAGGGTGCGACGACTAGCGCAATATCGGCAGCGTCCTTCGCGGCCTCTACTCTCGCGGGCCGAGACGTATTCCTTCGCATCTTGCCTTTGAGCAGACTTCTTCCTCAGTCGCCGCCAATTGCTTGCCGATGTCCGCGGCGGACAGCTCCATTCGGGCCATCCGACGAAGCCTCTCAAGAGCTGTGCTCGACCAGCGCAATCGCCGATAGGCTCTCATGGCTTAGTCGTTCTTGAGATGCTCAAGACCGTGTGAACCGCCCTTCTGAGACGGATTGGCAGCAATTGTCTTGACCTTGGCCTTCTTCGGCTTGCGCGCCTCTTTGCTCGATCTCTGCTGGCCTTTTGCCATGGCTACACTCCTGCTCGGCCTAACGTTCGAGGTTTGGAACAGCATAGCCTGGCATCCGCTATATACCAGCGTCGGCCATGGTTCCCCGCCTACGTCAGCGAAGGCTGTCCACAGATTTCAGGCAGTTAGTATTGGTCGCGATTGCTCCTCGTCGTCCCTGTAGCCGCTCTCTCACGGCGAAAACACGGGTTCGAGTTCCGTAGGGGTCACCATCGCCTTACTCCGGGCAATCCACGATGTTCGGCGTGACGGGGTCACCCTAATCTCCGCGGGTGACGAAGCGCCCTGCCCTGATGTTTCCGACCGAGCAGCACTCTTCATCGCCGCTGTCGCTCGACGATCTGGAGACCGGCCTGCTCAAACTGCAGCTGGGCGAAGTGGATCATCGCAGCTTCTGGAATGAGAACATCGAGGCTTTCCGGCAGACGGTGCTCGTCGCCATTCGCGAAACCGCCGATGCGCTACGCTCGCCGGGGATTTCCCCGGTTTGGCGCAATGAGCTGGAGGCGCAGCTCGAATCCCTCGTCGAATATGTGGAGCTTGCCGACCGCTACGCGGAACGGCGCGACTTCAGCCGACCGGCGGCATCTGTGCATCCATCCGCGCGACCGTTGATTCACTAGATCTGCTCGTCAATTGTGCCGCGTGACGGGCGATGACCCGTTCTTCGTCGGTCGGAAGCACCCACACCGGCAGTTTCGAAGACCGGGCGTCGATCCGCTCACTGCCTGACGCGTTTGCCTGCTCGTCGAGAACCGCGCCAAGCCAGCCGCAACCGGCGATGACCTCTCGCCTGGTCCGTGTGTCCCGCTGACCGATCCCGCCCGTGAAGACGATGCCGTCGATGCCGCCGAGTGCCGCAGCCAGCGAGCCGATTTCGCGTACGATCCGGTAAACGAAGAGATCGATCGCTTCGCGAGCGCGCGGATCGCTCGACTCCCGCAGCGTGCGCATGTCCGACGAGATTCCCGACACGCCGAGGAGGCCGGACTTCTTGTAGACGAGGTCTTCTAGCCCGCGAGCGTCGAGTCCCTTCTCGTCCATCAGATAGATGAGCACGCCCGGATCGATCGACCCACATCGCGTTCCCATCATCAGGCCCTCGACGGCCGTAAAGCCCATCGTGGTCGCAACGCTCTTGCCATGTTCGAGCGCACACAGGCTGGCGCCATTGCCGAGATGCGCGATGATGATCTTCTTGTCCGCCAACTCCGGCGCGACCTCGCGCAGCTTCCCGCTCACATATTCATAGGAAAGTCCGTGGAAGCCGTATCGGCGCACGCCCGCGTCCGACAACTCCCGCGGGATCGCGAATGCCGAGGAGAGGTGCGGCTGGGTCTGGTGGAAGGCCGTGTCGAAGCACGCCACCTGCGGGATATGCGGCGCCTCGGCCATGATCGTTTCGATCGGCGACAGGTTATGCGGCTGGTGCAGCGGCGCGAGCGGATTGAGTTCCGCAAGCGATGCGAGAACTTCCTTGGTGACCAGGGTCGGGCCTGCGAACTTCATCCCGCCATGAACGACGCGGTGTCCGATGCCCTCGACCGCTTCGCCGTCCAGCAAGGCAATCGCAGTTTCGAGGATGACCTTCGTTGCGGACTTGTGAGTCAGGTCCGATGCGGCCCATTCCTTCTCAACCAAAGTTTCGCCGTCGGGTCCTTCGACCGTCAGGGTCGGACCGACACCGATCTTTTCGACCTGCCCGCGGAAGCGCAGCGACTGTTCGGGATTGTCGTCGAACACGGCGAACTTGATGCTGGAAGATCCGGCGTTGATCACGGCGATCTGGCGAGTCATGGTCGTATCCTCCCGTCAGGCGACGATGTTTGCGCCGCCGTCGATGTAGATGGTGCCGCCAGTGATCCGACGAGCGAACTTCGTGGCCAGATAGGCGCAGGCGAAGCCGACATCCTCGATGTCGACGAGCGCGCCGAGCGGCGAATGCTCGACCGCGTCGTTAAGGAGGCGGTCGAATTCCTTGATGCCCGATGCGGCGCGTGTCTTCAGCGGTCCCGGCGAGATGGCGTGGACGCGGATATCGCGTGGTCCGAGTTCATAGGCGAGGTACCGACAGGCCGCCTCGAGCGCCGCCTTCACCGGGCCCATGACGTTGTAATTCGTCACCACCCGCTCGGCGCCGAGGTAGCTCATCGCGAACATGGTGCCGCCGTCGCTCATCAGCGGAGCTGCCAGCTTCGCCATGCGCACGAAGGAGTGGCAGGACACGTCCATTGCCCGCGCGAACCCTTCAGATGAACAGTCGAGCAATCCGCCCTGCAGATCCTCCTTCGGCGCGAAGGCGATGGAGTGGATGAGGCTGTCGAGCCTCCCCCACCGCTCGCGGATCTGCTCGAACACGGCTTCCAGCTCGCCGGGGTTTTCGACGTTCAGCGGCGCCATGATCTCGGCGCCTAATTGCTGCCCGAGAGGCTCGACGTGAGGACGCGCCTTTTCGTTAAGCCAGGTAATCGCGAGATCCGCTCCGGATGCGCGAAACGCCTCCGCGCAGCCGTAGGCAATCGACTGATCATTCGCGATGCCGACAATCAGCGACTTATGCCCGCTTAGGATCGGCCGGACCGCATCCATACGCGCCTACTGGATCGCTGAAGAAGCGTCGGCACGCCGCGCGGCGACGAGCAATTGAGCGACCGCACAGGACGCCAGCCGCGCCATCTCCTCGTCTGCACGGCTCGTCAGGATGATCGGCACCTTCGCGCCGAGCACGATGCCTGCCGCGTCCGCATCGGCGAGGAACGACAGGCTCTTCGCAAGCATGTTCCCGGCTTCGAGATCGGGTACCACCAGGATCGAGGCACGCCCCGCGACGGGCGAGGTGATCTTCTTGATCGCGGCGGCTTCGGGACTGATTGCATTGTCGAGCGCGAGCGGACCATCGAGCTGCGCGCCTGTGATCTGGCCGCGGTCCGCCATCTTGCAAAGCGCTGCGGCCTCAAGCGTCGATGGCACGTCCGGATTGACGCTCTCCATTGCGCTCAGGATCGCCACGCGGACGTCCTTCTGACCGAGCGCGTGAGCGAGATCGATGGCGTTCTGGGTGATGTCGACCTTACCCTTCAGGTCCGGCGCAATGTTGACGGCCGCATCGGTGATAATGAGCGGCTGGTCGTGATCCGGCACGTCCATGATAAAGCAGTGGCTGATGCGCCGGGCGGTGCGGAGCCCGGTGTCGCGCTTGACCACGGCGCCCATCAACTCGTCGGTGTGGAGGCTGCCCTTCATCAGGGCCTCGGCCCGCCCCTCCCGAACGAGCGCGACCGCCTTCGCCGCTGAGTCCTCGCTGTATTCGGCGTCGACAATCTCGAACCCGCTAATGTCGAGATCGTACTTGGCCGCGACTTCGCGGATGCGCTGCTCCGGCCCGACGAGGATTGGCTGGATAAGGCCGAGCTTCGCCGCGGCCACGGCGCTTTCCAGCGACACCTGATCGCACGGATGGGCCACCGCCACCTTCACCGGCGGATGCTTTCGCGCGGTCGCGATCAGATTGTCGAGCTTTGCATGAGTGTTACGGCCGGGACGGGCCTCGGCTTCAAGCACGGGCATCGGTCTCTTCCTTCCTCGTGGCCGGTGCGGCCTTGGTTCCAAACAGCTTCTCGATGCGGGCCAACCGGCGCTTGCCTTCCGGCGACTGCTGGCCCGGCGCGAGAGCGATGCGCTCGACCGCGCGCAGCGTTCGCGCGCGCTCCTCGGCATCGCGCGGGAGGAGTTTCGGGATGGCCGAGACGGCGCGTTCCTCGTCGAGACGAAGCAGCAGGTATTGATCGCGCACGATGGATTTGAGCTCGGCGAGCGTGCGTTGCCGGCCGGCCGGCTGCGCGTCATGGAGCTGCTTGATCATCGCGTAGCCGCGCTCGTCGACGCTCCCGTCGCCCATCCGGATGTAGGCAATCGAGCGCAAAGCGGCCTCGACCGCGCCTCCGGCCTCGTATTTTGTTTCGAGCTCCTCGCGCCGCTTCGCCTTGGCCTGCTCGCGCAGCGCCTCTCGTTCCGGCCTGCGTCCGGCCTCGACTTCCCTGGAATCCAGCCCCACGAGCGCCTGCAGCAGGGGTGATCCGTAAGTCAGGTGGAACAGCTGCTCGGTCAGCGCGTCGCGAGCCGCGCCGAAGGCCGTCAGGGTTGCGCTGATGGACGCGGCCATCGTCTTTTCGGACGCGGAGAGCATGTTCTGCTCACCCGCTGCCTCGCGCTGGCCGCGGATCCGCTCAGCACTCGCGGCAACGAAGCCCATGGCAGGATTCTCATCCGAGAAGATGGAGAAGCGGACGCGGTTGGGGTGCATCTTGCGCGCCCACTCCCCGAAGGCAGGCGGCGTGACTGAGCGGACGAAGGGGCCGAGGTAGCTTTCGTACAGTCTCCGATTGATTGTCGAGATACGATCGACCGTCGCGAACTTGAGGTCGTCCTCGGCGCTGTTGCCACCAAGCGCGCGGACGTCGTCGAGCTTCCTCGGAACCAGGCGGAAGAGATAGTCGCCGGAGATCAGTGCGCGATTGGCGGTATCATCCGCGATGTCCTCGATCACGACCTCGTAGAGGCCGGGCGGCATCATATCGATCATGTCCATCGAACTGGTGAACTCGCCGTGCTCGCGAGTTGCGATCTTGCCCGACACGAAGATGCCCAGATGTCCGACCGAACCGTGAACGGAGTAGATGATCGTCTGCCCGCTCGCGATCAGGTCCTCGTCGTCGCGATAGATGTCGGTAACCCAGCCAAGTGCCTGCTGCGGCGGCGTGATGTCGTCCCCCCACGAGCAGAACACCACGATCGGCGACTGGATGTTGCGCAGATCGATCTGGGTGCCGTCGGACGTTCGAAGGTCGCCCGACGTCAGCTTGTTGCCGACGAACAGGTTGTCGGCGATCCACTGCATTTCGCCCGCGTTCATCAGGACCGGGCTGCCCCACCAGGTTTCGAAGTCCAGGAAGCGCTCCGCCTCCGTGTCGACCTTCGAGTAAACGTTGTAGGGCTTCTCGAAATAGGTGTTCGCCGGGTTTAGGGATTCGAAGTTGGCAACCAGGTTCGCCCCGTCGAACTTCCCCCCGCCAAGGTCGCCGGAAAGGCTCGTCAGCCAGGTGCCGCCGAGCATTCCGCCCGTGTACCGCATGGGGTTCTTGCCGCGTACTCCAGCCCAGTACGACAAAGGCGCTCCTGCGATCAGCAGCGGCCCCGGCACGTCAGGATGCGTGGCGGCCATGATCATCGTTTGCCAGCCCGCCTGGCAGTTTCCGATCACCGCCGGCCTTCCCGCTCCCGGATGCCTGCGCGCGACCTCCTGAACGAAGGCCGCTTCCGCGTTCCAGACGTCCTCGATGGTCTGGTCCGAAATCGGTTCGGGCAGGAAGCCGATGAAATAGCAGGGATGTCCGTTCCCGAGCGCGACGCCGATCTCGCTGTCGCGCTTCATGCCGCCGATGCCGGGGCCGTGGCCTGCCCGCGGATCGACGACAACGAATGGCCGCTTGCAATTGTCCACCGTCACCCCCTCGGGCGGGACGATGCTGACTAGCAGATAGTTTACCGGTCTCGGTAAGGTCCGGCCATCGAGCACCAGCTCGGCGGCGAATTCGAGGACGTTCGGAGCGCTCTTTTCCTGCTGTTCGCGGTAGATGTTCCCGCGCTGGCGGAGGACGTCGAGGAACAGGATCGAGCGCTGCCACGCGTCGCGAAAATATTCGTGCGCTGGTCCGAGGCTCTGCTGGCCCGACATCGCATTCGTCTCCGGAATTGAACCGGCAGAATAGGCAGCAGGCCCCCGCGGTTAATCCGGAAATCTCCCTACGCGTCGTCCAAAAGACCGCAGCGGCTGCTCGGGCCTCAGGGTACCATCAGAATTTGGATGGGGCGGCTTCGGGGTTCGCCCTGATACCGATGGCGCCACCATTCCATAAAGCTTTCCGCAGTTCACGAGAGGATTGGGGGGTCCGGGACTCGTCTGTGCCGGGCTGGCGCTCGATCTCCCTCACCCTCACCCGAGGAGCGCACGCGATGGATAGCGAAGACCGTAACGAGAGTTTCGTCTGCCCCGAACTCGATTTTTCTGAGCCACCGACCGGATCGGACCGCCGCTCCTTCATGATGCGCAGCGCCATGGCGACGGCCATCGTCGCCCTGGGCGGAACGGCCAATCCCCTCTGGGCGCAGGCGCCCGCAGGAAAGCCCCTCGGTGGCGGTGACGTCGATCCGAACCTGCAGGTCGTCAAGAACAGCAAGGGTCCCGTGATGACCCTGGTGGACGAGTTCTACAAAGTCGGCCCGGGACCGTCCTCGTCGCACACGATCGGTCCAATGCGGATTACGTACGACTTCTACCAGCGCGCCTCCAAGCTACCCGCCGACCAGCTCGCGCAGGCGACGGCTCTCAGGGTGCATCTGTTCGGCAGCCTCAGCGCGACCGGCAAAGGCCACGGCACGGAGCGCGCCGCACTTGCCGGGCTTGCTGGCTACGAGCCGGCGACAATCGACCCAGCCATCCTCGACGATCTGGTTGTCCATCCCGACAAGCAGTTCCCGGTGAAGCTCGGGTCGAAGACGATCAACGTGTCGCTGAAGGACATCGTCTACGATGCCCCCAAGGGCGAATTCCATCACCCCAACACGATGACCGCTAAATTGATGGCGGGAGACAAGGTCCTGCTGGAGCAGGAATACTACTCCGTCGGAGGCGGTTTCATCGAATGGAAGGGCTACACTCCCCCGAAGAAGAACCCGCCGAAGTACCCCTATTCGACGATGAAGGAGGTGCTCGACTACACCAAGCGCGACAATATCACGCTCGCACAGCTCGCTTATGCCAACGAGCTCGCCATTAGCGGCCGCGACAAGGCCGAGATCGACGCGTTCCTCGACAAGATCCTGGGCGCGATGAGGGCGACGGTGAAGACCGGCCTTGCCGCACCGACGGCAACCCTGCCTGGACCGATCAAGCTCAAAACCAAGGCAGGCGACGTCTACAAGAACGCACTCAACGAGCCATTCCCCGCCCGAAAGGGAATCGGCCTCGTTTCGGCAGCCGCGCTTGCGGGCTCGGAGGAAAATGCGCGCGGGCACCTCGTCATTACCGCGCCAACGGGCGGGTCGGCGGGCGTGATGCCGGCGGTCATCTACTCGTTGGGGTCGGAAGGCGCGAAGTTGTCGGACCAAAAGCAGCGGGAAGCGCTGCTCGCGGGCGCCATCATTGGCTACCTTTGCAAGCATAACGCAACCCTCTCCGCGGCCGAGGGCGGCTGCCAGGCCGAAATCGGTGTCGCTTCCGGCATGGGCGCAGCGGCGATTGCAGCGGCCTACGACGAGACTCCGCAAATCTCGGCCAATGGCGCAGGTGCTGCTCTCGAGCATCATCTCGGAATGACCTGCGACCCGGTCGCGGGCTTTGTCCAAATCCCGTGCATCGAGCGCTGCGCCTTCGGGGCCGTAAAGTCCTGGACGGGCTACCTCATCGCCAAGAACGAGATCGCCGAGAACCGGCGTGTCGACGTCGATACCGTGATCACGGCGCTGGCCCAGACCGCCAAAGACATGAACTCGAAGTACAAGGAGACTTCGGAGGCAGGTCTCGCCCAAGCGCTCGTCCTCTGCTGAGGAGCAGCTTGTCGTGACCGCGTCAGAACAGCGGTCGGGAGCGGCCACATCGATCGGTGTCGTCACCGTCGCATGGCTCCTGACCGCTGTCTTCTATTTCTACCAATATTCGATGCGCTCGGCGCCGGCCGTCATGGTGCCGGAACTCAGCGAGGCATTCGGTCTCAGTGCAGTCGGCGTGGCCTCACTCGTGGGGCTCTTCTACTACGCTTACGCTCCCTTCAGCCTCGTCGCGGGCGTCGCCCTCGATCAGATCGGGCCGAAGAAGGTAGTCCCGCTGGGTGCGGCAAGCGTGGCCATCGGCGCGCTCATGTTCTCGACCGCGGATCCGACGATCGGAAGCATCGGCCGCTTCATGCAGGGCGCGGGCGGCGTCTTTGCGCTGATCGGAGCGGTCTACCTCGTCACCACCTTCATGCCCGTTTCGAAGGCCGCCACGCTCATCGGTGCGACGCAGATGTTCGGCATGGCCGGCGGCTCGGCTGGTCAGTTCGTGGTGGGGCCGCTGATTTCGTCCGGACTGCCCTGGGACCGCTTCTGGTTCGTCATGGGCATCATCGGCATTCCGATCGCGGTCCTGCTCTTCTTCCTGATCCCCAAGCAGGAGGCAAAGCCGAAGGACGCCGCCGGCGTGGGTCTCGGCCCTGCGCTCAAGGCCATGGGTACGGTGTTCATCAATCCGCAGTCGCTCCTGTGCGGCCTGATCGCCGGGCTGATCTTCATCCCGACGACCATCTTCGACATGGTCTGGGGCGTGCGCTTCCTGCAAGAGGGGCACGACGTGCCTTACGAAGTCGCCGTGCTGCGCTCCGCGGCAGTGCCCTTCGGCTGGATCATCGGCTGTCCGCTCCTTGGCTGGCTCACCGACCGGATCGGGCGGCGGAAGCCGGTGATCATCGGCGCGGCCGTCGTGCTTCTCCTCTCGCTCGCCCTGATCCTGTACGGCCCGCGCGAGGTCTTTCCGCCCTACTCGCTCGCGCTCGTCGCCGGCATCGCGTCGGGTGCGGCGATGATCCCGTACACGGTGATCAAGGAAGCCAACAGGCCGGAGCACAGCGGCACCGCGACCGGCGTCATCAACTTCCTCAACTTCTCGCTGACGGCACTGCTCGGCCCGATTTTCGCTCGCTGGCTGACGCAAGCCAGCGCGGGCGGCGAGCGCGAGCTGGCTCATTACCAGGAGACGTTCCAGCCCCTGCTCTACGGCGTCGTGCTGGCGATCGTCCTCACCCTTCTTCTGCGCGAGACCGGTCCGAAGGCTCGCAAATCCACGGAAGCTCCGACGATGGGCGCGGAGCTGCCGGCTGAATGAATTCAAACGGAGGCACAGATGTCGACTGACGTCCTCGAAGCGGAGAAGACCACGAAGAAGGCCGCGACCGACGCGTTCAAGCCGGGGCTGTGGACGAAGGAGATCAACGTCCGCAACTTCATGCAGCACAATTACGAGCCCTATTACGGGGACGAGAGCTTCCTTGCGGGTCCGACGAAGCGGACGACCGCGCTCTGGAAGAAGCTGACCGACCTTTTCGTCGAGGAGCGCAAGAAAGGCGTGCTCGACGTTTCGCAAATCCCGAGCTCGATCACCGCGCACGAGGCCGGCTACATCGACAAGAAGAACGAGGTCATCGTCGGCCTGCAGACGGACGCGCCGCTGAAGCGCGCCATCATGCCCAACGGCGGCCTGAAAATGGTGACGAACGGTCTCGAAGCGTATGGCTACAAGCCCGATCCGAAGGTCGTCGAGATCTTCACCAAATATCGCAAGACGCACAACGAAGGCGTGTTCGACGCCTACACGACCGACGTCCGCAAATGCCGCAGCTCGCACGTCCTGACCGGTCTCCCAGACGCCTACGGGCGCGGACGCATCATCGGCGATTACCGCCGCGTGGCGCTGTACGGAGTCGATCGTCTGATCGAAGCGAAGCAGGCCGAGAAGCTTTCGCTCGACGACGAATGGTCCACGGACGCCATCATTCGCGACCGCGAAGAACTGAGCGAGCAGATTCGGGCGCTTGGCGAGCTCAAGGAGATGGCTGCCAAATACGGCTTCGACATTTCGGGCCCGGCCGGCACCGCGAAGGAAGCCGTGCAGTGGCTCTACTTCGGCTACCTGGCGGCGGTGAAGGAGCAGAACGGCGCGGCCATGTCGCTGGGCCGCGTATCGACGTTCCTCGACATCTATTTCGAGCGCGATCTCGCCAACGGCACTCTGACCGAGGAGCAAGCGCAGGAGATCGTCGACGATTTCGTGATCAAACTGCGCATCATCCGTTTCCTGCGCTCGCCGGAATATGACGATTTGTTCGCCGGCGATCCGACCTGGGTCACCGAATCGATCGCGGGCATGGCCGACGACGGACGGCCGCTTGTCACCAAGACCAGCTTCCGCTTCCTGCAGACGCTCTACAACCTCGGTCCGGCGCCGGAGCCGAACCTGACCATCTGGTACACACCGCAATTGCCGGAGGGGTTCCGGCGCTTCTCTGCCAAGGTCGCGATCGACACGAGTTCGATCCAGTTCGAAAGCGACGAAATCATGCGCATGGCGTGGGGCGACGACGGCGCCATCGCCTGCTGCGTTTCGCCCATGGCCATGGGCAAGCAAATGCAGTTCTTCGGAGCGCGCGCCAACCTCGCGAAGGCAATGCTCTACGCCATCAACGGCGGGCGAGACGAAGTCAGCGGAAAGCAGGTGGCTCCCGCGACCGAGCCGGTGCAGGGCGACTACCTCGACTTCGACGACATCGTCGACCGCTTCGACAAGATGATGGACTGGCTGGCCGGCGTCTACGCCAGCGCGATGAACGTCATCCACTACATGCACGACAAATATGCCTACGAGCGTATCGAGATGGCGCTGCACGACTATGCGCCACTCCGCACGATGGCGTTTGGCATCGCGGGCATGTCCGTCGTCGCCGACAGCCTGTCAGCAATCAAATATGCGAAGGTCAAAGTCGTCCGCGACGAAACCGGGCTCATCATCGATTATGTCACTGAAGGCGAGTTCCCGCTGTTCGGGAACAACGACAATCGCGTCGACGGAATGGCGGCCTGGCTGGTTTCGACCTTCATGTCGAAGCTGCGGAAGTATCCGCTGTATCGGAACGCGCTGCACACTCAGTCGGTGCTGACGATCACGTCGAATGTCGTCTACGGGAAGGCAACCGGGAACACGCCGGACGGACGGCGGAAGGGCGAGCCCTTCGCTCCGGGAGCAAACCCGATGCACGGCCGCGACAGCCACGGCATCCATGCGTCGGCGGCCTCGGTGGCAAAGATCCCGTACCGCGATGCGCAGGACGGCATCTCGCTGACGACCACGCTGGTTCCGACGGGTTTAGGCCGGACGGAGAACGACCGGATCACGAACCTGACGTCGATCCTCGACGGCTTCTTCGGGACCACCGGCTATCACATGAACATCAACGTGCTGAACCGCGACACTTTGATGGATGCGATGGATCATCCGGAGAAATATCCAAGCCTAACCATCCGTGTGTCCGGGTACGCCGTGAACTTTGTGCGGCTGACCCGTGAGCAGCAGATGGACGTGATCAACCGCACCTTCCACGGAGACTGAAGTGGAAACGATACCGGCGCCGGCGGTCGCGCCTGAGAAGGTTTCGCTCGAAGCCAAGTCGCCATTCGAGATGCGCGTGCATCTCGGCGAGACGGTGCCGGACACGGACGTCCGCAGCGCGCTCAAGACGGGCGACATGGGCTTTCTGCACAGCTTCACCACTGGGTCGGCGGTCGACGGTCCCGGCATCAGGCTGGTCGCCTGGACGACCGCCTGCATGTTCCGCTGCCAGTACTGCCACAACCCCGACACGTGGACGCTCAGCAACGGCATCCCCGTGACGCTCGACCAGGCGATCACTGAGATCCGCAAATATGCGAACGGGCTGAAGGCGATGAAAGGCGGCTTCACGCTGTCTGGCGGCGAGCCGCTGATGCAGGACAGGTTTGCAGCTCGCCTGTTCAAGGCGGTCAAGGAAATGGGCGTTCACACGGCGATGGAGTCGAACGGCTACTTCGGAGATCGGCTATCCGACGACGAAATCCGCAACATCGATCTCGTCATCCTCGACATGAAGGCCTTCACGCGCGGGCAGCATGAGCGCGTGACAGGCGGCATGCATAACGAGGACGTGCTGGAATTCGCCAACCGCCTGGCAGCGCTGAAGCGCCCGATGTGGCTGCGCTACGTGCTGGTGCCCGGCCTCACGGACATCCCCGAAGAGATGGAAGCCTTGGCGACGTTCGGAGCGTCTCTCGGCGTCGTGGAGCGCGCGGAAATCCTGCCGTTCCACCAGCTCGGCGAGTACAAGTGGGAGCGCCTAAAGCTAAACTATCAGCTGAAGGACACACAGCCGCCCTCCAACGAATTGGTCGCCAAGGCGGTCGAAATCTTCCGCGGCGCGGGATTGGACGCGAGCTAGGCCGCGATCAGGGACATCAATTGACGATGTCCCAGATGTTCTTGCTCGAGAAGGACCATTTGAAGCTGCCCTGCATGCGGGTGTCGGTGCCCTTGTCGCCGTCGTTGTCCGTGCGCTTGCCCCACAGGAATTCGAGGCCCGCAACGACATTGTCGAAGGGGGCGTAGACCAGGTTCGCGGACGCATATTCGCCCTTGTGGAAGGCGGTGTCGTCCTGGAAGTTGGTGTTGTCGACCTTCGTGAAGCTGTAGCCGACTGCCGAGCTCCACTGCTTTGCCCATTGCAGGTCGACATAGGCGGAAACGCCCAACAGTTTGACGGCCGTCGCCCTCGGCACAAGGATGATGTCGGGCGGCACGAAGACCGTTTCCACCGATGGCGCCAGGTCCATGCCGCCATCGTTCATGTAGGTCGCTATGCCACGCCCGTAGACGACGCCGAGCCTAGGTGTCGCCATACCGAGCTTGAAAGAGCCCGTTGCGTTGACGCCCCAGCCCGTCCGATGGCCCTCGGGTTCATTGCCCTCGGTCCCGCGCGTGTCGTAGCCGATCTTGCGCAGAATGCCCGCCACCCGGACATGACCCCAATCCCCTCCGTAACGGACGGCCGCAGTCAGGTCGGGAAGCTCCTCGTTAGGCTGAATGTTGCTGGCGATGTCCTCGTCGATCAGGCGAATGTTGCCCGGATCGATGTCGTCGCTCGGATGCTCGAGAGCGACAGCGGCGGTCCAATGACCATCGTTCAGGAAGGTCCAACGGATCTGGGGATTGCGGACGAAGACCATTCCGGTCGGACCCCAATAATCGAAGACGTTCGGGAAGATGTCGCCGTCCATGAACAGCGTGTTCGTTTGGCCAACCAGGATCGGGCCCCAGCTTGCGTACATATGGCGAACGCGGAAGGTCGTTTGGCCTGCATCGACGCCCGTTCCAAAGAGGTCGAATTCGAACTTCGCCTCGTAGGGCCGATCCTGAAGCGTACCGGTCGCCTTCACGCCGAGGCGCGACTGACGGACGCTGAAGATCGACTGCCCGTTGCTTCCGAATTCACCCTTTTCCGTGGGAATCCGCGACGGTCGCAGGGTCGCGTCCCAATCGGGATTCACGCGTTTGAAGTCCTGGATCGCGTCGGTCTGGAGAAAGCCGTAGAGCTCCAGATTGTGATCCTTCGGCTTGCTTGGCGGTGGAGGGACCGGAACCTGCGCGGCTACTTGTGGCGGTTCGCTCGGCACACCAAGCCGGTTCTCCAGCCGGTTGATCCGCGCCTTCATCTCCTGGATTTCCTGGATGACCTGCGCGCGCTCCGCCGGATCGGTGATCGGCGAAGCTTGAGAAGCGGCCTGTTCGGACTGCGTGCCCTGAGTAGATTCGCCAGCCGCCCATGCTGGCGAGGAGACGATCAGCCCGGCGCACGTCAGCAAAAGGTGCTTCACCATACACCCCCCAAACCGTCGCAGACCACCGCGACAAGGGTGTCACTGTTGCTGAAACGGTCCTGAGGCGAACTCAGGAATGCCCCGAAGATGGGTGCATCCAAATACTGAGATAGATGAATCTGTGTTGGCGGTGGGACGGTTTGGGTGAAAAGTCCGCGCGATTGCGTCATAACGGCACATCGGCGCCAGTGAACTATGCGCCGGGGGGAGCCTATCTTATTGTGCCTGCTGGAGATTCACGGCATGGTCCGTCGGCGCTTGGGGAGTCTGACTGACATGGATGGTCTAACTGCGGCCCGCGTTCGGCCCGGCGCGAAGAAGTCAGCGCGTTGAAGCTCGCCGGAATCCAGATTCCGCCGGCACTCGCCGACGCCCTTCGTTCATGCCGCGAGCACTTCATCGCGGCGGCGGTCTTCAGCTTCTTCATCAACCTCCTGTATCTCGCGCCGCCGATCTACATGCTGCAGGTCTACGACCGCGTCGTCACGACAGGCGGGAAGCTGACCCTGCTGTTCGTGACCATTGCGCTGGCGATCGCGCTGCTGACGCTTTCCGCGCTCGACTCCGTCCGCATGAGGCTGCTGGTTCGCGCCAGCCTCCGTCTCGACGAGATCGTCGCACCCATCGTGCTTCAAAGGATCGTATCGAAGAATTCGGCGGAAGCTGTCCGGGCAATGCGCGATTTCGACGCCGTCCGGCAGGTCGTGGGGACGCCGGTCCTTGCCGCACTCTTCGACGCGCCCTGGGCGCCGCTCTACATCCTCGTGGCCTTCATGCTGCACTTCTGGATCGGCGTGCTGGCGGTCATTTCCGGCGGCATTCTGCTGGCGCTCGCATGGTGGAACCGGCGATCGACGCGGGAGGCCAGCGGCGCGGCGGCGGAAGCGATCGCTGCGTCGAACACGGCAATCCAGACGCTGGCACTGCACAGCGGCGCAATCCGTGCGCTCGGGATGTCGGGGAAGATCGTCAATCGCCAGCTCTTGCAAAGACGGTTCGGCCTCGAGAAGTTTGCGGACGCGCAACTCACCGGAAGCCGCCTGACGGCCTTCAGCCGCTTCTTCCGCTTGTTCGTCCAGTCGCTGGCCCTGGGCCTTGGCGCGTTGCTCGCAATCGAAGGTTACATTTCGGCGGGCGCAATCATCGCCGCCTCGATCCTGCTCGGCCGCGCCTTGCAGCCGATCGAAGCGCTTATCAGCGGCTGGCCGTCGCTGAACGCGGGCTACGAAGCGCTCGGGCGCCTCAGCGACCTCCTGCAGCATCGGGACGGCGACCGCATCTACACCAAGCTGCCGACGCCGGAAGGAAAGCTCGCGGTCGAGAATGTCGCCGTGCGCGGCCCCGGCAACAAGGCCATCCTGCAGGGCGTGTCCTTCGCCATCGCTCCCGGCGAGATGCTCGGCATCGTCGGTCCGAGCGGATCGGGCAAGACGACTCTCGCCAAGGTCATCTGCGGCGCCATGCCGGCAGAGATCGGCACTGTGCGCGTCGACGGCGCTCAATTGTCGGACTGGGACCCCGACGAGCTTGGACGTCACGTCGGTTACCTGCCTCAGGACCCAAGCCTCTTCGAAGGTACGGTGAAGGAAAATATCGCCCGCTTCGATCCGGCCAGCGAGGAGGTCGATGCCGCGGCTGTCGCAGCGGCCAAGAGCGCCGGCATTCACGACCTCATCCTGAGCCTTCCCGAAGGCTATGACACCCGCCTGGGGCCGCTGGGGAAAGGGCTGTCGGCGGGCCAGGCGCAGCGCGTGGCCCTGGCTCGCGCGCTCTATGGAAATCCCGCAATCCTCATCCTTGATGAGCCGAATGCCTTCCTCGACCAAGCCGGTGAGGAAGCGCTCATGTCCGCGGTCAGCTCTGCCATGGAGCGCGGCTGCGCGGTCATGATGATCGCGCATCGGCGGGGAGTGCTCGACTGCGCGTCACGCCTGCTGGTTCTCGACGAAGGCCGACCGCGCATGCTCGGTCCGCCCGCCGAGGTCTCGGCACGGCTCGCCGCCCCGCCGAAGGGGAAGACCGGATGAACCTGCAACTTCCCGCCACCGTGTTCGAGGAACCGGAACAGCGCGACGATCCGCGCGGTGACATCCGCATTGGCGTCGGCATCGTCATATTCTTCTTCGTGGTCCTCCTCGGCTGGGCCGCGCTGGCCCCGCTCGATGCCGGCGCGCGTGCGGTCGGTGTCATCGCCGTCTCCGGAAATCGGCAGGCCGTTCAGCACCGCGAAGGCGGGATCGTGACGGCGATCAATGTGCGCGAAGGCCAGCATGTCACCGCCGGTCAAGTGCTGATCGAGCTGGCCGCACCGGATGTGCAGGCGACCGAGCGCGCCCTCACCGGTGACTATTTGACGCTGTTGGCTCAGCGTTCGCGGCTCGTCGCGGAAAGCCGCGGTCTGCGGAGCTTCAACGCGCCGGCCGAGTTCGCGAGCCTCAAGCCCGAGGACCGCGAGATCGCCGACCAGGCTATGGAGCTTCAGCGTGCGCAGATCAGCACGCGGCACGGCTCCATGACGGCCCAGCAGTCGGTTCTCGGCCAGCGCTCGAAGCAGCTGGGCGAGGAGCAGACCGGTTATTCAAGCCAGATTGCTTCGCTCCAGGAGCAGCAGCGGCTGCTCAAGGACGAGCTCGACGGCATGAAGCAGATCGCCGAAAAGGGCTTCGCGTCGATCAACCGCATCCGCGCGCTCGAACGCGCCCTTGCCGATCTGAAGGGTCAGGAAGCTGCCATGAGGGCGTCCATCGCCCGCGCTGGGGAGGGCAAGGGCGAGACGCGCATGCAGTCGTTGTCGATCCGGAGCAGCAGGCTGGAAGACGTCGCCACCGACTTGCGCGACACGCAGACGCGCATTTCCGAGACTCTGCCGAAGTTGGTCGCCGTGCGTGAGCAGCTGGAGCGCGCGAAAGTCCGCGCCCCGGCGACGGGCCAGGTCGTCGGCCTAAGCGTCTTCACGGTCGGCGGCGTCGTTGCTCCGGGCGAGAAGCTGATGGATGTCGTGCCCGACAACCGGAAACTCGTCATCCAGGCGCAGGTCAGCCCGCAGGACGCGGACGACGTCTACGTCGGACAGAAAGCGGAAGTCCGCTTCAGCAGCGTTCACGACCGCACCCTGCCGCTCCTGACAGGCGAAGTCCGCACAATCTCGGCAGACAGCTTCACCGACGAGAAGACGGGTCGGTCCTTCTTCAGGTCCGAGATCGAAGTGACACCCGCGGAGCTGAAGCAAGTCAGCGGCGTGCTCGGCCACGGACAATTGCGGCCCGGCCTTCCGGTGGAAGTTGTCCTGTCGGTGCGCAAGCGGACGGCCCTGCAGTATCTGCTTGAGCCGCTGACGATGAACCTGTGGCGCTCGCTACGAGAGCAATAGCCGAGCGGCGTGTTTTCTAACCGGACCTAGTCGAGAATGCGGAAGTCGTCGGGTACGAGCGGCCGTTCGGGCCTCGCTTCCCGTGTCTTCGGCAAGGTCTTGTTTTGGGCGGCATCGCGGTAGCGTTCGGCCATCTCGGCGTGGAGTTCCCTGGCCTTGGGATTGCTCGCGCGATCGGATGCCTCCTGCTCCTCGGCAGCCCGGCGGGAGAGATAGGTGCGATCCGATTCCATGGCCTTCGATTTACGCCCCTTTTGGAGCAGCCGCATTGATGAAAGTTAGTGCGGCCCCTAGGCGGACGCAGCCGTGGCTCGGCCCGCGGTTTCTGAACTGCACCCAAGCCAAGCACTGATCGCATCCGCGATTCGATCCCCTGCCCGCCCATCGCCATAGGGAAGGCCGGAACGCGCATTCTCCTTAGGTTTTCCGCATCGGCGAGAAGCGTCTCGACGGTCATTCGGATGCGCTCGGCATCCCTGCCAACGACCAATGCATTGCCCGAAGTCACGCCTTCCGGCCGTTCCGTCCGGTCGCGCAGCACCAGAAGGGGCACGCCGAGAGTAGGCGCTTCTTCCTGCATGCCACCGGAGTCGCTGAGGACGAGGTCGCTCTCCGTCATAAGCTGAAGCATTTCGAGGTGGCTGCACGGCTCGAGGAGATTGATGTTCGCCTGTTCGCCGAGCAGGCAGCGCATTTCCCCGGCGACCTTCGGATTAGGATGCAAAACGAAGGTGATGTGCGCAATGCCCCTATCTGCCAAATCGACCAGGCAATCGGCGATGGCGCGCAGCGGCTCGCCCCAGCTTTCGCGCCGATGGCAGGTCACCAGCAGCCTCTTCCCACCGTTCCGGCGCGGCTCCCGCAGCAGCGGTATCTTCTTCAGTAGCGCATCGATCGCCGTGTTGCCGGTGACGATGATCTCGCCCGAGACGCCTTCCTGGCGGAGATTGGATGCGCTCGTCTCCGTAGGCGCGAACAGGAGCTCGGCGTGAGCATCGATCGCGACGCGGAAATCCTCCTCTGGCCAGGGGTTCGCACGGTCGTGGGTCCGAAGGCCCGCCTCCACATGCGCCACCGGAACGCAGGCCTGGGTCGCGCCCAGCGCCCCGCCGAGCGCGCTCGATGTGTCCCCTTGGACGACCACCAACCGCGATCCTTCAATTGCCGCGTTCAATTCGCGCGCGACCGATCCGACGTAGACATGCGGGTTCGCTTGGCCCTGACAATGCAGTTCCAGGCGCTGGAAGGCACCAAGGCCGTACTCGTCCATGTTGAGGTGCGGATGCTGGCCGGTCAGCACGATGCTTGGTGGAATTCCGCGGCGGGCGAGAGCGTCAGCGACAGGTGCAAGCTTGATCGCCTCGGGACGCGTCCCGATGACGAGCGTTACGCAACGATTGTACAGGCACCCCCCTAGCTCGGCGCCGCATTTGTGGCGGGCGGCTAGCGCAGTGGCAAGCGCCTAGCGGAAATTGTCGGCGTAAGCCTGGATCTTCATGCGCACGGGCGTCGTCGGCACCAGATGATACTGGATGCCGCGGCTTTCGCAGAAGGCGATCGCTTCCTCGCGCGTCTTGAAGGTGATGCGCACCTGCGTGTTCGTATCGCCGGACCCCGCCCAGCCGGTCAGCGGATCCGCCAGTAGCGGCTGCTGCCGTTCGAATTCGAGTTGCCACAGGCCGGCATTTGCCTTGCCAGACTGCGTCGCGCGACGCTCGAGCTGTGAAATGCGAGCGATGGTCATGGCGCGGCAGGTGGCCCAGACCGCGCCCGAAATCAAGCGACGGGGTGTTCACGTGCGCGGCACGGCCGTTTGTGCTAATCAGTCCGTCCTCCACGGGAGAGGAGGACAGCATGCATCATGCGAAACTCGCACTGCTGGCGGCTGGGCTGTCGCTGGCCTTGGTCGGCTGCAATCAGAAGCCGGCTGAAACGAACACGGCGCAGAGTGGCGGAGATGGAGCAAGCGTGGGCGACGGCCTTGCGAACACCGCTTCGGCCGACGCGAACGATCCGGTAGCGAGCGCCATGTCGGCCGCTCCAGAAGCGATCGCTAAGGATGCGACCATCGTCCAGGCGCAGGCCGACGGATCGATGAAGACGCTACGCGAGGGCAAGAACGGCTGGACCTGCATGCCGGACAGCCCGGCGACCCCGGGGCCGGACCCGATGTGCATGGATGCGAATGCAGCCAAGTGGGCTGCCGCCTGGATCGGCAAGAAGGATCCGCCTGCCGGTACTTCGGGGGTCATGTACATGCTCGAAGGCGGGACCGATGCGAGCAACACCGATCCCTACGCGGCGAAGCCGACGGCTGAGAACAATTGGGTCAAGACTGGCCCGCACGTCATGATCGTCGGGTCCAAGGAGATCCTCGCCGGCTATCCGTCAGGCCCGAAGCCGGACACGTCCGCGCCGTACGTGATGTGGGCGGGAACACCGTACGCGCACCTGATGGTGCCGGTCGCGGTAACGCCTGCTGGCTAGTAAGCGCGGGAGATCGCGAACTCGACGGCTTCGCTCAGCGCCGCCTTGGCCTTGCCGGCCGGGAACGGCGCCAGCGCGTCGAGTGCACGGCGGCCGTATTGACGCGCGCGCTCGATCGTCTCGGATAGCGCACCGCTGTCGCGAAGAAGCGCGATCGCGTGGTGCAGGTCGTCGTCGGAGATTCGCTCGCCGCTGATTGCGGCTCGCCAAAAAGCGCGGTCCTCGTCCGATCCGCGAGCGTAGGCGACAATGACGGGCAGAGTGACCTTCCCGTCCCGGAAGTCGTCGCCGACGCCCTTGCCCATCACGTCCTTTGTCGACCCGTAGTCGATAACGTCGTCAACAAGCTGGAAGGCGATGCCGAGATATTTGCCGTATTTCTCGAGCGCGATCTCGGCCTCGTCGCTCGCTTCCGCGACGACGGGCGAGATTCTGCAGGCGGCAGCGAATAGCGCGGCCGTCTTGGCCGAGATGATGCTCAGATATTGCTCCTCATCGCTCTCGATGCGGCGCTGGGTCGTCAGCTGTTCGACTTCCCCTTCGGCGATCACGGCGGACGCGTGGCTGAGAATCTTCAGTACGCGCAGGCTGCCATCCTCGACCATCAGCTCGAAGGCCCGGCTGAACAGGAAATCCCCGACGAGAACAGTCGCCGGATTGCCCCAGATGAGGTTGGCTGTCCGCTTTCCACGGCGAAGACCCGACCCATCGACGACATCGTCGTGAAGCAGGGTCGCGGTGTGTATGAATTCCACGGCTGCAGCGAGCTTCTGATGCCGCGTGCCGCTGTATCCCAGCAGCGCCGCGCAGCCGAGCGTCAGCATCGGCCGCATGCGCTTTCCGCCACCGGCGATCAAATGGCCGGCGAGCTCGGGGATCAGGCCCACCTTGCTCTGCATGCGGTCGAGGATCACCGCGTTCACGCCGTGCATGTCGTCGGCGACCAGCGCCATTAACGGCTCGAGCGAAGGCGCTGTGGAGGTGCGGAGATCGTGAACAGTTGCAGTCACGCGGGCGCCCTAGCGGGAGAACGGTTATTTTCCTAGCCCGCGGGCAGGCTTAGCCTTGCGAGCAGGCCGCCCAGGTCCTCGCTTTCCTCCAGCGTGATGCGGCCGCCGTAGATTTCCGCGACATCGCGCACGATGGCGAGGCCGAGCCCGGTGCCGGGCTTGTCCGTGTCCAACCGCGCGCCGCGCTGGAAGATGGCTTCGCGCTGCTGCTCCGGAATGCCCTTGCCATCGTCCTCGACGAGAATGTCGACCATCGTGTCGTTAGGCTCGACGGTCACGAAAACGCGTCCGCCGCCATATTTCGCGGCATTTTCGAGTAGATTGCCGAGCATCTCGTCCAGGTCCTGCCGCTCCACCCGAACGGCAGCGGTCTTGTCGCCCGCGATGTCGACGGTGACGTCCTCGTAAAGCCGGTCGACCGCGCGCTGCACGGCCTCTGCGCTCTCCCAGACGATTGCACGCGCATGCGTGGACGCGCGGCGGCCGATCGCTCGCGCGCGTGCGAGGTGATGGTCGACCTGCCGGCGCATGACGGTCGCCTCGCGGCACACCGTGTCGGCGAGGTCCGGGGCGTTCGCGGTTGCGGCATTGGTGATGACGGTCAGCGGCGTCTTCAACGCGTGCGCGAGGTTGCCCGCATGCCGCCGAGCCTCTTCAGCCTGCTCCTCGCTATGGGCGAGCAACTGGTTGATCTCGTCCGTGAGCGGGCGGACCTCGTTGGGGAAATCCTCCTCGATGCGGGTCTTGGCTCCGGACCGGATCGCCGCGACGTCCTGCCGCACCCGCCGAAGCGGCCATAAGCCGTAGAAAGTCTGCAGCGCCGCCAGGATGAGTAGCCCGACACCGAGCGCGAGGAAGCTCCAGAACAAGGTCGATCGCAGCTCGCGGATCTGCGCGTTGATCATCTCGCGCGACTGCGCCACCTGAAACCGCCACCGCGTGTTCGACCCCGGAAGGATCACATCGCGCTCGCTGATGCGCAGCGGCTCGCCGGCAAATTCGTTGCTGTCGTACACGTGGACGTTGACGTCCTCGTGCTTGTCGGAAACGCGCAAGCGGCGATCCCAGAGAGATCGCGACGGGAAGGAATCGGCCCCCGCCCCGCTGATCTGGAAATAGACACCCGAATACGGCTCGATGAACCGTTGATCGGCGGGCGCGCGGCTGAACCGCACTTCGCCGTCTGGCCCGATCTCCGAAGCGGCGATCATCGAGTTCAGGACATATTCGAGCTGGTCGTCGAAGTTGCGCACGATCGATGCCCTCAGCACGCGATCGAGTGCGAAGCCGCCCATTAGCAGCAGCGCCGTAATCCACAGCGCTGCGATCACGATCATGCGCCGGGTCAGCGACCCGGCACGAAGTCCGGACCCTGGCTTCCCGGCGGCATGCTTGTCGGCCGCCGCCGTAACCGGCGCGGCTTGCTCGTTCACCCTCGCGAATCCCCCGGTTCGTCGAGCGTGTAACCGAGACCGCGGATGGTCGTGATGACGTCGGGGCCGAGCTTTTTGCGGATGCGTGTCACGAACACCTCGATCGTGTTCGAATCCCGGTCGAAGTCCTGGTCGTAGATATGTTCGATCAGCTCGGTCCGGCTGACGACCTTGCCCTTGTGGTGCATCAGGTAGCTCAGGAGCTTGTATTCCTGCGCGGTGAGCTTCACCGGCTCGCCGTCCTTCGTCACCTTGCCCGAGCGCGTATCGAGACGGATGTCACCGGCGATCAGCTCGGATGATGCGTTGCCCGACGCACGGCGGATGAGCGCACGCAGGCGAGCGATCAGCTCCTCGGTCTGGAACGGCTTGGCAAGATAGTCGTCGGCGCCCGCATCGAGGCCGGCAACCTTGTCCGACCAGCTGTCGCGCGCGGTGAGCACGAGAACGGGCATGCGCCGGCCTTCCTTGCGCCAGCGGTCCAGCACGGTGAGCCCATCCACCTCCGGCAAGCCGAGATCGAGGATCACCGCATCGTAGCTTTCGGTGGAGCCGAGATAGTGGCCGTCCTCGCCATCGGTGGCGAGGTCGACCGCATATCCGGCCCCTTCGAGGGTCGAGCGGAGCTGTCGCCCCAGATTGGGCTCGTCCTCGACGATCAAAACACGCATTCGTGCCGTCCCCTAAAATGCCATTTCCACGCGTCAACACGTGCAAAGCTGAACGGTTGCTTTAGCGGAATGAATTGTCTCGCGCGACATAGGGCGGTTCCGCGGGTTGCTGAGCCATAACATTCGTCAACTAGGACAGGAGCAATAAAGCGGGTAAATCTCGTGCGTGGGATCTGAAGGGGGGACGTCTTCATGCCCGCGTTGGTTTTGGTCGCAGCGATGGGGCTCGCTGCGGGGCAAGTAGCAAGTACGGACGACGACCGCGTCGATGAGATCATCGTCACGGGCGAACGCGCGCGCCGCTCGCTCAAGGACACGTCGTCGAGCGTGGCGGTCGTTACCCAATCGGAGATCGAGGAGACCGGAGCCAACCGCGTCGACCAAATTCTCGCGCTCATTCCGAATGTTCAGCTTCTCAACGGATCGTCGGGCCCGATCATCCGAGGGCAGGATACGACCGGGGCGCTGTCGGCACTGCCCGCATTCCTCGGCGGCAACCGGCCGCGAAGCACGATCGTCGTCGACGGCAGGCCCGCGACCTATAACGAGTTCATTTTCGGCACGTCGCCGGTCTGGGACGTCAAGCGGATCGAGGTCTTCCGCAGCCCGCAGACGACCACCCAGGGCCAGAACTCGATCGCCGGCGCCATCTTCGTCAACACGAACGATCCGACGTTCACTCCGGAATATCGAGCGCGCGCGATCGTCGGGGACTACAAGACGCGGCAGGTGTCCGCTGTCGCGTCGCGGCCCGTTAAAGGCGACGACGTCGCCTTCCGGGTCACGGGCGATTTCCGCTACGCCCGGCCGACGAGCAAGATCTTCGATTGGATCGAGGGTGCCGATCCGAACCATGACGTCTACGGTCTGCTCCGCGCGAAGCTGCTGATCACGCCATCTGCTTGGCGCGGCACGCGGGCGACGCTGACGTACGCGCACACGGAATCGAAGGCGCCGCAGGTCGTGGCCATCACCGCGCCCTTCCGGCACCGCAGGGATGTCGATGGCGGTTACGGCACGTTCAGGGTCAATGTGGATGCGCTGACGGCGGAGGTTCAGCAGGATATTGCCGAAGACCTCAGCGCGAACTTCATACTGACCGGCGCGGACAGGAACATCCGCCGCTTCGCGCCCACGGGCCTCGGCCAAACGAGGAACAATGGACGCGACTGGACCGGCGAGGCCGTCGTGAACTGGTCTCCCGAGGGACCGCTCCAGGTCGTCGGCGGGGTGTCGCACACGCACGTTTATCTGGACCAGTTCATCAACCTTTCGCGGCTGTCCGGCGTGCTCGGAAGCTTCCGTGACTGGCAGGACGGCACGGGGATATTCGGGGAAGCCACGGTCGCCGTCGCCCCCCGCCTAACGCTGACTGCGGGCCTGCGTTACCAGCGTGACCGGCAGGCGCGGCGCGGAGCATTGGGGAACGACGCATTCTCGGTGCCGGTCGACTTTGTGGGCAAGTTCGATGCGGTGCTGCCCAAGGTCACACTGGCCTACGATCTCACGCCGTCCTTCCGAGCGGGAGTCATGGTCCAGAAGGCCTACAATCCGGGCGGCACCACGATCCGCTTCGACACGGGCCGCCCCGACAATTTCGAGGCCGAAAGCCTGTGGGACTTCGAGCTGTTTACGCGCACGGAGCTGGCAGACGGCCGCCTAAGCGCATCCACGAACCTATTCTACTACGACATGCGCAATTCGCAGCAGTCGATCGGCGTCCTCATTCGAACGCCCGACGGGCTTCCCATCGGATTCGCGAACCTGCTGAACATTCCGAAGGCCCACAGCTACGGATTCGAAGGCGACCTGGCGTACCGCGCGACGGACAGCTTGACGCTTCGGTTGGCGATGGGACTCCTCGACAGCAAGGTCACGAAAACCGATGGCGAGACGGTAGACTTCCAAGGACATGAGCTTGCCGGATCACCGCATTTCAGCGCGTCCGCAGCCGTCGACTGGAAGCCGACCGAACAGGTCCAGCTGTCCGCCCAAGTGCGTCACCACGGGCCGTTCCCGAGTTACCCCGGCGCTTCAGACCCCAACAGGGTGCCCGCTTCGACCATCGTCGACGGCCGCGCCGAGTTCGACACAGGCCCGGTGTCGCTCTTCGTTCAGGTTCGAAACTTCTTCGACGCGCTGGGACTGCTGCAGGTCGTCGACGAAGGTCGGACAGCCTACGCCGAAGACCCGATGTCGGTCAGCGTCGGTATCGAGAGCCGCTTCTAACGATAGACCTGATAATCCGGCTTAACGCCGCGGGCCTGCCAGTAAGCGGTCAGACCGAAGTCATCGCAAAGCTTCAGGAAGCGCGGATCGTCCCTCATGATCGCGCAAGGCGGCGTGAACAGCCACTGCGTCATCCGTCGGCTGTAATCGTCCATCTTCTTGCCGTTGGCCTGGTCGGTGCTGATCATCTTGCCGCGCCAGAGGAGGAAGCCCTCGGTGACGTCGAAGGCGTCGTCCTTCAGCCCGAGGCCACAGAGAGCCATGACCATGTCATTGACGGAGACAGGAGACTCCTTCGCCAGCTTGAAGCACGCGGAACGCGCTGCGGCGATGGCATGAGAGGTGCGAGTTTCGAGAGCATCGAGGATCGTCCGCCAGATGGCGACATATTCGGGATCGCCAAGCCGTTCCGGCGCGGCATCCAGCATGGTCCGAGCAGCGTGCGGACGGCCACTCTGCGCAAACAGCAGGAAGCGGACCCAAAAAGCGAACGGAAAGTCGGGCCATAGGCCGCGAACGCGATCGATGACGTTGTCGGATTCGCGGATCCGGCCGAGAATCCAGAGTTTCATCGCCCGAAGGCAGAGATAGCCCTGCAACATCGGCGCGATTTTCAGAATTCGCTCGTTCCACGACCAGGACTCACGGGTCATCCCAGCCGCCTGCAACAGCGGCATCAGCTCCATCATTGTCAGCAGGTTATTCGGATCGGTCGCCAGAATTCCGCGCAGCTGGTTTTCGCGCTCCAGCCAGTCGAGCATCCTCCCTTCCAGGATGAACATGGCTATTCGAGCATTGGGTTCTTGGGAATCGAGCTTCAGCGCTCGTTGAATCGCGGCCTGTGCGCTGGCGACGAGACGCGCCGAATCTTCGGGGGAGGCCCCGTCCGCAATGCCCGCCCTGAAATAGCCCAGCAATCCCCACGCGCGGGCGTTGTCCGGCTCAAGCCGGACGGCCTGCGCATACAGATCAACCATGGGGATGTTCTGAGTGGCGCGTATATTCGACTGCTCGAACGCCGAGCCATCCCTCATCGCTTCGTCCCCACGCGCCATTAGGGCTTCGAAGCGGGGATCTGTTCGGGGATGATTAACCCACCACAGACCCGCGCCGGCAGCTGCAAGGGCAGCCGCGCTTCCAGCCAGGATGGTTTGGCGGCGAGAAAGGGGCGTCGAACGACGTCGCTCAACGGCCGCTCCATTCAAGAGGCCGAGAATCTCGCCAGTCATCCGGTATCCGGTGCGGGGGATCGTCTCGATCTCGTAAAGTCCGGGCGCCACCTGCGCACCAATGCGGCGAGCCTTGGCGATCGCGCGGTTGAGGCTGTCGTCGCCGACGATCACCCCGCCCCAGCATTGATCGAAGAGGTCGTTGCGGGTCACGACCTTGCCGCCGGCGTCGAGCAGCAGCAGGAACACCTGCATGATCAGAGGCTCGACGTGGGTGTGGCCGCCCGGGCCCTCGACCAGGCGGCGCGACGGGCTGACGAGCATGGGGCCGAGCTGCAGATCCGGCCGCAGCGCCAGGTCGCTCAGCTTCAGCATCTAATCCCCCCAAACCTCCGTCGCGCAAAAACGAAGATCAGCAAATGATCATAAGATCATCAGCAAACCACCATCGCACATCCTGAACGCCGTTTCTACGCCCCGCCCCCTCTCGAACCGAAGTGAGGGATGTCATGCAAAAGGTCATTTCCAAGAGAGTGCACGCGGCCACTTACGTGGCCAGCCTCGTCGCGCTGGCGACAGCGACTGCGGTGGCGGCAAAGAATTGGAGCGATTGGTCCGCCCCCGTGAACCTGGAGTCGCTTCCGGGATCCAGCTCGGCGCTGAACACGCCTGCCGTCGACGGCTGCGCAAGCCATTCGCCAGATGGGCTGACGATCGTGTTCAACTCCAATCGGGGCGGCAATTTCGATCTCTATATGGCGACGCGCTCCAGCACGTCCGAGGGATTTGGACCACCGGTGCGTTTGCCCGAGCCGGTCAACTCGCCGGCCAGCGACGCCTGCGCGACGATCGCAACCGGTAACCGGCTCTATTTCACCAGCACGAGGGATGATCCTGGCTCGGACATCTATGTCACGAAGCTGGGCCCCAAGGGTTGGAGCGTACCCCAGAATCTAGGGCCGAACATCAATACGCCAAATGCGCTCGACGAGGCGGTAGCTTTCTACCCGGACGAAGACGGTAATGAGGTGATGCTGTTCTCAAGTCGCGAGGACAGCGGAGCCGGCGACGGGAATATCTACCAGAGCGTCAACGGAGGGCCGAAGACGCTGGTGGCGGGTGGACCGAACAGTTCGGCTTCCGACAACCGCCCGAGCGTGACCAGGGACGGCCTGACAATCTACTTCGACTCTGACCGAGCAGGATCGCTCGGCGGTCCGGATCTTTATTACGCCACACGATCGAGCACGTCCGAACCTTTCGGACCTGCGATCCATCTTCAGGGCCTTAGCTCTCCCGCGTTCGATGCCAGGCCGGTCATCAGCAAGGACAGCTCATTCATCACGTTCTCGTCGGGCCGTTCGGGCAGCGAATCTTCGGCGCCGGACATCTGGTACGCCACTCGTGACAAAATTACGGGCAAGTAAGGGGCGGCAGGCGTCGTGCCCGTGGCCGCTCGGTCCGCAGTGCGGGCGGAAGTGGCTACGGGCGCGAGCGTCCGACGATGCGGCCGGTGGCTGCGTCCACGTCGACCCAAATCACGCGGCCGTCCTTGACGAACTTAAGCCGGTATCGGTCGCCGTTCAGCTCGGGTCCTAGATAGTCGGCGCCGCCCATGAACGGCCTGACCCGCCCTTCGATTTTGGGCAGCGGCATGGCCCTGCCCTCGCGCGTCGCGTCGAATGCACGGTCGGCATCGCGCCGCTGATAGTTCATCTCGGGGCGAGATTGCTGCTGTTGCTGAATACGCGGGCGGTCCATCCCCCCGCCACGTGGCCGGTCGGCCAGCGCAGGAGTGGCGAACAGGCCTGCGCAAAGCGCGGCCAGAGCGAAGGTACGGTACAGGCTCATGGCTTTTCTCTGGACGCGGTTTACCCCCAAAGCATTGAATGCCTTATGAATGGCCCTGCATACTACCGTTCAGGCAAGTAAACGTGCCGTAAATTCGCGCTTTCGGGAAGCGCCCCTCGAAAACGGCCATCGGCTTGGCTAGGGCGCGCCCATGGCTGCGGCGACACTCTCCTACGAAGACCTCGGGCTCGTTCAGGGCGACGGCTGGCTTTTTCGGCATCTCGACGTGCACATCCGGCCGCGCGACCGCCTGGCGCTGATCGGCCGTAACGGCGCGGGCAAGACGACCCTGCTGAAGTGCCTCGCGGGCCTGATCGAGACAGACGAAGGGCGGCGAACGGTCGTTCCTGGAAGCCGCGTGGTCCTTCTGGAGCAGGACCCCGACATGAGCGGTCACGCCTCTCTGCTCGACTGGGTCCTTGCGGAGCCGGATGCGCCGGCAGAGCATGAAGCGGCCGCGATCGCGGACCAGATCGGGCTCGATCTCTCGCGACCAGTCTCCACGGCAAGCGGCGGCGAGCGGCGCCGGGCGGCAATCGCGCGCGCCTTGGCGCAGGATCCGGACGTGCTCTTCCTGGACGAGCCGACCAACCACCTCGACCTTGGCGGCATCGAATGGCTGGAAGACTGGCTGAACCGCTTCACCGGAGCGTTCATCGTGATCAGCCACGATCGAACCTTTCTGACCCGGCTGACGAAGAGTTGCCTCTGGCTGGACCGAGGGCATCTCCGGCGTGCCGAGATCGGCTTCGGCGGCTTCGAAGTATGGATGGAAAAGGCGTACGAGGAGGAGGCTCGCGCGGCCGAGAAGCTGGACGCCAAGCTGGCCATCGAGCTGCGCTGGCTGGAGCGCGGCGTCACCGCGCGGCGCCGCCGCAACCAGGGTCGCCTCGCGAAGCTGCATGACATGCGGGCGCAGCGCGCTGCGATGATCGGGGGTCCGGGGACAGCGAAACTCGCCATCGCCAAGGACGAAGTCCGCTCAAAGGCAGTGATCGACGCCGAGCATGTGTCGAAGAATTACGGCGACCGACAAATCATCCGCGACTTCACCCTGCGCATTCAGCGCGGCGACCGGATCGGCATCGTCGGTCCGAACGGAGCGGGCAAGACGACCTTGCTCAAGCTGCTTACCGGCGAACTCGCGCCCGACCAGGGACAGATCGAGCGAGCGAAGACCCTGTCCGGCATCGTTATCGACCAGCAGCGCAAGCTGATGGAGCCGACGAAGCGCGTCCGCGACGTGCTCGCGGAGGGTGGCGACTGGATCGACGTCCGCGGAACCAAGAAGCACATCAAGGGCTACCTCAAGGAGTTCCTATTCTCGCCGGAGCTGACCGAGGCGCCCGTTGGGTCGCTGTCCGGCGGAGAACGGTCGCGGCTGCTGCTGGCCCGCGAATTCGCGCGGGAGGCGAACCTGCTCGTGCTTGACGAGCCGACCAACGACCTCGACCTTGAGACGCTCGACCTGCTGCAGGAAGTGATCGCCGATTACGAAGGCACGGTGCTGATCGTCAGCCACGACCGCGACTTCCTCGACCGAACGGTAACGGTGACTCTCGGACTCGATGGGTCCGGGCGCGTCGACATCGTCGCGGGAGGGTACGAGGACTGGGCGAAGCGCCGGCGCCAGGCCGCGCCCGCAGCAAAGCCGAAGGCGGCTGCGCCCGTGGAAGAGCGGAAGGCCGCGACGTCAGCCAAGCTCAGCTACAAGGACCAGCGCGACCTCGACCGCCTGCCCGGCGAGATCGAGCATCTCGAAGCGGAAATCGCCGCGGTCGAGGACGTCCTGGCCGACGCCGACCTCTACACCCGCGATACCAAGCGCTTCGCTGAACTCAGCGAGCGAGCGGCAAGGCTGCGCGACAAAAAGCACGCCGCCGAGGAGCGCTGGCTCGAAGTCGCGGAAATGGCCGACGCGCTGGCCCGCTGATCAGCGGATCGGCTCGCCCAATGTCAGTTCGCGAATGAAGCGGACCGGCGGAGAGCCGTGGCTCAGCGCGGAATCGTGGAACTTCCGCAGGTTGAAACCCGGCTGCTTCTCGGCCGCGGCCCGGAAGTCCTTCCACTCCTCATAGCCGACGAAATAGGTCGGTAGCTGGGCCGAGCTCAGCTGCAACCGCACCCATTTGCCCGCCGCCTCTCGCTCCTGCTGGAAGGCCTGCTTGGTCATCAGTTCGATCGCCTGCTCGCGCGTCAGCTTTCCGACGTGGAAGTCCTGGTCGATGATCGCGTTCACCGGCATGCGCATCTGGAACTTGTAGTGCGCCAGCAGGTAGCGCGGATCGCGGTTCAGGAAGCCCGCATCCGCCATGACATCCTGGCCGTAGCAGGCCCAGCCCTCGATCATCGGACCCGACTGAAGCACGGCGCGCAGCTTGGACTTGTAGAGGTTCGAATGGGCGAGCTGCAGCAAGTGCCCCGGAACGGCCTCGTGAATGGTCAGCTCGTGAAGCGCCCACTTGTTATACTCGCGCAGGAAGGAGTTGGCCTGCTCGTCGCTCCAGTCAGGCGGGATCGGCATCACGTCGTAATAGCCGCGCTGATCCTTCTCGAGCGCGCCCGGCATGTCGGCATAGGCGACCGCGAAGCCGCGGGCATATTCCGGCATTTCGATCGCGTCGAAATTGGACGTCGGGAAGCCGATAAGGTCCTTCGCCTTGGCGAAGCTGACGGCCTTGTTCAGCGTCTCGCGCGCAAAGGGCAGCACCTGGCCGCGCGGCGGCAAGTCGGCGTAGACCTTGGCGAGTCCAGCTTCGATGACGGCCTGCTGCTGATCCGGCGTCGGGTTCGCGGGCGCCGGCGGAGCACCCGCCTGACCTTTGATCATGCCCGCTGCGACTTCGTACATCTTCGCGCGGAGCGACTTCAGTTCGCGCTCGGCGCGCTCGCGGATTTCTTGGCGGCCGAGCGGCGAGTTGAGCGCGAGGCGCAGCTTCTCGTCGTACAGTGCCGCACCGATGCGCTCGTTGCCCTTCGCGTTGGGAATGAGAGCCTCGTCGATCCACTTCTGGTGCGCAGCGACGGCCGCCTTGGCGGCAGCGCCCGCGCGCTCAAGCCGCGCCTGGTCGGCCGCGGCCAGCGCGGACTTCTTGCTGAGAATGTCGTCGATCAGCGCGTTGAGACCGGGGTTCTGCTTGGCGACCGTCTGCGCGTGGATCAGCGGGACGCGGGCGGGTACCAGCGCTTCCCGCGCTTGTTGCAGATAGGCCGGCAGCGCTTCGAGGCGGCCGGTCGCGGAACGCAGGCGCTCCGGCAGCGGCGCGAACTCTCGCGACATCAGGGCGTCGAACGCTGCACCGGCCGCCGAGGAATAATTGGTCGGATCCCAGGCCCAGTCCTGCAGCCGAGAATCGCTGAAGATCAGATAATCGAGTTGGTTCTTTAGCAGGATTGCGTCGACCTGATGCTCACGGCTGAGCTTACTCGTATCGAACTTCGCGAGCTCCGCCAGCGAACGGTCGGCGAAGGCGCGCGTCGCGCCACGCCCTGCAGCCGACGCGTCCGGAAGGCGGTCGTCGTACCGATGCTCGCCGAGCTGCGTCGCCGAAATGGGGCTCAGCTTCAGATATTCGTCGACGACGCGGTCGCCGAAGGCCTCGAATCGCGCATCTTCATCGGCCTGGACGGCTGCCAAAGCCGGTGCCGGCACCGCCGGCAGGGTCACGGCAGCAACGCCGATCGCGAGTGCAAGCAAGCTACGCATGATCTCCCCCCTTTTGATTGTGATCAGGCCTGTGCCGCCGCGCGTTGCTTGATCCGCTGTTCGAGCAGGGTCTGCGGCATCGCGCCTTCCTTCAGCACTTCGTGGAATTGCTTCAGGTCGAACTTCGGGCCGAGCGTCTTCTGGGCCTGCTCCCGAGCGCGCGTCCACGCCATGTGGCCGACCTTGTAGCTGCAGGCCTGGCCGATCATCGTGCAGTACCGCTCCACCTCGCGCTGCGACCGCGGCCGAGCGAAGCCGGTCGTTGCGACCATGTAGTCCGTCGCCTTCTCGCGGCTCCATTGCTTGGTGTGGATGCCGGTGTCGACGACGAGGCGCGCCGCGCGGAACAGGAAGGATTGCAGATAACCCGCGCTCTCGATGCCGCCGTAGGCGCCCAGCTCGTCGGCCAATTGCTCCGCGTAGAGCGCCCAGCCTTCGGAATAGGCCGAGAAGAAGCCCAACTTGCGCAGCGTCGGAATGTCCTTCGATTCCTGCGCAAGGCTGATCTGCAGGTGATGGCCCGGGACGCCCTCGTGGTAGGTTAGCGAGGGCAGCGAATATTTCGGCCAGTCGCCCACGTCCTTCAGGTTGATGAAGTAGATCGCGGGCCGCGAGCCATCGAGCGAGGCACGGTTGTAATAGCCGTTCGACGCCCCGTCCTGGATCTCCGGGGGAACGCGGCGGATTTCGAGTGGCGCGCTCGGCACCGTTGCGAAGGCGTTCGGAAGGCGCGCGTACATGTCCTTCACCCCCTTGTTGAGGTCGGCGATCAGCTGCGTGCGGCCCTCATCGGTGTTCGGGTAGAGCTGCGACGGCGCCTTGTTCAGCTCGGCGAGCCGCTCGCCGACCGTGCCCTTCGTGTAGCCCGCGCTTTTGAGGATGGCGTCCAGGCGCCCGCTGATTTCCGCAACCTGGTCGAGACCCATCTTGTGCACTTCGTCCGGCGTGAACTTGGTGGTTGTCGCCTGCTCCAGGGCAGCCGCATAGATCGCGTCGCCGCGCGTCAGCCGCCATGCACCGTCGCCGGGCCGCGTGCTTGGCTTCAGCTGTTCCATGGCGGCAATCTGGCGGTCGAGCGCCGGATAGACGCTGTCCGCGACGATCTTCGCCGCGCGGGCGCTCCAGTCCCCGGCGATGTTCTTGGCGGCGGTACGTCGCGCGAGCGATTCCACCATCGTGTTCGCCTCGGCCGCTGCGCCACGGAGCTTACGCATCTGGCCCAGTGCGAGGTCGATCGACCATGCGGGGGCGAGAAACCCGCGCGCAGCCTGGGCACGCTGCTCGACGGTGTCGTTGTCGATCGTTTTCCCGACCTGCGCGAGGCGGGAAAGGTACGCCTCGGCGTCGGCCGGGGCGTCGATCGTGTGCGCCGTGTTCAGGAAGTCCGGCGTTGAGAAGTACGAGCCGCCCTGCTGCGTGATCGGATAGGGCCGCTGCGCGCTGTCGATGTCGAACTTCGCGCCAGGAACGATGTTCGTTTCGATCTGGTAGACAATGACGTCCTTATTGAGCTTCGCGGCCTGGCTGAGGCTTGCGTTCGGGATCGCCTGAATCGATGCCAGCTCCTGCCGCAGCTTGGCCAAGTCCTCGGCTCGGGCAGCGGCAGTCGGTCGGACGTCGAGCTCCGACTTCAGATGCGCGTTCTCGCCCTTGTCGAGGCCCAGCGAAGTCGCGAGCTCGGGATAGCGCCTTACCCGTTCCTGGAAGATCTTCTCGAAGAGCGAATTGAGCGCCGCATCGCCGGACGCGACCGAGCCTTGGACGAAGGCAAGAGCGGGGCTCGAGCCGGCGGCAAAGAAAGCGGCACCCAGTCCGGCTGCAGTGGTCGACAGAAACTCGCGACGATCCATGACTCTCCCCTCGGAAATCGAGGGGGCAGGATTAGAGCCGTGCCGAACGGTCGCAAGCCCGTTCGTCGAACCGGCTCGTCGTTCGTCGCAGCCTATCTCGCAGCGATGATAGTGATCGTCGCCACCGTAGTAGGCGAGCCGGTTGCCGCGAGCTGACGTGAGCGTTCAACCGCAGCGTTCAGCTTCGGCTGCGACTCCGCCCAGGTCGACTTCCAGCATTCCTGCTTGGCATAGATGATGGGCAACGGGCCCACCGCTTCGTCGCACACCTTGCTCACTGCCAGCTTCACTCGGCGGACGAGAGTACGCTCACCACCAGCCGTTGAAAGATCGAGGTCGGCGAAGCTGACATGCCGCGTAGGGACATCGTCGGCGACCACGACAACCCCGCTATGCGGTTTTTCGCCTGGCGGCTGCGCAACAGCGGCAGCGGTACCCGCCAGCAGCAAGGCGACGACTGTCAGGATTCTTGTCATGTGCCCGCTCCTTTCCGCGCGGCCGGGAAGGCCGGCGATTCAGGGTCGATGACATATCGCCCGTCACGCGTGCGTGAGTTTTGCGTGAAATCGGCGTTCAGGCGCTCAGTTGATACTGCTTCAGAAGATCGTAGAGCGTCGGACGGCTGATCCCCAGCAGCTTCGCGGCGCCGGAGATATTGTTCTCGGTGCGGCTGAGCGCCAGCCGGATCGCGCGGCGGTCGGCCGTTTCGCGCGCGGCGCGGAGGTTGAGCGCGAGCTCCTCCTGCCCGGCCTCGGAGCTGCCCGGCAGATCGAGATCCTCCGCGGTGACGGACTTGCCGTCGGCCATGATCACCGCGCGCTTGATGCGGTTCTCGAGCTCACGGACGTTGCCGGGCCAGCTGTAGGCATCAATCGCGGCGACCCCGTCGGCAGAGAGCGACTGGACCTTGGTGTTCAGCTCGCGACCAAAGCGATTGACGAAGTGGCGCGCAAGCAAGACGGCGTCGCCGGGGCGCTCCGCAAGCGACGGGATCCTTACGACGATCTCGGCGAGCCGGTAGTAGAGATCCTCGCGGAACCGTCCGTCCGCCTTCATGGCGTCGAGGTCCTGGTGCGTCGCGCAGACGATCCTCGTGTCCACCGCGATGGGCTGGCGGCCGCCAATGCGCTCGATCACGCGCTCCTGAAGGAAGCGCAGCAGCTTGACCTGCAGCGGCAGCGGAATGTCGCCAACCTCGTCGAGGAACAGGGTTCCGCCTTGCGCCATCTCGATCTTGCCGACGTTTGACTTGACCGCGCCGGTGAAGGCCCCGCGCTCGTAGCCGAACAGCTCGGCTTCCAGCAGGGTCTCGGGAATGGCGGCGCAGTTGATGGCGATGAACTCTCCCTTGCGGCCGCTCTTCTCGTGCACGGCGCGCGCGAGAAGCTCCTTGCCGGTACCAGATGCGCCGAGCAGCATCACGGACACGTCGGCGGAGGCTACCCGCTCGATCGTCTTGGCGACCTTCATCATCTCCGGCGCGGCACTGATGATCGAGCCGAGCACCTGACCGCCCCCGCCCGATTGCTCGAGCCGGCGGTTCTCCGCTTCCAGCCCGTGGACGTGGAAGGCGCGGGCAACGATGAGTCCGAGCTCGTCGATGTCCACCGGCTTGCGATAGAAATCGTACGCACCCATTCCGATCGCCCGAAGCATGCTCTCCCGCGCACCGTGGCCGGACGCGACGATCACCTTGGTGTCGGGCTTGATGCGCAGGATCTCGCGTAGCGTCTCGAAGCCCTCGGTCGTGCCGTCCGGATCGGGCGGCAGGCCGAGGTCGAGCGTGACCACCGACGGCTCGTGAAGGCGCACAGCTTCGACGGCCGCAGAGCGGCTTCCGGCGAGAACCACCTCATAGCCTTCATATGCCCATTTAAGCTGGCGCTGCAGGCCCTCGTCGTCCTCGACGATCAGGAGGACCGGGAGTTGCTTGTCCGTCATGCGCGTTTCCGTTCGAACTGCGCGGCATCGGCCGCGGAAAGATAGATGGAGAATTCGGTGCCGGCGCCGACAGTCGAGTCCACGACCAGGCGGCCGCCCATTCCGGCGACGAGCGAGCGGGCCTCGAAGGAGCCGATCCCAAAGCCGTCCGACTTGGTCGAAGCGAAGGGCTGGAACAGGCGGTTGCGGACGAAGTCGCCGTCCATGCCGCAGCCCTTGTCGGCGATGGCAATGCGGACTTCGCCGCTTTCCTGGCTGACGCGGACGGTGACCGGCTCGGTGGGCGGGCTGGCTTCGACGGCGTTCTGCAGGAGATGGCCGACCGCCTGCTCAAGCGCGAGGGCATCGACGAAGGCCCAAAGCGTCGTGTCGCCGAGGAGCTTCACTTCATGGTCGCGGCGCTTGGACGCGATGGCGTCGGACAGGATCGCGCGCAGCGGCTGCGGCTCGCTGCGGAGTCCCCGTCCCTGCGCCTGCGGCGACAGCCTGGTCAGCAGGTCGTTCATCTTGCCGACCGAGCTGCGCAGGGTCGCAACCATGTCGGCCCGGAAATCCGGATTGTCGGCGTGCCGCTCCGCATTGCGCGACACGAGCGACAATTGGCTGACGAGATTCTTAATGTCGTGGAGGATGAAGGCGAAGCGGCGGTTGAACTCCTCGAAGCGCTGGGCATTCGACAGCGCCTCCTGCCCGTAGGCTTCGGCAAGCGAGCTCGCAGCCTGCCTGCCGGCTGTACGCAGGAGGTCGAAATCTTCCCAGTCCAGCGCGCGGCGGTAATCCGGCGACGCGAGCACGATCACGCCGAACAAGCGCTCGCCGTGGATGAGCGGGACGCACGACCAGGCGCGGCGATCTTCCAGCATCCATTGCGGGGCAAGCGCGACGCAATCCTCCGCCTTGGCCCAGCCTCCGCGGAGCGCGTCCAGCTCGATGATACGACCGCTCGCTTCGAGAGCCGCCCAAAAGTCGCGCATGCGGTCCAGCTCGCCTGTCGGCGGGTTGCGGCCCGGCCAGTTCCACGATGCGGCCGCGGTGATCGCGCCCGATGCATCGGAAGCGAGCAGCAGGCCGCCCGGCGCCTCCAGAATGTCCGCGAAAGCCTTGATCACACGCTGGCCGAGCGGGGCGGCCTCGGGGCCCGGAACGCCCACGGTTTCGGTGAAGCGCAGCCATTCTGCGCGATAGTCATAGCGATGCTCGAAGAAGTGCTTCGAAATCTTGACCTTCGCCCAACTGCGCGCCTTCGCGCTCGGCAGGATGGCCATGGCGGCAACCGTCATCACGGCGAGGAGGCCGACCAGCAGTCCGCGCGACCATTCGATGTCGGCCCCGCGCAATGCCGTCGCGAGGATCGCCATGACCGCGAAATAAGCGCAGATCGCCAGGAGCGAGAGCGACTGGAACGTGGCGGCACGCGACAGCCTCACGCGCCACCCTTCGCCTCGCCGCGCCGCAAGCACGAACATCGGCGCCGTCAGCGCGATGATCAGGCCGCGCCATTCAATTAGGTCGGGAGCGAGGCGATTGTCGAGCCACGCGATCGTGTAGAGGTTGAGGTCGTAGCTCCACATCAGCGACAAAGCGAGCATTGCCATGCGGATGTTGAGCCGGCTGGCCGGAGACGCCTGCCCGTACAGATTGTGGACGAGGATCAGAGCGCCGGCCGCCGCGGTAATGCGCAGCAGGATCGCGGTTTCCTCCACCGGCCGCGTCGGCGCGAAGAGAGACACCGCATCCACCACGACCTGGAACCCGAGCACTGCGGCAACGGCAGCGTAGACGAGCCGGACGCCATGCTGGCGTTCGTCGCTGCTCGCCGACAAATTGTAGAGCAGGCCGATCCACACGAGGTTCCGCGCCGTCTCTGCAAAGCTGGCGATCGGATCGCCGGGCAGCATCGCGGTGATCCATGCCCAGCATGCGGTAACTGCGAACCCGCCGAGGAGCAGTCGTTGCTCCCGCTGGCGAATGGTCGCGACGCGCCAGATCAACAGGCCGAGGAAAGCCGCCGCGCAAATCGCGTGACTCCAGAAGGCAACTACCACGTGCATGGGCGCCAGCCTGTCAATTTCACCGACATGCGTTGGGGTGTCGCTAAATTTTACAAAGAAGTGGTGAACGGATCGGCTAGAGGCGACTCATGACGGTGGAAAGAAGGCCGCTCGGCAGCAGCGGATCGAAGTCGCGCCGCTGGCGCTCGGCGGCAACGTCTTCGGCTGGACGGCCGATGAAGCGACCAGCTTCCGGATCCTCGACGCGTTCGTCGATGCCGGCGGCAACATGATCGACACAGCCGACGTATATTCAGCCTGGGTCGAGGGTCATAAGGGCGGCGAAAGCGAAACCGTCATCGGCAATTGGCTCAAGCGCGACCCCGCCAAGCGCGACAGGATCGTCATTGCGACGAAAGTCGGGTTCCTGGCCGGCCTAGCCCCGGACTCCATCGCGTCCGCCTGCGATGCTTCGCTAGCCCGCCTCGGGATCGAGACGATCGATCTCTACTACCACCATAAGGACGATCCGGAAGTTCCCCTGGCCGACAGCCTCGGCGCGATGCAAGCGCTGATCGATGTCGGAAAGGTGCGTTCAATCGGACTGTCCCAATACACGGCAGAGCGGCTCGACGAGGCGATGAAGACGGCTGAGGCCCAAGGCGTCACGCGGCCGTGCGCCCTGCAGACCTGGTACAATCTCGTCGACCGGCCAAAGCTCGAAGGTCCGCTGCATGACACGGCCATCGCGCACGGGATGGGCATTATCCCCTTCTACGGCCTCGCGAACGGCTTCCTGACGGGCAAGTACCGGAGCAAGGAGGACCTCGGGAAAAGCGTACGCGGCCAGCGCATCGTCGAATATCTCGAGGGCAAGGGACAAGCCGTCCTCGACGCGCTCGACGGCATTGCTGCTGAAACCGGTGCGCCGCTTGCCGCGATTGCCTTGGCGTGGACCAACGCCCAGCCCGGGATCACAGCGACGCTGGCAAGCGCCACGAGCGTCGAGCAGCTGCACGAGCAAATCGCGTCGTTGAACCTTAAACTCTCAGCGGAGCAAATCGCCCGCCTCGACGAGGCGAGCGCCCAGCGGTCGTCCGGCGGGCGCTCAGCTCTTCTTCAGAACGTCCAAAGAAGCGACGGTCAGCGCCTCGGTCGCCGTTGAAATCACGGCCTCCGCGTCCGGTGCCCAGAACGGGCTGTGCAGCGCGGGCAGCTTCAGCGTGTCGCCGCCGACCGCGTCCCATTTGTCTTTCGGCACTCCGCCGACCCAGAAAATGACGCTCTGCTTCGACTTGTCGGCAAGCCAATACCGGCTGAAGTCCTCGGCGGCCATGACGGCCTTGGGCTGCTCGACCCGAGCATCGCCGAAGTGCGACTTGAATAGCTGCGTCAGGTGCTGGGAGAATTCCGGCGTGTTGAACGTCGCGTCCGCGGAAGGCCGCTCGATCTCCACGGTCGGCATCTTGTCCTCGGGCATTCCGGCTGCGATCGCCTCTCCGCGAACGATGCGATTGATGCCATCGAGCAGGAGCTTGCGCGTTTCGGGCGTGTAGCTCCGCACCGTAAGCGCCAGCTTCGCCTCGTCCGAAATGATGTTGCTCTTGGTTCCGGAATGGAAGCTGCCGACGGTCACGACTGCGGGCTGCTGCGGATCGTTCTCGCGGCTGACCAGCGTCTGCAGTGCCATGACGATCTTCGACGCGAGGACGATCGGGTCCTTCGTATTCTGCGGATAGGCGCCATGCCCGCCCACCCCTTTGACCGAGATGTTGATCGTACGACGTTAGCGAGGACGTAACCGTTGGTCACCCCGATGACGCCGGCCGGAAGGGTCGCCGCGTCATGGAAGGCCAGAAGGTAACTCGGCTTCGGGAAGCGGGTGAACAGGCCGTCTTCCAGCATGGCCTTGGCGCCCATCACCCGCTCCTCGCCGGGCTGGAGCACCATGACGAGCGTGCCCGACCATTGGTCCTTCATCGCGGTCAGCCGCCGCGCGGTCGCGAGCCAGGCCGTGATGTGCGTGTCGTGCCCGCAGGCGTGCATGACAGGTGTTTCGCTCCCGTCCGGAAGCTTGCCGACGGCCTTCGATGCAAACGGCAGTCCGGTCTGCTCCTTCACCGGCAGAGCGTCCATGTCTGCACGAAGCATCAGCACGGGCCCGGGCCCGTTCTTCATCACCGCGACGACGCCCGTCTTCCCGACTTTCTCGGTAACGTCGAAACCCAGCTTTCGCATCTCCGGCGCCAGCTTCGCCGGAGTGCGGACCTCCTGCATCGACAGTTCGGGGTTGGCGTGCAGGTCCCGATACAGCGTCATCAGCTGCGGCATGTCCGCGCGGATCGCGTCCTGAAGCGCGGCGGCATTGGCGGTCGTCGGCAAGGTCATGGCGGCCATCGCTAGCCCAAGAAACAATCGCATTAACGCGCCCCCTAAGATGCTGGAACCAGTTCCATCACGTCCATCACGGATTCATACGCCGGGCGCGGCATGATCAGCCGCCAGCGGCTATCGCCGATCCGCTCGACATAGCCGGCGACATCGCGGTCGGTGTCGCGGCCGTATTGGAACGCGCGGGCTTCATCGCCGAGCACCAGCGTCCCGAGGAACACCTGGCGCAACTGGTCGCCAGGAAACAGCGAGCCCACCTGCCGCTGCGAGCCGCTGAGCTTGGCGAAGTCCTGCTGCTGGCCGTTCCGGCTCACGCGGCAGTTGAAATAGGGATAGCCCACATAGTTGAGCATGCCGCCGCTCTTCGCGCCGAGCTTGATCACGCGGCAGCGGTAGTCGCCATCCGGAATCGGTCCGCCGAGCGCCGCGTCGGGATTGAGGAGAACGCCCTCCTTTTCGATCTCAGCCGAAAAGCCACCGTTGCGTGCATCCTGCAGCGCCTCCACGAAAGCCGTCCGCCAGTCCCGCAGCTTCGTCCGATCGACATCCGTGACCACTGTGCGCCAGTCGCGCGTTGGCTGCGCGATGACGCCCCGGCTTTCGAATTCGGCACAGCCCGACAGAAGGACCAGCGAAATGGCGGCGAGGATTAAGCGCATCGGTGGAGCCTAGGCGGCAGTCCAGCCGCCGTCCACGCTGAGGTTCGCACCAGTGATCGAGCGGGCCTCTTCGCGGCAGAGGAACAGCGCCAACGCGCCAATCTCCTCCGGGGTAACGAAGCGCTTGGTCGGCTGCGCGGCGAGCAGAACGTCGTTCACGACCTGCTCGCGTGTCAGGTTCCGCGCCTTCATTGTGTCGGGGATCTGATTCTCGACCAGCGGCGTCCAGACATATCCGGGGGAGATGCAGTTGACGGTCACGCCGTCCTTTGCGGCCTCCAGGGCAACGGTCTTGGTGAAGCCCGCGACGCCATGCTTGGCGGCGACGTAGGCGGACTTGTTGGGGCTGGCGATCAGGCTGTGCGCCGAAGCCGTGTTGATGATCCGGCCCCAGCCCTTCGCCTTCATGGACGCGATCGTCAGCCGCGTCGTGTGGAAGACAGCGGACAGGTTGATGGCGAGGATCGCATTCCACTTCTCGACCGGGAACTCCTCGACCGGAGAGACGTGCTGGATGCCGGCATTGTTGACGACGATGTCCGGGGCTCCGAGCTCATCGCTGCAGTGGCGAACCATCGCCTCGATCTGGGCCGGGTCCGACATGTCTGCGCCGTCGTGGAGGGCGCCAAGCTCGCTCTTGAGTTTCTCGATCTCGGCGGGATCGCCGAAACCGTTCAGCATTACCTTCGCGCCCTTCGCGGCGAGGGAACGGGCGATGGCGAGCCCGATGCCTGAGGTAGAACCGGTGACGAGAGCGACTTTGCCTTCCAGAATCATGGGGTCTCCTTTGCCGCGCTACTCGGCGTCGCGAGATGGATTTGCAACCGCAACGGCTCACGCGCATTGGAGACGACGCGAGGAGGAACGCGATGCGCCTTGGTGGTGAACCGGAGAGCAGCAATTTCGAAGATCGAACAGGCCAAGGCGGCGGCTTCGGTTTCGGCGGTGGCGGCGGCGGCAACATGCTCGGCTGCCTGCTGCCGATGGTCGCGAGCCGGTTCGGCATCGTCGGCGTCCTCATCCTGCTGGTCGGCTATTGCGCGCTGACCCAGCTCGGCGGCGGTGGCGGTGGCCTCTTGCCCAGTGGGCCGACCACCAGCGCCCCCTCGGCGCCCGGCCAGTCGACGCTCGATCCGAATACGAGGCAGTTCCTGACTCGTGTGCTCGGATCGACCGAGGAGACCTGGAGCGACATCTTCGCCAAGAGCGGCAGCCGCTACGTCCCGACGCGAATGGTCGCCTACAGCGGCGGAACCGGCACGGCCTGCGGGGCGGGCCAGGCGGCGATGGGGCCGTTCTACTGCCCCAACGACAAGACGATCTACATCGACCCGACATTCTTCAACGAGCTGTCGCAGCGCTTCGGCGCGCCGGGCGATTTCGCCATGGCCTATGTGATCGCGCATGAGGTCGGCCACCACGTGCAGGACCTCGAAGGCACGCTCGACGAAGCGCACAATGCGCAGGCGCGGTCATCCGAGACGCAGGGTAATGCGATCCAGGTCGGCGTCGAGCTTCAGGCCGATTGCTATGCCGGCGTGTGGGCGGCCAATGCCCGCGACGCGCAGGGCAACATCCTCGAACCAGGCGACGTCCAGGAAGGCATGCGCGCCGCCGAGGCGATCGGGGACGACATGCTCCAGAAGCAAAGTCAGGGCGTGGTTATTCCGGAGAGTTTCACGCACGGATCGTCGGCGCAGCGGATGCAGGCCCTGCAGACGGGCCTGAAGACCGGCAATCCGGCCGCCTGCAAGTTCAACCGCTAGTCAGATCCTGACGAGCATCTTCCCGACGTTTTCGCCGCTGAACAGCCCGCGGAAGGCGTCGGGCATGCTCTCGAGGCCCTCGTGGACGGTCTCGCGCGACTGGAGCTGGCCGCTCGCGATCAGCTGGCCCATCTCGCGATAGAATTCGTCCATCCGCGACTGGAAGTCGAAGACGATGAAGCCCTGCATTCGGATGCGCATGGCGATCACCCGCATGATGAAGCGGAATGAGGCCGGCTCGGCCTTGTTGTAGCCTTCGATCATCCCGCAGATCGCGAACCGCGCGCGCATCCGCGCGAGCGCGAAGGCGGCGTCGAGATGATCGCCGCCGACATTGTCGAAATAGACGTCGATGCCTTCCGGAGCGGCGGCGGCGAGACCCTTCAGGATCGGCTGCGCCTTGTAGTCGACGACCTGGTCGGCACCGAGCGAGCGGACGAACTCGCATTTCTCCTCACCGCCCGCGGAGCCGATGACCGTCATGCCCTTGGCCTTGGCGATCTGGACGACCGCCGAGCCGACGGCGCCGGCCGCAGCGGACACGAAGACGATATCGCCGGCCTTGGCCTGTCCGACGTCGAGCAGTCCGAAATAGGCGGTTGCGCCGGTCACTCCGAGATTCCCGAGGAAAAGATGCGGCTCGACCTGCAGCGGAGGGAGCTTGTTGGCCGTCCTCGCGTCCACGACCGCTTCGTCCCGCCACCCCGCCATATGGAGAACGCGGTCGCCGGGCGAGAAGCCGGCGGCGGTGGATTCAACCACTTCGCCGACCGCGCCGCCTTCCATCGGCTGGTCGATCTGGAACGGCGGGACATAGCTTTTCACGTCGTTCATGCGCCCGCGCATGTACGGGTCGACGGACAACCATTGGTTGCGAATGCGGACCATGCCCGGCCCGAGGGGCGGGAGGTCGATTTCCTTGAGAGCAAAATTCTCGTTCGTCGGCAGCCCCTGTGGGCGGCTCGTCAAATGCCAGGCGCGGGCCATTGCACGTCTCCCTGTTGTTGGAAGGCGCATAAGCTCGCACGCGCGCACAAGAAAGGCCCGGACGCACGAGGCGCCCGGGCCGATCCCCTGCCCCGGGTAGGGCGGGTCAACTAGCGATAGGTGCCCGAGAAGCTCCTATCGAGGATGTGCGGGCCCGCGCGGCCCTGATCCTCGCGCTCGAACAGGGCCCGGCTGCGGCTCTCGTCGCGCCAACGCTCGCGCGCCTTGTCGGCCTTGCAGTCGAGGATCACGCGGTCGTTCTCCACACGATCCACATCGGTGCAGCTTAGCGAATGATGGACGCCGCCTGACTCTGGGTCGCTGCGACTCAAGATGATACGGTCGCCGGCAACGCGGTCGACGGTGCCCACATGCTGGTCGTCGTTGCCGACGACTTCCATATGCTCGCGGATGCCGCGCAGGAGGTCTCGCTTGGACTGCCGCTTGTCGCGCCAACCGCCGAAGTCCTGCTCGAAGTTCGACTGCCGCTCGCGACGGTATTCGTCATAGTCGCGGTCGAGATCCTCGACCTGCCGCCGGCGCCACTGCTCATAATGCAGATCGTCGTGGTTCGAGCGCGCCCTCGAACCGGCGAAGGATGTGCTGCGATAGGGGTCGCGGTTCCACTCCGTGTGGTTCTCGCGGTCGAAGCGATCGTCGCGCGGTTCGTGCATTCGGAGCGGTTCGCGCCCGATCTCCTCGCGCCAGCGTGGGTTGTATTGCTGCTCGTTGGTACTCGACCACTCACGCCAGTCCTCGCCCTCGCGCCCGCGGCGATCGTCGCGCGAATGACCACGGTCTTCGTCGCCGAACCAGGAACGAACCTCGTCGCCCATGCGATCGAAGAAGCCTCTCTCGCCTCTTTGCGAGTCGCGGTCTTCGAACCGCGGATCACGGTCGCGTCCCATTGCACGGCGCTCGTCTTCGTCGCGCCATCGGCGCTCTTCCGGATCGTACCGCTCGTAAGCCATTGCCTGCCTCCAGTACCGAAAATGGGCCGGCGGACTGCCGGCTGGTCCTGAGGGATTCAACGAACACGACAGCACGGCCGTTCCTCAGGCGGACGCAATCAGCGGTAGGGCGAAATTGCCTTACGGCCAGTCATTGCAAGGGGGAAAAGGCGCCGCTATGTGGGCCGCCTGCCGAGGTGTGGGGCTGTAGCTCAGATGGGAGAGCGCTGCAATCGCACTGCAGAGGTCAGGGGTTCGATTCCCCTCAGCTCCACCAGCTTTTCAATAATTTAGCTGGACCCGCCCTCGGCCATACGGAAAAAGTACGGAAAAGACAGGGGTGACGCCGGCCCGCCAATGACGGGCGCGGGGCCCCCTTAGTCTGCAAAGTCAGCTGGCCCCCGTCGGCTCGATTCCGAAATTCGCACAGGTCACAGCCACGAAGTCCAGTACCTCTCGCTGTCGCGCCGCTGCGTGAGCTGATCGCTGAGGAATTAAGCAATATGAACCTTGCCGCACTCGCGGCAGTGCTGGAGGTCGGGCGGGCTCGGAGACTTGGGCATTCGCGCCCGAGTAAGCCGATGAGAACGATTCGAGAACGTCCGGAATCGAGCTAGCGGCAGCTTTCGACCCAAAGCTGCCATTAGGTTAGGGTCTAGTTTGGCATCTGCTGTGCCATTCGCAGTGAGGTAGGCCGGTGGTTCGGATTGCTAGCATTGTTTCGGGTCTGCTCGTGCTAACCGGCTGTGTGTCAGGCCACAGCTCCGCCGATGCCGTTTTCAACAATACGACATATCGCCAATTGACCGGCGGACCATTGCGCGATGCTATAGTTGGCAAGAAGTTCAGCTATCCAGGCCCGCCGGCACCAGGTGAAATCATAATCACATCGAGCGCTCGCTGCGACGCATTCACGTCGGACGGTCAATACATCACGTGTGGAGACAGGGTGCCGAGGAGCTACGGTACTTATTCGCTCCAAGACGATCGGGTTTGCGCTAGCGTGAATGGACATCTTCGGTGTTGGCAGCTGTACCGAAGCCGGTCAGGCCAATACCTTCTCAGGAACCTTGTTGAGCGACCGTACTTCGAGCGCGTCGATCCCGTGAACATCGACGACAAGAGCACACCGCCAAGTTACCCTTAGCGGCAGATTCGACCCAAAGCTGCCATTACGAGTCGCTTGTCCTTGTCGCGAATGAGCAAATTGCTGTCGCTAGATCGAAAGGGGGTATTCGACCTCTCGCTAGGCTCTCAGCCCGGACGGGCTGCGGGATACTGGCGTGAAAGTGACACAACCGATTGCGGACGCAGTCTCCGTGCCCCCTAGTCAAATGAGTGGGGAAGAACTCCTCGCGCAGTTCCAGAGTCGGGATTTCCTAGCCGGATATCTCAAAGCAAAAGAGCGGGAGCGGATGCGGTTTTCCCGCGAACTGCACGACTCGCTTGGCCAGCTCCTCATCGCGTTGCGCCTTGACGTCGCGAGGCTCACCAACTCCCCGCTCTCCACATTGGCCGAGGCAGTCCATCAAGTGCAGTGCGACGCGCACGAGATAGAAGATAATGTACGCGCACTCGCTTTCCTTCATTATCCTGCCGAATTAAGTCGTGACGGCCTACCAGTCGCTCTCCGCAGCTACCGGTTTTGGCAAACGGACGGGTGTTCGAACCTCGTTTCGGGTCGAAGGGGAATGCAACTACCTGAAGTGCGAACCAGCGCTTGCCTTGTTGAGGGTGGCGCAGGAGGCAATGACCAATGCCTTCCGTCATGGAGCCGCGAAATCCATCAAGGTGAACCTGTCGCTGACCGACACCCACGTTCGACTGAAGGTTGCTGACGACGGGTGCGGCATGTCGCTTAAGGCCGCGCTGGCTACCGGTGGCGTTGGCCTAAAGGTCATGCGCAGCCGGATGCTTGTGCATGGCGGAACGTTGTCGGCCCGCAGTAAGCAGCGTGGCACGACCATCGTGGCCGTTGTTCCACGGGCCGCCACCGGGGACGCTCTCTCGTATCTGACCTGAAGCGTCAGCATTCCACCCATTCCTGCGATCGGCGAGTGTCTGCAATCACCATTGCTGACATCCCGCGTTGCCTGCATTTAGCGGTCATCAGGGGGAGTATACGAATTGGAAACGCCATCTACGGGCGCGTTCGCCATTGTTCCAAGCAACGATCTCCCAAAGGCTTGTCAGTTTTGGGAACGCCTTGGCTTTTCTCGTACAGGCGGAGACGACAACTACTTCATCATGACCGGCTGGGGCTGCGAGGTTCATCTAACTCAGGCGGGAGATGGCGTATGGCGCGTGCCCGAGCATAATCCCTTTGGCGTATTCATCCGCACGCCGGACGTTGAAGCCATCGCCGCTCGTGTGGATGACCTGATCATCCGGCCGGCGGCATTTTGCGCCACCGTGAGTGGGGCCTCTACGAAGTAGGGATCGCTGGACCGGACGGTCTTCTTGTGCGCGTTGGCTGGCCGTCCACAGCAATCAAGCGCTAACGTCCGGTTTCCACCCATTCCCGCCATTAGAATGCGACGGATCGCTTGACCGACTCGTTACCGAGAGTCAGGGCGTCATTCAGGCCGCCAGTCGGTAGCGCACCAGTATCTCTCCAACGGTCGAGCACGCGTTGCGTACGCGTTCATTCTCAACTCGGCGGAGGAGAAGGCAAATGCGCACCCTCAGAACATTTGAGGTGGTCGCAACGGCAACCGCTTTGACAACAGGTGTCTCGGCCCAAACCGCATGGCAGCATGGGGCCACGCCCTACATAGAGATCAAGAATGAGGCCGCGCCCAAACTAGTTGTCGACCCGCCGATCCCCGAGGGACTGCCCAAGGGGCTCGTATGGATTCAATATCACGCGGAGAATGTTCGCATCGGTCCGGTGCTTGGCGAGGGCGCGCTTCACACGTCACCACGCGTGGGACACCTGCACATAACCGTCGACGACTTGCCATGGTTGTGGGCGGATACGAGCGGCAGCAATACCATCGACATATTCGGGTTGCCGCCAGGCCCACACAAGGTGACGATCGATCTCGTCGACGCGAACCACAACCTCTTCCCCGGGCAGAGAAAGGTGGTGAGCTTTACGATGCCGAACTGGGGCGGCCACCATTAGGCTGCTTGGTAAGGACGCGTCAGTTGGCAGGCCCTAGACCCGCAGAACTGAAGCCGACCAACCGACGCATCGAGTCTTTCTCAGACGCGGTTTTCGCGATCGTCGTTACGATCATGGTCTTGGAGATCCATATCCCGGACGACCTTGCGTTCGGGAGTAATCGTGTCGCGCTAATGGAATTTTTGGCGCTCCTGGCCACCTATTCACTTAGCTTCGTGGTCATCGCGATTTTTTGGAGCAACCATCACTATCTGATCTTCACTCTCCCAAAGACCGACCGCACGACCATCTGGCTCAATAACAATGCGCTGTTCTGGGTAACGCTCATACCCATCGTCGCGCGATTTTTCGGCCTCCACGCGACCTCACCGAGAGCTGTTGCGGCCTATGCGTTCGTGGTCATGATGAGCACGTTATCGTTTAGTCTGCTGCGGAAGCATGCGACGAACATTAGCCGCAGCGATTTCCATCGTGAGCTGCACCGTCGCGTGTTCCGAAGAATCTGGCCCGCCGTCGCGATCTATGCCGCGGCCATGCCGATCGCTTTTGTAGATATCAGGATTGCGTGGGCATGCTTGCTCGTTCTGCCGGCGATGTTTTTCCTTCCCGTGACGACGAGGGAGATTAGTCTGATCGAGGAATCGACTGACGACTGAAGGGCTTGCTAGTGGCAGCTTTCGAACCATTCCTGCCATTAGCGGTTCGACCTTGTGCTGTGACAGGCGTTCTGAAACCAATTGCCAGATGTTAGGTCAGTTCATCCTCGCGTTCGCACTTGCGGCGACAGCACTCGCGCCTGCTCAGCAAGCGCCACTTCCTGAAGCAGAGGCAAGCATCGAATATCAAAGCGTGTCCGACGCGCTCACAGCTTTGCGCGCGAAGCCGGGAGTTGTTTTCACGACCGAGAACGGCTGGCTCATTGCGACGGATGAGGGGGCATATTCAATTTGGTCGTTCGCCCCGCAGGCATACGCCGCTTATCCTGCAGTGGTGAAGCGGTGGGTGATTCCGAAACAAGTTGGTTCAGAGATACGAATGGATGTTCTCTGCGAAGCGTCGAAGTCCGCTTGTGACGATCTGGTCCGCACGTTCGCAAAGATGAACGGCCTCCCACTTCCTCACTAGCGGCAGCTTTCCACCCATTCCTGCCACTAGCTTAGTGGCAGCTTTCGACCCATTGCGGACATTCGGCTTGCCACTACTCTCGTGCCTGTGAGCGAGTTCGATACGAGTGACTATGAGCGCCTGCTGTGCGACTTTGTGGAAAGGCGTTCGTCAGCCGATGAGCATGCCGCGCAGTTCTTCAAGCGCTGCCAGCAAGAAGGTCGGATTGACATTCCCGAGACGGTCTTTCTCGTTCTCGACCGGCATCAGGCGACTTGCGACATGTTCACCCAAGATGCCGACCTGCTGGCCGACGCGAATGGCCTATACGTCGATGAGGCTGGATTGAGACGTGGAGCGGCAGAAGCACTGGTTCGGCTTCGCTCTTTGGACAGCTAATGTCCGCTTTCGACCCATTCGTGCCATTAGCGTAGTGGCAGCTTTCGACCCATTGCGGACATTGCGCTGACCCTGCAGAACTGATGCCTCAGGGCGATGGGCGAGAATAGCAGGTGGGATTGCTTTCAAGTTTCTCGGCCGGCGTTTTGTTGATGGCCAGTGCGGCCCCGCCTCCGGTCTTGCAGCCTTCGGGCAAGTGGGTTGTCGAATACGCCGACAACATGTGCGTTCTTCAGCGCGACTATGGCACGCCTGAGAATCGCGTGACACTTTCCTTTCGTCCTGCGCCAATGACTGACTGGACCTCGATATTCGTATTCGAGGCCGCCAGCCAACTGCCCGCTGAAAGGGTGCCCGTGAACATCGGGTTCTCGCCAGGCGGCGCGGAAGTGAAGGGGCGCTTGTCCAGCTTCAATCTTAGCGGTGCCTCTAGGCGCTATAATGCAACTGGGCTTTCCAGAGCGGATCTGGACAAGGCGACTGCCGCCGGAGTGCTGTCGCTCGATGCCGGCGACAACCTCCGGGTCGCCTTCTCTCTGCCGGACTTCCGCAAGGCGGTCACCGTTCTCGATGACTGCGTTGCCGATTTGCTGGACCAATGGGGTTTCAGCCAAGCCCAGCAGGCCGCGATGGCAGAACTGCCCAAGCCGAAGTACGGCATAAACATGAACTTCCCCGGGACTGCTGCGAGGAAGGAGCAAACGGGCGCTAACTCAGCGCGTATCCGCCTCGATTCCAGGGGCAAGCCAAGTGACTGTAGGATCGTTGAAGCCAGCCAGAGTAAAAGCCTGGATTGGGCCATCTGCTGGGGCCTGCTCCACACGGCCTTCACGCCGGCTAAGGACAAGAACGGCAAACCGATGGAGAGCATGTTCTTCACGCGAACCCAGTGGATCATTCCCAAGGGCTGCCGGGCCGCTGGCTCCGGGAACTATGCCTGCTGAATACCTCTGCCCGAATGTCAGCTTTCGACCCATTCCTGCCACAACGGTAATGGCACCTTTCGACCCATTCCTGCCACTGGCGTACCGTCCGTTGTAACCAGGCAGACAGCCGAAGAAGCGCTGCGGGGCTCATCCTGTCGGACGAGGCCAATGTATTCTCAAGCCGCTTACCCGATCCCAGTTGCTAAACATGGCGGCACGGGCCCGGTCGCGCTCCTCAGGTAATAGGAACCCCGCCGAGACCTGGCTGTCGATCGCTAGATCCACGGCGATCATGTAACCGCCAAGGCCGCCATATCTCTCGTTGACGGAAAGGCGCGTATCGCCGCTCTGCTCGCGGTCCGACTTGGTGGCAGGAAACGGTATGAAGGCACCCTGGAGGCCGGACAGCATCCCGAACGCTTTCAGCATCCTTCGGTCTTGATAGTTCCAGGCCGTGTAGGTGCCGAGCGGAACAGACCCAGCGAGACCGCGCCACGATCCCAGTTCGTTACCGTCTTGATCGACCTGCGGGACGAGCAACGGATAGCGGGATCCGAGCTTCGGAGGTTCGGTCAAGATCCCGCGCGCATCATAATCCGGGCCCAGATTCAGTTGCCAAACCGGAGGCGGTGCCTGGGGAACTTCGACGTTCGGAATCTTCGGGAATTTGAGATCTGAGGGCGGGACCAAAGTCGTTCCCACGCGAGGAACGCGCGATTGCGGGGAGGCCGTACCCATCAACCAACGATCGAGCATGACGACTATGGCGGGCATGGCGAGCCAAAGGTCCGTGCTGTCGTTGTACGGGTAATCGGCTTTCGTGGCCTCTTCCAGGAAGAGCGTATGCCGCCGCGGTCCGTGGGCGGTTCCGGCGAACGCAAAGGTGCGGGTTCCCGCTGCCTCGGGGAGAGCGCTGCGGCCATCCGTAGTCGTTTGAAGCAGCGATCCGGCTCGCGCCCAATATTCGGATGAATTCAGGATGTGGAAGATGCGGGGCTGCACCTTGTCTCGAATGGCGCCGTCGAGCTGCCCCTCGTTTGCCTTTCCATCGATGTCGGGCGTCGGAACGTCGGCGAACGGATAGAGGTCCACTGCCCTCAGAGCGCTGCCCACCGAGTTGCCCGCCGAGCCGGGTGATGCATAGCGATGATTGAAGGAGCCCCTGCCAGAGCCGGACGCGACGTCCAAAACGCCATCGAAGACAGGCCGACCCTCTTCGTCCGCGTTGAAACCCCGATAAAGGAAGTCGCGAAGGAAACGAGCGCTTTGTGAGTATCCGTACGCGATGACCCGTCGCGTATCGCCAGCACGGGAATTGAGGGCGCTGGGTTTGTCAGCGCGCCTGAGATGGGCCACGAAATCTCTGACGGCGGCCTGGCCCAAGCCCATGAGTTTTGGAAAGTCTCCCTGGAAGGTGGCGGATACGAGTGCGGGCTTCGCCAGCGGCCTTGCAAGCAGAACCGCACAGGGATCGGCAACGACGGTGCCATCCTTCTTCCTTCGGGCGAAGCTCCATTCGCTCCGTGGCACGACGGTACCGGGATCATCGAAGCTCTTGTGCACGCGCAAGACGGCAACCGGATCTCCCGAATTGGCCGCACAAGCGGGAGCCTCCAGAAAAGGCCCGCCGTCGAGGCCGTTCGATCTAAAACCCAGGAAGGCGGTAGCGCGGACCGGCCCGTTTACGCGAGCAGTTGGGACCGCCAGGCCAAATTCATCGGCCGTCAGATTGCCCTGCCAGCCGGCCCAGGCAAATGTGTAGCCCCTGTCGAACAAGGCAGGCCGCGATACGTCCCGGGTCTCGTTCCTCAGCAACGAGAACGTGTCCGTCTCGATCATCACGCTCTGCATTTGCGTCAGGCCGCGATTGGCAACCTCGAAAATGGTGGTGCCATTCGACCGTGCCGGATCGAGGGGCCGCAACATCATGAACGGGCCTTGAAATTCGACCATTCCCCGCGCGTTTCGCGGGGCAAGGCGGATGTCGGCTATGCCGCGTGATGACTTGGCGAGTGGATCAACTTCGTAATGGACCACGCCTGACAGCAGCTCATATTCGCCGGCGTTGAACTGGCGGCCGGGAATCCATGGCCGCTGCTCCTTGATCTCGACCGACACGACTTCCGCTGACGCTTGCGCAGCCGCGCCCGCGAGCAGAAAAGCCATAAAAAGGCGACGCATATCCACCCCCTGCGAAGAGATGAATATTACATCAAGGGCAATGACTGTCGATTACAGGCAAGGTTGTTGTCGCCGCGCCCGCCTCACAACTTGTAATGTCCTCTTTCGACCCATTCCTGCCATTAGTGTGACGTCTGAATTCAACCCATCGCGGGCCTAGGAATTGCCGTTCCCGCAGACTGCGGTCTTATCTCCGGTTAGTAACGGAGCCGTAATATCCTTCGGTAAGCTACATTTAGGACGATGTTGGCGTAGATCGCCCTGGGATGCACCCAGTTCAGAGGACACGATCATGCGCAAGCTGTTAGCTCTCACGGGGATCGCAATAAGTGGCTTGGTGGCTGTTGCGACGACAGCGGCGGCGGGGACGATGCAGGTGTCAGGGTCTGGGGTGTACAACGAGGCGTGCACGGTGCCCGCGGATGCAGGGGCGCCACCGGCCGACACGGGGAACTATCCACCGATCAAGATGGATGGAAGCCTGGGGGGGTGCTGGTACACCTACGTGTCGGACTCGAGGTTGCACCCAAGCGGTGCCTACCAGGAGACGGGCACCGAGCTCTTCGTTGGTTGTCTCAACGAGACGACGTGCGGGACGTTCGCGACGACCTACACGTTCACTGGAAAGTTCACCGCGAACTTCGAGGCGGAGATCCACGGACGCTGCGAGCACTCGATCGTCTCGGGCACCGGCGACTTCGCCGGCACCTCCGGCATCATCCTGTTCAAGGATGACGTCGACAACGGCGTCTTCTACTACCGGGGCAACATGAAGGACAGCGACAACGAAACGGACTGGGAGGCGCGCACTCGTAAAACGTCGGATCGGTCGAAAGCTGCCATTAGTCCGAGCGACCAAACCAGGTGTTAAGCACCGGCCGGTAAGTCGAAGAGCTTACGTCCGCTTTGGATCGAAACCGGACATAAGCGGACCGTCCGCTATCGGCCACAGCCGGCAATCACGGCCAAGTCCTAATGGCAGGATTCCACCCATTCCTGCCGTTAGAGTAGTATCTGCTTTCGACCCAGTGCGGACGTTAGCTCGCTAGGTCTCAGCCTCGCCCAGAGGCCCGAACCAAAGCAGAGATTTCGATGCGTCGTGTTCCCGACATTTCTCGGAACATTCGATGTAAGCACCCGTTCGGCTCCCGAGGGGTGGTATGGCTAAATCTTCAGACAAAGAGATCGAGCAGATTCAGCAAACGCAGGAAGCGCTGCGCGAAAGTATCGAGCAAGCGAAAGAGTTAGCCGAGAAGGCTCAAAAGCTGCTGAAAAAGCACAAGAAGACGGTTGAAGATCAGTCTGACTGAGGTTTCAAAGCTACCCTCTTCGTCACTCAGGCGAGGCGAACCCAGTTGCGCTGCCGAGCAGACAGATGAAAGATCCTTATCAGGGCCTGTCCGATGGCGATCGAAAGATCGTTGCGCTGATTGCGACTGCCATCGCGAACGGCAGCCTGCTGCCTCACAACCGGCATAGCCCTCTCGCGGCCAGGCGAGTCTTTGAGGCGCTCAAAGGAGCGTGCGTCATGCGCTGCGACGGAGACAAGCTGAACTGAGGCCGGACGCCGATGTCCTCTTTCCACCCATTCCTGCCACTAGCGGCTTAATGGCAGCTTTCGACCCATTCCTGCCACTAGGCACCAGAGATTAACCTCGCGAAGCTAAAGGCGACACAGGAGATCGCCATGGCATTCACTGACGAAGAGTTCGATGCGTGGCACAAAGCCAAGCTGCAGCGCGAGTTCCGCCCGCAAGTGATGCCCTATTCCCTGCCTGTCGCCACCTGCGTGCACTGCCGCAGGAAGTTCGGGATCTCTGAAGGAACGATCACCGACGAGATCGCGATCTGCGACATCTGCAACGGCGATTAGGGTGCGGGAATGACGAAAGTTCAGGGCCGAGAGGCGCTGGACGCTGATCGCTGCGAATTAGCGCTCTAAATCGACACTTCCTCCGACACCGAACGCAACAGCGCGAAGAGGCCCACGCGCTTCGTGTCTGGCAGAATAATCAGGTCTTGCCCCCATTCGTGATGACCGGATCAAACGGCAAGACCTTGATGCTTTTATCAACGCACGTGAACTCCAATTGGTAGCTTACGTCCATCGGGTCGTCGTTGTCGTTTCGGTCCATGAATTGGGCCCGGCGATACTTTCCACGGGTGGGGTTGTTGTTCATGCTCCAGCCGTAGATCTGCGTGTTGCCCTGTTTCAGGTCGGGCGGACAGGTTGAGCAATCCGCCGAAACCATTGATTTGAAGAGCACGCACTTGGTCGTCGTTTCATCGTCGAGCTTGAACTTGAAGCGATGCTCGCCGCTGCCTCCCGGCAATTTCCTTTTACCGTTGCCCGTGACCTGGATCACGTTTGCCGAAATCTGTTTTGCGGTGAGCGTGATGGTGTGAGTCGGCATCAGCTGCGCCTCCTGTTCCAACGGCGCCTGGTACTGTGCGCGCATCGGTGTCGCTCATACGCGAGACTGAGCCGCTTTCATAATCTGGGATAAGGCGGATGAGGAAATATCCGCAATAGATCGAAAGCGGGCAAGGAGCGAGGCGGTAGTCGACGGGCTGTCGCCTCGGTAAGTTTCAGCGAGCTGGCACTGCTGTTGACGACCCATAGCTGCCATCGGCGTGGTGTTGGTTTTCGACCCAAAGCGGTTCATTTGACGCATCCCCAAATAAGCGGTCCGTTGACCGACTCGACGGCAAAGGAGCATGGCGAATCCGGGCCGCCTGTCAGGTTGCTCATCCGCATTTTCCACGGCCCTTTTAGCGCGTGACGTAACCCGTCTCTCCAACCGCAGGACCAGGAGAATGATCATGGCAGATACGACGCCGCCGTCAGGCGGCGCGGATACTCGTACGCCGACGCAAAAGGCGGCCGAGCCAACCGAGAAGTTCATTCTGGCCGATTCCGGTGACGAAACTATCCGCCCATTCAGTTTTCGAGCCTCAGACGAAGATCTTGCCGACTTGAAGCGTAGGATAGCAGCGACCCGATGGCCTGAGCGTGAGCTGGTTGATGATGCCTCGCAGGGCGTCCAGCTGGACACGATCCAGAAGCTCGCCGCCTATTGGCAGAACGAGCATGACTGGAGGAAAGTCGAAGCGCAGATCAATTCTTTCCCCAACTTCATCACCAACATCGATGGCGTCGAGATCCATTTCATTCATGTAAAGTCGAAGCATCCGAATGCGCTGCCGGTGATCGTCACGCATGGCTGGCCGGGATCGATTATCGAGCAACTGAAGATCATCGAACCGCTGACTGATCCGACAGCGCATGGCGGGACCGAGGCGGACGCGTTCGACGTCGTGATCCCGTCACTACCGGGCTACGGCTTCTCGGGCGCGCCGACTGATCTGGGCTGGGGCCCCGAGCGCATCGCAAGGGCCTGGACCGTGCTGATGAAGCGCCTTGGATACGTAAGCTTCGTGGCACAGGGCGGCGACTGGGGTGCGATGGTCACGGATGTGATGGGTACGCAAGCGCCGCCGGAATTGCTTGGCATTCATCTGAACTGGCCCTTCACGGTTCCACCAGACATCGATGCAGCGATCCAGAGTGGTAAGCCGATGCCATCCGATCTCTCAGCCGACGAACAACGCGCATGGGAGCAGCTGGACTTCTTCTACAAGCATGGGGTCGCCTATGCCCAAGAGATGTCAAACCGCCCGCAGACGCTTTACGGGACCGGGGACTCGCCTGTCGGGCTTGCGGCTTGGCTTCTCGATCACGACGCGCTCAGCTACGCGCTCATTGCGCGTGTGTTTGACGGCCAGCGTGAGGGGCTTACGCGGGACGACATCCTCGACAACATTACGCTCTACTGGCTGACAAACACGGCCATATCTTCGGGGCGTATCTATTGGGAAAATAAGTTCGCTTTCTTTGCGCCGAAGCACGTGGCCATCCCGGTCGCATTCAGCGCCTTTCCTGACGAGGTCTGTCAGGCTCCGCGGACGTGGGTGGAGAAGGCTTATCCGAGGCTCATTCATTACAACCGGCCCGAGAAGGGTGGGCACTTCCCGGCCTGGGAGCAACCGCAACTCTTCTCAGAAGAAGTACGCGCTAGCTTCAGGGCGCTGCGTTAGAAACTCGGGCGCGGGCGGCGTGCCACCAAGCCGCCCGCTTGCTCACACAAGCTAATGGCAGCTTTCCACCCATTGCGGACATTGTCGTTGAACGCCAAGGATGTGGTCGGCGCTGCGCACGAGCTATTCGCTTAGGCGTGCGACCATCGAATTGAGAAAGACGACAGTGACGATCACACGCATTGGTTTATGCACGGCTCTTCTTCTGATTCCGTATCAGGCGACCGCACGTGAGAGAGCCGATGCGCTAATCCGTCACGCAACTGTCGTGGACGTTAAGCACTCTCGCACCGTCGCTGATCAGGCGATTGTGATCGAGGGGGACACAATCCGAGCGATTGGCCCTGACCGCTCGATCGCCCACAAATACGCTGCAACGCGCACGATCGACGCGACCGGCAAGTTCGTCATGCCTGGTCTCTGGGACATGCATGTTCATTTTGGCGGCGAACAGCTGATCGAGGAGAACAAGGACCTCCTTCCGCTTTACGTCGCCTTCGGGGTCACGACCGTCCGCGATTGCGCGGAAGATATTAGCCCGTCGGTTCTTGAATGGCGGTCCGCGGTGGCCGAGGGTCGTCTGCTCGGGCCGACGATTTTTACATCTGGGCCGAAGTTCGAGGGCTACAAACCCCTCTGGAAAGGCACGATCGAGGTCGGCACGCCCGCCGAAGTGGAGACCGCCCTCGATCGCCTCCAGGCCATGAAGGTCGACTTCGTAAAGATCACCGACAACACGCTTAAGCCCGACATTTTTCTTTACGCGTTGAAAGCAGCCAAGGCGCGCGGGCTCAAGACCTCGGCCCACACGCCTTATGCCCTGACGATCGAACAAGCTGTTCGCACCGGTCTCAACTCCGTCGAGCACATCGACTATTTGATCAAAGCGGGCTCGCCCCACGAAGCTACGATCGGGGCCGAATACGCAGCGAAGAAGCTGACCTACGGCGAAGCCTCAAACAAGTTCGTCGAGACCTTCGATCCCGTCTATGCCGCTCAGGAATACCGGCGGCTGGCAAGGCTCGGCGTCTATGTCACGCCGACGCTCAACGAGGGCCGGGTGCTTGCCTATCTCGACCGCGACGATCACTCACGCGATCCTGCGCTTGCCTACATTGGTCCGGGTTTGCGCAAGACCTACGATTGGCGGATCGGACGCGCCGCGAAGGCCACCCCAGAACAGGTTGAGGCGCGACACCAGGAATATGAACTCAGCCTCAAGATCGTGCCGATGCTGCGTGACGCCGGCATCCCCATTCTTGCAGGGACTGACGCCGGATATCTCAACAGCTTCATCTATCCCGGAGAAGGCCTTCACGAGGAACTGGAGCGCTACGTCGAGGCTGGTCTGACCCCGCAGCAGGCACTTTACAGCGCGACCGTGACTGGTCCCGCGTTTCTCGGACACAGCGATCGGTACGGCGAATTGGCCAGCGGAAAGGCTGCAGACGTACTCATTCTCAACGCCAATCCACTGAACGACATCAAGGCAACTCGCGAGATCAGTGGCGTAGTTCTCCATGGGAAATGGTTGGATCGCGGCGCGCTCGATAAGCTACTTGCCAATGCGAAGGCGAAAGCTGCTCGCTAACCGCAAAGCCAGCTTTCCACCCATTGCGGACACTGAGGACTATCTCCGTATCATCGTGGAGAGACAGACGCGCCCGACTTATCCATGGGTCATCGTTGGTCCGGTGCAGACCAAGCCCCTGTACCGGACCGACTCCGCCCGGCCGAAGCTAGTGGCAGCTTCCCACCCATTCCTGCCATTAGCGCTTCAGTGGGAGCTTTCGACCCCAGCCTGCAGTAGAGTCTAAGATGTTTGAAAGTCGGCCGCGTCAGACTTCAGGCAATGTCGTCGCCGTCACATTCGCATACGCCCGGCTTCCAATTCGATTAAATCATCACGACAGGCTAATTAACTCACTTCGATTTGGGCCTCCGCATAACGGATGATGCTCTGATTCTGAACGCTCACGATCAGGTCGTTTGCGCGAGTCAAAAGTCGCCGAAGCAGCGGCGACGGATTCGCCTCGGCATAACCCAGCACTAAATCAACCTTGGGAGGAATACCTTCGAGCGATCTGGCTACCACATTCGGCGGCAGCATGTTCTGGGCATAGACTGGCACGAGGGTTACACCGCCCGAAGATGCAACGAGGGACATTGCCGAAGAAATGTTTTCGCCTTCGTATTTCGCCTTCAGAATGATCCCAGCACTCGCCGCATATTCTTCGATCACAGATTGCAGGACCGGGGAAGTTCTCGACGAACTGACATAGGTCTCCTGTGCGAGATCTTGAGGCCCAATCTTTTTGTGCGCGGCCAAACGATGCCCAGCAGGCAGCACTGCAATCAAAGGCTCCTTCGCGAGCAATTTAAAGGACACTCCGAGGCTCTGCTTCTCAGGACGAAGGAAAGCTAAGTCCAACTTTCCGGCCATCAATGACAAAGCGAGCTCTGGCGACGACTGACTGCTCAGCGTGACTTCGATGTCCGGCGAATCTTCGCGGATCAGGCGCAGCAGGTGGGGAAGCCAAGTGACCTCCAGACCGACCATGAACCCGATCGAAAGTGTTGCTCTATTCGGCTGCGCCGCCCGTCGCGCTGCTTCGGTCGCAGCATCGACTTGGAGAAGCGCCAATCTCGCGTGATCAAGGAAGACCGCTCCCGCCGCGGTGAGCGTTACGCCACGCGCCTGCCGTTCCAGCAGCTTCACACCTACCTCGGCTTCCAGATCGCGGATTTGGCGGCTCAACGAGGGCTGGGAGGTGTTCAGTCGCGCTTGCGCGGCGTTCAGCACGCTGCCTTCCTCCGCGACCGCGACGAAATAGCGCAAGTGCCGCAGCTCCATTGAGCCCTCCTATGCCTTCAAAGCATAGAATGAACTCTACAAGGTCTTTGTCGGCCGGAGAAGGCAGGTCTACCTGCCCGCGTGGACCAAGAAGGAGAATGAAATGTCCACGATCACCACTTCCGACGGCGTCAACATTTTCTACAAGGATTGGGGATCAGGTCAGCCGATAGTTTTCAGTCACGGTTGGCCGCTGTCAGCGGACGACTGGGATGCCCAGATGACATTCTTCCTTCGCCAGGGGTTCCGGGTGATCGCTCATGACCGACGCGGACACGGTCGGTCCGACCAGCCCAGCACGGGCAACGACATGGACCACTGGGTCGCCGACCTTGCGGCCCTGACTGAACACCTCGACCTGCGGGACGCAATTCACATCGGGCACTCGACAGGTGGCGGTGAGGTGGCGCGTTATGTCGCCCGGCACCAAGAGCGTGTCGCAAAGGCAGTGCTGGTCGCTTCACTGACGCCGAACATGTACCGGAGCGACCAAAATCCGGCGGGCCAGCCGCCGGAGTGGTTCGAAACGATCCGGGCAGGCGTGCTGGGCAACCGGTCCGAGTTCTTCCGTTTCGTCCCTGAGAATCCGTTCTACGGCTACAACTTGGATGGGGCCGAGCCTTCGGAGGCGGTCATTGCGAACTGGTGGCGTCAGGGCATGGCCGGCGGCGCCCTCGCTCACTACGCGACTGTCGACTCTTGGCTGGAAGATTATACCGACGACCTCAAGACGATCACCGTGCCAGTGCTGGTAATGCACGGCGAGGCCGACCAGGTCGTCCCCTTCGCAAGTTCCGTGCCGCGTGCGGTCGAGTTGCTCAAGCAAGGGTCGCTGAAGACTTACCCCGGCTATCCTCATGGCATGCTGACCACGCATGCGGATGTCCTCAACGCCGACCTGCTCTCGTTCATCAGGTCCTGACCTGAACCGCGGGGTGTGCTGAAAACGGAAGGCCTGTCGGCCGAAAGCCGGCGGGTCTTCTAATGTCCGCTTTCCACCCATTCCTGCCGCTAGCTTAGTGGCAGCTTTCGACCCAAACGGGGCACAACCGATTCAATTGCTATCACTGTGAGCAAATGTAAGCTCGTCTCGGGAGGGGCAATGTCATCTGACCGATACTGTGCGGCACTTGTTGCTATTGCGCTTTGCTTTGACGGCATCGCTAATGCGCAAGCGCAGCCGACGCCCCTCCTCATTCACAAAGGCATTTTCGTGCCAATCGAGTTGGCGGCTCCTGTCTCGTCCGAGAGCGCTCAAAACGGAGATCGCTTCCCTATCCGAACCTTTGAACCGGTGGTGTCCGAGGGGACAACTCTTATTCCCGTGGGCGCCGTAGGCGAGGGCGAAGTAATTCATGCTGCCAAAGCCCGGGGCTCCGGAATGCCAGGGGAGTTGATAGTCGCCGTGCGTTTCGTTCGTTGCGGCAACACCGAAATCCCGATCGGTCACCTTCAGTTCTCGGATTCGGGGCGCGATCAAACGATGGCTTGGATCATTCAGCGAAGTACGTTCACTCATCCGGGGCAAGTAAAAGGCTCCGCCACCCAACTTCCGGCTGGCACTCGCGGAATCGCGAAGGTTCGTGCGGACGTCGAAATTACGGCGGAACACGCCTGCCAGCCAGGTACAATCGAACCAAAGTAAGGATCGAACGAGTGACTACAAAATTCTCAAAGTTAGTTGTCGCAGCATCAGCGTTCGTCAGCGTCGCTGCAAATGCCGAAAGTCCCATTCTGACGAAGACCGGACTGCTACCGGAACCTCAGGCAGGAAAGGGTTTGGTGGTGTTCTACAGGCCTGGCATCATGGGGGCGCTCATGGGCTGTACGGTTCGCGAAGGAGACGCCGAACTGGCGCGTTTGGGTTCGAAGAAATATTTCGCATTGGCAGTTAATCCCGGGATTCACGAGTACTCGACGCATGGCGAATTGAATGATCGCGTTCGGTTGGAAGTCGAAGAAGATGAAACCTATTTTGTCCGCTGCAATGTCAGCGCTGGCACTTGGGGCGGAAAAGCAAACCTTGAACCTTCGAACCGGGACGAGTTCATCGAAAAGGCACCGCGTCTAAACGTCTGGATTCCACGCGTTAATTGAGACCCGACCAACTCGACGGATTCCGTATGAGACAAGTGTCGGCTTTCCACCCAAACTTGCCACAGAGATCTTAGACCTTGAGCGCCTACTGACTTAGTAACGCTTCCTAAGCCTAATCCACCCTAGGAGGCGGACATGGGTGAGTTTCTAGGCTGGGTTCAAATCGCTGACTGGTTCAGAATGCTTTCGTCCGACGAGAGCAGGCGCGATTATCCAACTATCGTTCTCGTCATCTTGGGCCTCGCAGCCTGTACGTCTGTTTATTGGTACTATCTGCGTTAGTCGCTGCAGGATGGCAGCTTTCGACCCATTGCGGACATTGCCTATCCTCAAGGTATCTGAGCAGGATCGTGGCTAGGGAAGGCAACACGGAGTGTGGGTCGGAGCTCTGCCTTGTCGGCCAAAGCCTGATACTGTCGGGCCAACTCGGCGTGGATTAACGCTACGTTTGCATGTTCGGACTTCTCGGCCATCGCGCGCTCAGTAATCGCCCGCTGGCGATAATATTCAGTTTCGTTCGAAGACATCATACATCTCCCAGAGGGCAGCGGGAGTGTGACAACCAACTCTCATTCGCCGCATGTCAGGCCCGGGGCGGCGATGACGCCGTATAGCACAGACCTGGCTGGACTATCCCAATTGGTCCGGGCTGCCCCTCAAGGCGAACGTAGGCATCCACCGGTTGGGTCCGCCTCGAACGATGCTGGATCACTCAGGCGCCCCCGTCTAACAGAAAAGAGGTCCCGCCGCGGCGCTACGATTGACGCGACGAACGTTCGGCTTTCAATTTGACGAGGTCCGCCTCGCCTTCATCCGCCATCTTTGCAAGCAAGAGCGCGACCTCACGGTCGGTAGTGGACCGTGAAAGTCGCCGACAAAGGTCAATCCGTTCTTGCATGTGCGCGAGCGGGTCAGCGGGATCATCCATCCTTCGTGCCCGTAAACTGACCTAGCCTGGTCTGACAACTGACATGGGTCGGTCCTCGCTACGTGATTAGGTCCATGTCGTCATTCAACTGAACGTCGTTCCTCTGACATGAGCTGTCACTCAGCGCCCGAGGCCAGAGTTTCCCGACCAGCCGCGTCCCATGCCATAGTTCCCATGTTACGTCCGGATCCATAGCTTCGACCTGCGAGATCGCGTCCTTATCGCTCCGCGCTTCGATCCACGCTGGGTCGTGAGAATGCCCCGCGCCGTCCACGCGATAGTACCGGTAATTTTCTGAGGGCATGGCAGCTCTCCTGCGCAGCGGGAGCTTTCCATTACTCTCGGGCACCGTCAGGCTGATGTTAGGTAACGGCGATTAGACGTCAGTAGGCCCTTTTAGCCGACATCGCCGCAACCTGGATCAGGTCAGCGCCAGTGGCAGCTTTCGGCCCAAAGCAAGCGTTAATAAGGCCCCTGCTTAGGTTAGGCTTCTGGCTCTAGTTCTCTAAGTGCGAGTGCTGACAGGCGTGCTCCAACGCCGTTCCGAAGAGCCGCGTCATCTGGCGAAAATCGGCTCGGCAACAGCTTCGCCACTAGGCGAGCGCCGTGCCAAATCTCGCACTTCGTGTCTGGATGGTTTGCTTGAACCTGTTGTACTGCGTGTTCGTCGCTCGCAGCCGAGAACCACTCCCCGGATTGCAAGCTGCCATCTCCATCGAGATGGTAGTAGCGGTAGTCACAGGCGGGCATCCTAGGCCGCAATATGGAGAGGTGGCCGCGTCAGTTCGTTGAGCTGCTCGTCATATAATTGCGCCAGTTCTTCATGGACCGCGATCGCATTTGGATGTGTCGCCGACTTGGCCATTATCCGCTCGGTAAGGGCGCGTTCGAGGGAGTATTTGGCTTCGTCAGAAAACATGACGCATCTCCCCTAGGGATGGGCGGGAGCGCGACGATTTGTCTCTCAGGCGCTACATTGCCGAGTCGGAAGCAGCGATGCGTCAGTCCTACCACTGGTCTCAATCCGGAACCCTGACCTGGGTTAGGAGGATGGTCGTCTAGTTCCCTGTGTCCGCTTTCCACCCAAACTTGCCGGAAGCGCAGTGGCAGCTTTCGACCCAAAGCTGCCGCAAACGCTAGTTGCACTCTCGACCCATTGCGGACGTTAGTTCGTTGGGCGAGATACCGTCAGTGCTCACATCGCCACAGGTCCGTGCTTCCCGATGAGCGCGCACAACAATCGGACCTTGCTGATCGCCTTGGGAGCCAACCTCGGTATCGCGGCGGCCAAATTCATTGCGGCGGGAATCACCGGATCTTCGGCGATGCTCACGGAAGGTGTGCACAGCGTCGTCGACTCGACCAACCAGCTTCTGCTGATTTGGGGGCGGCGGCAGTCCCGCAAGCCAGCCGACGAATGGCACCCTTTAGGGCACGGCCGGGAGATTTATTTCTGGAGCTTTGTGGTTGCGGTCCTGGTCTTCGCATTGGGTGCCGGTGTGTCCGTCTACGAAGGCATCGTGCACATCGCTCATCCCGAAGAAGCAGTAACGCCGATTATTGCCTACACTGTGCTAATCGTTGCCTTCCTGCTTGAAGGCGGATCGACCTGGGCTGCCTTTCGTGAATTTAAGCAGGCAAAGGGTGCCCTGGGGTGGTGGGAAGCGGTCCGCCGGTCAAAGGATCCGCCGGCGTTCATAGTGTTGCTCGAGAACGGAGCCGCCATGGCGGGACTGCTGGTCGCCGCGATCGGCCTGGCGTTGTCGCAGCTGAGCGGAGACCCGTTCTTCGACGGGGCGGCGTCCGTCATCATCGGCGTCATCCTCGGCCTGACCGCGTTGCTCCTGGCCGTGGAGTCAAAGGCCCTTCTTATTGGCGAGTCAGCCGACCCTGAGCTGGTATCGGCCTTAAGGAAACTGACCCTGGCTCATCGAGAGGTGACAGGGGTCGGCGAGATTCTAACGCTCCATTCGGCGCCCGATCAAATCACCGCGATGATGAGCGTCGACTTCGACGATACGATCACAGCAGGCAGGGTCGAGGCGATTGTCGATCAGATCGAACGCGAAGCCGGTGAGAGGTGGCCCGCGGTGCGCCGCCTTTTCATCCGTCCGCGACACGATGCCGAGCAACGAGCTTTGCTTGCCGACAGAGAAGGGGGTGTGGCGGATTGATAGGCCTTGGGCGGTCCGGCGGCTTTCGACCCATTCCTGCCGTTAGACTACCGGAGACAATCGCTCTTGCGCCCTCGCCGAGCCTCGATAGGCTAACGTCTATTAGTCTCGGGGGGTTAGTAATGCGTCTCAAATTTGCCGCGGCGCTCGTCGCGCTTCCGCTCGCCACCACGGCCAATGCGGCGAACACCATCTACCTGGCCTGCTCGGCCGAGGAGATCGAAGGCACTTCACACTACACGCAGCTTTTCACGCTGGAAGGGGACGCGATCGGCGATTCCTATCCAACCTGGAAATATGACGGGATCAAGGAGTGGGAAGCGCAGTTCGCCACTGCGCCGGACGACGTTCGCGGGGTGTCTAGCTACACCTTCACGAACATTGTCGGGCAGTTCTCGAAGTTCACCGAAGACCATGGCATGCGCCATAGCGGCTGCTGGGTGACGACGATGAAGGATCACGCGCTCGCCGTGTCCGCGAAGCTGCGCTCAAGGAACTATATAAAATTCGAAGGTTCGTTGGTCTCCGACTGGCGCCCGGATGGCAAAGCGGGCGTCCTCGCCGTCACCGACTGGTCCGGAAACCCTGTCGGCGGCGCTCTCTCAGCCGAGTTGGCGGAAGAGGAAGACAGGCCGAGCCAGCACATCCCGGATAACTCCGTCACCATCAGCGGCCCTACGCGGCACAAGATGACCAATGCAGAAGCCGACGCGAAGTACGCGGCCGACATGGCCGACTACAACGAGAAGCTCGCCGAGCAGCAGAAGCAGGTCGATGACTACAAGCAGGCGCAGGACGAGGTCGCGCGCAAGAAGCAGGAACAGAAGCTGCAGGCCGAGCACGCTGCCGCGGATTACCAGCGCCAGCTCGATCAGCATGCCGAGACGGTCCGCAGTCAGCAGCTCGAATATCAGAAGGAACTCGCCAAACCGGCGAACGCGCCGAACGCCGTCTACCGCGGTTTCTGGGGTCCCGATTGCGCGGCTGCGCGCCTGAGCGCGACGCAGGGGGCAGGCACTTCATCCACCACCCGTTTCAAGGAAGTGACCACAAGGCCCGACGGCAGCGGCTGCCTTTCGCAGGGCTGGTGGTGGAACGTCGGCGGAGGAGGCACTGCCACACGGCAGTAGGTGAGTGCTACGGCAGCATTCCACCCATTCCTGCCATTAGCCGATCATTTCCAAGGCAGCGATTTGCTTCGACATCTGGGCAATGCGTGTCGCTATAGAGCGCTTCCTCGCCGCTTCCCTTCGGCGAGTCTCATCGCGCTGCGATGCGTGATTGAGCGCTCTTCGTAGCGGCGGAAGGATGCCCTGCAGCGCTCTCACTTCTTCCTTGCCGTACGAGGTTCTGTCGGGACGTGGCCCTACCAGAAGTGAACCCTGTTCCCCTCCGAATGGACATCGAAGTGGCAGTTCCAACGCGGATTCGAAGGCTTCTCGTCCGGTGTCCGTCGGTTGCACCCCGTTGGACGCGATCAACTGGTCTCTGATGATGATGCCGGCTGACGTAGCGTGGACCGCGTCGCAAATGCGCGGGAGCACTGCTTCTCCGATCTGGCGAGGGGACCAGTCGAATGGTGTCTCGGCCAGTAGCTCAGGGAGCTCTCGTTTCAGCCGGACCAGGTCGCGCTGGAAACGGTGCTCGGCCCACCTGCTGATCCGCTCGTTGAGCGGCGCGAGCATCACTGCCGCCAATGCTGCGGCCATCGCGCCGGATACTTGGCCAATGCCGGATCCCAGATATTGCTGACCCAAGTTCTCGATCAGCGCTTCGCTGCCCGCGAAGACTGCGACGAGGGTTGCCGTCAGCATGGCGTAGCCGGCCGAGCGGCTGATTACCGTTTCTGCGTCGTATAGGCGGTAGCGGAGCAGGGGCACCAGGAAGCCGAGCGCCACAATGACGATGCCGAGTTGAAACATGGCTTCGAAGCCGAGCCGTGGCCCGGACAGCGCGGCTCCAGCCCTTGCCGAGAGGATCAAGCCCACTCCGCAAACGAGACCGAGTGCGACCCACTTCAATTGCAGCTGCAGCGTCTCGCTCGAGGTCGTTCGGAAGCGCTGGATCAACGAGGCGATGGCGGCGACCACGCAAGCGATCGCGAGCGGCAGGAAGAGCTTCGTTGGCGCCAATCCTACGCCTTCAAGCGCGCCGATGACGAATACCGCAACACTCGCGACCGCGACTGCGCGGGTCCAGCGAGGGTTCCACTTGCCATCGGGAAAGAGCACCAGCGCCAATGCGAAAAGCAGGAAGCGCAGCCGGTCGAGGAGCATCGGCAGGACCTGGCCGGACGTGAAGTCGACGCTGCTCGTGACGGTCCAACATAGGAATGCCAGGGCCAGGATGCCGGCGACGGGGTCGCGTTGCCGGCGCCAGATGAGCACGCTCGCGACCGCGATCAGAATGGCCGATTTCACGAGGCGGATGCCGAGAACGAGCGGATCCATGGCGCCGCCGGGCAGTGCGTAAGCCAGCGCTGCGAGCGTGAAGGCAGCGGACAGCATCCAAGCGATGCGATACGCCCAAAGGAGCCTCCCGCTGAGTGGCGGAAGGCCCCTTTTTATCTCCATGAGGGCGGACGCGTTGATCACTGCATCCGGGCGGCTGCAGCCAGTCGTTCGAGGAAGAACTCGGGACCGTCGATCGTGCTCGTCGCCCGCGCTGCCGGGCGCCGGTTGAGGAAGGAACAGACGGCCAGAATGTCCTTGCGCGGAAGGGGTCCGAAGGTCCGTTCGTCGGGTGATGGGGAATTTTGCATGCTCACTTCCTCGTCGAAGATGCGATGGAGGCCGCGACTTCGCTCGCCATGGCGATCTGCTTGTCTCGATGGGCGAGCTGGTAGCGGTTGGCGACGAAGCGGAAGTCGCTCCAGCTGACCCACACGGCGCCGTCATCGTCCTGTGTGACGAGCATGCGCACGGGCCAGTCGAGCCCCGCGACGGGGTTCGCTTGCAGGAACTGCACACCCAGAGGTGGATTGCCGAACAGCAGTAGCTTGGAGCGGTTGATCGGGAGGTCGGCAGAGGCGCCGAGGGCGGTGTGGTCGATCTCGTCGAAGAAGCGGATGCCCTTCTTGGCGATGTCCGCCTTGATGCGGTCGACCGTGTCGTCGAACGCGAAGTCGCTCTTCTGCTTGATCACGCCTTGCGCGGGCGCGCTGGCCACCGGGGTCGCTGCCTTCGCCACCGTGGTGACGAGCGGCGTTACGACCGTTGCGGGGCCGGCAAGCAACAGGACCGCGAGGAATTTCTTGTGGAGCTTGGTGCTTCTGAACATTGAATCTCTCCTTGCCTGTGCTTCGGATTTTCGCCGTTCAGAGCTCTGGAGAGAAATCGCAATTGAGCATGAGTTTGATGCGCGTCGCGTATGCTTCAGTACGGCGTACCGCCGATACGCGCTTCGGCGAGGGCGTCCGCGTACCAAAGAAACTCATCGAGGAAGCGGTTCATCGATCGAACGGTAATGTCGCTCGCCACGCCCTCCGCGCTAATCGCTTCTGCGATACGAGGGATAGGCAGAAGGCTTGGAACGCTCGGCATTCCAAGCTCGGCCAGCGTCATGCGCAACTGCATGGCTGCGCGAACCCCACCAAAGCCGCCCGCCGAGTAACAAATGATCCCCGACGGCCGCCAAAAATACTCCTCCAGGAAATGGTCGAGCAGGTTCTTCAGGGCCGGAGGGATGCCGTGGTTATATTCGCCGCTGACGACTAGGAACCCGTCGGCGCTGCGATACAAATCCGCGAGCCGTTCGAGGTTCTCGGGCGCTTCGCCGGCCGGATGCTCCTTGTACATTTGGTCGAGCAGCGGAAGCTGCAGTTCCAGCGGATCCACCAGGTGCACGTCATGCCCTCGGCGTTCGAGCTCGTCGATGACCAGTCGCGCCGCTCTATCACCCATTCGATCGCGGCGCATGGAGCCCAGCAAGACGGCGATGGATCGTCTGGAGTTGGAAAGCATCAGCATCTCAGCGTCCTCAGCGGGCGGCAGCGGTTTGGATCATCCGCCCGCCGCGTGCTTCGTGGAGAATGAAGCCTTCGATGTCGTCCACCGGCGCACGCCACGGAGCCTTCTCCAGGGTCTCCATCGTGTCTTGATATCCGGCCTCGCGGCGTCGGCGGATGCCGCTCGCGCTGAAGTCGATGTCTTTGCTGTGATCCTCGTGATCGAGGGCAGGCGCGAGCAAGCGAACGACATGCATCCTCGTCAGGCATCCGTAGGACGCCATCTCCGCGAGCCGGTTGTCGCTGCGCTTTTCCGCTGGGACCAGCTTGCTCAGCTCGGCGATGATGTGCCGCATCTTGTGCAGCTGGCGCTGCCGCTTGATGTGCGCGGCGGCGCGTGACGAATATTGCACGTCCTTCTGGCGGTTCATCACCTCCCAGATCGTCTCCGGCTCCGGTCCGTGCGGGTTCCAGATGTGCACCGCGAAGACCAGGCTGTCCTTACGGAGATTATCGTCGAACACGACCTCGACCGGCGTGTTCGAAAGGATGCCGCCGTCCCAGTAGAGCTCGCCGTCGATGCGGACTGGGGGGAAGCCCGGCGGCAGCGCGCCGGACGCTAGCACGTGTTCGAGCTGCAGCGGCACGTCGCGAGAATCGAAGTAGCGCATCTCGGCCGTCCGCACGCTCGATGCGCCGACGGTGATGCGCGTGCCGCCCGTGTTGAGCTGGTCGAAATCGATCAGCTCCTCCAGCGTCCGGCGGAGGGGATCGACCGAGTAATAGCCAGCCTTTTCCGCACCGAGCCGGTTGTGCGGGCTGAGGAACGCCATGGGGTTCGGCGTGAAGAAGGACGGAACGCCGGCGGTGATCGCCCGCCAGTTCCGGGCCGCCGTCGCCATCCAGCTCGGCAGGCCCTGCGGGATGAGCTGGTCGTTCTGTACCCGCGACCAGAACTCGCAGAGCTTGTCGACCCGCTCGCCAGGCTTGCTGCCGGCAATGAGCGCTGCGTTGATCGCGCCGATCGAAGTTCCGATCACCCATTGTGGAGCGATGCCGGCCTCGTCGAGCGCCTCGTAGACTCCGACCTGGTAGGCGCCGAGCGCGCCGCCGCCCTGGAGGACCATCACGGTCTGGCCGAGCGCGGCCACCTCTTTCGCGAGCGCGGACATCAGTGCGCCGTCCAGCCGCCGTCGACCGGCACCGCAGTTCCAGTGATCGAGCGCCCACCCGGCCCGCACAGGAACACCGCGAGCGCGCCGAGTTCTTCGACGTCCGCGAAGCGCTTGTTCGGCTGGGCCGCGAGCAAGACGTCGCGGATGACCTCCTCGCGCGTGATGCCGCGGGCCTTAGCGGTGTCGTCGATCTGGTTCTCGACGAGCGGCGTCCAGACGTAGCCCGGACAGATCGCGTTGACGGTAATGCCGTGCTCCGCACCCTCGAGCGCCAGCGTCTTGGTGAGGCCGACGACGCCGTGCTTCGCGGCGACGTAAGCGCTCTTGAAGGGTGAGGCGACGAGGCCGTGGGCGGAAGCCACGTTGATGATCCGGCCGTAACCCTTCTGCTTCATCGACGCGAAGGCGGCGCGCGACGTGTACCAGGTCGCCGAAAGGTCGAGCGCGATGATCGCCTCATATTTCTCGGGCGGGAAGGTCTCGATCGGGCTGACGTACTGGATCCCGGCATTGTTCACGAGGATGTCGATCCCGCCGAACTCGACGATCGTCTCCTCGACCAGACCGGTCGCCTCTTCGGCCTTCATCAGGTTCGCACCGTTGTAGACGATGCGGTTCACGGGGCAGATCCCGTCCAGCTCCTCGCAAACGAAGTCGATCTCGCGCTGCTCGGCGAGGCCGTTGATGACAACGTTGGCACCCGCCTCCGCGAACGCCCGTGCAATTCCTAGGCCGATGCCGCTGGTCGATCCCGTGACGACCGCGACCTTGCCGGAAAGCGGGTGGGCGGTGTCGGTCATTTCCTGGACCTGCATGTCCATGTCGAAGCTCCAATTTGGTTGAGTCCTTAGGGTCGCGCAGGCGCTTCACTGAGGGAAATGCGCTTCATGCATGGAGTCCATGCGGCCTTGCGATTTCCGCGTGGGCTCCCCGGTTCGTAATTTGATGAAGCGTCGTGAAAGCCGGCACTCAGCCGATGGCGCACGGGACCGAAGGCAATCTCTCCCATCCTTCAGTCCGGCTTTCGCGACCGTCCGATTCAACGAACTCAAGGAGACGGCAATGTTCAACCTCAAGACCATGATCGCGACGGCCGCCATTGCCGTTGCAGCCGCCAGCAGCTTTGCGACCCCTGCGGCTGCGGGCCAGTGCACCACGCCCGGCACCAGCGACCTCGCCAAGGCGCCCACGATGCCGAAGGGCGTCACCGACGACGTTCTCAGCGCCATCAGTCTCGGCCCGGAAATCAACGTGGACGGCCGCCAGCTGCGCACGCGCCGCCTAGTCGTCCAGCCTGGCGGAATCGTGCCGCTGCACAGCCACAAGGACCGTCCGGCGCTGATCTACGTCATCAGCGGCTCGATCACCGAGCATAGCAGCGCCTGCGGCGCTCCGATTGAGCACAAGGCCGGCGACATCAGCCGCGAGGCCGACGGCCTCAGTCACTATTGGGAGAACCACGGCAAGGTGCCGGCGGTCCTTCTCTCGTCGGACGTGTTCCACGGCTAGCGAACCCCCGCCGGCCTTATCTCCCCAAGCCGGCACATCGGCGTCCCGCCTGTAGCCCCCCGGGCGGGACGCCCCTCTTCAGGACGCACCATGACCGACATTGCCCGCCCTGCGATGGTCCACGAGCCCGCCGGACTTTCGGCTTACCGGTCGCTGCTGATCGCAGTGATCGGGTTCCTCACTCTGGTCGACCTCTTCGCGACGCAGGCGATCCTGCCGAGCCTAGCCGCTTCCTACGGCGTGAAGCCCGCGGAGATCGGGCTTGCAGCCAATGCGAGCACGCTCGGAATGGCGATTTCCGGCCTGTTCGTTGGGGTCTTTAGCGCCAACATCGAGCGCAAGCGCGCCATCGCGCTCAGCCTCCTCTTCCTGTCGGTGCCGACGGCATTGCTCGCCTTCGCGCCGAACCTGACCGTCTTCGCGGTGCTGCGTGTCATCCAGGGCCTGTTCATGGCCGCGGCGTTCACGCTGACGCTGACGCATCTGGCGGAGCGCTGCGAGGTCCGGACCGCGCATGCGCTTGCGGCCTATGTCACTGGCGTCGTTGCCAGCAATCTCATCGGTCGCCTGACCGCCGCTTTCGTTGCGAGCCTGGTCGGGGCCGAGCACAGCTTCCTTTTCTTTGCGCTTTTGAACCTTGCAGGCGCGGCGCTGGTTAGCGCTACCCTGGACCGGAACGCTCCTGAGCCGATGCAGCGCATGGGCCGCTTCTGGAACGCTTGGACGGAGCATCTCAGCGACCCCGCACTTCGCCAGACGTTCGCCGTCGGATTCCTGATCCTGTTCGGCTTCATCGGCGTCTTCACCTACGTCGGCTTCGTGCTGATGCGGCCGCCGCACGCGCTGTCGATGACGGCGCTGGGCCTCGTCTTTCTCGTCTTCTTGCCTTCGATGGTCACGACGCCAATGGCCGGCTCCGTCGTCAGGAGCACAGGGCCCGGGCCGGCCGCTGCGGGTAGCCTCGCCATCGCGCTGGTGGGGCTGCTGCTTCTGCTCCTGCCGAGCCTTCATGCGGTGATTGGTGGCCTGACCCTCGTCGGCATCGGCACCTTCTTTGCGCAGGCGGTCGCCACCGGCCATGTCGGCCGCATCGCCAAGGGAGACAAGGCAGCCGCTAGCGGCCTCTACCTCTCTTCCTATTACTGCGGCGGCCTCGCCGGAGCCGCCGTCATCGGCCAGCTTTTCGACCGGCTGGGTTGGACCGCCGCGATCGCAGGCGTGTTCGCCGCGCTCGCGCTGGCAGCATTCCTCGGAGCCAAACTCGTGCGAGCGGAAGGTGTGTGATGAGTGAGCGTTATCGTCGTGGCGTAGACGTGGTTCAGCACCTGTCGTCGGGGTCGCTGGAGAAGTTCCTCAAGACCAGCCGCATCGCGGAGGTGGCGCCCGACTTCGCGCGGATGGTCGTCGAGTTCGCGTTCGGCGACCTCTATTCCCGCGAGGTGCTTTCGTTTCGGGATCGGGAGATCGTCGCCATCGCCTCCCTCGCCAGCCTCGGGCACGCGAGCCCTCAGCTTCGCACGCATGTCGAGGCCGCCCAGCGGCTAGGGATCAGCAAGTCCGAAGTCGTCGAGATCCTGATGCAGATCGCGATCTACAGCGGCCTTCCGGCGTCGCTCAACGCTCTAGCCGACTGCCATGATCTGCTGACGGAGGGAGATTGTGTCGCCTGCGCTCGCCATTCGTGAGGCCGGCCAGGGGTAGCGCCGCGCCTCCTGCACGAACGCGCCGACCGATGGAGAATGCGGGCGTCCGCGGACGGTCGTCAGATAGATCGTCCGAGTGAAGCTCGGCTCGATCAGCGGCCTCACCACGAGATCAGGATCCGTGACGCTGAACTCGGGGAAGAAACCCAGGCCGAGGCCAGCCTTTATCATCCCCTGCACCCAATCGTCGCGCGGTGAGCTGAATACCTGCCGCAGGTAGATGTTGCGGTCGACCAGCTCCTTCCGGACCGGCTCGAATACTTCGCAGTTTGAGCGGCTGACGTAAGGCTCCTTGTCGAGCTCTGCAGCTCGGATCTCGTCGTGGGCCACCAGCCGGTGGTTGGGCGGAAGGACGATCACGAAGCGCTCTTCGAAGATGGGAAGCTGGTGGAGCGTCCCGGGAAGCTCGTCGGGCACTCCCACGATGGCGACTTCGAGGTCACCCTTCTCCAGCATCTCGATCATTTCAGGGGCGCCGGTATCGATGATCCGCACCTCCACGCCGGGATGCTCGACCTGGAAGCGGACGAGAAGGTCGGAAACTAGCTGCGGTCCGATCGTGCACATCGTGCCGATCGTCAGTGTCGCCTGCTCCAGCTTTTTGACGGCCTTCGCCTGGTCGCGAGCCGCACGGCAGCTCTCCTCGACGGATTGCAGGTAAGGTAGCATCATCCGCCCGAGCTCGGACAGATGCGTATTCGCGCGCTCGCGGTGGAACAGCGGGCCGCCGAGCTCATGCTCAAGCTGCTGGATCGCTCTCGTCAGCGCGGGCTGGCTCACGTTGCACTGCTCGGCGGCACGCGTGAAGTTGAGCGTGCCGGCCAGGGCAACGAAATAGCGAACCTGCTGCATTTCCATGGGTGCGCTCCCCGAGCTTCGAGGCGCCATTTACTTACACGTCCGCAACGAGAGCGGCCATACCAACTGCGCATCGAACCCATGCGGACTCGGTCTGAGACGTCCGAGCCGATTTCTCCGAAAAGCGCCGGGACCCCCTTGGGTCGCATCGCAAGGAGAGATCTCAAATGAAAATCACGCACATCGCCGTCGCCAGCGCCGTCACCGCGCTCGTCTCGACGGCCGGCCTGGCCTCGCCGGTCAAGCCGCAGCCGACCAAGGACAAGTGCTACGGCATCTCGCTCGCTGGGAAGAACGACTGCGCCGCCGGTGCGGGAACGACCTGCGCGGGCACGTCCAAGAAGAACTACCAGGGCAATTCCTGGAAATATGTCGCCAAGGGCACCTGCGCGTCGATCAAGACGCCCAAGGGCAACGGCTCGCTCACCCCGACCGCGCGGTGATATCATGACTCCCACCGCCGGACTTGGCTTCAAGCCTCAGCATTTCAGCGAAGCGCTGGCCTCACCGGCGGTGGGACTCTGGTTCGAAGTCCACGCCGAGAACTACATGGTCGGCGGCGGACCACGTCTCGCCATGCTGGAACAGCTGAGGCGAGATCGCCCAATTTCCCTGCACGGCGTCGGCCTATCGCTCGGAAGCGCATCGGAACCTGACCCCGATCACATTGCCGCGCTGAAGAGTCTCGCCGACCGCTTCGAGCCCGCGCTGGTTTCGGAGCACCTCGCCTGGTCACGCCTCGACGGCCGCAGCTTCCCCGACCTTCTTCCGCTCCCACGGACGAACGAAACTTTGGCCTATCTCAGCGCCAACGTCGGCCGCATTCAGGACGCGCTCGGACGCGAGATCCTGATCGAGAACCCCACCCATTACCTGCCGCTCACCCAGCATCGCTGGAGCGAGACGAGCTTCCTGCGCGAGCTTGCGCGGCGAAGCGGCTGCAAGCTGCTCATCGACGTGAACAACGTCGCCGTCGGCGCGAACAACATCGGCTTCGACGCCGCCGCCTGGCTGCTCGACATTCCGGCAAAGCTCGTGGGCGAAATCCACCTCGCGGGTCACAGCCTCGATGCCGATGGTGCCTTGCTGATCGACAGCCACGACGAGCCCGTTAGCGAAGCAGTTTGGAGCCTCTACGAAGGCTTCGTCGACCGCATCGGCCCGCGCCCGACGCTGATCGAGCGCGATGGCAACGTGCCTGCCTTCGCGGAGCTCATTCGCGAGCGCGACCGCGCCCAGGCCGTTCTCGAAGGAGGGCTTCGCCTTGCAGCCTGACCTCGCAACCTTCCAGCGCCGCTTCGTCGCCGCGATCGATGCCCCTGCCACGGGGCCGCTCGCTGTCTACCGCAACACTGTCATCCACGGGGCGGTCGAAGCGCTGCGCTCCAACTTTCCCGTCGTCGAGCAGATCGTCGGCGAAGAGATGTTCGCAGGCATCGCAGCCGAGTTTTCGACGTCCTTCCCGCCGCGCTCGCCAGTGCTTGCGCTCCACGGCGAGCAGTTCGCCGAGTGGCTGGCCGAGCAAGCGTGGATTGGGGACCTCCTCTACCTGCCCGACGTCGCGCGGGTGGAGCGTCTTCACGTCGAATGCCTGATGGCAGCGGATGCGGACGCGCTTGCCGGCGAACCGACGGGCGTGCCCGGCCTCCAGCTGAGGCTCCATCCCGCTGTCCGTTTCGGCTGGCTGCGGACGCCGGGCATGAGCATCTGGCTCGCGCACCAGCGGCCAATGCCGTCGGTCATCGAGCCGGATTGGAAGTCCGAGGGCGCGCTGTTCGCCCGCCCCTCGCCCTTCGTCATGCACACCCCCCGCATCGGAGCCGCCGCCCACCGCATCCTGTCGGGCATCCGCTTGGGTGAGCGCGTCGAGCAAAGCCTGTCCGCCGCCGCCCGGCTCTACCCGAACGAGGACACCGACGCCGTCTATGCCTCTCTCATCAACCTGGGCGCGTTCGCCGCGCCTTCTTACGAAAGGTCCTGACAATGGCCACGCAAGTTGCCGCGCCCGCTTGGCGCAAGGCCTACGATTTGTTCGCGGAGACCGCCGAGAAGCTCTTCCCGATGTCGCTGCTTCTGCTCGTGCAGCGGCTGGGCATCGCCTCAGTCTTCTTCATGTCCGGCAGGACCAAGGTCGACGGGCTGCTGACCGTCAACGACACCGCGTTCGAGCTCTTCCGCACCGACTACGCGCTACCCCTGATCAAGCCCGAGATCGCGGCCTACGCGGCGACCTATTCTGAACATCTCTTCCCAATCCTGCTGACGCTCGGCCTCTTCACTCGCTTCAGCGCGTCGGCACTGCTGATCATGACGCTGGTGATCGAGATCTTCGTCTATCCCGACGCATGGCCGACGCACCTCAGCTGGGCAGGCCTGCTGCTTCCGCTCATCGCTCTCGGCGGCGGAAGCGTATCGCTCGATCGACTGCTGAGGGTGCCCTGAGCATTCCAGAGGAGGTTGGCGGCTAATGACAGCTTTCCACCCATTCCTGCCATTAGCGCGTCGAGCACCATGGTCGCTTTTTGCTGCTGACTTGAAATCCAAAGATCGCTCGCAATAGTCATGTAGCCGACACATCGTCCGGGGGCACGATGACTGCGACCGACCTATTCGTTTCGTACAAGGCCGAGGACCGCGCTCGCGTAAGGCCGCTCATCGAAGCGTTGGAGGCCGAAGGCCTGAGTGTCTGGTGGGACGTTCACATCGGCGGTGGCGCCAATTGGCGCGAGGACATTGAGGATCATCTCGACGCAGCAAAGTGCGTCATAGTGGTTTGGACCAAGCGCTCGGTTTCGCGTGAGGGCAATTTCGTGCGAGACGAAGCTGCCCGTGCTCAACGCCGCGGAATCTATCTCCCAGTTCGGCTCGATGCTGTCGACCCGCCGCTTGGTTTTGGAGAAGCCCAAGCGCTTTCTCTGATCGGTTGGAGGGGAGATGTCGCGGACCCCCGTTTCGCGTCTGTCGTTACGTCAGCTAGGAACATCATGGCCGGCAAGGCCTTACCCGGTGGCCGTCATGCTCCGCGGTCGCCAAAGCTGTCGCGGCGGTTAGCACTCGGTGGAGGCATCGGTGCAATTGCGGCAGCCGTAGGCGGCTGGTGGCTGTTCGAGCCAACAGTCGCTAATGCTAGCCGCATCGCGGTCCTGCCATTCGCTGATCTCTCCGGTTCACACGACCAGGCTTACTTCGCTGAAGGTATTGCGGAGGAGCTTCGTTCCGCACTGTCGCGTATCGGGTTGCAGGTGATCGGTAGAGCCTCTTCCGACGCGGTCAGTGCGATGGACACAAAAGCCGCGGCGGCGAAGCTG